>CAWAVH010000014.1:0-9557 GCA_963785395.1 uncultured Acidobacteriota bacterium | reverse complement strand
CCCGCAGAGACTCCTAAATGGACCGTGGTCTCGGAGCACATGGAGCTCGGAAAACCATCCGACGCGCCGCCCGCCAAGAATACCGCTCCGGTGTTTTGGAAAGCGGTGGAAGCCGCGCTCAAGAAAGATTGTTTGCCGCAAGGTTTTCAAGCCAAAAGCCAATCAGAACAAATCCAAATTCTGACGCTCTGCGAGATGCGCCGGGAAACCGGATCAGACGTAGCGCTCTTGCAGCAGCGCGACTTTTTCGCCGATCTCCCCGCCGATGCTGGCGACATCAATGCCTTGACGCTTCAGCAGCCAGACAACTTGCTCCAACAGCTCCTCGATCGCATCGTCTGGAAGGGCGATTTCCTGAAATTGCTCAACGTTCCCGGCAGCGCGCTGCTGCAAGCATTGAAGCAATCGAAGGAATTTGAAGCGAATGACAAATCAAACCTCAGCATTGGCCAAAACAAAAATCGCGAATTGATTTCTGTCGGAATTACATTGGACGCAAGCCACAACGAATACTTGATCGATGGGAATCGCCTCGATCCAAATAAACTATATTCAATCGCGACAAGCGATTTCATCGGAGGCGGTGACACCGGCTATCCCGATCTCGCCGCGGCTCAGATGAGGCCGCCTTCAGTTCCCACGGATTTCGAGAAAGAACTCGTGACAATCAGCGGAATCATCTGTCAATCATTGGCCGGCGATGAATGGTCCGCGCACTGTATCGGCCCTATCGATCGAGATCGCTATCTGGACGAAATCGCCGCCGTTCCATCCAACACAGGACGCGCCAACACTCCCGCGGAACAGTTTTGGGCGTGGACTATTTTTCATCATCCTCGTGTGGTCCCAGGAGACTTACGCCACGACAACCAATCCGCCGCCACAATTCAGCGCGAAATAGACGAGGCGGTGGAATATCGGCCGATCTGGGATTTTAGAATTGCGAAAGCAAGTTTTGGAGTCACCACTCTCGGACACAACGGGACCGATGCGCAGGTCGATTCAGATTTCGGAGGGATTACAACTCCAGGTGTGAATTCGCATCGCTTCACCAATTGGTCCAGCGATTTCCTCGCGCAGTGGACGCGCAACTGGAAGCATTACCAGATTTTCGCGAGCCCTTCGTACACCTACAATGTTCAGTACAAAGGTCAATCCAACGCATCGCGCCAGACCAACCAAGTAGCGAACCTCGCAATGTTTGATCTAGGTTTTGCGCGTGTTTGGGCGGAGCGCGGCCCGCAACATCTCGATCTCGTTTTCACGGCGCACTTTGAAACTCCTCTTCAAGAAACTTTTACTTCGTTCACACTCAAATCCGCCGCGCCCAGCTTCCTTCAATTCAGCCAGCCTCGCAGCTACACGATTTTGTACAGAGGGGGCTTCCGGTGGCAGCGGCGCGTAAGTTCGATCGAATTCGGCCCGGAAGCAGGCCATCAATGGGATGCGATTAACGGATTCCAATTCCTTTCCAACGGAGTTGTCACCGCAAGTTGCCTTGCGGAGTCGGTTCTGAGTTATTCCACCTGCGTGACCACCGATAGCAATCCGAAACTCACAAACCCGCCGACGATCACTTCGCTCTCGAAAGTAGCATTTTTGCAGGACGGAAAAGAACACGCCGGTCTCTACTGGAAGATTTTCCTCAACGTTCCTGTTCATCCCAGAATCAGTTACGTGTTTACAGACACGGGCAACTGGTACGCGTTCAATTTCGGTTCGGAAAACACAACTGACACACGATTTATCGATATCTCGCAGCACCAATTGAAATTCACGATTTTCCCAAGCCTTTCGATTGGACCTGAGCTCGATTTGCTTCTATACGAAAACAAATCTTCGGGCACACTGCGAGGATCGTTCCTTCGACAGGATCAGCTAATGGTGAAAGCTCAATTCAATTTTGATCTGTTCACTTTGCACAAGAAGCTGGACCAAATAGAATACGCGCCTGCGCCGAAGTCACAGCAATAGTAATCGCGCCAGACGACGCGGTACGATTCTCGGCTCCATTTGTTGATGTATGCTCAGCCGAAGGTAAGGAACTGAAGCGCGGCAGAATTGAGAGAGGACACCCGAGATGGCCCCCGACCTCGAAGAATTGCACGAACATGCGGAGCAAGGCGCGTCCGACGCGCGCTTCGCTCCCGTCACAGTAAGCATGGCGGTGCTCGCGGTTTTTGTCGCGGTCGTCTCGATGATGGGCGGCCGCGTGCACGCAGATGAAATGCTTGCCCAAACCAGAGAGACGGATCAATGGGCGCAGTACCAAGCCAAAGTAATTCGTGAGAGAAGCTACGAAGTATTTCTAGATCAACTGAGCGTTTTCGCGCTGCAATCTCCAGGTCATGCTGATGAAATTAAGCAGAAATACTCAAAGGAGATCGACCGCTATCATAACGAGATGAAAGATATTTCGACGCAAGCAACTGCGACGGAGAATGAAGTCAAAGTCCTCGAGCGGAAATCCAACTGGTACGACATCGCAGAAGTTTTGCTCGACGCAGGTCTGGTGATCTGCTCGATCACAATGCTCACGCAGAAAAAACTTTATTGGTATTTGGGTTTAGCCTCGGGCGCCTCAGGAATTGCAATCGGCGTCGCCGGACTTTTCATCCGCTAAAAATCCGCGCGCTGCGGCCAGCCGAGTTTTACGCGCAACTACTTCTTCTTCGGCTTCGACGGATCATCCTTCGTGTTCACGCTGAACAATGTGAAATCACTAAAGTCGTGTTCCTGCCGCCCGTAGTGTCCGCGGTACTTATAAAAAATCTGTGCGCTCGCGGGCAGCCACAAACTGCTTTTCTTATTTGGAAACGCCACGGGCAAGTAGTCAATCGACATGTGCTGGTATTCGAGCTTGATCGGTTTGATCGGCTCCGCCAGATCAGTTTCCACGTGCAGGAGCTGATAGGAATCGGCAGACAGCCACGCCCGCCCCTTCATAGATGCCGGATAGATTTTATTGTTGATCATCCAACCGTGGATGCGTGAAGGTCGATCAGCTTTTTGTTCGAATCGCACCTGCCACGCCGTTTGGCCCTTCCATTCGCCAAGCCCTTCGCAAGTGAAATTGAAATCATTTGCATAGGCTTCGTTAAACACCACGCCGACTGCGGGGATGCCTTCCATTGCAAGCGAACCGGGAATATCTTCCAACCCAAAACTTCCGTCGCGCAACTCGTCCATAATGATCGTGTTCGGACGCGGCCGTTCCAGCGCGGCCACATAATTGAACGAGCGGTGCGCTGAATGCTTAGGCGTTCCCGAACGATCGAGTTCATCCTGCACTACATTTTCCTTCGCGGTAAAACGCTCGAGCGCATTTACAAACTCGCGCGAACGCAGCTCAGCACCCATCAGAACCTGCGGCATCTCACATGCCACACCTTCTGTCACGACTGGCTTAAAATCATCTATTCCCTTTGGCAAACTGGTAATCGCTTCGGGTGGAACATCTTCCAAATCACCCATGCCGTCGTCCACTTTTCCCGATGGCAGCGAAATTTCGTTCGAATCGGAATGCTTACTTGCCTCCGCAAGTATGCCGAGACCTTCCTTCGCGCGCGGGACGCTCGGGTCTGTGGGATGGTCCTTCAGAAAAGCTTGCAGTCGCTTCTGTCCGCCATCAATGTCGCCGCCGATCGCTTCCGCCATCGCGAGCGTAATCTCTGCGCGCACCGCCTTTTCCTTCCCCACTTCAATCGCGCGCTGCGCGTGGAATTTTGCCTGCTCCGCGTTGCGATCCGCATGTAGATGGGCTTCTGCGAGAAGCCAGTGTCCGCGCCAAGAGTTAGGTCCCACGGAAAGCGCACTTTCCAAGTGCGGAATCGCGCCAGCGACGTCACCCTGATTGAACAGCAGAGTTCCCAAGGAAAGCTGGGCCGAAAAGTGTGCGGGAAAGAGCTTCACTGCCTGCTCGTATTCCGACTTTGCGCCAGCGGTGTCTTTCGTTCGCTCGTCGTAATAACCCGCGATGAAATGCGCATCAGGATTTTCGGGAGCGTGCTTGAGAAGGATTTTTAGATGCGGCGGGGCTTGTTGCATCTTACCTGTCGAAATTGCCGTGACCACCGCGTCGAGTTCCTTGCGCATCGGCGTCGTCAATATTGGTGCGTTCGGCTGATCCAACTCCACGTCGGAATCGCCCGATCCATCGAATGGAGATAGTTTTACGAACGCTTCCGTCTTGGCATATGCGCCCATCACCGTTAATTTCTGAGTATTGCTTTTGTAACCAGGCGCCGAGACTTGCAATACATATTCGCCGCTGGGTATTCCTTCGATTCGCGCAAGACCGCTGCGCGCAGAACCTTCGAAACTTGTTTGCGTCAATCCGCGGATATTGTCGATGATCGCTTGCGCGCGCTGGAGCTGCACCTTCGCTTCGGCGGTGATCACCTTGCCGGTTTGATCCATCACATGGATTGAGACGAGCGAAGTGCCCTGCGTCATCGCTTCGATCATGTCCATGTTCTGTGGCGCTGCCGGAGCTCCTACAGCAGAACTAGATCCCAGACCCTGAGCAATTGCCGGCGGAACGCAGAAAGCTAAGCAGAGAAACCCAGATGTGATGATGACCTTGAAAGAAATGGCCCGCATAAATCCCTCCGACTCAGCGCCCAGTAGCGGCTGCTTTTTATTTTCGAAACCCACCAACAGTCAACGATGTCGGCAAGTATACGGCGTTTTGTCTGCAAAGGTAATGAATATTTCGCCCTGACCGTGGTGGCGAAAATTGGGCGATGTTTGCAGCGTTGAGGAATTTGACGCGCGGAGAGCACGATAGTTAGATACGAAGCGTGGAGTGCGAGCGCGTAGGGTTGAGGCGCGAGCGAATCGGCTCTGAGGCGTCCGGCAGAGTGCCATTTTTGAGGTAACAAAGGGTCGATTTTGGTGGTTGATAAGCATCCCTTTCGCGCTCGCATAACTAAACTTCTGCTTACTAAAGTCTGTATAATCAATTAGATAGATAGTGGTAAGCACTTGAAATTCGGAGCCCCTCGCCCTACCCATTGTTTTTGGATATTGCTGAAACTACAGGGGTTACCTAGTACTATTACTAAAGAATTGCTGAAAATAAAGGAGTTAACCCTGTTTTGAGGTTATCTGTGGGTGCGTCCGAAGATCTGGCTCCCAATTCGGATGGATGTGCATTTATCTGGTGGGGGCGACTTCGGCAGGGGCTGCGGGGTGGAAATCCCGACCGGTGTTTTCGGGACCGGCGAGGACGGTGATTGCGACTACAAGAATTGTGACGATTTCGAAACCGGCGAGGGCCCATGAATAACCGACGCGGTTTTGTAGCTTGTGTTCAAACACTGCTGTGCGGGCAGCAATCACGATGCCGAGCTGATATGCCAAACCTGGGATGAGACCGCGTGTCGAGTCCGCGGAGAGCTCGCTGAGGTGAACTGGAATAATTCCCCATGCGCCTTGCACCCCTGCTTGCATTAGAAATGCGCCGATGGCTAGCCTGCCGATCGTACCGCCGAAAGCCCACAGCGGAATCACAGCCAGAGATAACGCGAGCGCTGTGACCAAACTTTTTCGCCGGCCGATGCGTTGCGAAAAGCTGCCAAAAATTATTCCGCCAACGATTGCGCCGATGTTCCCGAGAATTACGATATTCGAAGTAAGAATCGTGCTGGCAGCGTGCGCCGTTTTCAAAAAGTCTGGATACAGATCCTGTGTGCCGTGAGAGAGAAACATCATGAACGACATTAAGAGCAGCAAGTACAGGCAGAGCTTCCATTGTTTTGCTACGGCGTCAAACACTGCGGTCATCGAAGGCGCACGATGTTGCTTCCACGCTTCGGATTCCGGAACTTTCATTCGCACGTAGAGCGCGAGCAGCGCGGGCAAACCGCCAAGCCAAAACATCGGCCGCCATCCCCACACAGGAAAAGCAAAACGGTAAGCGAGAGCGGCGAGAATGTATCCCATGGCGTAACCGTTTTGCACGATGCCGCTCAGGATGCCTCGCCACTTACTGGAAACGGTTTCCATCGCGAGGGATGTGCCGATTCCCCACTCGCCTCCCATGCCAATTCCGAAAAGAGTGCGCAACAGAAGAAACGTGCGATAGCTGGGAGCGAAACCGCAGAGCAATTCCATCGCCGAGAAAAAAATTACGCTGGCCATGAGCGGTCTGCGCCGGCCGTAGCGATCCGCGAGTAAGCCAAAAATCAACGCGCCTATGGGACGCATGAGGAGCGTCCAGAAAACCGTCTCGATGATCGCTTCTTTGGAAACGTGGAATTGAACGGCAAGGGTGTCGTAAAGAAAAGTGATGACGAAGAAATCGAAAGCGTCGAGCGTCCAACCGAGAAAACTCGCGGCTACCGCGTGAGCTTGCTGGCTTTTTGTCGCCGCCACTCTAGCGTGTCTCCGGCGCAGCCTGTTGCGTAGATGGATCGTTGATGCCGGTCATTCTGGAAATCCTTCCGTAGAGAAGCGCGGCACAAAGAATTCCCGCGCCCAGCGTCAGCGCGGCTTGGCCATACCGTCCGAAGCACAATTCGCCGATGCCGAATAGAAACGCGTAGACCATCGCGCATCCGAGCACCCACGACAAAAGATTTGCGCCGAGATCTCGAGTCCGCGGAACGTCTGGCGCGATTTCTGCGATGCGATTCCAGCCAGCGGCATGCGGGCGAACATGACGATAAAATTTTACGAGAACATCATCCGGTTCGGGCTTGGTCGCGAAAGTAACGATAATCCAAGCGATCGTCGTGACCGCGGTGGTAAAAAGCGTGGTCTTTGCGAACACGATAAATTCGGGTCCGGTGAATGGCGCGAACTTATTTACGTAGACTGTGCAACTGAGCGCGACAACCATCGCGGAGATCTCGCTCCAGGCATTGATTCGCCACCAATACCAGCGCAGCAGATACACGCCACCTGTACCGGCGCCCGCTTCGAGCACCGCTTTCCAGCCTTCGCGAATGGAAACCAGTTCCCAGGAAACAAAAGCCGCGGCGAGCACGAGGAACAACGTCACAAATCGCGACATTACCACGTAATGTTTTTCGCTTTCTCCTGGTTTTATGAAACGCCGGTACAAATCTTCCACCAGGTACGAGCTGCCCCAATTCAACTGCGTAGCCAGGGTAGACATGAATGCGGCCATGAATCCGGCGATCAATACGCCGCGCAGCGCGGCGGGCATGAATTGAGTGGCGACAAGCATATAACCGGTCTCGGGATGTGCGAGATTCGGATAGAGCGCCACTGCGACAAGCGCGGTGAGAATCCACGGCCACGGACGCAACGCATAGTGAGCGACGTTGAACCAGAGGACGGAGAGCAATCCATTTTTCTCGTCGCGCGCGCTAAAAATTCTTTGCGCCACATAACCGCCGCCGCCCGGCTCCGCACCAGGATACCAAAAGGCCCACCATTGAACGCCCAAGAGCACCACGAAACGTAAGCACCGGAAGCGTCCCCATTCCGTTGCCAAAAAATCCGTGTGAAAAATCCGGAAGGACAGCGGTGATGTCAGATGCATTCGGACCCGCCGCTGTGCGCATCGCGGCCAGCTTCGCCAGCAACGAGCTCATTCCGCCGACCGCGTGCACTCCATACCATGCGACGGCGATCACGATCGACATTTTCAAAATGAATTGAAAAAGGTCGGTCCACAGAACGCCCCACAAGCCGCCGAGGGCGACGTATAGGCCCGTAAATGGCATCAGGAAAAAAATGCAAAGGGCGAGGCTTTTCGCATCGCTCAGGCCAAGCGTGACGCTGACGATGCTGGTCATCGCCTTCGTCACCCAGCCGAGGATCAGGCAATTCATTAGCAGACCAAGATATACGGCACGGAATCCACGCAGAAATGCGGCAGGTTTTCCAGCGTAACGCATTTCGGCAAATTGCACGTCTGTGAGTAATCCCGAGCGCCGCCACAATCGCGCGAATAAAAACACCGTCATCATTCCCGACGGAGAAACGCCACCATAACCAGTTGCCGGAAATTCCCTGCGCGAAGACGAGTCCCGTTACCGCAAGAGGAGTATCCGCGGCAAATGTTGTCGCGACCATGGAAGTTCCGGCAAGCCACCACGAAACCTGGCGGCCGGAGACGAAATAATCTTCGGTGCTTTTCCCGGATTTTCGGCGGAAATACAAACCGAGCAGGAGCGTAGCCGCGAGATATCCGAAGATCGCGATCGCATCGAGAAAAGTGAGTTTCATACCTGCCTGCGAACACGCATGAACAAAACCAGACGGGCGCTAAGCTACACCATTTCGCGAGATTGCCGAACGAAATTTGAAGCCTTCCTTACGAGACGGGACGCTCCGCGAGATGCGAAGGTTTTCTACCCCAGTTCAAATGCTATTTTGTAATGACGATGTAGGATCCGAGATTCGATTGGCGCAAAATTTCGATTTGGCTTGGCGTATGGATGTTACCGCTCAACGCCACCCCATTGATTAGCAGATTGGCAAGCGACATTTCGGAGCCGCTCACCGAGTACGTTCCCTTTTGCAAAGGAACTAGCTGTAATCCAGCGGCGGTGCTCGAAGCTCCGCGGAGCGCTACGTTCCCGTTTCCATCGAAATCCGTGGAAGCAATTATTTCCGTATCAAAGGTGTTTGCGAGAGGGTCGGTAGCGCCGGCGAGAATATTCGAGAAAGAATTCGCCGAGAAGTTCTGCGCAGGGCTAGACACGGTGAAGCGCGCCGCCGGTGAACCTTCCCGATCGAGCTCGATCGCATTCCCTTCGCCTAGCGGATAGAGAGAAGAAGTCCCTATCGCGACGGCCGCGCCGGACGACGTTCCAGTGCGCACAATGCCAGACAAGACAGGCTTGCCATCGCCATCGGTCTCCACGACGAACCATTCGTCCGCGGACACAACCGTGAAATTAAGGTTGAGCGAGCCAGAGGCAAATGCATTCGCGTCAGAAATATTCAGAGCCGCGATTCCCCTGCCCATCACGTCTATCGAATACGCGCCAGAAATTGGCAGGCTTCCGGCAGTGCCGCTTAACTTTGTGCGAGTGCTCTGCGCAACTCCCAGGCTGGCGCCCTTGATTCCGCCGGAATTCGCGGCAGCAAATGTTCCGGCCATAGCCATCGGCTGCGAATTCGCGTCATTTCCGTTCAGCGCGAAACCATAATTCCCCGCGAGCTTTGCAATAACAAACGCGGATGGATCCTGCTTCGCAATTTCCCCCGCCCCGCGAGTGCCACTGCCATTCAGATCGTCAAACTCAATAAATCGAGCGCCGCCCTCGGCTGAAGCCGCCAGCGCATAAGCCGCGCTCGAACCATCCGCGAAATTCAGCATCATTATTCCCAGATGGTCAGCGCCAACGTTATATGTACCGGTGAAGCCTAGCGCCGTTTGCGGACCTTGCGGCCCGTTACGATCGGCAATGCCGCTGGTGATATTTCCCGCGCCATCCGCCGAAAAACTTCCAGCCGCAGCCACGGCCGCAACGCCATTATTTTTTCCGCTGAACAAGAACGCATACTTTCCGGACAGCAAATTGTTATTGGAACCATCGCCAGAAAGCGCCTTGAACGCGGGATTCTGCATTAGC
>CAWAVH010000013.1:0-16548 GCA_963785395.1 uncultured Acidobacteriota bacterium | reverse complement strand
GTAAGTTTCCAATTTCATCGCGGGAAAATTCATGTGCGCACCGGATTCGCTGCGCGACGTGATAGCATTTCTTTCGCCGTGAAATTTCCGACTCGATCGATGAAATCATTTTTCATAATTGTTTGCGCGATTTTCTGCGCGGGCTGTTCTGTTTCGTCGTCGCAGACTACCGCCACCGCACCGGCGAGGCCCGCGTTGCCGCCTCTGCAATTTGTTGACGCATGGGGCACGAAAGGTACCAAGCCCGGCCAGCTTGCGCGGCCCGCTGCAATCGCCGCGGATAGTCTTGGCGACGTATACATCATGAAGTGGGCTCGCCCACACCCTACATCGATAAGTTCACGCACGATGGCCATCCGTTGATCAGTTTCACTCCGGCGATGCCGCTGCTCGATCCATGCGGACTCACCGTTGATTCCGGCGGCGCGATTTATCTTTTCTAATGCCGCAGCGGTTCGCTTTCAATTTATTTTCCGGATGGGGATTTTCTGCGGCGCATCGCCGCCGCGTTTCGCGCGCTACAAGGAAATCCACCCACAGGTGTCGCGGTGGATGGCGATGGCCATATTTACGTGGCGCAAGCAAGTCCCCGTGCGCTTCGCGCGATTCACCGCGATGGGCGCTGCGATGCCTGCGATTCCGTTAGCCGATCCGAAAGCTGCGAACGCCTTCAGCAGCATCTCAAGCCTGTCGCGGCTGGACCTGACGGAAATATTTACACTGCCGACGCCTCCGCAACATCGCATCGCGCGGTTTTCAACCGATGGCGCACTGGCAACGATGCGGCAATCGCGACCGCCAAGCGCATCCTCGGCCAACGATGAAATTAATTTCATCGGCACGTGGTTTGCAAAATATGTCGTGCTCCTTGCGGGACAAAACTCTGCGCCGGTGCTTCACGTGTGGACGCTCGATGGCCAGGAAAAATTTGCCGGCCCGCTGCCAGATCATTCTGCAGCGAGCTCAACAATCCCCACAATGGCTGTCGCGCCAAACGGAGAAATATTCTTGCTCGATCGCGCCGCTTCTCGCGTGTTCTGTTACAAAATAAATCTGTAGCGCTCACCAGCGTCCACATCACTCCCCACAACAAGGAAGGATTTCAAATGCCACTGTTAATCTCAGAAAAAGATGTTCGCGAACTTCTCACCATGCATGACGCCATCGCCGCCGTCGAAGAAGTGATGCGCCGTCAAGCCAACGGGCAAGCGATCGTCCATCCGCGCCATCGCCTCGAATTGCCGGACAAAGGTTTCCTGCATTACATGGCGGGCGCGGACGTGACGGCGGGCATCGTCGGCATGAAGCTTTACACCAGCGTTCATGGCGCGCTGCGATTTCTGGTGCCGCTCTATCGTTCCGCCACCGGCGAACTTCTCGCGCTCGTGGAAGCCGAGCACCTCAGCATGATTCGCACCGGCGCCGCCAGCGGAGCTGCCACTCGTCACATGTCCCGCGAAAACTCGCAAACTCTCGGCGTGATCGGCTCCGGTCTTCAAGCGCAAGGACAAGTGGAAGCCATCGCCGCCGTGCGCAATCTCACCGCCGTCCGTGTTTTCAGCCGCAATGCGGATCGCCGCGCGCAATTCGCAAATGAAATGGAAGATAAGCTGGAAATTCCTGTCACGCCCGTCGACTCAGCCGAAGCCGCCGTCCACAACGCCGACATTATCGTCACCGCAACCACCGCGCATAAAGCCGTCGTCGAAGGCGCATGGATCGCCCCCGGAACACACATCAACGCCATTGGCGCAAATTTTCCGCAGAAGCGCGAATTGGACGACGCTGCAATCGCGCGGGCATCGCGCATCGCGGTTGATTTCATCGAGCAGGCAAAAATGGAAGCAGGCGATCTGATCCAGGCCTTCGCCAACGAACCGGCGCGCTGGAATTCCGTCGTCGAGCTTTCGCAGATCATCGCTGGAAAAATTCCCGGCCGCGAAAATGAAACTGAAGTCACGCTATTTAAATCCAGTGGAATTGCAATTTGGGATGTAGCCGTCGGAATGAAAGTTTATGAATTAGCCGTTGCGAAAGGGCGCGGGATGCAAATTCCGTTGTGGGAGCAGAAGTAAATCGCGGGAATAAACTTTTGGAGGGCGGTGGTGTTCCAGGCGCTTTACCAGCGCGTCATGCAATCGCTCGCGTACATCTTCAGGAAGCGGCGCAGGCTCGGCGTTACAATAAATCTCAATCGTCTTGCGCGTCGTGTTCACAATGATTCTACAGTTGCGCATTTCGAGATGTGCTCCAGTTCGACGCGAACTCGGCGCCCAGATCGCCATCCAGATATTCCGTCAGCTCGGCAATTAGTCCCTGGCAGTTCAATGTGCGGTACTCCCTTGAAAATAAGGATGCAGCATTTCGCGCAATTTCAGGCGCGCCCGCAGCAGTCTTGATTTTACCGCGGAAATGCTGATTCCGAGCATCTCGGCCGTATCCTCGGTGGAAATATCCTCGACATCGCGCAGCACAAATACGGCGCGATAAATCGGCTCGAGCTGCTCGATTACTTTGGAAAGAATCCCACCCATCTCTTTTTTCTCGTATCGCTGTTCTCGGTGATGGGCCCCAGTCCTTTAGATCGCGCGGAATATTTTCTTCCTCGCCTTTCACCGGCTCGTCCAATGAAAAATGATTTGGCCGCCGCTTCCGCAGCCTCATCAGCGATTCATTCACCGCGATGCGCACCAGCCAGGTATAAAATCGCGAGCCGCCCTCGAAATCCCCCAAATGCCGGAACGCTTTCAGAAAAGCATCCTGCATCGCGTCTTCCGCGTCGGCGTCATTTTGCGTGATGTGCTTCGTCACGCGGAAAATTTTGCGCTCGTAGCGATTCACCAGTTCTTCGAACGCAGACTGGTCCCCGCGCTTGGCAGCGGCAACGAGCTGCGGCTCGTCTTCGCGCACAATCGTCGAGGGTAAATTTGTTTTCGCGGGCGTCAAAGGAATTTTTCTTCGGCGGCGAGATTCAAGCGCTCTCGCATCGCCAAAACAGGTTAACACAGGCCGCAAAATCACAGGCCCTGAAAAGCCGCTGAAAACGGCGGGCAAACTTGCTGGGGGCAACAATCTTCTCCAGCCCAATTCGATTCACTCGCGCAGCACAAAGATTCAACGGAATTCACGGTGCGTTCGCGCGCGCTGTAAATATCTGCGCTAGAATCTTTAAGACACAGAGATCGCATTGCGCAGGCATTTTAAGCAGCGAATCAGGGGGATGAATGGCGTCTGCAACGCTTCCAAATATCAAGCCCGGAAAACTTTTTATCGGCGGCAAATGGGTTGACTCCGCATCGGGAAAAACTTTCACCACCATAAATCCCGCGACGGGCGAAACGCTCACCATGCTCGCCGACGCCGGCGACGCGGATGTTCCGCCGCAGTTGCGGCAGCGCGCGCCGCATTCACTTCAGGACCGTGGGCGGAAATGGGCGCCGCCGACCGCGGAAAAATCCTCTGGAAAATTGGCGATCTCGTCGACAAGTACGTCGAAGAAATCGGCACGCTGGAAACTCTCGATAACGGCAAGCCAATTTTTGAATCGCGCTACGTGGATATGCCCATGGTGGCGGAGGTCTTCCGCTATTTCGCCGGTGGGCCACAAAAATTATGGGCGATACCGTTCCCGTGCGCGGGCCTTTTCTGAATTACACGCTGCGCGAACCGATCGGAGTCGTCGCTGCAATCACTCCGTGGAATTTTCCGTTGCTTCTCGCGTCGTGGAAAATCGCTCCAGCTTTGGCCGCGGGAAATACGGTCGTTCTGAAGCCCGCGCAACTAACGTCACTTTCCGCGCTGCGGCTGGGCGAAATTTGTCAGGAAGCGGGACTGCCCGATGGCGTGCTGAACATTTTTACCGGCTCGGGGCGAAATTCTTGGCCGTGCGCTGGTCACTCATCCCGGCGTGGATAAATTTGCGTTCACCGGGTCCACCATCGGTCGGACAGGAAATTGCGCGCAACGCCGATTGATTCGCTGAAACATGTAACGCTCGAACTCGGCGGCAAATCGCCGAACATTGTTTTCGCCGACGCCGACCTGGAAGCTGCCGTGCGCGGCGCGACCATCGGCATTTTCTACGGCAAAGGTGAAGTCTGCGCGGCAGGCTCGCGGCTTTTGTCGAGCGCAGCATCAAAGACGCCTTCATGGAAAAACTTCTGGACCGCGTAAAGAAAATGCAGCCCGGCGATCCCATGGACCCGAAAACGCGTTTCGGTTCGCTTGTCAGCGAGCAACAAATGCAAACCGTTCTGGGCTATATTGAGAAAGGCCAGAGCGAAGGCGCGAAGCTTGTCGCAGGAGGAATCCTCGCCGTTCGGCAACGGTAAGGGCTGCTTCGTTGAGCCCACTGTTTTCGATAACGTAGGCAACGAAATGACCATCGCTCAGGAAGAAATTTTCGGGCCGGTGCTCGCCGTAATTCCTTTCGACGAAGTCGACGACGCAGATTCGCATCGCCAACGACACGCCTTACGGCCTCGCAGCCGGAGTCTGGACCCGCGACGTCGCGAAGGCGCATCGCGTCGCTCGTCGCTTGCAAGCCGGAACGGTGTGGATCAACACGTACAATAACTACGATCCCGCCGCGCCTTTTGGCGGCTATAAATCCAGCGGCTATGGCCGCGAACTGGGTGCTGACGCATTAGCGCACTATACTCAGGTGAAAAGTGTGTGGGTTAACCTCTCGTAGAGTACAATCTCGCTAAATGCGCACACTTCCAGACTATCTCCGCAGGGGCATGAGGCTGGTAATCGTTGGCACCAACCCCAGCGAGCAATCCGTTCGCGTCGGCCACTACTACGCCGGCCGCGGAAATGTTTTTTGGGAATCGCTCTACGAATCCGGCGTTGTTGCCGAGCACCTCAGTTACAACGACGACCGCCGCATCATCGAGTTCGGCATCGGGCTGACAGAATCTTGTTCCGCGCCCCACACGCACCGAAGAAGAACTTACGCGCGAGGAATTCGGCGAAGGCCGCATCATGCTCGCGCAAAAAATCGAGCAGTACACTCCGCGCATCGTCGCGTTCAGCGGGAAAACCGCGTACGAAAAATTTTCGCAGCGCTCCGGAGTTTTTGGCAAGCAGCAGGAAAATATTTATGGCGCGATGGTTTTTATTTTGCCGCCCACCAGCGGCACGCAAGCGACTGTCCGTGGCACGAAGCTGCGCTATTTCCGGCAGCTCGCAAAACTCCTCGACGAAACCAAGGCGCGCTAATTTCAGAATATGACGGATGCTGCACAAGCCGCTCCCGCCGCTCAACCAGTGGTGCTTGAATCGCGCCACGGCGCCGTGCTTACCATCTCGCTCAATCGCCCTGATCGTCTCAACGCGCTAAATCTGGAGCTGACTTCCGGACTTCGCGATTCTCTAGTGCACGCTGCGAAAGACGACAGCATCCGCGCGGTTGTTATTACCGGCAGCGGCCGCGGGTTCTGCGCGGGCGGCGATCTCGGCTATCTGCGCGATCTCCGCACGCGCAACGCGATGGATGAGGCGTCGCTAATGCTCGCCGCCGCAACCGAGATGATCGTCTCAATCGCGGAGATGCAGAAACCTGTCATCGCCGCGGTTAACGGCCCCGCAGCGGGAGCGGGCATGAACATCACGCTTGCTTGCGACACGCGTATCGCGTCCGAGCACGCAACATTCGGCCAGACGTTTGTAAAAATCGGATTGTTTCCGGATTTCGGTGGAACATTTCTTTTGCCGCGGCTCGTTGGCCCCGCGCGTGCTGCCGAATTGTTTTATGGCGCCGAGATGATTTCTGCGAAAGATGCTGCCGCTTATGGCCTCGTCAATCGCGTTGTCGCTCCCGATGTTCTCGCCGCGGAAGCCGTGGCTCTCGCGGGACGTCTTGCGATGGGACCTCCGATCGCGATGCGCGCGATCAAGCGCACACTGTTCGGCGAGCATTCCGCCGATCTTCGCCGCGCACTTGAGGCTGAAGCCCTCCAGCAATACGAATGTTTTCGCTCGGCCGATTTCGCAGAGGGTCTGGCGGCGTTTTTCGAAAAGCGTCCGCCAAATTTTTCCGGCCGCTAGTATTTGCGGCGATTCGTCTCACTCACCGTCATCTGCGCCTTTTGCACCCCGATGTTCTTGATCGGGAGCTTCGCCTTAATCTTTTTGGGCTGCCAACCAGCGCCAGCGCGCTCGCGGCCATCGCTAACTACCTTGAATCCGGGTCGCTCACGCCTCTAGCTTCCCGGCGCAACACTTAGTACCATCTGCTTTCGGAATAAAATATCGATGAATGCCCTCTCTTCCGATTCGTTGGCTGATTCCGTGTGCACACCCGCGGAGCTAATGGTGGCTGCGGCGGCGCGAGAGATCCACGACTTCGAAATTGTTTTCGTCGGCATGCGTTTGCCGCTCATCGCCTTTGCGGTCGCCAAACGCACCCACGCCCCAAATGCGATCGGCCTTTTTGAAAATGGTGTGGTTCGCGAAACACCTGATCCGAGCTGCTCTACACGATGGCCGATCCGCCAAATCTGCGCGGCGCGACGCTTACCGGTACGATGCTTGACGTGATGGGATTTCTCCAGCAGGGCCGCGTCAATGTCGGCTTTCTCGGAGCCGCCGAAGTCGATCGTTTTGGAAATCTCAACACCACCTGGGGCGATCACGCGGGTCAGCCTGTGCGGCTTCCCGGTTCTGGAGGCGCGTGCGACATCGCATGTCTCGCGCGGCGTACGGTCGTGTTGCTCGCGCACGAACGCCGGCGTCTTGTCGATCGCGTTCATCACATCACTTCGCCTGGCAACGGTTCCGGAAATTCCTGGCGCGCCGCGCAGGGACTTCCACTACGTAGTGGACCTCACGCTATCATCACCACTCGTGGCGTTTTGCATTTCGGTGCGGATGGCGAAGCATTTCTTCATTCCGTGCATCCCGGCGTCAGCGTTGACGATGTTCTCAGCAATACCGGTTGGAATCTTCGAGTCGCGCCTTCGCTTGCGGAAACTCCCGCGCCCAATCCGCAAGAGCTTGCTGCCATTCGCGATATCGATCCACAAGGATTCTGGACACGACCATGAGCACTGAACCGAACGCAACTGAAACAATCGAGCTTCGCACCGAAGGCCGCACCGCGTGGATCACTCTCGATCGTCCGCCGCTCAACGTGCTCGACACGCAAATGATGAAAGCGCTTTCGCGCACGCTCGCGCAACTGCTTGATCCGCAGGGCTCGAAGTGTGATTTCTTGATTTTTCGCGGCGCCGGAGTGAAAGCGTTTTCAGCGGGTGCGGAAGTTGGCGATCACGCGCCTGATCGCGTTGGCAGCATGCTCGCTTCTTTCCATCACGTTTTTCGCCAACTCGCGCGCGCGGAATGTGTCACGGTTGCGGCGGTTCATGGCCATTGTCTCGGCGGCGGGATGGAACTCGCGAGTTTCTGCGATTTCGTAATCGCCACGGAAAATGCCGAGTTCGGCCAGCCCGAAATAAAAATTGGCTGCTTTCCTCCCGTTGCGATGGTTACTCTGCCTGCGTTGATCGGCCCGCGCGCTGCGATGGATTTAATTCTCACTGGCCGCACGATTTCTTCGGCGGAAGCGCATCGCCTCGGACTCGTCACGCAAATCGTACCCGATGATTCGCTCGACAAAGCTGTGCGCGAATTTATCGGTCAGCAGCGCTCACTGAGTCCATCAGTTGTGAAGCTCACGTGCCGCTCGCTTCGCCGTGAATTTTACGCGGGATTTGAAACCGAGCTCGGAAAAATGGAACAGGTCTATCTGAATCAACTCATGAAACTCGAAGACTCGCGCGAAGGCGTTAAGGCGTTTATGGAAAAGCGCGCTCCCACCTGGCGCGGGCGGTAAGATGGCGGCGCAATCCAAACTCGTCAGCATGCGCGAAGCGATTGCGCAAAATGTTCGCCGCGGGTCTGTGTTTTGATGGGCGCGCAGCTCGAGCAAATGATTCCGTTCGCCGCGGGCCACGAAATTATTCGCCAGGGAATTCGCGATCATCACTCTCGCGGGACCAATCTCAGATATCTTGTTCGACCAACTTGTGGGCGCTGGATGCATCGAGCGAATTCTCGCTGCATGGGTTGGCAACGTCAGCGCTGGACTCGGCCATTGTTTTCGCCGCGCTGTTGAACAATCGCAGCCGCGCGCTGTGCAAATGGTGGACTACTCGAATTTTACTTTCGCTCTGGCTCTGCATGCTGGCGCGCTGGGCGTGCCGTTTCTTCCCACGTTTTCGACGCTTGGCACAGATCTTTTGAGCGACAACGAGAATCTACTCGAATTTATTTCGCCGCTCGGCGACGAAAAGCTCGTCGCCGTTCGCGCGCTGAAACCCGACGTCGCCATCATTCATGTGCAGCGCGCCGATCGTGAAGGAAACTCTCATGTGTGGGGCAATCTCGGCGTCGCGATCGATGGCGCTCGCGCCGCAAACCGCGTGATCGTTGTCGCGGAAGAAATTGTAGAGCCGGAAACTATCTCCTCTGATCCCAATCGCACCTTGATTCCTGGCTTCATCGTTTCTTCCGTGGTTCACGAACCGTGGGGCGCGCACCCTTCGCCGGTTCAGGGCTACTGCGGCCGCGACCATTCTTTTTTCAGCGAGTATCATGATCAGACGCGGACGGCAGAGGGCTTCGACGCCTGGCTCGATCGCTGGGTCACGCGCGTGCCTGATCGCCGCGCATACGTGGAGCAGCTCGGCGCAACTCGCGTCGCGACGCTCCGAGTTCTAGAACCTGCATTCACGGCACCGGCCGATTTCGGTTACTAAAAAAAGAGGATTCATAGAAATGACGGACATTCAGATTTCCCCTGCTGAACTGAAACAAAAACTCGATGCCGGCGAGCAAGTGCTCGTTGTCGATTGCCGCGAGCCGTGGGAGCATCAGATCTGCTCGATCGATGGCGCGAAACTTGTGCCGATGAATACGATCCCCGCAAATTTACAGACTCTCGAAGGCGCGGAAGAAGTTGTCATCTATTGCCATCACGGCGCGCGCAGCCTCAACGTCGCGGCGTGGCTGCGCCAGCAGGGAATCGAAGGCGCGCGTTCGCTCACCGGCGGAATCGATCAGTGGGCCACTGAGATCGATCCAAAAATTGCGCACTACTGATTTGTTTCTGCACGTAAAATTTTTTGTCGCGCATCATATTTTTCGGGGCGCATCGCACTTGATTCTTCTCATTCGTCCCTCTACCCTCTAGCTTCTGGCATGCAACCGATCATCGACATTCACATCCATATTCAGCCGCTGCATCTTTTCAAGCCCGAAGCATTGGCGCTCGTAAAAAAAGGCCGCAAGAATTTCGCGGAGATTGAACGCTATTCCGAAGATCCGCAAGCGTTTCTCGGATTCCTTGATTCCGTTGGCGTCGAGCGCGCGGGCTTGATCAATTATGTCGCGCCGGAAGTGATCGGTTTTCGTCCCGAAGTGAATGACTGGTGCGCGAAATATTGTTCCGCCGCGCCCGATCGGCTCATCGCGTTCGGCTCCGTGCATCCGCTTCACGTGCCCGATGCGGGCGCGGAAGTGGATCGCCTGGCGCGCATCGGAATTCGCGGATTAAAAGTTCATCCATCGCACCAGGTTTTTTCGCCAAATGCATATCGCGATGGATTTGGCCCGCTCGCCGCGGTTTACGAACGGGCGCAAGCAAATAATTTGCCTGTGATGATTCACACTGGCACTTCGATTTTTCCTGGTGCTCGAAATGTGCACGCGCAGCCCATGCTTGCCGACGATGTTTCTGTGGACTATCCCGATCTTGTGGTGATCCTCGCGCACGGCGGACGTCCGCTGTGGATGAACGAAGCTTTTTTTCTGGTGCGCCGCCATCCAAATATGTACATGGATATTTCGGGAATTCCTCCGCAAAAACTCTTGGAATATTTTCCGCGCATCGAAGACATCGCGGATAAAGTTTTGTGGGGCACCGATTGGCCCGGTCCCGGCGTGCCCGATGTGCGCGGCAACATCGATAAATTTATGGCGCTGCCGATTGCTGAACCTGCGCGCCGAAAGATTCTGTACGACAACGCCGCGCGATTATTTCCAAATAAATAGCGGCCATCAGCGCAAGCGTTACGCATCCATCGGAGGCAAGTAAATCATGGAAGTGAAAACCATCGCCGTGATCGGCGCGGGAACCATGGGACGCGGCATCGCCTACGCGGCTGCGTTTGGCGGCTATCGCACAATTCTCGAGGACATGTCGCAGCCAACTCTTGACGCCGGACTCGCATATATTCGCACGTCGCTCGATGAAGGTGTCGCGCGCGGAAAAGTTACCGCCGAGCAGCGCGACCGCGCCGTCGCGCAACTTGGTTCTGCGCACAGCGTGGAAGAAGCCGCGCGCGAAGCGGATGTCGTCATCGAAGCAGTTCCCGAAGATATGGAATTGAAGCTTGAGATTTTTACGTTGCTCGATAAATTCGCGCGGCCTAATTCGATTTTTGCATCGAACACTTCTTCGCTCTCGATCACGGAATTGGCGACGATCACTTGCCGTCCGGAAAAATGCATCGGTCTGCACTTTTTCAATCCTGTTCCGAAAATGAAATTGCTGGAAGTTGTGCGCGGCCTTGAAACGTCCGATGAAACCATCGCCGATTGTCGGGAAATCGGCGCCCGGATGGGCAAGGAAGTTGTGGTGGTAAAAGAGGCGCCCGGATTTATCACCAGCCGCATCAACGCGATGATCGGCAACGAGGCGTTTTACATGCTCGAAGAAGGCGTCGCCACCGCTTCCGATATTGATAAAGCGCTGAAGCTCGGATTGAATCATCCAATGGGTCCATTCGAGTTGGTGGATTTGGTCGGCCTCGATGTTCGTCTTTCAATTCTCGAATATTTGCATCGGACTCTCGGCGAAAAATTTCGTCCGGCTCCGCTGCTGCTGCCAGTATGTAAAGGCGGGCAGGCTCGGACGAAAATCTGGCCGCGGCGTTTACGATTACAGCGGCGGCACTGGTTCTGGGTCTGCGAAATAAAAACAAGTCGATTTACAGCGGCTGCAGTCCCGTCAGTTGCACGTCGCCGATTCTTGTTTTCTGAATCTGCACCTCGAATGTTTCTCCCATTCCTTCAGGATGAATCAGCGTTTTGAATTTCAGCCGGCCGCGAAGTTTATCCGTTTCGTCGTGACCCGCGTCATGCAAATCCGCGAAATTATTTTTTCGCGCCATCGCCAATAGAAATTGTGTTTGCGAAACGCGGCCGATTGTTTCGAGCCCCGCATCGCCGCCCCACAAACGCAGCGCGGTGAAATTTACGTGCGATGTCAAATCCTGTTCGCCGGGTGAGGCGTAGAAATCCTCGCCGCTGCCGTGGCCGCGATACGCGAGCATGGTGCCGCGCATGTGGCGTTCGTCATAAAGTTCGCGCGCGTCGTGTCCGTAATCCACGGTGAGTATAAATCCGCGCTCGATTCGCGCTGCTGCGTTACGAATCCAATCGCACGCCGCGATGCCTGCTTCCGCTTGCTGTGACTGGCGAAATAATATTTCTTGTCGCGCAAAATATTCTGCGATCGCTGGCCGAGGAAAGCGGCTTCAACAATTCCACGAATCGTTCGCCATTGTGGCCGACGTAAATCTCGCGCAGTTCGCCATCCTGCATCACGATTCGGTGCACAGGCAGCGCATCAAAGAATTCATTCGAGACAATGCATCCCGCCGGAATATTTTCCGGCAGGTCATCTGCGCGATTCGAAGCGTCCGGCTTTCAAATGCGGGGCGAGTAATTCGGATTGCGTGTTGCGACGCGCCGCAGAGTATTCCACCGCGACATACTTCGCGGCTGCGTAAAATTCCGGCAGTTGCGCCGACAAAAATTCGAGAATCTGTTGCGCCAAGCAGTCCACTTCCTGCGCCCGGTTCGACAATTAGAAATGGCAAGGGCTGGCCAAGCGCGTGCCACATTTCCTCCATCTGCCGCGCGAGTGATCGTGCCGAAGACCGGATGCAGCTCGACGCTCGTAAAATAATCCGCGCTACGCGCATTCGCCTGCGCGGCAGTAATAACCGTGCTCCGGATCGTAGAGGCAGGCCTCCATGTAATCCGCAAAAGTGATGGGGCCGTGCTGCCCGATTCGCGCCGCGAGTTTTCGCGCTAGCGGAGTCATTTCTTGCGCCGTTACACATCACTCACGAACCCTGGTACTGCGGATTGCGCGTGAACATTTCGATCACATAGTCGTGCAAGCAGTCGTAAAGCTGGCGCTGGAACGACCACGGAAATTGTTTGTGCTCAATCTCGCGCGGACGCATCAGAAAAACGTACGTGTGGACTTCAACTCCTTCTGGCTTGAAATAGATCAGCACTTCCACGCCATCTTTCGCGGGACGCGCGTCAAAACGGAAGAGTGGATGCTCGTAGCGAACGAGTTCCGCGAGAACCTTTTCAGTGAGAGCTTCCACGATTATGCGTGGCCCGCCGCGCCGCGGGCTGTTTTCGATTGCATCGTGCGAAAGACTTCTTCGAACACTCGCAGCGCCGCATCGTCGTACAGCACGAAATCAATCCGCTCGATCGAAGTTGGCCCGGACAAATGTTTGGCGCATTCCTGCAGCATTATTTCCGCGCACTCGCGCGTCGGAAATCCAGCGATGCCGGTGCCCACGGCGGGAAACGCAATGCTTTTCAATTCGCGCTCGGCGGCGATGCGCAGCGAATGCGCGGTGGAGCTTCGCAGCGCGTTCGCGGTGGTGCTCCCGCCCAGGCTCATGCTCGCGGCATGAATTACGAATTTCGCTTTCAGGTTGCCGCCATTTGTGATGGCTGCAAAGCCCAGCGGAATCGAGCCAATCTCGTCGCATTCGACCTGAATCGTTGAGCCGCCCTTGCGGCGGATCGCTCCTGCTACTCCGCCGCCCAGTTGTAGATCGTTATTCGCGGCGTTGACGATTGCGTCGGCGTCGCTCTCGGTGAGATCGCCGGTGAGCAAACGGATTTTCGCGAATGGATTTGGCATTCGAGTTTGTTGATGATATCAGAGACGATTGTGAATGGCCGCTGAAGCGGTTACATTCCTTCTTTGTAGGCGGCGGTTAAATATTTTTGAGCTTCTTCCTGCGCGCCGCCAGTATCGTCTTTCATGTGCAGCGCCTGGTTATATTCGTTTACGGCGCGGTCGCGCTGGCCCGTTAAGTCGAAAATTTTGCCCATGTAAATGTGCGACCACACTTCCACCCATTTTGAGTTGAGGTCGTTGATGCCGCCGATGGCGCCGCGGAAAGAGTTGGCCGCAGCGGCGTAATTCTTCTGGTAGAAGAATGATTCGCCCATGCGGAAAAGCGCGAGGCCGTTATTCGGTTCTTGATCGAGCGCTTTCTGATATTGCTCCACAGCTTCGAGGAAATGTCCCTGCTCGGCAAAAGTTTCGCCGCGAGCGATGATGGCGCGCACTTTCATCGTGCCGCTGGATTTCAAAACGTAGTTGTGCGGATCGAGAACGATTCCGTTTTCCTTCGGGCGGCCAAATGTTTCCACGTCGAATGAAGTTTCGGTGCCTACTACTTGAATGGTTTTGAATTCCGGGTTTCCTTCGGTCTGTACTTCGAGTTCCACCGGCATGTTAAAAGTTTCGATATCCTGTTTTACTTTTCCGGTGATGCGAAAACCTTTCGGAGTGCGCATGATTACGTATTCCAGCGCGAAAGTCGGCGCGCCGGTGGAATCAAGCCATTGCGAGAAAAAGGGAATCAGGCTCGGCATGCTGCCGCCGGATTCGTTCGCGGCGTTGGCGGATTTCTTTCCGGCGAAATGCGATTGCGCCATTTGCTGCATGTCCTGATTCGTGGCGGTTTTCCCCTGATACTTCGCGTAGAAATCGCGCAGCATCGATTTGAAGGAATCGTCGCCCAGCAAACTGTGGAGCATGTTGAATACCGCGGCGCCTTTATCCACCACGATGGAAATATATTGATTCGTGAAAGGTTTCAGCTGCGCGGATTGCGTAATCGGGGCGTTGTCGCCATACATCAGCGCGCCCACGGTGAAATCGTCGATCACGCGATCGCCCGCGGTTTTTCCATTCGCATCTTGCGCGTACAGCGCTTCGCAATATCGCGAGAGGCCGTCAGTGATCCACGTATCGGCGGGACTGGCCGGCAAAATTTCGGAGCCGAACCATTGCGACGCGATGTAATTCGAAAGGTAGCGCGAGTTGCCCTTCGGATCCCACTGATGCTGGCTCAACAGAATTAATCCAGGAGCGGAATATCCCGGCACGCTGCCATCCGGCATTTCCGCCACGGTGAGATTCGGCTCGGGAATCGGCCCGAAGTCGCTGGAGAAATCGCTCACCATTTTCGCGGCCATTTCGCCGTAATTTTGCGCGGAAATCGATGAAGCCGCGACGGTGAATACGGAAATTTTCAGCCCGTCTGTGTTGACCTCTCGTTTTTCCAGCAGGTTCGCGACAAAAGTTCCGCTGGCTTCGGGCCGATCATTTTTGAATGTGTAGATTTTTTGTCCCGTGGGAGCCGGCGGCGGCGCGCCCGGTTTCAGCACTTGCGGCAGCGCGGCAATGCCGGTGACATTTTCAACCGCGCCCGGAGTGCCCGTGCCCGCGACCACAAAAGCCTCGGGAACTTGCAGCCTGAATACCGCAGTGTAGCGATTGCTGGGATATTGCGTCAGCGGAAACCAGCGCGCGGGCAGCAGCAGATACGCTCCGTCAGCGGTGATCGACGCCAGCCGGGTGCCCGGAGCGGGACTATTTTCCTCATTCGCGAGCGGGCCGGAATAGTCGAACGTGAGCGTTACTTTCTGTCCCTTCACTACGACTTGCGGCAGCGAAATCACCACGTCGAGGCCGCTCGTTCAAAACTAACCGGTTTACGCGCCGCATCGGTAAGTGAGCTGATCGTCAGATTCGGATGAAGCTCGGCGATGATCGTGCGCGAGGCTTCGGTGGCTTCAAAATCCACGACGGCGTGCGCGGTGAGCACCTGCGTGGCGGGCGCGAGGGTTGCGGCAACATCATAGTGCACCGCGCGGAAGCCGGGGCCGGCGGCCTGCGGGCGATTCAGCGGACCTTGGCCGCTCTGCGCGAGTATTGCGGGCGAGGCGGCTGCTAGCGCGAGCGCCAGGGCCGCGGCCAGAACGGGGCTGGCAATCATCAATAAGCGGGAGCTAATTCTTCGGGGCAAAGATTCCTCACTTCCGCGCCTGAAAATGGTAGCGGGCAACATTTCTTATAACTGTAGGATAGCAGAGGGTGGCAATTGAGTTGCCAGAGGCAAATCGGGCGAAAAGCTCTGGGATTGGTGGAAATGGCTGCTTCAGGGGGTTGGGTGACGGGACGTCTGGTGTACAGTCGGCCCCGTTTTGGGCGATGGCCTCAGGTTCTGGTGCCGCTCGTTGGTGTTGCGCGCACAGAAAATACACCATGGTTTTTGTAAAGTGATGAAACTACAGGCTTTACATAGTACTATGCATTGTAAGTAATTCATTCGACTCAGCTTAGCTCGAAAAACGGGCCCTAAAATGGCATTTTCTTGTAACTTTGATAGTACTCCCAGTATTGCTATACGCCGATTTTCCGCGCCGAAAAGGCCAATTTGATGGCGGGCGGTGAATGACGAGGGTGTCGTTGAGCGAGTCATTTCCGTGAAGCGATCATAAGGCCAGGGTGATGATTGACCCGGTATGCGCCATGGTGTAGTTTACCACAGTTATATATAATTCTCAACAGTATTATAGCTTGGATGCGAGGCTACTCGTGGCGGAGGGCAATCATGGGATCCACGCGCGAGGCGAGGCGGGCGGGGACGAACGCGGCGCACAGGGTGACGACGGACATGACGATGATGGCGGCGGCGAAGGAAGCTACGTCGGCGGCGCGAAGTCCGAAGAGTTGGCTGGAAATTAATTTCGAGGCCGCAAATGCAGACGGAATGCCCACAGCCAGGCCGGCAACAAACATCATCGCGGTATCGGCCAGCACCATCCGCAGAACTTCGGCGGGTTGCGCTCCGAGCGCTACCCGCAGGCCGATTTCGGTTCTGCGGCGCACAACATCTTGTGCGACGACTCCGTAAAGTCCCACGCAGGCGAGAAGCAATGCAAGACCGCTGAAGAAAGTGACGAATCGGGCGGCTAGGCGTTCACGATCGAAATTTGAATCAACTTGCTCGTGAAGAGTTCGAAAATCGTTCATCGGCAGTCTGGGTTCGGTCTCCTTCACAAGATTTCGGATTGCGGCCGCGGCGCCGCGCGAATCGCCGGTGGTGCGGACTTCCAACTCCGCGCGTAAGGCGTCTGGAGTGTGTTCCTGCATGTAAGAAAGGAAAACGACATCTGCCTGTTTTTCGCGCGGGTCTTGAAAATGAGCGTCTTTCATATGCCGACGATTTCGTAGGCATCGTGCGGGTCATGGATACTAAACGTGTGGCCGATTGGAGTATGATTTGAAAAAAGTGCCGAACAAAGTTTCGTTGACCATCGCCACTTTTGGCGAAGCAGCGGTGTCTTCTGGACCGATCTCGCGTCCCATGAGTAGGGGAATGCCCAGCACCTTGGGGTAGTTTGCGTAAACGAGAATTCTCTCTG
>CAWAVH010000012.1:0-14355 GCA_963785395.1 uncultured Acidobacteriota bacterium | reverse complement strand
CGCCTCCAGGGCGTTGGGTGACGGCGGGATGTGGCGGGCAGCCGACCCTCTTTTGGGAGATGGCCCTGCGTTCGGGCACTGCGGGTTCGCGTTGCGCGCACAGAAAATACACCATGGTTTTTGTAAAGTGATGAAACTACAGGCTTTATCTAGTACTATGCATTGTAAGTAATTCATTCGAATCAACTTAGCTCGAAAAACGGGCCCGAACATGCCATTTTCTTGCACTCTCGATGGTACTCCCAGTATTGCTATACGCCGATGTTGCGGGCTTGAACGGCTGCTTTGATCGCACGACGTATCGGGCGAGAGTGTCGTTAAGTGTTTCATTGTCTTGGGGCGGTCACACGGGCATGGAGAGAATGGCCTAGTATATGCCATGATGTATTTTACCAGACCGCTATATATTTATCAATATTATTATTGTGGTTCTAGCGTGTCTACTCGTGGCGAAGGGCGATCATGGGATCCACGCGAGAGGCGCGACGGGCGGGGATGAAGGCTGCGCACGCGGTGACGACAGAAATGACGATGATGGCGACGGCGAAGGAAGTCAGGTCGGCGGCGCGAAGTCCGAAGAGCTGGCTGGAAATTAATTTCGAGGCCGCAAATGCAGATGGAATGCCGACAGCCAGACCGGCAACGAACATCGTCGCGGTATCGGCCAGCACCATCCGCAGAACTTCGGCGGGTTGCGCGCCGAGCGCTACTCGCAAACCGATTTCTGTTCTGCGGCGCACGACATCTTGCGCGACGACTCCGTAAAGTCCGACGCAGGCGAGAAGCAATGCAAGACCGCTGAAGAAAGCCACGAATCGGGCGGCCAGGCGTTCGCGATCGAAATTTGAATCAACTTGTTCGCGAAGCGTTCGGAAATCGTTCATCGGCAATCTGGGTTCAGTTTCCTTCACAAGATTTCGGATTGCAGCGGCGGCGCCTTGCGAATCGCCCATCGTGCGGACTTCCAATTCCGCGCGCAACGCGTCAGGAGTGTGTTCTTGCATATACGAAAGGAATACGACATCTGCCTGTTTTTCGCGTGGGTCTTGAAAATGAGCGTCTTTCAGGACGCCGACGATTTCGTAGGCGTCGTGCGGGTCATGGATGCTGAAAGTATGTCCGATTGGGCTTTGATTTGGGAAAAAGTGCCGAACAAAGGTTTCGTTTACCATCGCCACTTTTGGCGAAGCAGCGGTGTCTTCTGGACCAACCTCGCGTCCCATGAGTAGAGGAATGCCCAGCACCTTCGAATAGTTTGCGCAAACAAGAATTCTTTCCGCCTCGAGACTTTCGCTAGGCTGCGCGGCGTAGTCCGAAACATTCATGGCGTCCGTACTTTTTGCGCCGCTCAGTGGGCTGTAATACGCAAACGTCGCAGCGCTGACACCGGGCAGTGCATCGATGCGATCGAGCAAGCCTTTGTAAAATGCGCCGACATTTTCGCCGGTGTATCCCGCGAATTTTGGGTTGATGCGGGAGAGCAGCACGTTATTGGAATCGAAGCCGAGCGTGAGGTGCTGGAGATTGAGAAGGCTGTGCGCGAACAAGCTGGCTCCGACGAGAAGAACGAGTGATACGGAAAGCTGCGCGACGACAAGCCCGCGCGTGCCCCCAAATTTCGCGCGGCGGCCAGCCGTGCGAGCATGGCCCGCTTTCAGCGCGGTGACGAGATCGGTGCGAACGGATTGAAGCGCGGGCGCGAGACCAAATACAAGCGCCGCTACGAGCGTGACTCCCAGCGTGAACAGTAGCACCGCGGCGCTAAGGTGCGGTGCTTGGGGCGAACCGCCCGCGATATATTTTGTCGTGAACTGCACTCCCCAGTGCGCGAGCAGCAGCCCGCAGCCTGCGCCGATCGCCGCGAGCAGAAAACTTTCAGTGAGCAACTGGCGAATCAAACGACTGCGGCTGGCACCAAGTGCGAGGCGCACAGAAATTTCCGTGCGACGCGAATTTGCGCGCGCGAGCAGAAGACTGCCAACATTTGCGGAAGCGATCAGCAGCACCATGCCTACGACCGCGAGCAAAATGTGCAGCGGTTGCGAATACAGAAAACGCAATCCGGAGATACCGCGGCTGCCATCGGTGAGCCGGATGTAATTTTTCGCGATTTGCCGCTCGCGCTCCGGCGTGAACTGGTCGCCCGCTTTATTTTTCAAAAATTGTTGTAGCGCGAGAGTGACGGCAGCTTGCGCCTGCTCGCGTGTCGCGCCGGGCCGCAGACGGCCCATCATGTTGAGCCAGTACGCGTTTGGATCGTCGAGATATTTGTACGGATCGATGCTCGGCTGAAAGACGAGCGGCAACCAGAAATCCGGCGGGCGGCGGATTCTTTCGCCGAAAAATTCCGGCGGAGCGACGCCGACGATCGTAAATGGTGCGTCGTTGACGATCGCAACTTTGCCGATGATTGATGGATCGCTGTTGAGGCGCTGTTTCCAGTAGATGTAGCTGATCACGGCGACGGGCGCGGCGGCGCGCTCGTCATCGGCAGACCGCAGCACGCGGCCAAGCGCGGCGTCCACGCCCATCACGTTGAAATAATTTCCGGAAACCAGATGTACCGTGGGATGCCGGGGCTGCGCGTCGGCACTTTCATACGCGAAGCGAAGAGTCGCCGCGGCTTCGCCCATTCGGAACGCGCAGATGGATTCGAGCGGCGTGGGCTGCACTTTCAGGAATTCATATAGCTCGTAGGAAAACCACGGCCATGCTGTCGAGGGCGCTCTTCCGGTGTAGGTGCCTTCGCTGAGCTCGTCGGAAAATAGCACGAGGCGGCTCGGCTCGCGCACAGGAATGGATTGCAGCAGCAGAGCATCGAAGAGCGAGAAGATAGATGTGTTGGCGCCGATGCCGAGCGCAAGAATGAGAACCGCAACCGCGGTGAAGCCGGGATTTTTCCGCAGCATGCGCGCTGCGTAGCGAATGTCTTGCCAAGTTGTTTCCAGTGACGACAGGGCGGACATTTTTTGTTTTGGAGCAGCCCCCTTGCGGCAATGCGTTCGGCGATTTTACTTCCGATGATGGATGCGTGTTCGCGAAAGTTTTCCCATGGAGATGACGCCGCGGACGGGAGAATGGTTCGGTGGGCGGGAGTCGACGCGTCGCGGCGTCTTCAAAGTACAAATCACTTCGCGATCATTCCGATCGTGCCGAGCCAAGTCTCCACCAGATCGGGCCAGTGCGTGATCGGCTGCTCGGTGTGGCGCAGGCCAAACGCGTGGCCGCCATGCGCGTACAAATGCATCTCCACAGGAACGCCAGCTTCCTTCAGACCAGTGTAGTAAACCAGAGCTTGCGTTACGTAGTCCACGTTGTCGTCCTCTGCCTGTAGCAAAAACGTGGGCGAGGTCTGGCGCGTGATGTGGGTGCGAATATCGGGATTCAATTCGAATTTTTCGCCGGGAATCCACAAGTGCCCGGGGTAAAGAGCGACCGCAAAATCCGGGCGGCAGCTTTCTTTGTCGGCCGCATCCACGGGCGCATAAGCTCGACGCTCAAAATGCGTGCTCGTCTGCGCCACCAGATGCCCACCCGCCGAAAAGCCGAGGACTCCGATTTTGTGCGGATCGATGTGCCACTCGGCGGCGTGAAAGCGGACGAGGCCGAGCGTGCGCTGCGCATCTTCCAGCGCCGTCGGAGCTTTCGGATTCAGCTGGCATTTACATTTATCGTCCCAATGCATTCCCGAATTCGGCACGCGGTACTTCAGCAGCACGCACGTGATTCCTTTGGAGGTGAGCCAGTCGCAGACTTCGGTGCCTTCGAGATCGATGGCGAGAATCTGATAGCCGCCGCCGGGAAACACGACGACCGCGACACCGGTATTTTTTCCTTGCGGCGAATAGACGGTCATCGTAGGGCGCGAAACTTTGCCGACGGAAATCCATGGCTTACCAGCGACTAACTCACTTGTGACTTCCATCGTTTCGTTTTCGCGAGCGGCGGTAGGTTGCGTATCGGGCGGCGTGCCTGGCCAGATTGGGATTTGCGTGTGGCCGGGAGATGGTTGCCAGGTGGGCGTTTGCGCGGTTGCGGCGGCGCAGGCAGTAGAACACCGAGGGCCAGACAGAGTGAAAGGGGTAGACGTTTCATCATGGTTCGCAGAGATTGATATGGGGATCGAAGAGTGTCAAGGTTGGAAGAGTTTCCGCGTGAAGCATGCGTCACTCGCTGGTCTGCAGGATTGACCTAGCTACAAGAGACGAATCCCGAAAAGAGGCAGATAATCTGGCTGCGCCAGCGGGCCAAACTCAGAAGGTCCACGACTGGATTTCAGAAAACATCGGTCATGTTCAGTTTTCAGTCGAGAATCCGGCGAAGTTTTCGATGGTCTCTGTCAGCGGTTTATCTGCCTCACTGAGAGGCGCGCACGAAATCTCGCAAGGAGAATATCCAATGAAACGCAACGATTTGTTGACCATCGCGTCTCTGCTTTCGATCCTCCTTCTGACGTTTCACCTGACGCAGGACACCCTCCACCAGGGCGGGATGCCACGGGTCGGATTCTTTTCTACGGTGATTATCATGGCGGTGTGGCTGTACGGAACGCTGCTGCTCACGGGACGGCGGGCGGGGTACGTCATCATGTTTATCGGGTCGATCATCGCGATGGGCATGCCCGTGCTCCACACGTGGAGGGCGGGGGTCTCCAAGAACAGCGGATGGTTCACAGTTTGGACACTGTTCGCGATCGGCGTGACCGGCGCGTTCTCGTTTATCCTCGCGGTGCGCGGACTGTGGAGCCCGCAATGGGGCGACTCCAAGTAGTGCAGCAACGCTTATGAAGCTTATGAAAAACACCAGCTACGCAGCCTTCGACGCGCTGAATCCATTCTTCGAAATCGTCTTAACAGGCCTGAGCGGGCTGGTGGATGGCGAACATTTTTTCGATGTGTTCGCCGATGACGCGATCTTTGAATCCCGCTACAACTTTCCGGGCTGGCCTGCGACGATTCGAGGACGCGCCGCGCTGATGGCGAGCCTCGCGGGATACGGCAAGACGATCAAGCTGCACTCCGGCGACGGGCTGGTTGTGCATCGCACGCAGAATAGTCGCGTGGTCATTCTCGAATACGAAGTGCACGGAAAAATTCTTTCCAGCGGCGCGGCGTACGACAACAGACTTATCTCGGTAATCACGATCGAGAACAGAAAGATCGTTCATTGGCGAGACTACATGGATTCGCTGGCCGCTTGGACGGCGCTGAACGGCGGCTGAGATTAGACTGACGATTAATAAGGAGAGACGTTGCATGAAAGCAGCAGTTGTCGCCGCACCGGGCAAGACGCCCATCTATGCCGATTTCGATAGGCCCGTCGCAAAGGCGGGCGAAGAACTCATTTCGGTGCGAGCGTCCGCGCTGAGCCACTTCTCAAAATCGCGAGCTGCGGGATCGCACTACAGTTCCGACGGCGCCGGATTTCCTTTTGTCGCGGGATCGGATGGTGTTGGCGTAACGCAGGATGGCAGGCGCGTCTATTTCGTTTTGCCTGAGGCGCCGTATGGCGCGCTCGCGGATTTCTGCCCCGTGCAATCCAATCGGTGTGTGGAACTTCCGGCTGCGCTCGACGAAATCACCGCCGCCGCGATCGCAAATCCCGGCATGTCGGCGTGGACCGCGCTCGTGGAGCGCGCTCACCTTGCGCGTGGTGAAACGGTTCTAGTCAACGGCGCCACCGGAACCGCGGGCAGACTTGCCGTGCAACTGGCGAAGCACCTCGGCGCGGGCAAAGTGATCGCCACCGGCCGAAACGCGGAAGAGCTGGAAGAGGTAAAAAATCTTGGCGCGGATATCGCGATTCCATTCGCGCTCGGCGCGCTGCACCCTTCGGGAGCGAAGGATTACGAGAATGCTCTCAAGCAGGCGTTCGCGCAGGGGATCAATGTCGTCATAGATTATCTGTGGGGCGAGAGCGCGAAAACGGTGATTGTAGCGATCGCGAAAACGGTGGAAGACGCAACACCGGTTCGCTTCGTTCACGTGGGCGGAGCCAGCGGCGAAGAAAATATTGAGCTGCCCGGCGCGGCGCTGCGCTCATCGGCGCTCGTGCTGATGGGCAGCGGAGTGAAAAGTGTGCGTTTCCCCGTTTTGTTGCGAGCGATCAAGCACGTCTTCGAATTGGTGCAGCCCGCGGGCCTGGAAATCGCCACGAAGGTGGCGCCGCTCTCGCAGGTAGAAGAAGTGTGGGAGAAAGATACGGGCAAGCCGCGCGTGGTTTTTTCGATTGCGTGATGCTTTGGGGGTGCCCCACGTTCGTTCCCGCAAAGCGGGCGAACGTGGGGATTTTCGGCGGGGTGCCCCACACGTCGAAGTTACGTGTGGGTTTTCTAGGTCATTAGTTTATATTTTAGCTTTATCCGTTCACGCCGCCACTCCGAGCCCATCCGGCTCGGGTGCCCCATGTTCGTTCCCGCAAAGCGGGCGAACGTGGGGTTCTTGCCTCCTCCTTTCCCGCCGTAATTCTGAGCCGATCCACCAAGATCGGCGAAGAATCTCGCTTTCGATTTTATGTTAGGTGTCATCTGCGCCTTTCGCACTCCGACGCTGTCGGTCGGAGCCGAGGCCCGAAGGCCGAGAGATCCGCTTTCCGCCTGACCTTTCGTTTTTCTCTGCGTGTGCCCCTGTCATCCGCGCCCTCCGCACCCCGATGCTGTCGAACTGCGGAGCGCCGGCGGCGTCCGCGCCGTCTGCACTCCGATTCCGTGAATCGGAGCGAAATTAAATGTGAGCCCACGTCGCAAGACGTGGGAAACCTACCCCACCCCAACCGGTTTTTCCGCAGGGTGCCGCATCCTTTGCAGCGCGCAAAGGGTACGGTTTTTTCGCTCGATCATTTCCCGTGATTTTCTTCTGACTCGTACGGGGTGCCGCATCCTTCGATTTTCAAGGGTGCGGTTTCTACGCTCGATGATTTCGGGTGATTTTCTTCTGACTCGTACAGGGTGCCGCATCCTTCGATTTTCAAGGGTGCGGTTTCTACGCTCTATCATTTCCGGCGAATTTCTTCTGACCTGCTTGCGAAGTGCTCTTCAACTTGTTTTCCGTCCGCGCTGCGCCGCTCAACTCGAACACCTAAACTTCGTCCTTCGCGCCCCACAGGCAGGAGCGCCTTCGCCACCACGTCGCCTCGGAGTTTTGCCGTCGAACCGCGGAGCGCCGGCGGCGTCCGCGCCGTTTGCACTCCGATTCCGTGCATCGGAGCGGAATTAAATGTGAGCCCACGTCGCAAGACGTGGGAAACCTACCCCACCCCCAACAGGTTTTTCCGGAGGGTGCCGCATCCTTTGCAGTGTGCAAAGGGTGCGGTTTCTACGCTCGATCATTTCCGGCGATTTTCTTCTGACCTGCCTGAATATTGTCCGCTCGAGTGCCCGAAAAATGGGTCACCCAGCCAGAAATGATTCGTGTTATATCGTTCGTGACTCTGCTGGGGACTAAGAATGTTTGATTCCGAAACAGTTTTAATTGTAGGAGCTGGCTTCTCATGCGAGGCAGGCCTCCCAGATACGAAAATGGTTGCCGAGAGCTTTTTGGAATCGCCGCCAGACGGAGAACTTGACGCGCGGATTGAGGATGAAATCAGCCACCAGCTGGCGCGATTCTGGCGCTATGCGTTTCGATACCTCGGAAATGGCCCGCTTCCGTTGCTCGAAGACCACTTCACAGTCCTGGACCTTGCAGCAAATATGGGGCGCAACATTGGGCCTGACTATACCCCTAGGAAATTGCGGGCTATCCGGCGGCTCAGCATCCACCGAATATTCCAAATACTCAATCGCTACCGGCATAGCCGTGCGATCGACGGCCTACTTGTCTCAATCCAGCCCCACCCTCCAGTCGCGATTATCAGCACCAATTGGGATATCGTGATCGAGAATCATATGAGCCAACTACGGATGCCATTTTGGTACGGGCTCCCAACCGAGGATCTTCGTGGCGAGCCGGCGGGGGCCGAAGGTACGAAACTGCTGATGCTGCACGGATCGGCCAACTGGATTTACTGCGATTGCTGCAGACGATTATATGTAGGACAGTCAGGCGACGGTAAGGCCGCGTTGCGGGCTCAGATCTACATTCATAGGGACGATTTTGAGATCCTCTGTCCAGATAAAACTATGGTGCTTGACCTCGTTTCGCGAAGCCCTCGCGCACCCAAAAAATGTATCCATTGTGAAAGCCGGTTGAGCGCGCGGATCGCCACATTTAGCTACCGAAAAGAAGTTGCTATCCCACAATTTCAAGCAGTATGGCAACAGGCCTATTCGGCGCTGAGAGACTGTGATTCGTGGCTGTTTGTCGGTTATTCGTTGCCTGAGGCTGATTTTGAATTTCGGCATCTTCTCAAATCGGCCGAGAAATCTGTGCGGGGACACAGAACCAAGACGATTCGAGCAATCTTGAAAAAAGACGTAGGCGCTGGAAGACGTTTCAGAAGGTTTTTTGGAATTCCGGAGGAAGGGATTCATCAGCGCGGCCTTTCTGAGTTTATGAAGGGTCAATGAGTAGCCAAACCGGTTGTTGAGATCGCATTGTGCCCAGATGTAAGGGCACCTTTCGCGCTGTCAAGCGGGGGGATCGTGCAGAGGGAAAACATCTTTAAATGGGCGTTGGTCGGGGGCGCGGTAACGTGTTTTGCGATTCTAGGCGCTGTGTTCGGTCCGAGAAGCGTTCGCGGAGTTTTGCGTGCCACCGCGTTTGTTGTAATGATCCTGGGTCTGGCCATTTTATCGGGCGATCAGTTAGTCATCGCGTTGCAAAAGCGGAGACGGCAGCGTGAGCAATCCTCGGGCGACGGCGGAGCACGATCGCGATCGCGGACCGCCTACAACGGGATAATTGCCAGATCTGACGCTGGCATTATCGTCGACGGTTATGTTATCGGAATGATTCACGAAGGAGAAAAGGGCTATACGCCCCAGCCGGAGTTCGGAGTCTTCGCTGACCTCGGGAAGGCGAAGGCTAAGGCCGATGAACTTAATTCATTGCTTGGCCTGACGAAATCGCAAGCCAACCGCATATTAAACCGCTGGTCGTAAGGCGTCGCGCTGTCGGCGGGTGTCTTCTCTGCGAGCGAAGCATTTGTCTTTTGCGCTCGATCCGTGGCTTCGCTTTCAGTGACGGGCCAAGGTCAGTCTTATGAGCTAAACTCTTTTACCGTGCTGGCCCCAAATTCATCTCAGGATCTGCAAGCCTGGACCCAGATCGCCCTGACTGGCGCCCTCGTAATCGTCACGGTCGCGTATACAATCGCTTCGATACGCTCAGCTTCATTATTCCAAGGAAGATTTGCGTTTTCGTACACACCCGCTCCCTTCTATTGATGCGGGCACCTCTCAATGGAACGCCATCACAAATGTCGCCCGTCTTATCATCATTGTGACGACACAGAACGCGCCTCTACAACTTATTTCTTACAGGATTTTCATGCACGTGCCGGGTCACGTAAATCCTTTGACCGAAAGTCGGACGTTTGATGGCTACCGTCCGATCGCGCTAAGTGATCGTTATCAAATTGCTTTCGTGAAGTTGGCGGCGCAATTCCCTACGCGGATAGACGTTGACTTGGAATATTACGATTTGGCTGGTTCTGTGCGATATCTCACGCGATTCACAGGCGAAGACGATGTGACAACGAAAATTCTTGAAGAGCCTAATATCCTGAGAACGTGTGGCCGCTTCGTTGCCTACCTTCAAAAGAAACTTGATCAAACTCCTCATTGACCGCCCGCTCTAGTTTCCACAGCTACGTCTACGACGGCTCTTTAATCAGCGCCATTTCATACGTATAATTTGGCGATCGTAATTTTGGAGACACACGTGATCGGCCAAATCATGATTGTTGCGCTCGTGCTGTCAACCACGCTTCTTTTCGCGATGCAGCTCGGGATGATTAAGAAGAGCAGAAGAAACAAATCGCGTCTATTGATTGCGTTTGCCATCACATCGTTGTGGAGCGTTTGAAAAGAGCTTGGATACTTGGATTCGTTGACGCACTCTTTGGCTTCATTCTTGGAAAGCCAAGCATACGGCGTTCACGGGCTTGTCGGTGACAATCGGACGGTGGTTTCCCCTCTGTCACCACCTATCATCAGCCCGACCAACGCCACGCTTACTGCACCGTCCCATCTAACTGCGGTCGCCCGCTAAATTTGGGTGAGAATAATGAATTAGAAGTTCCCCTAACCGTCGGGCCCGTGATGCCTAATGCCAAACTTCAGCCCAGCCTGCGCACGGTCTGGGACATCTGTCACCACGAAATCATTCGAGCGTCTCTACCGCGACGCAACTGATACCATCCAAAATTTATTTTGATTTGGTGGGCGCCACACGCTTTCGCTGCGATTCTTAATTTGCATTAGCCTTTGAATTTCAAAGTGGCCAATCCCTTGCGGCAAGCAAACGGTGGGAGGCTCTTACGCTCTATCATTTCCGGCGATTTTCTTTTGACGTGTGAATGTCCTATTACCGAACTTGTTTTACGTGCGCATCGCGACGGACAACCGGGATACCATTTTTCGTCCTTCACGGGGCACAGGCAAGGGTGCCTACGCCACCCCTTCGCAAAATATCCCTCCCCGCGCACCCTCATGCGCTAAACTCCCCTCCGAATCCTTCCATGCAACTCTCTAAAGGCGAAAAACTCGGGCCATACGAAATCCTTGCGCCGATTGGCGCGGGCGGCATGGGCGAAGTGTATCGAGCGCGCGATTCGCGCCTGAATCGCGATGTCGCCGTGAAAGTTTCCAGCGAACAATTCAGCGAACGATTTGAGCGCGAAGCGAAATCCATCGCCGCGATGAATCATCCCAACATCTGCCAGATTTACGATGTGGGCCCAAATTATCTGGTGATGGAATTAATTGATGGAGCGCCGATTGTTTCCCGCAAAGATCCGAAGGCGCTGCCGCCGGCGGATGCGCTGCGAATCGCCGCGCAGATTGCCGCGGCTCTGGAAGCGGCGCACTCCAAAGGAATTATTCATCGCGACCTGAAGCCGGCGAATATTCTTGTCACTCCGGGCGGCGTTGTAAAACTTCTCGATTTCGGACTGGCAAAACATAGTGACGCCAGCGGGGAAGAAGGCGCGACCAAGCGATTGACGCCACGCAAACAATGGATGCCACGCGCGTGGGCCCGTGATGGGCACTCCGGGATACATGTCGCCGGAGCAGGCAGAAGGCAAGCCCGCGGATGCGCGCTCTGATATTTTTTCATTTGGCGTAGTGTTCTACGAAATGCTTGCGGGGCGGCGCGCGTTTGAGGGAGCTTCCACGGCCGCCACAATCGGCGCAATCCTTCACAAGGAGCCCGAGCCGATAAACGCTCCCGCGAACGTGCAAGCAATCACGCGGCAATGTCTCGCGAAATCTCCGGCCGAGCGATTTCAAACTGCAACGGAATTGCGGCGCGCGCTAGAAAACGCGGTCAGTCACGGCAGCTCACCAATCAATCGGCGCGCAATCGCGCTTACGATTGGCGCGGCGGTGCTTGTGATCGCCGCAACTGCCGCTGCAATTTATTTCCGAGGGTCAAAAGCAGGCGGAATAGAATCAATCGCGGTGCTGCCGCTCGACAATCATTCGGGTGATCCGGCTCAAGATTATTTTGCGGAAGGAATGACGGATGAACTGACGGCGGACCTCGCGACCATCAGCTCGATTCGAGTAATATCTCGCGGCTCTGCGATGCAATTCAAGGGAGAGCAACGGCCGCCCACTCCCGAAATCGGGAAAAAGTTAAACGTGGATGCAGTTGTGGAAGGTTCGGTGCTGCGCTCGGGCGACAACGTGCGAATTACCGCGGAACTGATTGATGCGCGTTCCGACAAAAGTTTGTGGGCCAAGAGTTTCGAGCGAAATTCGCGTGACGTGCTTGCGCTGCAGGATGAGTTGGCGTCGGCCATCGCAAACGAGATCCACGTGCAATTGACGCCGGCCGAAGCGTCTCAACTGAAAAGCGCGCCGAAGGTGGACCCCGAAGCATACGACGCGTATCTGAAAGGCCGGTATTTTTTCAACCGGCCGAGCGACGAGAATTTATCGAAGTCGATCGCGCAGTTTGAATTAGCCGTGAAATAAATGCAAATTTTGCGCCGGCTTATTCGGGCTTATCTGACGCATATCTATGGGCCGCTTTCAACGAAGGGGTGATTACCCCGGCCGAAGCGAACCCAAAAGCACGGGAAGCTGCCGAAAAAGCGGTGCAACTCGACGCAAATTCTGCGGAAGCTCAAACCTCTCTTGCTGTGTATAAGGCCTGGTTCGATCACGATTGGGCTGGATCCGAAGAAGGGTTTCGCCGGGCGTTCGCGCTGAATCCGAATTACGCGTTCGCGCACGATCAATTTGGGCTGATCCTGTCGCTGATCGGGAGATTGGGCGAATCTGAGGCTGAGGGCAAGCGCGCGGCTGAACTTGATCCACTCGATCCCCAGATTCCAATTGACGCGCTGACGGGCGACACATGGCGGGGGAATTACCAGCGGGCGAGGGAGCAAGCGAATAGGGCGGCGGAGCTCGATCCAACATTTTTCTTTCCGCTCTGGGCGGATGGCTGGAATGATCTTGAACAAGGGAAAGCACGGGAAGCGATCCCAAAATTTCAAAAATCGCTAACGCTGGATGCGCCGACGTTTGTAACCGCGTGGCTGGGCTACGCCTATGGGGCGTCGGGCGATCGTACGAATGCGATGGCAGCGATTGAGGAACTGAAGAAAAAATCGCTTCATGGAAATGTGGGGCAGTTTGACTTGGCAATTATCTATCTTGGGACAGGAGATCGCAGCCGTGCGCTGGACTCTCTAGAGGCGGCATACGCTGCCGATTGGCCGTGGATGATATACCTCAAAGAGGACCGAATATTTGATCCGCTGCGGAAAGAGCCGCGATTCGTAGCGCTGATGAAGAAAATGAACTTTGAGAAGTGATCGTGAGGCACTGCTGCCTTTTGTGCGCGCACCCAATCTGGCGGCCCAAGAGCCTTCATGTTATTTTTTTTTTTTTTTTTTTTTTTTTTTTTTTTTTTTTTTTTTTTTTACTTTTGGCCTAGATTACAGAACCATCCTCCAATCCCGCGCTCCATACCCCTACAGTAAGCACCTAGTTTTAGTACTACCCTAAAATTTGCTGATTTTTACACCCCAAAAACAGACCTAACTCCTTTAGAATGAACAACTTTTTAGTAATAGTACTAGATAACTCTATTAGAATCATCACTTTACAAAAACAATGGTATGGGGGTGCCTCTGTGAGCGCAACTAGGCTAATTCATTGAAAATAATACACTTACACGATAAATGTGAGCGAAAATTGCCTACTTATTAGTGTAAACTTTCACCAAACGATACAGAAATGTCCACCCTTATAAACCGATTTTATCCGCACTCTCTGATTCAATCCGTGAATGTGACCTCCATCCGGATCGGTAAAAATCCCGGTTATTCCTACGTCGGAATCCCCGCAGGATTCATGAACTGAGCATCCGTCGCGCCCGGTTCCAGCGCCGGAATCACCGGCACGCCGGGCCACATTTCGTGCGCAATTTTTTCGATCGGCTGCATCACTTGCGGAGTAAGCGGTGAAGGATTTGCTTGCGGCCCGCGGACTTCAGGAATTGTGACGGCGACCGCAGGATCATCTACGATTTTTTCGAGCTGAGCTTTGATCGCATCGCGCGTAACTCCCGGAAATATGCGGCAATTTATGTTGGCCATCGCGCGCTGCGGCAAAGCGTTTGTAGCGTGGCCCGCGGAAAGCATGGTGGCCACGCACGTCGTGCGCAGCATGGCGTGCCAGTTGGGATCTTTATCGAGGATAGCCACGGCGGATTTATCGTTTGGATTTTTCACCACCCCGTCATCGCGGCGGATTTTCCGCACCAACAATTTTTGACATGCCCGTAAATAGGAGCGATTTGCGTAGTCGATTTGCACCGGGAATTCGTAATGGCTCACTTTGTCGACAGCGCGGGCGAGGTGATAGATCGCGTTGTCGGGCACGGGCGCGAGCTGTGTCCGCCAGCGTTGGTTACCTGGAATTGATAATTCTGCGAAGTTTTTTGCTCGGCGAGAACTTCCAGCGCGATTTTATTTCCTTTCGAATCGAGATCGCCGTCGGTGCCCTCGGTGAGGCCAAACTCTGCATCAATTTCGTTGCGCGCGTTTTTGGCGAGCCAGCCTGCGCCGTTGAGCGCGCTATTGGTTTCCTCTCCGCAGGTGAGCGCAAGCTTGATGCTGCGCTTGGGTTTGAAACCCTCTTGCGATAACGAATCATGTTATCAACCCAGATCGCGGATTGATCTTTCATGTCGGAGGAGCCGCGGGCGTAGAAATATCCGTCTTCTTCGATCAGGG
>CAWAVH010000011.1:0-64505 GCA_963785395.1 uncultured Acidobacteriota bacterium | reverse complement strand
CCGGGTGCCCCAGATATCGCCGGGCGAGTCCCGGCGATATCTGGGACCACAATCACCACTAAGCGGACCCCGAAAAATGTAAGAACGCACAAATCCCAACCGGTTTGACAACTCCACCCCACCACAACTAGTCACGTCCCAAAAACCAATTCTTCGTGTCTCTGTGGTGAGCGCCGTTGATTTGGCGATGGCCGTAGCCTCCCCTCACCTATTTCCGCACTTCCCCCACTCGTTTCGCCAACCCAGCGTCAAACATCGCCCCATAACTCAAATACTGATGCACCACATCCCGCGGATATAGAATCTCCACGCTCTTCACTTCCCCGTTCGCACCAGTCTCAGCTTTCAACTCCGCATAAATTCCCGCGAACCCTGTCGGAAGATTTAGCGCGCGGAACCGCGTCACGATCTGGTCTCTAAGCGCTGGATCAAAATGCACTCCATACTTGTCCACCAGCGCTTTGATCCCGTCGTAATCTCCCTCCGCTTTGCAACGCATCAATTCCGCCAGCAGCATTCCCACTCCCTGATGCATTTTTTGGTAGTCGGCCACGCGAATATAAGTTTTTCCATCTCGGTCAAACTGTTCGATCGACCCGGGCACTTTGTCCTGGATGTATCGCACAATCATTTGCCGGTCGCGCTGATGGTCTTCCTCGATGCTGTCTCCGCGCGGAATTTGTCGCAGTTGTATGAGCGGAGCGATTGTCTCGCTGTCATACATCGCCTTCGCCACTTCGTCTTGATTCGAAACCAGATTCAATTCCTTTAACTTCGGGTCCCACGCATTCCACAGAGCCATCAAATCCGCTCGGCCCTCTTCCATCGTCGACGAATATTCCTTCAAAAAATTCTCCGTGCTATTTGTCACTCGCTCGGTCAACTGGCCCGATCCGTGACCAATCACCTCGTGCAGCGCCGTCAATAAATTGCCGGCTTCTTCTCCGTAACGCGCGCGACGCTCCGCAATCTCGGCGTTCGCCGCGAATTCCTTCGTAGCGCTCGATCCGCTCGCCTCATTCAACGCTCTGCTGCTGCCGGTAAACAGAAAATTCTTTGTCCCGTATTTCTCGTGAATCTCATCTTCATTCGGCAAGTTGTCGCCCACCACTCCCACATTGAAATCCCCAGTCTCAATCAGAATCTCCACCGCCTTCACCACGGGTGCATGGAACGTCTTCCGTTTGTATTTCGCATCCCACGGCGCGCGTTGCTCGAAGTAATCCGCATTCTGAGCCAGCTTCACCATCACATCCGTCACAGCTTTATCCGTAATCGTCACAAAACTCGCCGAACTGCCCTTCGCGCCGCGCGCATCGCGATACACCTCGATGAATCCATTGTCGAAATCTACGTTCGCATCGTCCTGCACCCAGTCCGTTCCATATCGCACCCAGTCTGCATACTCGCCCGTCTCGTAATATCGCTCCAGGTCCGCAATCACCTGAGATTGCTTCGGATCGGCATATCCTCGCGCCTTCTCGAGACATTCAATCGCCTTCTTCAAATAAACCGCGTACAGCCCGGCCGCACACTTTTCCATCTGGAGTCCCCGCGCGATAAACAATCTCTTTCAACTTTCCGTCCGCGCCTTTCACCACCCGCGAATTCAGCGGATGCTGCTCTTTGAAATCTTTTAAATCCGCGGCGCTCAGCCCTTGATAAAAAGTATTTGAACTCGCCTGCACTGTATCTTTCCCGCCCGTGGGACTCTTCGCCGTGTCCATCGGCTCAAAATTCGCATCGAAGAATGCCGCGCCCAGCGTTTCCAATTCCCGTTTCACTTCGTCCGCTGAAGCGAGCGCGGGCAAATCTCCGTACGCCGTGCGAAACGCGCCCGCACGCTGCGCGCCGAGCGCCGCGTCCTGCAATTCCGCTGGCGTAAATGTCGGAACAAATTTCTGCGCGGTAGTTGAGTTGTGGTTTCCGCGATTCGCCCAAAACAATTTCGTGAATTCCGCAATCTTGGCAAACGCCGCCGGATCGCCAGCGTCGTGATAAGCCATAATTCCTTCCAGCAATCTCTTTTGCCGCAATCCATACGCGGAAAGCTGGTCGTAAATAATTGGATCGATCGCGATTGATGCCTGCCTGATCCAGTAAGCCATCACCTGCTGCTTCGGCGTCAGCGCCTTGAAACTGTCAGCCTTCAGTTGAATAAACCCAACATTCCCAGCCCGCTCAATCAAAACCGAATCAGGCCCCGCCGCCTTCCCCTGCCCCACCGCAACCCCGCCCGCACCCGCAATCAAAATCCCCGCGCACGAGATCCCCACAAACGAAATCCCGACAAAATTCTTCAACGAACCAGACGCGATTCCAAGTCTCACAATCCCTCCATTACCACCCACTCCGACTTCGTGCCGCCCATAATACAAGCACCCGCCGCAACCCCCACCACCAAATTCCCACTTGACAAATATTATCCCCCATGTAATCTTATGAACGGAGCATCTCCGCGCCCGAACCCCCAAGGTTCGGGCGTTTTCTTTTGTGGCACAGGCTCTCAGCCTGTGCGCCGTTGCCTCTGACTTGACGGGGTGCCGCACCCCTACGCTTTTGGGTGCGGTTCTTGACCCTGTTTTTGACCCAGTTTCGTCTTTTTCTTTTCCCTTTCCGGGTGCCCCACGTTTCGTCCGGCCAGTCCGGACGAAACGTGGGACCACATCCATCACTAAGCGGTGATCTGAAAATGTCAAAACGCACAAATTTCCACCGGTTCAACGACTCGACCAGATGTCTGAAATTAACCAGAATCCACCAAAAACACCCCGAAAACGCACTTAACTCCTTTCTTTTCAACAACTTTTTAGTAATAGTACTAGCTATCCCCAACAGAATCATCACTTTACAAAAACAACCCCCACGGGGGTCAAAGGAGAATCTATGTCCATAAGCCGTTCAAAATCATCAACTTCCAAGAAATCAACCCGTGTTCGCACCATGAACAAGCCTTTCCCGCAAGACCATCTCTGCCGCTTCCTCCTAGCCGGCAATCGACGCTGCCAACGCGTCCGCGGCTGCACCGGTTCAGGCCTGTGCATCCTCCACGATCGCCAGCTCATGCAGCTCCGCGACGCCGAATCCAGCTCTCTAGGCGATGCCGCTCTAGGCAAAGTCACCGATTTCAATTCCGCCATCGCCATCCACGCCGTCCTCTCCCGAGTCGTAATCCTCGGACTCCAACGCCGCTACACCACCAAAGAAGTCTCCGTCTTCACCTACGCCATCCAATCCCTTCGCCAAACCCTAGACGAAGCCGCCTACGAAATCCGCCACCAACTAGGCCACGATTCCCGCGATCACTACATCGGCCAAGCCATCGGCAAAGAACCCTCTCTCCGCCAACCCCGCCAACGCAGAAAAAAAGAAGCGCCAACCCCGATCGTGAATGTGTCCGACAACGAATCCGTAGCGGCCGCGCAAGCGCCCGTAGGGGTAGGACTTGAGCCCGCACCCGTAGGGGTAGGTCTCTCCGTCGTAGGGGCGAGGCTCGCCCGCGAAGCGAGCGAGTCCTCGCCCACTGCCGCAAGCGCAAATTTCCCACCATCAACCATCATCCCCACAACGCACACCGCCCCACTCACCCCAACGCCAATCGACCCAACCGAATCCGCAACCGCGCTCGCTTCCATTCGCACAGGCCTCGCATCCATCAAGACCCACATCGATTCTGTGAAAACTTCCCTCGTTTCCGCAACTTCCAAGCTCAACGACGTAGGGGTAGGGCTTGCCCTACCCACCGCCGCAAGAAAAAATTCCACGCCCATCGCAAAATTACAATCGTCAGAAATCCCCGTACAGGGATCGCACGTCGAGAACGATGTGCAATCGCACCAAGATCTCCACGACGCCTCCACCGCTGCGACGGCACAACACTCATCCATGTCAAAGGCCGTCTGCGCCTAAGTTCGGAAACGATTCTCGCAAGGCACAATCGATGGGCTCTCAACAAAATCTCCGCAGATATGCAATCTCAGGCAACGTCGCCCGTTCCCTGCCTCCCTGCCTCCTTGCCTCTTGCTTCTTACTCCTAGCTTCCTGCCTCCCTGCTTCCGCTCTCTTGTTATCGTCTCCGACAAAACCCACCACCAACCCGCGTCGCCCCGCGCGCCGCTTTGCTACGATTGACTCATGTTCACCCGCGCCAAAAATCGTTTGTCGAAAATTCCCCGCGCCACAGTTCCGGCCGCACTCATCGCCGTTTTCGCGCTTTCACTTGCATCCACTCTCGCCGCACAGCAACAGGGTTCTCTCAACGCTTCAGTTCGCGTCACTGCTACTGCTGGCGAACCCGAACCCGCTCGCGGTATCACGCTTTATCTTTTGCGAAAAAGTTTTGAAGATATCCGCAAAGAAGCAGACGCAGCCGAGCCAGCGCTCGATATGAACGCCTTCATCGACAAGCTCGAAGTCTCTCCCGCTCTAAAAGCCTGGATGAAAAAACATCAGATGGTGGAACTCTCCGGCCCCGCTTTTCCGAAAGCTCTTACCGCCGACGATATTTTTGAAGTCAAGGAATTCACAGACGCATTCGGCGCTCGCATCAATGGCGATATCTCCATCGATCTTCCCACGGCCAAATATCTGAAAGTGAATCGCCAGAAGCAGCCGGAAAAATATCAGCAGCTTCTCGACGAATACAACAAGCAGTTGCGCACAGTGATCGCGCTGCATCCCGAACTTCTGGATTCTCTATACATGGCGCTCGATCAAAATAATGTTGATCCCGCTCCGCGCTGGCAAAAAATGCAAATGGAGCGCACCGCGCGTGTTCGCCGCCGCGGGCTCGCTCTCGCCGAATCTCAATATCTGATCACCACCGCCACCACCGATCTCGATGGACGCTGCACTTTCGGCACAGTTCCCGCCGGTGATTTCTGGGTCAGCAGTCTGGAAATGGAAGCCATCGCCGGCGATGCTCACGTTCGCTGGGATGTTCCAGTCCGCATCCCCGCAGGCCAGGCCGCCACCGTCCAACTCTCCAGCATCAACGGCATAGTCCCCGGCCAGTAAAGAAAAGTTGCCAGCACGACGATGATTACGATTAGCGAAGCAATCGCGAGCCTAAGCGCGACCGATCGGAAAGAACAGTTGTCTGGGGCGGTATTTCTGAATCACGCGGGGAGCGAAATAGCATCCGAAGTGCTCACGAAGTGGCGCGATGATATTGATTTCGATTTGCTTCTCATTCGTCACGACTTGAACGAACTTTCGAATTCGCTCAAAGAACTTGTAGCGCAAGCAAGAGGGAATATTTTCCCGACTGTCGGAGTTGCTGTCGCTCCGGAAACATTTGAGCGAATTCGAAATGCGAACGGCTCGCCTAAACTAGCCGATGTTCCGCCGGATCAAGATGCGATCGAATTCGAATTGCACTTTACGGTCGCTTACACGATACCGGTTCGGCTCGACATTCTCACCACGAAGGAACCGGGGGGCAGCGGAGCCATTGCGAAGTTTCTAGCGAAAAACGGCGAAGGAATTCAACAGGTGGAATACGAAGTTTCAAACGTGGATCGCGCGACGCAAATCTTAATCGAGAAATTCGGGCAGAAACCGATTTATCCAGCAACACGCCCCGGAGCCGACGGCACTCGCGTCAACTTTTTCCTGGCCGCGCGCGCCGATGGGAAAAAAGTTTTGATCGAATTAGTCGAGCCGGCAAATTCTCGCTGAATATTTTCCGAAAATATTTTTATGTTTTTCCGTATACCGGAATTGCCGCGCCGTGAATCACGCGCGCATCTTCCGAACACAAAAATACAATTACTTTCGCGATGTCTTCCGTCTTCGGCCATTGATTGAAATCAGCTTTCGGCATCGCTCGCCGATTCGCGGGAGTGTCCATAATGCTCGGCACAATCGAATTCACATTGATGTTGTACGGTTTCATTTCATCCGCGAGCGAATCCCACAGCGCCAGCACCGCGGCTTTCGATGCCGAATACAGCGCAGCTCCGGCGGAATGTCCATATCCCGCGCGCGACGCAATATTTATTAACACTCCGCGATTTTGCCGGATCATCACCGGAGAAACTGCGCGAGCCATCGTCCATGCCGCTTTCAAATTTAAATTCATCATCTGCTCGTACGTTTTCGAATCCGCTTCCCACACATTTTTTCCGCCGGCGAATCCGCCGACGGCGACGATCAGCGCATCGATCGATCCGCTCTGCGCCGCGACGTCCGCGACAAATTTCTGCACCGCAGCTTCATCGGTCACGTCAACTTGCGCGCCGGTTAAATTTTCTCCTGCATCTCCGCGCATCGCGTCGATATTCCTCTTTGTGCTGGTACGTCACAGCGACTCGCGCTCCATCCGCAAGAAATGCTTTCGCGATCGACGCGCCCAGCGCGCCCGTTCCTCCGGCAACGATCACCGTTTTCTGTTTCACATCATTCGCCATCAATTTCCTCACTCTCCATTTTGCTCAAGCAATTTCGCGACAAGCGCTGTCCATCCGGTCTGATGGCTCGCTCCCAATCCAGCTCCGGTGTCGCCATGAAAATATTCGTTAAACAAAATCAAATCCCGCCAGTGCGGATCGTTGCGAAATCGATCCAGGCCTGCCATCGCAGGACGAGTTCCATCCTCCTGCCGCAGAAACAACCGCGACATTTTCCGCGACAGTTCCTGCGCAATCTGCCACAGCGTAAGTTGTTTTCCCGATCCCGTTGGCATTTCGAACTTCGGTCGCATCGCCGTAATACCAGTGAAATTTCTGCAGCGATTCAATCAGCAAATAATTCAGCGGAAACCACACCGGCCCGCGCCAGTTGGAATTTCCGCCAAACATTCCGGTGCGCGATTCCGCCGGCTCGTAAGCGACTCGCCGCTGCACTCCATCAATGTTCAAAATGTACGGATGATCCTGATGATATTTCGAAACCGATCGCACTCCGTGCGGCGAAAGAAATTCGCTCTCATCCAGCAGATAATTCAGCAATCGCGGCAAGCGTTCGCGATTTACCAGCGACAATAAATATCGCATTCCTTTCTCAGTCTTCATCGTTTGATCGAGATGATTCGCGAATGTCCGGGCTGATTTGTCGATGAACCACTCCATGCGTCGGCGGAAATTCCGGAAGGTTGTTGATCTCTTCCGGCTCAAGAGTTTCCACCGCGAAGAGCGGCAACATTCCCACCGCCGAGCGCGTGCGCAAATAATGATGCGATCCATCGGGAAAGTGCAACACGTCATAGTAAAAACCATCCTGCTCGTCCCACAATTCGATTCCCTCGCCGGCCGCATTGTTCATCGCCTGCGAAATGTAAACGAAATGTTCGAAGAATTTGATCGCCACGTCTTCGTACGCGGGATCTTCCTTCGCCAGTTCCAGCGCGATGGCCAGCATGTTGAGCGCATACATCGCCATCCAAGCTGTGCCGTCCGATTGCTCGAGATGCCCTCCGGCCGGCAACGGCTGCGAACGATCGAACACGCCGATATTATCGAGCCCCAGAAATCCGCCCTGGAAAACATTCATGCCTTCGCGGATCTTTGCGATTCACCCACCACGTAAAATTGATCAGCAATTTGTGAAATGCGCGCACCAGAAATTTGCGATCGCCTTTTCCCTTCATGCGGCGTTCGATTTGAAAAATTCGAAATGCGGCCCACGCATGAACGGGAGGATTCACATCGCTGAAAGCCCACTCGTACGCGGGCAATTGTCCGTTCGGATGCATGTACCACTCGCGCATCAAAAGAATCAGCTGCGCCTTCGCGAATTCCGGATCGATCATCGCGAGAGTGATGGTGTGGAACGCAAGATCCCACGAAGCGTACCACGGAAATTCCCAGTTGTCGGGAACGGAGAGAACATCGTTGGTGAAAAGATGTCGTCCAGCTTCGATTGCGTCCTTGCTTTCTTTCGGGCGGTGGCGGCGGCTCTGCGGGATCGCCCTCGAGCCACGGTTCTCACATCGTAGTGGTAATACTGTTTGTTCCACATCAGTCCCGCGAATGCCTGGCGCATCACGTTGTGCGCATCCGCGCTGAAATGTTGTCGCGATACGCGGAAGTGTAGAACTCGTCGGCTTCTTTTATGCGCTGCTCGAACATGCGATCGAATGCTGCGCCGAACGCGGTATCTCCTGCGGATTTTCCTGCTGCGCGGCGAATGATTTTGGATCGCGATCGGTAAATCGCAAGACGGACGGTGACGTTTGCGCCGGCTGAATATCGTATTTGTAGACGGCGGCGGCGCGCGTACCTTCTTCTGCGGGATTCACCGCGGCGTGTTGCGATTGACGATGTATTCGTTGAACGCATCTTTCACGTACGGAGTGCGATTCTCAGAATTGAAGATGCGGCGGAAATTTGTTTCGTTTTCGGTGAAGAGCAGCGGCGGCGCGCCTTCGCAAATCAGCCAGCGCTTTCCGTATATTTTCTCCTCGCTCTCAAGAACCAGACGCGCCTTGCACGGTTTGCAGCGGAGGCGCAGCGCGAGCGACGCGAGGACGATCAGGGTCTTCGCCCCACGACCAACGATTGCGAAACCAGATTGATGGGAGAATGCCAGAGCGGCGCGGCTTCGGGTCCGCGATTGGATGCGGTGATGCGAATCAGGAATCTCTTCGGGAGAAGGCTTTGCGTATTCGACCCAGACATCGAAGTAGCGATTCTCGTTGAAGACTCCGGTGTCGATAGTTCGTATTCTGGATCATTTTTGGTCCGCGCGGCGATTTTCCTGCACGAGTTGCGTGTACGGAAATTCGGCTTGCGGATATTTGTACAGAAATTTCATGTACGAATGCGTGGGAGTGGAATCCACATAGAAATAATATTCCTTTACATCTTCGCCGTGATTGCCTTCGTGACCGGTGAGACCGAAAAGGCGTTCTTTCAAAATTGGATCGCGGCCATTCCACATGGAAAACGCAAAACAAATTCGCTGTTGGTGATCGCAAATTCCGCCGATGCCGTCTTCACCCCAGCGATAGGCGCGCGACCGCGCGTGATCGTGCGGAAAATATTCCCAGGCGGTGCCGTCTGCGCTGTAGTCCTCGCGAACGGTTCCCCATTCGCGCTCGCTGAGATAGGGTCCCCAGCGTTTCCAGTGCGCAGTTTTCTCCAGCGCTTCCTGAAGTCTTTTCTGTTCGGCGTTTAGAGGATTCGGCACGAAGAATTGCTCCGCGGAATTGAAATTGTAATGGTGAAGACTACAACGAAGGCGCGGGATTTGCGCCCATCTATCAGATGCACGAGAACGAGTTTTCAGTATGCGGCGGAATCGGCGGAAATGCTTTCGGGGAATTTGGGATGAGAACCTGAAGACAAGAACGGAAAAGGCGGCTCACCACAGAGACACAGCCCGCCGTCGCCTTCGCATTTGCGAAGGCTATGGCGGATTCAGGACACGGAGAATTGGTGGAGTGAATTGGGATCTAGCGGTGAGGTCAGATTTGTTCGGTCAGCGTGGATCGGGCGTTACTTTTTTTGGGTTGTTGCCGCGTTCGTTGAAGCTGGGTGGATCGCTGGCTGGGAAGGATTCTTCGGAGCTTTCGTCGACTTCGTCGAGGGGCGGTGGGGGTTGTGGTGGAGTTGGAGTTTTTTGTGGGGATTTTTTCGGGTCGGTGGTGGGCATGGATAATCCTCTTTTTGATGGTACATCGTTTGATGAGGTGTGGGGAACTTGCGGCGCGGCGGAAAAAGATTTACCGCAGAGGCGCAGCGGGCGCAGAGAGATCCTGGAAAGAACCCGCGAATGTTTTTGCGTCAGGGGTTGAAACCCCTGACGCAATTTTTATTTTGGGGCGCTCTTACGGCAGAACCGAGGTCGTGCCCTGACACAAAGTCAAGAACCGCACCCTTACACTTCAAGGGATGCGGCACCCCACGAATTATTTTGAGAGGCGGAGGAGGATTACTCCGTGGGATGGGACTATGGCGTGGAATTCGGTGATGGCGCCTAAATCTTTGGCGGACCAGATGTTGCGGACGTGGGATGGATTGGCGAAACCTACTTCGCTGAATTTCACTTTCATTTCTAGCGGATGCTCGAGGCGGTTGAAGAGGCCGACTGCTTTGGAGCCATCGGATAAATCGCGGGACCAGATTTCTTTGGGGCCTTCGACCCAGACGCGATCGCCTTGTTTGCCGGCGGCATCTTGATCGATGGCGATTACTTCGCGATTGGTGAGGATCGCGGTGGTTTCGGGAGACATGGTGGCGATGTCGTTTCCGGCTAGGAGCGGGGCGGCGAGGATCGCCCAGAGGCTCATGTGGGTGCGGTATTCCTCGGCGTTCATTTTTCCGTTGCCGACTTCGAGCATGTCTGGATCGTTCCAATGGCCGGGGCCGGCGAATTTCGCGAGGCCTGCCTGGCTGAAGCCGATATCTTCCATGCGCGAGTAGCGATCGCTGATGTCGTCTGTGGTGCGCCAGAGATTTCCGCCGACGCTTGGTCCCCATTGCCAGACGGCGTCCACTCCGTACTGGCAGAGGCTGTAAATAATCGGGCGGCCAGTTTTTACGAGCGCGTTGTGCATTTTGGTGTAGGCGTCGAGCATGAGCTGATGCGCGGCGGCGGGTGAGCCGGCTTTTTTCATGATGTCGCCGAAGCTGCAGAGATCGTATTTCAGATAATCGATTCCCCATGATGCGTAGGTTTGCGCGTCTTGCTCTTCGTGGTTGTAGCTGCCTTCGTAATCCGGCGCAGGTTTTTGGTCCCGGCGAAGAATAAATTCCGAGCTTGAGTCCTTTGGAGTGAACGTAATCGGAGAGGGCTTTCATGTCGGGGAATTTTTTGTTGGTGGGATGATTCCTCCGCGCGTCGCGATCGCCTTCCCAGGTGTCGTCAATATTTATGTAGACGTATCCGGCGTCGCGCATTCCGGTGGGACCATGGCGTCGGCTGTGGCGCGGACGGTGGCGTCGTCAATTTTTTCGTCGAAGTGATTCCAACTGTTCCAGCCCATGGGAGGAGTGGCGGCTAGTTGGGATTGGGCGAATAATCTTGGCGTGATGGTTGCGAGTAGTAACGCGAGAGTGCAGATGGTGAGCAGTGCGAAGATTTTTGGGATTCATGTTTTTCCTCGCGTTGAATTTACGAATTCGGACGATGTGAAGTGCGGCACGTGGGGCACCGAAAGGCGGAAAGGCAAAGGCGAAAGAGAAAGATTCTGTAGTGCCGGGCGAGGACTGCCCGGTTCGCGGCCAGCCTCGCCCCTACGGAAAATGCAGTAAAGCGCACAGGCTGAGAGCCTGTGCCACTCGAAAGCAAATGCGGAAAGGCGCCAGCGCCGCGAAAAACTTGATGAAGGTATTCGATTTTTGGCCGGAGTTGCGGCGGTGCTGGTCTCGCGCCGCCCTGGCTGGCTTCGGCTTGTTGCTGGACTTGGCGGCGGAATTCGCCGGGGTGGGCGACCATTACGATTGGTTCGGGAGTGCCGCCGGTGCCGCGGATGACGATGGTGCCGTAGCCGAGGGTGCGTCCCCAGAAAGATTCGTCGACAGAAATGCTTTCTACTTTTGCTAGCAGAATTTCTAGAGTGCGGCGGCTGGCGAGTCCCCACTTGATGAGGACGCGGCGATTGGTGACAGCCATTTCCACGGAATTGCGTTTTGCGAAACCGTAGCCGACGCGAATCACTGCGATGACAAAAAGAATGACGGCGAGAACTATGAGCGGCGTGTAGAGGGAGGGATTCGATTGCTGCTCGTTTTTCGCTCCCCAGACGGAGAGGATGCCGAAGGCGATGAGAACGATGGCTTCGAAGAGCGGGCGAATCAGCACGATGGAATGGAGGCGAGTTTTGTAGATGATTTGCTCGCCGGGGATGAGATCTTTTTCGATGTAGCCCATCGCGTGCGCCTCCGTGGGGATGAGTGCGTTGTGGATAGATGGTGCGCGGACAACATACCGAAAGGCGGGAATTCTTACAACAGATTCGGGAAGAGGAAGAGGGACAGTATCCAAAGGATGGGGACGAAAACCGCACAGGCTGAGAGCCTGTGCCACTGGAACGGCGAAGGCGACGGCGGATTCAGGACACGGAGATTGGGCCATTAGGTGGAGATGGATTTTGTTTGGTGGAATTGTTGAACCGGTGGGGATTATTTCGTTTTGACATTTTGCGGGGTCTGCTTAGTGGAGATTGCGGTCCCAGATGGGCGAGGCCTGCCCGCTTCGCGGTCGAGCCTGCCCCTACGGCGACTGCGCGGGTGGGCGCGGGTTTGCGATGTTAAACTGCGGCGGACGAGTTTCTGAAGAATGAACGCGACGGGAAATATTTTGGACTGGAGAAAAAATTAGCGGATGAGTTTGCGGGAACCATTGGCGGAATATTCGGAGCGGTTGAAGGCGCGCGAGGCGGCGGTTGCGCTGCGGGAGGCGGCGCATATTCGGCTTGGTTATTTCAAGGTGCTGACGATTGCGGTGGGAGTGGTGGTGGGATGGGAAAGTTTATCGGCGCACCGGATTTCGAATTGGTGGATTTTGGCGCCGATTATTTTGTATGCGGCGCTGGCGATTTGGCATGAGCGCGTGCTGCGCGCGAGAACGCGGGCGGATGCGGCGGCGGGATTCTATCGTCGAGGAATTTCGAGGATCGAAGATCGTGGCAAGGAAAGGGCGGAGAGACTGGCGAGCGATTTCGCGATGTGAATCATTCGTATGCGGACGATCTGGATATTTTCGGGGCCGGAAGTTTATTTGAATTGTTGTCGACGGCGCGGACTCCGATGGGCGAGCAGCGGTTGGCGGATTGGCTGCGGGCTCCAGCGACGCCCGCGGTGATTCGCGACCGGCAACAAATATTTTGGAGCTGCGCGAGAAAACAGATTTGCGGGAATCGGTGGCGGTGATTGGGACGGAGCTGCGTCCGCTGCTGGATGCGGATGCGCTGACGAAGTGGAGTGAAAGCGCGGAGCATTTGCCTTCGCCGGGCGCTGTGCGGATTCTGCTGCTGACGCTGGCGAGTCTCGCCGCTGCGACGGGAATTCTTTATTTGACGATTTGGCCGCTGCTTCCCTTTTTGTGCGTGCTGCTGGTGAATATTGTGATGCTGGTGTGGCTGCAAAAGCGCGCGACTGCGCTAGTGGAGAGGCTCACGAGTAATGATGAAGGGCTGCTGATTCTGGCGGAAGTTTTGGCGCGGATCGAAAGCGAAACATTTTCGACTCCGCGATTGAAGGAGTTGGCTGGACGGCTCGCTGATGCTGGAGCAGATTCGCGCGGGGGCATTGCTTCTGGAGCGGTGCGGAAACTGGCGCGGCTGGATTATTGGATTGCAGCGCGCGACGGATACATCGTGAAGTTGCTGGAGCTGCCGCTGATGTACACGCTGCAAGTGGCGTACGCGGCGGACGCGTGGCGACTGAAGCATGGCGCGAAGATGCGCGCGTGGATTGATTGCGTTGCGGAGATGGAGGCGCTGCTGTCGCTGGGAGGATATTCGTTCGAACATCCGAGCGATCCGTTTCCAGAAATTGTGGAGGAAGTTGGCGGACAGCCGGTGTTGCATGGAGAAAATTTAGGGCACCCGCTGATTGCGGCGGCGAAATGCGTGAGGAATCCGGTGCGGCTGGATGCGGAGACTCGCGTGCTGCTGGTGAGCGGATCGAACATGTCAGGGAAGAGCACGTTTATGCGCACTGTGGGAGTGAATGTGGTGATGGCGATGTGCGGGGCTCCGGTGCGGGGAGATTCGTTGCAAGTGAGTCCGCTGAATATTGGGACGCGATTGCGGACTTCGGATTCGCTGCAGGAGGGGCGCTCGGGATTTTATGCGGAAGTGCTGCGGCTGCGGCTGGTGTTTGAATTGTTGAAGGGCGAATTGCCGGTACTGTTTTTATTTGATGAGGTGCTGGAAGGAACGAATTCGCATGACCGTCGAATTGGGGCGGAGGGATTGTTGCGGGCGCTGCTGGCTAAACGGGCTGTGGGGATTGTGACGACTCACGATTTGGCGCTGACGGAAATTACGGCGGAGCTGGGGAATGCGATTCGGAATGTGCATTTTCAGGATTATGTGGAAGACGGGAAAATGCGGTTTGAATATAAGTTGAGGGATGGAGTGGTGGCGCGGAGTAATGCGATTGAGTTGATGAGGATTGTGGGATTGGATGTGTGACGGGGGGAGAAAGGCGCTCACCACGGACCAGAACACGGAGAATCGGTCTTGGAATTGCGTTAGTTGTGGTGGGGTCGAGTTGTTGAACCGGTTGGGATTTGTGCGTTTTTACATTTTTCGTGATCCGCTTAGTGGTGATTGTGGTCCCACATATCGCCGGGACTTGCCCGGCGATATATGGGGCACCCGGCTGTTGCCAACGGCAAAGTCTACGGCGGTCTCTCGGCTACCGTGATCGGGTAGCTCTCAGGATGACGTCAAAGGCCTGCTCTTAGCTGGCGGCTAGGGGATGGGTAATTTGGGTGGGTTCGTCGTCGAGTTCGGCGGGGATGCCGTCGACATATGCGATGGAGCGATTGGAAATTGCTGGGACGCGTTCGCCGGGGACTACGGAGCCGATTAGATTCAGGGGATCGGCGGCGCTGAGAGTGATGCGTTCGTTCGCGGGTTGTTGTTTGCGGGCGGCGCGCAACGATTCCACCGCCATTGGCAAGGCGAATTGTTCGCCGAGATAGCCGCTGACGAAACGGCCGCCGCGAATTTCGCCGCGATCTTCGAGGCGGCGCAGCGCGATGAGAACTTCGCGCCATTTGGGAAGAATGCTTTCGCGGGCGAGAACTTCGCGAAAGACCACTCCGTAGCGGCGCAACAACATCCAGCAAATTGATTCGAGAGCGGCGGCGCGATCGCGCGGCTCGTTGGTGTAGAGAAGAGACCAGCGTCCGGCGCTGTGGCGAGGGCGCGCGGATTTGCCGCTGCCGTGGCCGTTGCGGCGCTTGGGATTGATGAGCGAGCGCATGTTGTCGAAGCCATCGGCGGTGATGAGTCCTGCGGCGACGAGTTCCCAGAGAGCGGTTTCGACTTCGGATTTGAGGCGATTGGCGGCGCGGACGATATCTGGAAAAAAAGACGCGCCGCGCAGACGCAAGACTTGGAGGACATCGCGCGCGTTTTGGCTGAGGCCGCGCGGCTCGGTGGTGGAGGAATCTTCGGCGTGCGCGTTGCGCGGGAACATCCAATCGGATTCATCGCGAACAAAAAATGCAATCGGCGCGGCGCTGGTGGGAATTACGCGGCGATTATTTTCGCCGCCATCTTCGAGAGTGGCGGGATGCGGAGAGAGACGTCCCCAGCCGACGGCTCCGGTGAGGCAAAGCTGATCGAGAACTTTTGGATCGTAATTGGCGATGCGCGCGGGAAAAATGTGGCGTTCCCAAGCGGTGGCAGGAGCTTCGAAACCCTGAAGCTGGCGAATGATTTCGAGAGTGCCGCGCTCGCCGAAAACTTGCGAGCCGTGCGCGGCGTGCTGCCAGCGCAGAAGCCAGCGCATGAATTGCGCTTGGGTGGCGGGTTCGATTTCGGCGCGGAGCCTGCCGAGAGTGAGGCGATGAATGCGGGCGAGGAGGCGGCGTTCGCACCATTCGATTTCGTGGGCGTGATTGGCGGTGAAACTTCCGCGGAGGATGGAGCCTTGAGATTCGAGGCGGAGGAAAGCGGCGTCGATTTCTTGCGCGCCGAGCGGTGCGAGAGTGCGCGCTAAATTCGCTGCGGTGGTGGGGCCGATGTGAGACATCCAGCCTGTGGCTAGGGATGTGATTGCTTCTTCGCGGATCGGTGCGGCGGATTCGATTTCGGGTAACGCGGATTCGAATTTTGCTTGCGGATAAATTGCGGCGAAAGTTTTTTGCTTTTCTGTAGCGACCCAGAAATATTTGCCGTCTATTTCGGCGCGGCCTGCGCGGCGCGCGGCGGTGAGTTCCGCGAAAAATTGCGGCCATTGCGAATCTTGCGCGATCGCTGCTTGCGCGGCCGCGGTGGATTCGTGAGCTGCGGATTCTGGAAGCGCGATCAGCGTGAGGAGCGCGTCGTGAAGTTCATCGGCGTCGCGAACATCGGGCCATGCTTCGGCGCGGACTTGATCGATGGCATCGGGATCGAGGCGGCCGATTTCGCCGAGAACGGATTCGGGGAGCATGCGGCGCATTTCGACGGCGCGGGCGCGGCGCTCTTCGAGGGGAGCATCGTCGAGATAGGCGTAGGGATTGGCGTTGAGAATTTCGTGAGAGAACGCGGAGGGAGCGGTGGTGTCAACGGCGACGCAGCGAATTTGATTTTGCGCGATGGCATCGAGAATATTTTTGAGGCCATCGATATCCATGGCTTCGGTGAGGGCATCGCGCATGGCTTCGCGAACGATCGGGTGATCGGGAATTTTGATATCGCCGACGATATTTTCCTGGCACGCGGCGGCATCGGGAAAAACGGCGGCGAGTAAATCGTCGGAGCGCATGCGCTGAAGTTGCGGCGGAACTTTTTTGCCGCCGCTGAAAGCGAAGGAGGGCGAGGGAGCGTCCGGCAGCCCAGCGCCAGCGCGTGGCGAAAATCGGCGAGGTGAGAACGGCTTGCTCGAGAATTTCCTGGACGGTTGCGGTGTGGAGGAAATGGAAAACGTCGGCGAGCGGAAAACTGTGCTGATCGCTGAGCGAAATGTTGAGGCCGTTGTCCGTGGCGGCGGCCTGCAATTCGAAATTGAATGAGCGGCAGAAACGTTTGCGAAGAGCGAGTCCCCAGGCTTTATTGATGCGGCCGCCGAAGGGAGCGTGAATGACGAGCTGCATGCCGCCGGATTCGTCGAAGAAACGCTCGGCGACGATTGTATTTTGCGTGGGAACGACGCCGAGGATTGCGCGGCCGGTGACGATGTATTCGACGGCTTGCTCGGCGGCGCTTTGATCGAGGCCGCATTCGTGCTGGAGCCATGCGACGGCTTGCGCGGATTCGGTTTTTTCGCGCGATTCGGTGAGAGCGTTTGCGCGCTGGACGAAACCCGGCGCGACGTGCGCGGCCCGTTCGCTGATTTTTTCGCGGAGCTCGGCAATTTGATGCGAAAGCTCCATCGTGCGAGCGGGAGCTTCGCCGCGCCAGAACGGAATTGTGGGAGCGGCGCCGTGAGCGTCTTCGACGAAAACCGAATTGCCGCGAACGCTGCGGATGCGCCAGGAAGTATTGCCGAGGAGCATGACGTCGCCGCTTAAACTTTCGACTGCGAAATCTTCGTCGACGGTGCCAACGGTGATTCCTTCGGGCTGTGCGATTACGGGATAGAGAGCGTTATCGGGAATCGCTCCGCCGCTGGTGATGGCGGCGAGGCGTGCGCCGCGACGAGCGCGAAGAACTCCATTGACGCGATCGCGATGGAGGTAGGCGCCGTAGCGTCCGCGACGCGCGGCGATTCCTTCGGAAAGCATTTCGATAATTTCATCGAATGTGGCGCGGGTGAGATTGCGATATGGAAATGCGCGGCGGATGGCGGCGAATAAATCGTCTTCGCGCCAGTCTTCATTTTCGGGTGCGGATGCGCAGGCGGCAACGATTTGCTGGGCGAGAACATCGAGCGGCGCTTCAGGAATCTCGAGGCGATCGAGATCGCCGGCGCGAATTGCGCGGACTAGCGCGGCGCATTCGAGGAGTTCATCGCGCGTGGTGGCGAAAATGCGGCCTTTGGGTTTGGCTCCGCGCCAATGACCTGCGCGACCGATGCGCTGAAGCGCGACCGCGATCGCGCGCGGCGAACCGATTTGAATGACGAGATCGATGCTGCCGATATCGATGCCGAGTTCGAGAGAAGCGGTGGCGACGAGCGCGCGGAGTTCGCCGGATTTCAATTTATTTTCGACCGCGAGACGGCGCTGGCGCGAAAGGCTGCCGTGGTGCGAGGCGACGGCGTCATCGCCGAGAATTTCGCGCGAGATTGTGCGCGACGCGTTCGGCGAGGCGCCGCGTGTTGACGAAAATAAGAGTGGAACGATGCGACTGAACCAGCGCGCCGATGCGCTGATAAATCTCGTCCCACATTTCGTTGGAGGCGACGGGGCCGAGTTCGCTGGGTGGAACTTCCACGGCAAGATCGAATTCGCGGCGCTGCGCGATTTGTACGATTACAGGGAGCGGACGATCGCTGCCGGTGAGAAATTGAGCGACGAGTTCGATGGGTTTCTGCGTCGCGCTGAGGCCGATGCGAACGGGCGGCTGCGCGGTGAGGGCTTCGAGGCGTTCGAGAGAAAGCGCAAGATGCGAGCCGCGCTTGTCGTCGGCGACGGCGTGAATTTCGTCGACAATTACTGTGCGGACGGTGCGGAGAATTTCGCGGCTCTTCGCGGCGGTGAGCAGAATGTAAAGCGATTCGGGCGTGGTTACGAGAATGTGCGGCGGGCGCTTGAGCATTTTGGCGCGCTCGTGCATGAGTGTGTCGCCGGTGCGGACGGCGGTGCGAATCTCCGGCATGAGGTAGCCGGATTCGGCGGCGAGTTGGAGGATTTCGAGGAGAGGAGCGTCGAGATTCTTTTGGATGTCGTTGCTGAGCGCTTTCAGCGGAGAGACGTAGAGGACTTCTGTTTCGTCGCGCAGATTTCCGGCGATGGCTTGTGCGCACGAGGCGATCGATGCAGACGAGAAATGCGGCGAGTGTTTTGCCGGAGCCGGTGGGAGCGGAAATTAAGGTGGCTTTGCGCGAGACGATTTGCGGCCAGCCTTGAATTTGCGGCTCAGTGGGCGAGCCGAATTTGCGGAGGAACCATTCGCGGACTAACGGGTGAGCCCAGTCGAGTCCAGTTGAGAGCGGGGAAACATCGAATTGGGGAATGTGGTTCACGGTGCGGAGATGCTCTGTGCCGCTAAGTTTGGAGCGGCTGCAGGAAAATGCACTTCTATTTTCGCCGCGAGGGATTAAAAAAGCAAAAGATCGCAATCGCGTGGCCGTGTGGCATTCGTTGAATTGGCTCGGAAACAGAACGGAAATCGCACAGGCTGAGAGCCTGTGTCACTCAAAACTTTTGCGGAGGTTGTGATACAAACAGGATATGTCTGTGCGCGGAAATTTCCGGATTCTGATTCTGTACGACGTCGCGGAAGTATTCGACCTCGAGAAACTGCAGCAAGCGATCGGCCCGGCGGGGAGCAAGGTGAAGCCTTCGTTCTCGAGACGCACGCCGGAATACATTCGGCTGGAAGAATCTCCGATCGTGGAGGCGGCTGAGGATGTTGTGTTGCCGAGCGGCGAACGGCTGGCTTGCACGATCAAGTATTACTCTTACGCAGTAGTTGCGGTGCGGCTCACTGTGCCGTTCGCATGCGATTGGAACGAGTTTCTGCCGCAGGCGGCGCGGTGGATCGACACGACGGAAATTGAGCCAATTACGCGAGCGATGGTCGCAAGACGGCTGCAACAACTGGCGCCGGGGCCGATTCGTCCGGCGGAAAAATGGCTGGAGGAAGATTATCTCGTCGCTGAAATTCACGAGATTACCGAGGGCGGAACTTCGCGGCCGACTGCGGCGGAAGTGGTGGCGGCGCACGGCGAACAGATTGTGCAGTTAATTCGCGGAGAAACGCACGCGCTGTCAAAGCGCGCGGTGGACGAGGCGCTGGAAGGCAGGCTTTCCTACTACGATTGCGATCTGGTGGCGATTAACGCGGCAGGAGCGCTGGTGTATGACGCTCCAGAAGACACAGCGGCGGCGGTGAATCTACTTGAGTACGCCAAGATGCAGCTGCTGGAGTTTCGCTACTACGATAATTTGCTGACGCGGCTGCTGGCGGATGTTTACGTCACGCTCGATCGCAAGCGAAACCTTTTATTATCGCGCTGGACGATTCCTCGCGACGCAAAGCGGCTGAACACGATACGCCTTGACGCGATGGAGCTGACCGAGCGCGTGGACAACGCGATTAAGTTTGTGAGCGATGCGTTTTACGCGCGTGTTTACCGAACAGCCGAGACGCGGATGGGAGTCGGCGAATATCGCGAACTTGTAGATGCGAAACTGAAAACCATCGGTGAGCTGTACAACTTTATGATTGACCAGTACAACGAGCAGCGTTCGTTTGTGCTGGAAGTTGCGGTGGCGATCCTGGCGCTGCTGGATGTGATTTTCCTGTTTCGAGGCAGGTAAACCAGCCGCTAGAACGCCCGACCGCAGAGATTCGGCGGCTGAATCGCCAAGAAGCTGGGACCATTTCCTCAGCTACTTCATTTCCTCTTTGACTTCGGCAAAGTTCGTAGTTTAATTGCGCCACAGGGTGTTGTGTCCAATTCGGAGGATTACTCGATGAAGCTGCTCAGAATAGCTGCGTTCGCAGCCGTGGCATTGGTGTTTGCATTCGCGCATGCAACGAATGCGCAAACTGTAACCGCGACTTTGCAAGGGCAGGTGCTCGATCCAAGCGGCGCAGTGATTCCCTCGGCGAAAGTTACGGCAACGAATAAAGCCACGGGGCTCGCGCGCACTGTGAATGCGAATGCGAGCGGCGAATTTGATTTGCAAGCATTGCCTCCCGGCGATTACAGCATCGCGGCGCAAATCGCGGGATTCAAAACGCAAGAGAAAGACGTGACATTGCAGGTCGGCCAGATCGCGACGATCAATTTCAATCTGGCGGTGGGCCAGGCGACCGAGCAGGTTGAGGTGCAGGCGACATCCGAGGTGACGGAACCAACCCGCACCCAGATCAGCGACGTCATCACGCAGGAGCAAATTCGAGATTTACCGGTGAACGGCCGCGAGTTCATTGATTTCGCGCTGCTGGCGCCGGGAGTACACATCGGCGACACGACATCGGGGAGCACGGACGTGATCGTGGAACCGGTGACGAAGCTTTCTTTCGCGGGACAGAATATTCATTTCAATTTTATCGCGGTTGACGGAGCGGACGATATATCAACGGCTTCGGGAATTCAGCGCGGAACGCCTCCGCAGGATTCCGTGGAAGAATTTCGCGTAATCAACACCGACTACACCACGGAGTACGGGCGCGCGACAGCAGGAATCGTAAACATCATCACGAAGAGCGGAACTAATAATCTTCACGGTACGGCGTACGAGTATTTCCGAAATGATGCGCTGGACGCGAATAGCTCGCTGGCCGCTCCCGGATTTAATACGCTGCGGCAAAACCAGTTCGGCGTTGCTGTGGGCGGACCACTCAAGAAGGACAAAGTTTTTTTCTACACGAATTATGAGGGACAACGGCGCGGCGAATCGCCGATTTATAACTCGATCGTGCTCGCAAACATTAATGCGATCAATAACGTGAAAACGAATTACTACGGTTTGCCTGCCGAGAATCTGGGCGTCCTGCGAACTTCAACCTCGACAACGGATTCGCGCGGGTGGACGTGAATCTAAACGCGAAGAATACTTGTTTGTGCGCTACATCGTAAACGACGGGCGGCTGACGAACCAATCACCGCTGAACAACGGCTTTGACCTGCCCTCTGCATTCAAGAATAATTACATCGTAGACCAGTCTCTCGCGGGATCGCTTACTACGACTGCCTTCGTCTTCGTGGATCAACGAAGTACGATCGCAATACGCGCATCGCACTTTTGACTTTCCGGTTGTGTCGACGCAGCCGCACCTGGAAGTTTCGAACACGTTTACTGTGGGCGTGAACCGTGGAAATCCCGATATTTACCGCGAGAGCCGGTTTGAACTGGCGGATAACGTGACGCACACGATGGGAAACCACACGCTGAGTTTCGGCGGCAATTTCGATCGTGTGGGAACGTACGAATCGTTTCCGCTGTTTTATCCCTTCGAGGCGGACTTCGCCAACCTGGCGGCGTTTCTTGGAACAGACGGGGCTGCTGCAGGATCTCCCGGATGCGTTGGCGCAATATGTCCTGATCCGTTCGTGATTTTCTTCCAGCGATTCAGCACAACGACGACTCCGGAATTTACCGAGCCGACCTTGACGGGCGGAATCGGAATCTACCAGGGCGGGGCGATCCCGCAGTCGGTTCGCGATCAATCTTCCGCGACGATAGGTCACACATATGAAGGCTTTTACATGCAGGACAAATGGCGCGTAAATCAGCGGCTCACTCTTAATGGCGGCCTGCGATGGGAATTTGAAACATGGCCGTCAAACGTGCTTGAGACGCAGTACAAGAATTTCGATCCTCGCGTTGGATTGGCGTACAACCTCGGGACGTCGCACGATTTTGTGCTGCGGGCAGGTTTCGGGATGTTCCGAGGAATTATTCCGTCACCGCTTCTGATGTGCCAGGCGCCATCCTGCGGAGGCGCGGCTCAATATCCAGGCCGGCCACAAGAAGACAACCTTGACGCGAACACGGGGCTATTCAGCTTCGCGAGTTCGCCATTCATTAACACCACCGCGTTGGGAGCGCTGCTGACGCGCGCGGAATATCCGAACGGCGATACAACGGATGGCGTGGATCTCGGCTGCCTGGGCGGCACGTTGGCTGGTTGCGGATTTCTTCAGGACGCCACCATCGTTCGATTCGACAAAAATCACATGAATCCGTACTCGATTCAAGCAAGCGTTTCGGTGGAATTTCGGCCGTTCAAGGATTCGACGCTGAGCATCTCGGGAATTCACGTACGCGGAGTACACCTGGGCAGCTTTTACAATGTGAACCAGCCGGATCCCAGCGACACGGTGCAAGTTTTTGATTCCGCCGGACATTCGAGCTGCAAAGATGTTTTATTTCGATTTTCCATCGAGCGGGTTCGCGACGCCGCCGGCTCCATGCAGCCCGTACCCTGCGGGATTCGCGATTCCGAATACACCCCATGTGAATGCGATTCCCGGATTTCGCGATCCGCAATACAGCGTTTTCTTTGAGGCCGCGTCGAAGTGGGATTCGGTGTACGACGGGCTTTTGCTTAATTTCAACAAGAACCTCACGCACTACTTTTCGTATGAGGTGAGCTACACGTACGCCCACGCCATCGACAACGGACCCAACCCGAGCTTTGTGTTGATTCCGCAAGACAGCAATGACGGAAATTTCAGCTCGGAACGGGCGAATTCCGCGGACGACGTGCGCCACCGGTTTGTGGGAAATGCCACATTTACGAGCCCTAAAGACTGGAACGTAGCGCTCCGCAATTTCTCGTTCAGCACGATCGTCACGCTGCAATCGGCGCCGTTTTTTACGAAGTATGCTGGGTTTGACGTAAATGGCGACGTGTTTGGCAACAATGATCGGGTTGGCGGCGAACCGCGCGATACGTTCCGCGGCGACTCGCTGCAAACTGTGGACATCCGGGTGGGCCGCAAGTTTGCCCTTCGCGAAAAGCTAAACCTCGATCTAATGGCCGAGATATTCAATTTGGGGAATCGCGTGAATGTGCAGTATTTCAATACCAATTACGGCGCGGCCGACTTCTGTACCAGCGACGCGAATGCGCCGGGCTGCGCCGGGGCGCCACAACTTTACAAGGAAGGGTCGCCGAATCCGTTTTACGGAACACCAAGCTCGGTGTTTAATCCGCGGCAGGTACAGTTGATCGCGCGATTCACGTTCTAGTTCTGAAGAATTTCTGAATTCAATCGTGGCGTTGAGTGCAGGCACGCGGCGGAAGTGTGCCCCGTTAGTTTGGCTGGGAGGCCTGGACTCGAACCAGGATAATCAGATCCAGAGCCTGATGTCCTACCGTTGGACGACCTCCCAGCCGAGGGAGGAAAAGCTGAAACAAATCGCCCGCCGGCGCAGCCATTTGCATGACAACGCTACGGCGAGCATTTCTACTTTATTCAGGAACTGGGAATCAGTCAACCGTAGGCGCGGATGCCGCGCTTATCGTGAGAGTAGAACGCGCTGCGAGCGCCACGAACAGCAGGAAAAATACCGGAACTGCGGCTTGCACTCGCAAATCGCGAATGGCTGGGCCAAATAATGGCAGCGCGAAGCTGAGATAGAGCAGCCACTGGAGATTGATCAGCTTCGGTGCGGCGGGATTGCTGAGAATCCAATCGCCGATCAAGATAAATGCCGGCGCGAGCACGACGAGGTCGTAAGAAGTGAGATGAGGATCCACGAGGACCGTCGCTAGTAAAAACACAGCATATCGTAATGAAAGAGGCCGTGGTGATCGCCACAGTTTGTAAAGCAGCGCGAGCACAACGAGAGCGCTGATCACATAGAGCGCGAATGCGATGCGCGGCCAGGGCAACAACATTTGCCAGAAAGAGCGGAACGAATACATCTGATAGAGTTTGGGTTCGAGCGCTGGGGCGTTTTGTCCTAGATTTCGAAGCGCGTGGACATAGTCGCCGAGGCAAACTTTTCCGTAGTACGCCGCCGCAATTCCTAATTGACTTGCCGCGGTGACGATGCCTCCCAGAATTAACCGCCAGTTGAAAGTCAAAACGAATAAAACGGCCGCCGCAATTCCGAATTGCGGCTTGTAGAGAAGCAGTCCGAGCGCCACGCCAGCTAAGAATTGGCGATCGGATCGCAGCGCCAACCACGCGAGCGTGAATGCGACCAGCGCAATGGCGGAATTCTGGCCATAGGCAATCATGTTGAAGAATGGTGGAAATGCTAGCGCGAGGATCGCGATTGTTGAACCTTCACTTCGGAGATTTGGAGCGGTCTTCCACACGGCACGACAACACGCCGCATAAATTCCGGCGCTGAACAACATCCATAACGCGGCAGCCCAGAGATATGGAAGCGCCGCAAACGGCGCATAGATCAGCGAGACTTGCGGACCGTACACCGGCAAGTAGCTTTCGTCTGTGAGGCCGGGAATTACCTGATGTGAAAGTTGGAGCTGGCCATCGTAATCGTAGAGAAGCGGCGTGTTGTGATCGAGCGCGATTTTTCCGAGCACGTATTCGTGGACAAAATCTGTGCCCTTCACCTGGCCGAGCCAATCGCGCAGTCCGGGATGCGTAAGATTTATGGCGTAAAGAGTCCACACCACGATGGCGAGGAGCGTGGCGTGACCACGCACGCGCTTGCGCGTAAAAAACGGTTGGGATTTCGCCAAGTCGAGTTTAGCCTCGGATTCGCTTGCAAGGATAGTGCAGTTGTACGCGAACGCGAGAGTTTTGTGCTCGGAATACTACTGCGCGGAGATGAAAGCGGAATTAAGCGCGATCGGTGGGAGGCGCGACTGGAACCATGCGACCGTCTTCCAACGTGAACTTCAAACCGCTCCATTGGATTGTGTCGGAGAGGAAGCTCGCGCACCACGCCGCGAAAGCGAGCAGATCGCGCACGGGAAGCAGCCACAAATTTTCGCGCGCGGCAGGATCTTCCAGCCCCCAGACGCCGATCGTCCATCCCGCAAGTAGGCGAAGCACGAGGTACGAAATTAAATATGCGGCACCAATCCAACGAGATGGCGAAACCGCCGCAGCGATCAGAGCGAGCGGAAGGGCCTGAGTAAAAAGCAAACTCGCGTGGCTCCACGGCCGAATATGGCGGACGCCGATTTGCCAGCGCAGCTCGTGGCGCAAGTATTGGCCAAGCGTCATGCCAGGGAAAATCATCCAGACTGGCTTTGACATCAGCTCGACGCGATGTCCATTTTTTGCGATACGGCAGCCGAATTCATAATCGTCGGAATGCAGATCAGCGAGGGCTTCGAACCCGCCGATATCGGCGAGCCGTTCGCGCGAACACGCCATCGTGGAGCCCATCGCAAATTTCAATCCTTCGAGCTGGCGCGCCATCAGAACGCCTGCGGAAAATTCAATAGACGCGCCGAGACAATCCATTCGCGAGCCGAACTGGCCATCGATCCTGCCGCGATAGAGCGACGTGACTACGCCGACCTTTGGATCGCGAAATGGGTCGATCACAGTGCGCAGATAATCGGGGTCAACGCGAACATCGCTATCGCTGATTACGAAATAATCGTGCTTTGCTTCAGCGGCCATGCGGGCGAGTTTGCAAACTTTATTATTCGCGCCAATATTTTTTGAGCCGATTAGGAGGCGAATCTTCCGCTGAGGAAAATCGGCGATCACTTTTTCGATAATTGGAACCGCGGGATCGGATTCGCGATCGACGGCGAATAGAATTTCGTACTCTCGATAATCTACGCGGCAAAAACTCGCATAGTTTTCGTAGGCTTCACGATCGAGACCGAAGAGAGGTTTCAGTATGCTCACCGCCGGAGCAAAATCCGGCGCGTGCTCATCCCGCTTCTTTTGGGCGGCGAAAAATTCGCGCGCTGCGAGTGTCGCCATAATTTGAAACGCGAGCGGCGCAATCGCCAGCGCCATGAAGAAGTACCGAAACACCGATACATCCGCGCTGCGGTTCACCGGCAAATCATCTTGCCCCAACCACAAAACAACCATCCCGATACAGACAGTGAACACTCCGGCCCAGCGAGTGGGATCAACTTTTTCGCCGAGGATGAATCGCGCGGCAAACGCTCCCACAACAAAGCCAAGCGCCGAGGCGGGCAGCACGAAGCTCACGGGCTGCCAGCTCAGCAACGACAAGAAAGAAAAAAACGCGCAAGTGAGTAGAAGAATGCCGAGCCACAGCCACGGCACGCGCACCGCGCGCCACGCAACTGCAAGCAATGCGCGTGGAGTGAACCGCGTAACTTCGCCGATTTGTTTCATGGCGTGCGAAAGGCTTACGTCGCCGCCGGTGCCAAACACCGCGATAAGAAAAAGAAAAAAGAAGGCCCGCAGCATTACGTTTGCGCTCCAGAGGCGCCCGCGGATGCAGGCGCGCTCGTGGTCGTCGCCGGCGTACGGCTCACCAGCGCCACGCCAAGGCAAATAATCACAACGCCCGCCCAGCGCGTCGCGCTCACATGTTCATGCAAAAGAAACGCGCCGAGCAGCGGCACCACAACAAACACGGCGGCCGTCGCGGGCATTACAAAACTGAAGTCCGCCCAGGTGAGAAGCAGCATGTAGCAAACGAAGAAGGAAAGCAGGCTGGCGATGCCAAGCCAAATGCTGCCGGTGGAAAGAATTCGCAGCAGCGTGTGCCACATCAATTCCGGCGAACCAAAGGTCACCGAGCCGACCTGTTTCATTCCGCGGCTGAGCAAAGTATCGCCTGCGGAATTAAACAGCACCATCAGCGCAAGAAAAAAATAAGTTTTTCGCTTGAGGCGTTTCTGTGACGGCATACCGCAGCGGCGTTAGACGTGCGCCGAGGGGCCCGATCCGCCGCCTACGCTTGGCACGGCGACCATGGTTTTCTTTTCGGGCGTGTGTTTGGCCCATTCCACGCGTTCTTTGCGCAGTCGCAAAAATTCCACGGCTTCATGGTACAGGCGCTTGCGCTCGTGGTTGTCCCACAGCGCTTTGCGCACGATGCGCCAAACCACTTTCGGGCGGAAATAATATTCGTCGTAGAAGCGATTCACACCCGACATCATTTCCTGCTGCGTCAGGTGCGGATACTCGATGTGGGGCAACTGGTGCCCGCCGGAATCGGTGAGCGCTTCCGCGGAAAGGAAATTATTGTTCGAAAGATACGTGTAAAGCTCCGTGCCCGGAAACGCGTGCGCCAGAGAAATTTGTACGGTCTCGCAATCAAGATCCTTTGCGAATTGGATCGTCTTTGTAATCGTCTCTTTGGTTTCGCCCGGCAAACCGATGATGAAATCGCCGTGGATGGTGATGCCAACTTTTTTGCAATTCTGCGGCGAATTTGCGCGCCATCTCGACCGTGGCGCCCTTCTTGATGTTCTTCAGAATCTGGTCATCGCCCGATTCGAATCCGACGATCAGCAGCCGCGCGCCTGCATCAGCCATCGCTTTCAGAGTTTCATAATCGCTATGAACGCGCGCATTGCATGACCACCGGAATTTCAGCGGCTTGAATTTCTGGCAGATATCGAGCACGCGATCCTTGCGGATGTTGAACGTATCGTCATCGAAGAAAAATTCCTTGAGCTTTGGAAAATGTTCCAGCCCTCGCGCAATTTCCCGCGCCACATTTTCCGTGGAGCGCACCCGCCATGCGTGGCCCGAGATCGTCTGCGGCCACTGGCAGAAAGTGCACAGCGCCGGACAGCCGCGCGTCGTGTAAATCGAAACGAACGGGTGCAGCAGGAACGGCACCGGTATATTTCTCGATGTCAACGTTCTCCTTGAAAACGTCAACCGCGTACGGCAGCGAATCCAGTTCCTCGGTGTGAAGCTGCGGGCGCGCCCCGTTGTGAACGATGCGTCCGTTTTTTCGGTAGCTGACGCCCAGAATATCTTCGAGAGCGTGGCCTTCCGCGAATTCCTTCACCGCGAAATCAATTTCGCCGCGCACCACAAAATCGATGTCTTCCGAAGCGTGCAAGCTCTCGTCGGGCTTGTTCTGCACGTGCGGGCCGACAAAACAAATTTTCAGATCGCGATTCAGCGCCTTCATTCCGCGAATCAGTTCCACGTCGCTCTCGAATCCGACGGTGGAAGTAAACACCACGATGAATTCGTAATCCTTGGCAATCTGAATAGTCTGCTCTTTGGAGACCTTGTGCGGCGAGGCGTCCAGCAGCCGGGCGCCAGAAATCAGCCCAGTGGGATACGAAAGCCAAACGGGATACCAATACGACTCAATTTCGCGCGAAACGGGCCAGCGCGAGCTCGCTCCCCCGTCAAAATTCTCGAAACTTGGCGGATTCAGGAGCAGCGTTTTCATTACATCCGGCATGCAGTTTTCCCCCAGCAAAGCCCGCGGGTAGGAGTGCGGGCAGTATTCCCCGAAGGGCTATTCTACCGCTTTTGCCACCCTATTCCCAAATCGGAGCGTGTATCGCCGAGCGGACTAGTAATGGCGCGAAACTGGCCGTCACAGCATTCAGGTACAAGCCTAGTGGCCGATTTCCAGGACCTTTCCAATTTGTCCGGTGAGTTGCAGTAAAGCTAACTCAGCCTGCTGGCGCTGAAAATCAGCATCCAGGAACGCCAGCCACTTATTATTTTCATCGAGTTGCGCCTGCCCCATCTCTCGAATCGTCGATCGGCCCTGATCGAATTGTGCTTGCACCACTCCCAGGTTTTGCTGCGTCAACTTTAATTCGAGCCGCGCCACTTCTTTCCCAAGTTCGGTCTCGCGCACCGCGCGCGCCTGAGACCTCACCTGCAATTCCAGCTGGGACCGCGTGTTTTTCACATTCATGGCCGCGACTCCAGCATCCGCCTGCGCCAGCGCCGCGGCAGCGTTCGCGCGCGACACAAATACCGGCAGCTGCACCTGGACGCCGGCCACAACATTGTTCCTCTCAAACTTGTTAAAGAATTCCGTATAATTGTTCGTCTTGCTGAGCACGCTATACGTGCCGACCAGCGAAATCGTCGGCATCCAGCTTGCCCGAGTCCCCTTGAGTATGTCTTCCTTGGCACGCTGCTCAGACTCCACAGCCTTCAACGCTGGATCGCTTGCGAGCGCTTGAGCTACAAGGTCGGCCACAGGTTGCTCAATCGGCTGCGGGAAGTCTTCGTCCACCAATTCAAGCGGCTGGTCGGTCACCAGACCGATCATGTCGCGAATCTGGTCGGCAAGCGTCTCCGCGCGTCCTTCGGACTGCGCGATCTGCTGCTCAATTTTCGCAGCCGCAAGTTCTGCGCGCGTTTGTTCGATTGGAAGTTCGTAGCCCGCTGTTACGCGCTGCCGCATCGCATCTGTAATTTTCTGAGCGCTCTCGCGCCCTTTGCGAAGCAGCTCCAGCGAGTGGCGAATCTTTGAAAGCTCAAAGTATTCGCTCGCGGCGCGCATCATTACCGCGTTGCGCACGGCGTCGACATTATTTCCCTGCCCCGTTGCGCGCTCTTCGTCGGCGCGAAGCTGGCCGCGCTCCAGCGGATTGAAAATTGCCTGCGAAAACGAAAGCTCAAACACCGCGGGAACTCCTTCGCCTGGCGCGAGTGGAAATCCGCTCGTGTACGCCGCCCCCGAACCCGCATAGATACTCGGCCGGAATTGCGAGCGGTCCACATCCGCATTTTTCTGCGCCAACGTAACTGCAAGCTTTGCCTGCGAAAGATCGCGGCTATTTGCCACGGCCATTTCCACCGTGCGCTTCAACGTTAGCTTCGCGGTCGGCAGCGGTTGCTGCTGCGCCCATGCGGCAGGTGCAACGCACACCAGCGCCCACGCGGCAACAACGCTGGATCGCACAAAAAAACTTCTACGCGCGCTCATAATTCGCTCCATTCACACTCTTCTATTTCCGCGACATTCTACCTGACTCCCATCGCTTCGATGCCCGCAGGCGTCAACTCCGTCGCTCGCATGAGCAGTGTCTCAAACTATGCCTGCTCTCACACCGCTTAGTCCAAACTGAATTATTCTTCTCAAATGTCAAGGAATTTTCCCCTGCCGGCTTTTGCTATCCTTATGTAAACAAGCCACTTAGCATTGGCACACAAGATGCTTCTATTATGCTTCATTCCGCTCGGGTATAAGTGAGTAGCCGTCCGGCGCAACCCAGACACCCCGGCGGGGTTCTAGAGAATCGTACTACCTACGCCATCCACAAGAAGCGAAGCAACCTACGGAGCGAAGTTTGAAAATCAGCGTCATCACGCCGACCTTTAACGAACGCGATAACCTCGCGCCACTCATCGCCGAAATCAGCAACGCCCTCGCTGGCACTTCGTTCGAAATTATTATTGCCGACGACGATTCTCCCGACCGCACCTGGGAACACGCGCAAGAAATTGCCGCGGCCGATCCGCGAATCCGCGTAATTCGGCGCACATCACAAAGAGGTTTGGGCGCAAGTGTTATCGATGGCTTCGCAGCCGCAAGCGGCGAATTCGTCGCCTGCATTGACGCCGATCTCCAACACGACCCAAGCGCTCTGCCCAACATGCTTGACGCAGTCGAGGCCGGCGCAGATGTCGCAATCGGCAGCCGCTACGTCGATGGCGGCGGCACCGGCAATTGGAATTTCGCGCGTCGCATGATTTCACGCGTCGCCACACGCATGGCCCAGGCATTTCTGGGAATTCAGCTCAGCGATCCGATGTCTGGATATTTCGTGATGCGCCGCGACGATTTTCTAAGGGTGCAGCCCGCTCTCGATGGCCGCGGCTTCAAAATCCTGCTGGAAATTTTGGCCGAGCTTCGTCCGCACACCATCGCCGAAGTGCCGTACACATTCCGCACGCGGCAAAGTGGCAATTCGAAACTCACCAGCGCAATCATATTCCAGTATGTCGCGCAACTCTGGCGCATCTCGCGCCATCACTCGCGCGACCGAGTCACCCCAGAAATTCAGATCGCAGGGCGAAAGATCCCCACGCCGCAATAATCCCGGCCGTGTAACCTACTTGTGCGCCGCGCCTGTCTCCACAGGCAAATCCTTCCGCGCGCTCCAATCGTCCCACGACCCATCGTAAAGATGCGCGTCATATCCCACCATTCTTGCCGTAAACCAGATCAGCGTGGCCCGCTGACCGATCCAGCAGTAGCTCACCACTTGTTTTCCATTCGTCGCGCCCGCGTTTTTCAACAGCTCCGCGAGCACCGTCTGGTCTTTCAATTTTCCAGAATCCGAAATCATCAACTCGATCGGAATATTTTGCGCTCCGGGAATATGCCCGGGACGCATTCCGTCGTGCATCGTATTCGTCTTCTCGTCGCTTCCGTATGCGTTCGCCTGCCGCCCATCAATTAGCGCGACGCCAGGATCGTGCATGTGCGCTTGCACGTATGCCGCGTCTACCACCATTTCCGGATGCAGACTCGGCACAATTTTCCCGCGCGCGGGCGTTTTGATTTCCGCCGTAACTGGATTCCCCGCCGCTTGCCACGCAGGCAAACCGCCATCGAGCAGCGACGTGCGATCTCCCAACCCAAAATAGGTAAGCGTGAAAATTACGCGCGTCGCCGGCGACACTGAAGTTTTTCCGTAATAAACAACGATCCGCGATGAATTGGAAATCCCGCGTTTCTCAAATGCTTCCTGCAACACGCTCGCCGCCGGTATCTCCAGATCCAGCCCCGATCCCGGCGGCGTGGAAATATCCTGCAGCGAAATAAATTGCGCGCCCGCAATGTGTGCCGCCTCAAAATCTTTTTTGTCGCCCACCTCCAGCAGCACCATATCCGCGTCGTGCGCGTGATCGGCGAGCCACGCAGCCGTAACCAAAGTCGGCGCGCCCGTCTGCGCTCGAACAAAACGCGCGCTCACGAGCGTCGCCATCGCGATCAAAATTGTGCGAAAAATTATTCTCTTCACGGTTTCTCCCCCGAATTTTTTGCGCTGGTGCATCGCTACTCCAGCAGCCCACTCGCTCGGCTCACTCACTATACCGCATGCCGATATAACTACATACGACCGAGTGGCCAAAAACGTTTCATCTAACGTTTCTTCTTTCCCCGCGTCTATATACCTTGACCTTCTACACGTACTGTGATTTCCTAACCTGTAGAAGCCTAAGGCGTACTCATCCACCATGACCATCACTCCTAAATCCGATCTTCCCCAAGGCACTCTCGATCTTTTGATCCTAAAAGTCGTCGCCCTCGGCCCTCTCCACGGCTACGCCATCGCGCAGCGCCTTCAGCAAGTTTCTCGCGACGTCGTTCAAGTCCAGCAAGGCTCACTCTATCCCGCGTTGCACCGCCTCGAAAATCGCGGACTTCTCGACCGCGGATTGGCGCGAGACCGAAACCGGCCGCGAAGCAAAATTTTACAGCCTCACAAAAAAGGGACGCGCGCAGCTCGAAGCCGAAGCCGCAAGTTGGAATCGCCTAACGGAAGCCGTCGGCCTGATCTTGGAATTGTCCGAAGGCGGTGCGAAATGACTTGGTGGAATCGCCTCTGGCATCGCGAAAAAATGGAGACGCAACTCGAAAAGGAACTCCGCTTCCACATTGACGAGCACACCAACGAACTCATCGCCCAAGGTCTCTCCCCCGAAGAAGCGCGACGCCAAGCCCGCCTGACCATCGGCGGTCCCGAGCAGGTAAAAGAAAATTGCCGTGACGCGCGCGGCACGCGCTGGCTGGAAGATTTATGGCAGGATTTCCGTCACGCGATTCGCAATCTGCGCAATCAACCCGGTTTCGCGTTCGTCGCGCTGCTCACTCTCGCCCTCGGTACCGGCGCAACCACTGTAATGTTCACCGTCATTAATGGAGTGCTGCTCAAACCGCTGCCCTATCCCGAACCAAGCCGTCTCGTCGCGCTCCACGGAGACACCGCCAGTTGGAATTCCGTCGCGTTCGGCGACCAGAATGTCGCGTTCCCTGATCTTCTCGATCTACAGCGCGAGGGCCATTTTCTCGATATTGGTGGCTGGGTTTACGATGGCAGCACTTTAAGCGCGCCCGGCCAACCTGAATATCTCACCTGGTTCAAATCCACTGCTTCATTATTCTCCGTCGTCGGAGTTGCGCCAATGGAAGGACGCGCTTTCCTGCCCGAGGAAGATCGTCTCGGAGGCAGTCCCGTCGCAATCCTCGGATACACTTTATGGCAGCGGCATTTTGGTGGAAGCCGCGACGTGATCGGCGCACGAGTCGCGCTGGATTCGAAATCTTTCACCGTCGTCGGCATCATGCCCCAGAATTTCCGACTCGATGGCGTTGAAGCCGATATCTACACTCCCGTCGGCCAAGACACTCTCCCGATTCTGCGTGGTCGCAGAGCGCACTTCGTCACCACTCTCGCGCGCCTTCGTCCCGGCGCAACTCTGGCACAAGCTCAGACCGAAATCTCCATCATCGGCCGCCAGCTCGCCCAGCAATTTCCAGACACGAACAAAGAGCGCGGCTTCAAGATCACTCTTCTCCGCCCGGATGTTGGCCCCGCGCGTTCAATTCTGTGGCTGCTCTTGGGCGCAGTGAGCCTCGTGCTTCTGATCGCCTGCGCGAATATCGCCAGCCTGCTGCTTGCGCGAGCTGTTTCTCGCGACCGCGAATTTGCGTTGCGCTCCGCACTTGGCGCCGGCCGCGGACGCCTCATCCGCCTGTGCCTCACCGAAAGTTCGGCGCTTGGCCTTTTGGGAGGCCTGCTCGGAATCTCGCTCGCCGCAATCGGAGTCGGCCCGTTCGTAAAATTCTGGCCGGGCGCGTTGCCTCGCGCCGAAGAAGTTCATCTCGATTGGCGTGTGCTCTTGTTCGGTGTCGCCATTTCTCTTTTCTGCGGAATTCTTTTTGGACTCGCGCCTGCGCTTCGAATCCCCACTCACAATCTCGAACGCACCCTCCGTGCAGGCGCGCGCAGCGTTGCCGGAAGTTCGCGCCGTCTTCACGGTAGCTTTGTAATTTCCCAAATTGCTCTCGCCGTTGTGCTTCTTGTCTCCGCCGGCATGTTGGGTCGCACTCTGCTGCGCGTCTCCGCTCTCAGTCCGGGCGTCGACGTCCACAACCTGCTTGTCATGCGCACTGCCCTCTCTCCCGCTACTCTTCCCGACCCTCCGCGCATTCGCGCGGCATGGCAAGATCTCCTCGATCACTCTCGCGCTGTCCCCGGCGTCGATTCTGTCACGATGGTAGACACAGTCCCTCTCCGCCAGGGAAACAATCAGGTCAATTACTCCACTTCGGCCGATCGTCCGCCCGACGAAAAGCAGCCTCTCGTTCTCGCAAGTTCAGTTACTTCGGAATATCTGCGCGTTATGGGAATGCGTTTGCTTCGCGGCCGCTTTGTTGAAGATTCCGATCGTGTCGGCTCGCAACCCGTCGTCGTCATCGACGAAGTTATGGCGCAACAGGCTTTCGGCGAACGCGATCCGCTAGGCCAGCATCTGTGGGTTGATCTGGGCAATGATCCTGTCACCGTCGTCGGCGTCGTCAACCACGTCCGCTACTGGGGACTCGCTGGCGATGATCAGAATCCCGTTCGTGCGCAGCTTTACTACCCATTCATGCAGCTCCCAGACAGATTTCTGCGCCGCTGGTCGGAACTCATGTCCATCGCCGTGCGCACCAACGTCGCGCCTCTCAGCGTGGTCGAGTCTCTTCGTCACGCCGTGCGCGGTTCCACCGGCGACCAAGTTTTGTACTCGGTCAGCACCATGGAGCAGCTCGCCAGCGATTCGCTCGCTCAACAACGCTTCCTCATGCTCTTGATCGGGATTTTCGCGGGACTCGCGTTGCTCCTCGCATGCATCGGCATCTACGGAGTTCTCGCTTATCTCACCGGCCAGCGTGTCCCAGAAATTGGAGTGCGCATGGCGCTCGGCGCCACTGCTCGCGATGTTGTGAATCTCGTACTGCGCCAGAGCCTTGCCATGATTCTCATCGGCGTCGCGGTCGGCATCTTCGGCGCGCTAGCGGCCGCGCGTCTCCTCGAACGCTCCGTCGAAGGCGTCCGCAACATCGAGCCGCTAACCTTCGCAATGATGGTCGCCTTGCTCATCGCCGCCGCGCTTGCCGCCAGCTTCATCCCGGCCCGCCGCGCCAGCCAGGTGGATCCCATCAAGGCCCTGCGCCAAGACTGAGCCCGATTCGAACACAGCCTCACGGCAGTGCAACGGTTCCTCTGCGTTCTCTGCGTCTCTGCGGTGAATGCCTTTGCCCTCATGTTGCGTCGATTCCCCTCGACTTCCACAACCCGCCCAACATATAAGCACCCCAGCCCGTCCCAACCTACGGAGGAAACACATGCAAAAGAGAGTGGTCGTATTCTGCGCGTCCCTGCTGTTGCTCGCCGGAGTCGCAATCACATCCGCAGTCCGCGCCGCCGACAACCCGATCGCCGGCACCTGGAAACTCAATCTTGAAAAATCCAAGTATGATCCAGGACCAGCCCCAAAAAGCGCCACCGCAATAATTAAGATCGATAACAACACCGAAACATATTCATCCGAAACCGTAACTTCAACAGGCGAAACCATGCATGGATCATTCACAGCAAAGCTCGACGGCACCGAAGCCCCAGTCTCTGGAATCCCCTACGCCGATATGATTTCGGTAAAACAGATGTCGCCCTTGCACACGGTCGCAAAGCTATCCAAGGGCGGCAAATTAATGATGACGGTCCACGTAGTCGTCGCCGCCGATGGCAAGAGCCGCACCGTGAGCTACTCCGGCACAAACGAAAAAGGCCAAACCGTAAAAGACAAGCTCGTCTACGACAAACAAATGTAAACGCAACGCGCGAATCGCGCGGTTCGCAGGGTGCAGGGTGCCCCACACGCCGTAACTGCGTGTGGGGTTTTTCTTGCGGCGTGCTTCGATCTCGAACAAGAACGCGTCTCTCACTCCTCAAATATTTTCCTCGTGTCAGGGCACGACTTCCAGTCGTGCCGATCACGCCTGATATTGATCGGCTTCAGCCGCCGTGAAAGGCTGCGACTTTAGTCGCAGCCCTCATGCCAATCTTCCCGTCGAATCACTTTCTGCCCTGTCCAAATGATATTCTTCTGCATCCACCCGTGAACAACCGAGACACGCGCGCCGCTTGGCAATATCACGACTCCACAAAACACTCTTACTCCAGCATCCGCACAAATCCCCACTACCTCGATTGGGACAATCGCCCGCAACCATTTAAAATTTATCCGAAGCTCGCCGCGATTCCGCTGCCGCAGGAATTGCCGCAAACAGGAATTTCCGCTCTCTCCGCAATTTCCCAACGAACAATCGCATCATCGGCCGCCGATGCAATTCCAGACCTCAACGATCTAGCCCGCATCCTCTACTTCTCCGCGGGTATCACTCGCCATCACGCAACTCCAGAAATATATTTCCGCGCCGCGTCCTGCACAGGAGCCCTCTACGAAATCGAACTCTACGTAGTAACTCGCGATCTCGCGGGACTCGACGCCGGCCTCTACCACTTCAATCCAGCCGATGTTTCGCTGCGCCAATTGCGCGCCGGAGATTTCCGCGGAATTCTCGCGCACGCTACAGCAAATGAATCCGCAATTCTCCATGCGCCTGCCGCAATCATTTGCACGGGCACGTACTGGCGCAACGCTTGGAAGTATCAAGCCCGCACCTATCGCCATTTCGGTTGGGACAACGGAACTCTTCTCGCAAACACACTCGCAGTCTGCGCCGCCTCAGCGCTCCCCGCCGAAATCGTGGAGGGGTTTGTCGATACAGAAATAAATTCGTTACTCGATCTCGACACGCGCCGCGAAGTTTCGCTCTGCCTCGTACCCATCGGCTACGAATCCGGCATTTCGCTGACGCCCGCCGCGACCGTTTCCGCGCTCAACCTAGAAACAATTCCACTCTCAAAATCTGAAGTCGAATATCCCGCCATGCTAGAAATCCACACGGCTTCATCTCTCGAGTCACCGCAAGAAGTCCAGCACTGGCGCGACGCAATCGCGCCGGATCGCGCCTCATCATCCTGTTCGCGTCCGCTGTCGAAATCCCTCTAGCTCCGTTGCAACAAGCAGAACAACCGAGCGATACAATCGAACAAGTAATTCTTCGCCGCGGTTCCACCCGCACCTTCGACAAAAACGCATCGATCACCTTTGCGCAACTCTCCACCATCGTCGAATCTTCCACGCGCGGACTCCCCGCCGATTTCGCGCAGCCTCCCGGCGCGCAACTCAACGATCTCTATCTAATCGTTCATTCCGTGGAAGGATTGAAACCCGGCGCGTATTTCTACAATCGTGGGGGAAATACTCTGCAGCAGTTGAAAACAGGCGATCTCCGCGCCGAAGCCTACTATCTGGGTTTGCAGCAGGAACTTCCCGCATTCGCCTGCGTGGATATTTTCTTTCTCGCGAATTTAAATCCAATCCTCGAACGCTTTGGCAATCGCGGCTACCGCGCTGTCCAACTCGAAGCTGGCGCCATCGGCGGCAAAATGTATCTCGCCTGCTACGCGCAACACCTCGGCGCCACCGGTCTCACTTTTTTCGACGACGACGTAACGAATTTCTTCTCGCCGCACGCCGCAAGCAAAAGCGCCATCTTCCTAATGGCCATTGGCAAACCCAAAAAACGCGATTCAAAGTAGATAGAAATATGGAGATGAGTGCGGGTGCCGCATCCTTTGGATTTTAAGGGTGCGGCTTTTCATCCTTCAGCCGAAGCGCATCACGAATCTGCTCCACCAAAACTTCCGGTGCTCTTTCAGCGCGCAATTCAATCGCGTCCATCGGCCGCTCCAGCGCTTCAAACTGGCTCTCAACAAGATTTGCATGCATGTAGTGATCGCTCCGCGCTCGCAAGCGCGCTGCCGCGACTTCTGGCGTGATCCGCAAAAACACAAATGTCATTCCGCCCTGCACCGCCGCCGCGCGTAATTCCTCTCGATAACTTTCCTTTAGCGCCGAACAAGCAAATACTGCACTCGCCCCGCTCATATCCAACTTCCGAATTTGCGTCGCCAGTCGCGCGAGCCACGGCGCGCGATCCGCATCATTCAGCGGAATCCCAGCATTCATTTTTGCGATGGCTTCAGGTGAGTGAAAATCGTCGGCATCAAAAAACTTTACGCGTAGCGAAGCCGCGAGCAGCTTCCCCACCGTAGTTTTCCCTGCTCCAGCAACTCCCATCAACACAACAATCATTATTTTCAGTCTCGCAACAAAGCCTCAACGCATCAACTGCCCGCCATTCACCTCAACCGTTTCTCCAACAATAAAACTCGCCGCATCCGACGCCAGAAACGCGATCACGTTCGCGCATTCCATCGGCTCGCCAAGCCGTCCAAGCGGAATCGCAGCCGTAAAATTCCGCAACATTTCCGGCGTGGAAAATTTCTCATGAAACGGAGTATCGATCACGCCCGGCGAAACAGCATTCACCCGCACTCCATGCGGAGCCAACTCCTTCGCCATCGATTTCGTAAAACTAATCAGCGCGCCTTTCGCCGCCGAGTACGCGCCCGCGCCCGGTCCGCCTCCGTTGTGCGCGGCGATCGAAACCACATTTACAATCGCTCCGCTTTTGCGCGCAATCATCGCGCCGCACACTTGCTTGCGAGCACAACATCGCGCTTGTGAGATTCAGATCCATCACCTCGCGCCATTTCGCTTCATCAATTTCCGCCAGCTTCATCCGCGTGATCAGCGATCCAGCGTTGTTCACAAGAATATCGATCGCCCCCAGCTTCGCCGATGTCGTCGCCACAAGCTGACGCACTTCTTCAGCGCGCCGCACGTCCGCTCGAATCGCAATCGCCTTTCCGCCCGCCTCGGAGATCTCGCGCACGACTCGCTCCGCACCCTTCGCGATTTTCGAAATATCCAATCGCGACACTCGCTCCTAGTTCAGCGAAGCAGCTCCGCGGTCGCCGCGCCAATTCCCGACGACGCGCCCGTCACCAGCGCAACTTTTCCCGATAACCTAAACATGTCTCTCATAGATTTTATTTCCCCACCACGAATCCAGAACGCTTTTCTATTTTTCAGGAAACACCAAATAAAGATCGCGTCCAGCATTCTCTACAATCAACGTCTCCGCGTCCGAGTCATATTTTCTTCGATCGAACTTCCGCCAATCCATGTAGCCGAGTTTCACGCGGCGGCACACTTCTTCCGGAACTCCCGAAGCCAGCGTAATCGAAAATCGCGGCTAAAATTTCCATCCGAACCGCGCGTACTTCCATAACTTACATGCGCGAGATGCGCCGCGATCGCCAGATTTGCGCGCAACTCCTCCGACCACGCCACCATCTCGCGCACCTGCTCCAGCGGAGCGTATCCATATTTCTCAATCAGCGCGCCATGTGTCTTCGAAATCTCATTCATCTTCGGCGCATAAATAATTAATTCGCCGCCATCCTCGATAATCGCTCCAAGTTTGTAGCTCGCCTTTCCTCCCACCCACAGCTCGTCGTAATGCTCGTCGAGCAGCGCCACCACTCTGCGATATTTCCGCCCGTATAACGAATATGAACTTGCGCGCTCACTGCCGCCGCGCGGCGAAACGCCTCGCGAATTTCTCCCGCGAATAACGCGCGCGTATGCAATCCAGATTCGTCGCGCACCACCACCGAATTAATCGAGATCGCCGGCAGCGGCACCAATTCCGCCGCAGCTTCGATCACACGCCGCGCAGGTGTGTCCACTCGCCCGATCACATTCTCAATTGTTCCCAACGCGCCGAGCCAGTGCGTGAAATGAGTCAGCTCCGGTCCGCCCACTCCAGGGAAAAAATATTTCGCTCCGCCCGCAAATCCCGCAACTTCGTGCGGCACCGTCGCGCCGAACACCAGCACGAAATCATATTTGTCGCGCGCGAGCAAAGAATTCAATCGCACCTTCACCGCTTCCGAAAGCAATCCGCCCGTCAGTTCGCGCACGCGCTCCGCAGAAAGTTCGCCGAGCGTCACAAGCGATTCCTCGCGATCCCACTGATGATCGTAAATCTCTCCGAGCGATGGAATCGCCGCCGCATCCGCTCCGATCTTCGTTCGCTTCTCGCTCGTCGTCATCGGCGGATGCGTTCCCTGCGCGATCAGCACATCCAATTTCGCCGCGCCGCGCGCCGCAAGAATTTGCGCCGCCATCGGAAACAAAATATGCGTCGCGTCGTCGCGCGTTTTATCCGGAACGATCGCCAGCACCCGTGACGCCACGCGGAATCCAGCAGCGAGCGCGATCTCAAGAATCGCGCGCATTTCCGAAGGAGTGAGCGACACATCGTGCCCGCCCGTTCCAACCAGCGGAACTGCCATCGAGTTTGGATCCACGGCCAAGTTGGTGTTGTACTCCGGTCGGGCCACAATCGCCAGCGGCAGCGCCCTCGCTGAAAAATTAAGCATCCCATGAAAAATTCATTGAACGAATTCCAGCCCTCAGAGCGTCGCTCTGGAGCCGTGTCTGTAAATCGTTGATTCTCCTCAGCGATTTTTCAGCTTACACCGCCGCGAGTTTGGCGCGTGCCGTGCATATATATCTTCTGTAGCCCAGCCACACGGGCAAATTCGAAACCGAGAGGAACAACGACAATGGCAATCAAAAAGAACACCAACAGCAAGACCCTGAGCAGCGCCAAGAAACTCACGCCCAGCACCAGTCTCAAGGGTGTCAACTCGCTCAAAGGCGTAAATTCTTTGAAAGGCGTTAACTCCTTGAAGGGCGTCAATTCCCTGAAAGGCGTCAATTCACTCAAGGGCGTCAATTCGCTGAAGGGCGTGAACTCGCTTAAAGGCGTGAACTCCCTGAAGGGAGTCAATTCGCTGAAGGGCGTGAATTCGCTCCGTGGCACCACCACCTTCTAATATCCCTCTCGAATTTGCTCAAAGTTGTACAGGGGGCTGCCATCGCGGGATGGCGGCCCCCTTTTTTGTTTTCCTCGCCATCGATCTCTGTAGTTCAGCTTCCGGAGTCGTAAATTTGAGACGGATAAATTGCGCTTGGCGGAGCGTTCTAAGGGGCCGATAAACGCGCACAATTTTGGCATAAACCATTTATTATCAATAGCTTATGTAGTGGCAACTGCGTGGACACCCCCTCCCCCATTGTTTTTGTAAAATGATGATTCTAAATGGGTTACGTAGTACTATTACTAAAAAGTTGTTCATTCTAAAGACTTTAGGTCTGTTTTTGGGGGTGTTTTTCGTGCGATTTTGGGGGTAGTACTAAAACTAGGTCCTAACTGTGGGGGTCTGGTCTCGCTTGACCTTCCAGCCACTCTCGGCTGGCGCTGTCGCTCAAGTATCAGAGGCACGCTCGATGCTGGGGAAACGGAGCCGGGCGGGGGTCTTCCGGGAGACCGGTCCGTTTCCTGCCAGCGATCTAACTCACGAGCGAAATTGGCCTTGCAGCCCTGACGCCGCTAAAACGACCTCCTACCGGAACACGAACCCAGTGCTGAAAGTAAACGTATTCTGTGCCGGAGAGAGAGGATTCCCAACATTTCCGGTTAGAGCATTGGGGTAGGTGAGGTTTGTGTGGAAGTACCCAACTTCGCCGCGCAGCGCGATGTGGCGTACAAGTTTGACATCAATACCGCCTGCGATGTGATATGCGAAGTTGGCCTGGGTCTTCGAAAGTGTGGTGCCCGCAGGGACCAAAGTCGCCGATGTCGCATCCGTGAAGTCGGTGGAGTTCGTCACCGCATCACGCAACACGACTCCGAAAAGAACGCCTGCGTACGGTGTGAATCGACGGTTGCCGAGCCGAATGCGAGGCCCAACCAATGCGTGATACGAAGTGCTGCTCGCACTGACGGACGTGCCATTGTCATTGAAAGACGTGCTGTAATCTCCGCCGCCTTCAATCGCGATACCCACGTACTTCAAAAAGGAACTTCGCACCGGATAAAACGCCGGAGCGACGGTCCAGCCGTTCACGTTGGCTGTAGTGCTGTCTGTAACTGAAGTGGAATCCGTGGATACGTGGGCGTAATTGTATCCAAAATACAGTTCGGCCTTCGGCAGATCTTGGGCCGCCACCGAAAACGTGACGACGAGAGATGCCACTGCTAGTAGGACAATACGGCGCATAGAACACTCCTCCATAAGGTACGGACGCCCTGCTTGGGCCGGTCCGTTTAGAATCCCCCAGATTTACAACTCCCTGCTAATCCACCCGATCTTAATTGTTAGAAATTTAGATAGGAGGTTTTTGCTATCGGTTGCCCATGGTGGTGTCCAGTAAATACAGGGCAGTGGTACAGGGGATAGGTGTAGACCGGGGGAGGCATTCCGCGCCGCGACAAACATTCCAAACTACTACCGCCGATAGTTCATGCTAGAATCCCGCGTCCCCTGCCATCTTCTGAGGTGACAGGATGCCGGTGTCCGTGCTTTTAGCCGATGATGCAGAAGCTTTTCGGCGAACAATTCGTGGTCTGTTGGCGAAGAGTCTTGAAATTGAAATCGTGGGCGAAGCTGGGCATATTGCGCAAACGATTCAGATGGCGAATCGCTTGAAGCCGCAAGTGATCGTGATGGATCTCGGAATGTGCTACGCCGAGCCTGCGGACGTGAAGAAGCGATTGCCGCTCGCGACGTCGCGGTTGTTGGTGTTCTCGCAGGCAAATGATGTGGATGCGAAGCTGCTCGCAGCGAGTATCGGAGCGTCGGTACTGCTGGATAAAGCGAGGCTGCGCGACGAACTTGTTCCCGCGATACTCAAGCTGGCGTCGCGAAACGGACGACGGTCGACCTGATCGTTGACAGGCAGGACAAAGAGGCGTGCTCGATGATTATTCTCGTGAGCATTTGAGAGCATTGGTGAGAATCATCTGCAGCTGGCCGAAACTTGCGCTGTTTCTGCTCAATCTAGTTACAGCTTCGGTAGCGCGGGCTCAAGGGCCGCCCTATCAGACCGACGATCCAACACCTGTGGACTACAAACATTTCGAGGCCTACGTGTTTGGCGGAGTGAGCGGCACTCCTGTGGCCTACGGAGCGCTGGGCCCCGCGTTTGAATTTAATTGGGGAGCGATTCCGCGAGTTCAGCTCCACGTCATTTTGCCGTTTGGCGGCTCGTTTCCTTCAAATAGTTTGATCTACGCTCCCAGCGGGCAGGGACCGACGGAATTTGGTTTGACGGACATGGAATTCGGCGTGAAGCTCGCGATCATTAAGCAATCGAAATACTGTCCGCAAATTGGCACATTCACGATGCTCGAAATTCCCACTGGCAATTACCGCAGAGGACTGGGAGAAGGAAAAGCCTGGTACAAACTTCCGGCGTGGGTGGAAAAAGATATCGGACCGTGGACGCTTGACGGCGGCGCTGGATATGCGCTGGTGCGGCAAGTGGATTATCGCAATTTTGTGTACGGCGGATTCTTGGTGAAGCGCGAAATAAATAAAAAACTGGAATTGGGGATCGAAGTTTTCTCGCATGGTCCCGAGGGATTGGCCGCTCCGCAAACGCAATCTTCCACGCTGCTCGACGCAGGCGGCTACTACCACTTCAAAAATCCCGACGTGCAATTTCTTTTCGCATACGGACATTCCATCGCGGGACAAACCGAAAATTATGGATATGTCGGGCTGTACTACACCTGGGGGAAAATCGAGAAGAAACCGGATGCGGCTGAGGCCATGCTCTCGCGGCAGATCGCAAAAAACGTGCCGCACTGATTTGCTAGCGGCGGGCGCGGCGGATTTAGCGGAGCGGTAGAAATATGAATATCACCGGCAGCGACGCAATACTTTTAGCGCATTCCACATTTGGCGTTTTGGGCACGATGTGCGCGCTGTGGGTTTTTGTGGAAGCGCTTAACGCGCGGGAAGAGAATGCCGCGCGAATGCGCTTGGCCGCCGAGCTCACAACGGTTTGCATGGTGGTCACCTGGATTCTCGGCGGATATTGGTATCTGCATTTTTATCCCGCCGACAGGGCTCTGATCCTCGGTGGCCCCTGGCCGTTTGCTCACACTCTTTTTATGGAAACGAAGGAACACCTCTTTTTTATAATTTTGATTCTGTCGCTGTATCTGCCAATCGCCGTGCGAGACAAACTTTCTGCGAATAAAAATGCGCGCAAGATGGTGATGTGCGTTGCGATGCTGATCGTGTTGACCGGACTGGCTGTGGAAGGATCGGGAGCAATCATCAACCACGGCGCGAAGGTTTCGCTCTTGCGTTCGGTTCACGGAGAAAGCCGATGAGCAGCGGCGACGCGAGCATTGGGGCGAAAAGCGCGGCGTTCGCGATGGCGAGCGCCATTACAATATTATTCAGCACCGCGCTCGCGTGGGCAAAGGATGCCTATAAACCGCTAAACAGCGTGATGAATACGATCGCCTGGCACAATTGGGTTACCCACGGATTTGCTGATCTGATTGTTTTTCTCGGACTGGGACTAATCTTCTCAAGAGCGCATTGGATTGAGCGGATGCCCGCGTCACGAGTGATTTCATTTTTGATTGCGGCTGTGGTGGTGGGCGGCGCAGGCCTGTTCGCGTGGTACGCCGGGTTTTGAGGGGACTGCGGCGTGCGGTGCGTGTCGCGCTGACGGCGGGCTCTAATGATTTCGTGGGGATCGCTGTCCAGAACAAAGGTCGTCCCAGCCCGTGCGCGGGCTGGGCTGAAGTTTGGCATCAGGCCCGCTGGGCCTGACAAATTCGTGGGTAACTTCAAATTCATAGCGCGCACGATAATCCAAACACGTCATCTGCTCCAATTCCATTTCGATGTTTTGATCGGAGCCAAGATTCCCGCTTGACACGATTCTGTATTTCTGCAATCATGGAAATATGACATCGACAAAAAGTGCAGCAGCTTTGGACAATGTCGCACGCTACGCCGATATGTTTTCCGCGATGGGCACCGAGCCGCGCTTGCGGATCATGCAGCTTTTGCTCTCGGCGCACCCGGAGGGGCTGGTTGTTACCGAAATTCAAGAAGAGCTCGACATTCCAAACTCCACGTTGTCGCACCATCTCGACAAGTTGAAGAACGAGGGGCTCGTCGGTGTGCAGCGCGAGAGTACATTTCTGCGATACACCGCAAGCACCGAAGCACTGCAGGAGCTGCTTCAGTTTCTATATTCCGAGTGCTGCACGCGAAACAAGGCGCTGAAGCCCCGGCAAATCACGCAATGCTGCAAATAGGAGAATTTTCATGGCTGAGCAAAGCATCAAGGAAGTAGTGAAAGAGAAATACGGACAGGCCGCGCTTCGCGCCAAGTCTGGCGGAAGCTCGTGTTGCGGGGCGACATCATCATCGCCATCGTCATCAACCGCATCATCGTCTTGCGGATGCGACCCCATAACCTCAAACCTCTATGACGCTCTGCAGACGGAAGGAATCCCGAGTGAAGCATTGCTCGCTTCGCTGGGGTGCGGGAATCCCACGGCGCTGGCGAAATTGAATCCCGGCGAAACAGTGCTCGATCTCGGCTCGGGCGGCGGAATCGATGTTTTGCTATCTGCAAAGCGCGTCGGCCCGACTGGTAAGGCGTATGGACTCGACATGACCGACGAAATGCTCGCGCTGGCAAACGAAAACAAAGTGAAAGCCGGAATCGCGAACGTGGAATTCCTTAAGGGAGAAATCGAAAATATTCCGATGCCGGATAATTCGGTTGACGTGGTCATTTCAAATTGCGTGATCAATCTTTCGTCGGACAAAGCCGCCGTGTTGCGCGAGGCATTCCGCGTTCTCAAACCGGGCGGACGATTTGCCGTGTCTGATGTGATCACCCGCGGCGAAATTTCTCCCGAGATTCGTAAGAGCCTTTTGCTGTGGGTTGGCTGTGTCGCTGGGGCTCTGGACGAGACCGATTATCAAACGAAGCTCGCCGCTGCCGGGTTTGACCAAATAGGAGTTGAGCCGACCCGGATTTATCGCGCGGCAGACGCCCGAGAATTTCTTTCCGCCGCGGGAATTGATGCCGACTGCAATTGCGGATCAGGTGGATGGAAAAATTATGAGCGCGTTTGTGCGCGCGACGAAGCCGGCGCAAGACAAGAATTCAAAAGATTGTTGCGGGCCAACTTGCTGCAATTAACCGGGCGCCACAAGTTCCGCGCGCGAGGTGCACTTCAATGACAGGCAAATACAACGTCTTGTTTCTCTGCACGGGAAATTCCGCGAGGTCAATCATGGCGGAAGCAATCCTAAACCAAAAAGGAAAACCTAATTTTACGGCGTACAGCGCGGGCAGTTTTCCGAAGCAGACTGTGCATCCTCAGGCGTTGCGGCAACTTCAACAAAGCCAATTACCCATCGGACGGCCTGCGCACAAAGAGTTGGGATGAGTTCGCTAAACCCGGCGCGCCGCAGATGAATTTTGTTTTTACAGTCTGCGACAACGCGGCGAAAGAAGTTTGCCCGGTTTGGCCGGGCCAGCCAATCACGGCGCATTGGGGAGTGCCAGATCCAGCCGCGGTAGCAGGCACTCCCGAAGAAGTCGCGCGCGCATTTCGAGATGCGTTTATGACCCTCGACCGGCGAATCTCACTTTTTTTGTGTCTGCCTCTGTCCGGGCTCGACGCTCTCGCAATCAAAAAAGAAGTCGACAAAATCGGCCGCCAATGAAGATTTCGCTCTCGCGCCGCCTCGCGGCGGAATTCATCGGCACAGCATTTCTCGTCGCGGCTGTCGTCGGCTCTGGAATCATGGCCGAACGGCTATCAGGCGGAAATATCGCGCTGGCGTTGCTGTGCAACACCATTGCGACTGGCGCGGCGCTGGTGGCGTTGATTGCAGCACTTGGCGGAATTTCTGGCGCTCACTTTAATCCTGCCGTTTCGGTAGCGGAAGCGTTGGAAGGCGGTCTCGCTTGGACAGATGCCGCGGCATATATCGGTGCACAGATAATCGGCGGAGTTGGCGGCGCGATTGCTGCGCATCTGATGTTCAAGTTGCCGCTGGTTTCAATTTCGCTGCACAACCGCAGCGGCTCGGCTCAAGTGTTCAGCGAATTCGTGGCAACTTTTGGATTGCTTTCGGTCATCTGGGGATGTTCGAGGCTGCGCCCAGCGATGGTTCCGGTCGCTGTGGGAAGTTATATCGCGGCTGCGTACTGGTTCACCGCATCAACTTCATTTGCGAATCCCGCAGTAACGCTCGCTCGATCCCTTAGTGATACGTTTTCCGGCATTCGTCCGATTGATGCCCCGTTTTTTATTGCCGCGCAGATGGCTGGCGCGATCACCGCGACGCTGCTCTTTCGCTGGATGATTCCGGCAACGCAGCGAGACTAGGCGCGAGAGACCGCCGGCGCTCGCCAGTCCATCCCTGAAAAAACTTCTTGACCCTCTCACTGGTTCTAGGGTGCAGGATAGGTTCGTGAGATTACGGCCTACGATTAAGGACGCCCGTGCGCAGGCTGGGCTGAAGTTCGGTAGCGGGCGCGCGCAAATCAGAATCATCCGGGACGTGGGGCGGTCTGCCCTATCTAAGGCGCAGCTTGCCAAAACTTCAACTCGTAGTTGATATCGGCGAGCGTCGCGCCGTTGGGGCGGGCTGAGTCGCCAAAGTTAAACATGGGTTGCTCGCAGTTGGTTCCGGAAATATAACCGAAGGCCCCCGTTCGTATCCCCCTGCTCCTCGCTGCGGCTGCCGAGTAACGTAAGCTCGATTGAACGGGAAGATCTGGGGAAGCAGATCGCCAGCGAATCATGAAGACACCAGAAGAACATCCATTCATCGTATCCGGAAATTTCGGTATTCCTTGCCAACCTTTGCCCTGAAAAATTCGCAGCGTACCCGTTGCGGAAAACGGCTTGCCCCAAAAGTCAGTTCCATCTTCGGAGCGGTAGCCGCTCAGATCGTGCGGGAAGGCTGGGGTGGCTTTGCTTGAAGCAGCGGTAAAGGCACCCATCTGCTTCGGCCAAGTTAGTTGGCCGGGCCTCTGCTGACTCCATGCCGCAAGCGGAATTACCGCACTTATTAAAACTGCAACGAAACCTAGGCGCAACCTCCACCGGCGAACACCCACCAACACGTTCTGTCGCATGTCTTTCCTCCGATCGGAAAACCGTAGCACGAAGCGACTGACACCCGGTCCAGTTCTGTGATTCGAGTTGACCTTGATTGCAATATAGGTGGTCCATGAGTTTAAGACGGTGATGCTACCCGCCCTCTGCCCGACAAACATGCGCGCAGTTGTCACTCTTCAAATATCGGCCTTCTTTGGTTCCATACCCAGCAGGGTTGGCCGTAGAATGCCGCCACGATGAGCTCAGTGCGCTGGTACGAATTTAGATCGATCGCGAGCGCGGTTTGGATCGCGCTCGGCCCGCTCATAGGCGTATGGACGGGTGCATATTTATCAAAGCGTTGGCAACGCGACCAGTGGATCGCCGACAATAAACGCGCGGAATACCGCAATTGATAACGACGCTCACCGATCTCGCGAGCAAGGTCGCCATATATTATGGGCCTAACGCGCGGGTGCTCGACCCAGCGGCGGCACGAAAGGTGGCGAAGATCAGCCTGTCTTCCGCAAACATCATTTTCAACCGGCTTTTCATCGATCGTGAGATGAAAGAACTAGATATTCAAGCACGGTGCCAGAACGCGTTGGTTAGCTTGCGGACGAACAATGACCCGCTGACATTTACCACTGAATCGAAAAATTAATGGAGGACATAAAGCGAGAAGCGTTGAAAGAGTTTCTGAAAATCTGAGAGGATTTGCTCTTCCTTACCGTTGGCCGTTAGCGGGAGCCCAATGCGGTCTCTTCCCCGCTCCTTCTTAGCGCTGGAACTGTCTCCTAATCGCCTTATACGCATCGCTCATAATTGATACAAATAATGCGAGGGCAACCACAAGGAGCAGGCCTTCTAGCTTTTGAGTGTTAGAACCCGTCTGACTGTCAACTCGTAGCAATATAACGAAAGCGACGGAGAGCAAGAGGAACAAGAGCGTCTTTATGAGAACAACTTCAAGCGTGCCCCACGTCCTTCCAGTACCGCTGCAGGCCGGGCAAGCGCGTTCGTCTCACTTGGCGGATTCCGTTGCAAGTGGGGCAAACCATCAGCCGATCCGAAAATCTCTATCCGGATCACCGCCTTTCGTTGTCGGACAATTACGTTGCAGGCTCGAGATTAAGACCAGTGTATTGACTTGTCAATGCGTCGCTTGCGGGGCGAGTGACCAGAGCAGTCGCGAGCGCTTCGTTCCCGCGCCACCATCATACGACGGATAGGTCGCTTGAACACCGCTACGAGTCCCGCTCCGGCGTATGGGAAAATCTTACCGTCAAGATAAAGCTTCATCCGGACCTTCCATGCATGTTCAGATCAGCTGCAATGAATGCTGGGGCGGTCCGCCTTTATGTTCGCCCACGTACTTTGATATTCCCAATTCTGCATAAAGCCTCCGTTGAACAATTTGGTCCTCGCGCTCTCCTATAGGTAAATTCAATTTAGCCTTCATAGCCAGTCGCCTTCAAGCCCAAACCATTGCGGCTTCACTTTTGCGGAGGCACCACGAGCTTTTTATATACGAACCGAATAGTCCCTACAATAAAGTAGAAGCCAACGAAAAATAGAAGTTCGGCTGTCAAACTGCCAAGAGCACCACTGTAGTTTCGGTGGTATAAGGACTCGACGAAGCCCGGTGAGATTCCGCGTCCGAGATAGCCAAAGAGAACCCACGCGAGCGTGTACCACAGTGTTCTCCGATCCTTGAAGGTCTGCCAGTAGTTCATCAGACGGCAGCTGCGGACATTTTGGCGATCGCAAACGTCGCAACGTGTTGCCGAATGTCTGCGAGTATCTGCACCGTCTCAAGGGCAGCCCACTCAGCGATCTTGTCCGGCTTGATATTTCCCTTGCCGTCTTCGAGATCACTCTTGGCCTTCTGGATTTTTTGCTGGTGCTTGGTTCGAGCGTCAGTCATGGATTCCTCCTAATCTGATTATATGCGCCGCTAAGATACCTGCTAGAAGTTCTTGCCGAAGATACAGTCGTTTGACATCAATCCATTATCTGGTTCATCATTCGGTCGAACGTCGAGGGTACGATGCAAAAACAAGTTTGGCGGATACGGAAGCTCTCCACGAACCAATACCAGCCCGATCAGGACCTCGACTTCGGTCCGTTCACGTCGTCTCAAGATGCCGACAAGGAACGTGGAAGACTCATGCAAACCCCAGAATTCCAGAATGCGAAACTACGGATCGTAGCGGACCCATCTATGCGCCACGGATTCACGAATATGGACGGGATCTAGTACGTGAGCAATGTACTTGATCTCGCGATAATCATTGCCCTGATCTGGGTCGGGATGCGCTTCGTAGTGCCATTTTACAAGCGGTTCTACGGACCACAATGGACGACAGGATGGCCTGACTGGCTAATTCTGATTCGCTGTTCCGCTTTATTTCCAATCTTTGGTCCGCTGCGATTAATAGACTTCCTCATTCGACGATATGTCGAGCCAAAGGACTACCGATGACAAGGCCTTCGGTAGCTAAGATAGACTGATCCTGCCGCATGAATGCATGGACTTAACTCCAACCACCAAGCCCGAAAAAAAACCGTTGCATCCTAAGAACCAATGTTCGCCCGGAGTGCTGGGCGAACATGGGGCACATTGGGACCGAACACATCAAAGTCAGTACGCGCACACTTGGCGGTCAAAGGGTGCGGTACCCGGGCTCGGAAATTTTATTGGGGGGGGCGCAGCCAGTCTTTCAAGATCGCTGATCGCAGCGCGGTGGGATTTGCCACGGCTTCGAAGCTGAATGTGCGCTTCAAATTTTTCCCGAGCGTCACTTCCACATCCATGGGCGCGCCGTTGCGCAGAATATGAAGCTTTAGCTTCTCGCCCGGACTTTTCAGCGTGGTGTTTGGCGCTGGCGGAGGAGCTTGCGAGGCGGCGGGGCCTCGGCGCCCTGAGGGCGCGGGCGGCGTTAGAAAATCGTTGAGCGATTTCGGCGTGGCTTTCACCCCTTCCACTTCTACAATTTGGTCGCCCGGTTTCAGGCCTGCGGTTTCGGCGGGCGATCCTGCGGTGACGCTGGTGATCATCAGCATCATTTCCGGAACACCTCTTCCCGCAAACGGGCCACCGCCTGCAGGCGTCGCGCCGGGTGCTGGTTCCTGCGAATGAGTGTTCACTCCAAGATATGCGCCGGGCGCGTCTTCGGATGTTGAACTCAGCGTGAGCCCAGCGAGCGCAAAATATTTCGCGTAATCCACATCTGTGGTGGTGGATGCATAGGAAAAAACTTCAGACAAATCCGTGCCTGCGGCGCTTTCGCATTCCTGGCGGAATTCCGCGTCTGTAAATCCGCGCCGCTTCTGCAAATAATATTTTTTGTAGAGCGCGCGCATCACATCGTCCATCGATTTCTTGTTGTTGCTTCCCTCGCGGATTTTCAGATCGAGCATCGCGCCCAGCATCGCGCCATTGTCGTAATACGAAATTGAGGTGTTCCTGTCGCCGCCAACTCCCGAGCCGGCATTCCAGGTATTCCAACTGGATTCGGTGGCCGATTGATAGTGGTGGCCGGAAGAATTATCGAAAGCACCGATGGCGCGCTTCATCTCGTCGAGATATTGATCGCGCGTCATCAATCCAGCGCGGACGAGCACCAGATTCTCGTAATACACCGTCAACCCCTCGGACACCCAAAGCATGTGCGTGAGATTTTCCAGATCGTAGTTAAAAGGACCGAGCGCGATCGGCCGGATTCGCTTCACATTAAAATTGTGAAAATATTCGTGGCTGATGTATCCCAGCCAGTGGAGATAGCTCGCGGGCGTGCTGAGGCTATTGCCATCGAATTGAATCGACGCGGAATTCAGGTGCTCGATGCCGCCATTGCCGTGGCCCATCAAAAGAAATGTGTAGTGTTTGTAGGGCACGTCGCCGATGAGCTGCGTCGCGGCCGTCACCATTTTCTGCAGATCGGCCACCATTTTTTTGCGGTCCACGGATTCGGCTACGTTTTCGATGGCCACGTAATGCGGAATGCCTTTTACGTCAAAGCGCAAATATTCCTGATTGCCCATCAGGATTGGCGAGTCGTAGAGCACGTCAAAATTCGAGGCGTAAAAAGTGTTCGATTGATTGGGCACAGGTTCGAGGCCCGTGGCGATTTGCTTCCAGTTCGAGGGCAATTGAATTGAGACGGTCACCGGATGCTGCGTCATCGCCGGAAGATAGACGAACATTCCCGATGGCGAGATGTAAGCGCGGTCGTCGCCCAAATAAGTGTTGGCGGCAAAGGATGTGGCACCGTAGACGTCGTAATTCAGCACGATCGAGGAGACATTTCCCGCAGCGACGCGCCAGGTATTTTTTGTGACTTTTTCGAAGGGGAGGTCGTGCTTGGCGCTATCTTCGGCGTGAAAATTCGTCACGTTTCTGGAGTAGTCGCCGATTCCGTAAAATCCCGGCGACCACACCGGCATTTTGAAATCTTGCAGCTCGCCTGATAAACCTGCGGCGCGGAATGTCACGTGAAATGTGTGCGTGCTGGGGACCGGCATGGAAACGGTGAAGGCGAAATTTTGTGGCGCGCTTTGCGCGTACGCTGCCGGAACTGTCGTTGCAAATGCGGCCAAAAGCATTACAGAGAAGGCGACGACAGTAACGAAAATTCGAGGTTGAGTTTTCACGAGGGCCGAAGTCTAGGAGGTCTCCAAAACCAATGTCAAGTCCCCGGTTTCGTAAAGAATTTTCATCGATTCGCCGACATTAAGGGATTTGTATAAATAACTCGCTCCGCGCTTTTCGCCGCCGCTTTCGAACGAGATTGGCATTACCATCGGTCTTGCTTCCGCCTTTTCCGTCCTGCGGCCTGTAGGGCCGCACGCTAAACATTAGCCCAGCCCCCGCAGGGGCTGGGTAATCTGATAAAAAATCAGATTTTTCCGGAGCGCCGTCGGCGCGGCACCAAATCGTCTCTGTTCGTCACAAATCAAAATCGCGTGAGATACTAAATTTCAGTGGACGCTCATGGCCTCAGGCTGGGAGTCAACCGCGGATTTCGCCCACATTTCGCTTGACAATAGTTATCTTATCGGTTACAATAACTGTTAGTTTTTGTTTCTAATTCCCCGCGAAGCTCGGCCACTGCGATTCCGTCCCGAATCGGGAAAATGATGCGACGTTATGTCCGCTGAATCATGCTCAAACACGCACAAAACGTGTCTCCGAATGCTGTAAGTTCTTTAGAATCCGCACTTAGCTGGCGATTATGGACTTGACAAAGTAAACCGCCTCAGGTAGTATTTGTCTCAGTGAGGCGCGTTATGAACCTGATAGAAGTTACGAAAAAGTTCGCCGACAAGCAAGCCTGCCTAGATTATCTCGCACAGATGCGATGGCCGAACGGAATCACATGCCTCAAGTGTGGCGTGATTGGCGACGAACAATTCCGCAAGTTCACTACGAACGAAACTACGCGCAAGCGTTTCAGTGTGAAGAAACAAAAGGTTGTGACCGTCAAAGTGCCGTCGCGCTCGCTGTACGAGTGCAAAGGTTGCGGCTATCAGTTCGCGGCTACGACTGGCACAGTATTCCACGACACTCACCTAGACCTAACGAAATGGTTCATGGCAATCGCGCTGATTCTGGAAGGCAAAGAAGGGTGTGAGCGCGTTGCAGATTGGCCGCAATCTTGGAATCAGCGAAGCGAACTATCGTACCGTGTGGCATCTCTGCCATCGCATCCGCGAGGCGACGAAAGAAACCGGATTGCTCAACGGAATCGTTGAGACGGACGAAACCTACATGAATCCGCGCAAACCCCGCAAAGGCTTTCCTAAGGTCAAGAATCCTAACCGTGACGTGGTTATTGGAATGATTGAGCGCGGTGGCCGCCTGCGTCTGGTTCCTGCGAAAGACGCCAAGATGACCAGCATTGAGCCGATCATCGCAAAGAACATTCACCCCGACGCGACACTGCAAACCGATATGAGCATGGTTTACAGCATAATCGGGCCGCGCCGCTTTCCGGGCCGCCATCGCAAGATTGACCATATAAGCGCCTACGCAATCGGCGAGAACTACACCAATTCGATTGAGAACGCTTTCAGCTTGCTCAAGCGCGGAATGTATGGAACGTACCACCAAGTTTCGATAAAGCACTTGGGCCGCTACTGCAATGAGTTTTCGTATCGTTTCAATCGCGCGAGACATGCAACCGCAGATGTTCGATGAAACCATGAAGGGATTGCTAACGGGGAAGGCGCTGACTTTCAGGAACCTTGTGGGCGAGAAAACATTGGACGCTTAGAGCCGTGCTTGCCCGAATTCTTTATCTTGTCTTGGGGTTTCGGTTTCGTCCGAAGCAGTGCCGATAACACGGCGTCGAACTTCTCTTTTTCGACGTACACTTTTTTCTTCATAGTTTTCCCATGCTAACATATTGGCGGGGCCGGAGAGATTCGGACTCTCGGAACGTGCGCTAACACGTTTCACCCGATTATAAGTCAGGCGCAATAGACCACTATGCGACGACCCCGCTGTAGACAGTCCGGGAAAATTCCCGGTTGTTAAGCTGGTGGTGGCCGCGCTAAAATGGATACGAACCACAGGCGCATCGCGTCTGTCCTTTCTGCTGCCAAGCGAAAGTTTCGGTTCAGCGAGAGCCGGGGATGCCTCCCCGGCTTTTGCTTTTCTACGAAATCTGAAACATGTCTAGCAATTCTTTTGCTAGCTCTTTGGCTCTCGCAATGCCCGGAATTGTGAGGCGATACCTAGTGCCTCGCCGGACGCCGTGGAAATTTAAGAGACCTAGAGCGTGTCCGCGTCTCATTAGGCGATCGGCTCGGTCAATCGTATAGCCCGTCTGCTTAAGCCCGTACAACAATTCGTCCGCAGATACCGCGTCCGCATTTTTTAGTTCTTTGTGGCCTAGCAGAATCAGCAGAGCGGCATCCAGCTCTCGGTCGTCACCCTCAAATCGTCCAACAAGCGAGATAAATCTCCCTTCCTGATGGAACGCCTTCGCAAACGCGGATTCAACAAATGCGTCCGCTGAGTGAGTATTTGTTTTTTCGGTTTCGACCTTAGGCTGACGCGCGGGGAGCATCGGCGTCTTATCGTTCACCAATGCTTCAAATCTGCGAAATAATTCTTCGACAAATTCCTTTGGGCCTTCAGCATCAAACTCGTTAACGCCGACCTTCACACGGATTTTATATTCCGCCATGTATGCCTCCATGACGGCATGATTATGCACTCAAGGATTGGTTCAAGTCAAGCGAGGAATGGGACGCAGGCGGCCTTGCCTTGCCCGCCACGTAATTCTGTTATAGCCTCGGGAGTTGGATGTCACGGAAGCATTCCAAACACCCAAAACCAAATCCCCATGCCGCCCCAGATGAGGGCGGCGGCAGACAGAATCCGGTAGGTCATATGGACGTTAGCGGCAGGATCGAAGTTAGCAGGAGTCCAACTCTTGAAGATCAACATGAAACCGAGCGCAAAGAGGACACCACCCAGCAACGAAAAAGCTACACGGTAGAGAAGTGGACGCTTCTCTTCGTAATTATCTATGCGTTTCTGACTCTGCTTATGTATTGCGCGACGAACAAGGCCGCCAATGCCGCGCGGGACGCTGTGAGAACGATTCCCACAAGAATTTCGTGATCGAGCAAAGACCATACATGATCGCGGCACGGCCTGATTTCATAGTGCCCCTGCTCCCTAAAACTATGGAAAGTCTGGCAATCAACGCGCAGCTGGACAACATCGGCCACACTCCGGCGATTAACGTCGTTCACAATGAAAATCTTATTCCCTATAGTGGAAAGAGCCGGGAAGAACTTCTCGCATTTTTGACAAAGCAGTTCACCACCATCAGCGATAAGTTTCGCGTGAGAAGTGAAGAGGTAATAGGACGCGGATTGACTGACATAGCTAGAGTAGATGTTGCTCCGAATGCCCCTACATGGAGCACGTTGGTCATCGAACCAAAACTTGGAGAAGAAGACTTCGAGAACCTCCAGAGCGGCAAAACACTTCTCTTCTATATTGGAATTGTGCGGTACACGGATGGCTTCAACATGCCATACGAAACCCAATTTTGTGAATTCTTCTACGGAACTAATCCGCGCGTCTGGCACATTTGCCAAACAAACAACACGATTAAGTGATTCCGCGCTCGCCGACACCCCTAACACCATGCCTGTCACGCATAGGCAGACTATCGCCCTACGAGCGTACTTTGTCAAATCCATATACGCCCTTAGCTAAAAACATAGGGGGTAGGGGGGCCGGCGCTAAATCTGAAATACTCAGCAAGATGAGAAACCGAAAAGCAAGGGAGAACTGCAGATCCCTCATTCCCTGAAGGGGATTCGGCCCCGATTCAATGCATCGGGATGCATACTGCGCAGATGACAGCTGGCGGCATCGGTCAGTGGCATTTGGCGCATGGGGCGCGGCGGCGCATCAAATGGGCGTCGGTTTCGTGGTTGAATGGAGAGCATGAGAATCGCGCACACGTTCACGAAGTCTTGGCCCGCTGGCGCGATGATGCTGGCGCTGTTGCTGCCGGGCGCGATTGCGGCGCGCGCGCAAACGGCGGGTGCTGACGGCTCAAAGCTTGCGGACACGCCGCAGGGGCTGGGGGCGTTTGGGATTGGCGACAAAAAGTTTTCTGTTGTGGCCCACGACAAGACTATTTCGCGCGCGAACAGCTCGGATTCGCCGGAAACTTTGGCGCAACTGGAAATTCGCGACGGAACGGGAACTACCGTGTATATGGCGAACTTCCCTTTCGATGTGCAGGATGGCCATTTTGTGCGGCCAATAATTGCGGCTGCTTCGCTGATCGGCGGTGGACCGAACGCGGCGATTGTGATCCGGTATATTGAGCAATCCACTTCGTCGCTGCGCGAAGACGAATCTTTCCAGGTATTTGGATTGGTGAATGGAAAGCTCGCTGCGTTTGGAGCGCCACAGGCTTTGGGGCGGACGGATGGCGGAACTCCTTCGAGCGATGCGCTTACAGGAGTGATGGTGGGCGGCGGCGTGGATGTGGAGCCGCTGATGTCTACTGCGGAGGTGCTGCAATTTCGCGCGTGGACTGGAAATTTTCTGGTGACTGTGCCGGTGCGTGTGGATTGGGCTCACGGAAAATGGAGCGAAGGCGAAGAATGCTACGCGCTGGGCAACGGAACCAGTCCGCAACGGCGGGGATGCAATCTTGGGCTTGCGACGAATCCGCGGCCGCCGGTGGATGGAGCTTCGGTAACCTTATATAGCGGGCCGGTGGAAGATCATTACGCTTCGCAGAGTATTTCGCTTGAGGGTAAGTCTTCGGTGGTGTTTGTGGGAGTGCAGGCGCTTGTGAATTGGAAAACGAATGGGGATCGCTTCGCATGTACGTTGGATAACGTGTGGCTGCATGTTCGGATTGATGGGCATGACGGGTGGGTTCATTCGGAGAGTGATTTGGCGGCGCTGGGATTGCCGGTTGGAAATCCACCCCAGTAGGGTGAGATAAAAGCACGGGTGACGCAAAACCTAAGGCAAATTCAAAAGCAAATTCAAAGGCGACTACGCCGATCAGGAGATCGGCGCTCCCAGGTTATTCGTAGCGGAGGGATTCGGTGGGTTGCAAGGCCGCGGCTTTGCTGGCCGGCAGGTAGCCAAAGAAAACTCCGGTGAGGCAGGAAACGCCGAGGGCTAGCACGACGGCGTACCACGGCACCGGAACGCGGATGCCATCGGGAAGAAGCGGCTGGGCCAAGACCGGAATACTGACGCCTCCGAGAACTCCCAGGATTGCGCCGCCGCCGCTGATCAAAATCGATTCCAATAAAAATTGATACAAAATTTCTTTGCGGCGCGCGCCGATAGCGCGGCGAATTCCGATTTCGCGCGTGCGCTCGGTGACGGTGACAAGCATGATGTTCATGATTCCAATGCCGCTGATCACTAGCGCGATAAAAGCGATGATCACGAGAACCGCTGTGAGAGCTTCGGATACTTGGCGCGCAACTCCCAGGATTCCGCTGAGGTTTTGCACTTCATACGATGAACCAGTTGGATGACGCGCGAGCAGCAAATCTTCCAGCCGCGCGGAGGCCGCCACCACTTGATCGGCGGAATCCATCTGCACGTAGATGCTGCCGAAATAATCTGCGCCGGTGTAATACTTGATGAGAGGAAATGGAATTAACACGGTGTCGCGTTTGATCTCAGAGAGGCCGAAAGTTTGGACGGCTTCGCGGAACGTGCCAATCACGCTGAAAGTGATTTCGCCGAGGCGGATATTTTGGCCCACGGGATTCTGCCCGCCGAAGACGCGCTGCGAGAGTTCCTGGGTAATGAGGCAAACCTTGTTGTGCTGGAGGACATCGTCTTCATCGTAGTAGCGGCCGCTGACCACAACGAGGTGGCGAATAACCTGATAATCCTGAGTGACGCCCACAAGATTGACGGGATGCTCGCTACCATTCACCACGACGGTGCTATCGATGGAATGTGTGCCGCCCACGCGGAGAACTCCGGGAATTCCGTTGCGGATAGCGTCCACATCATCGGGATTCACTTCGGTGTTGAGGGCTGTGGGCCCGCTGAGCGAATGGACGGCGTGGGCTTCGATCACGTTTGTGCCGATGCTCTCGATCTGGCCGAGGATGAAGCGGCGGCCGGTGAGGGAGACGGTGACGACGAGCACGATGCAAGCGGCGCCGATCATCACGCCGAGCATAGTGAGGAAGGCGCGGAGTTTGTTCGCGCGTAGCGCGTCGAAGGCGACGCTCCAAGTTTCGCGGCCTAGCATCATGGTTTTGTTGGCGCGGCTCGAGCGAAGTTAGCGTAACACAAAGTTGCGTGGCGGATTTTTACGGTGGGCGCGAACATCTAGTTTGCCGAGTGTAGAGCGCCGAACTGGTTGACGCGGTCAAGGAATGAGGTAGGTAAATTTGTGGAGCAGAGGCGCACTGCGCTGCCACTCCCTGTTCACGATTAGTGACACTTCACGCGGCGAATGGAAGACAGACCAGGCGAATTGGCATAAAAAGAAGCGGAAAGCCGCTGGCATCAGACGTGCTCGTAGTCATTGGGTGGTGGAGTCTGCCCGGAAAATAGCTGACCGGAATTGGCAGGCTTCGGCGGATGTTTCCAGCGTCAGGAAACCAGAAATTGAATGGAGGATCTCCTTCGCAGTGCAGTGTTGAAGAACGAAGGAGAGAATCATGCCAGGTATCACGCTTAACGAAGTTCTGATGCAGAACGCTCCAGCGGAAGACGGGGATTTGCGGATTCAATTCTCCGATCCCGCAGCGCGGATGATTGTGCGCGAGGCGCCGCTCTATAAAGGAATTTGGAGTTCGCTGGCCACCGCGCTTTCGAGAGGCGTTGCGGGAACGGGAAAGAAAGCGCTGTTTTTATTTCGCGAAACTGCGGAGACGGATTTTCGGCTATCGAGCTGGAATTTCCTGGCGACATTCGTGCTGCATGTTGCAGTGGCATTTTTGATTCTTCATTTCGTACATTTCGATGTGGCCGCGCAAAACCGCGTGGATGATGACGATCTCGCGGACGCGAAAATTTATTACATCGTTCCCACTCCTGAAAAAGCGAAGCCGCTGCGCAAGATCGCTCCGAAGGGTCCGGGAAGCACGCCGGGGAGCGGAGACATCGCGGAAAAAGTTCCGGTGAAAGGCAACTCCGTATTTCACAAGACCCTGAAGGTGGTATCGAATCCGCCGCATCCGGACAATAATCACCAAACGATTATTCAGCCCGCGTCACCGCCGGATTTGATCATCAAGCGCGACGTAAAAATTCCGAACATTGTATTGGGCGAGCCGCTGCCGCAGCCGAAATCGCCAACGATCGCGCTGTCGTGGAAAAATCCCGCGCCGAAACCAGCCGCGCCGAAAACGCCGAAGGATAGCGCGTTGCCGCAGGTAGATCAGCGAAACGATCCTTTGGTGCTCAGCAAGATTGTGCCGGAAGCGAGTCTGCCGGTTGCGCCACCTTCAGAGCCCGCACCAACACCAGTACAGAGCGCGGCAACAGCCGCAGCTACCGATGCAGGCGGCGCGAAAATACAGGGTGCCAGCGGCGGCAAAGATTTGATTGCATTTGGAACTGATCCCGATTCCCGCGCGACGACGCTTGCGCTGCCGCCTGGAAATCGGTACGGATCGTTTTCGATTGCACCGGATGGCTCGGTCCCGGGTGCTGCGGGCGGAAGTCCCAACGGAAAACCTGGAGCGACGGAGATCACAAAGCTCGACGACCAACCCGGGACACACCGGCCGACGATGGCAGGGTAACCGGTTGGGCCCTAGTTTGACGGTTTTTGTACGATTTATTTATTTATCGGTATCCTTTATTTTGTGGCCATCGCTTAGTCCGAAAGGATCACAAGGCCTCCGGTGCATCTCGAAAGTGTCACCGGCCTTGCGAGCGATTGACCCTGATGCGGCCTCTCGCCTGACTGACTAGGTCGCCAGCGCAATACTGATTTCGCCACGCGGTAGTGCTTTCGCCGTAGGCGGAGCCGCCCTGAGCGGCACGATGATTTCTATGCCTGCCCTTCGGGGGCAGAAGGCTTTTTGCGGTAGCGGCCCCGGCGCGAACCGACTATCACCTCGCCGCGGTCGTCCCGAGACGGATTTGCTTCGGAAACCGCATGACCCGGCCGCATCGGCGTCGACGGCCGTACATCGACCGTTCGAAACAGGATACAGACCGGTTTCCGATGACATTTCAGCGCTCAGCTCGCCGGCTTGGTCGATTTCTGCCGGTGCCATGGATTGCTCGTCGTAGCCCTTGGGCTCGTCCTCGCCAGCTTTGCCGGCTTTTATGCCGTCCATCATCTCGGCATCACGACCGAAACGGACGAAATGTTCGCGGCCAGCCTGCCGGGCGACAGCGAGCCGAGATGTTCAAGAAACTGTTTCCCCAGTTCCAGGACCTTCTGGTCGCTGTCATCGATGCCAGAGAGCCGGAAGAGGCGGACGCCACAGCCGCCGGCTCGCCAGGCGTTAACGGCGACCGCGAGCATTTCCTCAGCGTTCGGCGTCCCGACGCCTCGCCGTTCCTGGAACAGGAAGGGTTGCTCTTCCTCGACGCCGATCAGCTCGAGGTCGCTGATCGAGCGCCGATCGACGCTCAGCCCTTCCTTGGCGAGCTCGCCAAGGATCCCAGCGCGCGCGGGTTATTCGAGCGCTCTCGCCTCTTGGGCCCGGCGTCGAGCAGGCCAGGTCGATCTCGCCGTACCGCACGGCGCTGACGGGGTTTCATCAGGCGATGGCCGACGCGCTTGCCGGCCATCCGCACCCGTTGTCCTGGACGCGGCTGCTCGGCGGCAAGCTCGCCGATCTCGGCGGCCGCTACAAATTCGTGCTGGCCCAGCCCAAACTCGACCACGACGCGCTCCAACCGGGCGGCGCGGCGACCCAAGCGATGCGCGATGCCGCGAGCAGCCTCGAATTCGTCAAATCGGGCGAGGCCCGGGTACGCATCACCGGCAATGTGGCGCTCGCCGACGACGAATTCGCTCACCGTGGCCCAGGGTGTGGTCGACGGGATGATCGGCAGCATCCTGCTGATCTCGCTGTGGCTGTTCCTGGCGGTCCGCACCTGGCGGCTGATCGTCCCGATCCTGCTGACCCTGGGGCTCGGACTGATGCTGACCCTGCTGTTCGCGGCCTCGGCGGTCGGGACCCTGAACCTGGTCTCGGTCGGCTTCGGCATCCTCTTTGTCGGCATCGCGGTCGATTTCGCGATCCAGTTCTGCGTGCGCTATCGCGAGATCGCGGCGCCTTTATCCCGAGGCGGCGCGGGCATGGCAGAGACTGGCCGCCGGGTCGGCGGGCAGATCCTGGTGGCGTCGGCGGCTACGGCGGCGGGTTTCTCGCTTTTGTGCCGACCGATTTTCGCGGCGTCGCGGAGCTCGGGCTGATCGCCGGCTTCGGCATGCTGATCGCGTTCTTGTGCACGATGACCTTTCTGCCGGCCGCGATCACCCTTTTTCGGCCGCAGGGCGAGACGCGCCGAGGTCGGTTTCCGTTGGGCAGCGCCGCTGGACGATGCGGTCCGCCGCCGCTGTACGCCGCTTCTGGCGGTGTTCGCCGGTGCTGGCGTTGCTCGGCCTCGCCCTGCTGCCGCAGATCCGCTTCGATGCCGACCCGCTGCACACCAAGAACCCGAATACCGAGGCGATGCGGACCCTGTACGATCTGATGATTCGCCGCTGACCAACCCGTTCACGATCGACATTTTGGCGCCGATCGCCGCCGCCGCGGCCACCTGGCGGACGGCTGAGACAGCTGCCGCTGGTATCGGGCGTGCTGTCGATCAACAGCTTCGTGCCGAAGGACCAGGAGGAGAAGCTCGCGCTGATCGCAGGATGCGGCCACCCTGCTGGGCCCGAGCCTTGCTCCGCTACACGCCCCCGCGCCGCCGACCGCAGACGAGATCCGGACCGCGGCGAAGAACGCGCTCGCACCAATCGCGCCGGCGCTGGCGAAACTCAGCCGATGATCCGCTGCTCGCCGCTATCGCCGACGATCTTGCGCAAGCTGGCAGCCGCGCCCGATGCCGTGGTGATCGGCCGCCGACCGCGCGCTGACCCGCTTCCTGCCGACGCAGCTCGACCAGCTGCGCATGTCGCTGGAGGCCCAGCCGGTCACCTTGCAGACGATCCCGCCGGAGCTGGCCCGCGATTGGCTCCTGCCGGACGGGCGCGCCCGCATTCAGGTCCTGCCAAAGCCGGAGGCGGGCAATAGCAGGGGGCTTGCCGATTCGTCGCCCAGGTGACCGCTGTCGCCCCGGATGCCGGCGGCTCGGCGGTCACCATCGAGGCGACCAGCGCCACGATCGTCGGCGCTTTTCGCTCGGCCGCGATCTACGCCCTGATGTCGATCGCGCTCATCCTGTTCATTGCGTTGCGGCGCCTGCTCGACGTGTCCCTGGTGTTGGCGCCGCTGTTGCTGTCGTCGCTGATGACCGTGGTCGTCTTGGTGCTCGGCTGGCTGCCGCTGAACTACGCGAATATCATCGCGCTGCCGCTGCTGCTGGGTGTCGGCGTCTCCTTCAACATCTATTTCGTGATGAACTGGCGGGCGGGCAGACCTCGGTTCTGGGATCGGCCACGGCGCGCGCGATCCTGTTCTCGGCATTGACGACCGGCACCGCGTTCGGCTCGCTGGCGCTGTCGGATCATCCGGGCACGGCCAGCATGGGCAGTTTGCTGCTGATCAGCCTCGGCTGCACTCTGCTGGCGAGCCTCGTCTTCATCCCGGCCCTGCTGGCGGCCACGCCAAGACCTGCGCCGGTACGGCAATTCGACAGAAGTTCCCATTTTTCCGCTCCTGCAGGACCCCTGATGACCGTGCCACGGCGAGCAGGTATGCCGGTCGACCTGTTGACCGGAAACAAGATCAGCACGAGCTATGACCGGAGGCCGCGGGACGATCTCCTGCCCTGTTTCGGCTTGATTCCAAAGTGGTTCATGTAATGGGCGAAGCGCCCGCGGTCGTGTGCGGGGTCGAGGCCGTAATCCTCCAGACGGGCGCGTTGCCCGCGGTACCCGCCGCTGGGGTTCGCCGCCACCCGGCGACGGATGCGCCCCGCCGTAGCAGGGTCAAGACCCCGTCCGAAATGCCGTATAATTTCGCCACGGTGCTTACCGGGTCGCCGACCAAATCGGCGTAGTGGATGTGGAATATGGGTCTGGCGAAGCCACTTTCATCGCCGGCGCCGAACCATCAGCTCGGCCGCAGTCAGCCAGCGCTCGCTGTCCTCCCGGCCGATCTCGATCCGGTCGATCCGGCGGCTGAAGGGCCGCCTGAGCACCTCGGTCAGCCGCGCCACCGAGGCCAGCACCGCAACCGGGTCGCGTGCACGAACACCAGATTTGCGTCGGGGTAGACGGCGCGGATCGCCCGCAGCGCGAAGATGTGGTCGGGGCATTTCAGCACCCAACGCCCGGGGTGCGCCGCCTGATGCTGCAGGTGCTGCAGGAAGCGCTTGTGAAAGCGATAGGCGTCGAGATGCCCGGTGTCGTCGAGCCATTGCCGGTAGCTCGGGATGCGATAGGTCGTGTCGAAGCGCAGGCTGGCGAAGACGTGCGCCGTGATCTCCGAGCACTCTTGCGGGGAACCGGCCCCGATCGGATGCAGACGGCTGAATTGCGGCGCCAGCATTTGGAACAGGCGCAGCTGGCGGGCGACCTGCTGCGCCGGCGATCGCGCCCGAGGCCGGACCGCCTGATCGGGTAGGGATGGATCAATTGCCACACCCGCGGCACGAGGTTTGCCGGATCCTCGCACAGCAGGCCGTGAAGAAGGTCGTGCCCGAACGCGGCAGCCCGGCGATGACGAGCGGCGCCTCGACCTGCTGATCGAGGATCGCGGGCGAGCGTTTCTCCTCGTCGTGCAGCCGCAGCAGGTTGGTCAAAAACCGC
>CAWAVH010000010.1:0-384729 GCA_963785395.1 uncultured Acidobacteriota bacterium | reverse complement strand
CGCGCAGCACGGCCCCATCACTTTTGCGGATTACATGGAGGCCTGCCTCTACGATCCGGAGCACGGTTACTACTGCCGCGCGGCGAATGCGCGTAGCGCGGATTATTTTTCGAGCGTCGAGCTGCATCCGGTCTTCGCACGATCACTCGCGCGGCAGATGGAGGAAATGTGGCACGCGCTTGGCCAGCCCTTGCCATTTATGAAGTCGAATCCGGGCGCAGGAAGTGGACTGCTAGCGCAGCAGATTCTCGAATTTTTGTCGGCGCAACTGCCGAATTTTTACGCAGCCGCGAAGTATGTCGCGGTGGAATACTCTGCGGCGCGTCGCAACACGCAATCCGAATTACTCGCTCCCGCATTTGAAAGCCGGACGCTTCGAATCGCGCAGTGACCTGCCGGAAAATATTCCGGCGGGGTGCATTGTCTCGAATCAATTCTTTGATGCACTGCCTGTGCACCGCATCGTGATGCAGGATGGCGAACTGCGCGAGATTTACGTCGGCCACAATGGCGAACGATTCGTGGAATTGCTGAAGCCACTTTCCTCGGCAGCGATCACAGAATATTTTGCGCGACAAGAAATATTATTTCGCCAGTCACAGCAAGCGGAAGCAGGCATCGCGGCGTGCGATTGGATTCGTAACGCAGCAGCGCGAATAGAGCGCGGATTTGTGCTCGCCATCGAGTACGGACACGACGCGCGCGAACTTTCTGACGAACGCCACATGCGCGGTACCATGCTCGCGTATCGCGGCCACGGCAGCGGCGAGGATTTCTACGCCTCACCCGGCGAACAGGATTTGACATCGCACGTAAATTTCACCGCGCTGCGTTTGTGGGGCGGCGATGCGGGGCTCGAAACAATCGGCCGCGTTTCGCAAACACAATTTCTATTGGCGATGGCGCGAAAAAATAATTTCGCGGATTTGCATGACGCGGGTCACGACGAAACGGATAAACTTCGCGGCCGGCTGAAATTCAAAACGCTGATTCATCCTGAAGGAATGGGAGAAACATTCGAGGTGCAGATTCAGAAAAAAAGAATCGGCGACGTGCAACTGACGGGACTGCAGCCGCTGTAAATCGACCTGTTTTTATTTCGCAGACCCAGAACCAGTGCCGCCGCTGTAATCGTAGACGCCGCGGCCTGATTTTCGGCCCAGGCGGCCGGCCTTTACGTATTGCCGCAGCAGCGGAGCGGGACGAAATTTTTCGCCGAGCGTCTTGTGCAGGTATTCGAGAATCGAAAGACGCACGTCGAGACCGACCAGATCGCCCAATTCGAATGGCCCCATGGGGTGATTCAGGCCGAGCTTAAGCGCCTTGTCAATATCTTCGGCGGTGGCCACGCCTTCTTCGAGCATGTAGAACGCTTCATTGCCAATCATCGCGTTGATGCGGCTGGTGATGAATCCGGGCGCTTCTTTACGACGACGACTTCCTTGCCCATGCGCGTGCCGATTTCGCGGCAGGCCGCGAGCGTTTCTTCGGAAGTTTCGAGGGCGCGCACGATTTCGAGCAGCTTCATTTTCGGGACAGGATTGAAAAAGTGCAGACCGACGCATTTTTCGGGACGGCAGGTGATCGTGGCCATTTCCGTGACGGAAAGCGAGGAAGTATTCGATGCGAAAATCGCCCCGGGCTTGGCGAATTTATCGAGCAGCGTGAAGATTTCGAGCTTTAGTTCCATTTCTTCCGGCACCGCTTCGATCACCAGATCGGCTTCGCGGCACGCGGCTTCGACGGAGTGGCCGAGCCGAGCTGGGCCACGGCGCGGTCGCGCTGCTCGGCGGTAACCTTGCCGCGCGCGACGCCTTCGTCGAGCGAAGTGCGGATGTACGCGAGCCCTGCTCGAGCATGGGACTCCGAGACGTCCTCAGAATCGTGCGGTATCCGCCGAACGCGGCGGCGTAGGCGATCCGCGGCCCATGGTGCCCGCGCCAATCACACCGATGGTTTTCACTTCCATTCTTTTTGCCTCCGATTGAGTGTGACGCGGCGACTGGTACCCGCTATTTATTGGAAACATCGCGCGGCGTTTTCATACAGAATTTTGCGCCGCGCCGCTTCGGCAATCGGCAGCGCCATGAATTTCTCGATGTTGCCGCGCACGTCGGGCACGCCGGGGCCGGGCCAATCCGTGCCCCATAGGACTTTGTCCGCGATGTCTTCGATGCGCGGAAAATATTCCAGAAGCTTTTGCGGAGGAATGCCGGAAATATCCATGTACATATTTTTGTGGCGGCGCACGAGGAAAAAAGCTTCGTTCATCCAGAGCGGACGGCCGCCGTGCGCGAGAATTACCACGAGATCGGGATAGTCCACGCAGACGTCGTCGGCGAGCATGGGATGCGCGTGAAGATTTCGCGCGCCCGGAAAAATCGAAGTGCCAGTGTGAATCATCACCGGCAAGCCGTTGCTTGTGCGCGTTCGTACACGGCGGCGAGCGGGCCGAAGCCATCGCGATACGCGTTGGGCGAAAATTCCTGGTGCGACGGATGCACTTTTAGTCCGCGAATGCCGATGCGCGCGAGGCGATCGACCTCGGCGCCCGCGTCGGGAACGTAAAGCGGATGTACGGAGCCGAAAGCGATGAGGCGATCGGGCGCGGCGGAACAATATTTCGCGCACCAATCGTTCACTTCGGGACGAAAACCGATCACTTCGGGCGCGACGTAATTGATCAGGCCGGCGCGCTCGACGCCGACGGAATCAAGGAATCCGAGGAACGCTTGGGGATCGGCGGAATATCGTTCGATTTCGGCGAAATTCTTGCGGCCCTTTTTGATCAGCGCCAGCGCTTCAGGCTTGAAGAGATGCAGCGGCTGGATGTGGATGTGGATGTCGATAATTGGCGGCATCAGAAGCTCGAGCCTGCGGCGAATGAGATGAATCAAGTGCGTGCGCCCCGAGAAATATGTTGCGCGACGAACAATGTTACGGCAAAACCAATTCAGTAGCGCGGGACCTTGGGATCGATTTCGGTGGACCATCGGTCGATCCCGCCGGTAAGCGAACGCGCGCCTTCATTCCCTGCTTGCGCAGACACGCGGCGGCGTTCAAGCTGCGTCCGCCGTGATGGCAATAGACGATGATTTGTTCCGCGCCTTCGAGAGTCGCGAGATTCGAGGGAATCGTATTGAGCGGCACGAGTTTCGCGCCTTCGATCGCGCACATCTGATTTTCCCACGGCTCGCGCACGTCCACGAGCAGCACTTTTTCGCCGGCGTCGAGTTTTTGTTTCAGTTCCTCGGCGCAATCTGAATGTCTGTCCATTCCTATGACTCCTGTTTCTTTAATAGCCGAAATCGGCTGGCGCGGAATAGGCGTGTTCGCGAACGGCCAATCGTCGCGACGCGCGTGCGCCGAGCCGCTGCATATAATCGCGGCGATCGGGAACCCGCGTGACCCAGCGATCGAGCCACTTCGTCAAATCCTTCGGCGGTTTGCGTCTGCTGATGATACTCGCTGAAAAACGATGATCGCGCCCGTAATATCCCTGCACGGGCGAGGGATGAGCGCCACACGGCTCATGAACCACGGAGGAAACGATGAAACCCGGGAATGAGGGTGCGATTGGGGTCGGAGGAAATTACTTCCGGCTCGACGATTTCTTCCGCGACGACGATTACGCGTTTCGAGGCGCGCGCGCCATCCACCGCGACGCCAAGATTGCCCCACAGATGCGCGTTGCCTTGTAGTCGGCGCGCTGCACGTGGATGATGGCGACGTCCGGATGCAGCGCGCGGACAGCGACAAGCTTTTCTTCGCCGACCGGCGATTGAAATTCGCGCAGGTTTTCGTTTTTCTTCAATAGATCGCTGCCGAGCGTGGAATGCGTCGGCATAAACGGAACGCCGAGCGCGGCGGCGTGAAGCGCCAGCGCGAGAGTGAAATTCGAGTAGTCCACCATGTGCACGGCGCGGGCTGCGATTGTTCGATGGCGCGGCGGAAACAGTGGCCGAGTCCGGCGGAGACATTGCCGACCCATGCTGCGAAAATGGCTCGACGCAGCCCGCGCCGATCACTTGATCGAACAATGTGTCGGAGATGGGACCGGACGAGAGTGAGATCGCGGCATCCCTGGCGAATCATCTCGTGTCCGGCGGCAAACGGAATCATCTGCTCGAGCTGCGCGCCCATCAGTACATGCGTACCCGAGCGCACGTGTTTGCGCGATTGCTTCGCGCATGGTGACGAGTTTGGATTGCGCTCGGCCATCTTGACCTGCTCCGCGCCAGCTTGGCGGGCGCTTTTCCATGAACGCCTTACCCTTCGCGCGCGTCTTCTGTTTTCATCAATTGATTCAGATAGACTTGCTCGATTTTGCCGAGATCAGTTTCAAATCCTCGCGCAAATCGCGGCGCAGCGCGCGGCCCGTTAACTTCAGGACCGCGGGGCTTAGCGCGCGCTGTTGCGCCGATAAATTCGCGCACGGATTTGTCGAGCGTTTCGTCGGGAACCACTTGCGAAACCAGGCCCAGCGCTGCGCTTCCGGCGCAGAATTGTGCGGCCGGTGAGAATCAAATCCATCGCGGCGCGCGGGCCGATCAACGCGGAAGAGTGATCATCGCGACGGGAGGAAAACATCCGAGCTTGATTTCCGGCTGGCCGAATTCGGCAGATTCCGTGGCGATTACGAAATCGCAAAAAGTGGCCAGTTCCATGCCGCCGCCGAGGCAATGGCCGTGAACGGCGGCAATCGTGACGCATTCCGCGCGCGCGAGTTGGCGAAACACGTGGTGAAACGCGGCGAGCATGGTGCCGACGCGATCGGGCGCGTGATCGGCAACTTCGGCGCCGGCGGAAAACGCTTTCACTCCCGCGCCGCGAAAAATCAGGAAATCACACTCGAGCCCTGCGGATCGAGCACTTGCGCGAGCACGCGCGAAAGCGCTTTCATCATTTGCGTGTCGAGCACGTTGAGCGGCGGACGGTCGAGCGTGATCCACGCGGTGCGGCCTTCGGTGCGAAGCTCGATTGTTTCAGTTGCGTTCGGTTCAGAGCTCATGGTCGTGTCCAGAATCCTTGTGGATCGATCTCGCGAATGGCAGCAAGCTCTTGCGGATTGGGCGCGGGAGTTTCCGCAAGCGAAGGCGCGACTCGAAGATTCCAACCGGTATTGCTGAGAACATCTTCAACGCTGACGCCGGGATGCACGGAAGGAAGAAATGCTTCGCCATCCGCACCGAAATGCAAAACGCCACGAGTGGTGATGATGGCGTGAGGTCCACTACGCAGTGGCAGTCCTTGCGCGGCGCGCCAGGAATTTCCGGAACCGTTGCCAGGCGAAGTGATGTGATTAACGCGATCGACAAGACGGCGGCGTTCGTGCGCGAGCAACACGACCGTGCGCTGCGCGAGGCATGCGATGTCGCACGCGCCGCCAGAACCGGGAAGCCGCACGGCTGACCCGCGTGATCGCCCCAGGTGGTGTTGAGATTTCCGAAGCGATCCACTTCGGCGGCTCCGAGAAAGCCGACGTTGACGCGGCCCTGCTGGAGAAATCCCATCACGTCAAGCATCGTGCCGGTAAGCGTCGCGCCGCGCAGATTGGGCGGATCGGCCATCGTGTAAAGCAATTCGGATGCGGGTGTTTCGCGAACCACGCCATTTTCAAAAAGGCCGATCGCATTTGGGGCGTGGGTGCGTTTGGCGACCGCAAAGGCGATGAGCGGCAAACGCATGCCGACGAAAACAATTTCGAAGTCGTGAATTTCTCGCGCCGCCGCAGCCACCATTAGCTCCGCGGGTGTGCACACGGAATCAGCCAACGAATCGGAAGAGAGGGCATTCATCGATATTTTATTCCGAAAGCAGATGGTACTAAGTGTTGCGCCGGGAAGCTAGAGGCGTGAGCGACCCGGATTCAAGGTAGTTAGCGATGGCCGCGAGCGCGCTGGCGCTGGTTGGCAGCCCAAAAAGATTAAGGCGAAGCTCCCGATCAAGAACATCGGGGTGCAAAAGGCGCAGATGACGGTGAGTGAGACGAATCGCCGCAAATACTAGCGGCCGGAAAAATTTGGCGGACGCTTTTCGAAAAACGCCGCCAGACCCTCTGCGAAATCGGCCGAGCGAAAACATTCGTATTGCTGGAGGGCTTCAGCCTCAAGTGCGCGGCGAAGATCGGCGGAATGCTCGCCGAACAGTGTGCGCTTGATCGCGCGCATCGCGATCGGAGGTCCCATCGCAAGACGTCCCGCGAGAGCCACGGCTTCCGCGGCGAGAACATCGGGAGCGACAACGCGATTGACGAGGCCATAAGCGGCAGCATCTTTCGCAGAAATCATCTCGGCGCCATAAAACAATTCGGCAGCACGCGCGGGGCCAACGAGCCGCGGCAAAAGAAATGTTCCACCGAAATCCGGAAACAATCCGATTTTTACAAACGTCTGGCCGAATGTTGCGTGCTCGGACGCGATACGCGTGTCGCAAGCAAGCGTGATGTTCATGCCCGCTCCCGCTGCGGGGCCGTTAACCGCGGCGATGACAGGTTTCTGCATCTCCGCGATTGAGACGATCATCTCGGTTGCGGCGGCGAGCATTAGCGACGCCTCATCCATCGCGTTGCGCGTGCGGAGATCGCGCAGATAGCCGAGATCGCCGCCCGCGCAGAACCCGCGGCCGCTGCCGGTAATAACAACCGCGCGGATGCTGTCGTCTTTCGCAGCGTGCACTAGAGAATCGCGAAGTCCGGAAGTCAGCTCCAGATTTAGCGCGTTGAGACGATCGGGGCGATTGAGCGAGATGGTAAGTACGGCGCCGTGGCGCGATTCAAGCACCACTGGTTGAGCGGCGGGAGCGGCTTGTGCAGCATCCGTCATATTCTGAAATTAGCGCGCCTTGGTTTCGTCGAGGAGTTTTGCGAGCTGCCGGAAATAGCGCAGCTTCGTGCCACGGACAGTCGCTTGCGTGCCGCTGGTGGGCGGCAAAATAAAAACCATCGCGCCATAAATATTTTCCTGCTGCTTGCCAAAAACTCCGGAGCGCTGCGAAAATTTTTCGTACGCGGTTTTCCCGCTGAACGCGACGATGCGCGGAGTGTACTGTTCGATTTTTTGCGCGAGCATGATGCGGCCTTCGCCGAATTCCTCGCGCGTAAGTTCTTCTTCGGTGCGTGTGGGGCGCGGAACAAGATTCGTCAGCCCGATGCCGAACTCGATGATGCGGCGGTCGTCGTTGTAACTGAGGTGCTCGGCAACAACGCCGGATTCGTAGAGCAATTCCCAAAAAACATTTCCGCGGCCGGCGTAGTAGTGGCCGACGCGAACTGATTGTTCGCTGGGGTTGGTGCCAACGATTACCAGCCTCATGCCCCTGCGGAGATAGTCTGGAAGTGTGCGCATTTAGCGAGATTGTACTCTACGAGAGGTTAACCCACACACTTTTCACCTGAGTATAGTGCGCTAATGCGTCAGCACCCAGTTCGCGGCCATAGCCGCTGGATTTATAGCCGCCAAAAGGCGCGGCGGGATCGTAGTTATTGTACGTGTTGATCCAAACCGTTCCGGCTTGCAAGCGGCGAGCGACGTGATGCGCCTTCGCGACGTCGCGCGTCCAGACTCCCGCTGCGAGGCCGTAAGGCTTGTCGTTGGCGATGCGCATCGCGTCGTCGACTTCGTCGAAAGGAATTACGGCGAGCACCGGCCCGAAAATTTCTTCCTGAGCGATGGTCATTTCGTTGCCTACGTTATCGAAAACAGTGGGCTCAACGAAGCAGCCTTTACCGTTGCCGAACGGCGAGCGATTCCCTCCCGCGACAAGCTGCGCGCCTTCGCTGCGGCCTTTTTCAATGTAGCCGAGAACGGTTTGCATTTGTTGCTCGCTGACAAGCGAGCCGAAACGAGTTTTCGGATCGAGCGGATCGCCGGGCTGCATTTTCTTTACGCGATCCACGAGCTTTTGCATGAAGGCGTCTTTGATTTTTCGCTCGACGAGAAGACGCGAGCCTGCGGCGCAGACTTCGCCTTTGCCATAGAAAATTCCGATGGTTGCGCCGCGGACAGCGGCATCGAGATCGGCGTCGGCGAAAACAATGTTCGGCGATTTGCCGCCGAGTTCGAGCGTTAGATGCTTGAGCGAATTCTATCGCGTTGCGCGCGATTTCCTGGCCGACGATGGTGGAACCGGTGAACGCGATTTTATCCACGCCAGGATGCGTGCACCAGCGCGCCGCCAGACTTCGCGGCCCGAGCCAGTGAGCACGTTGAGCGCGCCATCGGGAAGGCCCGCTTCCTGCGAAATTTCGCAAGGCGAAGCATGGAAAGCGATGTCCAGTTGCGCGGGCTTCACGACGACTGTATTGCCCGCGGCGAGAGCTGGCGCGATTTTCCACGACGCGAGGAGCAGCGGAAAATTCCACGGAACGATGGCGGCGATTACTCCGAGCGGTTCGCGCAGCGTGTAATTAAAAAATGGCCCGCGCACGGGAGAAGTATCGCCGCTAATTTTTGTGGCCCAGCCCGCGTAGTAGCGAAAAACTTCCGCAACCATCGGCATATCCACCTGGCGCGATTCGAAAATTGGCTTGCCGTTGTCGAGCGTTTCGAGCGTGCCGAGGTCTTCGTCGTGTTTGTCGACCAGGTCGCCCATTTTCCAAAGAATTCTTCCGCGATCGGCGGCGCTCATTTCGGCCCACGGGCCGGAAGAATAGGATTTGCGCGCGGCATCGACGGCGGCGGAAACGTCCTGCTGGCTGGCTTCGGCGAGAGTGTGAGCTTTTCACCGGTGGCGGGATTTGGTGGTGCTGGTTTTTCCGGACGAAGAATCAGACCATTTGCCGCCGATAAAAAGTTGGCCGGGCTTAATATTTGGGAGCGTTGCAGCGCCATTCTTTCCACTGATTCGCTTCTTGAAATGCCTCTGCGATCTCTTGTCTTAAAGTTGTTGCGCAATTTTAGAGCGCGCGCGAACGCAACTGAATTCCGTTGAATCTTTGTGCTGCGCGAGTGAATCTAATTGGGCTGGAGAATTGGTGCCCCCAGCAATTTGCCCGCCGTTTTCAGCGGCTTTTCAGGGCCGTGATTTTGCGGCCTGTGTTAACCTGTTTTGGCGATGCGAGAGCGCTTGAATCTCGCCGCCGAAGAAAAATTCTTTGACGCCCGCGAAAACAAATTTACCCTCGACGATTGTGCGCGAAGACGAACCGCAGCTCGTTGCCGCTGCGAAGCGCGGGGACCAGTCTGCATTTGAAGAATTGGTGAACCGCTATGAAAGCAAAATTTTTCGTCTGGCGCAACATATCACGCAAAATGACGCCGACGCCGAAGACGCGATGCAGGATGCTTTCCTGAAAGCGTTCCGGCATCTGGGCGATTTCGAGGGCGGCTCAAGATTTTACACCTGGCTGGTGCGCATCGCGGTGAATGAATCGCTGATGAGATTGCGCAAGCGGCGGCCAAATCATTTTTCGCTGGACGAGCCGATCAAGGCGGAGGAAGAAAATATTCCGCGCGAGCTTGAGGACTGGGGCCCATCTCCGAGAACAAGATACGAGAAAAAAGAAATGGGCGGGATTCTTTCGAGAGTGATCGAACAACTGGAGCCGATTTATCGCGCCGTTTTTGTGCTGCGCGACGTCGAGGATATTTCCACCGAAGATACAGCGAAGATGCTCGGAATTCAGCATTTCCGGCGGTAAAATCAAGACTGTTGCGGGCGCGACTGAAATTGCGCGAATTGCTGATCCATATTTTCAAGGGAGTACTGCACATTGAACTGCCAGGGACTGATTGCTGAATCTGACGGAATATTTGGACGGCGATCTTGGCCCGGCGTTCGAGTCGAACTGGAATTGCACATTTCGAATTGCAAAATTGCCGGCTGGTTGTGGACACCACCCGCAAGACGATTGAGATTTTTTGTAATGCAGATCCTGTGGCGCTGCCTGTGGATGTGCGGGAGCGACTGCATGAAGCGCTGGTGAAGCGGCTGGAACGGCAGGCCGAGCCAACATCACTAAGCAGTTTGACTCCCACATCGGAATTTGGCGGCCGCGTTTTTGTTGTACGGCTAATTCGTAGACGCTTTCCCGCGGCAATATCCCATATCGCAATTCCATTGGATTTGAAGAGAGTAATTTCGTCTGCGTTTTCGCGGCCGGGAATTTTCTTTGCGACGACGTCCGCAAGTTGATGCACGGATTTCCAGCGCGCAGGATTGTTGGCGAAACCCTGAATTAAATCGCCAGACTTCGAGCTTCGCCTGTTCTAACAATCCACGCGATGCGATTTACTCGATCGATGGCGGCTTGATCGAGTTCGCGTTTCTGCGGAAAATTTCCGCCGACGGCGTTGATGTGCGCGCCGGCAGAAATTGCAGGCGCCTTCGAGTACGGGCTTTAAGAAGTTGTTGACCGTGCAAATGATGTCGGCGTTGCGACGGCGGCTTCTGCCGCGGAATTGACGGACATCTACAGCGATATTTAATTGCGCGGACATTTCGGCTGCGAATTTTTCGCGGCGATCGGCGTCACGGCCGAACACGCGAACGACTTTAGATTTCGCACGCACGGCGATTGCCTCGAGCTTGCCCGCGAGCTTGATGTCCGGAGCCGATACGCGAGCTGTGCGCGTCTTCGCGCGCCATGTAACGAGTGGCGACTCCGCTGGCCGCGCCGGTGCGCATCATTCCCAGACGTTCGCCTTCGATCAGCGCGAGCAATTCCCCGGTGGTGGAGCGATAGAGTAGAACCAGAAATCGCAGCGCACCGTGAACGCTAGTGTAAATCTTCATGCCGACAATTCCATCGGTGACATCGGCACCCGCCATGTAGTGGAGAAAACCTTTGTCAGGAAATTCGAGTCGATGGCGCGGATGAATCATCGCCTGCCCATCGGATTGAAGCCGAGTGATGCGTTCGACGGCTGCGATGGCATCGGGCATGGTGAGCAGATCGCGGACATCTTGTTCTGAAATTAACAGTGGCATTTGAACTCCTTCCTTGTTGCGTGCAGCGACGCGGACACGTGCGAGCGCTACAGATTTATTTTGTAACAGAACACGCGAGATGCGGCGCGATCGAGCAAAAAGATTTCTCCGTTTGGCGCGACGGCCATCGCGGAAATTGTTGCGCTCGCTGCAGAATTATCCGGCAGCGGGCCGGCAAATTTTTCCTGGCCATCGAGCGTCCACACGTGAAGCACCGGCGCAGAATTTTGTCCCGCGAGAAGCACGACATATTTTGCAGTCACGCCGATGAAATTAATTTCATCGTTCGCCGGGGATGCGCTTGGCGGTTGCGATTGCCATCGGTTGCCAGCGCGCCATCGGTTGAGAATCGTGCGATGCGATGTTGCGGATGCATCGGCGGCGTAAATATTTCCGTCGGGGCCAGCCGCGAGACTTGAGACGCTGCTGAAGGCGTTCGCGGCTTTCGGATCGGCCAGCGGAATCGCGGGCATCGCAGCACCCTATCGCGGTGAATCGCGCGAAGCGTGCGGGGCTCGCTTGCGCAACGTAAATATGGCCATCGCCATCCACGGCGACACCTGTGGGAGGATTTCCGTGGAGCGTGCGAAACGGGGCGGCGATGCGTCGCAGAAAATCTCCATTCGGAAAATAAATTGAAAGCGAACCGCTGCGACATTCGAAAACGTAAATCGCGCCGCCGGAATCAACGGTGAGTCCACACGGATCAAGCAGCGGCATCGACGGAGTGAAACTCATCAACGGATGACCGTCGTGCGTGAACTTATCGATGTAGGGTGTGGGCGAGCCAGCATCGACGATATATACGTCGCCGAGACTATCCGCGGCGATTGCAGCGGGCCGCGCAAGCTGGCCGGGCTCGGTACCTTTCGTGCCCCATGCACCCACGAACTGAACAGGCGGCAATGCCGGCTTTGCCGGTGCGGTAGCGGGAGTCTGCGACGACGAAACAGAACAGCCCGCGCAGAAAATCGCACAAATAATTATGGAAACATGATTTCATTGATGGGTCAGAAATTTTACTGCGAACGAAATGCTATCACGTCGCGCAGTGAATCCGGCGCGGCACATGAATCTTATTTCGCGAATGAAATTGGAAACTACTTTGAATCTTAGCGGTGCTTCTTTTTTTCCGGCTGCGCATCACGCACGCGACGGACGGTTGTTTGGCGCATGCGATACAGTGCGTCTTCTTTGGCGCCGTCTTTCGTTACGAGCTTAAACGAAATTCCGGATCGCCGGTGCCTGGTTGCCTGCTCACTTGAATCGGCAACGAGCCGCACAAATCGCTTTGCACGAAAGCTGTCTCGTAGCGGCTGAACGCGGCGCATCCCACGTGTAAACGCGCAACATCGAGAAATCGCAATCCTGGCCGTCGCCGCCGTGCACACCAGCCATTAAATATTGCGGCTTCGGATCGGCTGGCCTCGCCCGCCAGATTCAGCACGAACCATGCTATCGGCCGCGCTCCAGAAGAACTTGCGTAATCGCGAATCACTTCAGGCAGATCGAGCTGCACAAAACGCGCGAGCACCCATCCCGCTACCGGCGGGGTTTCGCGGCCGCCGCTAGCAGAACCCACATTGCCCGCGTTGGCAGCCGCAGTATCCGCGGATTTCGGCAGAGGCGCGTAAACCAGCAACCAATCTTCGCGCTTCGCAGAGTCGCTGGCGGGTGCGCCTGCGGATTGCGGAGCATCTGCAACTTTTCGATCTACGACTGCGAGCGGAACTCCACCGGAAAATTGATAGATGCGCACGGTGTCGCGGCCGGGCTCGAGATGCAGATTCGTAAAAACTTTTGTGTGGCCCGCAGGCTTGAATCGCCATGGTGTGCGAACTCTGAAAAAGTTTTTTCTCGCCCTGCCACGACGCGGCGTCAAGCAGCGAATGGCTCTCGATCCAGCCTTCGATTTTTTGCGGCGTGCGAACTTTTACCTGGTTTCCATTTCGCGAGAGCACTTCCACGCTATCGCCCCAGTGCAATTCGCCGAGCGATTCGTGCACTTGCGCGGTGCTGCTCCACAACGTGACATTGGGTTCGCCGATGAATGCATCGGCGAGCACCGAAGTTTTCGGACGCACTCGCCAATAGATGCCCGCGGCCAGCACGACGAGCATCACGCCAATCATCCACTTCCGCATTTCGATTTTTTCCTTGCGAAGGGCTTGCAACCACTCGCTGTGGCGGCTCGCGCGACAATTCCGCAGATTCCAATTTCATTTTACACTACGGCCGAAACGCGCGCCGCGAAGCGATGTTCCCTGTGTACGGCCCGGAGCATCAAATCGGCTGAACCTTTCGCGCGGAGAAAAATACAAATGGGCTCGTTTGAAAAATTGCGGCCAGTTTCACTTCTTTTAATTCGCCTCGCTGTCGGAGCAATTTTTATTGCGTACGGCTACGAAAAATATCAGCGCGGCTTCGCCGCAGTGGGTCAGAGTATGGTGCATCTGAAGCTGCCCGCGTTTTTCGGCTACATCGCGATCGTCATGGAACTGGGCGGCGGAATTTTTCTGATCCTGGGCCTGCTGACGCGAGTGATCGGCCTATTGATGGCCGTGGAAATGGTGGTGGCAATTTTCGCCGCGCACATGGGCAACGGAATCTTAGCGATTCACAGTTATCAATTTGAGCTGGCGCTTGGCGCAGCGGCGCTCGCGCTGGGCACATTTGGAGCGGGTCCTATTTCGTTGGACGCGATGCTCTTCGAGCGCAACTCACGTCCGCGAATGAGACCCGGCAAATAATTGCCGCCGCGCCGAGCCGTGCCGTTCGCGCTTACTGAGCTGGCGACTGCTGCGCTGGATTCGCGCTAACCGGCTGCTGCGGCACCGCCGCGTACATGGGAACTTCACCGCGCGGCATCACGATCCACGCGATGAAATATCCCAGGAACGCTGGGAATATCGGAACCGGGAAAATAAGCAGCAGCACCCATACTAGGCGCACGATCGTGGAATCAACTCCCCAATATTCCGCGAGACCGCCGCAGACGCCGCCCAGTTTGCAATCCGTCACCGAGCGTGTGAGCCGCCGCGGATAATACGCCGCTTGCGGACGCACATTTTGGCGCGATCCGCAGATGTAGCAAAAATTCGAGTTATCCGCGATTTCGCGGGTGCAATTTGCGCAATACATGTTGTCCCTCCCCCATCGCTCCGCCGTCGCGGAGCGCCACCATACCGGGCACAACCCCAACTGTGATTCTACTCCTTTATAGTTACGGATTGCCTCCTACGAAAAGTTCCACCGATATCGGCGGGGCTAGTACGCCGAGAGATCGCGAACTGCGCGCACGATGTCTTCGGTTTGTGGAAGAATCTCGTCTTCGAGAACCGGTTGATACGCGCAAAAAGTATCGGTGGCGGCGACGCGGCGCACTGGCGCATCGAGATCGCCGAAGAGTTCATCGGCGATGCGGGCAGCGATTTCCGCGCCGTAGCCCCACGAAAGCGTGTCTTCGTATGCGACGATTACGCGGCTGGTTTTCTGTACGCTCGTTGCGATTGCCTCCCAATCGTAGGGAGCTAGCGAACGCAAATCGATGACTTCCGCTGAGACGCCTTCGCGATCGAGTTGGGCGGCGGCGACTTCGGCGCGATGAACCAACGCTCCGAAGGTAATGATGCTGACGTCGGAGCCTTCGCGCACGACGCGCGCTTTGCCGAACGGAATCGTGAAATCGGGCCCCGGATCGGCGCTGCGATTGTACGGCTGGCGGTACAAATGTTTGTGCTCGAGAAACATCACCGGATCGTCGCAGCGAATCGCGGTGCGCAAAAGTCCCGCGACGTCGAGGGACGTGGACGGCATCACTACGCGCACTCCCGGAGTGTGCGTGAAAAAAACTTCGCTGCACTGGCTGTGATAAATCGCGCCGCCGGTGAGGTAGCCGCCGATCGCTACTCGCACAACCGCGGGACTCTTGAATCCATTCGCCGAGCGCCATCGCATCACCGCGAGTTCGTTGCGCAGCTGCATCATGGCCGGCCAGATGTAATCGAAAAATTGAATTTCGACGACGGGTTTTAATCCGCGGGTGGCCATGCCGATCGCGCGTCCCACGATATTCGCTTCGGCGAGCGGAGAATTGAAAACGCGATCGGAGCCGAATTTCCGCTGCAATCCAGAAGTAGCTTTGAAGACACCGCCCTTCCCTTTTACTTTTTCTAGATTCTGATCGTTGCTGCAATCGGCGACGTCTTCGCCGAACACAACGATTCTTTCGTCGCGCGCCATTTCGGAAAGCAGAGTGGTAGCGACCATTTCGACCATGGTTTTCTGCTCGCCGGAAAAATTCGGCTCGGCTTCGAAAATTTTCGAAGTTGGATCTACATCGGGCGAATTTACAAAGTCGTAGATCGAATCCACTGTTGGAATTTCGGCGGCCAAGGCGCGATCGGTGGCGTCCGCAACTTCTTTTTCCACTTCGGCTTCGATCGCTTCCAATTCTTTTTCGTCTACGATTCCTTCGCGAACGAGGAACAAACCGAATTTCGGAATCGGATCGCGATGCGCTTCCGTCGCGCGCTCCTCTTCTGTTTTATACAAACGCTCGTCGTCAGATAACGAATGCGAATATGGCCGGGTGACGTGCGCGTGCAGCAGCGCGGGGCCTTTTCGCGCGCGGCAATATTCCACGGCACGCTGGCAGGCGGCGTAGCTTTCCATCAATTCGGTGCCATCGCATTCCTGAATAAATAATCCGGGATACCCAGAGAGAAGTTTCGAAATACTTCCGCCGGGAGTTTGCACTCCTACTGGAACGGAAATCGCGTAGCCGTTGTCTTCCACCATGTAAAACATCGGCAGCTTTTTGGTGCATGCCGTGTTGAGCGATTCGAAAAATTCGCCTTCACTGGTGGCGCCATCGCCGGATGAAACGTAGACGACTTCATCGGCAAAGTGATTCACGTATTCGCCAAGGGGTGCATGCTTCGCTTCGTCGAGCGCTTTCGGAAATTCTTCGAAATACATCCCCGCTTCCGCAGCACCTACGGATTGCAGAAATTGCGTGCCCGTCGGCGACGAGCGGCTTACAACGTTGAACTTGGGATGTCCCCAGTGAGACGGCATCTGGCGCCCGCCGGAGCTGGGATCGTCTTTCGCGCCGACGGCCTGCAGCATCATGTCGTATGGAGTGACGCCCTGCATCAGGCACAGCGCGCGATCGCGATAGTATGCGTAGAACCAATCGTGCCGCGGCTTGAGCAGCATTCCCGCGGAGACGAGCACAGCTTCGTGACCAGCTCCGCTGATCTGAAAGAATATTTTATTTTGGCGCTTGAGCTGTATCTCGCGGTCGTCGAGCCGCCGCGATAATTGCATGGTGCGATACATCCGCAGCAAATCTTCGCGGCGCAGGCCGAGATACTTTGAGGCATTGTATTTCGCCGTTTTGGCGCGAGTCTGAACGGGCATGCCATTTACCTCGAGAGGACGAAGTAAGTCACCGCGTAGCCGACATTATAACGGAACACGACAAAAGCAATATGGATTCCCTTGCGGAAATCTTTGGAAGCCGAAAGAATTTTCAAGTGAATCTTTCAGGTTAGCGAAGGGTGGTGTCCGCAGCGGGCTTCGCCGAATTCTTAGGAACCACTTTCATCACGAGCACTCGTCCGTCCGTATAAAACTGCTCGCCTGTAGTGGTGCGTGCAGTAGTGCGCGCATCGGACGGCAAAACGTATCCCAGGACTTCCACGCGGCCCGTGTGGTTGAGGCTCTTCGAAACGTACTGGCGCTCAGCATCGACGTTGGGATCGATTTTGTGAACCAGATGCGGATGGCCGTCCTGCCAGCGGAGACCGATATCGTGGGTCGCCGCGCCGATCCAGAGAGTTTGTCCATCCACTTCGAAAGGCGCCTGCCAGATGCGGAAATGATGGCGGCCCCACCACGAAAAAGGAGTCTTCGAATTCGAGTAGCTTACGTCTTGCGGCCGGCCGAAAAGGTAGAGCTTGCTCATGGGCACGCCGCGATATCCGCGAGGATCGATGGCGTCAAAGATGTCGTGCCAAACAGCTCCGAGTTTGGTGCAGGCGATGCGCGACCAGCCCGCGGCGCCGATCGCTTTTCGGACGTCTTTCCGATCGCCCAGAATCAAGAAATTTACGACGTCGCCCGGATGGCCATCGATACTGAAAACTTGGCGGGGAATCTTGGCCAAAATGTCAGCGGTGATCGGTGAAGACGGAATCGCTTCCGCCGCCATGGATCCTGATGGCTGCGTGCTACTTGTAGAAGAAACCGGCATAGCTGGCAATGTGAACGTAGAAAAAGGATTAATGAGAGCAGCGGCATCTGCGATGCGCGGGGCGGGACTCTTCTCTTGCGCGGTTGCATTGGAAATAACGCCTGAAACGGCGCAGATTCCACACACCATCGCTATCGGTCCTGCGATAAACGCTCGCTGCATTACTACCTCGTGGTGATTTGTATCGGCAGGATAACACCGCAAATCGCAAACACAACAGCTTATATTCGGTCCGTAGTGTTCGGTTTATAGATGTACCAAAGGGCTAAAGGGTGGCCTGTACCAATGAACACCACTGTCAGTATGAAACACGTTTTGACATCGCGCAACGCGTCTTACGATTCTTACGAATGAAAATTATTCCAATGATTCGAATAGAGACTTGATCTTGTCGAACGCAGCTTCGCCGTGACGAATCAATGTTGGCGATGCGCTTTTGAACGGCTCCTCCGCATTGATGCGTTCGACCCAGCGCTGCTGCGAGAGCTTTTCGTGATCGGAAAACTGCATCTGGATGATTATGCGAACATCGGATGGAGCTTCTTTTTCAACTTTCTCTTCCTTTTTGGCACCTTTTGCCGGAGCCGCGCGTTCGAATTTGTATTCGAGTTTCTTGTTCAGGTGAAATGCCTGGCGCCAGATATCGAATTGGTGACGCGCTTGCTGCGCCGTTTCTTCGTGTTTGCCAAAATCCAAAGTTAAGAATGTCTTTGCCATAGCATTTGATATAGCGGCGCGAATCGAAAAATGTCAAGTTGGCGCGCGCCGGCAGCAAGGCGAAATTCACGCGGGTATTGTGCGCTGGAAATTTTTAGACACATGCGTTGCAGCCGGTTTCGCGGCGTGATACCCTCAGCGAACAAAAAGCGAAGTGGAGTTGATGCCCTATGCCGCAATCTCTTGCCGTGCGAGCCACAGATTCTCTGGCGCGCGTTCGCGAAATCGTTGACCAGATCGTTGCGCGCGATCACTCCGGCGAAATTATCACGGCGCTGCACCACATTCCCGCGCGCGAAGCGCAGTGGGCCGCGATGCCGGATTGGGTGCGTCCTGAACTCGCTGCCGCATACTCCGCAAAAGGGATCACGCAACTTTATTCGCACCAGCGCGCCGCCGCGGATATCGCGCATGATGGACGGAATGTTGTTGTGGTGACTCCAACCGCAAGCGGAAAAACTCTTTGCTACAACTTGCCGGTGATCAATGCGGTGCTCGCAAATATCGGATACGCGGGCGCTGTATCTTTTTCCCACGAAGGCGCTGGCGCAGGACCAGCTCGCCGAGCTTCACGATCTGGGGCAAGCGTCTCGATAACGCGTTCGGAGTTTTCACTTATGATGGCGACACTCCCGCCGACGCGCGCAAAGCGATTCGCGAAAAAGGGCACATCGTCCTGAGTAATCCAGACATGCTGCACGCTGGAATTCTTCCGCATCACACCAAGTGGCAGCGGCTGTTTGAAAATTTGCAATACGTCGTGCTCGATGAACTCCACACGTATCGCGGAGTTTTCGGCAGCCATTTGTGCAATGTGCTGCGTCGGCTGAAGCGCGTGGCGGCATTCTATGGATCGAAGCCGCAATTCATTTGCAGCAGTGCCACGATCGCGAATCCGGGCGAACTCGCCAGCAATCTTCTGGAAGAAAAAGTGGAAGTGGTGGATACAAACGGCGCGCCCGCCGGCGAAAAACTTTTTATTTTTTACAATCCTCCTGTGGTCAATCGCTATCTCGGAATTCGCCGCAGCTGCATCAACGAAACTTCGCGGCTAGCGCAGGAATTTCTGAAGCGCGGATTGCAAACAATGGTTTTCGCAAACAGCCGCCTGCACACCGAAGTGCTGCTCACATATTTGCAACAGGCGTTTCCCGCAGCGCCAGGAGCCGAGCCCGCGATTCGCGGATATCGCGGCGGATATCTTCCCGGCGAACGGCGCGAAATCGAGCGCAAATTGCGCGACGGATCGATTCGCGGAGTGGTTACGACGAACGCGCTGGAGCTCGGCATCGATGTTGGCTCGCTCGATTCGGTGCTGATGGCCGGATATGCGGGCACGATCGCCAGCACCTGGCAGCGCGCGGGGCGCGCGGGGCGCCGCAGCGGCGCGTTCGTGCGCTGTTATGATCGCGAACTCTTCCCCGCTGGATCAATTTGTGGTGCGCAATCCCGATTATTTTTTCGGGCGATCGCCGGAGCACGGATACATTCAGCCCGACAATCTGGAAATTCTGGTGAATCATTTGAAGTGCGCGGCGTTTGAGCTGCCGATGAACGCGGAAGAAAAATTCGGCGCGGTGGATTTGCCCGCGCTGTGCGAGAAACTGGAAGAGGCCGGCTACCTGCATCGCAGTGGCGAGAATTGGCACTGGACGCAGGAAGCGTATCCGGCGGACACCGTGAGTCTGCGCTCGGTCACCTCCGATAATTTTGTGATCGTGGATATCACCGCGCGACCGGAAGTAATCGGCGAAGTGGATTTTTCGAGCGCGCTTACCACCGTTCATCCGAAAGCAATTTATCTGCATCAGGGCGAGCAATTTCACGTGGAGCGCATGGATTTTGACGAGCGCAAAGCCTATGTGAAGCGCGTGAACGTGGATTACTACACCGACGCGATTCGCTACACGCAGGTGCGCGTGCTGGAAATTGCGGAGCATGCGCGCATCGTTTCTGGCAAATCCGGCGCGGGCGCCAGTGCTGACGCAGAAGATTTGCACGCGTCGCGAGTGCATGGCGATGTGTTGGTGCGTTCGCAAGTGGTCGGCTTCAAGAAAATAAAATTTTTCACCCATGAAAATATTGGCGCCGGCGATCTGCAGCTTCCTGAAAATGAAATGCACACGACGGCGTGCTGGACGACGCTGGATCGAGCGCTGATGGAATCGCTTCCATTCGCGATCAGCGACCGGCAAAACGGCATGCGCGGACTTTTGTACGCGATGCACAGCGTGGCCACTCTGCTGCTGATGTGCGATGCGCGCGATCTGGGCACGGCGATCGGCGAGCGGCCGCCCACTCCGGGCATCGCTCCGTGGGATGAAGCTGCCTGAAGTGGCGGATCTCGCGCATGGCGCTCCGGAAAAAGAATTCTTCGAGCCGAATCTTTATTTGTACGACGCGTATCCCGGCGGCATCGGATTCAGCGAGCCGCTGTTCCACGCGCACGATCTGCTGCTGCGCAAAACTCGCGAACTGATTGCGGTCTGCGAATGCGAAAAGGGCTGCCCTTCGTGCGTTGGCCCCGCGAGCGACGGAAACGAGCACGCGAAAGAAGCGGCGCTGGCGATTCTGGATTTGCTGGGAGCGGCGCAAACGCACGAAATGAAAGCTATCGCATGAAAATTCGCGCGATTGATCACGTGCAACTTGCGATGCCTGCCGAAGGCGAAGACGACGCGCGCGCGTTTTATGTGGGAGTGCTGGGGCTCACTGAAGTGCCGAAGCCGGAGGAACTCGCGAAGCGCGGCGGCGCTTGGTTTGAGCAAGGCACAGTGAAAATTCATTTGGGAGTTGAGAAAACTTTCCGGCCCGCGAAAAAAGCGCATCCTGCGTTGGTGGTGGAAGGTCTCGCGGAAATTATCGCGAGGTGCGAAGGGTATGGCGGCCGCGTGACTCCCGATGTTTCGTTCGATGGCTATAAGCGCGTGCATATCGAAGATCCCTTTGGCAATCGTATTGAATTGATGGAGCGCGAATAACTTTCGGCATGAACTCATAAACAAATGTCTCTTCTGGGCAGCGACAAATTCGGCGCGAAACTTTCACGGATTGCCGCGCTGCGTCCGGCTAAAATTCGCGTGCCGCGCGAATTTGAATCCATCGACGAATCCACACCCGATCCGAACGATCTGACGGCGCTTTTTGGCGCTACCGTCGCGCGAAATTCCTTCGGCGAACATCTTTCGATTCGCCGCTGGTTCCCCACTCCTGAGCAATGTTTCGAAGCCGGCGATGCGCAGGCTGCGAGCGCGCTGCGTTTACTGCTTCCTGCTTCCACTACGGATTCCACTACAGCATCCGCCGCGAAAACAAGAGCGAATTCAACTCGCTCACGGATTGAGAAATTCGCATTCGATCCCGCGCACTGGCTTTTTCTTGATACGGAAACTACCGGCCTCGCCGGAGGCAGCGGCACGTATCCATTTCTGGTGGGCCTCGCGTGGTGGGACGGTGGCGGCCTGCAGGTGGAACAATTTTTTATGCGCGATTTCGGCGAAGAGCACGCGCTGCTGCTTTCGCTGCAGGAGCGCATGGCCGAACGCCGCGTGCTCGTCACCTACAACGGAAAAAGCTTTGACTGGCCGCTTCTCGAAACTCGTTTTCGAATGACGCGCTCGATTGAAACTCCTTCGCCCGCGCTTCATCTCGATTTTTTGCATCCCGCGCGTCAGCTTTGGAAGTCACGCCTTGAATCTGTGCGCCTCGCCGATCTCGAACGCGAAATTTTGCGTGTCTCGCTGGGATCGCGGCTTGATTGGTCCCGCGAAACCGATATCGATGGCTCACAAATTCCAGAAATTTATTTCAATTTCGTGCGCAGAGGCGCGGCGAGCGCGCTACTTCCGGTTCTTCACCACAATCGAATGGATCTTCGCGGGCTTGCTGCTGTGGCCGCGCGAATTCTGGAACTGCTTTCGCTATCGCAAGAAAACTTCGCCTCCACCCAACACACCAGCGACGCTGACGCATTCGCACGCGAAGCCAACCGCTCGATAAATAGCAAACATCGCATCGATCACGATGCTTCTGATCTCTTCGGTTTAGCGCGGCTGCTTGATCGCCGCCGCGAGCCCGCTTCGGCACGCCACCATTACAGAGCCGCGCTCGCCGCCGGCTTGCCTCCCGCCCTCGCCCGCACCGCGCGGCGCGAGCTGGCTCGCCTGTCGAAGCGCGCCGGCGATCACGCCGATGCCGTGGAACACTGGGAAAGCCTGCTCGATTTTCGCGGATCCGCGCGAAAACCGGAGAAAGCTGCCCGCGAACTTCAAATCGCATCCCCCGAGAACGTCGCCGAATTCCCCGCCGCGCAATCGCTCACGCTCGAACGCATCCTGCTGCGCGGCGCCCTCGGATTGCCAAGCCGCAGCCATCCTCGCAACGGTTCTCGCGGACGCGACGCGACTTCCGAAAACCTGCGCGAAATGCTCGAAGCGTGCGAACAGCTCGCAATCCATTTCGAGCACCGCGCGAAAAATTTGGATCGCGCCTTCCAATTAACGAATCATGCGCTGTCGCTTCTAAGCCGCGGCGGCAGCAACGCGCGGCTTCGTGGCGTCGATGGAGCAGAATCCTTCACCGTCCGCATGGAATCTCGTTTCAGCCGCCGAATGGCGCGGCTGGAGCGTAAGATCGCTCGCTAGTACCGTTTCGCATTCCTCGTTTCACGCCGATCGCTGTTTCTCCCACAGCTCTCCACAAAATTGAACCTGATCCGTAGGGGCCAGGCTCGCACCGCGTAGCGGGCAGGCCTCGCCCATTCCCTCGCGAATTGTCCTCTCGACATATGCCCATATCGCATCCATATATAGCGTACACTTCAACCATGCAATCTTCAATATTCCTCTTGACATCAAAAAACGAATATGAGACAATCCTTACTAGGGGAGAACCGCATCCCGCGCCCACCAGCGCGGGTTTTTTATTGCTACCCACACTTTCCACCGCTCTAACGCCCGTTTTTGGCCCGTAGAGCGATAAATATACTGTTCTATGTCCTATAATATTTCGTGTTGCAAACAAAGGACTTACGGCCTCATCATCGGAAAAAAGGGCCTTATAAAAGTTAAGTGTTCATTCTAATGGACTTAACTCGAAATTCGACGTAAGTGTTCATTACAAAAGGCTTACAGGCGTAAGAACCCGCAAAATTGTCAAAAAAAACGCTTCTCGAAATTTAGCTTCCCAGATTATGTCGGGTTCGCAATCCATCGCGAATTCCGCTGAATCGTGTATTGAATGGTGGGTTCTCTGGGACTAGCATAATTGGTGCGCCCCTCGCCGCAGGCCGCGCCAAAGAAGGAATTACATGTCTCGCCAATCATCAGTCCAATCTTCGCGAATCACCGAAATTCGCGTCAATGACGAAATATTCCATCGATGCCGATCCTGAAACTCCTCTGCTTACCGTGCTTCGCGAGCAGCTTGATCTTACCGGCAGCAAATACGGATGCGGCGAAGGGCAGTGCGGCGCTTGCACAGTCTTGATCGGAAATAATCCGCGGCACTCTTGCGTGACTCCCGTGGGCGCGGCAGCGGCGAAAGAAATCACCACGATCGAAGGCATCGCGCAACATGGGAGGCTGCATCCCGCTGCAGCAGGCGTTTCTGGATGAAGGCGCGATGCAATGCGCTTACTGCACTTCGGGAATGATCATCACCGGAGTGGCGCTCCTGAAATCGAATCCAGCGCCGAGCGACGCGGAAATTGTGGAGTACATGCAGGGCAATGTGTGCCGCTGCGGAACTTATCCGCGGATTGTGGCCGCGGTGCGCGGGGCGGCGCGCGCGATGAAAAATGGAACGCCCGCGGCTGGCGCAGCGAAAGGAGAGCGTGCAATGAGTTCGCGCCAAAATCTATTTAACGAATCGCAGATTGCTTCTGCCGCGGCACAACGCGTTTCGCCGCCGATTGAAGTGGAGCGCTACGAGCTGCAACTCCCCTCCCCTGCACCATTTTGAAATTGAGCGGCGCGATTTCGTAAAAATATTTGGCGCGGGCATCGCGGTTTTTCTTGTCGCAAAGGATGCGCTCGCGCAACAGCAGGGCGAATCCGGCGGCGGGAGGCGCGGCGGATTTTCGGGCGAGCAAATGCCGAAGGAAATTTCGGCGTGGCTGCACGTGGACGAAAACGGCGCCATGACCGTTTACACCGGCAAAGTGGAAATGGGGCAAAACATTCGCACGTCGCTCGCGCAGGCGGTGGCCGAAGAATTGCGCGCTCCATTTCATTCCATCACGCTGATCATGGGCGATACGCAGCTTACTCCGTATGATGCGGGAACTTTTGGCAGCCGCAGCACTCCGCAGATGGGGACGCAGCTGCGGCACGTGGCGAGCGCGGCGTGCGACATTCTGGTGGATATCGCGGCGAAGCAATGGAATGTGGAACGCTCGCGGCTGGTCGCGAAAAATGGCGAGGTCACCGATCCCGCCAACGCGGCGTTCGCTGAAATATGGCGAGCTGGCAAGAGGGACAAGCGCTTGCGCGCGCGATTCCAGATACCGATCCGCTGGTTCCGCGTGGCGGAATGGATAGTCTCGGGCAAATCGATTCCGAAAGTTGACGGCAGCGAATTTGTCACCGGCGGACACAAATATACGAGCGATTTGAAGTTGCCCGGAATGATGTATGGAAAAGTTTTGCGGCCGCTATCATTTGGAGCGACGCTGACCAGCGTTGAGATGAGCGTGGCGCAGGCAATTCCTGGAGTTGTGTGCGTTCGCGACGGAGATTTTATTGGCGTCGCGGCGCCCGATACGCCCACAGCAGCGAAAGCGATCGCGGCGATTCACGCGGAGTGGAAAGAGACGCCGACGAGCGTCACGAGCGCGAACGTTCATGAATATTTGAAAGCGAACCCGCAAACCGGAGGCCGCGGTGGAGGCGAAGGCGGCGGGCAACAGCGTCCGAGTGGAGTGGGTGACATTGAACAAGGGCTCGCAGCCGCGGCGCACAAGCTCGATGCGACTTATACCGTCGCGTACATCGCACACGCGCCGCTGGAGCCGCGCGCGGCGGTTGCGCAATGGGATGGCGGCAAGCTCACGGTACACACTGGATCGCAGCGGCCATTTGGAGTTCGCGATGAACTGATGAATGCGTTTCATCTGGATGAAGCGTCGGTGCGCGTTTTGATTCCGGATACCGGCTCAGCTTACGGCGGAAAACACACCGGCGAATTCGCGGTGGAAGCAGCGCGGATCGCCAAGGCCGCGGGAAAACCGGTGAAACTTGTATGGACGCGCGAAGAAGAATTTACGTGGGCGTACTTTCGTCCTGCTGGAGTGATGGAAATTCGCAGCGGCGTGGGCGCCGATGGAAAGCTTACCGCGTGGGAATTTCACAATTACAATTCGGGCGGATCGGCGCTGAATTCGCCGTATGCGGTGGCGAATAAGCACGAACAATTTCATCCCGACGCAATACCCGCTGCGGCAGGGCTCGTATCGCGCGCTGGCGGCCACCGCGAATATGTTTGCGCGCGAATCGCACATGGATGACCTCGCGCGAGCGGCGGGGATCGATCCGCTGGAATTTCGGCTGAAGAATTTGCCGGACGATGATAGCGGAAAACGCATTCGCGATGTGCTACTGGCTGCGACGAAATCATTTGGATGGGATGCGCGCAAGAAAAGTAATTCGGCGGGCATCGGGCTACGGCCTCGCTTGCGGCACAGAAAAAAACGGATTCATCGCGACTTGCGCGGAAATTTATGTGGATCGCGCGACCGGCGCGGTGAAGGTCACGCGCGTAGTCACGGCATTCGATTGCGGCGCGGTTGTAAATCCCGATGGCCTTCGCAATCAAATCGCCGGCTCAAATGTGATGGGCTTGGGCGGCGCGCTGTTCGAAGCGATTCAATTTTCGAATGGGCGCATCGAGAATCCGAAATTTTCGAAATATCGCGTGCCGCGCTTCAAAGACGTGGGAATCATGGAAGTTGTGCTGGTGGATCGCAAAGACATTCCGTCCGCGGGAGCGGGCGAAACTCCACTGATGGCGTTAGCTCCCGCAATTGGAAATGCGATTTGTGATGCTACTGGCGTACGGCTGCGTTCGCTGCCGCTGATTCCTGACGGTTAAAGGCAAACCTAGAAGCGAACAGGCAAAGTCGAAAAGCTAACGGCGCACAGGCAGAATGCCTGTGCCACTAATTCTTCGGTGCAGGAACGTCGGTGGCGGTGGGATTTGCGGTCCAGCCGATGGAGTGGGTGAGTTCGTCGAACACAGCTTTTTTCCGCGCCTTCAAAAGTTACGCAGTCCGATGCAGAGCAGCGCAGGAATACCGGGCCGTCTTCTGAATCAAACGACAAATAATTTGGGCGGCGCATGAGATTTGTGCGTGTGGCGTATTTTTTCTCGAGGGCTTCGGAAAGGCCGCCGCTGAGGCGTGCTGCGTCTTCATCGCTATCGGCGTGAATTTTTACGATCAGCAAAACTTGCTTGGTGTCGTTTTGCTGATAGACGGCGTATTGGTCGCCATCCCAAACACGCGCGAGATCTTTCGCGCGCTTTTCATCGAGAAATTGTTTCAGCACTTCAACGAGCCCGAATTCGCCGAGGACATTTGCGTCGAGCTTCTTCCACTTCGGGTCCCAATTTTTTGGAGAGATCCGGGAGTTCCACTTTTTCAGGCTTCACTCCGCGCAAGTACAAATCGGGATGCAAAATTTGCTGCGACGACACGGGAGGATTTTCGAAAAGCGTGTGCATGCTCGACCATCCACCGCGCGCCAGCAAAATATGCTGCGCAAAATCAGCGCCTGCGCCGTATGGAAAAGTGAGATCGTCGCGAATAAATTGCGGAGCCTTTGCGAGCAGTGGCGTGGAAGAATCGTCGAGTTGACCGAGCATGGCACTGAGATTCAGGTCGCCGAGATTCGAAAGCGATTGGCCCTGCTGGTGCAGACCGTAATCGAGCATCGACGCAACGGCCGAACCTTCCAGGACGGAATCGCGGGCGAGTTCTGCGTCTTCATTCGGCTTCGCGGCGTCGCGCCATTTGTCGAGATGGTAGTACTGATCCTGCAGCGCGTGAGTGAGTTCGTGAGCCATCACTTCGCGTTGATCTTCGGCTGCGATCCAATCGGCGATGTAAAATTCTTTGGCTTTGGAATCGTAGAGTCCGGCGATTTGTTCGGTGAGCAAATCAACCATGAAGGAGTCGAGCGGAAAATTCTTGGGGATCAGTCCCAATTTTTCCATTTCTTTTTGATCGGCGTAGCGCTCTTCGGCGGTTTCATCTTCATTCATTTCGCGAAGCACATAGGCACGAATTTCATCGCGCGAGCGGAGACTCTTCTTGAGCGGCTCTTTGATGGGCATGCCCAGCAGCTTGCTCATTTCGGCGAGAACTTCGTCGGTGGTGCGAAGGAATTCCGCCGTGGTGGTTGCAGTGACGGGGGCGCTTGCCGGCGGCGGAATAGGTTTTGCGGGCGGCGCATTCTGCTGAGAGATGAGAGCCGATGCCGCGATCAGAGCGAAGCCGCTTGCCGCAAGAAATTTGGTGGAAAATCGCATGGACCGCTTCGTCTCCAAGTGTGCGCGGATGGCGCTCAAGTTCAGGATAGCAGGTTTTGCGGCGCGAGACGGAAGGGCGGGACACAGCGGTTCATGACTGTGGACTTTGGAGCGCGATGCGAGATCTTGCCGTTCTTTTGGCAGCAGAATTGTTTGTTCCGTTTTCTTAACAGATATACAACATGCTATACTCCCGTCGCTTTACCCTCTCCCTGAAGGTGCATTTATGATTCCAGGCTCGCGCCTGCGCCAGACGCGCGAAGTGCTAGGGTTGACCTACCGCGATGTCGAACGCGCGAGTTACGTACTGGCTGAAAAGCGCGGCCGCTCCGATTTTGTCGTTCACATCAGCCGGTTGGCGGACATCGAGAATCACGGGGCGACACCCAGTCTTCACAAAATTTATTCGCTGGCCGCGATTTATCACCTGAATCCGCTGGATGTTTTCGAATGGTACGACATTCCGCTGGGTATGCATTTCTATGATGGCGCCGAGCTTGGGGCTCCTAATACGCATCTTGCATCGCCGCCGATTCAAATGCGGCTGCCGGTGCGATTCGATCCGGGATTCGATCCCCGGCGCACCGATCTAATCAGCCGGATGGTGGAAGCCTGGGGAGAATGGGAAGCAATGTTTTTCACAGGCCAGCCCGGACATCAATACGGATATGTAGGATTGGACGACCACATGATGGAGCCGCTGCTGCGCCCAGGTAGCCTGGTGCTAGTGGATCCCGCGCGGCGGCAGGTACGAGCCGACGGGTGGCGCAATGAATTTGAACGCCCGATTTATTTCGTTGAGCTCAGAGAGGGTTACCGGTGCGCGTGGTGCTCAATCGAGGGGCGCGATTTGATCCTGCAGCCGTACCCACTCTCGCCATGTACGCCTCGCGTGCTGCGCACTCCGGATCAGGCTGAAGTGGTGGGAGAGGTGACCGGAGTGATTATGCGGATGCGGACGATGTAGCAGGCGCAGATTCTACCACGCTCAACAGCGCCTCCAGGTTGGCGCAAAACAGTTCGCGGATATTGGGCGCGACGCCATTCGGCATCAGCGCTCGGTAAAATTCGAGTTCACGCCAGCGTCCCGCCTGTTTAACCAGCTCCCCGCCGAGTCCTGCCAGGCAAATTCGTAGGTCTGAAAGCTGTGATTCCAAAGACATCTCAAGAATGCGCGCGAAGAGTTCTTCGTGCGAACCCGCCAGAACTTCGTTGACGGCGCCTTCGGGGTAGCGCGAGGCGAGTCCGGCGTGCTCGTAGCGACCCGAAGGCAGGTCGCGCAGCGTGGACACATAGACCAATCGCGCGTACTGGCTTGGGATCGCGCCAAGCGTGCGCGCTGTGAAATCCTCCACTAGCCGCCGGTTCCGCTCGAAGGACTCCAAGTTGCCCATGCCGTCTCGTTCCCCCCGCTGTTCCGTTTTTTGAACGTTTTTCAGTGATTCCGCGGGACTTCCGCCAGAGCGCTCAGAGTGCGCGCCTAGGAGGAGTTCCCAAAATGAAACGCACCGTAAGAGTATTGCTGTTCAGTGCAGTTGCGTGCCTGATTTTACTGCCAGCCAGCGTTCAGGTCAATAGTCCCTCAATTTACCCAACAATTATTGCTGATGGTCCTGGGCCGACACCACCCCCACCGCCGCCGGGAAACCTGGTAGTCACAAGTTCGGCCGGAGTTGAGTTGTTGATCGCAGATGGTCCTGGACCTACGCCACCGCCACCACCACCGGGAAACCCGTCCTTCACACTCCCGGCAGAAGTTGAAGTGCTGATCGCAGACGGTCCCGGACCTACGCCACCCCCGCCGCCGCCCGGAAACATGATCGCGATTCCGGGGCACCTATTGTCAGTGGGATAACTTTAGTACTATCGGTTTGCAGCGCGCGTTCTATTTACTCTACCGTACAAGGATGATAGGATGCGCGCTGTGTTACATTTGTCATGGATTGACACGGTATCGTGGATTGCTGGCAGCGCGTTTGAAGTGGCGCTGGTCGCGCTGATCCTGCTTCGCAAACCTTCGAGGCAAGCGTATGTAATCTCTGTGTATTTTGTGTTTCTATTGTGCAGGGACTTGTGGTGGTTTTTCGCAGTGCGTTACGTACCGAACATTTCAACGCAAAATCATCACGCCTACTACATCACCTATTGGGTTTCCGAATTCGTTCTGTGCATACTTCGACTGCTAATTGCGGTGCAAATATGGTGGCTGTCGGTGCGCTCTTACCCAGTCATCTGGAAAATCACGAGGCGAACGCTTTTGTTCGTGGCTGGTGTGCTTTCGGTTTGGAGCGCGGTTTCCGCATACACGAACAGAGATTGGATCGCCAAATTTTTTTACGTGGGAGTGCAACGATTTGAATTCATGCAGGCGTTTGTGCTGGTGATCATTCTCGCGTTCGCATTGCATTTTCGAATCGAATTCAGACCGGGTTACCGGCTATTGCTGTATGGACTCTGCTTTTATTCGGTGACGCAGTGCATCATTACCACGCTTTCTTCGCGGAACCCCATCCTGACATATGCTTGGTTCAACTCGGCGCGAGAGCTTTCCTACGATGGAGTATTGCTCGTTTGGATTTGCGCGATTTACCAACTGATTCCATCCGCCGAACCCGATACATCCACCATTTCAGCGGCAATGTACAACCATATGGCACCGGCATTAAATCTGAGATTGCGCCAACTGAATGACCGGATGGCAGAGATGCTTAACCTATGACGGGAACCTACGTCATCATCGGGCTGGCTTTGGTCTTGGCGATTGTCGCCATTTTGCTGGGACGAAGCTCGCGTTCCGCCGGGACAGATTCTCGGGATCTTTCCGGAATATTTCTCGATGGCATACCGGCGAAGCATCCGCGGTTGTTTCCGATCATCCAACAGGCGCTATCCAATCAAGATGCTGAGTTTCTCAATTCACACGTAGAACCGCGTTCACGCAAACGCGCACTTGCCGCTCGACGCGCGGCGGCGCTTTTCTTTTTGGCCGGGCTGCGCGCAGACTTCAGAAAACTCACCGAATTATCGCGGCTGCTTGCCAAAGCAGCCCCCGAATACCGCACACGCGACAGAAATGGAGCGGATCAAGCTCGAATGGAAATTCAACTTGTTGTATGTGGTGGTGTGGCTGAAGTTGCGCACCGGTGCATTGCCGGTTGCACAGCTCCACGCGCTATCGGATACGATCGGCGCAATGGCATCGCGGTTGGAAGTTGCGATGCATGCGTGGCAGGATGCGTCCTTACTTTCCAAAGTTTGATGGGACTTGATTCGGTTAGCGCCTTGCTTCCACCGGCTGAACTTGGCGCAATGTGCGCTGCACGGCGTTCCAGAAAGCTTCCACTTCAAAGGGCTTTTGAATAAAAGTGACGCCGGATTCGATTAGCTTTACGAGTGCCTGCGTCCTGGGTTGCGTCCGACATTGTGAAGATCATGCGATTGGCAAGGTCCGGCTGGTGTTGCTGAATCCACTCATAGAGAGCGCGGCCGGATATCGCACCGGGCATTTTCATGTCCGTCACAACCGCGTCTACTGATTGCTTCGAGAGCATCTCGATCGCCTGTTGGCCCGTGCGTGCGGTGTAGACGGTGATGCCGCGACTTTCAAGAATTTCTTTTTCGAGGCCGAGAACCGGCTCCTCGTCATCGACGAGGAGCACCCTGCCGCGAACTTCCGAAGTTGCTGCGGGGATATCGTTATTGACAGAATGGAGCACGCCGGAAAGCGGGAATGTGAGCATGAATGCCGCGCCTTGCGGCGGAGTATTCTGCACCGAGATTTCGCCGCCGTGCTCGCTGACGATTCCGTAGCAAATGCTAAGGCCGAGGCCAGTTCCCTTTCCAACCGCTTTCGTGGTGTAAAACGGATCGAAAACGCGGTGCGGATCTTGTACGCCGGGGCCGCTGTCGCGGATCTCAACAGCCACTTGTTGCCCCTGCTGCGAAGTCCGTATCCAGATTTCGCCACGGTCGGAGCGTTCCAGAATTGCATCCACCGCGTTATTTAAAATGTTGAGAAATACCTGCTGAAGCTGATGCATGTCCGCTGAAAGCAGCGGCAGATTTTGCGCGAGTTCGCGGTGCACCTGAATATTGTTAACGCGGAGATCGTAGTCGCGCAGACCGATGGTGTCTTCGAGCACCTGGTTGATATTCACCGGCATTCGCTGCGGCTTTTGCTGGCGCGCAAAACTCAAAAGGTTGCTGACGATGCGATGCGTGCGGCGCGCTTGTTTGTAAACTTTCTGGATGTATTCGGCGCCGCGTTCGTTGACGAATTCGCTGGAAGCGAGAAGCTGGCTGTAGCCGAGAATTGCGGTGAGCGGATTATTGAGTTCGTGCGCGACGCCGGAAATCAGCTGGCCGATCGCGGCCATCTTTTCGCTCTGCAATAATTGTTCCTGCGTGCGGCGCAAGTCTTCGTAAGCTTTGCGCGAATCGTCCAGCAGGATCAACTTCTCCACCGACGCGGCTATTTGATTTCCAACTGAGGTGAGGAGATTTAGTTCGGCGCTTGCGAGCTCACGCCGCTGCCGCGACCCGAGCATCAGGAAACCCATGGGACGGTCTTTGAACCAGAGCATCACGAGAGTTGCCGAGAGGATTCCCTCTTTCTCTTCGAAATCCTTGAAGACTGTAGGAAGCGGGAGGCCGGCAACCGAAAGAACGGTGGCGTGAACGGCGCGAATGTGTTCGGTGAGATCGGCGGGTAGCTCGATTGGCGGAAATTCGCGCGCGTACGTGGATCGCAAACCAGCGGCAGCGGCGCGGTGCATCATCCCTGTCTCATCCTGGTGAAGGAAGATCGAGCCGACATCCACGTTGAAGAGTTCGATGGCCTGTTGCAGAACTCGTTCGAGCAACTCGGGTAGCGCCAGCGGTTGGTTCAGGGTGAAGCCGATGGAATTCAGAACAATCAATTCGCGATTGCGCCGGCGGATTTCCTGCTCAGCTCGCTTACGCTCCGTGATATCGAGCACAAAACCCTGATAGCCGAGAACCCGGCCGGAAGCATCGCGGCTGGCGACGCTGGATTCCAAGACCGTGAGTATTTCACCGTCGCGGCGCCGCAAACTAAATTCGAAATCGCTTACCGTTCCATGGTTTCGAAGAAGATCCTTGAGTCGATCACGGTCCTCGGGATTTACGTAAATGCTCGCAGCGATATCCTGAACTTTCAGAAGTTCTTCGCGCGAGTTGTAGCCAAGCATGCGTAGAAACGCCTCATTGAAATCGACGAAGCGGCCTTCGGGAGTGGAAATGAAGACGCCCTCCTGCACATTTTCAACGAGGCTGCGGTATTTTTCCTCAACAAGCTGGCGCTCGGTAATGTCTTTGAGTACGTGGACTACGCCCAGACGGTGGCCGGCGCGGTCGTGATACTCAGAACTGGAAGCGAGTAAGTATCCGCCTAGCATCGGATCGGGAGTGTCTCCGCGCCCAGCGACCAGTTCGCAGTACGGACATTTCGTCCACTGTTTGCCATCGTGCGGCAGTACATCCGCCAGATTCCAGCCGGGCAGTGATTCGACTGTGCGCGTCAACCTTTCGGCGAAAGCGAGATTGCTGCGAATGATTTTGCCGGCATTGTCATGGACAAGGATGGGATCGGCGATGGAATCAAAAGTGTAAGTCCACTGCCGCTCGGCGTTGCCAACATGCTCAAACCAATTCAAGTTTTGGATCGTGAGGCCCAGTAAATTTCCCACGCCCACGACGAAGCTCATCTCGTCCGGCTGAAATTCGCGAGGTTTCGCGCTGCCGATCGTAAGGAGTCCAACTGGCCCCAACTTTCCGGGCAAGGGAACGGCCACAAGCGAGGTAATGCCAGATTTCTGCATTTGCGGCCGGAGTTGTGGATGAGAGTTCGGACCAATCGAGACGCAGGTGAGGGATTGGTCGAGGAGCCCACGCACCCACTGCTCTTTCGCGGAAAGAGGCGCGTCACGGTACTTCATCGGAGAAGCCCACGCAAGCGCATGTCCGCAACACATGTGAGTCGGCGCCAGTACCAACCATTCTCACGATGCCGTGAGTCGCATTCAGATTTGAGACAAGGTTTTGCAATGCTTCCTGAAGCACGTCGTCTACTTTTTGCGATTGCGCGCTGGCCGCGGTGATTAGCGTGAGCCGGCGGAGCTTGTCATTCAGGTCTTCGGTTCGGCGCCGCGCGGTCTCGATTACGACTACCGCCATTCCCAATCCGATGGGAATCTGCAATAGATCCGCGAACGCGACGCGCAACCACGAAATCTGATCGAGCGTCCACATCGGCTGGCCCATGTGGTGAAGACCAAAAAGCAATAAGGAAAACGAAAGAAGAGCAACACCGTGCCCTTTGAGATCTTCTCGCGTGCGCCACAGAGCACGCGGGCGGACGCCAATAAAACACAGCCACCAAGCACTGGCGGAATTGCCGAAATCCAAACGGGCGCGGAGTGGCCCCAGGAAGCGATCGCCGCGGTCGCAATCGTTCCGGTTACCCCCGCAGTCCAAATGGTGTAGAGGGAGCGCCCCGGTTTCGCATATTCGAGACACGAAGCAAGCAGGCAAAACAGCGCAGCGATGGAGAGCGCCTCAAAGGCGGCGCGCTCGGCAGTATCCTCCCAGAAGATTTGGGCTACCAAACGTGCGGACGCGGAGGCGGTGAGTAGCACCCAGCCAATCATCCATAGATGGAGAAAGCGGGACCTCACCTCTTTGTACAGGTATTGATACAGGATCAGAAAAACGATGAATCCAGAGACTTGGGTAGCCGTCAGCGCGAGCAATCCCTGCGGAGACACAGGTGACAGCAAACGCTCTGCGAGTTGAGAGGCGCTAAAGAACACTCGACACCTAGAAGACCTGGAATGAAATCGCTTATCCGACTAGTCCGGATTGACGTAGGCGAACGTAGCACTTGGGTACAACCTGCTACAACCAACCTCTGGCACTACTGTGCTGTGCCATATAATAGGTGTTGGGAACCCTAGAATGGCCGGCGAGCGCATACTGGTTGTAGACGACGAAGAGGCAATCCGCGAGGTTGTGACCACGCTGCTTGGGTCGCAGAAGTACCAATGCACGCCGATGGCGAACGGGCGGCTTGCGAAGGAACACCTCGAAACCAATTCCTACGATCTCGTCTTGAGCGACATGGTGATGCCCGAGATGGACGGGCTGCGGTTGCTCGAGTGGATTCACACGCACGACTCCGATCTGCCCGTGATCATGGTCACCGCTATGCACGATCTTTCCACCGCACTGGAAGCGATTCGCCGCGGCGCCTACGACTACATCCTGAAACCGTTCGAGAAGGATCAACTTTTCCTCGGAGTCCGTCGCGCACTGGAACACCGGCATCTCGTTCTGGAAAACCGCAATTATCAGCGCAACCTGGAAAAATTGGTCGAGGAGCGCACGGCACAATTGCGGAACACACTCCAACAACTCGAACGCTCATACGACGACACACTCGAAGCTCTTGGCGGCGCGCTTGACCTGAAAGATGCCGAAACCGAAGGCCATTGCAAGCGCGTGACCGCATATACGCTGGCGATTGCGAAGGCCATGGAAATCGATCTTGCGACGCTGCCGCAGTTTGCGCGCGGCGCTTTTCTGCACGACATCGGCAAAATGGCGATTCCAGATAGCATTCTGCGAAAACCCGGGCCGCTCACTCCCGACGAGCAATACACAATGCGGAAGCACTGCGAAATCGGACATCAAATGCTCAGCCGTATTCCGTTTCTGCAAGATGTCGCCGAGATCGTGCTGGCGCACCAGGAATTCTACGACGGCACCGGATATCCGCGCGGAATGAAGGGCGAAGAGATTCCGCTGGGAGCCAGAATCTTCGCGGTGGCGGACACGCTGGACGCGATGACGTCTGACCGTCCGTACCGCAGCGCGCTTTCGCTGGAGACGGCGCGCAACGAAATCAAGCGATGCGCTGGAACACAGTTTGATCCGCGAGTTGTGGAGGCCTTTTTGTCGCTGCCCGATCAATTGATAACTGATCTGCGCGCGCACACGGATCAGCCGTTCCGCATGGCATATTTGAAAGCATTTTAGGCAAATCTGGATTTGGCGAAGAACAAGTTTTCGTCGCCCTCGGCGGCCTTGCAGAAAAAAACCCTTCACGCTAGTATCCCGATTGAATTTTGAAACATCGCCTTAGCGGCAGTCGCGAGGCGGAGGTCCGGATGGCTTTAGTTCCGATAAAAACCGCATCCACAACCGGCTACTGCGATTGCATTTGCGATTGCTACGAACTCGCGAGTCTCCGCGATGAAGACACCGGTCGCGGCTACTGCCCCCGCTGCGCCAAAGAACACATCGAATTGAACGCGGGCCTCGGCAAGCCGCAGCCTGCACCTTCTCGAGCGCATGACGTAGCTCCTCCCGCGCACGAACCGTATAGTCCCGAGACCGCAGATCCTCCTGGAAGATTGCGATCGTAAACAAGCTTCGCAAAGTCCTGCAAATCAATCCGCAGAATGAATTGAATTACGTAGTGCTGTGGAATTCCGCTTACAAATAAACAGCGTCGCGCGTTTGTTTTATTCGGTGGGTGTGGAACTGCGCTTCAGCATCACAAAAACGCCGCCGAAGAGCACCAGACTAGGAAGCAGAAGAACAATGATTCCGACGTCAAGCGAACGTTGCGCGTGCGCGCCAGCCGCCGAAGACTGCGTGTAGCACATCGCGCAGCCCTGCGCGAAAACTCCCTGCGCAATTCCCAACATCGCGCCAGCCGCCGTAACAATTCGCGCAAATCTCATTTTCAAACTCCGATCAGCAATTCCAACTACTTGGGACGCATCTCCGACAACCTTACCGCGTCCCAAAGAATGTACACCAACATCATGCCGATGCAAAAGATCATTGCGGGCACCAGCATCCAGGAAAGCGACTTCCGCTCGTACTTCAAGTGCATGAAGTACGCCATGATCAGCGCCGCTTTGATCAGCGACAGCCCGATCAACAGGCCAAGCATCAGCGTGGGCTCAAGTTGTTTGTAGCCCAGAAAAACTTCGATTCCTGTAATCGCCACCAGCACGACCCAGACCCACAGAAATGTGCTGGATGATGCGTGATTTTGTTGGACCGCGTCGTTTCCGTGATCGCTCATAATTTCGTGAGCCTCCAAATACTGCGCGAGCGTTCCTTACTTCAATTGAATCGACATCAGATACACCAGCGGGAAACACGAACATCCAGACCAGGTCAACGAAGTGCCAGTAAAGTCCGCTGACTTCCACGTCTTCGCTGTCAAATTTTCCTTTGCCGAACCCAAAAGCGATGATCGCGAGATAAATCACGCCAATCGCCACGTGCGTCATGTGCAAACCGGTGATGCCGAAAAACACCGCGCCGAAAAGCGGCGAGCCGCCCCATGGATTCACGCCCGGACGCAGGCCTTCATCGATCAAGTGGATCCACTCGCGCATGTGCAGGCCAACGAATGCCGCGCCCGCCGATGATCGTCGCCAGCATCCACTTCACGGCAGAACTCGCGATTGCCCTTGTTGCGCGGCCAGCGACGGCCATCACCATCGTCAAGCTGCTGACCAGCAGCACGATCGTCATCATCGTCGAATAAATAATGGATGGATTAAACGGAAACGGCCGCGGCCAATTCGGACTGCTGAGCCGCGAGTACGTGTACGCCACCAGCAGGGCGGAAAACGTCAGCGTGTCCGACGTAATAAACAGCCACATTCCCAGCTTTTTCGAGCCCATCGCGAACGGCGAGCGCCGCCCGACCACGGGGTGGAGTCGCCGCTTCAGCGACTTCACTGTCATGCACAGTTCACCGTCCCAGAGAGAGAAGTAAGAGCAGAAAAACCCACAAGCCATCCAGGAAATGCCAGTAAATCCCCGCCACTTCCGCGCAGCGGTTTCCTGCGTAGCGCGCGAACGCTTCCACGATCGAAACGCCACGAAAACAACGCGAAAATTCCGCCCAGCAAATGCAATCCGTGCAGCGCCGTGAAAACGTAAAAAAAACTGCTGCTCGGATTCGTGCTCAAATAAAACGCCCGCGGCGCGAAATCGATGCCACGCCACCAATTGCCCGCCAACAAAAATAACTCCCAGCCCGCTGGTCAGCGCCCACAAATTCCGGAATGCGCTTATCACGCCGCGCGCCAGTTGCCGTGCGCGCCATTTCCATCGTCACGCTGCTCAGCAGCAGCACCGCCGTGTTCGCCCACAAAATCAAGCGGCATTCCGAACGACTTGCCAGTCGCTCGTTCCATTCGGCCCGCCGTTTGTGCCGCGGCGAACGATGAACGAACTGGTCAGCGCCATGAAAAACATCATGATGCCGCCGAGCGCAACGGTTATTCCCGTCATGTACGCGCGGCGATACGCCGGATTTTCGTCCGCCGCCCCGACCGTCGTCCGCCCCGCCCGCGCCACGGCGGATCTCCGCCGCTGTAGCCCGCTCCAACTTGAAGGTCGAGTTCTTCGGCTACAGTGCCCGGCACGAATTGCCGCTTCTAGGTGCGCTCTTTCAATGTTCTTCCGGAGGCGACGCCGTCTGCAGAATAAAATCTTCCGCTTCGCCGCGGCACGCCGAATTCATAGGCGCCGCGATACACCGTGGGAATATTCCCCGCGAAATTATCGTGCGGTGGCGGACTCGGAATCGTCCATTCCAGCGTCGTAGCGTTCCACGGATTCATCGCCGGCCTTCTTTCCGCCTTCCACAGTCCGTAGAAAAATTCACAAGGAATATCAACTGCGCGCCGATCGTGATGAACGCCGCGATGCGAAATGAAATACTGCACGTTCACCAAGCCACGCTGTTAAACGAAAACAAACCCGTGCGGCTGGCTGCCGCCCAGATACGGCACGCCCGTCAATTCCGCATAGCGGCGCATGATGCCCGGCAATTCCCAAAAAGTGCATCGGCATGAAAATGCAGTAAACGCCGGCAAAAGTGAGCCAAAAATGAACTTTGCCGACCGTCTCATTCATAAACTTGCCGAACATTTTCGGGAACCAGAAATATGTCGCCGCAAACATTCCGAAAATCGCCGCCACTCCCATGATCAAATGGAAGTGCGCGACCACGAAATAAGTGTCGTGCAGAGGCAAGATCAACCGACAGGCTGCGCCAGGAACAAGCCCGGAAAGTCCGCCGGTGACGAACAGCGAAACAAACCCCAGCGCAAATATCATCGCCGTCAGTGAATTGAATCTTGCCGCCCCACAGTGTGCCCAGCCAGTTGAAAGTCTTGATCGCCGAGGGCACGCCGATGCGTCATCGTCATGATCGAAAACGCAAAAGCCGAATACGGGCTCATGCCGCTGATGAACATGTGATGGCCCCAAACGCAGAAGCCCAGGAATCCGATGCGCGCACATCGCGTACACCATCGCGCGATATCCAAATACCGGCTTGCGCGCAAATGTCGAAAGCACATGCGACGCCACGCCCATGCCCGGCAGAATCGCGATGTAAACCTCAGGATGCCCGAAGAACCAGAATAAGTGTTGCCACAGCAGCGGCGACCCGCCCGAGTGTCGCTGATGACCTGATCCGTGACCACCAGTCCGCCAGGAATAAAGAAGCTCGTCCCCGCCACTCGATCCAGCAGCAGCAAAGCGCAAGCCGCGAGCAACACTCCGAACGCCAGCAATCCCAGAACTGCCGTAACCAACCACGCCCAGCATCGTCAGCGGCATGCGCATCAACGAAATGCCCTTGCGCGCGCAAGTCAATCAGCGTGGCGATAAAATTGAGCGCGCCCATCAATGACGCCGCGCAGAAAATCGCCAGACCAATCACCCATAACGTTTGTCCGGCACCCTCGCCCGGCCCCACAATCTTGCCCAGCGCGGAAAGCGGCGTGTACGCCGTCCATCCAGAAATCGGCGCGCCTTCCTCAACGAAGAACGCGGAGACCATCACCACCAGCGAAACAAATGTCGTCCAGAACGAAAGCATGTTCAGGACGGGGAACGCCATGTCGGCCGCGCCAATTTGAATCGGCAGAAAATAATTGCCGAAGCCCGATTGCGGCGCCGTCGTCAGCACCATGAACACCATGATGGTGCCGTGCATGGTCAGCAGCGCCAGATATTGTTCCGGCGTCATCATGCCCGCCCGGCGTAAACGGCAAATGCATCGCCGGCCACACCAGGTGAATGCGCATCAACACCGAAAGCGTCATTCCCAGGAACACCGAGAACAGCGCCAAACAACATATACTGAATGCCGATCACCTTGTGATCGAGGCTGAAAATGTATTTGCGAATCCAGCCGGTCGGCGCGGCGTGGACGTGCTCTGCCCGCCGTCAGCGTGCGACACCATTAACGCTCTCCTTGCCCTTGGAAACTTCGCTGAATCATTTGAAATCTCACTGGTTGGCCACCTGCATCCTTCAACCATTTCGCGAATTCCGCGTCGCTCATCACTTTCAATCAAGCTGCGCATCTTGTAATGACCCAGCCCGCAAAGCTCCGCGCACGCGATTTCGTACTGGCCGGTCTCGGTGGCAGTGAAATGCATGTGGATGATCATGCCCGGCACCGCATCCTGCTTCATCCGCAATTCGCGCACGAAAAAGCTGTGCGTCACATCTTGCGATCGAGATATCAACTCCACTTCCCGATTCACCGGCACGGCAAGAATCGGCGTAACCACGTCATCCTTTGCTTCGGCATTGTTGCGATCCAGTCCAACCGGATTTCCGGTGGACGCGCTGATCAATTCCGGCTTCACCACGCCGAATTTTCCGTCGGCGCCGGGATAGCGGAACCACCACGCAAATTGCTGTCCGGTAACTTCCACTTGAACTGCGCCGGTCGCCGCGTCGCGGAAGTGAACCTCAGCCCACGCCGCTTCGCCGTAGATGCCGAGACCGACAAACAGAATCACGGTCGCGAGCGTCCACAACACTTCCATTCCCATGTTGCCTTCGAAGTGCGTCGCTCGCTGCCCGCGATCGCGATATCGGAACACTGCCCACGCCAGACCAAGCTGCGCCAGGATAAACACGACGCCAGTGATCCACAATGTGCGCATGAACTGCGCATCAATCGTGTGGCCGATCGCCGTAATCGCAGGCGGGAACCACCAGGTTTTCGCGGCGAAAAAATAAACCGTCAGCGCGGTGAAGATGACCAGCAGCAATGCCAAGGCAACGGAAACTGAGGTAGAACCTTTAGAATTCCGGTTTATCCGCATCTCCTCCGCTCCAGGAAAATCCCCGCCACCGGCAGGGGCAACCACTTTCGGGCGCTTCGGCACACACACGTCACCGAATTTCACCACGAAGTTCGACATGATATACAACGGGCGAGAGAATGCAAGGCTTCTGCGCGAGTTTTCCAAAGGCACAAAACTTCACTCGATCCTCCACCGTACAAATCTTCGCACCGCATCGTGAACCAATCGCCGCTCGCGCACGTCTAACTTTCACAGACGTGGCTATAGACATTCTATATGCTTGGGTATAGACTCTCTATATCTTCGAGGTGCGCATGGCCGATCGTTACCAAAATTCCATCGAGCTGCTTCAGGGCACGCTCGATCTTCTAATTTTGCAAACTCTGCAGTGGGGTCCGCAGCATGGCTACTTAATCGCGCGCGCCATTCGCAATCAATCGAATGGTGTACTGCAAGTTGACGCCGGTTCGCTCTATCCCGCTCTTCATCGCCTTGAACGCCGCAAATGGATTTCTGCCGAATGGCGCACCTCCGATAACAAGCAGCGCGTCCGCGCCTATCAGCTCACCAGCGCAGGCAAAAAACAATTGCTCCAGGAACGTTCACGCTGGGAAGAACTTTCCGTAGCCATCGCCGCGATTCTGAATCCCGCCAAGCAGGAAGGTGAAGCATGAAATTTTTCTCGTCGCGAAAAAATCGCCAGCGCGAAGCTGAACTCGACGCCGAACTTCAAAGCCATCTCGACGAATCCATTCGCGAACGCGCCGACCGCGGCCAACCTCACCGCGACGCAAACTTCGCCGCCCGCGTGGAATTCGGCAACGTAGGCCTCGTGCGAGAAACCACGCGCGACAACTGGGGCGGCCGCTCGCTCGAAATTCTTGCTGCGCGACATTCGCTTCGGACTTCGCACCCTCCGCAAGAGTCCCGCCTTTGCCGCAACGATCATCGGCACGCTGGCTCTCGGCATCGGCGCAAACGTCGCAATCTTCAGCGTCCTCTACGCCGTGCTACTGAAACCGCTTCCCTATCAAGATCCTTCGCGCCTCGTCACGATTGAAGAACGCGAACACGGCGAACCTGCCGGCGCAGGCTCCGTCTCCTATCCCGATTTCGCGGACATTGCCGCGCACAATTCGTCATTCACCAGCATCGGAGTTTATTCGGACGCGAGCGGCACAATCACGGGCGCGGGCCTTCCCACAAAAGTTCACGGATCCGAGATCAGCGCTGGATTATTTTCCACTCTCGGCGTCACACCGGCACTGGGAACCAATATATTCCCCGAGCCTCACGTGGGCCCGTCGCCCGAAGGCGTGTACGACATTATTCTCAACTACTCCCTCTGGCGATCAAGTTTCGGCTCGGATCCGGCAATTGTAGGAAAGCAAATTCAGCTCGACCTGAAACCGTACACCGTCATCGGCGTAATGCCTGCGGGCTTTGAGTTCCCGCTTACAGCCGACCGCGCCATGTTCTGGATCTCAATCGCACAGGACATGACCAAGACCGGCAAAGACGACACCTCGGTTGAAGAACGCGGCGTTCATCAATATGATGCCGTCGGCCGGTTGCGTCCCGATGTAACTCTTCGTCAAGCACGAAATGAATTGGCCACGATTGCGTCGCAACTCCAAAAGCAGTATCCGGAGACAAATTCCTACCAGGCCATTATTCCCATCTCCTTTCTCGATCATGTTTTAGGAGACGCGAAAACAGTTCTGATCGTTTTGCTTTCCGCGGTCACCTGCCTTCTTCTGCTCGCGTGCGCAAACGTTGCCAACCTTCTTCTTGCGCGCTCCACCACTCGCTATCGCGAAATGGCGATTCGTTCGGCCCTCGGCGCCGGACGCGGCCGAATTATTCGTCAGCTGATTACAGAAAGCGCGATTTTTTCGCTCGCCGGCGGCGCGCTTGGAATATTGCTTGCCTGGATCGGAACCAACGCACTGCTGCGATGGGCGCCACGCGACATTCCTCGCATCGCTCAAACGGACTTGAACGGCTGGGTGCTGGGCTTCGCTCTTGCAATATCGCTCCTCACGGGATTTATTTTTGGTCTCGCACCTGCGCTCCACGCAGCTCGCGCAGATGTGGGAGAGACGCTCAAAGAAGCTGGCCGCACCGCCGCTCCAAGTGCGCGTTCGAACCGCACCCGCGCAATGTTAATGTCCCTCCAGGTCGCCATCGCCGTGATCCTTCTGGTCGGTGCTGGACTGCTGTTGCGCTCTCTCGGAAGTCTCACGCGCGTCGATCTTGGCTTCGAACCGGAGCACGTGATGACAGCCTCGGTCGAGCTACCAGATTCGACCTATCACTTAGCTCAGCGCATTGCGTTTTTCCAGCAACTTCGTGAGAGGCTCAGCGGATTGCCGGGAGTAATCGCGGCGAGTGCCGCGACACCGCTTCCGTTTTCTGGCGACGATATTTACGTAACATTCGACATTGAGGGCCGCGCAATTCCCAAGAAAGATCGGCCAGTCGCTGAAGCTTCAATTGTTCAGCCCGATTTTTTTCGCGCCGTGGGAATTCCGGTCGTGCGCGGACGCGCTTTCACGGACGCGGACACCGCGGCTTCTACTCCCGTAATCGTCGTCAACGAAATACTCGCCGAGCGCATGTTCCCCGGCGAAGACGCGATCGGCAAGCGAATTCATCCAACCCTCAGCGTCCACGGCGGCACGGCGCCGATGCGCGAGATTATTGGCGTCGTGAGAGACATTCACTTCGTCGGTCTGCGCGACACGCCCCGCATGCAGTACTACCTTCCCCATTCACAGTTGCCCACCGACTCACTTTCGCTCGTCGTGCGCGCCACCGGCGATCCGCGCCCGCTTGCTGCGGCAATTCGCGATCAGGTTCTCGATATCGATCCCCAGCTTGCTGTGTCAGCGGTAAAACCCATGAACGATCTCGTGGATGACGCGCTCGCGCAACCTCGGCTGAATACATTCCTGGTCACCGCATTCGCCGCGGCAGCTCTCGCCCTCGCAGGCATCGGATTGTTCGGAGTGCTCGCATATTCCGTCGCGCAACGCACTCACGAAATCGGAATTCGCATGGCACTCGGAGCGAAATCGAGCGACGTCCAGCGCCTAGTGTTAGGCAATGCGCTCCGCATGCTCCTTTGGGGCGGATCAATCGGCTTAGCCGCCGCCTTCGCCCTCACCCGCCTGATGAAAACGCTTCTGTTCGGCGTAACTGCCACGGACGCAGCAACCTTTGCCGGTGTCGCCCTCGTCCTGGCAGTAGTAGCCCTAATCGCGGGAGCAATCCCAGCCCGCCGCGCCGCCCGCATCGACCCGCTCCAAGCCCTGCGCTGATAGAAAAGTAGCGCAGCCATTCTGGCTGCGGCCTCTGAATTTTCGAAGACCTGTTTTCGTTTTTCGAGGAATTGAACGCAACGAACTGGTTCTCAACGAACGGACGAGCGGATAGTTGCACAAAAAAGTGAAACGAAGTTCGATATAAGGACCCTTGAATCCTTCTGGTAGACGCCCGATAGGCGCCGAATCACGAATTGATGCGATCGCCGCGCGTTCGATCATTTCACTGCCAGAGCTGATCATCGTGGACTCGTCCCGTTCCTGCACAGAACCATCTCGTAAGAATTCTAAATTGGAAAGTCACCCACCCTTTGTCCATTCTTTAGCGCCGCACTCTGTGTTTGCGGTACCACTGGCGCTTCAAGTTCGCGACAACTCCGTCCAGATACTTCGAGAAATCCACGCCCTCATCTGGCGTCAACATCTGGATACCGCTATAAGCTTCTTTCGCTCCAAAGTACGAGTAAATCGGAAGCGTCAAGCCACCTGTGCTCCGCTCACGAGGAGGAATCACAATCAATTCGACGGTTCGTTCGCCGGCGGCAGCGGAGGAATCCATTGCTCCTGACAGTCGATAACTTCACGGTTTTCGGGGCCGATCTTGCAGAAGACTGCCGGCACATTTCCCTCTTGCAGAAAAAACCGCGAAACATATCCAACTTTGCCGTCTTTTGTCTTCAGTTCGCACCAGCGCTCCCCGCACTAAGAATCTCAACTTGCTCGTCGCACGCGAGCACAGCAACCGCGGGCGTTCCGCCAGGGGACGGCAGCAGCGAAATTTGGGGCGCTCCGATTCCGCATTTCACGCGGGCGATTCTTAGTGGCGCACCCGCAGTTTGAGCGCGCAACTCCGTCCGCGCGTAACCACAGAAACCAAAAAGTAGAATCGCCGCGACCGCAATTCGCTTCAGAGACACAGCTCCACGCCTCCGTTATCAACTCGTACTCAGTCCTAATCCTACACCGACCAAACCTGCTACGTCATTACGTGTCTTGGCTATTAGGGACGGTCTCCGCCCGCGACGGCGCTCAGACCCCGCCCCCTTATAACCGCCCAATCTCCTCAGCCACGGAACTCCTCTGCTCGTTCTTTGCGCACTCTGCGTCTCTGCGCTGCACCGCTTCGAGTCGCGCCCACTCGCCGAGTCCTAGTATTACTAGTACTATTTTCTCATATTTATTTCTTGACATCATTTTCGAATTTTGTGATAATACGCTCGGAGGATTCCGTCCAATTTCTTCCCGGCACACACGATTGGCCGCTGATCCACGCCCAATCAGTTCCAAAACGGGAAGAACTCCGACTCCACTTGTCCGCCGCAGCCGCATTTTAGCGAAGGCGGAGGACTCGTCAGCCGTAGCCGTAGTATGGCGAAGGCTGAAGGCAAAGGCCCTTTTTGCCGTCACAGTTTTTGACTAAGATTCTTAAAATCAGTAACTTACGCAAAAAGTAGTGAATTTAGAGGGGGGGGGTGGGGGGTAGCAGGGGGGACAGACCGGGGACATCCCGGACAAGCAAGACTGAGCCAATTCCGGACTCCGTCAATGCGTGGCTACTATGTCTCGAGCATTCGCACGTCTACAAACGAACGCCGGCCCTTGAGCAATCTTTTCGCGTCAAGCAGCCGGCGCTCAATAACAGCTCTTAGTGTTTGTCGTGCGCGTGACGCCATTGCCAGTAATCGTTTTGGTGCTTCTTGTCCCACTTACGAAAATCGCGGTAGTCGTAATGGCGTTCGCCCAGCCACTGCCGGTAGTAAATATCTTCGTCGGGACCCCAGGTGTGGTAGTCGTTGTAATACCCGTCGTGGATTCTCACGTCGCCGCCGCAGCCGGTGGCCACGATCGGCGCCGTGATTGCCGCCGCCAAGAAACAGGATGCTATGACTTTTTTAATCGCCGTCATTTCGATGTCTCCTCGAACATTTGCTCTCGGTTATTCAACCCGGAAACGCAAAGCGAGTTGCGCTTCGGCACGAATCATCGATTCAACTGACCATTTGTTTGATGAGGCAAAAGCCCGAATCGGGCTTAAGTATCGCGAGATTTCAATCAACTTTTGCGGACGGCTGAACGGCCGTTTGCTTTGGCGATTGCGCGCCGTTTTCATTTTCCGAACCAGGAGGAATCGGCATGATCACGTGGATCTCGGTGCCGTCAGTACTGGACTTAATATCGAGCGTTCCGCCCTGCTCGCGGACGCGGGCACGCATTCCGGAAAGCCCCACGCCGGAGCCGGTACCCGAGTCGAGAAAGTTTTTCAAAATTTCACGGGGAATGCCCGCGCCGTAATCCTTGACGACAAGGCGCACCTCGCGAGTACCGTACGTCACCGAGACTTCAGCTTTTTTGCTTTTCGAATGGCGGTGAATATTTGTCAACGCTTCTTGCAAAATTCGAAACAGAGTCAGCTCCACGGATCCGGAAAGTTTACTGGTCACGTCGGGGAGATCGGTTGTAACCGCGACGCCGGTGCGTTGGCTGTATCCATCTACCATCCATCGCGCGGCGGTGGCGAATCCCACTTCGTCAAGAAGTGGCGGATGCAAAAGGTGCGAAAGCGTTCGCGTTTCGCGCAGCGATGTATTGATCAGCGACGCCACATCGCCGGCCCTTGCGCTCTGCGGATACTCGCGGACGAGACTGTCGGCAGACATTTTTGCCGCGGTGAGAAATTGTCCGAGGCTATCGTGAAGTTCGCGCGCAAATCTTCTTCGCTCGTCGTCTTGAATGCGCATCACGCGCTCGCTAAGTTCGCGCGCATTATTCTCGGCGACGCGCCGCTCGAGCAGTTCCAGGCCGAGCAGCCGCTGATGGTACCAGAACAGAAGTGCGGAGAGCGCGAATGTAGCAATCAAGATTACGAGCGCGCCCGAAACCAGCGCGCCGGAAACTTCCGCGCGCTGCTGCAGCAATTGATCTTCGATTTGTTTCATCGAGTTGCTGGCGGAGGCCGTTTGAAACGCGTATTCCACAATTTGAGATGTGATCGCTGCTTGCGCCGCGGGATCAGATTTGCCTTGCTGCTTGAGTTCGATGCCGTGTTGCATGACGCCAAGCCGTTGGTTCGCTGCCATCTCGAGCTGATCGCAAAATTTCTCCAGCTCGGAATGGCCCACGAGGAAATATCGAATTTCTTCGATCTTAAAGTTCACGGCCTGCTTCGCCTGCTGAAAATCGGCGAGCATCGCTGGATTGCCAGAATCAACGAACGCAACGCGCGAGCGTCCGGCTTTCGCGAGCGCAGTATCCACCTGGCCGAGCGACACTTCCATTTCGTACGTGCGGCGCACCAACCGCTCGCTCTCCAGCACGCGGTAGATAAAGAATGTAGCGGAGAATCCGCTCACAAGCAGCAGCGTAACGGCCAGGAAAAATGCCAACTTCGCTTTGGATTCGGGGTGATTAGTGGCTAGGGCAGCGGGATCGGGACGATTTCTTTCAGCCATGATGGTAAAAGGACGCCCCCATACCACTTACAGTTTCAAAACGTCACAACTCTTTGCGACCGGCCAGACGGCTAACACTAGTAGCGCACCCGGAAAAAACAAAGCGCAAAAGATTTCGCGGCCGAGATGTCGCTCCTTTGATGCTCAAGCGTGCCATTTCGGTCGCGGAACTTTGATCCGGGAGGCGACTAGCCGGGCTGTAACATATCTTTAACTTGACATTCACGTGGACTGGACTTATTACCATCGCAGTTTTGCGTGGCATGTTTTGGTTGCGTTGGCGCTGCGAGCGACGATTTTGTTTCGCGTGCATCCTACAAATGTAGGGAGGATTTCACGATGTCCACGTCCCGACGCGATTTTATCAAGATCTCAGTCAGTGGAGCAGCCGTTGCATCCATTCTCGGATTCGATCTGGCGCCCGCTTACGCACAACTCAAAGAACTGAAAATCGCACGAGCCAGCGAGACGCGCTCCACGTGTCCCTACTGCGCGGTGAGTTGCGGCGTAATTATTTACACGCTCGGCGACAAAGCGAAAAACGTGACGCCGCAAGTGGTGCATGTGGAAGGCGATCCCGATCACCCGATAAATCGCGGCACACTGTGCCCGAAAGGCGCCTCGCTCTACAACGATATTCTCAACGAGCGCCGCATTACGAAACCACAGGTCCGGCGCCCGGGCTCAGATCATTGGGACGACATTTCCTGGGATTCCGCGCTCGACGAAATCAGCCACTGGATTAAAAAAACTCGCGACGCTACGTTCGTCGAAAGCGATGCGCAGGGGCACACCGTCAATCGCTGCGAATCAATCGCGTGGATTGGCGGCTGCACCGACACAAACGAATTTAATTTTCTCGCCGTCAAAACGATGAGGGCGCTGGGTGTAACCCATATAGAAAATCAGGCCAGAGTTTGACACGGCCCCACGGTCTCAAGTTTGGGACCAACATTCGGACGGGGCGCGATGACAAATGGTTGGGTCGACATAAAAAATGCCGACATGATCCTGGTGATGGGCGGCAACCCGGCTGAAAATCATCCGTGCGGATTCAAGTGGGCGATTGAAGCAAAACGAAATCGCAATGCAAAAATAATTTCGGTTGATCCGCGTTTCACGCGGACTTCCGCCGTGTCCGATCTTTACTGCCACATTCGCGCAGGGACAGATATCGCGTTTCTCGGTGGAATGATTCGCTACGCGATCGAAAATAATCGGGTGGCGCACGATTATCTCGTCAACTACACCAACGCCGCGTTCATCGTGAAGGAGGGATTCAAGCTGCCGGAAGATGGGCTCTACTCCGGCTTCGACCCAGCGACGAAATCGTACGACCGGGCGAGCTGGAATTACGAAGAAGGCGGCGACGTAAACGGCAAGACTTCGGGCGCAACTGCGCCGCACTCTGCAAAAATGGAGCCGGCGAAAGCAGGAACTCCGCCGCCTGCGCCGTCGCTGCCGCCAAATGTTTCGTACGATTTGACGCTGCAACATCCGCGCTGTGTATTTCAGCTGATGCGGCAGCAGTATTCGCGCTATACGCCGGAAATGGTGGAACGAATTACCGGCGCGGCTCGCGATCAATTCTTGAAGGTCGCGGACCTTTTCACTTCGATTCGCATCAATGGCGACATGAAAAAAGTCGCCACGATGTTGTACGCACTCGGTTGGACGCAGCACAGCTACGGCACGCAGACAATTCGCACCGCGGCGATGCTGCAATTGCTTCTCGGAAACGTGGGACGCGCAGGAGGCGGCGTCAACGCGTTGCGCGGACATTCCAACATTCAGGGCGCGACCGACATGGCCGGAATTTTCGACAACTTGCCCGGCTATTTGAAAGTGCCTGCTCCCGCGGATGTGGATTTCGCGACGTACGCGAAGCGCATTACTCCGACGTCGTCGAAACCGGAGCCCTGGCAATCGTACAACTACTGGTCCAACACTTCGAAATTTGCGGTGTCGCTATTGAAGACGATGTACGGCGATGCGGCCACGAAAGAAAACGATTGGGCGTTCGCATATCTGCCGAAAGTGGATCGCAATTATTCGTGGGCCAACATTTGGGACGACATGTACAGAGGCAACGTCAAGGGCATGCTCGCGTTCGGTATGAATGGCGTTGCGATCGGTCCCGACACGAACAAAAATATTGCGGCGCTGAAAAAGGCCGACTTTCTGGTGGTGGGCGAAATTTATCCAGACGAGACTAGCGAATTCTGGAAAGCCCCGGGAATTACCACCGACGAAATGAAGTCCATCAACACCAGCGTATACCGGTTGCCTTGCGCGGGCTTCGCGGAAAAAGACGGCAGCATGACGAATTCCGCGCGCTGGCTGCAATGGAAAAACGCGGCGCTGCCGCCGCCGGGCGATGCGCGGCTGGACCAGGATATTGTCGCGCAAATTTTTCTGAGGGTGCGCGCACTTTATCAAAAAGACGGCGGAAAATTTCCCGATCCGATCGTTCATTTGTCATGGCCGTATGTTGATCCCCAGCATCCGTCGTTATCGGACATCGCAAAAGAAGTGAACGGCAAAGCGCTCGCCGATTTGAAAGATCCGGTGACAGCACAGGAAATCAAATCCGGCCAGCAACTGCCAGGATTTGCGTGGCTAAAAGACGATGGCACCACCGCAAGTGGCAATTGGCTTTACTGCGGGTCATTCACGGAAGCGGGAAATTTGATGATGCGCCGATCGCCGGAAGATCCTTCCGGACTTGGAGTCCATCCGAACTGGGCATGGTCGTGGCCCGCGAATCGCCGCGTGATGTACAACCGCGCGTCCTGTAATCCCGATGGCAAGCCGTGGGATGCGGATCGCCGCCAGGTGTGGTGGAACGAAGCCGGGCAAAAGTGGGTAGGCAATGATGTGCCGGATTTCAAAGTGGATTCAGCGCCGAAAGATCACATGGGGCCCTTCATCATGAATCCCGAAGGCACCGGACGTCTCTTCGCGCCGCTCTCTGCGTTTGCTGAGGGACCTTTCCCTGAACACTACGAGCCAATGGAAAGCCCCGTAGCGAACCCGTTGCATCCGGCAAATTCCACAAACCCGGTGGTGAAAAAATATTCCACGCCGTTTGATAAATATGGCACAGCAGACGCATTTCCAATTGTGTGCACCACGTACCGGCTCACCGAGCACTATCACTACTGGACGAAAAATAATCCGATGAATGTGCAGCTGATTCCCGAGCCGTTCGTGGAAATGTCTTATGAATTGGCAAACTCGCTGGGAATCAAGGGAACGGACAGAGTAAAAGTGACGAGCGCGCGCGGCGAATACATCGCCAAAGCGCTTGTGACACATCGAATGAAACCGCTGACGATCGATGGCAAAACTGTCTATCAAGTGGGCATTCCGATTCATCAGGGTTTTCGCGGCATTCAGGAAGACGCAGGTAGAGATGCGCGCACTCCCGTGAATATGTTGTCACCCGTTGTGCTCGACCCCAACGCGTACACGCCGGAATTTAAGGCGTTCCTCGTGAAGGTCGAAAAGATTTCAGGTTAACGCCATGAGCCAGGCATCTCTCGAAATCAAACGCATCTCGGGACACGCGGGCACTGCGCCCGGAAAAGACGCGCAGCGCGATTACGACGTCTGCAAACTCATCGACACCACCACATGCATCGGCTGCAAGGCGTGCGAAGTTGCGTGCCTCGAATGGAACGGGCTCTCTTTCACCGAAACTGTTTTCGACAACACCTATCAGACGATGCCGGAAACGGCGTGGAATTATTGGAATCTGATCAAGTTCAATGAGCATGTCACCGACGACGGCACGTTGATGTGGCTGATGCGCAAAGACGGATGCATGCACTGCGAAGAGCCGGGCTGCCTGATTGCGTGTCCCGCCGACGGCGCGATCGTGCAATTCAACAATGGCATCGTGGATTTTCAGCACGACAAATGTATTGGCTGCGGATACTGCGTCGCAGGATGCCCTTTCAACATTCCGAAATTTAATTCGGAATCGAAGAAAATGTTCAAGTGCACGCTGTGCTCGGATCGAGTTGCGGTTGGGCTCGAGCCTGCGTGCATCAAGTCGTGTCCCACAGGTTGTTTGCATTTCGGCTCGAAAGACGACATGACGGATCTCGCGCAGCGGCGCGCGGCGCAACTGCGCGAAAAATCTGGATTCAAAGATGCGGGAGTTTACGATCCATCGGGCGTTGGCGGCACGCACGTGATTTACGTTTTGCACGATGCGACGAAACCTGAAATCTACGGCGGCCTGCCATCGAATCCCACTGTGCCGATGATGGTCCGTTTCTGGAAGAAACCGCTGAAGTGGCTTGGCAACCTCGCGATGATTGGCGGATTGATTGGCGTCGCGGTGCACTTTATGCGCTTCGGGCCGAAACGCGTGAACAAAGACGCGCCGCGCGATTTGGGAGAAGCGGCGAAGGAAGTGCGGCAATGAGCGGAACGCCTGTAGCAATCACGAGCAGCGCGGACGCGCGCCGCGGCGATCACCTGGTGCGCTACTCCTTGATGGAGCGTGTGAATCATTGGCTTGGCAGCTTCACATACATCTATCTGCTGATTACGGGCCTCGCGTTCTGGTCGCCATATTTATTCTGGCTTGCGGCGCTGGTGGGGGGCGGACCGACCGCGCGATTCGGACATCCGATCGCGGGACTGTTGTTTTTCGCGTCGATGATTTGGATGTTTATCGATTGGCGCGCGGATATGGAAACGATTCCGGAAGATGTGACGTGGAAAGACAACGTCGAACACTACATCCGCAACGAAGACGAATTGATGCCGCCCGCGGACCGGTTTAATTGGGGACAAAAAATATTCTTCTGGGTAATGTTTTACGCCGTGTTCGTGCTGCTGGCGACGGGCACGGCGATGTGGTGGATTGAAAATATTCCGTGGCTGTGGGTGCGCCAACTCGCGATTATTCTGCATGTAGCGACAGCGCTGATTACGATCGGCGCGTTTATTATTCACGTTTACATGAGCACCGAATTCGTGCCCGGAAGCATGACGGCGATGATCGAAGGAAATGTTTCCCGTGCGTGGGCGCGGACGCATCACCGATTGTGGTACGAGAAGGTTACGCGCGGTTCGAAGCAGTGACGCAGTGGGACGCGCGCATTCGCCGCGCGGAAGTTCTCGCATCGGAATTTTTATTTGCCGCTGAAATTCTTGGCTTCTACCGCCAGATCGCAATTTTTCAACGCGATTTTTATTTGAAGTTACGCGCGAATCGCGAAGTGCTCGCGCGAGTGAGCTTCGTGGGCTCGCTGCGAAACGAATTGCATCTGCCGGCGTTGCTGCCGCAATTTCCGGAATTTCTGAAATTGGTGGGAAGGGCCGCGCCGGCGCCGCTGGCCGCGTTCGCGAAAGAATTGAACGAGTCGCGCGACGCGGCGCGATTTTCGGAGATGCTCGCGGGGTATTGGGAAAATGGTGCGCGGCACGAGCCCGTGCTCGATGAGGCGTCTACATTTTGCGCGCGCGCGTTTTTGCAGCCGTGCGCGGAGTTGCTTGCGTCGCAACACGCGATGCCACCGGCAATCGTTCGCAGAATGGTTTGTCCGTTGTGCGATGGCGCGCCGCAACTTGGAGTGCTGCGTCCCGAAGGCGACGGCGGAAAACGCACGCTGCTCTGCGCGTTTTGCGCAGCCGAATGGGATTTCACGCGGATCGTGTGCCCTGCATGCGGCGAGGAAGACGAGAAAAAAGTTTACTTTTACACGGCGGATAAACCAACGCACGTGCGCGTGGAGGCTTGCGAAACTTGTAAAAACTATTTGCTGAGCGTCGACCTCACAAAAAACGGTCACGCCATTCCGGCGGTGGATGAAATCGCGGCGATGCCGCTAAATTTGTGGGCGCAGGAAAAAGGCTACACGAAGATTCAGCGGAATTTATTTGGGATGTAGTGCCGCGCGAAATAATTGCGCGAGCACTGGCTCAACGAAATAAAATTACGGCTTGATTTGCACCAAACCGTTGCGGGCGTCTGGCGTGGGCGCATCCCATCGGGCGGGTTTGGGCGCATTGCCACGCAAGCGATTTGCGAAGCGGCCGATCGCGATTGAGCCGCGCACAAAATGATCGATCTTTAGCGGGCCGACGACTTTCACCGTGCGAATCCAGTGCAAGCCGCTGCTGATGGCGCAACCGCATTGCGAGCAATCGGGCGCGCCGCCGAAAACGCAAGGCTCGACGCGGCTTTTGAGATCGGCGGAATAATTCGCGGACATCTGCGCGAAAAGGCAATCCTTGGGATTTTCCGGAGGACTGACGAACGCGGCGGCGACGCCTTCGGTCATGAGAAATTTCGGAAATTTTTCTTTGAGGCGCGGCAACTGGCGCGCGAGTTCGATACGGTCGGCGGGAGTCAAAGTTTCGGGACTTACTTCGCCGATTTGCGGGGTGTAAACGCTAACCCAGATGCGATTCACTTCTGAGCGCGCGCTCCAGAAAGAAACATATTCTTCGAGGTAGCCGGGGCGCTCCATCATTTGCTTGGTGATCACCCAATGAATGTTGACTTCGCGGCCTTCGATATTTTTCAGGATGCGTTCGTAGGTGGCGGGCTTGCGGCGAATATCGTGATCGGGGGCGAGGCCATCCACAGAAACGGCGACGCGCACGCGGGGAAGTTTCATCCATGCGGCGGGAATCGGAATCACGGCGCTGGTGACGACGAGTGTGTGGATGCCCATTTTCGAAAGCGCGGGAAGGATGCTATCGAGTTCGCGATGGCGCACGAGCGGTTCGCCGCCAACGAGAGAAACGTGCATCGGCTTGTGCTTCCGCACGAGGGCGAGAACGCCTTCGACGAGCGCATCGCCGCGCAGATCGGTGAGATCGCGCAGCGTGGCGCCGCCGCTCAAATGGGTATCGCCATAGGCGTAGCAGCCCGGACAACTGAGCGGGCATTCGCGCGTGATTTCGATCGAGAGAAGCGGCACGCGGCCATTCAAAATATTCCACCATGCGGAGAAAATTTCGCGCGGCCTGATGCTCGGGTTTGGCTGCAAGTTCGGCATGTTTTAGTTAGATGCGGGTTCGCGTGAAATGCATGACAACTTTTGAAATTAATTTCGCGCCGAACCGAAACGGAACTGGTTGCGGATCGGGAAATGGGATCGCTACACCGATCCCATTGAGTTTACTCGGTATTTAATATTCGCGCTTGTATGACGCAAGTTTCACGGCATAAGAGGCAGCGTGATATGAGACGGCATCGCGGGGGAACAATAAATTCGCTGGGTGGCGGAAATGAAATCTGCCGCGGTTGCCTTATAAATGCTCGGCACAAATTTTTGCGGATTGCGATCGATTACCGGAAACCATGTGGATTGTATCTGCACCATGATGCGGTGCCCTTTTAGAAAAGCGTAATCGCGATCGCGCAGAGGAATATTCCATTCGATAGGCTTATTCGCAGCGAGTGCGTGCGGCTTTTCGTAGCTTTCCAAATAGCGGCCGCGGCGGACTTCCATCGCGACGGGCAGTTCATATCCATTCAGCGATTGTGCGTACTGGCCGGGCGCGGGGCCTGCGTTTGGATCCCAATTGTTGGGCTGCGCGTTGTCTGGATAAACGTCGATCAGCTTCACGATGAAATCGCTATCTGTTCCGGAAGTGGATGCGAAAAGAGCCGCAGCCAGCGGGCCGGTGATCACCACATCGTGATCGAGCGGCGCGCTGACGAAAGAAAGCACGTCGGGGCGATGATCCACGAAACGCTGATCCGCAACTTCCCACGTGCGCCAATCGCCGCTGGGATATGTGGGAGTGATGGGACGCTGGCGATAAGGCACGGGATTCGCGGGATCGGAAACGTATTCGCGATATTCAGCAGCCGAACTAGTTGCCGCAGGCGCGGTGAAAGATAGCGTGCCGTCGGCATGCAAATATAAATTCGTGGGCTTCGATTCTTTCGGCGGCCACACGGGATATGTGTGCCAGGAATTTGAGCCGCTGCGGAACGTGCTGGCCTGCCACGCGGGCTTTTCGCCCTTATCGTGCAAATAAAAACGGAAGAATGGAGCCTGAATATTTTCGCGGAATTCGCGAGCGGTTTCGTGTCCGCCGGCGGGAATCAATCCGATGCGATCGCCGCTGGGCGATTGCCATTCACCGTGATACCACGGACCGGCGACAATAAAATTTGTGTGATCGGGATCGTTTTCTTCCGCGTGGCGGAAAATTTGCCAGGGTCCCCAGGGATCTTCCTGATCCCAAAATCCGGCGACGTTTAAATTCGGCACGCTGGAAGAATGCAGCTGATTGACCCACGCTTCTTTTTTCCAGAAGTCGTCGTAATCGGGATGTTCGACGGTGGAATTCCAGTACGGAATTTTTCCGTGCAAAACTTTGTCGTTGAGATTCGAAACCGGACCGAGATCGAGATACCACTGGTAGGTATCGTAAGTGGAGAAATCGAAATGCGTATTTGCGTTTTTATCGGCCTGCTCCATCACCGCGTATTCGAAATCGTAACTCTCGCGGAGCGCGCCGTAGCGATGATCGTCATCATTCATCCACTGATCGACGGGAGAGGCTTGCTCGCTGATCGCTTTCAGCGCGGGATGCGGATGCAGCAGAGCGAGCGCCGTCGTGAGGCCGTCATAAGAAACGCCCTCCATTCCGACTTTGCCGTTGTTGCCGGCCACATTTTTTACGAGCCAATCGATGCTGTCGTAGGCGTCGGTGGTTTCATTGGTATCTTTTGGATCGGCGAGATTCACTTGCGAGGAAAGATTGAACACGCCTTCGGAGCCGAAGCGTCCGCGCAAATTCTGGATCACGAAAATGTATCCGTCTTGCGCGAGTTCCTTCAGATTATTCGGCATTTCAGCGCGGGCGGCGGCGGGAACTCCATAGGGAGTGCGGCGAAAAAGAATCGGCAGCGGTCCCTTCGCGTCAACGGGAGTGAGAATCACCGTCTGCAAATGAATTCCATCGCGCACGGGAATCATCACCTGCTGATATTTGAAGATGGGCTGCGGCGCGCGATCCTGCGGAAATGCAGTAACAGCAAGCAGCGCGGCGAAAGCGACCCACAAAGCAGATGAGCGCACGAGATTCCTCCGAACTATTCAGCGAATGCTTACGAAAAAAACGAATGAGAACAGAGAGGAAATATAAATGGTGCGGTAGAGAGGACTCGAACCTCCACGGTATTGCTACCGCCAGCCCCTCAAGCTGGTGCGTCTGCCAATTCCGCCACTACCGCAATGCAAGTGCATCTTATCGCGACTGCTGCTGCGAACGCAATTTGAGGAAGTTTGTGCGGCAAGATTCGCACACACAATTAGCAAAAATTTCGCGGCGATGTTGGGTTTACGATTCGCAGATCGAGCCGCAACTAGTGAGCCGGCGGTTGCTGCGCTGGTGGCTGCTGCGCTGGCGGAGTCGTGGGCGACTTTGCCGGCGGAGCCGCGGGAGTTTTCACAGGAGCAGCGGGCTTCGAAAATTTTTGCAGGATGGAGCTGCCGCCGCCCACTTGATTATCTTGACGAATGACGAGCGAGAGAGACGTGACCATGAACATCACGGCGCACCATGTGGTGGCCTTGGAAAGAAAAGTCGCAGCGCCGCGCGGACCAAATGCCGTCTGGCTTCCAGCGCCGCCGAACGCGCCGGCCAGATCAGCAGCAGTTCCGCTTTGCAGCAGCACTACAATCGCCAGCACGATGCACACAAGAATGTAAAACGTCAGAAGGAGGAACGGCACTTTCCATCCCGCAAAAAGAATCAGCCCTCCGACGAGGAATGAAATCGCCCACTTCACTTCGACTGGCATTTTATTTGCTCCCCTTCCGCATTTCAAAAAGAAATTCAAATTCAAAAATTCACGATGGACGCGAATGACGCCGCTCCAAACTCGCTCCGCCCACCAGCGCGCCATCAATTTCCAACTGCGCCATCAAGCCGCGATGTTGTCCGGCTTCACGCTGCCGCCGTAAAGAATCCGCAGGTCAGCGGCACGGTCAGAGGTGAAGCGGCTGGCGGCCTGCTCCCGCAGAAACCGGTGCGCGTCGCCCGCAATTTCCGGCGTAGCTGTGCGTCCGGTGCCAATCGCCCAAACAGGCTCGTAGGCAAGCAGAATACGGGAAAACTGCTCATCGGTCAACGCGCCAAGCCCGCCAGTGAACTGGCGCGCCAGCACAGATTTCGGTCTGCGTTCGCGTTGCGCTCGTCCAGAGTTTCGCCGACGCAGACAATCGGCATCAGCCCCGCGTCCAGCGCCGCAACAGTTTTCTTCGCGACCATCGCATCGGTTTCGCCGAAAATATGGCGGCGCTCGCTGTGCCCCAGAATTACGTAACGGCATCCCGCTTCCACCATCATCGGCGCGGAAACTTCCCCGGTAAACGCGCCCTGTTTTTCACAGTGCATGTTCTGCGCGGAAATCGCGATGTTCGATCCGCGCAGCCGATTCCGCCGCAGCGGCCAACGAAGTAAAAGTCGGCGCCACAACAATATCGCAATGCGTCGTCGACGCGACCAGCGGCTTGAACGCCGCGAAAAAAGCGCGCGTCTCCGCCGCGTCTTGAACATTTTCCAGTTTCCCGCGCATTACCGGTCGTCGCATCGTTCGCATCCTTACGAATCTATTTATTCGTCAGCGCTTCCACGCCGGGCAATTTTTCGCCGGCCAGAAATTCCAATGAAGCGCCGCCGCCCGTGGAAATGTGGCTGATCTTATCGGCAACTCCGGCTTGATGCACCGCCGCAACGGAATCTCCGCCGCCGACAATGCTCGTCGCTCCGCCATCGGTGGCCTCGGCGACGGCTTGCGCAACTCCAAGAGTGCCGCGCGCAAATGCGGGCATTTCAAAAACGCCCATCGGACCATTCCAGACAATTGTTTTCGCGCGCGCAATTTCCGCGCGCGAAATGCCGCACTGTTTTCGGGACCGATGTCCAATCCCATCCAACCGTCGAGGCGTTTTGTCGATGGCCACAGTTTGCGTCGCGGCGTCAGCTTTGAATTCGGCCGCGATCACGTGATCGCGTCGGCAACATGAATTTGAAATTTCCGCTGCGCGGCTTCGGCCAAGAGTTTGCGCGCCAAGACCGACTTGTCATCTTCGACCAGCGATTTGCCAATCGGGCATTCCCTGCGCCTTCAAAAATGTGTAAGCCATTCCGCCGCCAATCAGCAGCGAATCGGCAATCTTCATCAAGTTTTCGACGACTTCAATCTTGTCCGATACTTTTGCGCCGCCGAGAATTGCTACGAACGGCCGCTCGGGATTTGAAATCGCTTTGCCGAGATATGTGAGTTCGCGTTCCATCAGCAATCCTGCGGCGGACTGCTTCACGAAGCGCGTAATTCCCACGACGGAAGCGTGCGCGCGATGCGCGGAACCAAATGCGTCGCAAACGAATATTCCGTCGCACAGCGCCGCAAGCTGGCGCGAGAAATTCTCGTCGTTGGCTTCCTCTTCCGGGATGAAAGCGAACATTTTCCAGCAGCAGAACTTCGCCATTCGCGAGCGCTTTGCTTTTCGCTTCCGCTTCCGCGCCAACGCAATCCGCGGCGAATTCCACTTTTGCGCCAAGCAACTTCGCGCGAGTTTTGCGGCGGCGGGCTGCAAACTATATTTCGGATTTGGTTTGCCTTTTGGACGTCCGAGATGCGAAGCGAGCACGATTTGCGCTCCGCGTTCGCGCGCTAATTTCATCGTCGGCAAAGTTTCGCGGATGCGCGTGTCGTCTGTAACTTGATACGGAGCGGAATCGGAAAGCGGCACGTTGAAATCCACGCGAATAAAAACGCGCTTGCCCGACATTTCCAGATCGCGAATGGAAAGTTTATTCATGCATTGTTGCGCGAACATTCGAAATGTGCCGAGAGCTCGCCGCTCGGATACCGAGGATGCTCGAGCGACGTTCTGCATCCGTTAGAACTTCGCCGCCATAAATTTAATTAAATCTTTTACGCGGCTGGAATATCCCCACTCGTTGTCATACCACGCCAGAACTTTCACGCAATTTCCGGCCACAACTTTGGTGTATTCCGCGTCCACAATCGCGGAATGCGGATTGCCGCGGAAATCGATCGGACACCAATTCTTCCGTGCTGTACGCCAAAATATTTTTCATCGGCCCTTCGGCGGCCAGACGCAACGCATCATTCACCGATTCCACCGTCGCGGGTTTTTCCGTGGTGATCGTCAAATCGACGACGCTTACATTTGGAGTCGGCACGCGCATCGCGTAGCCATCCAGCTTGCCCTTCACTTCCGGAATCACCAGATTCAGCGCTTTCGCGGCGCCGGTGGAAGTTGGAATCATGGAAAGAGCGGCGGCACGCGCGCGGCGCAAATCCTTGTGCGGCAGATCCAAAAGTTTCTGATCATTTGTGTAGGAATGAATCGTGGTCATCGTGCCGTGGACGATTCCAAAAGTGTTCTGCAGCACGCTTCGCAACGGGCGCGAGACAATTCGTGGTGCACGAAGCGTTGGAGACGACGTCGTGATTTTTCGGATCGTAAATATTTTCATTCACGCCGAGCACCAGCGTGCAATCCGGATCCGTCAGCGGGCGCGGAAATAATTACTTTTCGCACCGGGCCGCGAATATGTTTCGCGCTTCGGATCCCTTCGTAAATAATCCGGTGGACTCGACAACAATTTGCGCGCCGACCGAAGCCCAATCCATTTCCGAGGGATCTTTCACTTTGAAAACTTTGAAGGCGCCATCCACGGAAATGGAATCGGGCCGTGCTTCACGTTGTGGGTCAGATTGCCCAAAATGGAATCGTATTTCAGCAGGTAGGCCAGAGTTTTCGCGTCGGTAATATCATTGACCGCGACGATTTCAATTTCCGGATCGCCGAGCGACGCGCGCACAATATTTCGCCCGATGCGGCCAAAACCGTTGATTCCCACTTTAACTGGCATGCAGCCTCCGAACCTGGGGTGGATGGGCAACTCCGCTCGAACGAAGGAAAGAACGATGCGGACAAAAAAATGCTATGGCGGCGCTGCGAAAATGTCAAACGCGCGTTTCGCGCTGAGCTGGAATGATGAATGTTTTCTGAGGTACGATTACTGCGCTTTTCCCAGAGCTGAAATGCGGGAGGCAGCATGGACACGCTTTTTCAGGATTTGCGCTACGCGCTTCGGATGCTGGCGAAGTCGCCGGGATTCGCGGCGATCGCGATTTTGACGCTGGCGCTGGGAATTGGCGCGAACACGGCGCTGTTTTCGGTGGTCAATGGCGTGCTGCTGAATCCGCTGGCGTACCCGCACTCGGGCCAGCTTGTCGCGGTTTATGGAAAACACTCCCGGATTCGATCAAGCCCCGATCACCTATCTGAATTTCCTCGACTGGCAGCGCGACAACGCAAACTTTTTCGTCCATGGCGATGTACCGCAACCAGGATTACAAGCTTGTCGGCACGGGCGAAGCGGAACGCCTGAGCGGCTACATGATTTCCGCGGATTTTTTTTCGACGCTCGGCGTGACGCCGGTTGTTGGCCGCACTTTCCGCCGCGATGACGATCGTCCGGGGCGGCGCCGGTGGTGATTCTGGGCGGAGGCTTCTGGAAACGCAAATTCGGCTCTTCGCTCGAAGTCGTTGGAAAATCGATCGACCCTGAATGGCACGTCCTACACTGTCGTGGGCGTGATTCCGCGCAGGCTTCACGTTCTACGGCCAGGATCGGGATGTCTACACTCCCATCGGCCAGTGGAATGATCCATCATTTCGCGACCGCCGCATTGATATGAGCGCGCACGCGGTTGGCCGGCTGAAACCCGGCGTAACGCTCGCGCAGGCGAAAGCCGACATGGACGGCATCGCGCAAAATCTCGCCGCAGCGTATCCCGGAGGCCGATAAGGACGTAGGCATCACGCTGGTTTCCATGAAGGAAGACATCGTCGGGAACGTGCAGCCATTTCTGATCGTGCTTCTGGCGGCGGTGGGTTTCTTGCTGCTGATTGCTTGCGCGAATGTTGCCAATCTTCTGCTGGCGCGCTCGATGGGACGCTCGCGCGAGTTTGCGATTCGCGCGGCGCTGGGCGCGAGCCACATGCGCGTGATTCGCCAGCTTCTGACGGAAAGCATGCTGCTGGCGGGCTTGGGCGGAGCGCTGGGACTCTTGCTCGCGTTTTGGGGCACCAAAGCGGTGCTCGGCACTTTGCCCGGCGCATTGCCGCGCGCCAATGAAGTCTCGCTCGACTCGCGCGTTCTGCTTTTTACGATGGCGCTGTCTCTTTTTGCCGGAATTGTTTTTGGTCTCGCGCCGGCGCTGAAAACTTCGCGCGTGAATTTGCAGGAAATTCTGAAAGAGAGCGGCCGCGGCGCGAGCGGCGCGCGCCACCGGCTGCAGGGAGTTTTTGTCGCCGTCGAAGTTGCGATGGCGCTGGTTTTGCTCGTCGGCGCCGGACTGATGGTTCGCAGCCTCGCGGCGCTTTGGCGCGTCAATCCCGGCTTCAATCCGAGCCACGCGATCACTTTCGCGCTGTCGATGCCGGCGACGCCAAACACGAACTCCGCCGAAACGCGCGCCCGGCTGCGCACATTCGACGACAAAATGCACACGATCCCCGGCGTGCAAGCCGTTTCCGTCACGCTCGGCTCGCGCCCGATGATCCACAATTCCACGGTGCCCTTCTGGATCGAGGGCCAGCCAAAGCCCGCAACTTTTCAAGAAATGCATCAGGCGATGTTTTATCTCGTCGAAGCCGGATTCCAGCAAGCGATGGGAGTGACGCTCGAGCGCGGACGCTTCATCATCGCCGCAGGACGACGAGCACGCGCCGGTGGTGATCGATATTGACGACGTTTTCGCGCGCACTTATTTCCCGAACGAAAATCCGATCGGCAAGCACGTCAATCTCGCGCATTTTCGACGTGCAAGCCGAAATCGTCGGCGTGGTGGGCCACGTGAAGCAGTGGGGACTCGACGCCGATGCGAAGTCGGCCATCAAGCGCAGTTCGATTATCCGTTCATGCAGCTTCCCGAAAAACTTATGCCGCTGGCGGCGGATGCGGTGGCCGTCGTGCTGCGCACCGAAGGCGATCCCACGGTGATGATGGGCTCGGTTCGCCGCGCGGTGGAGGAAATCGATCCTCGCGAAGTGATTTACAACGTGTCGAACGATGGACGAGATCGTTTCCAATTCGTTTGCCGCGCGAAGGCTTTCCATGATTCTTCTGGGCGTGTTCGCGGCGCTGGCGCTGGTGCTCGCGTGCGTCGGAATCTACGGCGTGATTTCGTATCTGGTCGGCCAGCGCACTCACGAAATCGGAGTGCGGATGGCTCTGGGCGCGCAACGCAACGACGTGTTGCGGCTGGTGATCGGGCACGGTGCGAAGATGGCGCTCGTCGGCGTCGCGATCGGCGTCGCGGCCGCGCTGGGATTGACGCGGCTGATGGCCAACCAACTTTTCGGCGTGAGCGCGCATGATCCGCTGACATTTGCCGGCGTCGCGGTGCTGCTGATTATTGTGGCCGTCGCGGCGTGTTACATTCCGGCGCGGCGCGCGATGCGCGTGGATCCGATGATCGCGCTGCGACACGAATAATTTTTATTACGAATTATTTTTTTGCGCGGCGCGCTATTTCGGAAATTGTTGGATGCGGACAACTTTGTCGCCGACAAAAGTTACGAAAACTGTTTTCGCGGGCGGCGTGCCGAAAATCCAGTCTTCGGTTTCAGTTCCGTCTGGCGAGGTCTCGCGAACTTTTCGATCGGGCTTGCCGATTGCGGCGACCACCATTTCGTGAGTCATGCCCATCTCGGGGCGTTTTTCGGCGATGGCCTTTTGCATTTCGGGCGGAAGAGTGTCAATCCATTGAACGGCGGCGGAACGCTTTACGAAATCCAGAACTCCAGCGAGATCGGCTTTCAATTCGTCTGGCGTCATTTCCGGAACGGGCTTGCCGAAATCAAGAATGAGAGTCGAGCCGATTTGTTGCGGCTCTCCTGCGGGCCCATTCGTCGTCGTGGTCACTTCCGGAATATCGGCTGGACATTCCGATCTGAAGGTGTTGACGCCAGTTTGATTTCTGGCGGCCGCCGCCATTGATATCGAAAATAATTTCTGAGTTGCGAAAACGCACGGCGGTGATTTGCACTTTGTCGCCGGGATTGAACGCGGCTCCGTGATGCATCAGCGACCAGGAAAGAGCGTGCTGGTCGACTTCCTGGCCAACCTTCACCGTAAATCCCTGGCGGCCTGTGGGAAGCGATTGCAGCGCTTTGGCAAATTCGCCGTCGAGAAAACGGACAAGTTCGAGCCGCGCATCGGGATCCAGCGGCTTGGTGGGGTCGAGGACGACTTTCTTTTTCGCGGGCGTGCCGGCAGCGGAAGACGATCCCGGCGATGAAGGCTGCGAAGAACTCGAGGTTGCGGCGCCAGTGCTGGTTTGCTGTGCAGGAGGCGTTGTGGATTGCTGCCCGAAATTCGGAAGCACGGGAACGGATTGCCCGGCGAACACGCTCGGCTCGGGCGCGGTGGAAGCACGCCACGGCAAAACGTGAGCGTCGTCCGCCGCAAAGAGGAAGAGAACCATCGCCGCAAAATATGTAAGGCGAGTCATCGAGAACCACGCTACCCCGTGCAAGCTATTTTAAGACTTCGCCGGCGTTTGTGGAAGGGGCCAATAAGCGCGTGCGGAGAAGCCACGCGATTGCGACCAGCGACGCCAGAGTGCCGATCGCGCCGCCTTCTGGTCCGTACTTGCCGCCCGACCACCAGACGGCTCCTGCCACATGCGATGAGAAGATGTTTGGCGTGAAAAGGATGCCACTGACGGGCAGCGAAAACACCGGTCCCATGAAGAAATTCCACGACCAGTGCAGGCTGGACTGCGTCCACATCGAGCGCGTGCGCACGTATGGAATTGCGAGCATGACTCCGGCGAGCACGGTGTTGATCGTGGAGAAGAAATTCGCCGCCGGATTGAAGATATGCGCCAAACCAAAAACGATTGACGTGGCCACCACTGCAAACGCGGCGCCGCCCGCTTCCGTGAGCGCTTGCAACGCGTAACCGCGAAACGCAATTTCTTCAAATGTAGCCGCGGCGGCGAGGAGCCAAATGTCACCTGCAAATTTCAGCCATGCGTTTGTACCGTGCAGAGTTCCGCTGGTGTAATGCAGAGCGCCCGTGGCAAGAAGGAGCGCGACAATTCCCGCTTGCAGAATAATTCCGAGCGCAATTCCGATTGGTAATTGGCGCAGCCAGCCGGGGCGCGCGCAAAGCCCGAGAGCACAGAAATCTTTTCCGTCGCCGACGCGGAGAAAAAACCAACTGACGCGCGAGGCCGAAAACGAGCAGCGCGTTTGATTGCCAGAAAATTGTTTACCAAAGGCTCGCGCCGCGCAAAAACGGAGCAGACGATCACGGAAAGAAGGAGCTGCGAGCCGAAAAACAGTACGATTCCAAAAAGAATTGCGCGAATGAGCGGCCGCACGCGGCCATCGGGGCCGAGCATCGGACTGATTGAGCGGCGGTAATCGGCGGCATCGGTGGAATCGAGCGGATTTTCTTTGCCAAGCATGAACGTGTGTTGGAGGCGATTAATTGCGTGACGCGAATTTGCACGCCGCGGCGATCGATTTTCATCGGCAATAACTGGCCGCCAGCGGCGACGACCGCCGCTTGCACTTTTTTGCGCGCGTCCGGGTCGATGAGAAGAGCTACGCAGCCACCGCCGCCGGCACCGCACACTTTTCCGGCGACGGCTCCATTGCGTTGCGCTGAATGAATTATGGAATCGATCACCGGAGTTGAGATCGTCGGCAAATTGCGGCGGCGCCAGGTCCATTCTTCATGGACCAATTTTCCGAGTTCGTTCCATTTTTGTTTTGCGAGAGCTTCGCGAACTTTTTGCGCGATGCCGGAAATTTCTTCGAGATTGTGCTGCACTTTTTTATCGCCATTGATATGCGCTTTGAAAACTTCCCAGTTGTTGATCGCGGATTTTCGCGGCTTGCCGGTGTAGCAGAGCACGAGGCGGCGTTCAAGTTCGGTGGGATCGGCGGCAAGTTCTTCGCGCCATTCGCCGCCGCTTTGCAAATGGATTGCGCTAATGCCGCCATACGCCGGCGGATAATGATCCTGCGTTCCGGTGGGGACGAGGATGACGATCGCTTCGGCGTCGCGGCTGATGTGAATCCATTGCTGCTTGGTCATGCGAGCGCCGGTGAATTTATCGAGCGCGGCGCAAATTGCGACGGCCATCGCGCTTGAGCCGCCAATTCCTGCGCCAGCCGGCGCTTCGGAATCGGTAGTGAGAGTGAAACCAGATTTCGGCGCGAATATTTTTACGAGATGCGCGAGCAAAGGAAGCTTGAATTGTTTTGAGCGCGCGAGTTGATTGAAAGATGCAAACGATTCGTGGCGGCCGGTGTCGCGCGAAATCAGCGTGATCTTTTTTTCGCCGCGCTTCGATTCGATCGTGCAGTACGCGCGGCGAGTGATCGCGCAATTTACCGTCACGGCGCCCTCGTGAAAAAGATATAGCGGCCAAATGTCGAGCGTTGCGCCCGCCAAATCTACTCGCGTGGGAGCCGCAGCTTCGATTTTCAAATCGGGGCGCCTCGTGCAGCGGGACTTGCGAAAAAGCACGCCGCCCGCGCATGATAACAGACGGCGAATCCGATGTTCTGTCGCACTCCACGCGAATTGCTCGAAAAGTTCCCTGTCACCCGGCGATTTATGGCGGGCTTCGAAGGCACGCAATTGCCCGCGGAAGTTCGCGAATTGCTGGCCGCAGGATTGGGCGGAGTGGCGATTTATCCGCGAAATTTTAAGACGGCCGCGGGATTGGCCGCGCTGACCGCTGAAATTCGCGAAGCAGCGAGCGGCCCGGTGCTGATCGGAATCGATCAGGAAGGCGGCACAAAATTTTCGCTGCCATTGCCATTTACACAATGGCCCGCGCCGGAAGAATTTGGCGCGCTGGGCGATGGCGAAGCGGTGCGATCGGCGGCGCGAGTGATTGGCAGAGAGCTTTCCGCTTGCGGATGCAATTTGAATTTCGCGCCGATGCTGGACATTCACGTGAATCCCGCGAGTCCGGTGACGCAGCGCCGGAGTTACGGAGCCGATCCGGAACTTGTGGGACGAATGGGCGCCGCGTATCACGCTGGGCTTGCCGAGGCTGGAATCCTAAGTTGCGCAAAACATTTTCCGGGACACGGCGACGCCGAAGTGGATCCGCACAACGATCTTCCCGTTTTTCACGGCACGCACGAACGGCTGGAGCAAGTGGAACTGGTTCCATTCGCGACGGCGTTTGCCGCGGGCGTGCAAATCGTAATGACGGCGCACATTTTGCTTCCGAAAATTCATGCTCAATATCCTGCGTCGCTTTCGCGAACGATTTTGATTGGCGTGCTTCGCAACAAACTTGGATTCCGCGGACTAATTTTGGCGGACGATCTTGGAATGGGAGCGATTGCCAAGCGCCATTCCGCCGGTGCTGCGTCGATCGCCGCGTTTAATGCAGGAGCTGACGTCGCGATGCTGTGCCACGACTGGCGAAATGTTGGTCCCGCGATAGCTGAAGTTACCGAAGCTGTGGGCTCCGGAAAACTTCAGCTGGATGAATGGGAACTTTCTGGACGGCGAGTGGAACGAATTCTGGGGCTCGCAAATAAACCCGTGAAACTTCCGGTGAGCGTGATTGGTTGCACCGAACATCGAAAATTAGCCGCGCAACTTAGTACGCGCGTGGAAGAAAACGCGAACTCGGATTAATTTCTGCGCGCGCGCAAGCGAAAATTATTTCTGCGCATAAAACTCTGCGATTGATGAATGGCGCGAATGCGTTGAGCAGCGCGAAGTGAAACGCGTCTTCGCGCGTGATTAAATTTTTCGTGAGAACTCCCCACGCGCCATTCGTATCGCGAATTCCCTTCTCTCCTGCGAATGCGTCGATGGCAACGGAGAGTTCGACGCCGCGATCGAGAACCTCGGCAGCAAGCTCATCGGGAGTCAGCAGCGCTCCAGCCTGGCCAAACGCGGCGCGCCCGGAAATATTTGTTACGTACACCCAGCTTTCGAGAAAGACAAACCGCCGATTATTTTCTGTGACGACATCAAGGCCGCCTTCTAGTCCGATGAAATAATTCCAATTTCTATTTTCCGCGCGCGCGATTTCAACGAGCGCTTCTGCGCGTGTGCGCGCGCCGCGCATCAATTCTTCGCGCGAGGTGGGCGTGTGGCTCACGCCGCTGGGAACTTCGATGCCGAGAATTTCAAATTCGGCGTTCGGCGGAAAATGCGGCGCGAGAGTTTTTATCGCGCGTTCGACGGCGGCGAGTTTCGGACGGCGCATGCTGCCGACGGCGATGATTATTTTCGACATGACGGCAAAAGGATACGCGGGACGCGGATGAACTTCCAATCACATCGAAATCCGGGCACATAGAAAATCAAAAACCGCACCCTTGAAATTCAAAGGGTGCGGCACCCAAATTTTTGGAGGCGCGCGGCGGCACGAGTAAAACTCGTACCCTGATACGAACCCCGACGCAGCTCCGTAACAAAACGGAGCATCAAATATCATTGCAAGATTTCGAATTGGAAAAATTTCTCGGAGGAATGGAGCGGTCGAGGGGACTCGAACCCCCGCCTACAGCTTGGCAAGCTGTCGTACTACCCCTATACTACGACCGCATTCTCCACAGAAATTTATAACACGCCGGGATCGGCGGATTCAAGACCACCCACGGCCGCGTTTCTTTCAACCACAAGTTTAGCAGGAACCATCTCGCGCCGCGATTGCGGCAACGACGCTTAGCTGAGCTGCGTCACGCGAGCCGACTTCACCACCGGGGAACGCTTCTGCCGGTCGGCAAATCGCGTCGCCTTATCTTTATCGGTGTAAACCCGGCCGAATCGTTCGCCGTCCGCATAGAACACAGTGACCTGCCAATGGCGGTGCTTGCGGCGCTTATCGGTGTTGTAATTCGTGAGCTTTCTTTTGCGAATACCTTTTGTGGGCTTCTCTTCCGCAGTCTCAGTTTTCGGTTTCTTTGTCATATTCTCCCTGGCGCCCGTCCGACATCTCTCTCGGTGTTCTTACGAATATGCCAATAGGACGCACTCTGCGCAAGTGTTATTTCGCGTGTGTACGGCACCGTACACCGGTAAAAGTACGGTAGTTACGTGGCGTTTTTGCAACGCCGCAGCCAAATTGGCAGCACCCGGCGTCCCACAACGGGTGGGTTACCAAAGCGCCCATTTTTCTCGCGACGCTCCAAACCATTTTGCTTCACTGGCGTCTAATCCCTTGAGCGCAAAACAGGGCGCAACGCGAATCTGGTAACAAAACGGTACATCTTTTTTACGGAGTTTTAATGAAACTTTTTGCCAAAGAATCCGTTACACAAGGTAGTAGATCTGAAAGCGAGGAAGGTATGGTTTTACAGTCGAAAGACCCGAAAATCGAAGCGCTGCACACGTATCCACCGAGTCTGGTGGAGGAGCTGGATCGCATCTTGAATGCGGGCGCCCCGGCACACGAAGATCCGCGCCGGAAAGACTTTTACGAGATCGAGAGCGAGACGGAAGTTTTCTACGTGCACATGTCGCCTATGAACGGCCGCGTGCTGCTGCTGGGCGTGTGGGCGAAGTCCGATTTGCCGCAATTGATGGCCGATGCTGCGCGCGCAGCGTAAATTTCCACGAATTGAAATTTAGTAACAGTTCGATCGAGCGGTCAGAAAATAAAATCCGGAGCAGCGTGTCGAGCTGCTCCGGATTTGTGTTTTTGTGAAACCTGAAAACCCGCACCCTTAAATTTCAGAACGGTGCGGCACCCGCCGCAGAACAAGAAATTTCTATTCGTAGCGAAGAGCGATTACTGGCTCGACGCGCATCGCGCGCAGCGCGGGAATCGCGCACGCTGCCAGCGCAACAGCTCCCATTATTCCGCTGGCGGCGACGAGCGTGAGTACATCGTTCGATTGCACGCCGAACAACATGCTGCGCAGCAACGAAGAGGTCGCGATGGTGCCAACGATGCCGACAGCGATTCCGACGAGGGCGAGCATGAGACCTTGTCGAAGCACGAGCCACAAAACGGTTTTGCGATCCGCACCCAGCGCCATGCGAATTCCAATTTCTCCGGTCCGCTGCGTGACCAGATACGACATCACGCCATAAGTGCCGATCGCCGCGAGCACCAACGCAAGCGCCGCGAAAAATCCGAGCAAAACTGTTTGATTCGTTTGCTGCGACATGCTGCTTGCGACGATTCCCTTCATCGGTTGAATTGCAAAGACTGCGAGCGACAGATCGAGCGATTGCACCACGCTTCGCACTGTGCCAGTGAGTTGCTCGGGCGAGCCCTCGCCGCGCACCACGACAATCATTGGAAAATGGCGCGTGCCGAACGTCCATGGCAACGGAAGATACGCTTGCGGAATCGGGTCTCTGGTGAGACTGAAAATTTTTACGTCGGGGACAACTCCAACCACGCGCATCGGCGTGCCATTGGCGTGAAATGCTTTTCCGACGGCGTCCTGCACCGTCCAGAATTTTTTCGCCATGGTCTGGCTGATCACGGCGGGGATTTCAATTCCCGCAGGAGTTGGAGCGTTATCTGGTAGTGCGTTGATTTTGCGGACGTCTTCTGCGGTTCGGGCGAGGTCAGCGTCGTTAAGTTCGCGCCCGCTGAGCAACGGAATTCCCATTGTGCGGTTATAGCCGGGAGTGATGTAGGTCCATTCGACGAGCTGACCTTCGGAAGTGCTATCGGGCTGACCGTCAATCTTCACGTATCCGTTGTTGCCGCCCGCCATCGGGACTTCGCTTGTAATTCCGGCGGCGCGGAGTCCCGCGGTGTTGGAAAGTTTTTCCGCGAGCTGATTGTAGAAGGCGACTTGCTTGTCGTAAGTTCCGTATCCACTTTCTGGAAGCAGAATTTGCGCGGTCAAAACATTGGAGCCGTTCACGCCGATGTCCACCGCGCGCAAATTCGCGAAGGTCCGGATTAGCAATGCGGCTCCAGCCAGCAATGCAAGCGAGGCCGCGATTTCGGTGACGACCAGCGCGTCGCGCACCAATTTTCCGCTGCCGGATACGGAACCGGAACGTCCCGCTGCGGATTTCATCACGTCAATCAAGTCCACTTGCGAAGTTTGAATTGCGGGCGCGAGCCCAAACAAAATTCCGATGCCAACGCTCACGGCAATCGTAAAGAGGAGCACCATGGGGTTCACTTCAATAGGATTCGCACGCGGGAAAGGCATTTGCGTGGAATCTCCGAGAAGCGACACGCACAAATAGGCGAGAAGAATTCCAGGAACCGCGCCGAAGAGAGCAAGCATCACGCTTTCGGTAAGCAACTGCCGCACCAAGCGGGTGCGGGACGCACCGAGAGCGGCGCGCATGGCGAATTCGCGTTTGCGTCCGGTGGCGCGCGCGAGCAAAAGATTCGCGACATTCACGCAAGCGATCAGAAGCACGAGGGCGACAACACCAAACAGCGTGAGCAATTGTCCGCGCGTGTTCCCGGTAATCTGCTCGCGGAGTGGAATCAGGACGGCAGTCTCGCCTTTATTCGAATCGGGAAATTGTTTTTCGATTGCGGCAGCGACCGTGCGCAAATCCGCGGTGGCTTGCGAAAATGTGGCGCCGCTTTTGATGCGCCCGATGGCGCGCAGATGGTGATTGCCGCGTCCTCCCAAACCTTTCGACGACGCGTCGATGGGAACCCAGAGATCGGCATTGCCGGGGATCTGATACCACGCGGGCATCACTCCGACGATGGTGTAGGTCTCGCCATTCATTTTCAGTGCGCCATTCGAGCGCACTGATTTGGCCGGCGAAAAACCTCTGCCAGAATCCGTAGCTGAGCAGGGCGACGTGATTTTTCCCGGCTTGATCCTCGCCATTCAGAAACGCGCGGCCGCGAAGCGGCTCGACTCCCAGCAAATCAAAAAAATTGGCCTGCGTTTCGACGACGATGGCGCGCTCCGGTTCAGTAGCGCCGACGGCGCTGACGTTGAAACTTTCCTGATGGGAATAGACGGCCATATCCTGAAAGGTGCGGTTCTGCGCGCGCCAATCCAGAAAATCCTGGCCAGTGAGCGGAAAATTTCCAGGAGACAATTCGGTCTCAAAAATTTGGACGAGCTTATCGGAATCGCGATATGGGAGCGGGCGGAGAAGGACCGCGTCGACGACGCTGAAAATCGCGGTGTTCGCGCCGATGCCGAGAGCTAACGTAAGTACAGCAAGCGCCGTGAAACCGGGTTTGCGCGCGAGGACGCGAATTCCGTAACGAATGTCTTGAAAGAAAGTTCCCATGTCATCCTCCGCGGATGAGTCGCTTCAGACAGATACGTCTAACAGATACGCCGCAACCAGCCGGTGCGTTCTGGCTTTCGGGTTAGACGTGATTGTGCGGATAAAGTCAGGCGGCTAATCTGTACTTTCGTGCTGCATATTTTCACTTTGCCGAGCTAGCGAAAGAGATTCTTCATTACAAACCAGACATTTGCGGGTCGCTCGGCGAGGCGCCGCATGTACCAAGCGAACCAGTGCGTGCCGTAAGAAATTAAGACATTTACCGGATAACCCGCGCGAGCGAGGCGTTCCTGTTCGTTGCGCTGAATTCCGTAGAGCATTTGGAATTCAAATTCATTTTTCGAAACGCCAGCCGCGCTGGCCATTTCTGTGGCGCGCACGATTAATTTGCTGTCGTGCGTTGCGATTCCCGCGCGCGAGCCCGTCGCTACCGCTTGCTTCGTGAGCATTTTCGCCATCAGCGATTCGTAGGCCGCGTCGACGTCGCGCTTCGCGGGAAATGCGATGTCTGCGGGTTCGTGATACGCGCCTTTTACCAGGCGAATCGCTGCGCCTTGGGCGATGAGCGAATCGACATCGGCGGGAGTGCGGCGCAGATATGCTTGCACGCAAACTCCTACATTGTTATATGCGGCGCGGGCGCGGCGATAAATTTCCAGCGTGCGATCTGTGTACGCGCTCGATTCCATGTCTACCCAGATTATTCCGCCGCCGGCGGCGCCGGCTTGAAGAATGCGAATTAAATTTTCGTAACAAAATTGCGGATCGAGATCGAGACCGAGCTGCGTCAGCTTGATGCTCAGCGATCCAGGCAGCTTGTGCGCTCGCATCAGCGCGAGCGTTTCCACATAATGATCCGCGACGGCGATGGCCTCTGCGCGCTCGGAAATATTTTCGCCGAGATGCGAAAGCATCGGGCCGATTTCCATCCGCCGCAAAGTTTCCGCGGCGGCGATCGCATCTTCAGCGCGCTCGCCCGGAAGAAATCGCTGCGACGCGCGCTGAACGAATCGCCAGCGCATCGCGTGCTCGCGCAGCCACGCGCTTTGCGAAGCACGAATTAGCGAATTGCGCGCAATGCCCATGCCGATTACTTCTGCGCGGGCGCGGCTGCTTTCTGCGCTTTCGACACCATTCGCGCACATCTTTCAGCAGCGCTTGCGAATCGAAAACCACTCCATCGCGAATCGTGTATTTCACGCACTGATCGTGGACTTCTTTACGGTCTTGCGTGACGCGCGTGACGCCCGTGCCGTAAAAAACTTTTACGTCGGCGAGCGGATTTTCCGAGAGCACCACCAGATCGGCCAGGAATCCGGGACGAATCACGCCGAGCTCACTATTTTTTACAACCTTCGCGCCATTTTCCGTAGCGGCGTGAATTGTTTCGAGCGGAGAGAATCCGGTTTCTTCCAGCAATTCCAATTCGCGAATTGTTCCGAAGCCCCACAGATCGAAAAGAAATCCTGTGTCCGAGCCAACCGCGACGATCCCGCCTTGATTCTTGTAATCGTTTACGAAATCCATCCAGCGGCGATACGCGCGCGCCCAATCGCCTTCTTTATTCGAAGTCCAATCGTAAAAATACGAAGCGTGGTGCGCCGGATTCGGGCGAAAAGAATCCATCACCACTGGCAAAGTGTAAGTGGCGTGCCACGGAAGATTTTCTGCGCGAGTGACATCGCGATTCGCTTCGTAAACGACGAACGTCGGCACCATGATGAAGCCGGTTTTGTTCATCGAATCGAGCAGCGAATTAATCACTTCGCCGTGAAGTTTTTCGAGATCCGCTTGCAACCAGGAACGTCCCGTTTCCAGAAAACGATCGGGCTCGCTCGAATAGTTGTAGTCGGGCGGCAAATTCTGAATCGTCTGATTCGTGTACGAAGATTCCGGATATCCGTAATGATGTTCGATGGTTGATGCGCCCCAGCCCGCGATTTGCACTGCGTTCATCGGATACACGCCGTCCTGGCCGATGTGCACGGCGAGTCCCATGCCATTCTTGCGCGCTTCATCGGAGATCGCTTTGAAAACATCGGGCCACAATCCAGGCTTGCCGGTAATTTTCACGCCGTCGACTCCCTCGGCGTGCCACTCATCGACAACTTTGCGCGCGCCTTCGGGATTGAACATTCGCGGATCGCTGCCGTGCCAAAACGGATAGACATACATCCGCGGCGCCACAATTTGATTCGCCGCAATTTTCTTTTTCTCTTCCACCATCTGCTGCGGATCGTCATCGGCGACATTGAAAACTCGTATCGTGGTAATGCCATGGCCGAGCAGCAGCTTGTAAATATATTCGTACGGAACATCTTTCGACGCGTTGATGTGAATGTGCGTGTCGATCAGTCCGGGAGTCACGAACATTCCGCGGGCTTCAATTACTCGCGTGCCCGCAGTCGGCTTTTCATCGCCGGTGCCGCCTGCCGACATTGGACCGCCGCCTCCGCGCGAAACTGAATCCGTGGGCGACGACGCGCTCGATGCGATTCCCTTTCACGTAGATATCTACAGGGCCGTATGCTGGCGCACCCGAGCCATCGATCACCGTGACGCCGCGAATAATCAGCGAAGTGTATGGACCGCCCTGCTCAGCATTTGCTTGCTGCGCGCTCGATGGCTGCGCGAAAAATGCAAGCGCCAGTACTACACAGAACGCGGAAGTAAGCGATGCTCGACTGCGCAAAATTTTTCTAATCCCGTTCATGAACTGGCCTCCGTAGAACCGGCGTTTCATTCTCCTAACACGTACTCAACAATTGTGGCGCAACCTTCAGTTGAATTCGCGGATGCTAAGTTGCCCGCGTCCGGATGTAAAGCGCGTCGCGAGGCGATGCAGTAGCGGATCACGCGGTCACGTTTTCATAGAGCTTTTGCCAGATACACTTATTTTTCCAGTAGTCCACGTGTGCAACCAGCGCGACAGAGGCGCCGAGATCCACTCGTTCGATCGCGGGGTTGTAATGCGGCGGGGCTGGCGCGCCGTTGGCTGCTTTCGCCAGATTCGAATTAGCGGCCGGCCAATCGTACAAATAAACTTCGCCAGAAATAATATCGTTGCCGGAATGAATGTTGATCCACGGAAATGGACGGTAGGCGTAATTCATGAGCAGCGGCTGAACGGTTTCGGCAAGTTGCTCGCGAATTTGAAATGTATCGGTGCCCTGAATTGTGAAGAAGAACGCGATCTTATTCAGCGGAGAGCCGAAAGTTTCCAGCAAACATGTGCGCTCAGCGATACGCAAGGCTCCGCCGGCGAGTCGATCTTCGTTGATCAAACGGTTAAGCGTGTCGTACGCAATTTCAGAACCGAGAGAGTGCCCGATGATCGCGATTTTTTCGTACGCGAACGAATTCTGATCCTCCATCATCGCGTGATACACGCTCGACGCGGATTTGTAGGCGACATCCTTAATTTTCTCGCGCACTTCGCTGAAGCGATCGATCTTGTTCGAGGTGACATAGATCGCCACATCGCCGACGTATTGCACCATCAACGTGCGCACCTGAGAACTCAGAAAAATCAGAAACGGCCAAACCCAGAGCGGATTCGCAAGTCGCGAGCAAAACCAGAGCAGCCAATGCGGCATTTCATATCCTGCGAGAGGAGCCCAGCCAAAACCGGCGGCGACGCCAAATATTGCCGCAAGTTGTAGCACGAGAGCGCACAACAACAATGCGAAGACAAACCGTCTCTTCGATTTTTCTTTTTTGAATTCGTCATCAATCGCGGCTTGGTCGAGCATCAATTTTTTCTCGGATCTTTTCTTCGCGCGCGCCGTCAACGCCAGTCCGATCAATGCGAGTGCCGACAAAATAATTACGGTGGAAATGCACTGCAGTCGCGTCGAATGCACGGTTCTGAGAAAGTCACGCAAATGCGCGCTAATTGCCGCCAGTGCGAATATTCCTGCGGCAGCCACAATTCCTATGGAACTGAAAACCACTCCCAGCCAGGAAATCCACGACAATAAGCGCTGGCGAACCCGTGTGGCATTTGGCGCTTTACAAGACTCCGCGAGGAATAGGATTGCGCCGAGTGAAATTGCCAGCGCGCACACGGCGCTCGCGATCGAAGTAATTTCGGGCCAGAAGTTTTTCAACGGATCGAATTTAATGATCGAAACTTTACTGCCGGAAGCCAGCAGGACGACGCCATTGATCACGGCCAGTGAACCAAGCATCAACAGAATCGCCGAAATGTACAGCGGTACGCGCTTCTTAATTTTGAATTCGCACACGTCTCCAAACATCGCGCGCTTAAACGATTGGCCAAAAGAATTCAGGATTCCGCGGAGAGCGCCATTGACAAGAAATCCAACGACGTCGGAAAGCTTTGCGACCCCTTCGGTGAGCGGAGCCCAATATGCTTCGTAAAGGTGCAGATTGATGTTCTTCTCTGAATTCGGGCGGCGAACTTTTACTTCGACGCGCTGGATGATTTCATCGCCGACACGAATCGATGCCGCCTTTGGCTGGAACGCGGTCTCGCCGTGTGGCAATTGGGCGACGCTCAAGATTCCTTCGGTCAAACTGTCTAGCGTCGCAAATTTAATTTGCTGCCCCATGCCGTGGACGATCCATACGGCGCGCGTTTCCGTTTCATCTTCACCCAACCGCTGCGGCTGCGGCGCGCTGGCAGCCCGTTCCGCCGCTGGCAATTTCAGAAACGAGCGATACACCATTGGGGCGCTCGCGTCGGCACCCGCTGGAGCCGCATCCGGCGGCGCCGCGGTGATGCCTTTGAGCTGTTCTAAGTGTTCGTTCGATTTCGGCGGGATGGCTTGCTTCTCGCGCGAGTCTAGAAATGGATCGCTGACACCGTAGGAAACAGGGCGAGGCTTTTGTTCATCGGGCATAGCAGCTCCTCGAAATTTCGGCTAGCCTACGCCCGCAGGTGCTGTGTCGTCAACATTACCCAAGCGGTAACGAACACAGCTCCACCGAGGGCGGGGCGCAATTGAACCGCGAAATAAAAGCGGATCGCGATTATTCAGTGATGTTGTAAATCAGGCCGTACGGATCCTTCACGTAGGTTCGGGGAAAATCGGGTTCATCTTTCACAATCTTGCAACCCTTTTTCGGAAGATTGGTTTTTGCGGCTTTCAAGTTTTTCACCGTGACTTCAAACACAGGGCCAAGCGCGGGGCCCTTTTCGATAAACATATTTATGTTTTTTCCGTGAAGGCTAATCATATTCGCATTTTCATCTGTGATCGTGAAGCCCAGTTCTTTCACGTAAAACGCTGCGGCCTTCTTGACATTTTTCGCTTGAATCAGAATATCGGTGCCAAAAGTATTTGCCATGCGCGCTCCTGAAACTTCTCGACGCGAAATGTATCACACGACTTGGGGTTCAATCGAAAACCAGATGCTACTGATTCCGGTAGCTATCTTTCCCCCACTGGAAATCTAGAGATGGAGCGCAAGTTTTGGATTGAGCCGTGTCGCGGATCGTGCCGCTTAATTTCCCTTCCACATACGGAAGTTGGATTTCGAAAAAGTTTCCATTGCCGTCTGTCTTTTCGGTGGAGAAATGAGTTTCTCCAGCAGAATTGGCATGTGTGCGAACTTCGGAATTGGGCGGGAAGCCGCGTCCCTGCAGGAGCAATGCTTCCGCCTTAGGCGTTAGCAAGATCGCTTCGAGCGAACAAATCGCGTCAACGCCTTCCACCGGAAACGGAACTGTCGAAATGAAAGCTTTGAAATTACGATCGCGCGAAACAAGTCCAAAACGCTTGGACTCGCCTTTGGCCGCGACAACTTTCAAATCGTACGGAGCATTTGGTTTGTCTGGCGTTCCGCATGAGGTTTGTTTTCCCGGGCAAATTACTTGCCCGGATTCATCGAGCGCGAGCCCGTCGAGCTTTGTGGCTGCTACGTAATCGAAGCCCGCGGTCATCAGGTTGTATGTTGTTGTAATCGGAAGTCCCAGAGTGAGGATTCGGTATGTCACGACGGTCTCGCCCTTTATTCTTTCGCGTGAAATTTCTTTCAGCTGCATGGAAGCGCCCGGACTATTCAGCCCTGGCCCCCACGCCATTTGAAATTTCGCGAGGCGATCGGCAATCGCGGCGGTTTTGGATTTTTCACTCAGTGGCAGAAGATTGGGTTTGTTGGGTATGAGATTGATTCTGGGCGCGGACCGACGGCTGGAGCATGCCCGGCAAAAATAACGCCACCGACATTAAAGCGGTACTGCCGATCAACTCGCGCAAGCTTCGCATCGGACGCACCTTAGCACGATGAAGATTCCGTTTCTCGTCCTGCTCCGTTCAGAATATTGTCGTGCAATCCAACTCGCCGTTTTGGAGTACCATATCGCGCCATGCGACTATCAAAACTTTCTCTGTCGATGATTTCGGTTTCAGCGCTAGTTGCGGGCTTCGCAATTCTGGCGCACGCGCAGTCCTCGCAAATACAGCAAAGCGCACAACAGCCTCAAACTCCGGCGCCTGCGGCTGCGCCTGGACCCGCGTTTAACCTGCACCAGTTGGGTCCAAATATTTATGCGGCGATTTCGAATCCCGGCAGCGGAGGCAACACAGGATTCGTGATCGGCGATGATAGCGTGCTTGTCGTAGATACCTTTCAAACGGTGAACGCGGCACAGCAACTTCTCGATGCAATCCGAAAAATCACGCCGCTGCCGATCAAATTCGTGGTGAACACGCACTACCATCTGGATCACGTCGCGGGAAACGGAATTTTCGCCGCGGCGGGCGCCACAATTTTCGCCGAACAAAATGTGCGCGAATGGATTCACGCCGAAAATCCGAAATTTTTCGGCGCGAATATTACTGACGATCAGAAAAAAATGATCGCGGGGCTCGCAGGACCTCAAGTTGTGTACGATCGAGGCGTTGATCTCTATCTTGGCTCACGCCACGTTGCCGTCCGCGTTTTTCCCGGCCACACCGGCGGCGATTCAATCGTCTTCGTTCCCGATGCGAATGTAGTCTTCACCGGCGACATGTTCTGGTGCCATACGCTTCCAAACACGATTGACGCAAGCACAGAGCCGATGATGGCGACGCTTGCAACGCTGATTGCCGAACATCCCGATGCAACTTTTGTTCCGGGTCACGGACAGCTCGGCACAGTAAAAGATGTGACGGAATTTCGCGGATATATCGGCGCGCTCCGCGAAGCCGTGAAGGCCGCGCAAGCACATGGCAAAACCGGGCAAGCAATTGTGGATTCCGCGCTGCCGCAGTTGAAAGAGAAGTATGGCGATTGGGGCGCGTTCGATCGGTTCGGCCCGCGAAATATAAATGACACCGCGGCCGAGCTTACGGGCCAGAAGAAACTTCCCACTCCCCTCGCAATGCATTAATCTTCCAAATTCATGAAGCCGGAAGAATTTCGCAAGCATGGCCACGAACTGATTGATTGGATCGCGGACTATCGCGCGCGCGTGCCGCAACTTCCGGTGATGGCGCGCACCGCGCCGGGCGATATTAAGGCCGCGCTGCCCGCGTCGCCGCCGGAGACTCCAGAAAACTTCGAAGAAATTATTCGCGACGTGGACAAAATTCTTGTTCCGGGACTTTCGATGTGGTCGAGTCCGGAATTCTTTGGATATTTTCCTTGCAACGGATCTCCTGCAAGCGTACTCGGCGATTTTCTCAGCACAGGACTGGGCGTTCTTGGACTTTCGTGGCAGGCCAGCCCGGCGCTCACCGAACTTGAGGAAGTTGTCACCGATTGGCTGCGGCAGATGATCGGACTTTCCCCCGCGTGGAGCGGCGTAATTCAGGACACTGCGAGCACCAGCACTTTAATTTCGTTGCTGTGCGCGCGCGAAAAAACTACAAACTACGCGCTGGCAGCGGGCGGAATGCAAGCGAAGAAAACTCCGCTCATTGTTTATGTTTCGTCGCACAGTCACAGTTCCGTGGAAAAAGCGGCGCTGCTCGCGGGTTTCGGCCGCAAGAATGTGCACGTCGTTCCGCATGACGCGGAATACGCGATGCGCGCCGACGCGCTGGCCGCAATGATTCGCGCGAGATGTCGCGGCCGGACTAAAGCCGTGCGCGGTTGTTGCGACGTCTGGAACCACGACTACTACCGCGTTCGATCCCGTCGCGGAAATTGCGGCAGTCGCGAAAAAATCTTCGATGTGGCTGCACGTGGACGCGGCGATGGCGGGCTCGGCGATGATTCTTCCCGAATTTCGCCCACTGTGGAATGGAGTCGAGCATGCCGACTCGCTAGTTCTGAATCCGCACAAGTGGATGGGCGCGGCGTTTGACTGCTCCACTTATTATGTGCGCGATCCCGCAGCATCTGGTGCGCGTGATGTCCACGAACCCAAGCTATTTGCGTTCCGCTGTCGACGAAAAAGTGAAAAATCTGCGCGACTGGGGAATTCCGCTCGGCCGCAGATTCCGCGCGCTGAAATTGTGGTGCCTGATTCGCGAGCAAGGCGTTGCCGCGTTGCAGGCGCGTTTGCGGCGTGACATTGAAAATGCGAAATGGCTCGCAGAGCAAATCGCGCGCGAACAAAATTGGCGAGTGCTCGCTCCCGTAAAATTGCAAACTGTCTGCGTGCGCCACGAACCGCACGGCGTGAGCGGCGAAGCTCTCGATGAGCACACGCAAGCGTGGTGCGATCGCATCAATCGCTCGGGTAACGCTTATTTGACGCCCGCAATTCTCGACGGACGCTGGATGGTTCGCGTTTCCATCGGCGCGGAAACCACAGAACGCGAACACGTCGCGAAACTTTGGCAATGGATGCGCGAGGAAGCGGCGAAAATCATGACGCAATCTATGAATCCCGGCGCGAAACTTGGTCCCTACGAAATTGTTGCCGCAATTGGCGCGGGCGGAATGGGAGAAGTTTATCGCGCGCGCGACACGCGGCTCGATCGCACCGTCGCGATAAAAATTTTACCGGCGGGCGTCGCCGCAACTCCCGAAGCGCGTCAACGATTCGAACGAGAAGCGCGCGCAATTTCCGCGCTGAATCATCCCAACATTTGCACTCTCTATGACGTGGGGCAGCAAGACGGCACCGATTTTCTGGTAATGGAATTTCTCGAAGGCGAATCGCTCGCGCAGCGACTTGTTCGCGGAGCGCTGCCGCTCGATCAAGTGTTTCGTTACGGCCGCGAAATCGCAGAAGCGCTGGGCCGCGCGCATCGCGCAGGAGTAATTCATCGCGACCTCAAGCCCGGCAACATCATGCTCACGAAATCGGGAGCGAAGCTTCTCGATTTTGGCTTGGCGAAAGCCGCGCAACAGCCCGTGCAAATGGATCTTTCCACTTCGCCAACGCTATTGGGTTCGGCGCAAACAATTCTCGCGACAACTCCTGCGGCGACATCACCGCTTACGGCGCAAGGATCAATCGTCGGCACATTTCAATACATGTCGCCGGAGCAACTCGAGGGCAAAGAAGCCGACGCGCGCTCGGATATTTTTGCGTTCGGCGCGGTGCTCTACGAAATGGTGACGGGCGCCAAAGCATTTGCGGCGACGAGCCAGGCATCGCTCATCGCGGCGATTCTCACTTCCGAGCCGCGGCCCGTTTCGGAAATTCAATCTGCAAATCCGGCAGCGCTCGACCGATTGATTCGCACGTGCCTCGCGAAAGATCCCGATCAACGCTGGCAATCCGCAGACGACATCGCGCGCGAGTTGCAGTGGATCGCGCAAGGCGGTTCGCAAACGGGAGCGCCCGCGGTTATCACGCAAGCGGCGCAGAAAAAATCTCCGCGCGGTTGGCAGGTTGCGGGGCTCACCGCATTCATCGTAGCTGCTGTGACTAGCTATTTGCTCCTGAATCAGCCAAAACCATCCACACCAATTGTGACCTCGGGCCTTTCGTTGCCAGGCGATTTCCAGCTCGATGCATATAACCGCGATCTCGCGCTTTCTCCAGACGGCTCGCGCCTCGCAATCGCGGGTAACGGCGCCGATGGCCACGTGAAATTGTGGATGCGGACGCTATCGAGCTCGGACGTGCGCCCGATCGACGGTACCGACGGTGGAACCTATCCATTCTGGTCGCCCGACTCAAAATTTCTGGGATTCTTTGCCGACCACAAATTGAAAAAATACGAATTAGCGACGGGCAGCGTCACCACGATTTGTCCGGTAGAGGACAGCCGCGGCGGCTCGTGGAGCGACGACGGGAAAATTGCTTTCTCAGCCGGAAGTGTTGGGCCTCTCTACATCGTCGACGCAGGCGGCGGAGATCCGGTCGCGCTAACGCAAACCAAAGGATTCGAAACGAACAGGCTTCCGCTTTTTTTGCCGGGCGGACAAAAATGCCTCTTCACCGCGGGCGAGACAACCAAGGCAATCGCTCAAATCTATGTTGTGGATTTGAAGACCCACGAAAAAACGCTGCTGCTCAACGAATCGTCAGACGCCGCGCTCACGAGAAATGGCCCGAACGGAAATTATTATTTGCTGTTCAGGAGAGGAGCGACATTGCTCGCGCAGGAATTCGATCCCGCCGCGCCGCGCTTGTTGAAGAGTCCGGTAACTCTGGCGGAAAACGTGGATCAATACCAGCCACGATACTCTGGCCAATACGCGGCTTCGAATACAGGTCTGCTGGTATATGCACAAGCCGAAGCCCGCATTCCAAGCGAGCTTCACTGGATCGATTCGGATGGCAAATCTGGCGCGGCTATCGGGGACCCACGGTTCATCGGCGAAATTGTTCTGTCACCCGATGCTCGAAGTGCCGCTCTCACGATCCACGACGACGCGGGAAGAAATGATGTTTGGATTTCGAATCTCGCGACCGGAAACGTAGCGCGGTTTACGTCGGGAGGGCTGGGGTCGCAAACTCCCGCATGGACACCCGACGGAAAATCGATCGTCTATCAAGACGTCGAAACAGGAGTGGTGGAGATCAAACAGGCCGCAGGAATCGCGTCGGCGCGCGAATTGACTCGAGTATCGAACTCGTTCGGCATTTTCAACGTGGTACCAGATGGTTCGGCCGTGTTGATCGCGATGGTGGGAGCGAAAGGCCACGGCGCGATTTGGACTGTGGCTCTGCCAAACGGCGGCGATCCGAAGCTACTGCTTCCCAAGAGTCCGGATTATTCGACCACTGGCGGCGGTGTATCCCCAGACGGAAAATGGATCGCATACTTTTCGAATCAAACCGGAAGCGTGACGCAATTGTTCGTGAGTCCGTATCCAAGCGTCCAGGGCAGCGCACAAGGTTCCACGAACGGCGCCACTTGGAACAAGTGGGTAAATCACGGCTCGCAAATTATTTTTGTACAGCCTTCCGACGGGAAATTATTCAGTGTGGATTTCACCGCGAAAAATGGAAACGTGGAGCTAGGGCAACCGCGTCCTATTTTTGGTGGATATGGCCTCTCCACGGATGCATTTGACATTTCACCCGATGGAAAGCGATTGCTAGTCGCTGCACCGATTCGGAGCAGCGGCAATCAAGATCTCACATTAGTAAGCAATTGGACCGCGCTTCTCCACAAGTAAATCGTTACTCCTTGCGGTGTACGCCGTACTTCTATAGTCTGCCAAATAATTCGTTCGGAATCGCGCGCAAAAGGGGGCATCGGCTCACGATGACCGGTATTGATTGGGCGATTCTGCTGATCTATTTCGTTTTTGTTCTGGGTATTGGTGTCGCGCTGAAAAAGCGCATTAGCACCAGCACCGATTTTTTCCTCGCTGGGCGCGCGATTCCCGCGTGGGTGGCAGGCCTCGCATTTATTTCCGCAAATCTTGGCGCGCAAGAAGTGATTGGCATGGCGGCTTCCGGCGCGAAATACGGAATCGCCACCAGCCATTTTTATTGGATCGGCGCGATTCCCGCGATGATTTTCGTCGGCCTTTTCATGATGCCGTTTTACTACGGCTCAAAGGCGCGCTCCGTGCCCGAATATTTGCGGATGCGCTACGACGAAAAAACGCGCGCGCTCAACGCCATCAGTTTCGCCACGATGACGGTTTTTTCTTCCGGCATTTCGATGTACGCGATGGCGAAATTAATTTTGATTCTGCATGTTTTCGACGGACCATTTCAAAGACTCGGCATCGATCCCACATGGATTTTTCATCTGAGCATTCTGATTTCCGCGGCGATCGTGCTGTCCTACATTTTTCTCGGCGGGCTCACCAGCGCTATCTACAACGAAGTGCTGCAATTTTTTCTGATCGTCGCGGGATTTTTGCCGCTCGTCTGGCTTGGTCTCAAAAATGTTGGCGGCTGGAGCGGATTGAAAGCGAAGCTCGATCCCAGCTACGTGCATTCGTGGGTGGGAATGCAAAGCGCATCCACAAATCGTTTGGGAGTGGAATGGTTCGGGCTCGTAATGGGCTTGGGATTTGTACTGTCGTTCGGCTACTGGTGTACGGATTTTCTTGTGGTGCAGCGCGCCATGGCAGCGCATTCGATGAGCGCCGCGCGCAGAACTCCGCTGATCGCGGCGGTCCCGAAAATGTTCTTTCCGTTTCTGGTGATCTTGCCGGGACTCATCGCGATCGCGTTGCCAAACATGGCGGTGCATCCGCCGAATGTGCGAACAAATACCGCAATCTCGCGCGCGGAAACCGAGCCACCCGGGCAGGGTTTAATTCCCTATAAAATTGACGAGACCACCGGCAAGCAGGTGCTCGATAAAAATGGCAAGGGCGAGCTGGATTACGATCTCGCGATTCCCAACATGCTGCTGCACTACTTCCCTACCGGAATGCTGGGGCTAGGACTCACGGCGCTGCTCGCAAGTTTCATGTCTGGCATGGCGGGAAACGTCACCGCGTTCAACACCGTGTGGACGTACGACATCTATCAGTCGTACATCCGCAAAAATGAAAGCGATCAGCACTATTTGAATATGGGCCGCGCGGCGACAGTGGTGGGCATCGCGCTTTCCATTGGCGCTGCGTACATGGCCAACCGCTTCAACAACATCATGGACATGCTGCAGCTCGTGTTCGCGTTCGTGAACGCGCCGCTCTTCGCCACATTTCTTCTCGGAATGTTTTGGAAGCGCGCCACAGGTCACGGCGCCTTCGTAGGATTGCTTTCTGGCACGGCGGCCGCTGCATTGCATCACGGACTGACGTTGCCGGTCGGCGCGGAAACCGGCATCAAAGGCGGATGGATCGCAGTCATGCACACGTATCCCAGCGAGATGGCGCAAAATTTCTGGACGGCGATTTTCGCGTGGAGCGCCTGCTTTTTCGTGACCATCCTCGTGAGCCTGGTGACAACGGCGCCCGACGAGAAAAAACTTGTGGGCCTCGTGTATTCGCTTACTCCGAAACCGGAAGAAGAGCGCACAGCGTGGTACGCCAAGCCGTGGACCATCGCGATTTTCGTAATCGTGGTGACCGTAATTTTAAATATCGTTTTCCGGTAGAGCGGCAGAAGGTCTCGAGAAAGATCAGGCAGCAACTATGGGCATCGACATACGGCTTCCGATCGGCATGCTATTCAGCATTCTTGGAATTATTCTCACAATATTCGGCGCCATCGGCGATAAATCCCGCTACGCGCAATCGCTCGGCGTTAACGTGAATTTGTGGTGGGGCATAGTACTGATCGTGTTCGGCGTGATCATGTTGATGCTGAGCCGCCGCGGTTCCGGCGTTACAAAAAGCTAATCGTCGCAGCTTCGCTCGATTTCTTCGAAATCAATCCAGCATATTCATCGAAATTGAAGGGAGGGGAGGAGGCGAGTGTGGAAGCACCCGCCTCCCGTCGGAGGAGTTTGCGGAGTAGAACCGGTGCGGTGGCTATGGGAGTTCGCTGAATCAATCTCCTTTATTTTTCCAGAAATTATTCCGACTTCCGGCCGGCGGCCATCACGATTACTCCGCCAACCAGCGCCAGTCCGCCAAGCACCGGCGGAAGCGGAATTGTTTTGTGTTCCGTTTTTGTTGCTTCGATCGGACCAGCTTTGAAAACTTGCTTGTGCGTCGTGTAGCTGAATCCCTGGTACGCCAGCGCCACGATTCCCAAAACGATGAGAACCAGGCCAACCGCGAACGATGCTTTCATAAATCAGTCCTCCGATTTCCTCGAGCCGTCATTCGTGCAGCTTCTTAAAGATTCGCGCCGCTCAAGCCCGGCGAAATAGCGAACCAACCAAAGTCATCAAGAACAGCACCAGGAAAATAAAGAACAATAGTTTCGCGACACCTGCGGCGGCGACTGCGATCCCGGTGAATCCGAATACCGCTGCAATCAAAGCCACCACAAAAAACGCGAGCGCATAACGGAGCATTGGTTCCCCCTTGAAATTTTCCAAATGCACGTGCCACGCATTTACACATCGAGTTTTACGCCGAACGCACTTTCGATGCCATACTCCGCGAGCCGTAAGCGGGCATGGCGAAATCCTGTAAGTCCGGAGGACGCTTTGATGTCCGGCGCTCTCGAGCAGAACTCGCTGATTAAATGTATTGTGCGACGCCTCGAGTTCCGAAGTGGAACTGCGTGGTGGAAGTCAGCACCACCGCGAATTCTGAAACCGACAAGCCGCTCCGCGCGCATCCAATGGGCAGCTTACAGCGGCAAAAACGGTTTCAAGCCTTTAGCGGCCGGCTGTTCACAGACGCGTAACTCGCGTATCAGCCGCAAAGGTGCGTAGTTGTGTCTTTATCATTCGGCAGCGGCTCTGGTTTGTGATTTCTTCAGTGCCCAGCGCCGGAAAGATCGCCACGCTCGCAAGATAGATAGTTTGCTGCCGCGTCCAGCCAGCAACCCTCGGGAGGAAAATGATGGCAACGCTTCGCTTGCTGGTCGCAGATGATCACGAAGTCGTCAGAAAAGGTTTGTGCGCGCTGCTTTCCGAGCAGCCCGGCTGGGAAATCGCCGCGGAAGCCCACGACGGGCGTGACGCTGTCGAAAAAGCGAAGAAAGTAAAACCCGACGTCACCGTACTGGACATCGCGATGCCGCTCCTGAACGGTCTCGAAGCCGCTCGCCAAATACTGAAAGACGTTCCTTCCACCAAAATCCTTATCCTCACGATGCACGATTCAGACACGCTGATCCGCGAAGTCCTCAACGCCGGTGCACGCGGTTATGTGCTTAAAACCGACGCAGGGTCCGATTTGGTTAACGCGGTCGATGCGCTCCGCCGGAACAAAACTTTCTTTACCCCCAAAGTTGCCCAGATGGTCCTCGATGGCTACTTGAAGAAGGATCCGAAGCCGGAAGAAGCAGACGCCCCAGGCGCCCGCTTAACCCCCCGCCAGCGCGAAATCGTTCAATTGCTGGCAGAAGGCAAGAGCAGCAAAGAAGTCGCTGTTTCGCTCAACTTGAGCGTAAAGACCGCAGAAACCCATCGCGCCAACATCATGCGCCGAATCAATTGCCATTCCGTCAGCGAGCTGGTGCGCTACGCGATTCGCAACAAGATCATCGACGCATAGCGACTCCAAACCCTGATATTCGTCTCGAATTTCGCCCGATATCGCACGTGGCTCTCGCCGCCCCTTTGTTCACGGAAACGCAAATTCCGTGAGCGAAATATTTGCATACCGATGTGAATATTTTCCCTTACTCCTCTCCCCACCTCTGACTCAGTAATTCCGTGTATTTGTCCAATTACCGCCGCATGGTTACCTGTTCCTGCACGATTCAGTAGTTTTCAAGTCCGCCGGGGAACGCTGCGAAGATCGGATTTTCTCGGCGACGGATCGAACGACTGGGGGAAAGATGAATTGGGATCAAGTGCAAGGCAAGTGGACTCAGGTGAAGGGCAAAGCTCACGAAAAGTGGGGAAAGCTTACCAACGACGATCTCGATGTAATCAATGGCAAGCGTGAGCAGTTTGTGGGACGCCTGCAGGAACGCTATGGAATCCTCAAGGAAGAAGCCGAAAAACAAGTGGACGAATTTGCGAAGGCCCTCGACGCCGAAAATGCCGCAGAACAGCGCGAGGAACACCGCGAAGCAGGCCGCACCCGCGCCGCTGGTCACAATAATTAACCCGAAACAAGAACAGTAAGATGGCCCAGCTGGCAGTATCCGGCGAGGGCCCGAGGATGGAAAGGGACGCCGTGATGGTCGGTTTGATTTCGCTGTTTGCCAGGCTCGCAGCCATCGAGAGTAGCTCTTCTGTGGAAATTCGCGGAGTGTTCACTTTCGTACAGCTTGCGGTTCTGGTGGTTGGCATAATCCGGCTGATGGAAGTCCCGAAACTCTCGGGACGCGAGTTGGATCCCAAGCAACGCGAGGCTTCGAGCTGTTCGGAAATAGACGAAGCCAGTCAAGCAACCCCAGCCCTCTCATAGACGCAGCGGTTTTTAGTTTTAGCTCACGAAGGCGCGTCACGTAAACGACAGGCGCGGCCAGGGCGGAAAAATGAGAACCATTTCCGCACAACGGGCTGCACCGCCCCTCCCGGCGCCGGGGGGAAATTGATCGAGGAGGCTGCAAATGCGAGCACAAAACCAAAATGAGCAAGTTCCCGTGAAATCAGCGCAAAGTGCGCAACAAGCACAAGTGAAACCGGCCCAGCCGATTCAGCTCAACGAGGATTTCTTTGAAGGCCTGGTCCATCAGTGCGACCAGCGAGTGTATCGCTTGGCGCTCAGAATCACGCGCAACCATCAGGACGCCGAAGAAGCTCGCCAAGAAACGATGCTCAAGGCTTATCGCCACCTTGACCAATTCGAGGGACGAGCCCGGTTCACCACGTGGATTTCGCGAATCGCAATCAACGAAGCGCTGATGGCGCTCCGGAAGCGGCGCGATTCCACTCGCGTTCCGCTCGAAGCGGTTGGCGATCGCGCGAGCCAGGATCCCTGCATGCCGCGGCTATTTCCCACTCCGGAAAGCCCCGACAAATCCTACGACCGCGAGCAGCTCCGCAGCGCCTTGATGGATGCGATCGCACATCTTTCTCCCGTGCATCGCGAAGTATTCTTGCTGCGCACCGTCGAACAATGCTCCACATCCGAAACGGCGAAAACGCTGCAATTGTCCGAGAGTGCCGTTAAAACTCGCTTGCGCCGCGCACGCATGCAACTTCGGCGATCATTGAAAGCGACTTGGCCCACCGATTCTTCGCTCGATTAATAGCGAACGCGGAAAAAGCTCTCGCAGCAAAACCGACAACCCAACGGGATGACGCGCGACCAGACTGCCTTCTCATTCATCGAATCTCGTGAACGGGTTTGCTATAGTGCGGGCGCAGGCGACGCAGCTACGGATGCCGGCTTGGCGGGGCATCTCCGCAAAACTTCCAGGAGGATTCGATGGCGAAGGGTAAAGAAAACGGTGGCAGCAAAGAGAATGCCGGCAGCGAGATTTCCAGCGCGGTTACACGCGAGCAGTTGATTGCGCTTCTCAACGAGGATTTGGCGCGCGAATACCAGGCCATCATCGCGTATGTGGTTTATTCGCAAGTTTTGAAGGGCGCGGAATATATGAGCATCGCTGACCAGCTTGAAATTCACGCTGGGCAGGAATTGAGCCACGCGCTGAAGCTCTCCCGGCAGATCGATTATTTGGGCGGCACACCCACGGTCACTGCGAAGACTGTGAAGATGAGCGACGATAATAAGCAGCTGCTTAGGTTCGATCTCGACAACGAAACCGAGACTGTTCGCAATTATCGCCAGCGCGTCCGCCAGTGCGAATCGCTCAACGAATTTTCAATGGCCGAAGTCATTCGCCAGATCCTCGTGGAAGAGCAAGATCACCAGATCGATTTGGCCACCGCGCTCGGCGTCGAAGTGCCAGACGCAAACGCCGGCGAGGGCAAGAAGTAACCATCGCGATCCCCACGAAGGACAACGGTCACAACCACATCCTGGGGCGTTGCGCGGCATTTGTCGTGTAACGCCTCAATTTTTTCTTCCCTTCAACAGATTTTGATTGGACACATGTTTCCCGTTTCACTCGGTTCGTAGCAGCGATTATGAAATTAATTTCGCTAAACGTCGGACTTCCACGGGATGTTGAATGGCGGGGCATGACCGTCTCTACCGGAATTTTCAAGCACCCCGTCGAAGGCCGCGTCGCGCTTCGCGCACTCAATCTCGATGGCGACCGTCAAGCGGACCTCACTGTGCATGGCGGCGAATTCAAAGCCGTCTACTGCTATCCCATAGTGCATTACGATTACTGGAAAAACGAATTGCCCGGGAACGAATTGCCGCTCGCGATTTTTGGCGAAAATTTCACCGCCGACGGGATGAACGAAGATTCGGTTCATCTAGGCGACGAGTTTTCCGTCGGCACCGCCCGAGTGATGGTGACGCAGCCTCGTTTGCCCTGTTACAAACTGGGAATCCGCTTTCAATCCGATCAGATGGTGAAGCGTTTCCTGAGAAGCGGCCGAACCGGCTTTTATTTTGCGGTCACGCGCGAAGGCGAAGTCGGCGCCGACGACGAGATAAAACAAATTGGTGAAGACCCGAACGCAGTTCCCGTATCCGAAATCACTCGGCTCTACATCGCGAAATCATTTGACGACAACGACGTGAATTCTCTGCAGCGCGCGCTCAGGGTCGCTGCGCTTCCCGAAGACTGGAAAGACTACTTCCGCCAGCGACTTGCCGGGGCTAATCCATGAGACGATAGACCATATCCAATAAGGAATGTACCGGCCCTTGGCTCGAAATCAATTTTGGAACCACGAACTCCTGCTCCAATTGAAGAGACTTTCAGTTTTTTTCCTCCTTTGCGCGCTCCCTGCGCTGTGCCAGAGCACTGACGGCGAATTGCGCGTTACGGTCACCGATCCGTCTGGGCTTGCCGTGAAAACCACGGTTCAAATCGTCAGCACGGCCAATCAATATCGAAATTCCCTGTCAACAAACGACCAAGGCAAGCTCGATGTGCCGCGGCTGCCGTACGGAATTTATGAGCTTGAAATTCAGCAGGCATGGTTTCGCGCCGATTTCAGAATCTGTAGAAATTCGTTCCTCAATTCCTGCGGAATTCGCAATCCAACTGAAACTTCCCACGGTGAATCAATCCGCAACAGTCACCGCGCAAAATACTTTGATTGATCCCGATCAAGCGGGCTCCGTCAGCCAAATTGGATCGGATGCGATTCAAAACCGGATTAGCTCCGTGCCCGGCCGCTCGTTGCAGGATTTGGTGAATTCGCAGCCGGGCTGGCTCTACGAAGGAAATGCGGTGCTGCATCCGCGTGGATCGGAATATCAAACGCAGTTTGTCGTGGACGGCATCCCGCTGACAGACAATCGCTCTCCCAGCTTCGGGCCTGAAATTGAAGCCGACGGTGTGGATTCCATGAGCATTTATACTGCCGGAATTCCCGCCGAGTACGGCCGGAAAATGGGCGGCGTAGTGGAAGTAAATACGCTGCACGATCCTCAAGACGGACTCCACGGCGAAGTCGTTTTGTCCGGCGGCAGTTTCGATTCCGCCGGAGCGTTCGCGCAGGGTCAGTATGTGTGGAGCAAAAACGCTTTCGGCGCGAGCGCAAGCGGCAGCATGACCGACCATTATTTGAATCCCGTGGTGCCGCAAAATTATTCGAACACCGGCACGCTCGGCGATTTCTCTGTGAACTATCAGCGCGACATCAGCGCCCACGACCGCCTGATTTTTATCGTGCGACACGAATCATCGCGCTACGACATTCCGAACGAACTTGTCCAGCAGACGGCCGGCCAGCGGCAAACGGCGGATAACATCGAGACGATGGGAATCGTTTCGTACGAACACACGTTTTCATCGCGCGTGGATTCCAATTTTCGTGGAATGGTTCGCGACAACGCGAATAATTTCACTTCGAATACAGCTTCTACCCCCGTCGAAATCTTTCAGCACAATTCGTTTCGCGAAGGATATTTCAAGGGAGATATCACCGCCGTTCAAGGCAGGCACGAATGGAAATTTGGGATCGAATCTGACAACACATTTGTTAACGAAAATTTCAGCTACATCATTACGGACCCAACCCAATTCGATCCCAGCACGCCTCTCACTTTTGGATTTGTTGGCAACCACCCGGAGCTCGAGCAATCAGCCTTCGTGCAAGATTTAATTCACCTTGGAAAATGGACGATCAACGCCGGTGTGCGCTGGGATCACTATCAGCTTCTAGGGAACCACCAAGCAGTGAGTCCGCGCATTTCAATTTCGCGCTACTTCCCTTCCGCGGGGGTCGTTTTGCATTTTTCCTACGATCGAGTTTTTCAGACTCCTTCATTTGAAAATATTCTGCTATCGAGTTCGCTCGCGATCGAATCGCTCGATTCGCAGAATTTTCTTCGTCTGCCCGTCGAGCCCTCCGCCGGAAATTATTATGAACTCGGCCTCACCAAAGCGTTCTTCGGAAAGCTCAGGTTTGACGCAAATTATTTTCGCCGTTACGTAAACAATTACGCCGACGACGATCAGATCGAAAACACCACCATCAGTTTTCCAATCGCGTTTAGTAAATCCGTGATCTATGGCGCGGAAGCAAAACTCGATCTTCTTCACGTGGCGCAATTTTTCCGGATTTCTCAGCTACTCCTACACTCTCGGAAATGTCTGGCTCCCTGTCACCGGAGGACTGTTCCTAGGCGACGACGCCACGACCGCCGAAACGCAACTCACCGGCCATTTTCCAGATTCGCAAGATCAGCGCAACACCGTTCGAGGCCGCGTTCGTTATCAAGTAGCCCCGCGAATCTGGATCGCAGGCGGAATCCAATATGATTCTGGGCTTCCGTTCGAATTCGATGGAGATCCATCCACCGTCCTCAACGAATATGGCCAGCAAGTTCTCGATCGCATCAATTTCGCGCGCGGGCGGATCTATCCCTCATTTCAAGCTAAACGCATCCCTGGGCGCCGATATCTATAAATCGGAACGATTGAATATGAAATTTCAAGTGGACGGCCTAAACCTCACGAATGTTTTGGAAGTGATCGATTTCGGCGGACTTTTCTCCGGCAACGCCATCGGCCCCTCCCGCAGCTTCGCGCTGCGCCTCTCCAGCACCTTCTAAGGGGAGAGTCGAGTGCGCCAGGCCGGCCCCTGAAATTGGCAACATGTTTCACGGCTAAATGGTCTAAGAGAATTATGATTTCTGGAGTAGAATTCTTGTCCAAAGAACCCCGCGCCTTGCCGCGCGGACGCAGTTTGCACTTAAATTTCTGCCGATGGAGATTCGACGATGGCCCTCAATGGTGACTTCCTCTTTCGCGATTTGAAAATGGCGTTGCGCTCGCTCGCGCGCACGCGTGGCCTTGCGATCACGGTCATTCTCACGCTCGCGCTGGGCATCGGCGCGAACGCCGCGATTTTCAGTCTCGTGCGGGGAGTACTCCTTCGGCCGCTTGCGAATCGCGACGAAAACCGGCTGATTTATATTCGCCAGAGCGCGCCCGGACTCAACCTCGAAAACGCAAATTTCTCTGTTCCAGAAATTCAAGATTTGCGCGCAGGCGTTACAACGATCAGCGAATTCGGCGATTTCTCCACCATCGGCTTCACCGTGCTCGGCCTCGGCGAGCCCCGCGAAATTCAATCCGGCGTGGTTGGCGGATCGTATTTCGAAGTGATGGGACTGCATCCCGTCCTCGGCCGATTGCTCGATGCCCATGACGACGGACCCAATGCCGCAGGCGCAGCTGTCTTAACGTATCGCTTCTGGTCGACCGTTCTGAAGAGCGATCCATCTGTCATTGGAAAGACACTGCGTCTCGGCAACATGATGGGCGGACGTCCCGCGACAATCGTCGGAGTTCTTGAACCATCAGTTCCCTATCCCGCGGATACCGAAATCATCGCGAACATCGTGACCAGTCCGCATCACTTATCCGCCACGATGGTGCAGGGGCGCGTGCATCGCATGACCGAACTTTTCGGACGTCTCGCTCCCGGCCAAACCGTGGAATCCGCGAGAGCGGAATTGCGCGCTGTCTATGGCTCCATGATTCGGCAGCATCCCGACGTGTACTCTCCGAAAGCGGATTTCCAAATCAGCGCGGTACCGCTGCGTCAACAGATCACTTCCAACGCGCGCACAGTCCTGCTTGTGCTGCTTGCCGCATCGATTTTGGTTTTCATCATCGCGGTTTCCAACGCCGCCAATCTTATTTTGGCGCGAACAGTTCGCCGCGAAGGCGAACTTGGAATTCGCGCAGCACTGGGAGCAAGCAATGGCGCGCTGCGTCGCGTATTGCTCGCCGATAGTTTGATTCTGTGCGGAGCGGGCGCAACGCTTGGAGTTCTTATCGCGCGGCCCATGGTTGCAATTCTCGCGCGCTACGCCTCGCGATTTTCCGTGCGCGCTCTCGACATTACTGTGGATTCCAGCATGTTGTGGGTTGGCGCGCTCCTCGCCATCGTCGCCGCTGTGCTGCTCGCGTTCATTCCGAAGCTGCCTACATCCGACGCATCCCGCGGAGCCAGTCTTGCTAGCGGAGGCGTGCGAATCACAGGAAGCACCAGCCGCCGCCTGCGAATTTTTGCGGTCGTCCAAATCGCCGCGTCATTCGTGTTGCTCGCCGGTGCTGGCATGCTTGTGAAAACTTTGCTCTCGCTGCAAGCCGCGCCCACCGGATACGACATGCGCCACGTGCTCGCCGTAAATGTGCCGGTAGTTTCCTACGGACGAACCGTCGATCAGATCAACGAATTCTACAAGAACGCGGTGCAAAAAATTTCGGAGCTCCCGGGAGTGGATCGCGTCGCGATCGGAACTTCAGTGCCGTGGCGCGACAAGGGAATTTTCGGTTCGGGATTTGAATTCTCTTCCGATCGATATGTGCGCGAACCGGGCGAAAATGATCCGCGCGCAAATTTCCGATCGGTGTCGCCGGGATTTTTCGCGGCGCTTGGAATTCCCATCATCGCGGGACGCGACTTCGACGACTCCGATCGCCGCGATAGCGAGACTGTCGTAATCATCAGCCAGAGCGTCGCACAACGCATGTTTCCGAATCAGGACGTTATCGATCACCACGTTATGTGGACTGATCCGGTGTTCAAATTTATCGGCATAAGCACCGCGCCGCGAAGAATTGTCGGAGTTGTCGCGGACGTGGACGATGAAAATATTGTGGCCGGCCCATCGATGACGGTCTACCACCCCGTGACGCAGGCGTTTGGCGGCGGAAGATTGTTTGTGCATGTGAGCACGGCTAATCCGTACAGCTTGGTTTCGCCGATCACAAAAATTATCCGCGACATGTCCGCCGATCAACCGGTAGAAAAAGCAGCGACGCTGGAAGATGTGCGCGCTGAAGTGCTAACGCCCGACCGGCTGAATGCGCTGGTGTTCGGCGTCTTCGCGGGCGTCGCGCTGCTCATCGCGGTCGTCGGCGTCGCGGGAGTATTGGCGTTCTCCGTCAGCGGGCGCACGCGCGAATTCGGCATACGTCTTGCTCTCGGCGCGCAACCTCAGCTCGCTTCTGACGCGAGTCATTGGCGAGGGCGCGGTGGTCGCAGTATTTGGCATCATTGCCGGTGGCGCGTCTGGGTATGCGTTGGCGCGAGTTGCGGGCAGCTGGGTACAAGATGTGAAGATGCCCGGGGCCCTGCCGGTTATTGCGGCGGCGCTGGTTTTGATGGCTGCGGCTGTCGCTGCGTCGATGCTTCCGGCGGCGCGGGCTGCGCGAGTCGATGTGATCGAAGCCTTGCGATCCGAGTGATTTTAGGGCGCTTCCGAGACTGTCAATTTTCCGTAAACTATTGATTCTGTGTTAGTTATAGCGATGGACTCGTGTGTTTATCACGCCTCCCTCCCCCATACCATTGTTTTTGGAAAGTGATGATTCTAATAGACTTATCTAGTACTATTACTAAAAAGTTGTTCATTCTAAAAGACTTAGGTGTGTTTTAGGGGGTATTTTTGGGAGCGTTTTTTGGCTAGTACTAAAACTAGGTGCTTACAGGGTGGTCCTCCGTGATTTACACCACCGATCGCGCCTGCTGGTGGGACTGTGACGGGCCCTTACAAGAAATGGGGGCGCGTCACCCCGTCCCCGGCTTAGCGGCAGGTCACATTGTCGAGTTTCGAGATGAAGGCAGCTGCCTCAGCCAAGAATCGCTGAGTTACCAGAGAGCTACAAAAGCGAAGACCCGAACCTTTCGGTTCGGGCCCGGAGATTCTCCAGTTCCAAACTAGCACTTAGTTAGGAAGATGTCAATATGAATGGACGGCGAGCCTTGGCTAGAAGGCAAAGGCGCGGATTCGCGTGAACGCGACGATGGGAGGGGCCTGCCCGCTTCGCGGTCGAGCCCCGCCCCTACAGATGCGTTCCGGATTGGGCTAGATGGAGAATTTTGGGTCGCCCTCAATTACGCGCGTTTCCAGTTTGGGGGATTCGCCTTTGCGCCAAAGATTGGCGGTGTGGCGGGCGCGGTAGGCCAGGGGGCCTCCATCGGGACGGTCGCTGCGCTCGATGGGGCGCGGGATGCAGACGAATTCTGATTGAAATGAATCGCTGGTTGCGCGGACTACCGCATAACCGTGGCCGCCCATGTCTACGAAAGAAAGATGAGGCGACAGATTCGGATTTGAGAGGGCGCGAGCTTTCTTAATGTCTCCAGATTTGGCGTACTCGAGGCAGGAATTTACTCCGTGGCGGAGCAAGAGATTTACGGTGGGCTGCGGTTTGGTATCGGCCGGTCCCTGGCCGAGGAAGAGCGCGCGAAGCGGATGCTGTTTCGGAAAATTGTGCTCAATCGCTTCCACCATCCCCGGAGCGGAGAGGGAGCCTGTGACGAAAGCGATTCCAACTGGTTCAAACTTTTGCGGAGGAAGAGATTTTGTCGAGTAGCCGGCCCAGAAACTGTGGCGGTCTCCTGCGATGGTGGCAAAGCCGGTGATTCCGTTGTCGCGAACGAAATCGTAAATGTCAGCGCGCTCGACGAATGCAGTGCTGTGATCGCCGCTGCCGAAGCCCGCGTATCCCGCTCCGGGCCAAGCTTTCGTAATTCCGACCGGGAGATTTTGCGGATCGGCACGCATCTCGAGCGTGGCGATTGTGTCACCCCAGATTTTCCAGGTGGCTTTGGAACTTTTCAAGCGATCTAAAAACCAAGATTTTTGTTCTGCGCCGAGAATCGTCTGCGGCGGCTTATCCTTGCGGAAATTTGGAACTTCTTTGCCACCGTACGGGATGGTTGCGGGCGGATGGCCGTTGTTGTAAGCGCTGCCCCCATCGAGAATTTCCATGACTTCCTGAGGAACGAAGCTAGGAAAATCGGGGCTGGCAAAAACATCGGCGTCATCGCTCCCCCCGGGATCTTCGGAACGAAAGCTGCGCTGGTCGGTGATGATGAGCTCGACGTTGCGTCCCCAACGCAATGCGCGATAGCCCCTGAGGCTATTGATGGCGATGAGATTGTTCGGCTCCTGTCCCATTCCATTTTGATCGAATTTTGTGATGGGGACATTTTCGACTTTCGGAGCATCGAACGTGTCGAGCGATGCACCGCTGGGTTTGAAGAAGCGCCCGGGTTGGAATTCAAAAAACGCCTGATTGGCAGCGACTCTGCGCGATTGTGCAGGACGGGTGACGCCATCAAATATTTGCAAGCTCTGCCAGCCGAGCCAGCTGAATTCGTGGTTATCCCACATGCAGACGAATGGAAATCGCGCGCGAGCATCCTGTAGATCGGGATCGTGGAGATAGTTGCGATAGATGGCGCGGTAATCGCCGACGTCCGTCGGAATGTGAAAGTCTTCGTGTTTTTCGCCGTGCTCGTAGCGGACGATGTCGCGGATTTTGCGATCGTACATTCCTTGGGGACGATCTTCGGGATACCAAACAATTTCGTAGATGAAATCGCCGAGGTGAAGGACGAAGCCGAGGCGATCTTTTTCGGCGGCGCGTTCGTCTTCGTAAATCATGCGGCGATATGCGTTTTGCGCGCCGTCGTTGGCATTCTGGCAACTGACGAATGCGAATTGGACGGGACGCGGATCGTCGTTCGTAGGAGAGGTGATCGTGCGGCCGATGCGGCTGCCGTTGCCATCTGCATCGGTGAAGCGATACCAGTAAACGTGGGAGGGTTTTAGTTTGCCGACCAGGACGCGGCAGGTCCAATCGGACGCGGCGGAAATGGGAGCTTCGGCGGTCGCAATTATTTGGGTGAAGGCTTCGTCTTCAGAAACTTCGACGGATAATTTTTCGATGGCGTGATTTGCCGCGTCGCTGGCGGCGGGCGGGCGGCGTGTCCAGAGTAGAACGCTATTGCTATCGGGATCGCCGGAGGCGACGCCTTCCGGGAAAAAGTCGCGGCGCTCGCGCCAGGCGATTTTCGAACGCGAGGGGATGGTGCGGCCCCAGGCGGCGGTGGCGCCGAGAGCGATCGACATTTCCATGAAGGCACGGCGGGAGATCTTTGACATTGGGAAACCTTCCTCTGGTTACAGGGCATCCTGCGACTTCCTATAGACGCTGATGTGATGCGAAAAGTTCTCTGGGGGAAGGGTAAGGGTATTGTGAAATGTCGAATAGGAAAGTGGAATTTTGGAGTTTGAGAGTTTCGTTGGGTGCGGCAACGTCGCTCACCACAGAGACACAGAGAACACGGAGAGTTTTGTGTGGGTTGGGATCCTTTTTGTTCGGGGCGAGATGTTGAACCGGTGGGGATATTTGCGTTTTGACATTTTACGGAGACTGCTTGGTGTTGATTGTAGTCCCAGATATCGCCGGGACTGGCCCGGCGATATCTGGGGCACCCGCGCTGTGCGCGCATTCCGGACTAACTCCGGTTTAATTGAGCCGTCCAATGGGCACGACGGAGTGAGTGCTCGGAGAATGCGGATGAAATCGAAGGTGAACATGATTGGCGCGGCGCTGATTGGAATTGTTGTCGTTGGCGCGGCGGCGGTGACGGCGCGGGCACAAGCGGCGACGCCGAATGTTGGAGCCGCTGTGCCTGCGTGCGGGTGCGCGGCGGAATTTGATTCGATGGTGCAGAAGATTGAGACGGATTACATCGGGTACCGGATGTCGCTCTCTGCGATGGATCGCGGCGCGTACGACAAGATGAAAGCGGAAGTACGCGCTGCGGCGGCGCGGGCGAAGGATGCGGATTGTTTTGAGACGCTGCTGCCCTACGTGAATTATTTTCACGATGGGCACGTGTTTCTTTCGGAGCAGGCGGAGCTATCTGATGGGGAGTCTGCGAAAGCGGCGGCAGCGGCTGAGACGCTTCCGTGGAACGAGCAGAGTCTTCGAGCGTATCTCGAGAAAAATGCTGGGAAACTCGATCCGATTGAGGGTATCTGGTACACGGCCGCTTATCGAATCGGAGTTGTGCGCGATCGAAAAGCGGGGCGGCGCGATTTTGCGGCTGTCATGCTTTCGGATGGCGTGAAAAATTGGAAGCCGGGACAGGTGAAAGCGGACATCCGCGAATTGCCGGACGGCGGCTACAAGGGCCTATTTTATTTTGGCGATCACTCGACGCACCATCTCGAGGGTCACATTTATAAAGGATTGCTGCTGGATATGCCTCCGGTGACTTGGGGCAAGGAGTTTCCGATTCGCGATTTCGATGCGGGACTGCTAAATGCGAAGGATCCGTCCGCGCCTACGTTGAAAGTTTTGGCTGGAGGAGCGGTGGTGGTTTCGATGCCGTCGCATTCGCCAGATTATGCGGAGCCGTTGAATGCGCTGATTGCTGCGCACGATGCGGACTTGCGCGCGGCTTCATTGGTGATTGTGGATATTCGGGGAGATGAGGGAGGAAGTTCGCAAACTTCGGATGGGCTTGCGCCATTTTATTACACCGAGAATCAGAAACCAGAAATGGGGCCGGGCGGGCATCCGGTGGTGCTGTCGTCTCCCGACCAGATTAAATATTTTGAGGCGATGGCGAAGCAAGCGGATCCGGCGTCGGACTGGGGAAAGATGCTGGCGTCACTTGTGGGCCGATTGAAAGAAAATCCGGGCAAAGTGATTCCGATGTCTGAGAAGGGTGATCCGTATACTCCGACGGAAAAGCCGGCGAATCTTTCGGCTGCTCCAAAACATTTTGCGATTCTGACGGATCGAGCGGATGTGAGCGCGGCGGAAGCGTTTGTGCTGGAGGCGCGGAAATACGATCGAGTGACGCAGTTTGGCGAAAATACTGGCGGCACGATTGATTATCAGAATATTCAGATGGTTCCGCTGGAATGCAAAACGCATGGCTATTGGATTGGATTTCCGACGATTGGCGGATCGGATTTGCTGCCGAAGGGCGGATTCAATGGAGTGGGGATTCCTCCGGATGTGAGGATTGGGAAGGATGTGAAGGATTGGGTTCGGTTTGTTGTGGAATATTATTTGAAGGGCGAAAAAAATTAGGTAGGGCGATACATGGGACCACGAAGAGACGATTGCAAATCTGAGATTTCAGAGAATGGCAACTTCGATGGCGATGCTGACTTCCAGACCAATCGCCTGCACCACAGAGACACAGAGAATATTGTGTGGATTGGGATCGGGTGAGTTTGGGTAAATATTTTGAACCGGCTGGGATTTGTTCGTTTTTACATCTTACGGGGTCCGCTTAGTGGCGATTGTAGTCCCACATATCGCCGGGACTGGCCCGGCGATATACTGGGGCACCCGGCAGAGATTCTAGATCAAACGCTTCCACCACAGAGACACAGAGGACACGGAGAATATTGTGTGAACTGGGATCGGGTGAGTTTGGGTAAAGATTTGGAACCGGTTGGGATTTGTTCGCTTTTACGTCTTACGGGGTCCACTTAGTGATGATTGCAGTCCCGAAGCTCGCTGGGGCTGGCCCGGCCGTTATGCCGACGACCCCACGACCCGACCTGGAAAAAATAAACTTCTAATTCGCTAGCCGTGGTGTGAGCCGCCGCTTAATTCACGGACTATATCGCCTACGAAGGCTTTGGCGTCGCCGAAGAGCATCAGCGTTTTGTCGTAGATAGTAGAGCGGATTGTCGATGCCCGCGAAGCCGGGGCTCATGCCGCGCTTGATCACCATCACTGTGCGGGCTTTATCCACATCGAGAATGGGCATGCCGAAAATCGGGCTGCTCTGGTCTGTGCGGGCGGCGGGATTGGTAACGTCATTCGCGCCGATGATCAGGGCGACATCTGTTTGCGGCAGATCGGCGTTCATGTCTTCCATATCGAGAAGGCGATCGTAAGGGACGTCGGCTTCGGCGAGCAGCACGTTCATGTGGCCGGGCATGCGGCCCGCGACGGGATGGATGCCGAATTTTACGTCGACGCCGCGCTTGGTGAGCGCGTCATAAAGCTCGCGGACTTTGTGCTGCGCTTGCGCGACGGCCATGCCGTAACCGGGAATGATGGCAACTTTATTGGCTGCCGAGAGAATCGCGGCGGCTTCTTCCGGTGAAGCGGTTGCGAACGGTTCTTTCTTCGACGGTCCCCGCGGCCTTTGCCTGCACCTGCCCGAACGCACCGAACATTACGTTTGTGAACGAGCGATTCATGGCCTTGCACATGATCACGGAGAGAATGAAACCGGAGGAGCCATCGAGCGCGCCCGCAACCACCAAAACCTTGCTGCTGAGGACGAATCCCAGAAGCGCGGCCGTAAAACCAGCGTACGAATTCAGCAATGAGATTACGGTCGGCATATCCGCGCCGCCAATCGGGGTGACCAACATTATTCCGAAGACGAACGAGATCACGGCGATGGCTGGGAACAAATGGGTGTACTCCGGATGGATTACAAGCACCATCCAGATGACCACCGCGGAGGCGAGCGTCGCCAAGCTGACGAAATTCTGCCCTTTGTAAACCATCGGCCGCTGCGGTAGAAGCTCCTGCAACTTGCCGGCCGCGATTATGCTGCCCGCTAACGTGAGCGAGCCGATGATGACTTCGAGCCCGATTTCCACCATGCCGAATTTCGAAACATTCGGCGCCTGCACATAATATTCAGCGATGCCGATCAACGTGGCGGAGAGAGCGCCAAAAGCGTGGCTGAGCGCGGTTCGCTGCGGCACGGCGGTCATGTGGACCATGCCGAGAGGAATTCCGACGCCGGCGCCGATGATCAACGCGACGATGATCCACTTGTATTGAACCAATTCCGGATTGCAGAGTGTGGCGCCGACTGCGAGAGCCGCTGCAATTTCGCCCGCGAGCACTCCGTGCCTGGCACTTACAGGCGAGCTGAGCCATTTCAGCGCGAGAATAAAGAGAACAGCGGCCGCGAGATAGGCGAAGTCGATGAGCTGTTGTGTGACGAGTGGGTTCATGGTCACTTTTGCGGCTTCGCCGTCTTGAACATGCGCAGCATGCGATCTGTAATCAAGAATCCGCCGACCATGTTGCTGAATGAAGCGGCGACCGCGACCGCCCCGAGAACGGTGGATAGCGTGGTTTCGTGACGGCCCGCGATGATGATCGCCGCAACGACCACGATGGCATCGAGCGCGTTGGTAAGCGACATCAGCGGAGTGTGCAGCAGAGGCGACACTCGCTTAATCACTTCGAATCCCACGAACCCCGCGAGAATGAAGACAAACAGGTTCGATATGAAATCTGGGGGCATGACTCCTCCTAACTTTTCGTCTCGAGCGCGGGCAGCGCCAAAAATTCGCGCACGCGTGCATTTACAATTTCGCCGCCGCGCGTGACGAGCGTTTCGCGGACGATATCGTCTTGCAGATTAAGATTGAGCTTGCCGTCTTTAATCAGGTGCAAAAGAAAAGCGGTGAGGTTGCGCGCGTACATTGAGCTGGCGTGATACGGGCACGCTGCTGGCTACATTGTAGTAGCCGATGATCGTGACGCCGTATTGCGTGAAAACTTCGCCGGGGCGCGTGAGTTCGCAATTGCCTCCGCGCTCGGAGGCGAGATCAACAATCACCGAGCCGGGCGCCATGCCCTTGACCATTTCGGCGGTGACGAGCACGGGAGATTTTTTTCCGGGGATGACGGCGGCGGTGATGACGACATCGCTTTCGGCGACGACGCGGCCGAGCAATTCACGCTGGCGGGCGTAGAAAGTTTCATCCTGCGCTTTGCCGTAGCCGCGCGCGTCTTGCGCATCTTTCGCTTCGAGCGGCAATTCGACGAAACGTCCACCGAGACTTTGCACCTGCTCTTTCGAGGCGGCGCGCAAATCGTACGCAGAAGTGACGGCGCCGAGGCGGCGCGCGGTGGCGATGGCCTGCAATCCCGCGACGCCCGCACCGATGATCAGCACGCGCGCGGGAGTGATCGTGCCGGCGGCAGTGGTGAGCATCGGAAACATGCGCGGCAGCGAATCGGCGGCGAGGATCACGGCTTTGTAGCCGGAAACTGTGGACATCGAGGAGAGCGCGTCCATGGATTGAGCGCGAGTGGTGCGCGGCATCAGTTCCACGGCGAAAGAGGTGACGCCGGTTTGCGCGACTTCGTTGAGAACTTCGCTGGCGCCGAAGGGACGGAGAAAGCCGATCAGGATTTGGTCGCGGTGAAATAGTGCGAGATCGGAGCGGCCGGTTTTATCGTTTGAGCCGTACGCGAGAACCTGGACGATGATGTCGGCGGTTTGGAAAACTTCGGCGCGAGTGCCGAGAACTTTTGCGCCCTTTGCGATGTAATCGGCGTCGGGATAGCCGGCTTCGATCCCGCGCCGGATTCGACGACAACTTCCAATCCAGCTTTCGCCAAATTTGGAGTGACTGCGGGAACGAGCGCGACGCGCCGTTCACCGGGATAGCTTTCTTTCGGGACACCAACGATCACGCGCGATTCTCCGGGTGAGTTGCGAGTGCTTGAAACTTTTTTGCTTACGCCTGCTGCTCACTTCAAATGCCACATCAGACGGCACCATAGATTACACCTACTACCGAATCTGGCAATGTTTCGCTGATCGCAAATGTGGAAATGTGCATGGGTGCGGCAGACTTGATTTCGCGCGCGATTTGACGCTGTCAAGCACGAGTTTCAGCGTCATTTTTCTGGCGGAAGAATTGGGCGCGCACGTTCCACGCGCCATTGCACTCCGCCGGGGACTTCTTTTTCGGTTCGCGTGATGCGAAGTTTTCCATTCGCCAGATAATTGAGATGCACGTGATCGAAGGCGAGTCCAGCGGACGCCATCAATTTCATGTAATCGCCGTGGGCGGTTTCATCGGGAGCTTCGGTGTAGCCGGAATCCCAGGTGATGTCGGGCGAAATTCCGCCGACGCCACCGCTGCCAGGAGCGGTGCCCGCGCCTCCGGCCGCGGGACGCGCGGGCGAACCCTTGAGCGCCATATAAATTCGAATTCCATTTACGATCGGCTGAAACATGTCGCGCGGCTGCCAGCGCTGGCCGAAGCGTTCGTAGCGCTCGTTCATTCGATTTTCGAGATCGAGCAAGCCGGGCACATTGCGTTCGGCTTCCACGATTTGATCGCGCAGCGCGTAAGTGACGCGCATACTTTCCGGATGATCGGGATCGCGCAAATAGGCAAGGCTGGTGAACCATCCGCGCGGAATCCACCACGCGCGACCGGGATTTGCGCCTTCGCGAGTTTGCGCCCAGCCGGTGTATTCAGAAAATGGCTGCACCCATTCGTGCGAAGGATATCCGTGCGGATTTAGAAATGCGTCGGGAAGCCACGCGGCAATCAGGCGTCCGCGAGTGCGCGATTCGGGATAGACAGGATCGGCGTCGGCCTGGCCCGCGGAAACATCGGCGCTGAGCGAACCGTGATAGCCGGGATGAAGCAAATTATCTGGCGTGATTTTCGCGAGATCTACGGAGAGCTGCGCGCCATCGGTGTTGTCGATGGGATGGAGCACGACGTTTACTTTGTTTAGCGCGGCGCGAATCGCGGGATCGGTGAGGAGTTCTTCGCCGAGCTTATCAATGTGGCTGGTGCTGGAGACTTCGTTGGCGTGCTGGCGGCCGGAATAAATGATGCTGGCTTTGAGCGTGGTCTCTTTCGCGGCAGAACGCAGCGCGGAAGGCGACGGCAAGCATTACGTCGGCCGCCCAAATGTTGTTGCCGAGATAGCTGCGGCCCATCCAGTAGACGGTTACGCCGGGATGCGTGGCGAATTGCGCGAGGATGGCGGCGTTTTCGGCCGGGCTGATGGGCTCGTCCCACTGGACGATCGGCGCCGTAGTGGAATGCGTAGTGGAAGTGGCGGCGTAATCGGCGATCATTGGGCGCGGAGTCGCGGGCGGCGAGACCGACCAGCTCGCGTACGCGCGTTCGGCGGGAGCGTTTTCTTTTGCGGTGAGCGCCTGCGGTAATTCAAATTCCATCGCCATTTTTTGGACGTGCGGATAGGCGAGATCGTCGCGATAGAGTCCTGCGGCGTGCATTGCCTCCAGCGCGCTGCAATTGGCCGCGGGCTTGCTCCGACGGAAAAAATTGAGCGGTCGACCTGAATCCTGGCCATCCACTTTGAGCCACTCGTTGTATTTGTCCTCGAGAAAATCAGCGGGCAGGAGCCAGGTGAGGCTTTCAACGCCGTCGGCTCCGCGCTTTTACGCGCGCTTGAATCAGCCGCGGATTTGTATCGCCAGTGAGCGCGGGAAGATTTCGTTCGCGTTCGTGGTGCTTGCCTTGCGAATCCGTCCAGGTTAGACGCACGAGCGGATTTGCGGCGAGTTTTCCGTAAAATTCGATATGAACGCGGCCATCCTTGCCATCTTCCGAAGCGTGAACGATTGGAATCACGCGGCCGATGTAGCTGATGGGGCGTCCAGTTTCGAGATCGCCCATCATGTTGATGAAATTATCGGTGGAATAAAACGTGTCTTCCTGAATGGCTTCGAGAGACGAGATGCGCTCTTTGTCGAGACCGAGCGAGTAATCGGGCTCGCTCAAGATGAATATCGAGTTTGAGCGTGTCGAATGGCGGCGCGAATTCCTGACGAAGATCGCCGTGCGCCTGCGCCATCACAAATTGATAGACGCGCGGCAGGACGATATTTTGATAGTGGTCCCAGTAGAGTTCGATATCGGTTTTGATTCGTTGATCGAGCAGCGTTTGCTTGCCGGACTCGATGCGCAGCCATCCGGTTTCCACTTCCACTTGTTCGTAGCGCGGCATCACGCCGTTGTACGGCTGCATCGCGGTGGTGACGCGAAATTCGCGATTGAGAATTTCTTTACCGGCGGCGTCGAGGGCGCGAACGCGATAAGTGGGACCTTGCGGCGCGGAGTCATCCATTTCGTTCAGCGTGATTTTCTCGAGGGGGATATTCAATTTTCGAGCGAGCATTTCGTCGACGGGATAAAGCTCCTGCACCCAGCGCGCGGGAGAAAACATCGCGCGCACGCCCGACGGATCGACATCTTTCGCGAAATCAATCGCGATGCTTGCTGGATTTTTGCCCTCAAGGGCGGGCGCGATTTCATCCATCAGCCAGCTATAGCCTTGTTTGTACGCGCACAGCACTTCCACGTGAAGCTGCTTACGATCGGCGCCTGCTTTCGCGAAAATATTTTCCAAGTCGGCGTTGAGTTTCTGCCGCTGTTCGGGACCTTCACTGACCCGCGCAATTAAATTCACGGTTGCGCCGGGTTTGATTTTTGCCGTCGCACGCCTTGCCGCTTCGAGCAACCGGTTCCCTTCCCACGGGATCACGAAATCTTCCGAAAAATCCGGCGCGGCTTGGTGAAATGGAAATCCTGGCTCGGCGAAATGCAAATCAGGATCGCGGTCGCAGCAGCGCGTGCCTGCGCGAAGGCTGCCCGCGACGACATTTATGTTGGAGATGTGCAAATCTTCTTGCAGCTTGTGCTGAATGAAATTTTGCAGATTGGAATCCGCGAGATCAACGTAGACTTCCGCTTTCACGTCGCGAACATTCGTAGCAGATCCCGGTGCTGACTGAATTTCTTTGGACCACTGATCAAGGTGATAGAGCGCCGCAGCCGCTTGCCCCGCACCTGACCGCAACGAGAAAAATCTGTGAAGGTCGTAACGAATTTCTTCGAGCGATAAATATTGTTTACCAGTCTCCCAGAGATTCGGGAAGCGCGAGGAAAGCAAATCCAGTGCAGCTGCGGATCCAACCGCGTCGCCTTTTACCAGCACTGCGGTGTGCTTTTCAAACGCGTCGTCAACGATTCTAGCTTCGCCTTCGCCATTCGCGAGCGCGGACTCTGCCTGCTGCCAAGTTGTGTCGCCGCTGGCAAGTTTTCGTTCCGCCTCTTTCGCGAGCGGCGAATCGCCAGCAATTACCGCTTGCGTCTTCACCTGTCTCGGCGTCGCATCGGATGCAGGCGCCGCGATCGGAAGAGTGAGACCAGTCGTTTCCAATCCCAGCCGCGCCGCGAAATTTGCCATCGCAATTCCAGTGGCGCCAGCAGGAACGTAAAGTTTCACATCAGAACTCGACGGCACCGGCATCTTCGCGCTGCCGGTAAACAATCCTCGGCTGGTGTAAAGAGTGGCGAGGTCGAGCCGCTTCGTGGGCTCTGCTCCCGCAGCCGCGCCGCCAGAGCCCGCACCTGAATTCGTAGCCGCGCCCGCAGAAGCTTCCGCGCCAGAAGCCGCCGGAGTTTCATTTGCGCTGTCACCCGCCGCTGGTGTGGCCGCGGCCGGCAACGGTTTCGGATTGGCAACTGTGATCGTCGTAGAACCGATGATCACCAGTTCGCGCAAAGCTGCGATGTGTCCAGCCGTGAATGCCGCAGCGTAATCAGCGGCAGTTGCTGAAGAATCCGTCCGCACAATCGCGCGACGAATTCCCGGCTGCCCTTTCAAATATGTAACGCCCACCAGCTCTGCGCCCGCGGAATGGCTCGCGGAATTTACGGCATCAGTAATCGCGGAAAATTTGTCACCGGGAACTTTCCACTGGTACGGCGCGCGCGAAGAAAACGCATCGGAAGCGGCGAGCAACCCCGCATCATCTTTCGCAAGAATTGCCAGATCAGCGCCGTTGACTTTGAAAACTCCGCCTTCTCCCGGATCGAACGCTGGAATATTTTGAGAAATCTGCCGCCTCGCGTCATCGGGGAATGCAGAGTTGATCCAGATGTGGAGGACGGCGCCCGCATCTCTCGAAGCCGGAACAACGATAGGAAGGGTAATTCCCGTGGTCTCATAACCCACACGTGCGGCAAGGTTCGCAGCCGCGGCATTTTCCGCAGCAGTCGGATTATCGGGCACTTCGATTTTCCCCGCGACAGCGTCGGCGATGCCATCGCCATTCGTATCTTCCACCATGCAATCCACAAACGCGTCGCATGGCCGCACTTTCACTGCCGAGAAGGAACTCTGCGGCCATGCAGGCCGGTCCGCCGCACAAACAACAGCAATTCCGATCACTATGAAAAAAATAAAGACACGTCGCATGGGTCCTCAATTCTGTTCGCGGCCACGCCGGAGCCGCCGCATAAAAACGAATCCGCATGTTTTCCGAAAAACGCGGGTAGAATACGGCCCGCGTACGAGGGCGGCAAGATGAATTACATCAAAAGACTCATAATCTTATTTTTGGCGGCGGCTGACAGCTTCGGGCATCGCGCTCGCAGCGGCTGACGATCCCGCGAAACTCATGGAGACGCCCGCAGTCCGCGCGGCGCTTGACGCGGCAAAAGCAAACGAGCCCGATACAATCGAGACGCAAATCCATGTCTGCGAAATCCCCGCGCCATCATTCAAAGAATCAAAACGCGCTGAAGAATTGGCGCGCCTATTCCGCGAAGCCGGATTGCAAAACGTACGCATCGATGCGGCGGGAAACGTGCTCGGTGATCGCGCAGGCCGCGCGCCGCATCCTCACCTCGTGATGGCCGCGCACCTCGACACAGTTTTTCCTGAGGGCACAGATGTCCACGTGAAGCGCGACGGAACTGTGTTGAAGGCGCCGGGCATTGGCGACGATTGCCGCGGCCTCGCTACTTTGCTCGGGGTGATTCGCGCGCTGCGGCAAGCGAAGGTCGAAACGAACGGCACGATCACCTTCGTTGCCGACGTAGGTGAAGAAGGCCTCGGCGATCTGCGCGGAATGAAGGAACTCTTCGACAAGACGCTCAAAGGCCAGATCGACGAATTCGTCTCGATCGAGCCGGGCGAAGCCGACCGCGTCACCAACGGCGGCGTCGGAAGTTATCGCTACAAAATTACGTACAAGGGTCCGGGCGGCCACAGCTACGGCGCATTTGGAATCGCGAATCCAATTCATGCGCTGGGCCGCGCGATAGCGAAAATTGACGAGTTCGAAGTTCCCGCCGATCCGAAAACAACTTTCAACGTCGGCAGAATCGGTGGCGGCACCTCGATAAACTCAATCGCTTTCGAAGCGTGGGCGGAAGTCGATCTGCGTTCAGAATCGATGCAATCCCTGGAAGAGCTGAATGCAAAATTCAAGCAGGCAGTCCAAACCGCGCTCGACGACGAAAACGCTCGATGGCACGATCGAGGAAAACTCTCGGTGACGGTGGAGCAAGTCGGATTTCGTCCAGCGGGCCGCACGGATCCCGCCGCCCCAATTTTGCTAACCGCAGCCGCAGTAAATAAAGCGCTAGGGCTCGCGCCTCCAACTCTAAGCGCAAATTCCTCCGATTCGAATTATCCAATGAGCCTGGGGATCCCCGCGATCACCATCGGCGGTGGCGACCACGATTCCGGCGCCCACTCGCTCGACGAAACCGACGACGTGAAAGATTCCTGGATCGGCACGCAGCACGCCCTGCTGCTGGCCGTGTCGCTCGTGCAGTAGCAGCACCGGTCTCAGAATGAAAAACAAATTCCTAATCGCGGGCCTCGCGCTCTTTTTTGTGGCCGCTCTGCTCGCGTTTGGCAGCCGATTTGGCTTCGGCACTTCTCCAGCGATCGGAGAAACCGTTCGCTGGCTCGCGATAGTCTCGCTTATGGTTTACGCGTTTCTCAGCCGCTCGCTTACGCCATGGATTCTGGTTTCGATGGCGATCGGCGCGGAAATCGGCCACGATTTTCCGCACTTCGCGTTAAGCCTTCGCGTACTCAGCCAGATTTTCCTCCAGATGATTCGCGTAATCATCGCGCCGCTGCTTTTCGCAACCCTTGTCAGCGGCATCGCGGGCCACTCCGATTTGAAACAAGTCGGCCGCATGGGAGTGAAAGCGATCGTCTACTTCGAAGTCGCAACAACAATCGCGCTCTTCATCGGCCTCGCCGCGATCAACATCAGCAAGTCTGGAGTGGGCGTTACGCTGCCCGCGATGGCAGCTCAAACGCAAATCCCAGCCGCACGTCCAACAGCCGCCGAAATTATTTTGCACATCTTCCCGGAAAATATCGCGAAATCTGTGGCGGATAATCAGGTGCTGCAAGTCGTCGTGTTCAGCATGATCTTCGGCATTTCTCTCGCCATGGTGCGCGGAGAAAAACGCAAGCCGATGCTTGCATTCACCGAGAGCCTTACGGAAGTTATGTTTAAGTTTACGAATATCGTGATGCTGCTCGCTCCCGCGGGAATCGCGGGAGCCATCGCGTACACCGTTGCAAATACAGGTTTCGGCGTGCTCTACAACCTCGGCCAGTTGGTTGCTACGCTTTACATCTCTCTCATAATTTTCATGCTGGTGGTTTTTTTGCCGTCGATGTGGATCGCGCGGATTCCCGTTGGCAAATTTATTCGCGCGGTAGCAGAGCCAGCGACGATCGCGTTCAGCACCACCAGTTCCGAAGCCGCGCTACCGCGCGCGATGGAAGCGATGGAAGCTTTCGGCGTGCCGCGAAAAATTGTGGCATTCGTAATTCCGCTAGGCTACAGCTTCAATCTCACTGGATCAACGCTCTATCTTTCGCTCGCCGCGATTTTCGTCGCGCAAGTCGCGGGAATCCATCTCACGCTCGGCCAGCAAATCGTGATGATGCTCATGCTGATGCTGACGAGCAAGGGCGTGGCAGGAGTCTCTCGCGCCTCGATCATCGTGTTGCTCGGCGCGTCCGATCAATTCGGTTTGCCCAAGGAGCCAATTCTGCTCCTACTAGCCGTCGACCAATTCCTCGACATGGGGCGCACCGCCGTAAACGTAATCGGAAATTGTCTAAGCGCTGCAGTCGTCGCGCGATGGGAAGGTGAATTCGGTAAGGAAATTCCATCCGAAGCGGCACGCGAAGCTCTCGACGCGTAGTAATTTCCCGCGCGCAATTTCAAAACTCAAACAAATTTACTGTGACGTCTGAATCGCGCACCCGCCGGTGCCGCCCGAAGTCGAACACGGTTGTGGAGAGAGCGTGGTGAAATAGATATTCGATGCGCCCGTAGCTGAAGAAAAATTATCGATCACAATTCCGCTCGTGCCACCGGCTTCTGCCGTCGCAATCACCGTAACCGTGCTGCCGCTGATCGTGCCGCTCGCCACATCAAATCCCAGAACGCATCCGCCGCTACTGCAGCCCGTTGCCGATCCAAACGAAAGCACGCTCAAAAAAATGTAATCATGCGCGCCGTTTTCGAATTCAGTGACCTGCATTCCTGCTTGCACAAATTCCTGCGTGAAATTATCCGCAAGCACGGGACCTGCCACCGCGGTGCCGCTCATCACATTTGAAGTGATCGAAATCTGGTACAGCGTGTTGTTCGCCAGCCCCGTATTCCCCACCACATACAGATGTCCAGTGGGACTCGCCGCCGAACCCGAGGTCATGTACTGATTATCGAAGGCGCCCGACAGCATAAATTCAAATCCGGATCCAACTTTCGTTTCGGTTCCGCCGCCGCTCGTAAAATTTTTAGGAAATTGATACACCGCGCTGCACGGCCCGCTGCAGCTTGTGCTGCCATCGGCGCCCGCAAATACGTATTCCATTCCTGCGCTCGAATCCACCAGCGCGCTATCCACAATTCCCGAAAGAAAATCGAGACGGCTCGAAGTTCCCGCCACCGTTCCTGTGGACGACGATACAGAATAAAAGAAGCCGCAACCGGAAAGCTCGCACGTCGAAGAAGTGTCGAGCAAATAATCGCCAACAAAAATATTTCCCGAAACGCTGTCATACACGGGACCGCCCAGCGGCTGCGTGCTCACTGCAACGGGCCACGTCCCACCCGCCTCGGATGGAGAGCCCGCGAATACCCCCGTGAACTTGTGCAAGTTCCCCGCGTCGTCTCCGATGTAAAGCACGTCCGATCCCGGCGTGTAATCGAAAAATGGCGAAGATCCGCTATCATTCGCGCCACCGGTAAAGCCGATAGTCGTCATACAAGGCGCCGGGCACGCACGATACGAACCCATTGGGGTGATCGCGAGGGTGTCAGGGTTTGTTACCGTTTCAGTCGTCGACGCAGCCCATTTCAAAATCACCAGACTCGCCGCGCCACCAATCGTCTGCGCGAATGCAACTTGCGTTCCGTCCGGCGAAAAAATCAATGACGTGACGACTTGTCCGCCCGCCGTGTTGTAAGCCCAATACGTTTTTGGTGTTGGCGCAGTGCATCCACCAGTATAAAGATTGTCGTACGCGATGATGCTCGCCTGGCCCGTTGGGCCCGCGACTCCTGCAAGTCCGGTGTTGTACACCACAAAATCCGGATGCGCGCTGTTTGCGCAATTCGCTTGAGTTACATCAAACGAAAATTTCGCCGGAAAATTTCCCAGCCCGCCGTCGCGGCGGCGCCCATGTCCTCGCTCCAATCCGTGTTCAATGTTCCAAGGGCTTCCACTCGGTCCCGCCTGCCGTCGTGCGGGCCATTTCCACGATCGCCGCGATCCTGCGGCTTTACGCGAACAACGCCGCGCGGCAGTTTGTCCGATGGAGTATGTGCAAATGGATTTTCGCTGGAGTCGTGTCTTTCTCCGTGGCGATCTCTGCGTGTCTCTTCGCGAAAATCCGATCGTCCATGCGCAGCACCTTGCTGTTTCGACTGCTGCAATCGAAAGCGCGGATCGTTGGTCACCTTCATCCACTTATCTACCGCCCCATGCCGCGCCGCATCCGCAAGCGTGCCTGGATCCGAAAACATCAGCCGATGGTGCGTCCAGTCGTCCACCACAGGCCCAGATTGCGTTCCGGCGATTGACCCGGCGTGAAGCCCCATGCGAATTCCCGCGAACGCCAAAAATACCGCCGCCGCGGCGAGCATCAACGCGAATCTGAAAATTTTCGTCACTCGGCTTCTATCCGCCATTTATAATCCTTTTCGCACGTGGGCTCGCTCACCAACTCGAATTGAACACAAGGTTGAACGCATTCACGGTGCCGATCCCTGTCGCGAAGTCCCATCCCGAACCCGTGACGTACGCCGGCTGATACGCAGAATTTGAAGTCGACAGCACGCCATTCGTGCCGGTTGGCCGATAGCAGCTGTGCAAGGTGGCTCCACGCCCGCCGCCCAAACGGCAATTTACGTTCATGTCGCCGAGGGTCACGTCGTAAAAAACACACGCCGTTGCGGAACCGCGGCCCGGCACCGGCAAATTATTCGAATTGCATGCGGTGCTCCCGCTTGCGCCGTACTCTGCTTTCGCGATCGTGTAATACACAGTGTTTGGATTTCCTTGCGCCCCGTGTACCTGATCTACAAGCGCCTGAATCCCCGCCATGATCGGCGACGCAAACGATGTACCTCCGCCGCCGCTCCAACCGCTCGGCGCGCCGGTGCATGGATCGCCACCCTGCGCAGAATCCGAGAAGCAGAACGGATAGTAATGTCCCCACACGCCATTTGCCGCAAACAGCGAAACGTCTGGAATGTCGCGCACGCTGTCGCTGGGATTTCCGAACAAACCCGATTGCCACGTTGGTTTCGGCCAACCCGCGCATGTTCCGCTCACAACTCCATTCGTACTGGGAGCCCCTGTCGCGCAGCCGCTCGGCCCTCCGCTGCCCGATGCAGTCGTAATAAAAGCGTTGTGGCTCGTGGCGATAGTGCTGTTGCAGAATCCTGCGGTTCCGTAAGTTTCGGCAAATCCTTCGAGCGTCGCAATTAGCACGCTCGCGCACGAATCGTTCCAGGGAATTTCCGGCACGTACGATATCGCCGAACCGTAATTTGATTTGTTCGCGGCATTCCAGTAGCTGGCCGTCGATCCTTGCGATGCAGCGTACGAATCGCCGAAGTCGGTTCCGCCGACCGCCACGTTATAAACTGTGGTCGCGAATCCGCTCGTGCCGATGCCGTGCGTCGCTGTCGTCAAATCCGCGTCGCAACTTGCCGCGCCTTCGTCTCCGCTCGAAACGAAAACGGAAACTCCCTCGCTCACCGCCTGCTGAAATGTTGTGTTGAACATCGCATTCTGCGCGGACGAATTAATCGCCTCACATTCGCCGTAGCTCATGCTCATCACGTTCGGCGGCGAGCTGGCGTTGATCAGATTTTGGATCGCGATCAGCCCCCCAAAAGTAAAAGTATTCGAGCAGGAGGCGAGTCGGATCGCGGCGCTCGGCGCGGAAGCACCCGCATATTCCGCATCGAGAATTGCTTCACTCTCATCGCAGGTTGTTCCGGGATCAGTGCAATTCGCGCCAGGATGAGTCTGCGAAAATGTCCCGCTATACCCGCTCAACCCAAAGGTGCTTCGAAATGTCGTCCAATCCGCGCTCTGTCCGGTGCCATCAACCACTACGTTCGTGTCTTCTACAACCACAATCGTCTGGCTCTGCCCAGAGATTCCCAAGACTGAATAGCGGATTCAGGTTGTAGATCGTCGCGAGATCGGCCGGCACAATCGCGTGTTCATTGCTGTTGATCGTATACGCCGGTTCGATTTTCGGTTTGTACATCGGATGCGGCATGAAATTGTGCAGCGACACTATTCCTGCCACCACCGGAGCGAGCGCGGCAGGAATTTGCGGATCGCTCATATTGGCGATGTGCTTTGCACCGCGCACATCCAAAAAATGAATCTCGGTGTGAAACGCCTCGCGCACTTCTCCCGCGTTGCCCGAAAAATCGATCAGCATCCCGCTCGGGTAAACAATGTTCACCGTGAAGCCATGCGACCCAAGCCAGCTCGTCACCGTCTCAATGTCATCTTGCACCACGCCGAATTTCTGTCCGAAAGCGGTAGCAGTGACCCACTGGTGATAATTCGGAGAAGTCTTGTCGTTAAGCTGATCCACGAATTGCGTTACCGCCTGCTCATCTTCAGGCGCGCGCTTCAAAAGCAGCAGCATGTGGTCCATCGGAAAATCGTTGGGAACATTTCCACGATCGTTGCGGGAGTTCGCCTCGGGCCGGGTGTTACCGTGCAGCGTGACTCTTCGTTCGTCGTCAATCCGCTCGCAGATCGCCGCGTGCCGATGCCGCCCGTCATGATCCTTCATGTGCGCCGACGCATAAATCCCAAACATCGCGGCAAGAATTCCCGCCGATAGCACGCCAAATCTTCGAATCATCAACCCACCTCTGCAGAGATCAATGCTGCGATTACACGCAACGCATCACGAACGGATCGTGAGCGCGCATGCACCGTGCGCACATTTAGCTATTTAACTCCATGAATGCGAGGACGCCCCACGCGTAGCGAAAATCTCTAAGCTGAAATGACTATACAGGTCGCACCTGCACGTTCCAAGCGTGTCGCAGTACCGTTCTTCGTACTAGTAAGGCTACTCCACCCTTTCCTCTGGCTTCGGATAAATGGTAAATGGCACGGCGAAAACAAGACGAAAACTGGCATAAAAACGGATTGGGTGATAAACGGGCCAAAATTAAGATTCGTCCGCGCCAATTTCCGATTTCCGCCGCTCGATCGCCGCTCGATAACTCAATCCAGCCCTCTCAATCCACTCGAAAAAACACCGAAATCAACCCCGCCGCGTATTCCCCGAAATTTCCTGTAACCTTTTCCATCATGCTCGGTATTCATGGTATGCAGAGGGCAATCCCAGCCGCTGCGGAAAAAATTTAATGCTGGCGAAGTCGGTCCTGGACGAGGAGCTGATGCTACAAGTGCGCGAAGGCGCGGGAGAGATGCTCGGCGAGCTGTTCGATCGGTACCAGACGCCGCTCTTCAATTTCTACGCGAAGCTCACCGGCGATCGCGCCGTGAGCGAAGACCTCGTGCAGGAAGTTTTTCTTCGCATCCTCAAGTATCGCCAGAGCTACAAACCCGGCACGCCGTTCCGCGCCTGGGTTTATCAAATCGCGCGCAACGCACGAGCCGATCACTATCGCAAGCAGCGCCCGAAACAAATCAGCCCGTTGAAATCGCCGTCGCCACCGTGCAAGCCGATGGCGCGCAGCAATCCCAGGAAACAATTCTTCTCCATCGCGCGCTAATGCAATTGCCCGAAGACAAGCGCGAAGTGCTCGTTCTCAGCCGCTTCCAGGAATTGAAGTACGAAGAAATCGCCCGCCTGCTCGGCTGCGAGCCGGGCGCTGTAAAAGTAAGAGTTCATCGCGCGCTGCAGGAACTCCGTCAGATTTTTCACAAGCTCCAATCAGCATCAACGCCACAAAAGCCGAACGCCGCAAGCGCCGGCACAGGTTTTGTGCGGGGGGAATGGCAATGAAATGTGACCGTGTTGCAGAAATGCTCCCGGATTATTTGCAGGGCAGCTTGGGCCACGATCTCGACGATCAAATCGAAGATCACATCGAGCAATGCGCAAATTGCGCGCAAGAAGTCGCGCTCTGGAAAGAACTCGCGCTGCTCCCGATCGAGCAGCCCAGCCCCGCCCTTCGCACGCGCTTTCAAGCAATGCTCAGCGCATACGGCGAAGGCCGCACCGAAAAGCCATCCATCGCAAAAGAGCGCCACTCAACTCCATCATGGCTCGCCGCGAATTGGCTGCGCCCCGCTGCTCTGGGACTCGCAGGCGCTCTCGCACTTCTCGCCATCGGCTTCTTTGCGGGGCGCTCCTCAAACACAATCAATCCGCAACCCGCGATCCAGCAAGCTCAGCAGCAGACGCAGCAGCTCGCGGAAGTTCGCGACGAACTCACCAACATGCGCCAGCTCGTCGTTCTCTCGATGTTGCAGCAGCAATCCGCCACCGAGCGTTTGCAGGGAGTCAGTTTCAGCACGCAGGATACGCACTCCGATCCGCAAGTTCTCTCCGCGCTGATGCACACGCTTCGCTATGACTCGAGCGTTGACGTTCGCCTCGCTGCGCTCGATGCGTTGAGCCGCCACGGAAATCAGCCGCAAGTTCGCAGCGGTTTGCTCGAATCGCTTCCTACGCAGAAATCGCCGCTCGTGCAAGTTGCCATGATCGATCTCTTCGTCGAAATGCATGACACCAGCGCGATCAACCAGCTCCAGAAATTTCAAACTGATCAAAGTCTGAATCCCGCCGTGCGCGAACGCGCCACCTGGGCCATTCAGAAATTGAGCTAGAGGAAAATTACGCAGAGGACATGAACATGACCCGCTCATCCCTACTAAAAATTCTCGGAACTTCCGCCGCGGCAATTCTTCTCAGCGGAATCGCGTTAGCTCCAGCCGGCGCAAAAGCTCCGCACATCAGCATGTCGCTCGACTTCGAGCCATCCACATCAGAGCCTGCCGCCGCGCCGCGACCGGCGCCAGAAAAATCACCAGCACCGCGCGCATCCATCGCCGCGGAATCTGCTCCTGCGTCTGCCCGCGCCTGCTGCTGAACCAGTCGCTACAGCCGCCGCTCCTGCCGCTGTGCCGCTTGCAAATTCCGACGACGATTTCGATATGCCCGTCCACGATCAGGAAACCATTCGCAAAACCTACACGATGGCCGCGGGCAACGCGCACAAATCCCTGATCGTCGACAACATCTTCGGCTCCATCCAAGTTACCGCCATCGATGGCGATCAAGTCCAGCTCGTCGTCAACAAAACTCTTCGCGCCGAATCACAAAGCAAACTCGATCTCGCGCGCAAAGAAGTCACGCTCGATGTTACCGATCAGCCCGATCTCCTCAAGCTATACGTCAACGGCCCGTTCCGCTGCAATTGCAATGACGGCTGCGATGGCAATCGCTATCACGGCGATCGCGACGAAACTTATCGCGTCAAAATGGATTTCGAACTACAAGTTCCGCGCAACATTGATGTCGAGCTGCGCACCGTAAATTCCGGCCAGATCGTAGTGAAAGGCGTCACCGGCGAATTTCTCGTCCGCAATGTGAATGGCACCGTCGATATGACGGATGTCGCCGGCTCCGGCACCGCCCGCAGCGTCAATGGACACGTAAAAGTCGCCTTCCGCGAAGCGCCGAAAGAAAATTCCAGCTTCGGCAGCATCAATGGCGTCATCGAACTTTCTTTCCCGAAAACTCTCTCCGCCGATTTTCGTTTCAAAACTTTCAATGGCGGCGTCTACACCGATTTCCCCGTAACGGCTCTTCCCGTGCGAGCGGTCGAGGAGCAACACGAAGGAAGCAAAGTTGTCATCCGGTCCGATCGCTATTCCGGCGGACGTATTGGCGCCGGCGGCCCGGAAATTAAAGTTGACACCCTCAACGGAGACATCCGAATTCTCTCGAAGTAACGAGAAAGCTCACAAGGAAACTACAAACATGAAAGCAAACACAATGAACACCCGCAAAAAAACTGGACGTCACGCCTGCTACTCGTTCCCGCGGCAATTGCAGTTTGCGCCTTCGCGATTCAAGGAATTCGTGCGCAAGACGCCGCACCCGCCGCCGGCGACAAGATCTCTGTGAATCTCAGCGATCCATCGCGCCCCGCCACGATCAAAGCCAGTCTGCTGAATGGCAGCATCACCGTGAAGGGTTACGACGGCAAAGAAGTTGTCGCCGAAGCCCGCGTCCGCAGCGGCGATTCTCGCCGAGGTCCTCGCGGCTGGCGCTCCGATTCAGACGATAGGCCCTCGCGTTCCGACGATGGCAGCACCCCGCCTCCCACTGCCGGGATGAAGCGCTTGTCTCTCGCGGCCACAGGTCTTGCCGTGGAAGAAGACGCCAACGTGGTCCGCGTCTCCACCGATTCCGTCAATCGCACCATCGATCTCGTCATCTCCGTGCCGCGCCAATCTTCCGTCGTGATTCGCACTGTGAATGACGGCAACATCACCGTCAGCGACATCACCGGCGACATCGACGTCAACGACACGAATGGCTCCGTAACTCTCGATCACATTTCCGGCAGCGTTGTCGCTCACGCGCTCAATGGAAAAGTTCGCGCCACCTTCGATCACGTCGGCCAGAAATCCATGGCCTTCAGCTCGCTCAACGGCGCCATCGACGTAACTTTTCCGCCAGACCTAAAAGCAAATCTGCTCATCAGGTCAGATCGCGGCGACGTTTACAGCGATTTTGACGTGCAACTCGCTACCGGCGCGCAGCAGTCGAGTCGTCGAAGACGACCGCAAAAACAGCGGCAGGTATCAGGTCAAAATCGACAAAACGATCCATGCCACCATCAACGGCGGCGGCCCGGAAATTCAATTCACCAACATGGAGGGCAACATCTACATCCGCAAAACAGGAGCCTCCAAGTCCGAAGAATAATTTCAACCGATCGATTTTCCTCCTGCTGCTGAAAAAATCTCAGCAGCAAACACCGGGCGCCGCGATCCACACCATCGCAGCGCCCATTTTATTATTTGTCGCCGCCCGCGCCGCCCCGACCCTTCCCAACCTTGTCGCCTTCGTGGCACCGGCTCTCAGCCGGTGAGACTTACGCTCGAAAAAATTTAATTTACCGCCGAACACCCCCACCTACCCCCGAAATCTCTCACTTTTTGCGTATACTGCTGATTCGGCGCGACTTACGCGAAATTCTTGGTATCGAAAGTGCCCCTTCAGCGACATAGTTTCAAGCTTCAATTCACTCGAACTCAATCCTCCAAGCGGTTTCTCAAAACAACGAACGCGCAACGCGATGCCGCAAAACCATCACATTCCCGATTCGGGACGGAATCGTGCCGTACGGGATTGGGCACTGGGGTTATTACGGGGAATTGCCAGTAAAACTAAATCGGATTATAACCGATAAGGTAGCTAGTGTCAAGTAAAATATTCATGAATCGCCCGCTTAACCCGCGGCGATATCGCGCGGAACAACGGAGCAACTACCCTAGGCATGAAGCCACACCAACGGCTCCCACCCTTTATCCGCAAGCGGACAAAGGATGGGCCCCCCGGCTGCGTAAGTCGCAGCCGGACATGCAACCGCACAACATTACCTCCCGAAAAAAACTGGTAGTGGTACCGTCTATTCGTGGGTCAGAAATAACAAATTCTCAGGCAAAGGACCCGCCACCCGCCCGGAAATGCGGAAACGTTCCGTCTGTCCCCCGGGTAAGGGCACGAAGCCACACCAACGGCCTCCCACCCCTTCTCGGCAAGCGGATAAACGATTGGCCATCCGCCAAACCCTCGTAACCCGGCGATTACGACTGGTAGTGGTACCATTACTGCGTACGATCTCAGGATGTACGGTTTCAGACGAAGGGCCTGCCACCCGCCCGCCACTAGCAAGATTCACGTACCTCTCAACGTCTCAACGAATCGCCGCGGTCTGCGTAATCGCCGCCATCTTACCTTCCACCGTTTCTTGCACTACAGCCCTCAAGCGGTACTCCCCGGCCGGCGCCGCAAGGGTCATCTGGAAATTCATCCCCTCGCGCGAATAATGGCTCCAGAGTTGGCGCCTTGAACGCCAAGTCCATCTCCTGCTTCTTTCCCCACAACAAAATTTCCGCTCGAATCAAACAGCGCCGCCACAAAATTCCAGCTGCTCCACGCTACGGTCACGTTGGTGTTGAAATGCCAAGTGGCTCGGATCCACATGTACGATTACATGCAGTTCGGTAGCTCCTGCGTCGGACTTTCCAGACGCAAACTTCACCTGCATCCGGGACGTCGAGAAGGGTATCTTTGCGCCGTAGCCACTTCAGCTCTGATTTTTCTCCTCAGGCTTGTTCTGCTCCACCAGTGCCGTTGTCAGAGGAAAGTATCCGCGGCGGGCCTCGATGTTGTAGTTCTCCCTTCCCTGCCACTTCCACCTTCAAATTGTGAAATTTCCCGTCCGGCTTCGCGCTGCTCGGATCGAATCCCAGCAGATACGAGACCTCGGGCAGCGCTCGCAAGATCGCGGAATCCGCGCAGCAGGTTGTTGTTGTTTTGGAAGAACCTTCCGCCCGTTCCTTCCGCCAGTAGTGCCATCGCGGCGGTTTGTTCGAAAAGACGAGCACCGCGCTGAATAGTATTGTGGGCGTTCAGACTCGCATTGTGAGTGTCGAGAATATCTGGATCACTCGCGCTGCCTCCCGGCCCTTCAGCGTAGAGGCCTTTTGCGTCCAGCGAATTGATCACTCGATTCTTTTGAATGTATCGCTTGGTTCAGGATACGATCCCGTTCCTGTTCCAATGTCCTCGGTGGTTCTTACGATGCCACCAGCACCATCCGAAACCCAGGCGCCCCCGCGAGATGATTGAGACAACGCTGTTCAGGACGGCGAGCGCCGTCTGCGATTGCTCTTTGGCGAGTTCCCACGTTTGGTCGGCCCATGATTCTAACTTGTAATCGCTGGACGGACGCGCACTGCCGGTCACTGGTGCCCGACGGAACTTCTGAATCCGTATCGCAATTACAATGAACTGCTTGGTCTACCGCCAGTTGGAGCGCCGCTTTTTCGTCCGAAGTGATTCTGAAATTACATACGCTGTGCTACGGCGGAATCTGAGGGCAGACCTGCATCCCGTTGGGCTACATTCTGAGATTTGGATGAACTTTTGCCAGAACTCGATTAATTTTGTTGGTGTCGTCTGTGAATTCGAGTGTCTGGTCGCCCTGACGAGGTGAATACGCCAATGTGGTCCCCCGTCTCGAATCCTCTCTTCCTCATAAATCCCTTTGCCGCATCTCGCGCATGCTCCATGTCGCCGTGATCGGTGTGCAAGTCGTCGAGCAAAATGCGACGAAACGCGCGGGATTCGCTGACAGGGCAGCCGCCGCTGTGGGAGGTGCAGGCTGTGCATCCGGGGAGCTGATGGGCTGAGAATTCGGTGCCGTTGCAGGCGAACCCGTGTTTGCGCCTCTGAGAGTCTACACGGTAAACCCGGAAACAGCCTGCGGTTTTCCGTTATCCAGTATTTTGAAATCTTCTGCCTTCAATCCCGAGACAGTGCGTCCATTCTCGTCGCGCACCACGGTGTCAACTTCGACAAGCGTCGACTTCACCGCAATTCCACCAGGAAGAAATGGATGGCTGCTCATGCGCACTTCATCCGGTGCCGGATTCTGCGCGGACCAAGCAAACATTCCTGAGAAACTTATGAGAGTCGCCCCCAACAGGGTCAGAGGTAATGTCGTGCGTTCGCACAGGGGTCGAGGTATAGCAAAACGAAAGCTGGAAAGCGACGGAAACGGCATCACACTCCTTCTTCTGCGATCACTATACTATTCGATTTCGACGTTGTCGACGTCGCCTGGGATCGGCTGTGAGCGCGGCCGGCACACTCAACGAACATATTTGGAAACCGGGGGACGGAAACCGGGGGACAGACGGAACGTTTCCGCATTTCCGGCTCACGATTAGAAATCGAGCGTCGCCTGGGATCGGCTGTGGAGCGCGGGCGGGTGGCACACCCTTAACGAACGTATTTGATTTGCGGTAGCTCTTGAATTTCGGGGTGGCCCATCCTTTGCGGACTTCCACGCAAAGGGTGGGAAGCTTTTCGGCCCTGTTTGTTTTTGATTGTTACGCTTTCCCTCTTTGATTCCAGCTCTGCTGGCCTCTAATCGACATGATCGATCCGCGCCGACTTTTTATCCACTTCTGTATAAGATGAAGTGCGGATGCGCTGCCCTTAATATCGTTTGAGATTTCGAGACATGAACCAACACCAACGGCTTCCCACCCTTTCTCCGCAAGCGGAGAAAGGATGGGCCACCCGCCAGGCGCGATCCGGCGAGAACCAGAAGTATTACAGCAGCGATCGCAGTCCCACACTGGATCGAAGCTCGTTTCATCATAAATTGCCCCTTGACACGGACTGCCACGCGGACTATTCCCGATCGTACACAAGGATGCTCTGGGGTCTATTTTGACCTGCGTGGCGCACTGTCACCGTCAAGGTCTTGAGGTCTTTAGAAAGCTCGATCTGCCGGGTGCCCGTAGTTTCGCCTTTAAATTTGTATGTGACTTCCAGACTGAGCTCGTTCACGCGGCGACCCGAATATGCGGCGCCTTGCCCCCCACCGTTAGGATCGAGGTCCGGATAATCCTTTCCATCGAACTTGATCTTCCCAGGCATTTCTTCATCGGATCGTTTAAATGACAGGCCGACACCCTCGTCGGGCTGAACCTGAAGCTCTATCCGCGCCGACACTTTGGCACTCTCGCTGTCCCAGGTGCCTAGAAAACCTGAATCTCCCGCCGTCCGCTCGTACACATAGGGCATGAACAATGTCGAGCCATTGGGCAAAGGTTGCGAGAACAAAGTCATACCGTCAGGCAAATATTGCGTAAAGGCATCGCTAAGTGTTTTGCCGTCTGCGGAAAGCGTCCAATTCGCCGTGAGGAGCGTGCGCCCTTTCATCTTCCGGACGACCTTCCAGTTATTGGGCCCCTCCACCGTGACGGAAAGCGTGGTGCCCTGCAGTGCCGGCTGGTCGGTCCCGTCGGCGAGGATTGTGTCGACTTGGCCGGGGCCGAAGGTGAATTTGTATTTGTTGGTGCCGGCAGGCTCAACCATCATTTCGTCGGTGAGTTTGCTTTTGCCCGGGTTCACTTTCCATTTGCCTACGAAGGGATCGTCCGCCGCCCAAAACGTACCGGTGATCAGACAAGAAATCAGCAGCAACTGAAAAACACGATTTAACATATCGTTCCCCCTTAACGCACTCGAGCGAACACCCAAAACGTCAGCCTCCACGCGGATGTGTGACCCCACCCAGGAAGGAGATGAGAAATACTTAGACGCTTTAAACCGTTGAGCCAGTCCGACCTGTTACTACGCCACCCCGAACACAAAAGTTACTCCGATCCCCGCGAGCGGCTGATTGGATGACGTTGCCGGCTCCTTCCTCCGAGTAGACCTGATATCGCGCCAAGCTACCAAGCCTAGGAAGAAGGAGCAGAACATCGTTGATCCACATCTCCTCAAACCGAGCGCACCTCCCCTGTAAGGACCTAGTTTTGGTACTACCCCAAAAATCGCGAAAAAAAGGCCCCCAAAACGGACCTAAAGTCTTTAGAATGAACAACTTTTTAGTAATAGTACTAGATAAAGCTATTAGAATCATCACTTTACAAAAACAATGGGGCGGGGTGGGACAGCCCTCAAAACTGCACGATAATGACCTTAACCTTCATATTATCAATCACTTACAGAATCATCGACACGTTTTGCGACCCTATTCCGCCATTCCGTTTGACACTTCAAACTCATTCATTTATCGTCGCCGCTTTCGAGCGGCTAACACTTCTTCCACCGGAGCATCCATGAATCGGCGGCGCGTTCCTCTCTCATTATTTACATCCGTTCTAGCGCTCGTCGCGCTCGCGATACCGCTTCTGGCGCGTCCCCGAGTCGCGAACGACGCAATTCCGTCGCCCGAAAAATTCTTCGGCTTCCAAATCGGCGCCGATAAAAAGCTGGCGCGGTACGACAAGATCGTCGAGTACATGCAGAAAATCGCGGCGTCTTCTGATCGCGTGCGCGTCCACACTCTGGGTCCCACGACCAATGGCAATCCGTTCATCATGGTGGAGGTCAGCTCTGCGGAAACCATCAAAAATCTTGACCACTACAAATCTCTCGAGCGGAAACTTTATTTTCAGGGCGGCGCTCCCACCGATTCCGAACGCGATCAGATTTTTCGCGAGGGCAAAGCGGTGGTCTTCATCACCAACAATATTCACTCCACCGAAATCGGCGCGTCGCAAATGGCGATCGAAGCCGTCTACAAACTTGCGACAGATGACTCGCCCGAAACAAAAAAGATTCTCGATAACGTAATTCTTATTTTGATTCCTTCGCTGAATCCCGATGGCCAGATCATGGTCACGGACTGGTACAACAAATATCTGGGCACGCCGCAGGAAGGCGGCCCGATGCCGTACATCTATCACCCCTACACCGGCCACGATAATAATCGCGACATGTTTTTGTTTTCGCAGAAGGAAAGCCAGATGGCCGCGAACGAACTCTGGCACGATTGGTTTCCCGCGATCTGGCTGGATGAACATCAGCAAGGTTCCAATGGCCCGCGGATTTTCACCATGCCGGCGACGGATCCAATCAATCCAAACGTGCATCCGCTGATTTATCGTCTCAATACGATTTACGGACAGGCGCAAGCCGCTGCGCTTGAAGCCGAAGGCAAAGACGGAATCATTTTCAACGCCACTTACACAAATTTTTGGGAAGGCGCGATGGCCTGGGCCGGCTGGTGGCACAACGAAGTTGGCTTGCTCACAGAAGTTGCGAGCGCTCGCATCGCAACGCCTACTGTTCAAACAAAGGCTGACCCGAATAAACCTGCGCCGCCGCAAGCGCCGCAAGCGGGGCGCGGCGGCGAGGGATTTAATTCTGATCGCGGACCGACTGCGCCGCTGCCTGCGCCAACGGACATTTTGCCGCGCACGGAATATCCGCGGCCGTGGCTGGGAGGAACGTGGCGGCTGCGCGACATCGTGGATTACGAAATGACGGCGACGTTTGCGCTGCTGAGCACAGCCGCCGATCGGCGCGAAACTTTGCTGCACAATATTTACGACATCAATCTCAACACGATCGAATCGGGAAAAAAGGCGAGCTTGGATTTGAGGATAAAGACAAAAGTTTCGCCGCCATTATTCCAGTGCAAGCCCAGCACGATCCGAATGAAGTGATCGATCTCGTCGACAAATTAAAAATGGGAGGAGTGGAAGTTTCGCGCGCCACAAAAGAATTCAAGCAGGATGGCGAGACTTACGCCGCGGGAACCTACGTAATTCCCTTCACGCAAGTTTTCGCTCGCTACGCGAAAGACATGCTCGAAAAACAAACCTACCCGGAGGTTCGCCGCGCGCCCAACGCACCCGCCGAGGCTCCTTACGACGTTTCCGCGTGGTCGCTGGGAATGCAATTCGGCGTGAAAGACTATTTTTGCGAAAACGGCGCTGCCTGCCGATCTTGCAATCGAGCCGGTTTCGGCGACGCCGAAATTTATTCTGGATGCTTCGAATGATGGCGACCGCTGGACATTTCCCTACATCGGCGCGGAAAACGCGGTGGTAATCAATCGACTTCTGAAATCCGGCGCGACTGTGAGTTTCGAGCGCGGACGCAATTCGTCTCCAGCAATTGTGCATGCGAACGCGACACGCGAACAGTGGAGCGCAGCGTCGGCGGGATTCGAAATTCGCCCGCCATCATTGACCGCCGCAGCCGCGACGCATGCGCAATCATCCGCGAATTCACAAATTACTTTGCGCGCGCCGCGCGTCGGTCTCTACCAATCCTGGACGGCGAACATGGACGAAGGCTGGACGCGCTGGGTGTTCGACCATTACGAATTCCCGTACAAAATTCTGCACAACGCCGACATTCAATCCGGAAATCTGCGCGCGAATTTCGACGCGATTCTTGATTCCCGATCAAACTGAACAAAGTTTAATGGAAGGCCAGACGACCGAATTTATTGTTCCGGAATATCGCGGCGGCATTGGCGAAAAGGGCTGGCAAGCTCTCAGCGATTTCATGGATCAGGGCGGAACTGTTGTCGCGCTCGGCGGCGCATCCACTCTTCTAATAGATAAACTTCCTTTGCCGATCAAAGAGCTGAAGCGCACCTACACGCGCGATCAGCATTTTGCGCCCGGCACGATCGTAAATCTACAAGTCGATACGAGCAGCCCGCTTGGATTCGGCTCCGCTGCGGACACTTACGGCTTCTACATCAACTCGCCATTTTTCGAACTTACAGACGGTTTCTCTTCGCAAAAAGTGAGCGTCGTCGCTCGATATCCAAATTCAAACGTGAATGCGAGCGGCTGGCTTCGTGGCGAAGATTTAATGATGGGACACGCCGCCGAGGTTGCGATCGATATGAATCCTGGCAAACTTGTGTTGTTTGGAATTCGTCCGCAACATCGCGCGCAAACTCACGCGACGCTGCCGCTACTTTTCGATTCGCTGTATTGGTCGACAGAAACGGAAGCCGCGCCAAAATAAAATGAACATCAAAATATTTCACCGGAAGTAGGTCTATAATCGCGCGCATCTCCTCCGAGGGAAAAATGCCGATCACACGCAGAGAAGCTTTGTTGAGCGCGCTCGCCGCCGCGAGTCTTCCGTCTATCGCCGACGCCGAATCGTCTCCGAAGAATTCTGTGGAGAAAGTTCTTGCGACGCGGCACAGCAAAGCTCCGCGCCACAAACCGCAGCCGCGCTGGGACCGGAACTTTCTTGCCTGACCGATTTTGAAGCGCCAGCGAAAGCACGGATTCCGCACATGGCGTGGGAATTTTTCAATGGTTCCGTGGCCGACGAAATCACGATGCGGTGGAATATTGAGTCCTATCAGAAAATTCGATTGAAGCCGCGCATTCTTGTCGACGTTTCGAAGCTCGATACGCGCGTAAATCTTTTCGGTCAGGAACTCGCGTTCCCGATCATTCTCGCGCCGACGGCGTATCACAAACTCGCGCATCCTGATGGTGAACTCGCCACCGCGCGCGGAGCAGGCGCGGCACACGCGACGATGGTGGTGAGCACCGTCGCGACGACGAGCATTGAAGACATCGCGAAGGCAGCGACGCAGCCGCTGTGGTTTCAGCTTTACGTACAGCGCGATCGCGGGTTCACGAAGGATCTGGTGCAGCGCGCGGAAGCGGCGGGCGTTCGCGCGCTTTGCTTGACCGTGGATACTCCGATTACTGGAGCGCGAAATCGCGAGATGCGCGCGCAATTTAATTTGCCGCCGAGCTTGATCGCCCGAATCTTCGCGGACTGAAAATGAATGGCGTGGCAGTGGCCACAGATCCGAACGCGCATCTCGCCACCGGAGATTCGATCTACACGAACGCAACCGATCCATCGATGACGTGGAAAGATTTGGATTGGCTTCTCGGCTTCGCAAAAGTTCCCGTGCTGACAAAAGGAATCTTGAATCCTGATGATGCAGACCACGCCGTGAAAGCGGGAGTAAAAGGAATCATGGTTTCCAATCACGGCGCGCGAAATCTCGATACGGTTCCCGCGACGATCGATGCGCTTCCCTACGTCACGGAAAAAGTTGCGGGCCGCGTGCCAGTTATTGTCGATGGCGGAGTCCGCCGCGGCACCGATGTGCTGAAAGCTCTGGCGAATGGCGCGAACGCGATCATGATTGGCCGTCCGTATCTTTACGCGTTAAGCGTGGCGGGCGATGCAGGGCGTCGCGCGGTGCGTCAACATTTTGCGGCGCGAATTCGAAATGGCGATGGCGCTGACCGGCCGGCCCACAATCGCAAGCATCGATCGGTCCGTTCTTTGGACTTAGAATGAATTTGTTTCAGGTCAAATCGTGATGAAAAAAGTGACGCACGCAGCCGCGAGCAAAGTTACCGCCGCGACTAACGGAAATCTTGACCATCCAAGTTTCGGCGCGAGCTGCCAATACGTTTTGCACATTCTGACGTCTTGCAATTTCCACCAGTGATGGTAATAACCGATGCTTTCCAATCTGGAAAAAATCATGATGAAGAGCAGAACGGCGCCAACGCCAGACGCGATCGAAATTCCCCACAAAGGCATTTGGTTCCAGAGAGAGCCCAAGTTCCCGCCTTCTAATCGTACGCTAGCGTACCACAGAGATGCAGAGCGATTACGTCAGGCGTGAGTAACGCCGCGCGACATGATTCTGCTGCCGCTCAGTCCTGATACGCAACACATTTTCAAACGAGGATGCGCGTGGCGCGGAAATTTCAACTTTTCGCAAACGCCACGATTGATTTCAACTTCCGTCGGGATATCCGCCGCGATGAAGCACCATCGGAAATTGCGGCAGCGTTGACATTGGCGGTGCCGTCGCGCGCCATCCATCGGGATACGGAGTCAGTCCACGAAAAAGTGGAGAGGATGGCGCAGAACCATTTCCAGCTACTTTTTCGAGCGCCGCGCGCAACTATTGGATAACAAATTTATGCCATTGCGATTCCGCCAGCGCTCCTCAATCGCGACTGATCAATTAATTTGAGACGCGGCCCGTGCGCAGTCTTCGCCAGATCGGTGTGAGACAAATCAATTTTCCTCGGCCACCTTTTTCGGCTGGGCAGTTCTTCGAATGAATTGTCTTTTGCGCAGGATTCCCAACGCCATGCTGATGGATTCTATCGAGACCGCCGGCAATCGCGGATATGATCTCGGAAGCGGTGTGCTTCTCGTCGCGAAGCACTCGCAAAATGTTTGCGCCGACGGCGAGCGAAATTTCCGACTCGGACTCAAATTCAAGTGCGAAAGCGAGCAGCGATCTTGAAAGCAACGCTGACAAGTGAAAGTTCGTCCTCTGATATTTCAAATCTGCCCGAGCGGCGATGCTGCTCCGATCGGAGCTTTGCAAAGTAATCCATACTGGAGAATCGGAAGACAATCTGGAAGACTGCTCATCGAAATGAGCGACCAGTTTTCGAAGCGAATTTTGCAAGCGCTTCGAACTACGTTCGGGCCGAAACGCTCGCGCCAGCGGTTTTCGATTTCGGGAAAGAGTGGGCGCCAGATTTCGCGGGCGCCGAGGCCGGCCGCGGTGGCGCGAATCAGCCAGATCAGAGCGAGGCGGTTTGGGCGTGGGATCATTTGGATCGGGCGCAACGGTGATGTATCCCCAGCGCTCCATGCCATTTAAGTTCGTGGGAGTTCGCGCGAGCTTTTCAAGTTCGCTAGCACGAATTCCCTGCTCGTCTACGAATCGCATGCAGTTGCAGTACATCACGAGCGAGGTCAACCACGGCCCGCGGCAAACTCCGGCTACTTCAGGATTTGAGTTGGTGATTCGGTGCGGCATCCGGTGTTCGAATTCATTATCGAATTCGATCGTGAACGCAACGAGAGCGAACGAAAGCAGCGCGGAGATTGGGAGTTGCGCAGGCGGCGGCCCGGCATTCCGCTGCGTGGCGGATTTCTTGGAGGATTTCATACGAGATTCTCGGGACGACAAATCTTACACCAGAGCGCGCTACCGCGTTTGCGACGTTACTGGCGGAAGCTGCTTTGAAAGTGTTTTGCCTTTTCGGAACCAGGGGCGCTCGATGCGTTCCATGTAGCGCGGAATGGTCTTTCGTTTCTCGGCGAGTTGGCGCAGAATTTCGCGCGCATCTTCCGTTCGATTTTGCGCGAGTAAAAAGACGGCGTAGTTGTAGAGCATGTCTGGCGTGGAGGATTGCTCGATCGCGTTGGCGTAGAGGGACAATGCTTCGTCAACGCGGCCAACTGCGGCATAGGCCTGTGCCAGCGCTGCGGCAGCATGGTAGAAATCGAATTTGGGATCGGCGCGGACTACGCGTTCGAGATCGGCGACTGCGGAAGGAAAATCCTGGAGTTCAATTTCGCAGCGGCCGCGCAAATAAAATGTGCGCGTTGCATCGGCACGCGCAGCGATGGCGCGATCGAATGCCTCCTTGGCGTGGGCGAAATCCTTTTGGTCGTAATAAAGTTCGCCGAGTTCTTCGAAATTTGCGATGGAGGGATTGTCAACAATCAGCGCTTCTATTTGAGCGATTCGAGATTTCCGGCTGTGGCCGTGCATCGCGCCGCGCAGTAGCGGAGCATCTGGAATTACTTCAGCGATGATATAAACCGCGGCGCCAAGCGCGCCGCCAATAAAAATAATCCAGAACCAATAACTTTCAGGACGCCTCCGAAAAAAATGCACCAGCGCGAGAATTTGAAGGATGAATCCCCACGGATAAAAAAGATGGCTGATGCCGAACACTTAGGCGCGCCTCGCGAAATTAGAGCGGCAAAGATTCATCGTCAGATTCCGGCGGGTAATATACCTAACTTTTTTTGTTCCCTGAAATGAGCGGGGAGACACGGCGGGTCGAGGAACGGATAGTGCCGTTACTAGCATGAAAGCCGCAGGCTAAGAGCCTGTGCCACTGGTCATTTGCCGCAAACGGAGCCGGTGGAAATGCCGATGGCAATAGGGAGCGGAGCTAGATTCTGCGTGACGAGTTGCGTATTTATGGAATTGAGCGTGACGGACGCTGCGGCACCACTCGCGGGCGAATTGGTGGAGGCATTCAAAGCGCGCCACGCAGCGAGATCGGCATCGATCTGCTTACACGAATCATTCACGGATTGCTGCGCGGTTTCTACTGGGCGCAGATCGCCGCTTTCGATCATGGTGTAGACGCGAGCAAGATCGCGATTAATTGGGCCGATTCCTGCTTCCGTGCGCGTGCCTTCCTGAATCTTCTGCACTTGTTCCGCAAGAGATTTCAGCGATGCCGCAAGGTCTCCGGCGTTTTGCGCGGAAGCTGCCGACTTCTGCCGATCGGCAATCGCATCCACCAGCGTTTTCACGGGCCAGAAATTATCCGTTGTCGCGGCTAGTCCTCGAAGAATCCTTTGCGCGAGAGCAACCTGCAAATCCAAATCGGCTTGCGTGGCATGGATGCGCGGATCGAGAACTACTTTGAGAGGCTGCTTGCCGAGATTTTTGCCGTCTACGGTCAGCGAGACTGTGTATTTACCGGGAGCGACGAGAGGGCCGAGCGGCTGGGAGTGAGGAAATTCTCCGGGAATAGCGTGATCGGCGAGAGTATATTCGACGTAGTCGATCAAGCTTCCGTAGTAGTTGTACGGAAGGGTGCGCGGATCGTCGTAACGCAAATCCCAGACGAAGCGGTGGGCTCCCTGAGCCGCCGAGAGGACGGCAGGCGGAGAAAACCAGTAGCTGGGAATATTGGGGTGGAGTTTTGATTCAGGCGGTACGTCGCTTGTGAAGCGGCGCACGAGATTACCTTTGCTGTCTGTGATTTCGAGCGTGGCGCTGCGTCCGTTTTGCGGCACGTAATAATCGATGATGGCTCCATCGGGAGGATTCTTGCCCGACGCGGCAACCATTTCGCGGGTGGGCGGCGTGTCTTGATAGTTGTCCCAGCGCCAGCGCATGGCATCGGCGGGAAGGAAGAGCTGAATGATTACGCTCTGAGATTTGCAGCGGTGCCTGACGGAGGGGCGTGATGTCGTCGAGGATCCAGATAGAACGGCCATGAGTGGCGAGGATCAGATCGTTTCCGTGGACGACCATGTCGCGCATCCAGGTGACCGGCAAATTTAACTGAAGCGATTGCCAATCATCGCCGTCGTCAAAGGAAACAAAAATTCCTGATTGATTTCCTGCAAAGAGGAGCCCTTGGCGGACGGTATCTTCGCGAATGAATTGTGCGGTATGGAGTCCCGGGTCAGATGCGGGCAAACCATCTACGATCTTTTGCCAAGATTTTCCACCGTCGTGAGTGCGATAGATCATAGGCCCGGTGGGCGCGCCGCGGCCACCACCAGAGACGGCTACGTATGCCGAGTTCGTATCGAAGTGAGACGCATCGATAATCCCGACGCTCGACGGCGAGGGAATGTCGGAGGGCGTTACATCCTGCCAATGCTTGCCACCGTCCTGGGTCATGTTGATGCGGCCATTGGTGCTGCCAGCCCAGATGACGCCGGCGCGAACAGTGGAAAAGGAAATTGTGTTGAGTGCGCCGCCGGGACCGCCGCGGCGGGCGGCTTGTGTAGCGTCTGGCGGTGGAGCGCCGGGAGTTGCGGGAATCGCGGTGAGATCGGGGCTGATTTCCTGCCAAGTGTCGCCGCCGTTTGTGGTCTTCAATAAATATTGAGTGCCGAGATAGAGCGTGTGGGAATCCTGCGGAGCGTAGGCGAGAGGAGCCATTCCCGCGGAGCGATATTTTTCTGAGCGAACGAAAACCGTGTCGAGGTGGCCGGTCTTGCGGTCATAGCGAACTACGCTACCGTACCATGCGTTGGAATAAATTAAATTCGGATTGAGCGGATCGGGCGCGATGTAGGCGGCTTCGAATCCAGCGATGGAGAATCTTTCGTTGTCGCCGATTTCGCCGTAATCGCTGCGGCTGGGAAGTCCGACGGTTCCGGAATCCTGCTGCGCGGCGTAAACAGTGTACGGAAATTGATTGTCTGTAATGACGTGATAAAGCTGGCCGGTGGGCTGGTTGTACCAACTGCTCCAAGTTTTGCCGCCATCTTCGCTGACGACCGAGCCCTGATCGACGCCTTGAATCATGTAATGAGGATCATCGGGATTTACCCAGATGGCGTTGTAATCGTCGCCGCTTGGGGCGCCGGTGAAAGCGGTCCAGTTTCTTCCGCCGTCGGTGGTGCGGTACATGGAAGTCTGGGAAATGAAAACGTCGTTGGGATCCTGAGGATTCACGAAGACGCCGCCGAATTGACCGGTGCTGACGATACGAGCGTCCGTGGTGGTGCGTTCCCACGTAGAGCCCGAATCAAGCGACCGAAAGAATCCCTGATTCATAATCGAGTAGATTGTTTTTCCGGACGTGCCGGGCGCGACGGCGACTCCGATTTTTCCCATGCCGGATGGTGGGAGGCCTGAACCACCGACCGGTTGCCATGTTTCGCCCGCATCGGAGGATTTGAAGATGCCTTTTTCGGCGGCGTTTCCCGCACGGCCGAATGCGCGGGAGACAAATGCGGCGAAGACGATGTTCGTGGCGTCTGGCGCGAAGGAGATAGAGACAACGCCGTTTTGTGGATCGAGATAGAGAGTTTTTTTCCAGGTGGCGCCGCCGTCAGTGCTTTTGAAGACGCCGCGATTTTCTGCGGAGATGTTGTCGCCTAGCGCGGCGACGAAAACGATGTCGGGATTTTTTGCGTCGACCTGGATCGCGGAGATGAAACGCGTCTCGGAGAGGCCGACGTTTTTCCAAGTGGCGCCAGCATCGGTGGATTTCCAGACGCCATTGCCGGGAGTCTGGTAACCGGTGCCGACATAAATGATGTTCGCATCGCTGTGGGCGACGGCGATGGCTCCGATGGACGCGACTTTCGCGTCGTCAAAGGTGGGAGTCCAAACCTGGCCTGCATCAACCGTTTTCCAAACGCCACCGCCCGGTGTGCCCATGTAATAGGTGGAAGTATTTCCGGGGACGCCGGTGACGCATTCGACTTTGCCACCGCGGAAGGGTCCGATGAGGCGCCAGCGAAGATTTGAGTACCTTTCTTCGGGCACTGTTGCGGGGATTCTATTGGCGTTCGACGTTTGTTGAGACCGGAGAGGCACGGCCACCGCGAGGACAACGGCGATTGGACAGAAAGATGCGAATGTAAGCGCGCGGCGGAACGGCATCAGTTCCTCCCAAAACTACGTGGCGTAATAGAGCGATGAGTTTATCAAAGGCGAGGCGATTTGGACGAACGGCGTGAAAAGTGGTGCGCAAGAAGCGATTTGCCCGGTACAAAATACGCGTCCGTCGGACGGAAGAATAGAAACGGCGGAAGCGCCGCGCACGTCAATTTACATACCGCGTTGTTGATACGAATTGGCGGCAGGCCGCCTCGTCGCCTGTGACTTCAGCGGAACCCTTGCATCGAATAATGGGTAGTGTTCGCACGACACGATATAATTAGAAAGAGAAAACCGCAGATGGTTTTTGGCGACCTCTGCTGAGCCAGCGCAGGCCACTCGCCGAATAATTTATGTGGATTGTAAAACTCGCCCTTCGCCGCCCGTACACGTTTATCGTTTGCGCGATGGTGATTTTGCTGATTAGCCCGCTGGTGCTGACGAGCACGCCGACAGACATCTTCCCCGAAATCAATATTCCCGTCGTAAGCATCGTGTGGAACTATGCTGGACTTTCGACGATTGAGATGGAACGCCGGATCGTGTCGAGCTTTGAACGCTCGCTAACGACGACGGTGGATGACATTGAGCACGTGGAATCACAGACGGTGAACGGCCGGTCGGTGATCAAGGCATATTTTCAGCCGCATTCGAATGTCGACATGGCCATTGCTCAGGTTACTGCAATTTCGCAGACCGCGATTAGGGGCATGCCTCCCGGCACCAATCCTCCGCTGATCATCAAGTATTCGGCATCCACGGTTCCGATTATGCAGCTGGGATTGCAGGGACAGGGGTTGAGCGAGCAACAACTGAACGATCTCGCGGTAAATTTCGTTCGCAACCGGCTGGCGACGATTCCTGGCGCAGCATCGCCGTATCCGTATGGCGGGAAACAGCGGCGAAGTATCTGTGAATCTGGATATTCAGGCGCTGCAGTCGAAGGGTCTTTCGCCTTCTGATGTGATCAACGCGATCAGCTTGCAGAATTTGATTCTGCCTTCTGGCGACGTGAAGCTAGGCACGATCGATTATGAAGTGGATATGAATGGAACTCCGCAAACGATCGCGGAGTTAAATGATCTGCCGATCAAGACGGTGAACGGGCAGACGGTGTATGTGCGGGACGTTGCTTCGGTGAGTGACGGTTTTTCGCCGCAGACAAATATCGTTCGCATGGATGGCAACCGAGGCGTTCTGCTGAGCCTGTACAAGACCGGCGGTACTTCCACGCTGGACATTGTGAATCGGCTTTATGACTTGCTGCCGCGTATCACGGCGACCTTACCTCCCGAGTTGCGGGTGACGCCGATGTTTGATCAATCGATTTTCGTGCGCGCCGCGATTGGCGGAGTCGTGCGCGAAGCGCTGATCGCGGCCTGCTTGACGGCGGCAATGATTCTGCTGTTCCTCGGCAACTGGCGCAGCACGCTGATCATTGCGATTTCGATTCCGCTATCGATCATGGTGTCGATCTGCGTGCTGAGCGCGCTGGGCGAGACGATCAACATCATGACGCTGGGAGGACTGGCGCTCGCTGTGGGAATTCTGGTGGACGACGCGACGGTGGAGATCGAGAACATCAACCGAAACCTGGCGCAAGGAAAAGAAACTGTGCACGCGATTCTGGACGGCGCGCAGCAGATCGCGATTCCTGCGTTCGTTTCGACGATTGTGCATCTGTATCGTGTTCGTGCCGATGTTTTTCCTGACGGGCGTGGCGAAATTTCTGTTCGTGCCGCTGGCGGAAGCGGTGGTGTTCGCGATGATGGCGTCATACGTGCTTTCGCGAACACTTGTGCCGACGATGGCGATGTATCTGCTGAAGGGTCACGGCGGCGAGGAAGAAGCCAAGGGAAATTTTATTTTGGCGCGGATGCAACGAGGGTTCGTGCATGGATTCGAGCGGATGCGGCAGGGCTATCGGCGCGCGCTGGGGTTCTGCCTGGAGAATGCGTGGACGTTTGTAATTATGTTCATGATTTTTTGCCTGGGATCAACGCCGCTCGCGTGGGTGCTCGGGAAGGATTTTTTCCCTAGCGTGGATGCGGGATTGATCCGGCTGCACGTGCGAGGCAGGACTGGACTGCGCGTCGAAGAGACGGCGCGCTTGTGCGACCAAGTGGACCAGCTTATCCGGCGCGAAATACCTGCCAGCGAACTCGGAAATATCATGGACAACATCGGGCTTTCGTACAGCTCGTTGAACATGTCTTACAGCAACAATGGAACGATCGGAAGCTCTGATGCAGAAATATCTGATTGGACTAAAGCCGGAACACAAGACGACGACGCCTGCATACATAGCCGACCTTAGAGAGAAATTGACCGCGGAATTTCCGAGCACGCAGTTCTTTTTCCAGCCCGCGGATATCGTGAGCCAGATTTTGAATTTTGGCGTTCCTGCTCCAATCGACGTGCAGCTCATGGGCGCGAGATCTGGCGAAGGATTACGCGCTCGCGCAGAAAATGGCAAACCAGATCCAATTCGTACCCGGCGCGGTGGACGTTCACGTCCAGCAACTGATGTCACAGCCATCGATCTTTCTGGATGTGGATCGAACGCGTGCGCAATCGGTGGGGCTGAGCCAAAGCGACGTGGCAAACAGCCTGCTGCTGACGCTGAGTTCAAGCTTCCAAACGAATCCTTCATTTTGGGTAGATCCGAAAACGGGAGTGGAATACAACGTCGCGGTGCAAGTACCGCAGTACAAATTCGATTCGATGCAGTCCATGTCGAATATTCCGGTGTCTAATTCATCGCACGGAGAAGAATTGCTCGGAAATCTCGCTCAGATGGAGTTGACATCGAATCCGGCTGAAACTCGCGATTACGATGCGCAACCGCTGGTCGATATTTACGCCTCTGTGCAGGGTCGCGATTTGGGAGCGGTGCAGGAGGACATAAAGAAAATTGTGGAGCAGTATAAATCCAAATCTGCCGCGCGGCACGGAAATCAATTTGCGCGGACAAGCCAATACGATGAACTCATCGTTCATCGGGCTTGGCGGCGGCCTGGTGGTGGCGATTTTGCTGGTGTATTTGCTGATCGTCGTGAACTTTCAATCGTGGATCGATCCATTCATCATTATTACGGCGTTGCCGGGCGCGCTGACGGGAATCCTGTGGATGCTGCTGCTGACGCGAACGACGCTGAGCGTCCCATCGCTGACCGGCACGATCATGTGCATGGGTGTGGCGACGGCAAACAGTATTTTGATGGTGTCGTTTGCGCGAGAACAATTGCGCGAGGGAAAGAGTTCGTTTGAGGCGGCGCAGCAAGCGGGATTTATTCGAATTCGTCCGGTGATCATGACGGCGCTGGCGATGATCATCGGCATGGTGCCCATGGCGCTGAGTCTGGGCGAGGGCGGAGAGCAAAACGCGCCGCTGGGACGCGCAGTAATTGGCGGATTGTTGTTTGCGACGTTCGCGACTTTGTTTTTTGTGCCGTGCGTTTTCAAGATCGTTCACCGGAATTACAAACCGGGCGCAGAACCCGGGGAAGCGGCGATCGTCGCCGAACACGATTATGAAGTGGAGCATCAGCGCGAAGTAGAGCACCGCATTGAGGAGATGTCGCAGCATGACCGAGAGCACAACAAACCACCCGACCATGAGTGAGCGGGGACAGAGCGCGGCGCCAAATCGCGCGTCTGAACCTGAACACCGAGGCGGACGAAAGAAGCTGGTGCTTATCTGGCTGATACCGTTCGTAGTGTTCGCGGTGCTCGCGGTCTTCGCGCTGTCGGAGCGGCGAAGCAGCAGCCACGCGCTGGCGGATCAGACTACTCGGGATGCGGTGCCGTATGTGTCGGTGGTTCACGCTACCTCGGCGAACGGCGATTCCGACCTGATTTTGCCGGGCACGTTGCAGGCGTTTATTGAATCTCCGATATACGCGCGAACGAACGGCTACCTGAAGACCTGGAACAAGGATATTGGAACTCAAGTGAAGAAGGGTGACCTTCTCGCTGAAATCGAGACGCCTGAAGTGGACCAGCAATTGGATCAAGCACGCGCGGATCTTTCAACGGCGCAGGCAAATCTTGGGTTATCGCAGACTACGGCACAGCGATATCAGGAGTTGATCAAGACGGAGTCCGTTTCCAAACAGGAAGTGGATAATGCGGTAGGCGATTACGCAGCGAAGAAAAGCACCGTGGAGTCTGCGGCGGCGAATGTGAAACGGCTAGAGGATCTAGAGTCTTTCAAGCGAGTGTACGCGCCATTTAGCGGAGTGATCACGCGGCGCAATGCGGAAATCGGGATGTTGGTCAACGCGGGAAATGGCGGGGCTCCGAATTCGCTGTTCACTATGGCGCAGGTGGATCCGATTCGCGTGTTCGTCGCGGTGCCGCAATCATTTTCGCCCTCAATCCATACCGGCTTGCAGGCATGCCTGGTAGAGCAGGAAATGCCGGGACGAAGTTTTTGCGGATCGGTGGCGCGCACTGCGGACTCAATCGATTTGACTACTCGGACCTTGAACACCGAAGTGGATGTGCCGAATCATTCGGGCATATTGCTGCCGGGTGCGTATGCCGAAGTGCATTTCGCGCTTAAAGTGAGCGGACAAAAGCTGATTTTGCCGGTAAACGCGTTGCTGTTCCGGCCAGAAGGCACGATGGCGGCCGTGGTGGTGGATGGAAAAATACAATTGAAACCGCTATCGATCGGACGCGACCTGGGTTCCACCGTGGAGGTGCTCGGAGGAATCACGGCGAGCGATGCGGTGGTTGTAAATCCTCCAGACTCACTTGAACAGGGCGAGGCGATTCACATCGCGGCGCAGAAGGCTAACGCTGCTCAACCCGGACAAACGAAATAGATGAGCCGGAAAGAATTCATTCCGTTATTGGCGGCTTGCGTCACGTTTCTGGGTGGATGCATGGTCGGGCCGAATTATCACAGGCCCGATGCTCCTACTCCGGTGACATGGAAGACCGAGGCACCGTGGCGCTCCAGCGAACCGAGCGACCAGATTCCGAAAGGCGCGTGGTGGAGCGCGTTCGGAAACGACGAATTAAACAATCTGGAAACGCAAGCGATGGCCGCGAACCAGGAAATTGCAGGCGCGGTAGCGCGGTTGGAGCAAGCGCGGGCGCAGGCGAGAATCGCGGTTTCATCGCTCTACCCGCAAGTTGGGGCGCAACCGGGGATCGCCCGCGAGCGGGAATCCGCCAACCGGCCGTTTAATCCTGGACCCTTCACACCGATCTCGAATAGCGTATTTCAGATTCCCTTTACCGTGAGTTGGGAACCGGATTTGTTCGGACGTATACGACGAACGATTGCGTCAGCCAACGCGAGTTACCAAGCTTCGGGCGCGGACCTTGCTAATGTGCAATTGACTGTTGCCGCGGAGCTAGCCGGAGATTATTTCAACGTACGGCAACTCGACAGCGAAATGGCGGTGCTGGATCGATCCGTAAGCGCATTCGAGAAAGGGTTGCAGCTTGTGGAGAGCCGGCAAAAGGGCGGGGTCGCGTCGGGGTTGGATGTCGCTCAGGAATTGACGCTGCTGGACACCACGCGCACGCAGGCGATTTTACTGCGGCAGCAGCGCGCTCAATTTGAGGACGCGATTGCAGTGCTCATCGGCAAACCAGCTTCCGATTACTCATTGCCGAACGCGGAAATTTCTTCGACGCCGCCTGCGATACCGCTCGGAATGCCGTCGGATTTGCTGGAGCGGCGTCCGGATGTCGCGGAATCGGAACGGCAGATGGCGGCGGCTAGCGAACAAATCGGTATTGCGCAAACGGCGTATTACCCGTCGTTTCCGATGTCCGCAGGTATCGGTACGCAGAGCACTAACATCGCGCAAATTGCGAATGGCGCGAGCACTTTTTGGTCAATCGGAGTGAATGGCATCGAAAATATTTTTACGGGTGGTGCGCGGCGAGCCCAAGTGCAATTCGAGCAGGCTGGATATCAGAACACGGTGGCTTCGTATCGAGGTACGGTGCTAAACGCGTTTCGCGAAGTGGAAGATAATCTGGCAAGCTTGAGCGTTTTGGACCAGGCGCAGAAAACTCAAGCGAATGCTGTGGAAGATGCGCGGCGTGCGCTGGACATTGCGACCAACCGATATACGGGCGGGTTGGTGAGTTATCTTGACGTGATCACAGCACAGCAAACGCTTCTGCAGAACGAGCAACTCGCGGCAACGATTCAGGGTGAGCGACTCGTAAGCAGCGTGATGCTGATCAAGGCGCTTGGCGGCGGGTGGGACGCGCAAAGCATTGCGGCGCTAAAAATAAAACCGAGCATCAAACAGGCTGTCGAGCCGTAGTAAGTTGGCTGTGGGGCAGTGCGCTGCAGCCACCGAGGCAGTACCTTTCATTTTTCGATCACATCACAACCGAACGTCAACCAACTGCCGCGCTGCAAGTTTGTTTCTGATTTGCGTTGGGTTAGAGCCGGCCGGCCGCCGCTCCAATAAAGGGGCAGCAGCCGGCGGAATAGTAGTAGTGGGTAGATGGACGGATGGCACGCGGATTCGGTTTCAACATTGAAGAGGGATCCTCGGGAGTCCCTTGAACCTGAGGAACTGTACGGGAAGCTCTGACCCTTTCAGTTCGGCTGCGTCTATTAAAGCAGGGCTAAATGCCCACGGCGGAGGCCTGCGTGGAAAGACTTATCCAGGATTTGCGGTTTGCTCTACGAGCACTGGTAAAGAATCCCGGCTTCTCTGTGATCGCCGTGCTAACGCTCGCCTTGGGTATCGGCGCGAATACAGCAATATTCAGCGTGATCAACGCGGTTCTTCTGCGCACGCTTCCGATCCATGATCCGCAGCAGCTTGTTTCGTTGAGCGATCCTGAGAGCGCCGGATTTATGAATGGCTCGCCCGGTGGCGAGCGCGAACTCTTCAGCTACCACGAATTCGAAGAGTTGCGCGACCAGAATACGGTCTTCTCGGGATTATTCGGCAGCAATAGCCGCACGCTGTCGGCACCGGTGTCGTTCGGCCCAGCGGAAACCGGCAGTCCCGCGAACGTGCTGCTCGTGAGTGGCGGCTATTTCCCCGTTCTCGGAGTTGACCCAGCCAAAGGCAGCACATTCAGCACGGAAGTGGACACGGGAGTTGGCGCGCATCCGGTGGCGGTGATCAGCTTCGCCTTCTGGCAGCGCCGATTTCAAGGCGACTCCGCGGTAATCGGACGCCAGATTCATATACGGCAGCTTGTGTTCGACGTGGTGGGTGTGATGCCACCCGATTTTACTGGGATCATGGTTGGCGAATCGCCCGACATTTGGATTCCGCTGACGATGAGATCGGCGGTGTATACCGGGCTCGATATTTTGTCGTGGCATCCGGGTTCGGTAACGAAAATCATGTTCATGCATGTCGTGGGCAGATTGAAGCCCGGCGTGACTGTCTCGCAGGCGAATGCCTCGATTAATGTCTTGTATAAGCAGCAGCTTGAAACGGACGCGGGAACGATTTCCGATCCATCCGCCCGGAAAGAATTCTTGAATAGCTATGTTGTCGCGCGAGACGCACGACACGGACTTTCCGTGATTCGCGGCCAGTACGAAAAACCGCTCGACATATTGATGGGACTGGTTGGCCTGTTACTGCTTCTGGCGTGCGCGAACGTCGCAAATCTATTGTTGGCGCGAGCCGCCGGACGAAATCGCGAGGTTGCGGTACGAGTTGCTTTGGGCGCGAGCCGGTCGCGAATCGTGCGCCAGTTGCTCACCGAAAGCGTGATGATTGCATTCTTTGGCGGATTGGTGGGACTAGCGTTGTCTCATTGGGCCGGCCAACTGCTGGTGCGTATGGTGTCGTTCGGGCCAAATCCGGTACCGCTCGACGTGCATCCGGATTGGCGTGTGCTGAGTTTCACGCTCGGCGCGAGTTTGCTGACTGGAGTTTTGTTTGGGCTCGCTCCAGCGCTGCGCGCGACGCGGCTGGACCTGAATAAGGTTTTGAGAGGCGCATCGCGATCGATTTCTGGGGCCGAGGGCGGAGGAGGCATCTCTACCGGCAAAGTGCTGGTGGCGGTGCAGGTGGCGATATCGTTGCTGCTGATTGTCGCGGCGGGACTTTTCGTGCGCAGCCTGCAAAATCTCACTTCGACGCAGTTTGGGTATAGTCCAGACAACCTGCTGATGTTCCGCGTGCTGCCCTCGACCGCTGGATACAAAGGACCCGCAGCGATGCAGTTATACAAGAATCTCGCGGAAAAATTTTCGACGATACCGGGTGTGAGCGGGGCGACGATATCTGAAAACGGATTGCTCTACGGCCGGGATTCAAACGACAACATTTCGATTCTGGGTTACACGCCAAAACAAGGGCAGAATATGGAGGCGAACTGGGACGAAGTGGGCGCAAACTATTTTGCGACGATCGGTATCCCCGTGCTGATGGGACGCGATGTCAACGAACGCGACGCCACCGGCCAGCATAATTGCTGGCTCAATCAGACGATGGCGAAATACTATTTTGGTGATGCAAGCCCGCTTGGACAGCAGATAAAGGACGAGTATCCCGACACGCCGTATACCTGCCAGGTGGCAGGCGTGGTGGCGGATGCGAAATACAACGGGCTGCGTGAAAAATTGAAGCCGCGGTTTTATGTTTCGTTTTTCAATGGAATTGAACAAGGTGGGGATGGAACCTACGAGATTCGATATGCGGGAAGTGGCGCGTCGATTAGCACGGCGATACGCCAAATCATGCATGACAGTGATTCGAATCTCGACCCGCCTGATTTTCATACTATTTCAGATCTAACCGGACGGATTCTGATGCGCGACCGGCTGACCGCGCGACTTTCGGCAGTGTTCGGGATCGTGGCGCTATTCCTCGCATGCCTGGGACTTTACGGAGTGCTTTCGTACAACGTGGCGAGGCGCACGAGTGAAATCGGCGTGCGCATGGCGCTGGGCGCGCAGCGATCAAACGTATTGGGATTAGTGGTGCGCGAAGCGCTGGGCGTTACGCTGATCGGAACTGCGGTGGGTCTCGCAGCTTCGATTGCGGTGACGCGCGTATTACAAAATATGTTATTTGGATTGACGGCGCGCGATCCGCTCACACTCGTTGGAGCCGCGGCAATTCTACTCAGCGTGGCCACTTTGGCCGCAGCGATTCCAGCATGGCGAGCAACACGCGTGGATCCAATTTCAGCGCTGCGCTGGGAATGATGGAGTTCAGGAAATCTCTATTTCCGATCGGGCCTGCCGGGCACCTTTCCCGTGGTGCGAATCTCGTCAAGCAATTTTGAGGCAGCAGCTTCGTCGCAGAGTATCGTGCGATCTCCGTTGGGGACTTTCACAAGTTGTGCCGGGACCGGCGGTTCGCCTGTGTCGGTCACCACTCGATAGAGCGCCGGGGCCTTGTCCGCGCCAGTGATCAAAAAAAGCACGCGGTGCGCGGCATTGAGGACCGGGAGCGTGAGCGTCATGCGTTTGCTGTTGAGTTGAGGGACCATCGGAGTGCTGACCCAGCGCGAAGTATCACGCATGGCCCGCTGGCCCGGAAAGAGAGACGCGGTGTGGCCTTCGTCTCCGAGACCGAGCAATATCAAATGAAATCGCGGGAAGCCGCGATCGTCGAGCGGTAGGGTGGATCGCAACAGATCTTCATACTCTTGAGCCGCGCGGCCGATGTTTGGACGCTCGGCTTCCATGCGGTGAACATTGCTCCCTGGAATCGGAACGCGTATCAGGAGTTCACGGCGAGCAAGTCCGTAATTGCTTTCGTCGCTCTCAGGAGGCACTGGGCGTTCATCGCCCCAAAAAAAGAATACACGGGCCCAATCTACCTGGGCGCGATATTCGGGACTTGCAAGCAAACGATAGAACTCTTGTGGGGTTTTTCCTCCGCTGAGCGCGACGAAAAACTTGCCGTCACGAGCGATGGATTGCCAAGCCCACTCAACAAACATTCTCGCGGCGCCGCGCGCAACTGACGCGGAATCGGTGCAAACGAGGAGACCAGGCGCAATCTCGCGCGCGGCAGTGAGGCCATGGAGCCCGCTTTCCGGTTTGGCTTCGTCTTTGTTTTCGCGGGTTGTCACGCGGTTCCTCGAATCTAGATTTCTTTTCCTGGTGCTACGCCAGACCCACACCCATGTTGCGCAGGTCCGATTCAAGCTGCGCCACATTCTTGAATTGTATCGCCGCGATTCCTGCCTGCCTCGCGCCCTCGAGGTTTTCTTCGCGGTCGTCGACGAAAATCGATTCGGCGGATTTGCGCTGCGTTACGTCGAGCGCGAGCCGGAAGATTGCAGGGTCCGGCTTGCGTATCCCAACGTAGCACGAACTGAAGAACATCGAAAAGGTATGGCCGAGGTCAAATTTCGCGATGCGGTATGCGTTTACCTCGCGGCCCTCGTTGTTGATCGCGGCGACCAGGTATTGCGGCAGGCGGGCGAATTGGTCGACGAACTTGCGGGACTCTGGCATCTCCTGGGATTGAGTGAACATGAATCTCTTGAAATCGTCAGCCGCAAATGGGCGTGGATGGTCAAACACAATCTTAGCGATATATTCGTCGATCCCCATGCGGCCAGTCTCGAACGCGTCTACAGCTTGTTGATGGCGGTGCTCGAAATTGTCCCAGTCGAGGCTGAAGGTTTCCGCGGCGTGGCGACGCGCGGGCTGGTCCCACCCGTTAGTGAGAATCACACCGCCGATGTCGAAAAAAAGAGTGGTGAACTGCGCCAAGAATACCTCTTTCGTGGGATTCGGGCTGTCGTCTGCCACGCAGTGCGCGCCAAACAGCGCACTCTGTTTTCGCAGAAACCTCGGTTAGGCGCAAGCGAACTGTGCTTCGTTCGTATCGCGAGCGGCTTTCCAATTCGGCTGCGATGCAGTATCGTAGAATTTCATATTGGTCTCTGGAGCCCACAGAACATGGCAAATGATTCCTGCGATTCCCCGAACCCGCCCGCGCAAGCTGCGCCTCCGAAAGCGGGAGCCCACATGGTGAAGTGCGTAAAATTCGACCGCGAGATGGAAGGTCTTGAGCGGGTGCCGTGGCGAGGAGAACTTGGCAAGCGCGTTTACGAGAACGTGTCAAAGGAAGCGTGGAAGATGTGGGTGGAATATTCAAAGATGCTGATGAATGAGTACCGGCTGAACCCACTCGATCCGCAATCGCAAAAGGTAATGGAAGAGCAGATGGAGCAGTTTTTCTTCGGCGAAGGCGCAAAACTTCCGGAAGGTTACGTGGCACCGAAAGCCAAGGGAGCCTGAAACTGCTCAAGCGCTGGCGCGAGCGGGCTGCGTGTTGGGTTGCTCGACGCGAAGAGGTGTATTGATTGTGAAGCGAAGTTGCAGGTGGGAGCGGCGTAAGGCACTCTCCACCGATTCTGGTTTTTCTGCACGCGCGAAAATAAACCCCAAATAACTTCCACCTTCAGGCCAGGCGGTGATCACATCGTGCGGGCGAGCAGTGATTTCGACGGATTCTGTGCCGGGAATTTTTAGCGCTCGCTCAACACCTTCAATTTTTTCGTACACGCCCGTCATCGGCACTGGAATCATCATCACGCCGGAGGCGCGCGATTCGCGCAATGCATCCGTGCCTGGCAGGCGCAGTGCATGCCGTAAAAGCAATTCCTCCAGCGAAATATTCCGATCACCGAAGCGCAATGCCCGCGCGCAGAGTCCGCCGATCGGGCGCGGCGCCGCTTCCAAAATCCACGGCGTGGCGGATTTCTCTGGAAATTCGAAATTCCGCATGCACTGGACCCTCAGTGAGGCCGAGCGCGCTAACTGTTTCCTGCGCGCATTCAGAAATTGAGAGCTGTGCCCGAGCGGATGACCGCGACGGCGTGACGTAGATCGTCTCTTCGAAATATGGACCATTCAGCGGGTCCGGCTTGTCGAAGATCGCGAGGATGCGCAGTTTTCCCTTCGTGAGCAATCCCTCTACCGCGACCTCCCCGCCAGAAATATATTGCTCGACCAGCAAGCGATCGAGTTCGGGTTCGCGCTTGGCACGAATTTCCGGCGTCGCGAGAAGCCGGCGGTTGCGTTCGACAGCGGCGATAAACTCCACTGCGTCGTTCACGCGGATTACGCCCTGACTGCCCGAAAGGGAAAGTGGTTTTATCACGCACGGATATTTCACCGAGTGCAAAACCAGATCGAGCGGCTCGTCAAGTGGAAACGCAAAAAAATCTGGAACGGGCAGGCCCGCAGCGTGCAGCACTTCGCGCTGGCGCAATTTGCTGCGACAAATACATGACGGACTCGGGTGAATTGTAGGAAAGCGCGAGCGATTGTGCGACTAATGCCGCAGTTTCTACCGGGCGGTCGCCGAGGGCAATGATGCCATCTATTGGCGCCAGCTTCACTCGCTCCAATACCGCGTTAGCGGCTGCCGCGCGCGTCTTCAAAATGCAGAGCGATTGCGCCATCCGCCCAGGGATCCTCAAGCTGATGACACCGATCGCTCCCGATTAGAACTTCCGCACCGAGCCTGCGAGCCGTCTCCAGAAAGCTTCGAGTCTGATATCCAAGTTTTCCAGCTAGTAGAAGTAGGCGCGGTTTAGCCTTCTTGGAATTGAAGTCGTGTATTGTCATTAGAGTCCGCTGCGTTGACGACCGGAAATCTCACTAATTAGATGAACCCATCTGCTGCCGGGCTCTCGCCCAACGGTTGGCGCGAGTTCGACGCGGTACCTGTCTTGAGGCAGACCATCTGTTCGGTTGAGGGTTCAGCGCAACAGTACCACGGCTCGTCGAAATGGGGTACAGCCCGCGCCGGGGGTGGCGCGTCGAGTCCGTGCGGCAACGTCACCTTGGCTCGAATCGCATCCAGGCTCGTCTTGGAAGCGCGGCCGCCGAGAATGCGGCTGCTGCAATCCGCTCAAATATTTGCTCGCGCGTCCTGCCGAATTTTTCAGCCGCGCTCAACGATGCGGGCAACTTCTGTGGCGAGCGCATCGACCCTTGGATCGGCGTGCCGCCACGGATAGACCAAGGCTGCGGAATCGAACGCTCCGATGAATTGGCCGAGATCGGGCAATTCGAGAAGGCGCGAATCCGCAGGGATCAAAAGCCTGATCGCAAGCTGGATGGGGGTGACGTTAGCGATGAGATCGTGATCCGCGAGCACGTCTAGTAAATCGCAATAGCCTTCGAGCGTAGTCCACGGCGTGAACGGTACAAACGTCGGCTGAAGGACCATACCCGATTTGCGGAATTGCCTGACGACCAACAGAAAATCCGCGCGAGTGTGTCCCTTGTCGAGACGCGCGAGTATTTCGTCATCCACGGACTCCACAGCGCTGGTGACAAACAGGCAGCCGGAATCACGGAGGACTCCAAGAAGATCCGCGTGTTTCAAGAGATGCTCGATCTTTATGGTCGCGTCAAAAGTGAGCGCGGGAAATTCACGATGCATTTGTTCAACGATGGCGATGGCGTGGCTTGGACCATTGAAAAAATCGGGATCGCCAAAGGTGATGTGCTGTGCTCCTGCTGCGATTTGCTGGCGGATGTCTTGGAGAACGATCTCGCGCGCGACGACGCGAAACGCGCCATTGTAGACAGGCACAATCGGACAGTGGCGACACAGGTGTTTGCACCCGCGGCTGGCTTCGGTGTATCCGGCGATGAGCCGTCTTCCATCCGGCATTACGACTTGGGAATAGCGCGACAAGGCGGGCAGACCCGTACGTACTGGCGGAGAATAAATTTTTGACGTCCCAGGGAAATGACGGGTTCGTGCTGGGAGCCATTTGAGCTCCGCTGCGGTTCCCCAAGACGCTCGACTAGACCCACCAATCCCTCTTCGAATTCGCCGCCCAAAATTGTCTCAGCGCCAAGCGCGCGAAGATGAGTTTCGTTTACCGGCGCGTAGAGGCCATAAAAACAAATATGGGCGCGCGGATTGAGCAATTTGACGCGATCCAGCATCGCGATGGCGAGCCGCGTCGCCGTGTGCATAGGCACATAGAACGCGATGAGGTCGGCGTTCCGCACCGGCTCTTCGTTCAGCTCTTCTCTGGAAAGGTCAAAACATGTGACTTCGGCTCCGCTCGCCGCGAGCCAAGCAGCCGGGGAGGCCATTCCAAACGGCTGATGGCCGAGTTCGTAGGTGGAAATCAGGGAGACGCGCATCGGGTAGCTGACTACCGTATTTTAGCCGATGCACACAGCGGGCGCTCCCGCGCCAGCGCGTACCTAGTAGCGATCGAGGTCGTGGCCAACTTCGATGCGACCTTTGAAAGTTCGCGCCGCACGGCGCAGAAATTCCGAGTCATTGTCGCCCGGAATCAAGTGGGTGAGCACAAGCATCTTCACTCCTGCGGCACTGGCCACTTGTCCGGCTTGCTCGGCGGTAGTGTGGTAAGCGCGGAGCCGCGCGGCGACCGCCGAATCATCTGTATGCGAGAAATATTCTTCCAGATATGCCTCATGCACCAGAACATCGGCGCCCTTCGCGTAGTGAATCAAATTGTCGCTGGGGCGCGTGTCGCCGCTGATTACGATTGAGCGGCCTGCCGAATCGAAACGGTAGCCAAACGCAGGCTCCACGGGCCGATGATCCACGGCAAACGCCGTCACGCGAACACTGGTATCTTCGTACACGATGCCCTCATGAACGATATGCACGTTGATCTGCGCACCTTCGCGCGGATGCATTTCCGTGAGATCGGCGCGAATGTGTATGTCGGCGGCGAAAAATTTTTGCATCGCATCCGCAATTTCCTGAGTGCCGTCAGGACCGTACAGTTCAAACGGCTTTGTACGACCAAGTACCCAAGGCGTGTTGTAAAGATCCGGCAAATCGTCGATGTGATCCGAGTGAAGATGTGTGAGAAAAACGCATTGGATGGTTGTGAGCGGGAGCTTCGCACCCATGAGCCGCATCACAACGCTGCGTCCCGCATCTACGACGAAAGTTTTGTCGCCGATCACGATCGCGGCAGCAGGACCTGCACGATCAGCGCTTGGCCGCGGGAAACCTGTCCCAAGTAGAACCACCTGCATTGGCGCCCCAGCCGCCGGAGCGCGCCTGCTCGCACGCGATTCTCCAAGCCGCAAATCGCCATCCGATGCTGCGATCAAAATTGTCATATCGAAGAATTCGTATAGCCAATCGCATTTCTCCATCATCACACTGAATGGATCCTGCATTGCGTATGCAGCCAGCAAACTGCGATTTGTCGCGCCATGCACGTCTTACTCGCTTCGGCTATCATAATGTTGTTCATTCGCGATTCGGAAAGGAAAAGCCAACTCGATGGCAGCAGTTTCCTCCAACTCCTTCAGCAGCCTCGCTTCTCTCAACGTCGCCGGGAATTCCTATGACATTTATCGGTTCGACGCGCTCGCGCGCCGCAGCATCGGCCATGTTGACCAGCTTCCTTTTTCGCTGAAAGTGCTGCTCGAAAATCTGCTTCGCTCATGAAGATGGCCGCTTCGTCAAACCAGCCGACGTGGAAGCTCTCGCCGAGTGGAAGCCGAATGACGACGCACGGAAAGAAATCAATTTCATGCCAGCGCGCGTGCTGCTGCAGGATTTTACGGGCGTGCCCGCGATTGTTGATCTCGCTGCGATGCGCGTTGCGATGCGCGAAATGGGTGGCGATCCAAAAAAAATTAATCCCCTGCTGCCCGCCGAACTTGTAATCGATCACTCCGTCCAGGTGGATAGCTTCGGCAAATCCGACTCGATCTCGATCAATTCTCTGATGGAATTTCAGCGCAATGTGGAGCGCTACGCATTCCTGCGCTGGGGCCAGCGCGCATTTCAAAATTTTCAGGTTGTGCCGCCCGACACCGGGATCTGCCACCAGGTAAATCTCGAATATCTCGCGCGCGTCGTTTACGACGCACCCTCGCGACGGCAAGAAAGTAGCGTACCCGGATTCGCTCGTCGGCACCGATTCGCACACGACGATGGTGAATAGCCTCGGCGTATTTGGCTGGGGAGTCGGCGGAATCGAAGCGGAAGCAGCCATGCTCGGCCAACCACTTTCACTGGTTCTGCCGGACGTGGTCGGTTTCAAATTGCACGGCCGCCTGCCTGCGGGTTCGACGGCAACAGATTTGGTGCTAGTCGTGACGCAAATGCTTGCGCACGAAAGGTGTCGTCGGGAAATTTGTCGAGTTCTACGGCACTGGCCTCTCGAGTCTCTCACTGCCCGATCGCGCAACGATCGCGAACATGGCACCGGAATATGGCGCAACGATGGGGTTTTTCCCGGTCGATGCGGAAACTCTAAATTATTTGCGCTTCACCGCGCGCGATGAAACGCGCGTCAAGCTCGTGGAAGCTTACACAAAAGAACAAGGCCTCTTCCGCACGGACGAAACACCCGATCCAATTTTTTCGGATACGCTTGAACTCGATCTCAGCACCGTGGAGCCGACGCTCGCCGGCCCCAAGCGCCCACAAGATCGTGTCCCACTCCGCAGCGCGAAGCAGTCATTCGAAAAAAGCATGCAGGGACAGGCTTCAGCGCAGGCGCAGGTGAAAAATAATGGCGATCAATTTGATCTGTCGAATGGCTCGGTCGTCATCGCCGCGATCACGAGCTGCACAAATACTTCGAATCCCACGCTGATGATTGGTGCGGGACTTCTCGCGAAAAAAGCCGTCGAGCGCGGTCTCAGCACCAAACCCTGGGTGAAAACGAGCCTCGCACCCGGCTCAAAAGTTGTGACCGATTATCTGGCTGCCGCGGGTCTGACCCCATTTCTCGACAAGCTGCGATTTAATCTCGTTGGCTTCGGCTGCACAACTTGCATCGGAAACAGCGGACCTCTCCCCGAAGCAATTAGCGCTGCAATCAAGCAAAACAATCTCGTCGCTGTAAGCGTCCTCAGCGGCAATCGAAATTTCGAAGGGCGCATCCATCCACACGTTCGCGCGAATTATCTAGCCTCTCCGCCGTTGGTCGTTGCGTATGCGCTAGCCGGACGCATGGACATGGACCTGACCACTGAGCCGCTCGGAAACGATACTAGCGGGCAAGCCGGTTTTCTTGAAGGAAATCTGGCCCTCGCCCGAAGAAATAGAATCAACTGTGCGCAGCGCGGTCACCTCCGCGATGTTCGCGAAGGAATACGGCGAGGTCTTCGAAGGCGATGCGCGCTGGAAATCTCTGCCGGTCCCCGAAGGCGATCTGTACGCGTGGGATCCAAAGTCTACCTACATCAAGCTACCGAACTATTTCGAGAATATGCCGAAGGTTCCAGCACCGCTCGCGGATATTCATTCCGCTCGTGCGCTGGCCGTTCTCGGCGATAGCGTCACCACTGATCATATTTCTCCTGCGGGTTCGATTCCGGCTGATAGCCCAGCGGGCAAATACCTGATCGCCCAGGGAGTGAAAGCCGCAGACTTCAACTCGTACGGTGCGCGCCGCGGCAATCACGAAGTGATGATGCGCGGCACTTTTGCGAATATTCGCTTGCGCAACCAACTCGCCCCCGGCACCGAAGGCGGGTGGACGAAACACCAGCCCAGCGGCGACCAGATGACCATCTACGATGCGTCCGTCCGCTATAAACAGGAACACGTCGGGCTCATCGTCATCGCGGGAAAAGAATACGGTTCTGGTTCCTCGCGCGACTGGGCGGCAAAAGGTACGTTGCTTCTCGGAGTTCGCGCCGTAATCGCAGAGAGTTATGAACGCATCCATCGCAGCAATTTGCTGGGAATGGGCGTGCTTCCGCTGCAATTCGCCGAAGGCCAAACACGCGAATCTCTTGGCCTCACGGGAACCGAAGAGTTTTCCATCGAAGGCGTCTCGCAGTTGAAGCCACGCGCGAAAGTAAAAGTGCGCGTCCGTCCAACAAACAGCAACGAAACATCATTCGACGCAATCGCACGCGTAGATACGCCCGAAGAAGTGGCGTATTACCAGCACGGCGGCATATTGCCGTACGTGCTGCGGCAAATGCTTTAGCGCGCTTAGCAGCTTTCGCGCGCCTCCCGGCTAAAGTTTTTCTGACCGCGCGGGAAACAGTTTCGCAGTTCACACGTCTTACTACGCATAGAGGTTTGTCTTGTTGCTGTCAGTTCGGAGGAAATGTTCGATGCGAAGATCGCGATTTCTTCTAGCAGTTTGCTCCGGCATTCTGCTCTTCGGTGCGGCCGCGCTCGTAGAAGGCATTCCCGCCTCTGCTGCGAACCCGCCAGCACAACCCGCTCCAGTAGCATCCGCAGCCGTGAAACTTCCCATCAAGGAGTTCACGCTGCAAAACGGTTTGCGTGTCTATCTCTCAGAAGACCACAGCGCTCCCACGTACTCGATCTGCGTCGTCTACGATGTCGGCTCGCGCAACGAGCGCCCCGGCCGCACCGGTTTCGCGCATCTCTTCGAGCACATGATGTTCCAAGGTTCCGAAAATGTAGGCAAGGGCGAGCATCTGATCCTTGTCTACACAAATGGCGGCGGCGTAAACGGCACGACGAACAAAGATCGCACCGCCTACTACGAAACGCTCCCCGCGAATCAGCTCGACCTGGGTATGTTCCTCGAAGCCGATCGCATGCGCTCCCTCGCAGTGAATCAGGCAAATCTCGATAATCAACGCAACGCCGTGCAGGAAGAGCGTCGCCTCGGCGAAGACAACCAGCCCTACGGAAAAACATTCGAAGCCATCGACAACCTCGCATACGACAACGCCGCATATAAGCACTCTGTAATCGGCTCGATGGACGATTTGAACGCCGCCAGCGTTGACGACGTCTCCAGTTTTTTCAAAACATACTACGCACCCAACAATGCAGCAGTCGCTCTGGTCGGCGATTTCAATTCCGAAGACGCGCTAGCGAAATTGAGAAAGTATTTTGGACCGATTCCCCAACAACCCACGCCCGCTCAGCCAGATATGACTCAACCGCCGCAGAAGGCCGAGCGCCGATTGACGCTTGAAGATAGCTTCGCGCGGCTCGCTCTGGTCAACATTGTTTACAGAGTTCCCGCCGGCAACACTCCCGATTGGTACGCGCTCGATATGCTCGGTGACATTCTCGCCAGCGGCGAATCTTCGCGAATGTATCAAGATCTTGTCGAGGACAAACAACTTTCCGTCGCAGTGTCCGCCGGACCCGAAGACACCCGAGGCCCTTCGCTCTTCAATCTCGAAGGCACGGTCGCCCCCGGCAAAGACCCCGCCGAAGTGGAGAAAGCTCTCGAAGCTGAAGCCGAGAAAATCAAAGCAAACGGTGTTACGAAAGAAGAGCTTGAAAAAGTTTTCATGCAGGATCGTCTCAACCTGATTCGCCAGGATCAGGGCACTCTGGGCAGAGCGTTTATCATCGCCAATGACGCTGTCTGCTTTCACGACGCGAATCTGATCAACGAATTAGTGGACAAATACCGCAGTGTCACAGCAGCGGACATCCAGCGCGTCGCGAAACAATACATCACCGAAAACAACCGCAGCGTCGTCATTACCGTGCCGAAACCCGGAGCGACTGCCGGAGGCGCGCAGTAGCGCGAAAGAGACGAACATGCAAACTCAAAAACTCTTCACCCATCGCTTCGTCGCTCTTGCCGCATCGAGCGCATTGCTAATCGCTGCTCCGATCCTCCTGCGCGCTCAACCGCAAGGACAACAACAGAACAATAAAGACATTCCGCTGAGTCAGGTCGAGCGAAAAAATCGTGCGCCTGTTTCGAAAGACATTCTGAAAGTCACTCTGCCTAAGCCCACGGAAACTACGCTGCCAAATGGCCTGACAGTCCTGATCCTCGAGGATCACAAGCTCCCCGAAGTCACGGTTCAATTGCAGATTACCGGCGCGGGTTCGCTGTACGAGCCAGCCACGATGCCCGGATTGGCCAGCATCACCGCTCAAATGCTGACGCAAGGCACCGCGACCCGCAGCAGCCAGCAAATCGCGGAACAAATCAGCAGATCGGGCGCCTCCCTGAACGCATTCGCGCCGTTCGGATCTTCAGGAGCATCCGTCAGCGCCTCTGGCCTTTCGGACAATTTCGAGCAATGGTTTGCAATCGCTACAGATGTCCTGCTGCACCCCGCATTCTCAGCTGATGAACTGGCGAAGCTAAAGCAGCGTCAGAAAGCCGGACTAAAATCGCAGCGCACGCAACCCGGATTCCTCGCCACGGAGCGTTTCAATCGCGCCGTCTACGGAAATTTTCCCGCGGCTGTGACTTCTCCAACCGACGCCTCCCTCGACGCAATGACTTCGGCCGATCTCACGCGCTGGCACCACGAACGCTACGCGCCGCAGAACGCGATTCTCGCGATTGCGGGCGACGTCAATGCAACTGCGCTGGTGCCACAACTTACAAAGTGGCTCGCAGATTGGCACAAGTCCGACGCGGCTGAACCGAATGCAGGAACTCCTTCGCCAGTAGCCGCAAAGAAGATTTTCCTCGTCGATCGCCCGGGTTCCGTACAGACCACAATCGCCATGGGAAATATCGCCATCGATCGCCGCGATCCCGATTATCCGGCGATGGTCGTTCTCAATCAGATTTTCGGCTCAGGTCCGCAAAGCCGCCTGTTCCTGAACTTGCGCGAAAATAAAGGCTACACCTACGGCGTCTACAGCAGTTTCACCGCGCTGAAATATGCTGGACCGTGGCGCGCGGGCGGCGATGTTCGCACTGACGTCACCGGCGGCGCGATGACCGAATTCTTGAATGAGTTGAATCGCATTCGGGCCGAGAAAGTTTCCGCAACGGAACTCGACGACGCGCACCACTCCGTCGTCGCGAGTTTCGCGCTCTCACTCGAGACGCCCGCGCAACTCGTAAACTACGCTATCGTCCGCAAACTCTATGGGTTTCCCGCCGACTACTGGGATACCTATCCTGCGAAAATCATGGCGGTCACTGCGGATGACGTTCAGCGTGTCGCGCAAAAATATATCAACCCCGAGACAATGCAGGTTGTCGCCGTCGGCGACGCCTCAAAAATAAAATCTGTTATGGAAAAATACGGCGCCGTCGAAATGTACGGAGGAGACGGAAAGCCCGCCGCAGCTGCTACCGCTGCGCCGGGATCCAAGTAATCGTTTCGCATCTGCGAGTTTCACATATGCGAGCGCCGATATCCTGATCGGCGCTCGCATATTTGCTACTAGCCGCCAAATGCGTCCTTCACCTGCGGCTGCACCAAATACCACAACACCAACAGGTCCACTCCCAGCGCGATGATCCGGTCGATCACCAGCCGCATCTGCGGGAATACGAGTCCAGCGGCAATTCCCACGACGCTCACTACGACGCTGATCGCCACCAGCAAAATGCTAATTGCGCGTCCCCACGATTTCATTCCCCACAGTCCTACTCCAGCACCGGCGCAAAGAAACGCCATCACCAGAAGTATGATTCCAACCGCCGCTGCGCCAATCATCCTGAAAATCGGCAAGCCGGGCGTTCGCACAAGTTCACCGATCACCGGCCCAACCGAAAAACAGAAGTAGCTCAACACAAGCAAGATCGCCGCCGCGGTAAACATCGCGAATGCGAGCACAGTAATTCCAGCAGGTCGATGCATCAACAGCCTCCGATCAATCGCCAGTTCGGCTTGCTCTATTTGATTGGTCAAGCGTGAAAACCGACGCGCGCAGCGTCAGGAAGCAACATCAATCGTCAGTGATGCTGCAGACTCTGGTTCGAATGCTTTTTTCACATGAAGCTGGAACAAATACCAGGCGATCAAGACTTCGACTACGACGTCGAACAGCCGACCGTACTGCGGCCCATGCGCCAACTGCGCGAACATCGTGATCACACTCTGTACTATGTTCCAACACACGAGAACGATCGTTACCATCCAAGCCCAGCGATTCAGGTGCCACAGACCGTAGGCAACCGCAGCACTCAGAATCCCGAAGGCGACCATATACAGCAAGAAAAGTGGCGCAAATATCGCGAGGAGCCGTGCGGACTGAATTCCGATGGATCGTAGAACATCTAACGTCGAATCTTTAGGCGCAAAGAGAGACCATATCGAGTATCCAATTAGCAAAGCCGCGTTTAGGTATCCATAGATCGCAAGAATCGTGATGCCTGTAGGCCGTTTCTTCACCGTTCAAGCCTCTTTCAGCTTGCCGCGACCTCGCATAAGCAACGCAACTCCTAATATCATCCCCGCCAAACTGGCAGTCTGCGCGTTCGTCATTCCAAAGAATGATCGCGGATTCAGCCGGATAAATTCGACCAAAAACCGCGCCGCTCCCGTCAGCAATAAATAAGCCGCAAAAACTTTCCCATCTACAGAACTACCCTGCCGCAGCCACCGTGCTCCAAGCCTCCACAAAATCCAAAAAATAAGCAGCGATGCCAGAAACTCGTAAATCGGCGTCGGATGCACTCGATCGGTGGTGGGTACAATTCCCTTCGGAAAACTCATCCCCCAGGGCAGCGATGTCGGAATCCCATAATCGCCATCGCCCGAAATCAAGCAGCCAATTCGGCCAATGCCATACCCGATCGCCGCTGCGGGCGAAGCAACGTCCAGCATCAGCAGCGACCCCATTTTGTAATGGCGCGCGATCAGAATCAGCGTGATCAACCCGGCAATCACCGAGCCGAACCAGGCAAATCCCATGGTGCTGAAGAGGAGCGGCACTGGATTCGCGAAGAATTCTCGCGGGCTTTCCATCAAGTGGTACAGCCGCGCGCCTACAAGCCCCGCGATGCCGGTGAGTCCAACAATAATATTGGGATCAGCGTTCAGCGCGCGGCGGCGCACATCTGCATTCACCACAACAAACGCCACGATCAATCCGATCGCGACAAAAATCCCGTATGTTCCAAGGGTAAGTGGGCCGATGTGAATAAACGGAAGCATCGCGCAGAAGACGCCAGTATACACAACCGGCGTTGGCACCCGCAGCCACGAAGGCCACAGCCACCAACGCCGATTATCCTGTACGAAACTTTAGAAACCGAATCGCAGCGAGAATTGCATCATGCGCGACGGCCCCACGTTCGCCAGCCCGCCCATCGGCGTCCCAAATTGTCGAATTCGCCGTAAGCGTGTTCCCGTAAGTTCCGTTGCGAGTGTAGTAGTTCGAATGGTTGAACAGATTAAACGCCTCCGCTCTCGAATCTCCACCTTGTACCGTTCGCCAAAACTGAAACTCTTTGAGAGCGATGAATCCACATCATACAGCGGCGATCCCGCTCCGAAGTTCCGCGGCACCACTGCGCCGATCAAGAATGGACGGTCTGCCGTCACTCCGTCGCCGTTGTTATCCACGCCTGTCAGCACGTTGTACGGAAATCCCGATCCCAGTGAAGCGACAGCGCCAAACCGAAATCCCATCGGGAAGTCGTACCATCCGCTCAATGCTGCGCGGTTCCGCTCGTCAAGCTGGCTGCTAGCCTTCTCTTCTGGCGCGCCCAGGAAATTGAAATCATTCGGGTTCTGCCCCGCTGCGTCGGGTTCCACCGTATTGATCGAGTGCGAATACGTGTAGCTGAGCAGCATCGTGAAATGGTGAGAGAGCTGCTTTGTGAGTTTTGCTTCCACTCCGTTGTAGCTCGCGCTTCCCGCATTAATAATCGCCGTGATTGTGCTGTAGTTGTTGAAGCAGTTGCTGATCGCGGCGTTGAACGTAGGACTCGTGGTTGTACACGGCGCCGGCGGCTGCACGGGCCTCGTCGCATTCGCGATTGCAGCGGAACGCGTGCCCGCCGGGGTCGAGGCCGTCGGCGCAATCAGCACGCAATTGCCACCGGCAGTCGTCACCTGTGTGGGATCGGTCGTGTACGAGCAGGACGTCGGCGCGTTCAAATCCGCTGGCCGCTCCAGCTTCACCGAATGTTGCCCCGTATAATCCAGCGAGAAAATCCAGCCCTTGGCAATCTCGTGCTCAAGTCCAAGAGTCCATTGCTGCGTATATGGATTGAGTAGCTGGTTGGGAAACGAATGCAGCGCAGTCGTGTCGAAGTACTGGCTCAGCGTCGAAGCCGCTCCAAGTTGCACCGTAATCGTCCGCTCGGGAATTGCTTGCCCCGATCCGGTCGAGCACCCCGGCGACTGCAGCAAGTCCTGCAAAGACGCCCACGGCGCGATGCTAGTCGGAAATCCGCACTGCCCCGGCGTCGCGCTGTACGTAAACAACCCAGTCGGCCCGCCCAACAAATATCCCGCAGCCTCGTCGATTCGAATTTCCGAATTGTAAATCCCGTAGCCGCCGCGCAGTACCGTGTTTTTCAAATGCGGCAGCCGCCACGCAAATCCAAGCCGCGGCGCAACATTATTATCGTCATTCGTAAACGTCTGTCCCTCGTAACGCAATCCAAGGTTCAAAGTCAGATCGGGTCGCACGCTCCAGTTATCCTGAATGAATCCAGCCCACAGCAGTTCCGTAATGTTGTAAGACTGATTTCCAAATGTCTGCGTGTACTTGGTTACATCTGAAATTGCGATATCCGGAATTGGGATCGGCGTATTCGCCGGATTGTTGCATTGAGTGTCATTCGGAATCGGCGAAGTAGCCGTAAGCGTAAAGCAGTCCGCCGTGTTCAGCGTAAATTGCCCGTCCAGATAGCCGGAGCCGAATTCCTGCCCGAATCCGCCCGAAGACGATTCGATCAAATCGAATCCCGCCTTCAGCGTATGCCGTCCGCGCACCCAAGTCAGCGTATCGGCTTGCTCATACTGATGGTTCTGCAATCGCGCATACCGCGAATCTCCGGTCGTGAAAATTCCAGATTGTGAGAGCTGCGGTCCGGGATTCACCGGAATAAATTGCGTGATTGGCGAACCGTCCTGCCACTGAATTCGCGCCTCGTTCAGCAGATTCGGCCCAAATCGTCCACGTATCGCTCATGCTCCCGCATACGTGTTCTTTGTGAACACGCGCGCTGTTGTCGGTAAGCTCGTATTCGCCACGCCATCCTGCGGATTCGTATCGAAAAATCTATCGAAGTTCAGCCGGAACGCCAACGCATTGTTGTCAGTCAACTGGTGATCCACGCGCACCAGGAACAATCCCTGCTCGTAATTTCCCGAATACACGCTTGGATCGAGCGGCGAAGTAATCACCGCATCGCGATCCTGATGGTTGTACTCGCCAGCGATTAGGAAATGTGTTTTGTCCTTCACAATCGGACCAGTGATCGCCGCGCTCCCTTCCGACATCGTGTTCACCGCGCGATCATCTCCCGGCGCCAGCTTCACTCGCGCCTGCGAATCTCCCGGGCGCCCCATCCCAAGAATATCGCCATGGAAATCATTGGTTCCGGATCTCGTTACGATGTTTACAGCCGAACCCGATGTGCGGCCATATTCCGCCGAGCTGGCATTCGTCAGCACAGTGAATTCCTGCACGGAAGTCACCGGCAACGATGTAAATAGCGTTTGCCTTCCCCAGCTATCGTCAGCTGTCGTGTTGTCGATCGAAAGCGTCGTGTTCCGTCGTCCGCCTCCATCCACGACAAACAACGTTTCGTCCTGAAACAAATCGCCTGTCGTTTGCGAGATTTTCACCGAAGAATCCAGCAGCACCAGCGAAGTCAGCTTGTCCCCCAGCAACGGAGTATCCTTCGATCTTTTGCGCGTCAAACCGATCGCTGATCTGGTTTGAGTCAGTCTCCACACCCTCCGTCGTGCCATACACCGTCACCTGTTGCTCGCTTCCGGCAATGTTCATCATGAAATCCACGGTCGCAGCTTCATCGGCTTTGAATTGGATATCGCTTCGTTCCGCGGGAGCAAATTGTGAGGCTTTCACGGCCACGATATAGTGGCCGGTTAGCGGAACTCCGAGGAACGAATAATTCCCTCCCGCATCCGTTCGCGTGTCTCGTGCAATTCCAGTGTCCTTATTGGTAAGCGTGACTTGCGCCCCGCTGATTGCCTTGCTCTGCGAATCGCGAACCTGCCCCTTCAATTCAGCCAGGTCCCGGGTTTGTGCCTTAGCGCTCGGCGATACCATGAGCGCCACGATGAGTGCGGTAAGTGCAAAATAAACATAAGACTTCAGGGATCGAGTTCTCATAGGAGCGGAATATTAATGGCGGGTGAAAACTACTACCAGAGACAGTACTCACTAAAGTGCATGCAACTGAAATACCGCCGGTAAACTACTCCGGCATACAGGTTTCACTGTACGCGGATTTACTGAATCAGTCTTTCGAGGATTTCGTGTACTGAATGTAGCGTCGCGGGTTGCAAAAATACGATTCCCACGATCGCTGCGACAACTATCGCGGTTGCAGTATTACGAAATCTCTTTCTCGCGGGTGCCTCGTGCGCGATCGAAACTTCCGCCCCTGCTCGCAGCAAACGTTCCACTCGCTGCTCAAGTTCGCTCTCGCCGGAAACAAAATTCGCGCACAGTGGCGGCATCGGCCGTCTTAATCCCATCCTAGCTATGTGCACCAACGCCGACGCCAGTGACAGCGAACGCTCCGCGTTTTCTTTCGCCGCATAATCATCCGCCTGCCACTCTGCCAACTTTGACCAGGTCCGCTCAAGCTCGCGCGATCCCCAGCCAAACGGCATTCGCGGACATGCCATCAGCAACAGTCGCCAAAAATTGTCGCGCGATGCCCGATGTGCTTGCTCGTGAATCAATGCCGCGCTCAACTCTTCGCGCGACAGCCCGCTCAGCACGTTCACGGAAGCAATCAGCTGCGGCCGCACCACTCCCGCAAGCGTAAGGATTGGCGAAGCCGAATCCACAAGCAGTACCGACGAAGACTCACCCGGCAATTCGATCAACTTGCCATTCTTACGGCACTGCCTTGTGAACCGCCAAGTGCCATGCAATGCCCGCCCAGCGCGAATCAACGCAGCCGCAAATAGTGCAACGGCTAGTGCAGCCGCGATACAGCACGCCAAACCCACGTGCTCCCGCGTCGCTGAAGGTTCAAACGTCAAATAGCTCGGAACGCATAACAGAATCACCGCCAGGATTCCGGCCACCGCCGGCAGCACGCGTACCGCGATCAATAGCTGCAACGCACGCTCCAATTTCGTGCGGCTGGCGAGCCGCATCGTAAAACGCGAGGTCGCGCTTGTTAGCAGGCTCAATACGAAATAAATCAGGAAAAAAGACGCGAGGCAAACGCAGAACAACCGCGAGATATACGACAGGTTCATGCAGGCTGCGCCTTCCGCAACAATTTCCTGCGCTGCACCCGGATTTTCTTTTCCAATTCTTCCAGCATCGCTTCGTCGTGCCGTCCCACTGCATCCACCAGGCACGACAACAAAAGTTCCCGCGAATTCCGCGGCCCCGTCAAAAATTCCGCCACCAGGCTTCCCGCTCTTTCGCGCTCCCACTCATCGCGCGTAAGCCGCGGGGAGTAAAAAAACGCGCGCGCCGCCTTGCGCCGCTCAAGTAATCCCTTTTTGTAAAGCCGGTCCAGCGTCGTCATCACCGTCGTATACGCAAGCGGCCGTTCAAGCTTCTTCGCAACTTCCCGCACATTTCCTTCGCCGCTCGACCACATCACATTCATCACACCCTCTTCGAGCTTCCCCAGCCCGGGGTATGGCGATGCGTATTGTGGCGGCTCGCTCCGCCGTTCCATCCGGTCTTTGAAAAATCGAAGCATGTCCCTCTTAAAAACCTCTTCGGCTCTCATCAGCCAACCACCGGATTGTACACAAAATTCTTCCGGGCGCAACATCGTCTCGACCGCTGATCTCCAGCACAACTCCCTCCGCGATCCCGATACCCGAAAACGTCGGTCACACCAATCCTCCGCCGTCCTCTTCCCTCTCCGCCGCGATGAGCTTATACTTCCCCGCAACGGTTTCAAACGTCCGTACAGCCGCCGTACGATGGTGGTCGTGGAAATCGGTCGTTCGGATTGCCGGAGGCCCCGATGAAATACTTCGCACGGGCAACGGTCATTTCTCTTCCAGTCCATCGTTCTTCTTATTCTCTTCGCTCTTCTGCAGTTCGACATCGGCTCAATCTGGAGCCAACAAGAACGGCTTTCCGTTCATGTCCAGGAAGCCAGCGGAGGCCCGCTCAGCGAATCGGCCATCGTCGCGATCTCCTCCGCCGGAGCCGGCTACATGCAAACCTCCACCACGGCTGCGGGCGGCATCGCCAACTTCACAGGAATGCCTCCCGGTTCGTACACCATCAAAGTCAGCGCTGCGGGATATCAGCCTGCGCAAGATACTGTAGACATCGAACTCGGCCGCGGTCTTGTCGAAAGCTTTATCACCATGACCCGCGCCAACGATTCCACCGGCGCCAAAACAGCTCCAGGCGTCCCACTACTCACCGGTGACGCCCGCAAAGAACTTGACGCCGCCATGAAATCCCTCCAGTCAAACGATGTCGCCGATGCTTCCGCGCACATCGCCATCGCCCTCAAAAGCGCCCCCGCCCATCCAGATGTTCAGTACATCGCCGGACTATGCGCGCTCGCGCAACGCGATACCGCATCCGCTCAGAAATACTACGAAACCGCGATCGGCATTTATCCAAACCACATGGGAGCGCAAATCGGACTCGGCACCATTTTCCTGCAACAGAATGACACCACAAACGCCATCGCCCATTTCGAAAAAGCAATCTCTCGGTCGACAACAATTCCTGGCGCGCTCACTGGCTCGTCGCCGAAGCCTACTTGTCGCCCGGCCAGACGCAAGACATCGTAAAAGCAAAAGCTAACGCAAATCGCGCAATCGAATTGGGCGGCGAGAAATCCGTCGATGCCGAAGTAACTCTTGCACGCGCCGAAATCCTCGCAGGTGATAAAGACTCGGCGCGAACTCGCTTGGAAAAATTTATCCACGACTATCCAACTCACGGCAGCGTTCCTCGCGCCCAGCAAATGCTCCGCTCTTTGAACGCCACGCCAACTCCGCCACCCGCCGCCCCAAATCCGTAGTACCGCTGTACGATTTTGCTTGATTCGCCTCAAGTTCAGTCTGGCGTCGATTGCACACACGCTCGGAGTTCGTGGTCGATGGCGTTAAGTCGCGCATGAGCCGCCTCGGTTCCCTCTGCGCCTGACGCTTGCACCGCGCGAGCATTACTCAACGCGCGTTCGGCGACCCCGATAACTTCCTCTAGCGCGCTTCGAACTTCAGATTCCAATCGCTTACGGCTTTCAGCTACTCGATCGTCCACGTCACTCTGCACCCGTGAACTATTCGTTTCCAGCAGATGATTTAAGAACTCTCGCGCCTCCGCCACGATCGATCCGTATGCGCCAAATGTTCCCAATGTTGCGTCTGCTAAGTAGCGCAGCGGTGAGGCCGGTGCCGCGATGTTCTCCATCTCAAGAAAATGGAATTGCGACCGAGTTCTGAATCCCCGCTCAGACTCGAACACTCCCGGGATTGAACCCAAGCCCGCGAGATCGGTGTTCCGCACCTTCTCCATGAACTCGTTCGCGAGATCGGCGAATCGTTGCGCCACGCGCCGATATCCCTCCTCCGCATGCTCCCCTTCCTTTTGAAGCCACGGAATGATATGGACGCGCGCGATCTCTTGCGCTACATGCATCGTCTCTCGCCGGAACGCTGGTCCGCTTATTCGCGGGATGCTCAGAACGGCATCCTCAAACACGTCCTCCACCGGTTTCTTTTCATCGTGCAGAAACAACTTCCGTCGCTCTTCAAAGCTCTTCGAGAGACGTTCCTGCTCGGCAGAAAACAAATGATGTAGTTCATGGAGCGATTGTTCGATTCGATCCACCGTTTTTCGGAGCTCCGAGATTCGTCTCTCCGACTCCCCCACGGGGCGCAGCAGCGCGGCCCGCTCTTCTTGAACCACATTCCGCAATTGTTCCGCTGTCCGCCGAAGCCCGCGTTCCGCGGCCTGTCGCACGAGCCAACTGCCCGACTCACGCGAAAGTGACTCGAGCGTCGCCACGAGTTCAGTCCAGTCGCGCGCGTCGCCACGCCCCTCCAATTGATCCAGCGCGCTCACTTCGAATATTGTAGGAACCACGCGATTCAACTGCACTTCCAGCGCTCGGCGGGCGAATGCACTCGCGGCCGCGCGTTCCGAATCGCTCGTCCGATCCGCCTTGTTCAACACAAAAACAAGTTCGCGCACATCCCGGCCCACCGCCTCGACGAGTTGTAACTCGTCTCCCGAGAGCGGTGGATCAGCGCCAATCACCACAATTGCCGCATCAATGTGTGGAATAAAAGCGTGAGTCGCCGCCGTGTTCGCGGCGTGGATCGATCCCAGTCCCGGCGTATCCACAAAACACATTCCCGAAGCGAGCAGCGGACTCGCGACGAATATCTCCAGCGCCGCAACCTGCTTCGCGTTCCCCGGATTCCTTTCCTCCGACGCGTAGTCTTCGATATCACTCAGCTGAATATCGTTCCAGCCTGCATTTTGAAAACAAACTCGCGCGCCGAGATTCTCACCATATCTTACGACCGTCGCCACTGTAGTAACGGGAATCACGCCCGCCGGAAGAACTCGCTGGCCAATCAACGCATTTACCAGGGTAGACTTCCCGCGCTTGAATTGCCCCACGCATGCGACGTAGAAACGGCCATGAGCAACTCGCTCCGTCACTGCGCGCGCAGCGGAGGCGATCAACTCGGCGCCGAGTTCATCCGCCAATTCGGCAACCCTAAAAAGTCCGCTCTCTTCTCCGTGAGCAAGTGCTGGCGCAATAGCATCCTCTCCCTTTTTTCCGAACGAGCTTTCGATGCCTGTACCCATCGGCTCCGTCATCCGCCGCTCTGCGTCAAGAATTCGGAGAGGTCAGATGCCTGCGCCATCCAGTAATCCGCGTGAAGCACTTTGGCCTTGACCTGGCCTTCGCATACGTATCGGGGATCGCCCGCCATCGCGCACATTTTCACAATGCGTCCAGGAATCCGTTGGCTCAGGTGAATAATGTCTTCGCGAAATTTCGCGGGGTTAGATGGAGTGATGCCGAACCGGTAGACGCTTTGTTCGAAAATCTTCCGCGCCGCCGATTCACTTACCGCGTCCAAACGGATACGGTAGCGATCTGCAAAATAATTGCTCCAAGCATGCCCGATTTCCGCGTGAGTACAGCCTCGCGCCATCAAGTACACCGGAGTCTTGCACCGCCAAATGATTTCCTTGAGCAGTCGGGCCATGGGTCGCGAACTCGGCGCGACATGATCCAGAAAAATCCAGTAGCGCACTTTCGGCAATGCCGCAAAGAGTAGCTGCTTCAGTTGCCCGCTCGTTCGATCTCGCAACCAACAATCAAACGAATCTGAAACAGCTTGGGCCGTTTTGCCCACTCTCGTGCGAACTTCGGGATCACCCGCTCGGTGAAGTCCTCGAACGATTTCTCCCGCCAACTTCTTAACGCTCGCCTCTCCACTCCAATAAATGCAATTCCCGCCGTGCTTTGCTGGCAGCTCGCGGATCACCGCCGCGACGAGAGCCGTTTTTCCTGCGTCCACAGGTCCCCAAATCAACAAACTTTCGCGTTGTAGAATCGCCGCCGAAAGCCGCCGTGCTTCCGCTTCACGGCCGATCAGTGAATTCCGTGAATCCATGTGTTCCATCGCCGCGCCAATTTTTCCACCGCAGATGCCGGCACGAGGTCGGCGTTTCCTGCCGCGCCTTACTCCGATCGCATTCCGTCCTGATGAACATACTTAATGACTTCCACTTCCGACGTCGCGATCAACCCTTCGCCCACAACCTGATCGAGAAATGGCAGCAGCGCCCGCAATTTTTCCTCCGAATCAATCACGCTCACTATCACAGGAGCATCGGAAGAAAACGAAAACATGTTCGATCGATGGATCAAAGTGCTTGCGCCGTATCCCTCGATCCCTCTCAACACGGTCGCGCCTGCGATGTCGAGTTCTCTGCATTTCTCGACGATCGCACGATGCAGCGGCTTCCCCTCCCACTTATCATTCTCTCCAAAATAAATCCGCAGCATCTTCGCTTTGCCTTCCAGCTTCATTGGCGCGCCTCCTTTCTTCTTTCGCCGCCGTGGTAGTCGTGCGTGTACTTAACAATGTCCACGTCCGAAAGGACGACGAGCCCCTGCTGCACCATCCCATCCAATACCGGCAGAAAACCCCTCAGCTTTTCCTCACTATCCACCACAGACAGCAGAATTGGCCGGTCGTGCGAGAGATTCAGAACTTTCTCTTGATGAATTCTGCGGTTCGCTCCGTAGCCCAAAATTCCCTGATACACCGTCACTCCTGCGATGTCGTTCGCGCGCATGCATTCCACCAGCGCCTTGTAGAGCGGCTTGTCCCGCCACTTATCGTTTTCACCGATGTAGATGCGCATCAGTTTGGCTTTGCTCTCACGCTTCAGTGATGGTTCCGGATCTTCGAGAACCTTTTTCGCCGACGCATCCGATGGCTTATCCACAGTCGTGTCTTGAATTTCAATCAGGCCCGTCCCCGCCAGTTCCCGCAGTTTCGGCAGGAGTTCATTCACCTTTTCTGCGGCTTCAATGAACTCGATCTTGATCGGAAGATTTTCCGTCAGCCGTAGAATGCTTGTCGTATGCAGATGGTGGTCGGCGCCAAAGCCCGCGATTCCGCGAACCACGTTCGCACCCGACACGCCGCGGTAAAACAGATAATCCAAAATCGCGCTGTAAACGGAGTTGCCGTGGTACTGGTGATCCTCGCCAACATAAATACTCACTTTTTTCGCCGGCCCAGCTTTGAGCATATTCGCTCCTATTGATCCATCCCGAATCGCGAATCCCAAACTTGCTTCCGCGATGGTTTCACCGCATCTTCCTGCCTGCAATCACTCCCGTCCACACTCCTAGAAATCCCAGCACGACGCTCAAGCCTACGTTCAACGCGGCAATCAGAAACTGCCCGGCCTGCACACTTTGAAATGTCTCGTACTCAAACGCCGAAAATGTTGTGTAGCCGCCGATAAATCCAATCGGAATCAAGTAGCGCAAATTTGGATTCCAGTTCGTCCGCTCTGTCAGCGTGTCAACGTAATCCGATCAGAAACGATCCCGTAACATTAATCACAAATGTCCCATATGGAAACCTCGTCCCCATTCGATTGCCGATATATCCGCCCAGCCAAAATCTGCAATCGACCCTAGAAATCCCCCGATACCCACTAATAAGTATTTCGTCATGGCGAACTGGAGAGTTTCCTCCTCGCAGCTTCTCGTTCCTCCGGATTGCGCGACGCTTTCTTCGCAAATTCTTCCGCGAGCCGCAAATTCATCCGTCCATCAACTCCCAGGAGTTTCAGCTCGTCAGTAATTCTGCGTTGATCGCCATCGTCCATCGCTCCACCCTTCTGCGAACCCGCTGCCCTCGCCCGATAGTTATCAGCATAACTATCGAAACGCATCTTAATCTCTTTCAATACTCCTTCGGCCCATTTCTGCACCAAGCTCGAATAAGTACTCAGCGCATCCGAAAACTGCGTTCCTGCCCGGCTTTCGAGTTTTCGCACGATGTGGCCGAGAGCGAATTCCTTGCCCAGCAACGAAGCAATTGACGGCCGCTCGACCGACAGATTCAGGCCTGGTGGATCGAACACCGGCAATTCGCGAACGGCCATCACGAATTCTTCGCCTGACGGTTCATCCGGCACTTCCAGATCATGCGCCGCGAGAATGAGCGTCCGCTCGAGCTCGCTCGCCAATTTTTCCATCTGCTCGCGCCATCCTTGCACCCGATTCTGGATCGTGCGTATCAATGCCCCGCGCGCGATTCCCTCCGGCGGCATTTTCAGATCTCCGCCGCTGGACCACGATTCCATCAACGCAGCAGCCGCCTCTCGAAATGGCCCCTGGATTTCCAGCGGCATCCTCTGCGTCTCATTTTCAAATTGCAGAGACACCTTCTCGATTTGTCCCGCCGCCACCCGCAGTCGCGCCTCCACCTGCTTGGCTTGGTCGGAAGAAATCGTCGTCGTGTTTCCGCCACCGCCTTTGCGCCCAAGCCGCGCGCGCAGCGACGAAATCAACGAATCGCGTAACGCCCCAACCTTACGATTCACGGAATCCGCGCGTAATTCCTTTGCGTGTCCGTACAGCGGCAAAATATCGTGTACGAACCAATCATCAAGCATCGCGCGATAGCTCGAGACCGTGCTCACCGGATGCACCGCGATGTCCAATTGGCTCTCGCTCAAAATGTGTTCCCTCACGTACGCTATCGCCCGTGCGCGTCCTCATCGTTTAGCAAATCCGCCTTACTCAGCAACACCGTCACGGGAATCGTCGCTCCTCGCAACGTCAGCATTGTTTGAATGTCTTCAAGCGTTAGAGTGGAACCGGCGTCGATCAGCACGACGCCCAGGTCGCATTTCGGAAGATATGCCCGCGTTTCCGCCGCACCGCCGGACGCCAGCGATCCGAGTCCCGGCGTGTCGACGAAGCTCACTCCCTCCTGTAAACGCGCGGCCGGCAGTTGCACACCAATCTTGCTCACGTGCAACTTATTGCCCGGGTTGTGCTGCTCTGTCGCGAATTCCTCCAAACGCGAAATTTCCATCGTCTGCGACGGACGATCCGCAAACGATACGCTCAGCCTCGCCTCTCTCCCATCCACGATTCGCGTCGGCACTGCCGTCACCGGAGTTACTCCAACCGGCAAAACATTCGTCTCCAAAATCGCGTTCAACAGCGACGACTTCCCTGAACTCACTCTGCCAAATACTGCAATTTCGAATCTTGTGTCCTCGATTCGGTCCAGAATGTTCGAAATCGGCGATCGGAATTCCACCAGTCCACGTTCTGTCACAATTTTTTCAATCGTTCGCAACAGCGCGACTTCGTTTCCTTCGATTTTCTCGATGCGCTGTTTCAAATCATCTCCCACTCCGCGCATCACGTACTGGTGCAATCCATTCAGAATGCCAAGCAGTTCTCCAACAATGCCGTTCAAATCCGCCGCCACGCTCTCCGGCACCGCGCCATATCCGCGCATATATTTTGGATACAGCTCTTCGATGGCGATCTCGATAAATGTCAGCGACACATTCAGTGCGTGTGCCGGAGGAATGGATGGCTTCGGCCGCTCTATGTTTTGCCCTTCCAGCACTCGCAGTAGCCGTGCGCGGATGCGCGCCAGATAACCTTCAATCGTTTTTCGCTGCGCCTGCGGAATCTCAGACGCATATCTCGGAAACACAGCTTGCGAGCTGGCCTGGTTCATCACCGCCTCTATTTCCGAGAGCTGCTTATCAATGTACTCGCACGTGACGCGCAGCCGCCGCTGCTGAGATTCATTCAGCATCTCCGGCGCCTGATCCTCTGGCGGGCTCATCTCCATCACGTCATTCTCAATTTCGAAATCGATTCACCCATCGCGGCGCAAAAAATGCACCCACGCACGATCTCTAAATTCGTGGTCGATTCCTTATAAATATTCCTGACAAATGGATTTGTCGCCGGGTTCACAACTCCGTGACAAGGTCCCCTTGTCAGGAGTCATCATCTGCCCCGGCTATTGGTGGGACAGCGGTTAAAGGCCAACTCCATGGCCCTGCAACCATTCTACGTTATCCAGTTTCGGAGTCAACCACCAGCAACTCAAATTGTTCCGCGCCGACCGTGTACCTCGGCAGCACCCTGTTCCCGCTGGACCAATTCTCCGCGTCCTGAACCCGCCATAGCCTTCTCAAGCGCGAAGGCGACGGCGGGCTGTGCCTCTGTGGTGAAGCCTTTCTCCGTTGGTTTTTCCGGGTATTGTGCGCCACCCGAAATAGTCCTAGTATTACTAGTACTATTTTATTATATTTATTTCTTGACATCATTTTCAAACATTGAGATAATACGCTTGGAGAATTTCCAGCTCAATTCGCGTCACCAGCATTACCCTTGCCGCAGAACTACGTCCAAACAAGGTTTCTGTGCTGAAAATCGCGCCCTCGATCACTCGAGCGCACGCTAAGTCCATATATATCTGCAGTTACGGGAGGGCCAGCACCTAACTCCTTTAGAATCTGCAGTTACAAGAAAACAGGGGGGAGTGGGTCACATTGGTAGGCGTGAAACGGGAGGATCAGCAAATCTTGAATGAAGGCAAACCCCTTTTTCGCCGTCGCAAATTTTTACTAACTTACTGAAAATGAATCACATATCAAAAAATAAGCGAAATCTGATGGGGGGAGGGGGGTACGCCGATTTTCCGCTTGACACGCCCTCCGCACTGTATATACTCAGTATAGCGATATGCACAGCGATCTAGTCATCTCTCAAACCGATGGCCGCCCCATGTATCTCCAAATCATGGAGCAGATCAAGCAGCGCATCGCTGTTGGCGAATGGCCTCGCGGATCGGAAATCCCCTCGATCCGCCAGTTGGCGGTCGCCCTTCGCGTCAGCGTGATCACGATCAAGCGCGCATATCTCGAGCTCGAACGTGAAGGCGTAATCGTCACCCAACAAGGAAAAGGTTCGATCGTCGCACCAGATTCCAATCTCGGCCCGCAAATCTTCGATCAGGAATTGGCCGAGCATCTCGAGCAAGTCGCTCGTTTGGGGAATTTACTCGGGCTCACGCCGGAAGAACTCTCGTCACGATTGGACGAGGCAACGGAAAAGTTTCTCGCAAACCGCATGACGAAGGAGCGAACATGACAGACCTCGCCGTACATTTCGAAGGGGTCAGCAAGAAGTACAAACACTTCAACCTCGACGACATTAAATTTGATCTTCCCGCCGGAAGCATCATGGGATTTATCGGTCCCAACGGCGCGGGAAAATCCACCACCCTCCGCATCCTGATGGGCCTCGTTCACCAGGATCGCGGCGATGTAATCGTTCTCGGTCACCGCATGCCGCAAGAGCAAGCCTCCGCGAAGCTCGAAATTGGTTTCGTTTCGGAAGACATGCGCCTCTACGGCGCCGCGACCCTCGAATGGCACATGGGATTTATTCGCTCGATCTATCCGTCATGGGATCAGTCCTACGCGGAAAATATGTTGCAGCGTTTCGATCTCACGGCCGAACAAAAAATAAAAGGTCTCTCTCACGGGCAGCGTGTAAAAGCTGCGCTCCTGCTCGCACTCGCAAGACGTCCGAAGTTGCTGGTCCTTGACGAGCCCACCACAGGTCTCGATCCCGTCGCGCGAAAAGAAGTTCTCGGTGAATTGATGGCTGTGCTCGCCGATCAGGATCGCACCATTTTATTTTCATCGCACAACACGCTCGACGTTGAACAAATCTCCGACCAAATTACTTTCATCGATCGCGGCCGCATCATCGATTCCGATGACAAAGAAATTTTTCTCGATCGCTGGCGCCGCCTGCGTCTCGTCCTTCCTCCGAACGCCGCGCTCCCGGAATTTCCCGGAATCGTCGAAGTCGGCGGAAGCGGAAGGCTTCCCGTGCTCACCACAAATAGTTATGAACCGGCGATGCTCTCTGCGTGCCAGAATTCGGGAGCCACAGTGCAAGCAGTGGACAACATGACGCTCGAAGAAATTTTTGTCGCGAATGTGCAGCGCAGAAGGGATGGACAAGCCGCATGAATTTCAAAATGGTGCAGCGCCTCATTCTAAAAGATTGGTATCTACAACGATGGATGATCATCGCTTCCCTGCTTTGCGGCGCGGCCTCTCTCGCCATCATCGCGCAAGGAAGCAACATCGCGTTTCTCTTGGGCCTGATTTTGCTCATCACGGTCCTGATCTCCATCGGCGCGCATCTCGCAATCTCCACTATGGTGCAAGAGCGCAAAGACCAAACGCTCCCATTTGTGATGAGTTTGCCGATTTCCTATCGCGAGTACACTACGGCGAAAATTCTCGGCCACCTGGTGATTTTCTTGCTTCCGTGGCTCGTGCTCGCGGTCGGCTCGGTTGCGCTGCTGGCAATTTCGCCGAAGTCGCAGGGCCTCATTCCCTACACCGCAATCATGTCCACGGAAATTCTGGTGAGCACATGCTTGGTTGCCGCCGTTGCCCTCATCACAGAATCGCAGGCGTGGACCATCGGCGCGATCATGCTCGGCAACATAGCCATCAACGTGGTCGGCTACCTGGTCGCGCACGTGAAGAGCATCGCAGACACGATGTTCGGCCCGAAGCTTCGATGGACAGGCGCAGCTACCGCGCTCCTGTTTCTTGAGTTCGCGATAATTGTGCTGCTCGTCAGCGGAACATTTTTCATTCAGTCTCGCAAAAAAGACTTTCTGTGAGAAAAAGTGTAAATGAATTGAACGCGAAATGAACTTGGCGGGGAACGAAGTATTTCAAAGTTCAAGTACCGCGCGCACGCGACTGAAATCGCCGTCGTGGACGATCTTGAATCCGAAACGATTTGCGAGCGCGAGCATCCCCAGATTTTCCTGGAGAATATTCGCATCAATGCTGCGAATCTTTTCGTCGCGCGCAATTTCAATCAAACGGCGAATCAGTTCCGTGCCGAAGCCGTGCTTCTGAAATTTATCCGAGACGAGTACGGCAATTTCGGCTTCGTCTCCATCGGGAGATTTCGTTAACCGGCCAACGGCCGCGATTTCAGTGGCGCTGGAACCGTTCATCAGATTTCGTCGCCACAAGCGCGATTTCGCGGTCGTAATCGATAAAACATTTTCGCACCAGGCGATCATGCGCCACCCGCGAACTTAAATTTTCCATGTGAAAGTAGCGCAAATAAACCGACGAGTCCGAAAGCGCCTCGTGAAACTTCACCATCGCGGGCTCGTCTTCAGGACGAATTGGACGAATCATAAATTCGCCGCCATCTTTCGCTTTCCACGGCGACGCGTACTGCGACGGATACGGACGAATCGCGGGACGCGGAAGATCTTCGAGTTTTGTTTTCAAATCGTGCAGCACAATTCGCGCGTCGAGCGCGATGATTCGTTCGGGCGACGCGAGCAGTGGATTGATGTCCACTTCCTTGATCCATCGTTGCTCCAAAATGAGCCGCGAAAGTTGCACGAGAATTTGCTTCAGCGCATCAAGATTTACAGGAGGCGCGTCCACGCACGCCGCACAATGCTTTGTAAATTTTCGTTTGCTCAATTAATCGTTGCGCCAAAGTGGAATTGAGAGGAGGCAACGCAAGTGCGCGATCGCCAAAGACTTCTACGAGTTGTCCGCCAGTACCGAAAAGAAGTACGGGACCAAATTGTGGATCGGAGCTGCTGCCAAGAATCAGTTCGTATCCATCAAAGCTCACCATCGGCTCCACGGTGACGCCCTGAAATTTATCGCGGCCCACTTTACTCGCCACGGAATTTTCGATTTCGCGATACGCCGCGCGCACCGCACCTTCATCGCGGAGATTTAATTTCACGCCGCCAACATCGGTTTTGTGCGTGATCGTTTCAGAATGAACTTTCAACACCACCGGGAAACCAATGGCAACAGCAGCGGCAACTGATTGAGTTTCACTAAGCGCGACGCGGGTTTCGACTGCGGGAATTCGATACAGCGAAAGAATCTGCTTCGATTCCGATTCCGTCAGCACAGTGCGCCCGGCGGCGCGCACCGATTCAATTATTTTTCCTGCGGCGTCGCGCGCTTGCGCGCTGACTTCGCCGTCTTCGGCTAGTGCGGGAGTTTCATATAATCCGCGCAGGCTGTCGGTGTATCGCCACATGTAATCGAAAACTTTTGCGGCCGTATCCGGATAAGAAAACGTGGGAATTCCAGCGGAGTTGAGCGTCTCAATTCCCGGCGCGACCATCTTGCCGCCCATCCACGTCGCCAGCACAGGCTTCGATGGAATTTTTGCGTAGGGCGTCAATGCTTCGGCAACGCGTTCGGGATCGGTCATGCCCTGCGGCGCAAGCACCACGAGCAAGCCGTCGCTGTTCGGATCGTTCGCGGCGATTTCCAGCGCGCGCGCGTAACGCTCCGGCGGCGCGTCGCCAAGAATGTCGATCGGGTTGCCGTGGCTCCAATGCGGTGGAAGAAATTCGTTGAGTTTCGCGAGCGTTTCTTCCGAAAGCAGCGCGAGTTCGCCGCCATTTGCAAGCAGCGCGTCGGTGGCGAGCACCGCGGGTCCGCCCGCGTTCGTGAGAATCGTCAAACGATTTCCGCGCGGTCGCGGCTGTCGTCCGAGCACTTGGGCCATGTGAAAAAGATCGGAAATATTTTGCACGCGCAACGCCCCGCACCGACGAATCGCGGCGTCGAAAACTTGATCGCTCCCGGTCAACGCGCCGGTGTGCGACGCGGCAGCTTTCGATGCCGCCGCGCTGCGCCCGGCTTTAATCACGATCACCGGTTTGCGAAATGCGACTTCGCGCACGGCAGACAGAAACGCTCGCGCATCGCCAACAGATTCCATGTACAGCAAAATGCTTTGCGTCGCAGAATCATCGCCGAGGTGCTGAATGAGATCGCCCCATCCAACATCAACCATCGATCCGCAAGAAACGATTGCGCTGAAGCCAACGTGTTCGCCGAGGCTCCAATCCAGAATCGCGGTGAGCAGCGCACCGCTTTGGCTGATCAGCGCAACATTGCCGGTCTGCACGATGTCTTGCGCGAATGTCGCGTTCAATCCAATTCGCGGATTCATCAAGCCCAGGCAGTTCGGCCCGAGCACGCGCATCGAATTTTCGCGCAGCAGTTGCTGGATTTGTCGCTCGAGTTCCGCGCCCTGCGCACCCGTTTCGCGAAAGCCCGCGGAAATCACGATGGCCGCGCCAACTTCGGCGGCGATGCACTGTCGAATCACATCCGGCACTGTTATCGCGGGAGTTGCGATGACGGCGAGATCAATTTTTACGGGAATCGCAGCGATATTTGGATAGCACTTGTAGCCCAGCACGTTTTCGTGATGCTCGTTTACCGGGAAAATATTTCCGTGAAATTTTTCGGAGCCGAGATTCACAACCAGCGTGCGGCCCACGGTTCCTTCGCGATCCGTGGCGCCAATAATTGCTACGGTCTTCGGAGTGAAAAGTTTTTCGAGCGATGTGTGGCGATTCATTGCAATGATCCGAAATCGATCACCAAGTGTAATCGATTTGTGTCGCCAGATTTGAGGAGGAAATTTGCACAGCGATTTCTTCAGCACAAATTTATTGGACCGGCGCGGGCAATGATGCCGCTATTGGCAAAGCCAGCGGTCATCGCCTGATCCGGTCCAAGGTTTGCAGCGTCCGCTTCCCTGCACGGAGCTGCCGGGCAATTGTTCTCGTGCTGTTCGCCGCATACTCGAGGCAACGCCCGTCGTAATTTCGGTCGCCGCGCTAAGAAAGCTAACGTCGGAAAGCAGGTTCGACGGCAGAAAATGATTAGCGCCGCAAAGGTAGATTTTCACATTGAAACGTACTGCGCTGTATCAAAGGGCACACACGACTATGTTTCTCGCCGCAAGTATGCCGCACAGCAATAGACGGAAGGAAAGCGGCTGCGCGCTTCTGGAATTGTAAAGATTCAATCGCCTTTGCAATTCACGATTTGTTTTAGCGTGTGATCGATCTTGATCAGCTCTTTGGAGTGCGCCATCACTTGATCGATGTCTTTGTACGCTGCGGGGATTTCGTCGATCAGCACGTGCGATTTTCTAAATTCGATTCCGGTCATCGAATTTTCCAAATCGTGAATCGTGAATGTCGCTTTTGCTTTTGTGCGCGACATTCTTCGGCCGGCTCCGTGCGGCGCGGATTGAAACGCTTGTGTATTTCCAAGTCCGGTGACGATGTAGCTTTTCGTGCCCATGGAACCGGGGATCATGCCGCGCATTCCAACGCGCGCTTCGATCGCACCTTTTCGCGTGACCCAGACTTCTTCGCCGAAATGTTTTTCAACTTGAGTGAAATTATGGTGGCAATTAATGCGTAAAACTTCCAATTCGGATTCATGGCCCGCAGCGCCGTATATCTGGTGGCCGATTTCTTGCAGCAGCCGATCCATCATTTCATCGCGATTCAGGCGCGCAAATTTCTGCGACCAGCGCAGATCGCGCAAATATTCTTCGATCTCTTTTGTGCCCGCGTTGAAATACGCGAGGTCGCGATCGGGCAAATCGATTCCCGCTTTCTCGCATTTCTTCTGCGCGAGGCGAATGTAATGATTTCCAATTTTATTTCCCACACCGCGAGAACCGGAATGAATCGTGAGCCAAACAGTTTCCGTTTCGTCGAGACACACTTCGACGAAGTGATTTCCGCCGCCGAGAGTGCCGAGCGAACGCTCCCACTCGCTGTGGAATTTCGAGTAGTCGGTTCCAGTTTGCGATGCGTCACGTTTCAGATCGTCAATGCGTTTCTCGGCGGATTCTGTAATTCGCGAATTATTTTTGCCGGCAGACATCGGAATTCTTCTTTCGATTCCCTGCCGGATCGAATGCAAATCTTTCAGGTCTTCGCGATGTAACGAAGTCTGCAGAGCGATCATTCCGCAGCCGATGTCCACACCGACTGCTGCGGGAACGATGGCGCCTTTGGTCGCCATTACGGTTCCAACGGTTGCGCCTTTGCCGTAGTGGCAATCGGGCATCACGGCGATCCACTTGAAAATAAATGGGAGCGATGCGGTGTTCTTGATTTGTTTGCGAGCTTCTTCCTCAATCTCCGACCACGGAGCAACGGTGAGGATTTTGTCGCCGATCTTTTCCATTGGTTTGTGAAAGTCATCTTACAACGGCTGCGAAGAGTTGAAACTACCGCGTCGGCGTTCGGAGATTGAGCGATAGCTGGGTGGCAGGATTTGGTTAATAGAATTTTGCGCGCACAAAAAGCGCAGACAAAAAAACAAATGGGCGGCCGCTTTCGCGGCCGCCCACTCGCTTAAGTTGACTACGGGGGGAAGCTCTTTTAGTTGCTCAGCGGGCTGCTGCCGGAAGTTGCCGCAGCACCCACGTTGAAGCGAAGCACGCCGGACTGGTCCGTGTAGAAGTAACGAACGCCAGTCTGGTTCAGCGATACAGGGGCCGCGTTGATGTTGTAGCCGCCCGATGACGTCGCGTACGTGAAGGTGTAGCCGCTCTTGGTCGAGGTCGTCACGCCGCCTGCTGGTGCCAACACTTGGTCCAGCAAATCCGCGGTCGTGCTCGTCGGTGTTGCGCCGTTCGATGGTCCCATGCTGGAAAGATCGGGAGAATAGCTGCCGTAGGTCGAGTTGTAAGTGATGTCCGCCGTGTTCATCGTGCGGAGCGAGCTGACTGCCGATGCTTCGTTTGCCGCGATACGTGCGCGGAGCAAGTTCGGAATTGCGATGGCTGCAATGATCAAAATAATGGCGACTACGATTAAAAGTTCGATAAGAGAGAAGCCCTTCTGTTTCGCGCGCATTCTAGGAGTTTTCCTTTCGCCGATTAAATCCGTTTTCCCAACGCCGTTCGCAGTAACAGAGAGCACGGTGAGTTCCGAACCGCAGCAATTTGTTATCGGTTGAACACAAGCGCGTAAGTGCCACGAAATGAATCGGATATCGGCACCCCGCGCTTTTGGAAAGAATTTATCCAAGAGGCCCGCCATGCCAAACGGCGCCGGAATGACGGTTTTTGTCAGCTCACCGCTGACGAAATTTGTCGCCGAATCGGGCGACTAGGCATTCAAGTACGCACGCGCAAGCGAGTAAATAAGGAAGGTCGAATTCAAGAAGAGATTGTTTTGCCGGCTATTTTAGATAAGTTCGCACGATTTCGATCACGTCTTCCGCGGCTTCCTCACCGGATTTGGAATTTCGCGGCATGTGGTGGCGAATGTGATCTTCCAAAAGTTCGCCCATCAAGCTATCGATAGCGCCGCGAGCCGCCGCGAGCCGCTGAAGAATATTTGCGCACTGCTCATCTTCGTTGAGCCCGCGCAAAACGCTTTCGAGTTGGCCGATAATTTTTTTCGTGCGAGTAGACAGATCCAGTTTTTCTTTCGACAGGTGTGACATGCTCCGACCTCGTATTCGAATTCTACCGAAAATCGCGGCGCTATGCAGCGAGGCGTTCGCGCGCTTCTTTTACGAAACCGGCGAAGCGCTGCGCCAGTTCCTGAATGCGTTCCGACTGGCGCCTCTCGATCGCTTCTCGCGGAATCAGTTCCGAACCAACTCCGATTGCAGTCGCTCCGGCGAGAATGAAGTTTGCCGCCGTTTGTTGATTCACTCCGCCCGCCGCGATCAGAGGAATCTGAGGAAATGGCGCTCGCAGCGCGCGGATATATGCGTCGCCGCCAACAGCAGCGCACGGATACACTTTGACGAAGTCAGCGCCCGCGCTCCACGCCGCGCTGATTTCGGAGGGAGTCAACGCGCCGGGAAAAACTGCGATTTCCTGCTTCGCTGCGAACTCAACAATCTTTGCGTCAAATGCCGGGCTGGTGAGATAACTTGCGCCGGCGTCAACGCATTTCTGAGCAGACTCCAGATCGAGAACAGTGCCAGCACCCACCAGCATCTTCGGGTGATATTTCACGAGGTGAGAAATGAGCTTGATCGCATCGGGGACCGTCATTGTAATTTCGACGATCGGAATGCCGCCGAGCGTGACGCACTCCGCCGCAAAATGCGCATCCTCAGCAGTGGACACACGAATTCCGGGGATGATGCCGATTTGCTTGATCACCGCGCATACTTCGGATTTTTTCATCGCTAGACAATCGCCTCCGGCTCCGGTTGCGGCAGCTTATCACCCACGCGGCCAAACCAAACGTAGAGCGTGGGAAGAAGAAATACTCCCATGAGCAAATCCGAAATTAATCCGCCCACGATCACAATCGCGAACGGGCGCTGCGAATCGGATCCAATTCCGTGAGAAAGCGCGGCGGGCAACAATCCGAGCGTAGCGACCAGCATCGTCATCATGATTGGCCGCAGCCGCAAGAACGGCGCCTTCGACGGCGGACTCTTCGATCGAGTAGCCTTCGGCGCGAAGCTGGTTGATGTACTCGAGCATGATGACGCCGGTTTGCACGGAAACTCCGAACAACGCAAGAAAACCAACGCCGGATGAAACGCTGAAATTTGTGCCGGTGGCGAGAAGCGCAAGCAATCCACCCAATGGGGCCATCGCAAGATTGGTGAGAATCAGCAGCGCCCATTTCATCGAGCGGAACATGGTGTAAAGGATGATAAAAATTACGATCACAGTCACAGGCAAGATTACAAGGAACCGGCGTTGCGATCGTTTCTCGCTTTCGTATTCGCCGGCCCAGTCGATCGTGTAGCCCTGCGGCAGTTTGACGGACGCATTTACTTTTCGGATTGCTTCTTCGACGGTGCTTCCCAAATCGCGGCCGCGAACACTGTATTTGATCGCGACATATCGCGAATTCGCTTCGCGATAGATTTCGGAGCCGCCGTCGGTAACATTAATTTTAGTGAGCTGCGCAAGAGAAACACGTTCGCCCGCGGGAGACACAAGGCGAATTTGTTCGATCGCTTCTCGCGTGTCGCGATATTCGGGGAGATAGCGCAAAACCAAATCGTATCGCTGCTCGCCGTCCAGCACTTGAGTGAGCGCGTTGCCGCCGACGGCGGTCTGAATCGCGTCTTGCACGTCGGAAACATTGATTCCCCAGCGCGCGGCTTGGTCGCGATCGACTGCGAAATTTAAGTTTGGCTGGCCGAGCACGCGGAATAATCCAAGGTCTTCCACGCCGCGGATATCTTGCATGACGCCGACAATTTGATCGCCTGTGGTTTCGAGTTTCTTTAGATCGTCGCCGTAAATTTTCACCGCGAGCGCGCCTTTCACGCCGCTCACTGCTTCTTCGAGGTTGTCTGAAATGGGCTGCGAAAAATTCCAGATCACGCCGGGCATTTTTTCCAGCTCGCGATCCATCGCGGCGATCAAGCGATCTTTATTCTGGTGGAAAACAGGGCGCCACTTTTCTTTGGGAAGGAGATCGACAAAATATTCGGTGTCGAAAAATCCGGTGGTATCCGTGCCATCGTCTGGCCGACCCACTTGCGTGACGACCTGCGGAACTTCGGGAAACGAACACAAAATTTCGCGGGCGTGTTCCATTACTGCCGCGCCTTCGGTGGGGCCGGTGCTGGGCGCGAGCGTGCCGCGCACCCAGATCGCGCCTTCATCGAGATGCGGCAGAAATTCGGATCCGATCACGCCACCGAACGCGAGAAATCCTGCGAGCGCGAACAACGCCAACCCGATTCCAATCGTGATTGGTCGATGGCGAATGGCCCACGTCACGGCGACTTTGTAACGATTCGTCAGATAAACGATCACCGGATTTTTCCAGTCTTTAATTCCAGAGCGAAAGAAAAGACTGGCGAGCGCGGGCGCGACCAGCATGGAAAAAAGTAACGCGCCGAGCAACGCGAAGGCAACCGTCATCGCCATCGGCTTGAAAAGTTTTCCTTCCACACGTTGCAGCGTAAAAATTGGAAGATATGCGGTGATGATGATGGCGATCGCGTAAAAAACCGGACGCTGGACTTCGTGCGCGGCTTGCCGAATTCGTTCAACAGCGGTGCGATGGTCGGAAGGGCGATTTAAATGGCGCACAATATTTTCCACCATCACCACCGCGCCATCGACGACCATTCCGAAATCGAGAGCGCCGAGCGAAAGCAAATTCGCAGAAATATGGCGCAGGTCCAGACAGATGGAGGCGAACAACAGACGCAAACGGAATTGTGAGCGCGACAATAAATGCGCCGCGCGCGTTTCCGAGAAAGAAAAACAGAATTACGACGACGAGCAGCATTCCCTTCGTCAAATTATCCAGCACGGTGTGCGTGGTGTAGTGAACCAGATCGTCGCGATCGAGGTACGGAACGATTTTCACTCCGGCAGGAAGAATGCTCGAATTCAGGTGATCCACCATGTCGTGAATCGCGTCGAGCGTGGTGGCGGTATCGGCGCCTTTGCGGAGGAATACGATGCCTTCCACTACATCGCTATCGTCTTCCACTACTCCATTGGATCTATGTATCGCTTTGCCGATTTGCCCGAGACGAATTTTCGGCCCCTGCGTAACCGAGGCAATATCCCTGATGCGCAACGCTGCGCCGTTTTGCGTTTTCAGAACGGTGCTTTCGATGTCGCCGACGGTGCGTATCAATCCAACGGCGCGGACATTTATTTGCTGCGCGCCTTGTTCGATGAAGCTGCCGCCCGCGTTCGCGTTGCTGTTGGAGAGTTGCTGCTCTACTTGCGCGAGACTCAAGCCGTACGCGACTAATTTTTCCGGATCGACGCGAACTTGGTATTCGCGCGTAACTCCACCGAAAGAGGAATCGTCAACAACATCGGGAACCGATTTCAAATATTTGCTGATCACCCAATCCTGCAGCGACTTCAGATCCATGATGCCGTACGCGGGATTCGAACTCTTCAGCGTGTACCAGTAGATCGAGCCGATCGGGCTGAAATCCGGCCCGATTTGCGCGGAAACATTTGGCGGCAACGTGACTTGCGCCACACGCTCGAGAACTTTTTGGCGATCCCAGTCGTTGTCGGAGTCGTCGTCAAAAATTAAATTTACAACGGAAAGGCCAGCCAGCGATGCCGAACGCAAATGCTGAAGATGAGGAATGCCATTCATCTGAATTTCGATGGGAATGGTGACTTGCTGCTCCACTTCTTCCGCGGCGCGGCCCGGCCATTGCGTGATCACCTGCACCCAGGTGTTCGCGACATCGGGATACGCTTCCACCGGCAATTTTTTGAACGAGATGATGCCCCAAATAAAAAGCAATACTGCGAGGCTTAAAACGATGAAGCGATTGTTGAGAGCAATATCAACAAGCGAGCGGATCATTACTGCCCCACCGTGTTCTGCAATTCGAGCGCGTTGGTGACCACTTGCTGTCCCGGCGCGATGCCCGACAAAATTTCCTGCAAATTTCCGGGGAGCATGTCGCCGCCGGTAATTTCAACAAGGCGGAACTTCTTGTCACCCGCCGAGACGTAAACCCAGTCGCGATCGTGCAAGTGAAGAATTGCGGTTGCGGGAACCGCGGCCAACTTGCGCGAATCCTGGCCGTGAAACACAGCGGTGACAAACATTCCGGGACGCATCTGGCCGGGATTGTGAACCTCCAGACGCACTTTTACCGTGCGAAGATTCGGATCGAGAACCGCGCCGATATTTCCGATCACGCCAGTAAAAATTTTCCCGGGAAAAGCGTTCAGCGTCACTTCGGCTTTTTGGCCGATACGCACTTTTGACAGATCGTTTTCGTACACGTCGCAAAGAATCCATACGTTGCTGAGATCCGAAATCGTAAACGGATTTGGAGAGCTGAGTCCCTGAACTCCGCCAGACGCGGTGATCTGCTGATCGGTGATCACTCCAGAGATCGGCGCGTGAATTTCGATGATTCCGGTTGGCTGATCGAGATTTGGACTGCCAAGCACGCGAAGTTTTTCGGCGGTGGTGTCTACGTCAACTTTCGCTTTGTCCGCGGCGTCTTGCGCAACTTGCTGTTCGTTTAGCGAAATCGCGCCCTTTTCGTAGAGACCTTTTGCGCGATCCAACTGCGTGCGAGCGAGGCGCTCGTCTGCGACTGCTTTTTGATAATCGGAATATGCGCTCGATACATCGGCGCTTTGCACCCGAAGAAGCAATTGCCCTTTTTGCACGGTGTCGCCCAACCGCGCGGCAACTTCAATTACTCGCCCGGATGCGAGCGAGACGACAGGAACATTTCTGGAAACATCGGGAGATACCGTACCCGTAACTCGAAGCTGGGAGGTAGCGACATGCTCGATCGCGGCAGTGAGCGGAAATTGTTCCGGATGCGCCACCTGAAATACGCCGGCGTCTTCCGCGTGCTCCACTTTGAGCGGCGGGGGCGCGCCAGCATTCGGATCCTCTGCGCCGCAGCCCGCTTGCAGCACAGCAAAGATTGCGCAGAAAATAAGATTCACTCAGGCTGGAGCGTTTCATTCGAATTCCTCGCGTTCAAACGCAAAATTGGATTGGCCCGGCATGCAACGTCGCGTGAACCGCGCAAATTGGCACAGCGCGTATTCGCCGCGAGAAGTCTTATACCCTACCCCCGTATGGTAGTCAAGCCCCGCCCTCCTGGCGCGCTGGGGCTGTCGTCAACACACGGGAAAACTTTTCGTCTCTCTCGGCCACCTGTTCCAAAGACCCATTTCACGCGGCAGATAATTGTTGTATGTATTTAACGCTTGGGCTAGCATCCGCGGAACCCAGCGTCCCCGAGGTGCTCCGGTTGCACGGGTACAAACAGATCGTCCGCCCGGCTGCCGTAGATTCCGTCCAAACTGGAAATTCCGCATTAACGGTCGGTGAAAACTGAAAACGGAAGTTCCCTTTCAAAAGGAGCAATGATGATTCGAAAACTGCCTGTGGTGTTGCTCGGAATCGTTGCGATGCTGGTGGGTGTGATCGGAGTAAGTGAGGCGCAGAATCAGCCTGTGATGACGCGCCACATGCGAGAAGCAACTTTGAGTGGACAGGCGAAATCTTTGGGCCGGCTGCCCGCAACACAGTCTATGCGAGTGGACATTGTGTTGCCGCTATCGCATCCGGCGGAGCTGGATAATTTCTTGCAGGAAGTTTACGACCCGGCGAGCCCCTCCTATCGCCATTTTCTAACCCCGCAGGAATTCACTGCGCGCTTCGGACCGACGCAGGAAAACTATGACGCGGTGGTCCGTTACGCAAAAGCGAACGGCCTTACAGTGATCGGCGGTTCCCGCGATGGAATGGACGTGCAGGTGCAGGGATCGGTGGAAAATATTCAGACAGCTTTCCATGTGATCATGGCTTCCTACCAGCATCCCACGGAAAATCGGACGTTCTACGCGCCCGATCGCGAACCGACGGCCGATCTTCCCTTCGCGCTGTGGCACATCTCGGGCCTCGACAACTATTCGATCCCGCATCCCGCAAATCTGCATAAAAATTTGACGGTGAAATCGAATGTGGTGAAAGGCTCGTGTCCATCGGCTTCTTATTGCGGCAGCGATATGCGCGCGGCCTACTACGGCGGAACAACTCTTACAGGCGCCGGCCAGACGCTAGGATTGCTTGAGTTTGAGGGCTATGACATCGCCGACCTGAATACATATTTCACGAATGCGAAGCAAACCAACAATGTGCCCGTGGTTGGCATTTCCGCCGGCGGAGCGAGCCTGAGCTGCCTCGCTTCGAGCGGTTGTGATGACACGGAACAAATTCTGGATATGACTCAGGCGATTTCGATGGCTCCTGGATTGTCCGCGTTGGATGTGTATGTGGGAAACACCGACACAGCGATTCTTAGCGCCATGTCAACTCACTCACCGCTGAACGCGCAAATCAGTTCGTCGTGGACCTGGCAGCCGGCGGATCCCAGCACCGATGATCCGTACTTCAAGAAATTCGCGGCGCAAGGGCAGAATTATTTCCAGGCAGCGGGAGATAGCGGCTCCTACAAATCTACGTCGACCGATGTTTTCCCGGCGGACGATCCAAACGTCACCACAGTCGGCGGCACGGATTTGCAGACCACCGGGGCGGCCGGAGCGTGGAGTTCGGAAACCGTTTGGGTGGACGGAGGCGGCGGATTCTACACAAAGGATGGGATCGCGATTCCCTCCTACCAGCAACAAGCAGGCGTGATCACCTCAGCCAACAAGGGCTCCACAACTTTGCGGAACGCACCCGACGTCGCCGCGGAATCGAATTTTGATTTCTATGTGTGCGCCGATCAAACCACTTGCACCGCAAACGAATACGGCGGCACCAGTTTCGCGGCGCCGATGTGGGCCGGTTATATGGCCCTCGTCAATCAACAGGCTGTTGGAAACGGTAATCCACCGCTTGGCTTCATCAACCCGCTGATTTATACGATCGGTCTGGGAACGGGTTACACCACCGCGTTCCACGACATCACCAGCGGCAGCAACGGCGGATTTCAGCGCTGTGACCGGCTATGATTTGACCACCGGGTGGGGCAGTCCAAACGGATCTGGACTGATCAACGCGCTCGCATCAGGCACGCCAACTCCAAACTTCACCATTTCCGCCTCGCCCACCTCCGTCTCGGTGGTGCAAGGCAACAACGGCACCTCAACGATCACCACAGCGGTGTCGGGCGGATTCAGTTCTGCGATCGCGCTGACTGCATCCGGCCAGCCGACAGGCGTGACGGTTAGCTTTAGTCCAACATCGATCGCCGCGCCGGGTTCGGGCACGTCAACAATGACGATGGCAGTTGCGTCGACCACCGCAACCGGCACGTACACAATCACTGTGACGGGAACCGGTGGCGGCACAACGCACACAGCGACTGTCTCGCTGACTGTGACCGCACCCGCGACCGGCAACTTCACGCTAACTGCGTCACCTACGAGCTTGACGATCACTCGCAGCTCGCACGGTACGACGACGATCACGATTCATCCAACCAACGGCTTCGCGAGCGGAGTCACTCTGTCGGCGACGGGAATGGGCAGCGGCGTGACTGCCGCGTTCAGTCCGAACCCAGCCACCAGCACAAGTACGCTGACGTTGACCGCCAGCAGCACGGCGACAACGGGCACTACTACCGTGACGATCACAGGTGTATCGGGATCGTTGAGCCACACCACTACGATCAGTCTCAGAGTGAGACGCTAACCGTAATCCGCGGCGCGAAGAAGTTTTCACGCGGGGTATGAACATCTTCGCGCCGAGGAATTACGAGCACAAAACAGAACGCAACGCGGCGCCTGATTTAGTATCGGGCGCCGCGTTATGTTTTTGCGGGACGTAACTGTGCTGCCGCATTCGCCATTCAGCCGGCTGGGCTCGACGGCGATACGACGCACACACTTCAAACAGATGCCCGGCTAGCCGGGTACCCAAGCAGCATTCGCTCAGGCTGCCTTTCGCCGTGCGTGCCCATGGCTGGTTCCATTGCAGCACGCACAGTACGGAAGCTTGCCTTCCCAGCCTGGCCCTAACGCGCGGCGCGGCAAAGGCCGGTTGGAAGCCCAGCCTCCTCCGCACTGCGGGCACGAGCTGAGCAGAAAGCGCTGGGGAGCTGTACCTCGTCCATTTAGCCTGTTATCGAGAACGAACCGGCAGGCCGGGTTCTCGCAAATCAAGTAGTGATCCATATCCGCACCCTTCCCAAGAGAGAATGGCTATGGATACCGCGATGTCGCGAAAGGGTCAATACTGTAGAATTACCTACATTTCACCTGCATCGAGGAGCACGGATTGGCACTGGGTCACACTTCGACGATGTGGTGGCGGAAGGCGTAGCGAACGAGTTCGCCCACAGAGTGCAGGTCCAGTTTCTCCATGAGTCTCGCGCGATAAATTTCCACTGTCCGCGTGCTCAACGCGAGAATCGCGGCTATTTCCTTGTTCGCTTTTCCCTCGGCCAGAAGCCGGACGATCTGCCTCTCCCGTGGGCTGGGCGCTTTCGCAGCTAGATTGGCCTCGCCGGAAGCCTCTGCTTCCGCAGGCTGCGCATTGATGGACACCATCCGCTGCAATGCTTGCCTGTAGGTCTTGTCGGTATCCGCTTCGAGGACGACGAACAGGCCCGAGGGCAAAAACGCGTTGGCAATGCGCATCTCAGAAAGGTGGCAGCGCACCACCGCGGAACATGTAAGGACGTCAATTCCCCGGCGCAGTACCCTCGCGGATTCCACAGGAAATTCAGCGAACTCTTCGCTGGCCGGTTGTGCGATGGGGGCCGTTCCGCCATGCGGAAGCCCTGCAAGTTCACTCAGTCTCCGCTGGAGTTTTCCCTTGGCGGTGGCATCCGAAAAGATTGCAGCGATGAATCGGATACGGCCAGAAGCATCTTTGATCGGCCGGAGATTGACGGCCAGGGTCATACCGCCGGGATTCTCGGCGGACAACTCGTGAAGCTCCAGGTTCGAAACAGGTCGTCCAGTTTCCCAAACTCGCTGGAACGCCTCTTCGATTTTCGGGGCGCCCGATCCAAAAAACAGTTCAACCGTCTTACCCACCGGCTTCTCTGCCGGCGCGCCCAGCATTGTGGCGAAAACGTGGTTCGCGACGACGCAACGCATGGCATCGTCACAGATCACAATGCCAATGGTGGAAGTGTTTAGCGTGGAAGATATGGCGGGAAACCTGGCGGCGAATGCTGGATGGATTGCTGGTTTCTGCGCAGAGGGAATCGAATCGCCGGCGCGTCTCGCTGGTTTACGCGGTGGTGTCAAAATCGAACCTCACAGTTCAATCCGAAAAAGCCGCGCGGAGCGAGAGCGAACACCATGAGCACAGACAGGAGCATCAAGGACTCGTCTAATCTAACCTAATTCCAGTTATCTGCAACATAACTCCGGTTTCGGAGTATCCTATCAATTAATGTCGGTGTCGCTTTCGGCCAAGTTCGTTGCGGCGGCACCGCCCGCTTTCGCGCGCGACAAATCGATGATGGTGATTACTACGCCGTCGATCTTGTTGTCCGCGCTACGCGCCGGCATTACCCGGAATTGATAGGAGACTCCATTTTTCTCGGTGATATCCTTCTCCACGGATCGTGAAGTGGACATCACTTCCTTTACCATTTCCTGAAATTCAGGAATGTCGATCGCCGGGTTAATGTTTACCAGGGGACGCCCTACGTCTCCCGGGATCAGGCCGAGAAGCGTTTGGCATTGCGGCGTGAAGCGCCGGATGGTCAAGTCGCTGCCGATCATGAGAACGGCGATGTCGATTCCGGTGAGAAGATTTGTAAGGTCGTTGTTGACGAGGGTGATTTCCTGATTCCGGCTGCGAAGTTCGTCGTTTACTGTGGTCAATTCTTCGTTTGTGGATTGCAGTTCTTCTTTGGCGGTTTCGAGTTCTTCGTTGGTACTTTGCAATTCTTCGTTGCTGGAAAGGATCTCTTCGTTGGCAGATTGCAACTCTTCGTTGGTGGCTTCCTGCGTCTCGATCACGGATTGCAGATACTCTTTTGTCGCCGCCAGTTCCACTTCCAGTGTTGAAATTCTTGCGGGTGCTGCGTCTGATTCCTTACTTCGCCGCGTTTTTGGGGGAGCGGACTTCGCTCCGATTTCCACCCGCTCATCCTGAAAGACGATCATAAAGTATGCGTCTTTGACGTTGGCCATCGTGATCGGGGTTACTTCGAGATTCACAAATCTGGTTTTTGGGTGCGAATGCTGAAGCCCGTCTTCACCATCTCCGGCTTTTACCGGAACGTGCTGTTTTCGCGCGGTTGTATTTCCTTTTTTCGCTCGGCTGATGGTATTGCGCAGGTCGACAAGCAAACCCTCGCGGGCCATTTTCAAAATATTCAAGCTGGCCCGCCCGGTGGAAAGTTTAAGGTAGCGGCTCACATTTCCGCGGTTGTGAACGATGTCGAGTGTTTCGTTCACGAGAACGGTTGCGGGCGCATATTGGCTTAGAACGCGGCGATCGAATTCTTTCTGCGCCTCAAGATAACTCCAGCTGGTATCTGTTTGTTTCGCGAGCACCCGGTTGGAACCGAAGTCCTCGTGTTGCGCGGAATGGTTGAGTGAAAACGTCACTTGCTGCCGCGGAATTGTAATTTTCTTCGAAAAAATTTTCTGAGCGCGGTCAACGGGAGCGAACAGGTGGCTAGCGGTGCCAACACCTTCCGATGATCCAAGCAACAGGAAGCCGCCCGGCCGAGTGGCGTAGTGGAACAGCGAGATAGCGCGGCTCTGAAGAATCGGTTCGAGATAAATCAGCAGATTACGGCAGCAAATTAAATCCATTTGCGAAAAGGGAGGATCGCTTAACAAGTTGTGCTGCGCGAATACGCACATGTCTCGAATGGATTTGCTGATCCGGTATCCGCCTTCGACTTTGGTGAAAAATCGGCGCAGGCGTTCTTCCGAGACGTCTGCCTGAATGTTGGCCGGGTAGAGACCTCTTCGCGCTTTGGCGATGCTGGCTTCGCTTACATCCGTCCCGAAAATCTGGATCGAATGATTGGAAGCTTTTTCTCCCAGAAATTCGAGCAGTGCGATCGCTACGGAATATGTCTCTTCACCGGACGCGCAGCCGGGTGTCCAGATGCGCGGGCTTAATTCCGGGGAAAGCCGTTTCAATATCTCTGGAAAAACTTCCGATTTCAGCGCCTCAAATGCCGCGGGATTCCGGAAAAATCCAGTGACGTTGATCAAAATGTCCTGATAGAGAGCCTTGATTTCCGTGGGATGGGCTTGCAGATATTTCGCGTAATCTTCGAGTTTTTCCAGCTTGTGTACCACCATTCGCCGGTGGATTCTGCGAACGCTGGTCGTCTCGCGGTAATGAGTGAAATCCACGCCGGTGCTGCGGCGCAGGGCCTGAAAGATCATGCCCAGCGAACTGCTTTTTGTCAGCGCAGGATCTAGGGCGTCGTCGGTATGCTTGCGCGAAACGTAGGGGTGCCGCGCGATGCGTGCGAGTTCCCGCGCAATTCCCTTTGGCGGCAAAACGTAATCGACGTAACCGGCGACGACGGCGCTTCGCGGCATCGCTCCATATTTCGCGGACGCTTCATCTTGCGCGAAGGTCACTCCGCCTTGCGCCTGGATTTCCGCCATTCCCAGCGTGCCATCCGTGCCAGCACCGGAAAGAATCACCCCGATCGCACGGTTTCCCTGTTGCGCCGCGAGAGCGCGCATGAAGTAGTCGATAGACATGTGCGTTCCGCCGGAATCTTCGCGCGGACTTAATTTCAGGGTGCGATCGGAAATGGAGAGAGTCGCATTCGGTGGAATCACGTAAACGTGGTTGGATTCCACGCGCATCCCATCCACTACTTCCACCACAACCATGCTTGTTTTCTTGGAAAGCAGTTCGGTGAGCAGGCTGTGATGTTTTGGAGCGAGATGCTGAATCAAAACAAAAGCCATGCCGGTGTCAGCGGATAAATTGCTGACCAGATCGGTGAGCGCTTCTACTCCGCCAGCGGAGGCTCCGACGGCCACGATCAGGAGGTCATTTTTCATGTCGCGTGGCGTGTCTCCGCTGATTTTAGGGGATTTCTGCTGAAGCTTTGAATCTTTCGAACTTGGCTTCATGTTTTCGATCCCTCGACCCTTGCAGTTATCTTCGACCACCCAAATTTCCGGGAACATATCACACTTCGTTTAGGATGTGATAACTATCGCGAATTGGAAGTTGCGAGTAGATAATCGATTCGCTTCAATAATAGGTCAGGCCAGGCGAGCCATCTCACAATGCGTCTCTTGCGGTTCGAGTCTCGCGGCGGTAATCTCCGCACACTCGGAAGAACCTCAGACATCTCTTGCATATTTTGTGAAGCAATCATCATCTCGTTTTACGCATCGAGAACTTTGGAGGTTGTCTTGACGATCGAACGTATTCGACGGCGCGAAGTGCTGGCTGGTTTCGCTGCGGCATGTGTCACGTCTGCCGTTCCGGCGCTCGTGCGAATGCAGGGTCAGAATTCCAGCTTGCGCATTGATCCGATCCGGTTGCGGCGCAGGCTTGAAGAGCTAAGCGTTTTTGGACGCCCATCAGGCGGAACCTTCAATGACGGCGTGAGCCGCTTCGCTTATTCGGATGCCGACGTTGCCGGAAGAAAATATGCGATGGACGCGATGCGCGCGGCGAGTTTGAACCCGCGAATCGATGCCGCCGGAAATATTTTCGGAGCGCGCGCTGGTTCGGATCATTCCCTGCTGCGAATACTTTTTGGCTCGCACATTGATTCCGTGCCGAGTGGCGGAAATTTTGATGGAGCAGTGGGTTCGTTGTCCGCGATTGAAATCATGCAGACATTTCAGGATCGCGGCATCGTCACACGCCATCCGTTCGAGATGGTGATTTGGTCAAACGAAGAAGGCGGATTGGTAGGAAGCCGCGCGGCGGCTGGCGAACTGGAGAAAGAAGCGTTCAGCCATTCGTACAATGGGATTGGACTCGAAGAAGGTCTTCGCAAAATTGGTGGCGACGCAGCGCGGATCGACGAAGCGCGCATCGCTCCGCATTCGTTTCGCTGCTATTTGGAATTGCACATCGAGCAGGGCGGCAATCTTGAGAAAGCTGGAATTCCCATTGGCGTAGTGGAAGGGATCGTCAGCATCGACGAGTATGAAGTGGAAATTCGCGGCTTCGCAAATCACGCAGGCACGACTCCGATGCCTGAACGCCGCAACGCGCTTGCTGGCCGCCGCAAAATTAATCGAAGCAGTGCAAGAAGTGGTGACGCGCGAACCCGGCCGGCAGGTTGGCAACGTGGGCCAGCTTCAGGTTTTCCCCAATGTGCGAAATATTGTTCCGGGACTGGTGAAACACACAATCGAATTGCGCGATCTCGATCCCGAAAAAATCGCGCGGCTCGGCGACGATATCCAGAAACGCGCGCAGCAAATCGCTCACGAAACTTCCACCGAAATTGTGATCAAAAAAGTGGAGCACAACGCGCCCGCCGTCGCGACGCCGGAAATTCAAAATGCGATCGAGCCAGCGGCAGCCGAACTTCACCTTGCAACAATGCGTCTGCCAAGCGGAGCTTCGCACGACGCGCAAATGATGGCGCGGCTCGGGCCGATGGGAATGATTTTTGTCCCCAGCCGCGGCGGCATCAGCCATTCGCCGCACGAATTCAGCTCGTGGGAAGCGTGCGCAAATGGAGCGAATGTGCTGCTGCAAACGTTGATGAAAATTGATTCGGCAGCGACGTGATCGCCGCGGATCTGCGCCGGAAATGACTGGCAGTTCCCTTCCTGCGCAAAACAACGTTAGTGCCGTTTTTTGAGACTTCTGACAAAAAGCGTCAGAAAACCGGCGTTTTGGCCGAAGCTTCGACCGAAGATCTAATCGCGCTTGGCGCTGCGACCCCTAAGCCCCAATAAATGAGCAAGTTACGCTGAGTTCGTTCTGGAAATTGCCCCCACGTACCCTGCTAGTTGGCGATGTTCGTGCTGCTATCATCATTACTGGTACTGCATCGGAGAAGGGTGTAATGCGAAGGACGCAAAAAGGATTTTCACTCATCGAGCTGCTGATCGTGGTGGCGATTATTCTTATCATCGCCGGAATCGCGATCCCGAACTTGCTGCGGGCGCGTATCGCGGCGAATGAAGCTTCGGCTGTGAGTTCGATGCGAACGATGAATTCCGCATGTGTGATGTACAACTCCGCGTTTGGCAGATATCCCGCCAATCTATCGAGCCTGGGGCCTTCCAATGGCTCAACTCCTACGAGCACGACAGCTGATTTGCTGGACCAAGTGCTGGCGCCAGCAGGCGGCGGAAACACAGCAACGAAGAGCGGATACAACTTCACTTATGCGGCCACGCAATTCGTGTATACCGTGAATGGGGCGCCTGCTTCGCCGAATCAGAGCGGAGTGCGCTATTTCTTTACCGACCAATCGGGCGTAATTCGCTACAGCGTCGGCGCGGCTGCGACATCCGGAAGTTCGCCGATCTAGCTGTAGTAGATCCGTCCTCGCGCGCACCGCGCACCCATTCCTCAAAACTCTTCGTTTACCCTGATCCACCCGCTGCTGCGTTGTGTTGCAACCAAAAAAAGGCTATTATTCGCGGGCTATTGGTCCCAATAGCAAACTCTCAGAAGTCCCCCAGTGAGCTGAAAATAGCTGCGGCGATCCCTTATGCCTTGGAAGATTACTGACCGACTGTTGCTGCCGATAGTGTTCTTTCTGAGCGCTTTCGCGATCGCGCTGACGCTGTGGCAATTTCTGGTGAGCCATCGACAAGCTGAGATCAAGGCGGTGACGAACGAGCAGCTCACCTTCGTGCGGTCCAAGATCGAATCGGAATGGCAGGAACGAATCCTGCCGATTCAGCGGCTGGCCGAGCGATGGGCGGCGAACCCGCACCGAAGCGAAACGGATATGAAGTCCGATGCCTCGCTGCTGATGGGCGCGTATCCGGAATATCAAGCGATGGAATGGCTGGACCCATCGTTCCACGCGCAATGGATTGCGCCGCGCGTTGAAAATGATTCCGCGCCACGCGGAATTCCATCGGATGCCGAACAACTCGCGGCGCTGGCGGGAACGGGAAGTGGAATTAGTGCGCGGCTGGTGAATTTGTCTGATGGCGGGAAAGTTCTGCTTGCGCGCGCGCCGGTTTATTCCAAATCGAAGCTGCAAGGATATTTGGTTGCGGTATTCCGCGATCAGGATTTATTCGCGTCGATTCTGCAAGATGGAGCGCAATCCTACTGGGTGGCTGTGTTCGATGGCAACGAAGAGATCTATTCAACTCGCGCGGATTCCGCGGAGAAAGATGCAGACTGGGCGCAGAGCGCGACATTCAATTTGCAGCAACTGAATTGGCGCGTGCAAGTGTGGCCGAAGCCCGGAGCTTTGTCGTATGCGCTACCGCTACTGCCGCGAATTGAATTCATTGGCGGCATCTTGATGGCCGGATTGTTGGCGTTCACAGTTTACCTGGCAGAGACGGCGCGGCTGCACGCGCGAGAAGTTGCGAAGACGAATAACGAGCTGACGCGCGAGATCGCTGTGCGCGAACAGGCGGAGAAAGCGCTGGCCGAAGCGCAAAAGATGGAAGCTGTGGGGCGGCTCGCGGGCGGAATGGCGCACGACTTTAATAATTTGCTGATGGTGATTCGAGGGCATACGGAGCTCTTGCAAAAAGGGATGCACTCGCAGAGAAGTCTGCGCGACCATCTGAATGAAATACTAAAATCCACGGAGCGTGCGTCGTCGGTTACGCGCCACTTGCTGGCGTTTAGCCGCAAGCAAGTGCTTCAGTTGCGCGTGGTGGATCTCAACGCGGTGGTGAGCCAGGTAACGGAATTATTGCCCGCCGTGCTCGGCGACAACATTGAGCTGGTGACGGATCTCAACGCCGATCTTGGTCACGTGCGCGCCGACATCGCTCAAATGGAACAAGTGATCATGAATCTGGTTTTCAATGCGCGCGATTCGATGCCCGATGGCGGCGTGTTGACGATCGAAACTACGAACTCAAATCTCGATGAAGAGTGGGCGTGCCAGCATCAGGGAGCGCACGCGGGGCCGAATGTTAGTTTGATTGTGCGCGACACGGGCCACGGCATGGACGAAAGTGTGATGTCGCATATCTTCGAGCCGTTTTTCACCACGAAGGATCGCACCAAAGGAACCGGCCTCGGATTGGCGACGGTGTACGGAACATTGCGGCAGAGCGGCGGATGTATTTCAGTCGCGAGCACGGTGGGCGAAGGCACAGCGTTTCAAGTTCATCTGCCGCGCGTGGAGGAACCGCTCGACGAAATCGAAGAGCCTGCGGCGAAGCCGGAGCCGCTGGTGGGAGTGGAAACAATTCTGGTGGTGGAAGACGACGATGCGGTGCGGCGAATCACGCGCGAATTCCTGAAGCTCAACGGATACAACGTAATCGAAGCGGGCAGCGCCGAAAGCGCGATCGAGCTGGTGAAGCTCCACAAGGAATCGATTCATCTGGTGCTGACCGATGTGCTGATGCCCGAGATGAATGGCCGCGCGCTGATCGAGCGATTGGAAGAAGAGCAGCCCGGAATCAAAGTGCTGTACATGTCCGCATACACCGAAGATGCGGCGATAAATATTGGCGCGCTTGAGCCTGGGACTCAATTTATCGAGAAACCGTTTAGTCCCGATGAGCTGGCGAACAAGGTTCGTAAGGCGCTGACGAGAACTTCGGCAGCGCACGGATAACGTCCCCTTGCAGCGTTCATCGGAATTTTACTGACCTCGACGAATCTCGCGAGCGGTCGACGGATCGCCCCAAGAAAAGGTGACGTCTTTCGCTGCGATGTGAATGTGTGACCACCAATCTAGGATGAAGAGTGAGTACAGCAGTGTCCCAGGAGGAAGGGACTGGCCTATTTCCTCGGGCCATACGCCGTCAGACATTTTGCTGAACGAAAACCAAATGCAGCCCGGATGCCTGTACGCGGATTTCGGATCCGGGACCTCTACGGTACACAGTGGTACTCCGCTAAATAGAATCTCTGCCGCTCGATAGCGAGTTGCCTTTTTGTCAGTTCCTTCCGGGAGTTCGATAAGGACTTCGATCTTCAGCTTGACCAATGCATGTTCGTAATCCCGTACAAGCTCAAGGATCACGGCGTCGTGAAGACCGTTAGGGAGGGATTTTTCTATGTCTTCCAACGTCATCGAGTTCCAGATTCCTTCCTGAAGTGGATCATAGCCTTGTTCTTTCAGCGCTCAAAACGCCGACGCGAGCACGGTGGCGTCCGCGCCGATGACGCGCCCCAATTCAGCAGCAGACCAGCGATGGCAAACTTGGGAAACCGCACAGACAGGAGTGTCTGTGCCACTAAGCAGCGGAAAGAAAGGATTTTGTAGTGCTGGGCGAGGCTTGTCCGCTTCGCGGCCGAGCCTCGCCCCTACTGCAAAGGCAGAAAGGCGCACAGACAGGAGTGTCTGTGCCACTAACACCGAAGGATTAGCGGTGGCCGAAGCTGAAGACCAGGCCTGCGCTTAGGCGGAGATTGTTTTGGCGATTGTTGTTGCCGGGGCCATTTGCGAATTGGGAGTAGAAGTATTCGGCCTGGATGATGCGGATGCCGATGCCGTGATGCAGTTTCCAATCGACGCCGCCGCCCGAAGTGAGGACAAATGCGTTGCTAGTGCCGATGGGTGCGAGACCCACTCCGAGGGACGTGGTGTAGAGCGTGCCTGCTGCATGGCCGAAGCCGGCAAGGACTTGGGCGAATGGAACCAGATGCCTGCGCCGAAAGCTGATGCGCGGACCAAATTGATAGGTGGTGATATTCACGTCGAGTCCGCTGCCCCCAACGTTGCATTGCTCATCGAAGCCGACATCGCCCACGAGGCCGATCCAGCTTTTCAAATTGAAGGCCACCGAGCCGCTGCCTCCATTCATATTGAAGGATGAGCCGGAGACGACGATATCGGAGCGCATGTAGGTGTAGCCGAGAGCGATTTCCACTTTCGGCGCGCCCTCCGACTCCGAAATCTGCGTATTGCCGTTTTGGGCGTGGGCTCCTCGTGCGGCACCGAGAGCAAATAAGACCGCCAGTGAAATCTTCAACAACCGCGTAGTGCGTCGCATCATGTCGTCTCCCATGTCGAGGCCAGCTCCTGCGAATTTCAAAGCTATTGCACGATCAACGTGACGGGCGTGGAATGCACGTCTCCGCCAGAAGTGCCGGTGACGGTGATGGTGTAAGTGCCCGCGGGGGTCCCTGCTGGAACCACCTTTTGCGGGAAGCCGCCATTCGAACAACCCGCGATGTAGCCGACAGTGACGATGAGGAGCACCAGCGCCGCCGCCGGAGCCACTCGCCGGAATTGCATTTGCATGCGTCCGGCAAATCCCGTGCGTGCTGGCAATTTCGAAAGCGCGAGCAAGCCAAACGCCGCCGCGAACAATGCGGCCAGTAGCTCCGCGAACAGCGTTGAGGAAAGCGCCGGGAACTGAATCGGGGACTGCGGATTACGCTGACCATTGAGCGGCGCGGCAGCCGTAGCGATTGGGCGAGCGGTGGTGGTGATCGTCAAGACCGTGCTTGTTCCCGGACTCACTGATGACGGAGTGAAGGATGCAAACGCTCCGAGCGGCAACCCTGTAGCAGTGAAGACGACGGGATTGGCGAATGCTCCGCCGACAGGCGCGGTGGCAATCGTGTACATCACCGAGCCTCCGGCTGCGACTGTTTGTGTAGAGACAGCGGCGGTCACCGAGAAATCGGTGATGGTGAGGGTGATCGCGACAGAGGTGCCTCCACCGGGCAGCGGGTTGAAGACCGTCACCGAGATGGTTGCACCCGCGAGCAAGTCCGCGGCAGGAACTGCGGCCGTGACTTGTGTGGCGCTGACGAATGTGGTTGCGAGCGCTACTCCATTCCAATTCACGACGGTGCCAGCGACAAAGTTGGTGCCGGTGAGGGTGAGAACGAAAGCCGCCGAGCCAGCCGACGCGGTGGTCTGCGAGAGAGCCCCGAGAGTTGGGACAGGATCGTTGATCGTGAAGGTGGATGCCGTGGATGCGCCGCCGCCCGGAATCGGGTTGACGACGGTGACTGCCGCGGTGCCGGCCGTGGCGATGTCTAGCGCAGGAACGGCGGCCATTAATTGCGTGGCGCTTACAAACGTGGTGGTGAGCGCGACGCCCTTCCATTGCACAACCGCGCCGGTGACAAAGCCAGTGCCGTTGACGGTGAGCGTGAATGCCGCGCTGCCCGCGATGGCGGTGGTTTGCCCGAGAGATCCGAGGACAGGCACAGGATTATTGATGGTGAATGTGAGCGGGCTGGAAGTGCCGCCGCCCGGAAGCGGATTTACTACCGTGACTGACGCGGTGCCGCCGGTTGCAAGGTCAGCTATCGGAACGACGGCCGTGAGCTGAGTTGCGCTGACAAATGTAGTGGCGAGCGCGACGCCATTCCAGTCGACGACTGCGCCGGTGACAAAATTGGTTCCGGCAACGGTGAGCGTGAATGCCGCTGAACCCGCGAGCGCTGAAGTTTGCGAGAGCGAACCCAAAACCGGAAGTGCGTTATCGACAGTAAATGTAAGAGCCGCTGTTGTGCCGCCGCCAGGAGCCGCGTTGACGACCGTTACCGACTCTGCGCCTGCGGTGAGGAAATCCGCCGCGGGAACAGTAGCCGTAACTTGTGTGGCGCTGACGAATACTGTGACGAGCGGCGCGCCATTCCAATCCACGACAGTGCCGCTATTGAAATTCGTTCCGGTGATGGTAAGCGTGAGCACGGCCGCACCGACGTTGGCGGTGGTTTGCGAGAGCGAACCGAGAGTTGGCAACGGATTATTAATGGTGAACGTGAGCGCGGCAGAAGTGCCACCCGCCGGCGCGGCATTAAATACCGTGACGGATGCGGTGCCTGCGGTTGCGAGGTCTGCGATCGGAATCGTTGCGGTGAGTTGCGTGGCGCTGACGAACACCGTCACTAGAGGCGCGCCATTCCAATCGACCACTGATGTGGCGACAAAGTTTGTTCCTGTGACGGTGAGAGTGACAGCCGCAGCGCCGGCGATGGCTGATGTTTGCGACAGCGCGCCGAGAGTGGGAGCAGGATTGTTGATCGTAAACGTGATTGCGGTGGATGCGCCGCCGCCCGGAAGCGGATTGAAAACGGTGACGAGCGCGGTGCCACCAGTGGCGAGGTCGGCGATTGGAATCGTCGCGGTCAACTGAGTGGCGCTGGTGAATGTGGTGACGAGTGCCACTCCATTCCATTGGACCACTGAGCTGGAGTTGAAATTAGTTCCAGTGACTGTGAGCGTGACAGCCGCGGCGCCCGCGATTGCGGAAGTTTGCGAGAGCGTGCCGAGAGTCGGCGACGGGATTGTTGATCGTAAAATGAGCGGGCAGATGTGCCGCCGCCGGGCGCCGGAGTCACGATGGTGATTGTAGCGGTGCCACCCGTGGCGATATCTGCCATCGGAACCGCGGCGATTAATTGAGTGGCGCTGGTGAAAGTAGTGACCAGCGGCGCTCCATTCCAATCTACAGTGGATCCGCTAACGAAATTCGTGCCGGTTACGGTGAGCGAGAACCCGGCAGCGCCCGCGATCGCGGAAGTTTGCGAGAGCGTGACCAAAGTTGGCAGCGTGTTGTTAATCGTAAACGTGACGGCCGTGGATGTGCCGCCGCCCGGAGCCGCATTCACAACGGTGACTGCAGCGGTGCCCGCTGTGGTGAGATCGCCGACAGGAACTGTGGCGATCAGCAGCGTGGCGCTGCTAAATGTGGTGGTGAGCGGCGTGCCATTCCAATCAACGACGGAAGTGGCGACGAAATTCGTGCCGGTTACGTTAAGAGTGATTGCCGCTGCGCCGACCAGTGCGGAATTCTGCGAGAGCGATGCGAGCGTAGGCGCCGGATTATTTACCGTGAATGTGACTGCTGCGGAGGTGCCCCCACCCGGCAACCCATTGAACACGGTGACCGGAAATGTGCCCGCTGTTGCGAGATCGGCCGAGTGGAACTGCCGCCGTCAATGAAGTGGCGCTGATAAATGTGGTGACGAGCGGTACGCCATTCCAATCAACGACAGAGGTGGCGACGAAATTCGTACCTGTCACGGTGAGCGCGAATCCCGCGGCGCCAGCGGCTGCAGATGTTTGCGACAAAGTGCCGAGAGTTGGAGCAGGGTTGTTGATCGTGAATGTGATTGCTGTGGATGCGCCGCCGCCCGGAAGCGGATTGAAAACTGTGACGAGAGCGGTGCCGCTGGTGGCGAGGTCGGCGATTGGAATCGTTGCGGTCAGCTGAGTGGCGCTGGTGAATGTGGTGACGAGTGCCACTCCATTCCACTGGACCACTGAGCTGGAGTTGAAATTAGTTCCTGTAACTGTGAGCGTGACGGCCGCAGCTCCCGCGATTGCGGAAGTTTGTGAAAGTGCGCCGAGAGTTGGCGCGGGATTATCGATCGTAAAAGTAAGCGGCGCAGATGTGCCGCCGCCGGGAGCTGGAGTGACGATGGTTATGGATGCGGTGCCACCGGCGGCGATGTCTGCCATCGGGACCGCAGCAATCAATTGAGTGGCGCTGGTGAAAGTGGTGACCAGCGGCGCGCCGTTCCAATTCACGGTGGATCCGCTCACGAAATTCGTGCCGGTTACCGTGAGTGAGAATCCCGCGGCGCCCGCGATCGCGGAGGTTTGCGAGAGAGACCAGCGTCGGAACTGTATTGTTGACGGTGAACGTCGCGGCCGTGGATGTGCCGCCGCCGGGAGCCGGATTCACGACTGTGACTGCGGCCGCGCCCGCGGTGGTGAGATCGCCCACTGGAACTGTGGCGATCAGCAACGTGGCGCTGCTAAATGTGGTGGTGAGCGGCGTGCCGTTCCAATCGACGACTGAGGTCGCGACGAAATTTGTGCCGGTTACGTTGAGCGTGATTGCCGCTGCGCCAACTAGCGCGGAATTTTGCGAAAGCGATGCGAGCGTAGGCGCCGGATTATTTACCGTGAAAGTGACAGCGGCGGAAGTGCCGCCGCCGGGCAACCCGATTGAACACGGTCACCGGAAATGTGCCAGCTGTCGTGAGATCGGCGAGCGGAACAAAGGCCGTCAATGAAGTGGCGCTAGTGAATGTGGTTACGAGCGAGACGCCATTCCAATCGACGACGGAAGTGGCGACGAAATTTGTGCCCGTAACGGTGAGCGTGAATCCCGCGGCGCCCGCGGTTGCGGAAGTTTGCGAGAGCGACGCAAGTGTCGGAACTGGATTGCTGACGATGAAATTGATTCCAGTGGATGTGCCGCCGCCGGGCAGTGCGTTAAATACGGTGACCGAAAAAGTTCCGGCAGTCGCAAGATCGGCTAGCGGAACTGCGGCCGCCAATTGAGTGGCGCTGGTGAAATGTGGTGACCAGCGCAACGCCATTCCAATTCACAACTGATCCTGCGACGAAATTTGTGCCCGTCACATTGAGAGAGAAGCCCGCTGCGCCTGCGATTGCTGTCGTCTGCGAAAGCGAAGCTAGCGTGGGCGCGGGATTGTTGATCGTAAACGTGATCGAGGCGGATGTGCCGCCGCCCGGAGCCGGATTTACGACTGTGACCGCAGCGGTTCCGGCGGTTGCGAAGTCTGCAAGCGGAACGACCGCCGTCAGAGTTGTGGCGCTGACAAATGTGGTGGTGAGCGGAGTTCCATTCCAATCGACAACCGATGCCGCGACGAAATTAGTTCCTGTAATCGTCAGTGTCGATCCCGCAGCGCCTGCTGTCGCTGATGTTTGTGACAGCGATGTGAGGGTTGGAGCAGGATTGTTAATCGCGAAAGAGATTGCGGTGGAGGTGCCGCCGGCTGGCGCAGCATTCACCACGGTTACGTTTGCCGTTCCTGCTGTGGCGAGGTCGCCCACCGGAACCGCCGCGGTATCTGCGTGGCGCTGACAAATGTGGTGACTAGCGCGACGCCGTTCCAATCGACAACGGAGGTCGGAACAAAGTTGGTTCCCGTAAGGGTCAACGTAAATGCAGCGGCGCCTGTAGTCGCGGAAGTTTGCGAAAGCGAACTCAGAGTTGGCAGCGGATTGTTAATCGTAAATGTGAGTGCATTTGAAGTCGCCCCCGACGGGAGGATCGGACCTGCGGGCTGAGGATTCGATCCCTTACCCGATGCCACTCCAGCCGGATTGAATACTGTGACTGAGACCGTTCCACCTGACGCGATGTCGGCAAGCGGAACAGCGGCCGTTAATTGGGTGGCGCTGCCGAATGTGGTTACCAGCGCGACCCCGTTCCACATGACTTCTGAGGTGCTAATGAAATTCGTGCCGGTAAGTGTGAGCGTGAATGCCGCGCCGCCCGCTGTTGCTGACGCGGGTGCCAGCAAGGTAAGAGTTGGCAGAGGCGTGGTGATGGTAAGTGTTAGCCCATTCGATGTCCCGCCGCCCGGAGCAGCATTTACCACCGTCACCGTAGTGGAACCGGAGCTAGCAATGTCTGTGCTGGGAATCGATGCCGTCAGTGACGTGGCGCTGACAAAAGTGGTGGAGCGAGCCACTCCATTCCAATCGACAACGGAGCCGTTGACGAATCCGGTGCCGGTCACGGTGAGAGTGAACGCGGGGCCGCCGCCAACAATAGTTGAAGGAGACAACACAGTAATCGCGGGCAAGGGATTGTTAATCGTAAACGTGATCGCGGCGGATGTGCCGCCAACCGGAAGCGGATTAAATACTGTGACCGGAATCGTTCCTGCGGCTGCGAGATCGCCGATTGGAACTACGGCCGAGATTTGCGTCGCGCTGGTAAACGTGGTGACGAGTGCAACGCCATTCCAATCCACAACGGAATTGGAGACAAAACCTGTTCCCGTCAATGTAAGTGTAAAGCTCGCGGCGCCGGCAATGGCGGAGGTTTGCGAAAGTGACGTGAGTACTGGCACCGGATTATTGGCAACGATGTTCTCGGTAAGCACGACAGAAACGCTTCCAGAGAAATTGGCGTCACCGGTGTATTCCGCGGTGATGGAGTGGGCTCCAAGCGCCAGCGAAGCGTCGGTGATCGATGCGATGCCAGAGACGATTGCGCCCGTGCCAATCGAAACTCCGGCGTCGAGGAACGTGACTGAGCCTGTAGGTGTGCCTGTGACGGTGGTAACGGTCGCGGTGAACGTGACCATTTGTCCGACCGCGGCGGGATTGTTATCCACGGCGAGCGTGGTGGTGGTGGCCGGCAAAACCACGGTGAATACTTCCGCCGAAATTTGCCCGATCAGTTCCTGCGAGAAACTCGTGTAATTCGCATCTTGGCCATCAGTGGCGTAGGCATACACCACGTGCGTGCCCGGCTGAAGCGCATTTGTAACGGTTGAAGTGAAATTCCCGGAGCCCGGGGTTGCCGCTATCCACAGGCCTTCCCACGTGTCGACCTGGTAGTAGACATTGCCGATTTGCGGGGCGACCGGAGACAGCGTGCTGGCCGCTGTAAAAGCGAAAGTTGGAAGGCTGGTGGTCACGATACCGCCGGGAATCGCCGCGATAGTGGTGGTCAGCGGAATTGATTGAACATTTTCTTCGGCGACTGCGGTAACGGTGGAATCGGCGAGGTTGGTCACGAAAATATTATTTGTCGCGAGATCGATCGCGACGGCATTCGGGTCCGTGCCGGGGGTAAGCGTCGATGTTGTGTTGGTGGCTCCATCGATCACGGTGATTGTGTTGGTGAAAGAATTCGGAACGTAGACTTTGTTGGTGACCGGATTCACCATGATCGATGTGCGGTTCGCCTGCGAACTGCTGCCCACGTCCACGATGTTGGTGACCGTGTCGGTCGCGCCGTCGATTACGGAGACGGTGGCATCCGCGAGATTCGTCACGTAAATTTTATTGGTGATCGGATTGATTGCTACGTTGTTGGGATCTATTCCAATTCCGGTGGTGATCGTGGTGGTGGCGTTCGTCACACCATTAATCACAGTGACTGTGTTCGAAAAAGAATTTGGCACGTAAATTTTATTTGTCACCCGGTTTACGGCGATGGATGTGCCATTTGCCTGCGAACTGCTGCCGACGGTTACCACGGCGCTGACGGTGTCTGTAATGCCATCAATCACCGAAACCGTCGCATCCGCTAAATTGGTGACATAGATTTTGTTGGTCGCTGTGTTTATCGCGACTGCATTGGGATCCGTTCCCACGCCGGTGGTGATCGTGGTGGCAACATTGGTTACGCCATCAATCACAGAAACAGTGTTGGAAAATGAGTTCGGCACATAAACTTTGTTCGTCACCGGATTCGCAGCGATCGATGTCCGATTCGCCTGCGAGCTGCTGCCAACCGTCACCACCGCGCTCACCGCGTCGGTCGAGCCATCGATCACCGACACTGTCGAGTCCGCAAGATTCGTGACGTAAATCGTGTTGGTAACAGGATTGATGGCGATCGCGTTTGGATCCGTTCCAATCGCGCCAGAGACCGTGGTGGTTGTATTTGCCGGCTCCGTGATTACCGTGACGCTGTTCGTGAATGAATTCGGAACGTAAATCTTGTGCGTTGCCGGATTCGCCGCGACCGAAGTTCCATTCGCCTGCGAACTGCTGCCCACGGTAACTGTCGATGTGAGCTCCGTCGCTCCATTAATTACAGTCACGCTGCCATCGACTTGATTCGCGACGTACACCTGGTTCGTGACGGGGTTCACCACGACGCTTTCGGGATTCGAGCCAACCGTGATCGTGCCACTGACGGTACTCGTCGCGCCATTGATCACCGAGACGTTGTCGTCCGCAAGGTTTGCTACGTAGATCTGGTTTGTGGTCGGATTCACGGTCACGCTGACCGGACTTGCTGCCACGGCCAGCGCAGCGGTGAGCACCGTATTCGCTGCTCCGTCGATAATCGTTACGGTCCCGTCGACATTATTTGCGACATACACCCGGGCCGTCGCGGGATTCACTGCAATAGATTCTGGAGTGGTCCCGGTCATCAGAGTCGTCAGGACTGTAGCCGTACCTCCATCAATAATCGTGACGCTGCCCGTTGCACCTCCCGGGCCGCACACCGTGCTAACTCCACATGCGTTCACCACGAAAATCTTGTTCCACACCTCATCGACGGCAATCGCCACCGGCTTCATTCCGACCGGCAATCCCGCAACCACGACAGTGTTCACGCTATTGATTACCGAGATTGTGTTGTCGGATGTATTTGCCACGAAGACCAAACCACCCGCCGAGTTCACTGCGATCGCGCTTGGGCCTGCACCGACAGTGGTCACGACGGCCGCGTTTGTGACGCCATCGATCGTCGTCACCGTTCCGTCAGCCTCATTCGCCACGTAAATCTTGTTCGTTACCGGGTTTATCGCGATGGCTGCGGGAGTGTTGCCGACGGTGATCGGTGAGCCGATCACGGCGCTGGTCGCGCCATTGATTACAGATACGGTCGCATCCTGAACATTGACGACGTAAATCAGGTTTGTGACCGGATTCACTGCCACGAATTTAGGGCTCGCTCCAACGGTCACACTGGTGGCGATGTTGGTCGAACCGTCGATAACCGTAACCGTGCCGCTCGCCTGGTTCGCGATATAAATTTTGTTTGTGATCGGGTTTACGGCTTCACCCAGCGGATTTGTCCCAGCCGTTACCGTCGCGACCGAGCTCTGCGCGTTTCCGCGCGCGGGCCAGCCAAGCACTACCAGGAACGAGCACAGTACGAGCGCAAGACGGCGCAGCGTCAACCAGCCGGGGCGTTGTACGCGCGCAGTGATATCTTCGCGCCCTGCAAAATGGATTGGCTCTGAAGATCCGTTTGAAGCGCGATCTTTTGAGCACTGCGGAAGATACTGCGAGCGCGATGCCGACATGGACTGGTGTTCTCCTCTGTGCGTGCGAACTCGAAATTTCCGAGAGGAGAGGGAGCAAATGCAGGCCGTGGTGTCCGGTTAGGATCTACCTATGGCTTGCGATTGCCGGCAATGTGAATGGACCCCAGCGGACCACTCGACTGCCATTTCTTATTTTTGTCGCGATTGATTTGGGCCGCGATGGCCCGCTCGAGGAAACTGCTTAAAGGGGTCGAACTTCGCGAATGTACGGGAAGCATTATTCCGCGTCAATGCAATTACTTTCCGCTCGCCGGGTCGTGTGTCGTTGTAGTTATCCTCGCGGATCCGGAGTCGCGTAGGTTACCGCCTCCAATTTTTCCGAACGCCACGGATTTCCCCGGTCAACGTCGCGCGCGAAACATCAATGCGAATGCGCTACCAGCCTGTGAATGTTAACATTCGAAATCTGAATCGAGAGCAATGAGAAAGCACCCTATTCCGTTGTCGCTCGCGTTTGTCGCGGCTCTCTGCGCACTCGCAGCTGCTCCGCAGATCGCCGCGCAAGCCGTCGCTACTTCGCATCCTCCGGCCGCCAAAGTAAGTGCTGCCCATCCGCGTGCACAGTCACAAGTTGAGATGATCGGCTACGCGCCGCGCGAAATTGTCGAGAGGCCAATCGGAATTCTCGAAGGCGTCGGCACCTTTCACGATCCGGTGACGACCTCATCGAAAGAGGCGCAAGCTTTTTACGATCAGGGCATGGCGCTGGTGATGTCTTACGAATGGATTGACGCTGCGCGTTCATTTCATCAGGCGCTGCGGCTCGACCCAAAACTCGCCCTCGCATGGCTTGGGCTCAGCGACGCGTACTACGGTCTTCAGGATCCTGACGCCGCGAAGGCCGCACATTCGAAAGCCGCGGAGCTCGCGGATGGTGTGAGCGAACGCGAACGGCGGCGCATCGAAATTCGCGCGCGGCAGCTCGACTTTATGGCGCAGCCGCAAAATGCCGCGAAGTATAACGCTTGGCGCAAATCGATCGAAGACGCGCTCGCCGCGATCCGTCCGATCCCATGCTCTGGCTTCTTCGCGCGCTGATTGAAGAGGGCACGCCATTCGGCCACGGGCAAGGCGGCGGCGTAACTTCTATCGCGCTGTACGAAGCGGTGCTCACGCGCTCTCCGGATAATCTCGCGGCGCAGCATTACCTCGCGCACACCTACGAAAATCTCGGGCGAATGCAAGATGCGCTAACGCACGTGGAAATTTATGCGCGTCTTGCGCCCGCAATTCCCCACGCGCACCACATGGTGGGACATATCTTGCGCCGGATGGGCCGCCCCGAAGAAGCCGTTCAACAATTTATCGAAGCCGATCGATTGGAAAATGAATGGGCCGCGCGCGAACACGTCGCTCCGGGAATTGACTGGCATTACGCGCACAACTTGAGCTTGCTCGGGCTCACTTACCAATACATGGGCCAGCGAAAACTCGCAGAGACAAATCTGAAGAAAGCGTTTCCATTGCCCGATTACGTAGACGTCGGCGAATTCAATCGCAAAGAATGGCCCGAATTTCTGCTGATGCAAGGTCGCTACCCGGAAGCGCTCGCCGCTGCGCGCGACATTGCCACCAAGAGCCACTGGCCGATGGGACGCGTGGCAGGGCACGCTCTTGCAGGAAGAATCTTGGTTGCGATGGGCAAGGCCGATCAGGCGCCAGCCGAACTTGCCGCCGCCGAGCAAGCTTTGCAAGCACTGAACAATCCGGTTCCGTTTGTTCCTTACGTGGAGGGGTTGCGCGGTGAGATAGAACTGAGCGCGGGCAACAACGATCGCGCCATGCAAATATTCAAGGTCGTGGAAACTTCAATGCACACGCTTTCCGGTCCCGATGCGTGGACGGAAACGCTCTTCTGGCTGGAATATATTTTTGGCGCCGCGCGCAAAGCTGGTGCGTGGGAGCTTGCCGACTTCACCGCGCAGCAAATGCTGGCGCAGGATCCGCACTATGGCGGAACGCAGTACGCGCTTGCGGTGCTGGCGGAGCACCGCGGAGATGTGCCCGTCGCGCAGAAAGCGTTTGCGGAAGCAGCACGCGCCTGGGCCCATGCCGATCTGGATTTCCCACCGCTGGTGGAATCGCGAAAGAAATCGGGCGCGGCGCAGTAGAGTGGTTGCCTAATCGATCAGAAATATTCAGTTGAGTCGCGCCGGTTGGAATTTTCTACGGAACCGGAGTGGTGGCTGACGCTTCATCAATCTGCACTGCCCTCGCGTAAAAACCCATATCGAGCCGCCGTGTGCGAACCTGCGGATCGGTAACGCGCAGGCGGATGATATGAATTCCCGTTTGCGCGGGCGCCCACGCGTGAGTCCAGAACGACCACGTATCCGATTTCACAAGTTGAAGGTGATCCACTGGCAGAAAATCTTCCGCGGGATTGAATTGAATCGCCAGAGATTTCGCGCGCTCGGGCCCACCCCACGATATTCCTACGACGCGATATTTCACGCCGCTTTTCAATTGCCATTTCTCCACGCGAATTGGCATCGCTGCCGGATCGATCGTGGCCGGTTCATACTCTCGCGCAAGGCTCGGCATTCCCTGCTGATGTGTGCGCTGCGCGAATTCCTGCATTTGAGAAGTGGCCGCGATATCGTCATCCACAAGTGAAATTTCATTGAGCCACTTGATGCACGTGCATCCGTACCATCCGGGCACCACCATGCGAACTGGAGCGCCGTGATCGATAGTAAGCGGCGAGCCATTCATTTTCACCGCGAGAAATGCGCCCGCGGCCATCAACTCGTCCCACGTGAACACCCAACTCGCTCCGGGCAGAGATGTTCGCGAAGGAGCTGAGTACAAATCGAAGCCCGAGATCAGCAGTCGCTGGCCTTTTTCTTTTGGCTGAATGCGGCTGGCAAGTTTTGCCAGCGGCACACCTGTCCAGTCCGCGACGCTGAGCAAACCAAAATGCCCTTCGCGAGTATTTCCAGCGCATTCCATCAAATGCAGACCCAGCGGCTCAGACATGCGCGCTAGTTCCGGCATTGTGAGCGTTGCCGCCGCATCGCTTCCGGGTAATTGGATTTTCCACGGCTTCGAAAGATCCAGCAATTTTGATGCGCGAGTGCGGACGTAGAATTTTCCCGTTGCAACCGCAGAATCTTCCGTTTTCAGCGCCGTGAGGTCGGTAAACTGCCGACCATCGAGTTCCGATCCCAGCGGTGTCTCCATCGGAACCGGCACGCGGCTCTCGCCCACGAAATCCACTATGCCCAATTGCTCGCCACTGGCAAAAGCATCCTGCAGAACACCTGCGCCGCGCTGCTGAAAAATAAGCTTGTCCGCGCCGACAAGCCACACTCCTCCCGTGAGTAGCGACGCGGATAGTAATTCTCTGCGCGTCAATCCATTTCGGTAAGCGGGGGGCATCACGAGTCAAAAACCATTCAAGAACATTTGTAACATCTTAGGATTGGAGATTCACTTTTTGTTTTTGGAGGAAATACGAAGGGCCCCTTGCGGGGCCCTTCGCAATGCAAAACGGGTTGAGATTTTTTTTAGAACTCGAACCGGGCGCCAAATTCCATCTGGCGTCCGCCACCCTGTGGGTTGCCGATGGTGCTCGAGAACTGTCCGAACGTATTCGGTTCCGTCGGGTCCAGCGACAGGCCGCCATCGTAGAAGTTCACGCTGTTAAACAAGTTGTACACGCTGACGCGGAGTTGGAGGCGCTGGTGATCGCTCCACGGCATTAAGAACGATTTGTGCACGTCCATGCTGACGGAAGAAAAAGCAGGGCCGAAGAAAACGTTTCGCGTTCCCGCGCCTCCCGGCAACGTTGGCTGGATATCAGCGAGGGCAGCGGCCGGATCCGAGAACAGATTCGGTATACCCGCCACGTTGCGATTGATGTCGGACTTGAGCGGCGCCGAAAGTGTACCCGGGCCAGTCAGAAAAAAGTCCGTAGCGAAGTTGAATCCTTCACCTGGGCTTTGCGGGAATCCGGAATGCCATTGAACGATTCCCGTCACTTCCCAGCCACCGATAAGCTCATCCACCAGCTTTCCGGAACCGGCGCCGAACCGTTGCCCTCTTCCAAACGGAAGCCGATATCCGAATTCTCCGTTGAAGTTGTGCTTCATGTCGAAATCAGAGAGTGAGCGTTGCTGCCCGAGGTCAAACGGAGTGTAAATCAGACCGCCGAATGTCCCTGAGTTCTGTGGAGAAGAAGCGTCGTCAATGGACTTGGAATAGGTGTAGTTCGCAGACCAGGTAAGGTTCCCGACTCTGCGCCGCACTGAAACTTGTAGGCTGTTATATTCCGACCAACCGTAATTGGCCCAACCTTCCAACGCGTTGAATTGCGGAGTGAACAGCACGTTTCCAGTCCCCGTGGGGTCCAGATTGGAGTTATACGGCGTCTGGAGTCCTTCTCCAGGTGACAAGTCCATGAAGAAGAGCGCGCAAGACCAACTCGGCGAGCCCAATGAACTCTGCAACGCCTGGAATGCATACGCGTAAAATGCCTGCGTCGGCGACAATGCCAGGTAGGCGGCATTGTTATCCGTCTGTGCCAGAAGAGTCGCCATGTGCGGCAGCACGTTGTTAAAGAACGGAATCGACTGGATCGTCTGGAGCTGCGTAATGTTTGTGGGATCAATGGCTGGGTTCTGGACGACTCCAAAACCTTGTCCAGTTCCGGCCAATGCGACGATCTGATCGTACGCCTGGTAAATGTTTTCACCAGAGACGGGATCCTTAAGCGGCAATGTCTCCGCGAAATCCGTCTTGGTCAGCAACCTTCGTCCAAGAGTGCCGACATATCCGACATCCAACACCAGTCCCTTACCGAGATCGCGCTGGAAATCGAGAGACATGTTCATTACGTAGGGAGTCTTGAGATGCGGATCCACTACGAAATCCTCGTTCCCATCGTTTTGGACGGGACTAAACGGGAACGAAACGGTCGTCGGCGCAGGAAAGTAGTCCGTCAGTGGCGGCAAGCCCGTGCATCCCGCCAGGCCGCAGGTCCCCCCAAATCGAGGAGCGGTAGCAAGGCCGAGCTGATTGGTAGGAGTTGCTAGCGTGGTGGCCGTTCCAGGAGATCCAGCCGTGTCGGCATTCACTGCGATGGTTTGTCCGACCTGATCATAATAAAGGCCGAATCCAGCACGGATGGAGCTCTTGTTCGGACCGCCGAAGAATTTACTGAGAATACCATCGCTGTAGCCTGGAGCCCACGCAAACGCAAAACGCGGAGAAAAATTCTTGTAATTCGGACGGTACCAGGAAGGAGCGTTATTAGCCTTCCCAGCGGGAGCCCAACTCAGAGGTGGTGAGGCCTGTTGACCGATACCGTTGGCAGCATTCTCCTCGCGGGTCAAAAACCATTGGTAGACATCCGTCGTGGGAGCCACCTCATTGCCATTTGCTTCCCAAATGGGAGACTGGTATTCCCACCGGAGACCTGCGGTCACGGTTATGTTCGGCTTTAACTTCCAACTATCCAGGAAATACAGATTGTAATTGTCTTCGGCGAAGTCACGATTCTCTGGAGTTCCAGTAGGAATGACGTTGCCCGTCTTGATGTCGCCAAAATAGGTCGCAGTCGCGAAATTGATGGAGCCAGTTAGCATCAAGTACGCCGCATTAAAATTGTTGGTAGACGCGGCATCCGGAAGCCCCATGCCTAGCAAGGAATCTTGCACGCTTCCACAATCGTTGCAATTCCCAGGATTTGCTTGGAATTGCGGGAAAGACAGACCATCATCAGTCCGGAGGTTGCGGATAATGTTTGTCCCGCCACCGAATTGAAACGTGTGCTTGCCGCGGTTCCAGCTCACATCATCCTTGATTTCGTGAGCGGGTACCCGGCGGCCAAACCCGCGATTGAATGCAACGTTGCTGGCAAAGAACCGGATATCGAAGTCAGTGTTCGAGCTTCCCGTTTCCTGCTCTCCCAGGCGTGTAAATGAATAACGCAGGTTGTTTACCAGATTGGGAGAGAGTAGGGCGGTGTATCCTGCGGCGATTCCTTTGCTGTTGTTCAGTAGCACCGAGGAAACGGGTTGTCCAGGAAACTGCGAAGGGGCTATATCATCGTTAACATCCGCTAGAGTCCCACGCACGTACGCCGTGTGATGGCCGTTTTTTGTAATATTCACGTCCATGCGTACCGTGTAGATATTCGACGAAGCGTCCTGGGGCGAATTGAAGTCAAACGCATTAAACGCCAACCCACCATCATTGGATTGCCCTGGCGAATTTCCCGATTGGAAATAACTGCATGTAAGGAAGCATGCTGGAATTGATTCCGAGTCCCAACGGATCAATCGACTTGATTACGGCAGGCGACAGTCCAAAATCTCCCGCCGGAACCTGCCACATCTGCGTCAACCCTTGGACTGTGCTGGGATTAGCGCACGTTGCGATATTTGCACCTTTGGGATCGCATTGATAGATCAACACACCGTCGCGTAACGCGGCGCTTGGAACTTGTTGAGGTCCGGCAGGAACTTCGCTCCTGTCTTGCCGATCTTCGAAGTCGACGAAGAAAAAGACGCGATCTTTCCATATATGGCCGCCCAGCGATGCACCCGGAATGTTTCGGTCGAGTTTGGGCCGTCCAATGCCATTCAAGTTGTCGAAGAAATCGTTTGCAGTTGGTCCTGAAGTTCTGTAATACCAGCGGATATTGCCGTGAAAATCGTTCGTACCGCTCTTGGTGACAAGTGCGACTTGCGGACCGGAGGCGCCACCCTGATCGGAATTGGCCTGGCCCGTCGTCACACGGAATTCCTGAAGAGAATCCAACGTAACCGGAAGCGCGCTCGCGAATGCGGCGTGATTTTGCCAATCATTCGAATCGCTGCCATCGAGCGTGACGTTCATCTGGTCACCGCGAACACCGTTCACGGTGCCGTCGCGCATGTCCAGTCCCGAAGTGCTTCCGTAGGAAACGGTATCGAAGTCTGTTGCTCCCGTGGTGACGACGCCGGGTTCGAGCGCCAGCAGTCCCACCGGGTTTCTCGCATACATTGGGAGGGATTTGATTTCGGCTTCGTTGACGGCATCGCCGATGGATGCGTCTTCGGTGTTAAGTGCGGGCACCGATTCTGAAGTCACCACAACCTGCTGTGCCACAGTACCCAATTGCAATGACACATTCACTGTCGTCGGCGTCGCAACGAGAACTTCTATCTTTTCCTGAACGGCCGTCTTGAAGCCATCCGCTTCAACCGTTAACGAATAGAAGCCCGGCTTCAGCTGCGGAAAACTGTAACTGCCCTGATCGTTTGTCTTGCCGTCACGGGTGGTCTGCGTGCCGACTTCCGTCAAGTGAACCATGGCACCGACAACAACTTTCGTGCTCTGGTCGGTAACCTGGCCACTGAGGGAACCTAAGTTCTGCGCTTTCGCGGCTCCAACAAAGCCGATCATAAAAACAACGAGTGCTAGGAAAGTCCTGCGGATAGACATGAAGCTCTCCTCCTAAGGTACACGATTAACGTGCATGTATAGGGTGTATGAAGAAGCGCCGAGAGCTTCTAAAATTCGCGGGCGAACCACCACGCTCACCCCTGCCAAACTCTGGAGAATTTATACATCCGATGAAAAGAGTCCGTCAAGCATAGAAATAGCGCGGCAGGTGAAATAGAGAGATGAAGACAAAAGAAGTGTGGTGAGCCGCCCAGGACTCGAACCTGGAACCCGCTGATTAAGAGTCAGCTGCTCTACCGATTGAGCCAGCGGCCCACACGTGAAGCCATTATACAGATGCAGCGCGGAATTCGAAATTGCGCCGCGCAGCTGAAAGTGACGCCGGATTTTACACGGTTTTCGCGAAACTGCTAGGCGCGCAATTCCGCGGCGATTTCCGCGGCGGATTTTTGCGCGCGAGCCAAATCGTTTGCCTCAAACGAAATTGCGGCTACCTTCGGATGTCCGCCGCCGCCGTAACGCTCGGCGAGCGAGGCGAGATTCTTCTTCACTTCATTTCCCCGCCACGGATTTGATCCCAGCGAAACTTTGGTTCGCACAGCGGAAGCGCTCACGCTGACCGAATACACGCATTCCGGATGCAACAGATACGGAATGAATTTGTTGTAGCCTTCGAGATCCAAATCGCTTACGTCGAAGAAGAACACGCCGCGATCGGCCTGGCCGCGCTTGCGCAAGATCTCAATCGATTGCCGATGCCGCTCCAGCAGCGGCTTCAAATGATTTGCGACGAGAGGCATGCGGACGATTTCTTCCAGCGGACGAGACGCGAGTTCCGGAATCAGCTTCGCGGGAATTCCATCTTCCGGCGCAGCTTCAATTACCAACGCGAGTTGAGTCGCGGGCTCGCTGACGCTCACTGCAATTTCCGGCGAAGAGTATTGCGCGCCATCAATAATATCGCCCCAATAGATGAGGTTGGCGAGCGGGGCGGGATCGAAGCCGAATTTCGCTGTCGCGACATCCGCGATCAATTTCGTGCAGGATTTGTACGCGGGATCATAGAACTTGTGCGGGTTATTTTCGCTGCGGAATTGCGCGGCGTCTTCGGGAGTGAGAAACGCGCTCTGATGATGATCGAACCACCAGGTAATGCGCGGCGAAGATGAATACTTGAAATCGACGATCGCGTTTTCATCGCCATCAAACATTGAGTCTTCGAATGGGCGGCGGGCGCGGTGAGTCATTCCGGTGTAGAGGAACTCGGAATCAGGATTGATGCGTTCGCGGAAAAAGCGGGTGAATACCGCGGCGGAAGCTGCTCCATCGAAGCAGCGATCGTGAAAAAAAACTCGAACTTTGGCGTGTTTTGGCAAGCAGCTAGCTAGCTCTCTTTCGGGTGCGGCTGGAAATCAGGTAATGCAAAAGTCACTTAAGATGGACGCGTTGGGATGATTTGTCAAGGTGAGGAATGAGGTCGGATTGAGGTGATTTGAAGGGTGAAATTGGCTTCTTAAGCGTGCTTACAGCGACTTATTTTTACGCTAAGTCTTTTAGAAACAGTAGATTAGAGCATGGAAATAGGAGGAAGCCACCCCCACCCCATTGTTTTTGTAAAATGATGATTCTACAGGGGTTACCTAGTACTATTACTAAAAAGTTGTTGATTCTAAAGACTTTAACCCTGTTTTGAGGGGTAATTTTTGGGCTATTTTAGGGGTAGTACTAAAACTAGGTGCTCACTGTAGGGGTCTGCTCGTGTCCACCCTCTATCACGCACCTCACAATTCTGCCCCACCTATCATTGGAAGAATCTTTAATGTCGGGGCGCCGAGACTATCAGCGAACGGAAAGTCGAGGTCAGGCCCCGGATGCTGAAACGTGGCACCCTTTCGTCTCAGCCTTGAAGGCATCGATAGTTCGCTCAAGTTGAACCAATTTAGTTTAGGCTCGTGCGGCTATCTAGATTGTTAATTGACACGGTCACAATTTTTAGATACTTATATCTTTATATTAAATCCTAAGAACGCGCATGGTACTCGGAGTGCCATGCAACTGTGTGGCCATAATCGCCCTCGCGGAAAAGTGCTGAGGTCTCGACAGTATGAAACGTCTTAGCGGCGCACTATTTCGAGCGGCGGCTTGGTCGGTTGTCATTTCGCTTTCGTGGGCGGTCATCACGATTGAGGTGGCTGCGCAATCAGGTGTTGGCAACGACGAGGTTAAAGTAAGCAGCCGGGACTATTTCCCAACGAGCGGGGCGCTTCGAGTTAGGACGGCGGAGGTTCGGATCGAGGTTGTAGTAAGAGATGTTCAGGGACGTCCGGTCCCGGGTTTAACGAGTGGCGACTTCAAGCTCTTCGACAGAGGGCAATCGCGAAAGGTGAGCGGGTTTTCAGTCGCGACTTCGGCACCGGTTCCTGGGCTGTCGGCGTACTCGAGCCGGGGCGAGACCGACGTCTCGCCTACGCAAGACGGAACGCCTGCGACCCAGTCAGCTCAACACAACACCAGCGAACGCCCGCGGTTTATTGCTCTCTTTTTCGACGACATCCATGGCACAGCTGGCGATATCGGGCACGCTCGAAATGCCGCTGAAAGATTTGTGAAGGAGGCATTGACGCCTGCAGACCGAGTTGGTGTTTTCACGTCGTCCTCGGATGTGTCGCTAGATTTTAGTGGAGACGTCCCAAGAATCTTGCAGGCTATCGGCGAAATCAACGTCCACCCAAGAGTGTCAGAGAGCGGGATAAACATATGTCCGCGGATCAGCCCATTCCAAGCGTATCAGATTGTGATGGGCGATCCCGGAGCGATTAGTGCGGCAAACGATGAGTATAAAACTTGCGAAGGAACCGACCCCGGCGGGGGTGGTGGGGAGACACGGGCAGGCACTACTGTGGCTTTCCCTGCAGTCCTGGAGCAGGCGGAACAAACGTGGCAGCAAGCCAAGATGGCGTCGCAAACGAGCCTCGCCGCCATTCGCAGCGCGGTGGCGCACCTCTCGCGGATGCAAGGCGAGCGGGTTCTGATGATGGCATCTGCCGGATTCTTGTCTGGTGAACTGGGAACCACGCTGGAAGACATCGTCGCGTCGGCGCTCCATGCTCAAGTGGTGATCAACGCACTCGATGCCAAAGGCCTCTACGCAGAGGCGCCGGGACGCCCTCTAAACGAAGTGCAAACATCTCAGCGTTTGCCAATTAGTACGATGATATTCGAGTCGAGCAATATCGGCACATTGGTCCAAGCCGGAGACGCCGCGATGGCAAATCTGGCGGCAAGCACTGGGGGGCTTTTTTTCCACGATAATAACGATCTTGATTTCGGTTTCTACAGACTGGGGATTGTGCCCGAGGTCCGCTACGAGCTAAGTTTCGCTGCGGACGACACGAAGCCCGATGGCAGTTTCCACCCTTTGAAGGTCCAGCTCGCAAAAGGCAATCACTACTCGGTGGAATCGCGGGCCGGATATTTCGCCCCAACTCTCGAAGAGAGTCAAAGGAAAGAGCCGGAGCAGAAACTAGATCGAGAAGTCAGTGCGGCTGATAGCCTTGCAGGACTTCCCGCGAAGGTGACATGGCGATTGCAAGGTGAAGCCACTGGCGAAAACGATCTTCTGGTTACTGTTCATGTGGAATTGAAGGCGCTGCAGTTCCAGAAGCAGAAAGACAGGCAAGTGCAGCAGCTAACTTTCATACTCGCGCTTTTCAATGCAAGCGGCGAATTTGTAAGCGCGAAGCAGGGGGAAATGGATCTCGCTCTTCGCCAAGATTCTTTCGACAAGCTCGAGAGCAATGGCATAAATGCTGCGTTTGTGTTGGATGCCGCTCCCGGAACGTATCGGCTTCGGGCTGTGGCCAGCGACGCCGTTGAAGGAAGGATTTACGCCTCATCCCAGACTGCCGTCATTCGATAAGAAATTCAAACACGGGTGGTGGATCGTATGAACTGCTACAAGAGCAATCCCCTTCTACGCCTCATACTGATTCTTTCAGCCGGAATAGGCTTAGGATTCGCCGCAAAACCGGCAATTTCACAATCAAAAGGTTCCGTCGCAGGGACCATACTGAACGGAATTGGAAAACCTTGGCCTGGTCTTACGGTCACGTTCTGCGATCCCAAAATGCAACCCGTAACAACCGTCATTACCGACGACGCCGGGAAGTACCGGGCTGAGCTGCCGGCGGGGACCTATATTCTGCTTGCCTCGACGGCAACTCACGGCGAATTCAGACTCGCCTTCGTGGTGTTTCCTGACGCAGAAACCCCGGGGGACCTCAGTTTCAATACGTTCCGAACTTCGTATCCCGCGCTGCAAGAACATGTCGGAAATGGAGAGCGCGATCTCTCTCAAGTCAAAAAATCGCGCGAGCAGATTGATAAGCTCCAAGCAGAACTCGATCAGGCGGGCGACCGCGCGATTGAGGAGCTTCGCAAGGCGCTCGCTGCAACCGACGAGAAGAATAGTTTTTTTCAACGCTCGGGTGTTCTCAGTAAACTTGGCGATACCTACGACGCAATGGGCGAGTACGCCGCGGCGGCGCGCGCTTACAGGCAGGCTGTTGACCTTCGGCGCGATCCCGTGACTTATGCCAATCTGAGCAACGATTTGGCAAAGTCCGGAAAATTCGAAGAGGCAGCTGAAGCCTGTAGCAGGAGCGCCGAACTCGACCCTTCCCGGGCATCACACGCATATCTGAATCTTGCGATCAACTTGTACAATGCTCTGCGCTACAAGGATGCGGTCACGCCCGCCCGAAAAGTGACGGAGATCGATTCGGGCAATGCCAAGGGCTGGTACGTCTTGGCAGCGGCGCTCGCTGCAAGCATCGAATACCGCACTGATACGAACGCTGCCGACCGTGTAGTTCCATCAGTTCCGCCCGGAACGCTCGATGCATTTCAGAGGGTAATTACCCTCGATCCGAAGGGTGAGTGGGGCAAGCTGGCCCGAGAGGGAATGGCGCAATTGCAGCAGATTCAATCAGGAACTGACTCCCCAGAGCCGCCGAAACCAATCCACTAGCCCATTTTCTCGAACCAGGAATAGCTAGAATTTGCGGGCATGCCCATCTTATCCCCGACGGATCTAGCCGGGATGGATCGGAAGCGCCTAGCCGATTGCTAAACGGTTTTTACTTTGCCGGCTAGGGAATCGGCGAAATCGGCGGCGTAGGGGACGCGAAAGCGCTCGCCCTGATAGGCCTTGTACATCAGGAAGATCGCGAGGATAAACCAGCCTAGCTCTAGCAGTCTCAAGAGCGTGACGTACATATTGAATGTTGAGAGAGATGAAAACGCGGTGGGCGCGAAGACAGCTCCGATGACCCAGTAGAGGATAGTGAGAGCGCCCGAGAGAATGATGCTTTGCGCGGCGTGGAAACGGACGAAGGGGCGCTTATCGATCAGGAGGAAGATGATGCCGGTGACCCATCCGAGGATGTAGCAGAGAAGTCCCGCGACATTTTCCTGGAGGCCGGCGGTAGGAGATTGCGCCGCGGGGCCGCCCGCAGCCGGAGGTGGCGCCGATTGTTGAGCTGCTGCTGCCATCGGCTTGCCGCACGTTGGACAAAATGAAGTGCCGTCTGCGACTTGCGCTCCACAACTTGTGCAAAAGGCCATGTGAAACCTCCACTCGAAAATGCAGATGGCAATCGGCGCGTTCCAACTTCGCGCCGTGCATACTTCAATTTGCGCGGAGACTAGCAGAAGCAGGATGGCGGAACAAGTATGAGAAAGATTACTGGCGTGAAGTGCCTGCGAGCAGATCGGCAAGGCGAGCGGCGAGCGGGACACGGAATTTTTTCTTCTCGTAGGCGCTGAGCATTAAAAGAAGCCACGCAGCGATTGCGACGAACCCGATGATTGATGCAGTGAGAAACCAGAGCGAGGAATACCAGCGCTCGTCCATGAACGCATTTTTTGCGAGGCGCAGCGCGAGGAATTCCAGACCGCTGAGCGCGCCGAAAACGACGACGGATTGTGCGGCGTGAAATTTCACGAATTTGCGTTTATCGGTGAGAAGAAAAACCGCGCCTGAGATCCAGAAAAATAAATAGCAGAGGACACCGGCGACATTTTCGGGGACGGATTCCTGAACGGCTGCGCGATTGAATTCGGGATCGCCCGCGGCTGCTCCTTGTGAAATTCCTTGGGCATTTCCTTGCGTACTACCCTTCACGAGACGATGCCCGCATTCCGAACAATAAATTTCGTACGGGTGGGCTGGAAGTTGCACGAGTTGGAATCCGCACTCGGAGCAAAATTTGGAGCCGTCAGCGATCTGGGCTTTGCATTTCGAGCAAGAAATCATGCGTGGTGGTGGGACGCGGTGAGTGTTGAGCGCGTTTCCGGTGCAGCGTAGCAGAAACCAATTATTGAGTCGATTGCTCTGTCTTTCGAGAAGTGGGAAAACAGGAAGATATAAACGTGGAATGCCCCACACGCAACTACGGCGTGTGGGGCATTCCGCAACGGAAGCGGTATCGAAAGGCGCACAGGCTGAGAGCCTGTGCCACTGCGGGCACGCGTTGACTTGGGTGGGGGCGCGTTCTAAGATTCGCGGCGAGCATGCCTGAAGAGCAATCTCTCATCGGCAAGACATTTTCTCATTACCGCGCCACTGAAAAACTTGGTGGCGGGGGGATGGGAGTAGTGTACAAGGCGCGGGACACGCGGCTCGACCGGTTTGTAGCGATCAAATTCCTTCCTGAAAATCTTGCAAGCGATCCGGCGGCGCAGGAACGATTCCGCCGCGAGGCGAAAGCGGCATCCGCACTGAACCATCCGAACATTTGCACGGTGTATGACATCCGCGACGAAGATGGCAAAGCGTTCATCGCGATGGAGTACATGGACGGGGTAACTCTAAAGGATCGGATCGGCGGGAAACCTGTCGAGACGGACGGGTTGCACGGTCTTGCGATTGAGATCGCGGATGCGCCGGATGCTGCGTTTGCGCAAACCGAGCCCGAAGTAGGCGCCATGAAATTGCAAGATCTCGCGCGCGGTGAGCTGTCCATCACTATGGATTTCAACTTGCAAAGAGTACCGTTCGCGATATCCAACGGGTGAAGTTTCAGTTGCATGCCTCGTAGCGTCATGAGGAGCGAAAAAAAAGCTGCCGGACGGTGAGTCCGGCAGCCGATGGATTCTTACTGTAAGGCTGATTACTGAAGACTAGATTGAGAAGCCTGAACGCCGCAGCCACCAGAGCCTTTTGATGTCGCGCAGAAGTTCGACTCCATGGTGATGAAATAAATTTGCGAAGTGCCAGGTAGAGTGCCAGCTCCTACAAAATTATCCACGACGATGCCGCTTGGGCCTCCAGAAACATTGGAAGCGAGACCTCCCGCCGGACCAAGATTGACCCAGACAATCGCGCCTGCATTGTCAACGGTTGGAGTCCCGATGGGACCGTTGACCCATGTGGGTTGAGTGCCGCCGGACAGTCCTGTGACAACGGACGCTTGTTCGATATTGCCATTCGTATCGAGCAATTCGTTGCCGACAGAATAAGGGTTGGCTGGCAGCCAAGCCGCGAACGTCGCGGCTGGTCCTTGGTTAATCCACACCACGCCGCCGTCGGCGGTGGTGCCCACGGGGGTAGCATTCCAGGTAGGAGTGACGCCGCTCGATGTACCGGGAGTCACGACCATCTCCATATTGAGGTTGCTATCCAGAACGTGCTGGCCGAGGACGAATGTGGTGGTGGGTTGCCACTGCGTAACACTGAGATTCATGATACAGCCGCCGGAAGAACAGGTGCCGTCTTCCTGGACGGAGTTGGTTTGGACGCTGGAGAAAATAAAATCGGTGGGGCCGGTGGAAGGATTCGGATTGAAAATTTCGGTCAGCGGGCCGCAGGTTGCAGGGAAAAGAGTGAGAACTCCACCGGGAAGAGCTGAAGCGGTGGCGGACATTACGCCGAGAGAGATCGGAATTTGATACAACTGCGCATTTCCTTCCGAACCGTTACCGCACGCATAGAGATTCCCCGTGGGAGCGGGTACGCTGGCATAGAAAGAATTATCAAAATCACCAGCGTACATCGGAAAGCTACTTGTCCCTGGGCCGACAGTGGCCTCATTTTCTAGTACGAGGCCGCTGATACTGAACTGGAAAACGCCCGCGTTTCCGTGGAGGTCATCGTTGGCGAAAACGTAGAATGATCCGCTGGTTCCGTCTACGACCGGCCCGTCCATGAATGAACCTGTGATGACACCCGTCGACGTGACGGATCCGTTTGGGGCCACTTCGTAAACGGCGCCGAGAAGATCGGTGGCGATTACCATTCCGGATAATCCGTCGTAAACGGGACTCATTACCGGCTGTCCAGCAGTGAGCGTGACCGGCCACCCGCCCGTGAGGGCTTCCGCCGGCGCTACCGTGGGATTGACCGTTCCAAAAACATTTGTGAATTTGTGCAGGACACCTTCGTTATCGCCGACATAGAGGACGTCATTGATATAGTCGTAGAACGGAGCGGACTGATTGTCTTCGCCGCTGAGGCCTAGAGGGACGCTGATCATGCATGAGGTTGCGCCCGAACATGCGGGGTCCGTCCAGAGACCGGCAGTTGCGGGAGCGTTGACGGTCCACGTGGTGGAACCCATGTCCCACGAGCCATCACCGTTGGCAAATTTAATCAGGCGAAGAGTCGCACCACCGGCGATCGTTTCGACCAGGGCGATTTTTGTGCCGTCGAGCGAGAGAACGGGTGCGGTGGCCGCGGTTCCGGGTCCAGTAGCATACGCGAAGAAATTATTCGGGACGTTGCCGGTGGGGCAGCCGGTGTACAGATTATTGAACGCGGCGATTGTTGGCTGCGATCCGGAGCCGGCGGCGCCGGTGGTGTAGGAAACGAAATCGTTGTTGCAATCGGCGGTGGAAAGATCAAAAGAAAATTTCGCGGGATAGTTGATGGCGTTGGTAGTGGTGGCGGGCCCCAGAAATTCGCTCCAATCGCTATGGAGGGGTTTCGCGGCAGGTATCGGATTTTTTTCGCGGCGCGGAGGCGGGCCGAAACGGCGCGTGTTGCGGCGCTCCCATTGATTTAGATAGCGAGGTTCGCGAGACAGGCGCAGCGCCTGAAGAGAAGTTTTCGGCGCGGAGAAGACCATGTGATGGTGACTCCAGTCGGTGGCGAGAGACACGCGAGCGTGACGAGCAGCCGCGTGAATGATGGAGCTATGAGAAATGAGAAATAAGGCTACAAGCAAGGCACCAAGAATTGCCATCGCCGACTTTATGAAAACTTTGTGATTCGGATTCATTGCACACCTCTTGGACTGGAACTCTCGCGATATTGGATGTCCGAAGATAGAAAATGGTTCTCACAAATTTCCGAAGCCTTCTCTCCGCGCGGTAGATGGTCAGCCGCTTCATCTAAGCGGTCGAAGAAGATACCGGATGTATCACGAATCAACCACCGCCAGATCTTCAACGCGGATTTTCGCGTCATCGTCGGCGGCTCCTTTCGTCAGTTCCGCGGCCTTCGCGCGAATGGCGGCACCGGATTGCGCCGCGACATCAAAATGCCCGCCAACTCCGCTCCGTTGCGCTTGAACTCCTCGCGCCAAGAAACCGAGCGCAATCGCCAACGCTAGGACGCAGACGATTGCCGCTTTGCGGGAAATGTGCGGGTGTGAGGAATGCACCATGCTGTTGCCCAGGAAAGGCGTCCGGTCTTGCGAGTTAACGCTCTCGACGCCGGAGCCTTTACGGAGCCTCTTTCGCAAAGTACCAAGGTCACGCCGCTTTGCGGTCCCAATCAATTAGTCAGTCATGATACTTTATTATAATCCTAGATACTGGTGAGTTGCCTAACCGGGGAATCAGCATACGATCCTCGGAGCGCCCAGCGCAGACATCCAGCTGGAAGTCTCGCTCCCTCAAAAAACATTGTTGCAATTTATATAACAAGTTATATAGTGGCCTGCGTGAGTCTCGAATATATTCTGCTGGGCCTGCTCCGCGAACCCGCCAGCGGATTCGACTTGAAGTCCATTCTCGACAACGGCATCGGACATTTCTGGGCCGCGGAACTCAGCCAGGTTTATCCGACCCTGAAACGGCTGGAGAAACAGAAACTTTTGAAATCTCGCCGCGCTGCCTCCAAGCGCGGCCCCAGACGCATTGTTTACGAGATCACCGCAGCCGGGCGCAAAAAGCTCGCCTCTTGGCTGCAGCAGGATCCGCAATTTGAAGACATGCGGCATACTTTCCTCGCGCAAATCTACCTCATGGATGAGCTTTCGGATCTGCCGCACACTCTGAGATTTCTCGAACAGCTCCACGCTCGATGGGCGGCGCGCCTTGAGGCGCTAAAGAACAAGGAAAAGGAGTGGTACTCGCGCAGACCCGGATTTCCAGACGATCTCTCCCTGGCTTATTTCCACCACCATTTGACACTGCGTATGGGAGTGCACGCGCATCAGGCCTGGCTCCGATGGTGCGAGGAATCCATGCGCAGAGTCCGCGCTCGAATCCGAAAGGAGAATCACCATGGCAAACCTGTTTCAGTGGCTTCGATGGACGCACGTTTCCGCCGGCGGCTTCGCGCTGATGCTGTTTTGGATTCCCGCAATCGCTCCCAAAGGCGGTAAGACGCACGTCCGCGCCGGATGGTTCTATGTCGCGTGCATGTCCGTAGTTGTCGTGACTGCGATCGCTATGAGCGGACTCTCATTCACCATTCCGCTCGCTGTTCGGAAGATCCAACGACCGTTTTCGCCGGCGGAACTCGCGGATTTTCTGCGGGCGCAACGCATCTCTGCAACCTTTCTGGCGTACCTTGCTGGCCTCACGCTGGCCGCGGGCTGGCAGGGTATTTGGGCCGTGGAAACGAAGCGCGAGCCCAAAGCGATGCGCACTCCCTTCGCTTTGGCGCTAAACGCGGTGGTATTTCTGGCAGGCTGCACCGTGTTCGTCCTCGGAATTAAATATCACAGCGGGCCGCTCATCGCGCTGAGTCCGATTGGCCCCTTCATTACAGCTCGTAATTTGCGTTACTTGTTGTTCGGCCCGCAATCGCGGATGCATTGGTGGTATCAGCACCTTAGTTCAATGATCGCGACAGCCATCGCAGGTTACACGGCCTTCCTGGTGTTTGGCGCGGCACGTTTGATCCCCTCAGTCACGCGAAGCCAGGCGTATACGATTTTCTGGATACTGCCAGCCCTAATCGGCGTGCCGGTCATTTACCGGACCGTGGCCTACTATCAGCGCAAATTCCACGAAACCGGCCGCGCTTCTGGAGTTAGCGCTCCACGCGTGCAGCTGGGTTCCTAAAGCAGCGAAGAACCCCAGACCTGAATGCTCAATCGCATTTTCACCTCGAAGAATCCGGATTGTCCCTCTCCACGACAGCCGGGGCCAGCGTTGTTCGGAGCGCCGCATCAATTACTGGAGTGCGACTCCCAGCAGTTTCTCTCCGCTCAGCCGCTTAAACGCAGCAATCGCATCTCGATGTTGCGCTTCGGCACGCGTCAGCAGTTTCTTGAATTCCGTCTTTTTGCGCAGTGGATCGAGCCACGGGTCCCGAGCCATCGCGGGATAACAGTGGTATCCACCATTGACGACACGCTCAAGAATCTGTAGCGCAGGTTCTATCTGCCCCAGATGAGAAAGATGACACGAGAGATAGAACAGTCCCTCCGGATCCTGAAAATCCGACGCGATGATTCGATTGACGGCCGCGATGCTTTCACCGGAATCGTTTTCAATCAGCGCTCGCACCGCAATAATAAAATCCCTGATTCGAGTTTTTGTTTTTTGCTCAAGTTCGCGCAACGCAGGCAGCGTTTCCTTTTCACGATGCGCAGCCATAAATGCAATCGGCACAATGTAAGGAAATTCTTCCAGCTTGACGCTGCTAAGCCGCGCATGATCCGCCTGCAAAAACCACGTATGCGCCACGCTGGTGCGAATCTTGGGATCGAGCTCCACCGAGCGCTTATGAGCGGCGACGGAACCATCCAGCAAACCGCAATACCTGCATGTGCTCACCAGCCCCACGAAGAGTTCCGGATCGGGCATTCGCTTGCTTCCGATACCGAGGCGTTCGCGGGCCATCTGGGCAAAGCGCGCGAACTGACCAAGCGGTCTGTGGAGTCCGCCGTCCGTGCCGACAGCAAGGAAGCCGGAGCCATCTGGCACGAGAACGCTGCCGTTCGTGAAGCCGCGTACGGCAATGCTTCGCAAGCGAAGCAGGAGGCCGCAGACGGCTTGAAACTTAGTCCCACAAGTCAGGGCGTCAATGACGAGGCTGCACTTGCGTTTGCCATGGCTGGCGATACAGCACGCGCCGAATCGATGGCAGAAGAACTAAACAAACGGTTTCCGTTGGACACGCAGATGCAGTCGTTGTGGCTGCCAGCGATTCGCGCACAGGTATTGCTCGACCGAAAGAACCCGGCAGCGGCCATCGAGACTTTGCAAGCTGCGGTGCCCATTGAGCTGGGACAAATTTGGTTCGTGAACAACATCTCCTGCCTCTATCCAACCTACATTCGCGGTGAAGCGTATCTTGCTGCGGGGCAAGGGAAACCGGCAGCAGCCGAATTTCAAAAGATACTGGACCACAGCGGCATCGTGTGGAACTGCTGGACAGGAGCGCTGGCGCATCTGGGCGTGGCGCGTGCCAATGCGCTGGACGCAAAAACTTTGACGGGTGCGGATGCCGATGCTGCGCGCACTCGCGCACTGGCCGCGTACAAGGATTTTCTTGCGCTGTGGAAAGACGCGGACCCGGAAATTCCTGTGCTGATCGCGGCGAAGGCGGAGTTTGCGAAGCTGCAGTAATTTGGGCGCACGCACGCAAGGCGAACAGCAATGCTCCCGACCAAATGCGTCGGGACGCGGAAAACGCGCTTCGGGCATCCTGAGCGGATGCCTCTCAGGATGACGGGATTGGGACAGGGCATCGTGAGCGGATAGTTCTCACGATTAACGAACGACACAGAAACGTAGAGAACCCACACGCAGCTACGGCGTGTGGGGCACCCCGCAACGTATGCGGTATCGAAAGGCCCACAGGCTGAGAGCCTGTGCCACTGCGGGCGCGCGTTGACTTGGGTGGGGGCGCGTTCTAAGATTCGCGGCGAGCATGCCTGAAGAGCAATCTCTCATCGGCCAAACAATTTCGCATTACCGCGTCATCGAAAAACTTGGTGGCGGAGGAATGGGTGTCGTCTACAAGGCGGAAGACACCACCCTCGGCCGCTTCGTTGCGCTGAAATTCTTGCCGGACGAACTGGCGCGGGATGCGCAGGCTTTGGAACGATTTCGCCGGGAGGCGCGAGCTGCGTCCAAACTGAATCATCCCAACATTTGCACGCTTTATGAAATTGGCGCGGATGGCGACTTGTCTTTCATCGCGATGGAATATCTCGATGGCGGGACGCTGAAAGAGCGCATCGGCGGCAAGCCGATAGAGAATGAAGTGCTGCTCGGCCTTGCGATTGAGATTTCCGATGCGCTGGATGCGGCGCATGTGCGAGGAATCGTTCATCGCGACATTAAGACCGCAAACATTTTCGTCACCGAACGGGGCCACGCAAAGATTTTGGATTTTGGATTGGCGAAATTGCTGCCGGCAGGTGGCGCGCTAAATCTTTCGGCGATGGACACCGCGACGGAACCGGACCAGCTCACGCGGGTCGGCTCGACGATGGGAACGTATCCTTATATGTCGCCGGAACAAGCGCGCGGCGAGGAATTGGATTCGCGGACGGACATTTTTTCGTTCGGGGTGGTGCTGTACGAGATGGCGACGGGGGTATTGCCGTTTCGCGGCGACACGTCTGGCGTAATTTCGGATGCGATTTTGAATCGCGTTCCGCTACCGGCGGTGAGGCTGAATCCGGATGTATCGCCACGGCTCGAAGAGATCATCAACAAGGCGATGGAGAAAAACAAAAAGCTGCGCTACCAGCGTGCGGCCGAAATTCGCGCTGACTTGGAGCGGTTGAAACGCGATATAGAAAGCGGCGGAACTTCTGCAACCGCCGCAGCATTCCAATCTGGAAAACGAAGAGTCCGGCTCCTGTGGAGCTTGCTCATTCTCGTCCTGCTGGCAGTCGCGGCGTTCATCGGTTGGCACTATCTGCGACCCCAAACGATCCGGTGGCGCGGCGATTCATTCAATCGCCGTGCTGCCGTTTGCGAATGCGAGCAGAGATCCTGAAATGGATTATCTGGTAGAAGGTCTATCCGAAGAGATTACGAATTCCCTTTCGCGAATTCCCGATCTTCAGGTGATGGCGCACAGTACAGCGTCACGCTACAAGCTGCGTCAGGATGATCCGCAAGGAGTGGGACGCGAATTGCACATTGACGTGGTTTTGACGGGGCGCGTCGCCGAGCACGGCAATGAGCTCGATGTAGAGACTGAGCTCGTGAATGTCGCAACCGGCGCGCAACTTTGGGGAGAGCGCTACAAGCGCGGTATGAAAGATGCTGCGCTGTTACAGGGAGCAATCACCACTGAAGTTGCGCGCCAGTTACGGCTGCGGCTCAGTGGAAGTGAGCGCGAAAGCATCGAGAAAGTTGGGACTCGCGATCCCGAAGCCTATCAACTGTATTTGAAGGGGATCTACTTCGCGGATAAGTTTGCGCAAGCGGACATGAAGACGACGATCGAAGACTTTCGTCAAGCGATTGATCGCGATCCGAATTACGCGGCAGCCTACGCAGGTTTATCTCTCGCGTATCTGAATGCGCAGATTGTGGGATTGCTGCCCCCTGCAGACTCGATGCCCAAGGCGAAGGAGGCGGCGAAAAAGGCGCTGGCGCTGGACGATTCGCTCGCCGAATCTCACGTCGCGATGGCGTATCTGAACTGGGACTACGATTACGATTGGAGCGCGGCCGACAAAGAATTCAAGCGCGGCATCGAGCTGGCGCCGCGCAGTGGAGTGGTTTTCTACAATACGGATGTGCTCACGAATTACTGCCAGGATCTGACCACCGCCGGATACTTGGAACAAGGAATCGAAGAGTGCCGGCGCGGGTTGGAGCGTGAGCCGCTTTCTTTTTTGGCAAATGAGGTTTTGGGCAGAAGCCTTTACTTCGCCCGCAAGTTTGACGAGGCGGCCGAGCAGTCGCGCGCAGCGATTGAAATGGAACCCAACTATTCGTTGTCGCATATGGTGATGGGGATGGCGTACGAGCAGCAGGGCAAACTTTCTGCCGCTCTGGAAGAACTTCAGAAAGCGAACACACTCGAGACCGAGATGCCGTGGCCCCTGGCACAACTGGGCTACTTGTATGCCCGGCTTGGTCGAAAGAGCGATGCCGAAAAAGTGCTGCAAGAGCTTACCCGGCGATCGCAGCGGCTCTACGTGTCGCCGTATTTTTTCGCGACTGTGGAAGTTGGCTTGGGCAGGAATGAACAGGCTTTGACGTCTTTGGAGAAAGGCTACGCGGATCGCAGCATGTTTATGGTGTTGATCAAAACTGATCCTGAGATGGATCCGTTGCGTTCTGATCCTCGGTTCCTCGCGCTGCTGCGCCAAATGGGGATCGAGTAAGCAAGGATGGAGATGTAAGTTGGGGACGGGCAGCGGGCAATCTTGGGTTTCCCGTGCTGGACGGTAGAAACGTGGAAAACCCACACGCAACTTCGGAGTGTTGGGGCACCCCGCGCACAGGCTGAGAGCCTGTGCCACTCTTGGCGCGCGTTGACTTGGGTGGGGGCGCGTTCTAAGATTCGCGGCGAGCATGCCTGAAGAGCAATCTCTCATCGGCCAAACAATTTCGCATTACCGCGTCATCGAAAAACTTGGTGGCGGGGGGATGGGTGTCGTTTACAAGGCTGAAGATTCGAGGCTGCATCGTTTTGTTGCGCTGAAATTTCTGCCAGATGAATTAGCCAAAGACCCCCAGGCGTTAGCGCGCTTCCAGCGCGAAGCGGAAGCCGCGTGTGCGCTGAATCATCCAAACATCTGCACGATTTACGATATCGGCGAGCAGGATGGCAAAGCGTTTATCGCCATGGAATGTTTGGACGGCGAAACGCTGAAGCATCGCATCGATGGAAAACCGATCGAAACGGAAGGCCTGCTGACGTTGGCGATTGAAATTGCGGACGGGCTGAGCGCTGCGCACAACAAAGGGATCATCCATCGGGACATCAAGCCGGCAAACATCTTCATCACGGAACTCGGCCACGCCAAAATTCTGGATTTTGGGCTGGCGAAGGTAGTGTCCGCGGGCGGAGCCACGAACCTCTCCGAGATGCCCACAGACATGGAAGCAGAACAGCTCACGCGAATGGGTTCGACGATGGGCACAATCTCGTATATGTCGCCGGAGCAGGCTCGCGGTGAAGAACTGGACGCGAGGACCGATTTGTTTTCGTTCGGGGCGGTGCTGTACGAGATGGCCACGGGACGGATGGCATTCCCCGGCAACAGTGCGGCGATCGTCCATGACGGGATCTTGAACCGCACACCGGTGTTGGCGTCGCAACTGAATCAAGTACTCCCGCCGAAGCTAAACGAAATTATCGGCAAAGCGCTGGAGAAGGACCGCAAGCTGCGCTGCCAGAGTGCAGCGGAAATTCGCACGTCCCTGCAGCAATTGAAACGGGGCACGGAATCGGGTCACATATCCCCTACAACACCGCGGGTTGAAACGAAGTTCACCGGAAAATCCACTTGGCATCGATGGGCAATAGGTATCGGAGCAGCGGTGGTGATTATCGGATCGGCGGTAAGCGGGTGGTTTTATTTTGCGCGACGGGCGCAAGCGCATATGCTTACCGAGAAAGACACCATCGTCCTCGCCGATTTTGCCAACAGCACGGGCGATCCGGTATTTCGACGACACGCTGAAGACGGCGCTTAACGTTTCGCTGCGGCAATCGCCATTCTTGAATGTGCTCCCCAACAGTGATGTGACCAAGAATTTGAAGTTGATGACCCGCCCGGTGGACACGAAGCTAACACCCGAAGTAGCCCGCGAGATTTGCCAGCGGGTGGGCAGCAAGGGTTACATTGCCGGAACGATTGGAAGTCTGGGGAGCGAATACGTAATTGGGTTAAAGGCCGTGAACTGCGTTAGCGGAGACACGCTGGCCGAGGAGCAGGTGACGGCGCCATCCAAGGAAAAGGTGCTGGACACGCTGGGGCAGGCGGCCTCGAAGATGCGACGCGAACTGGGTGAATCGCTCGCGACGGTGCAAAAGTTGGATGTCCCGCTCGAACAGGCGACGACAGCATCGCTCGAAGCGCTGCAAGCGTACAGCCTTGGACAAAAGGCTCATGACGAGAAGGGGCTTGCCGCTGCCCTGCCTTACCATCAACGAGCTATCGAAATCGATCCGAATTTCGCATCGGGCTACTCGGCGCTGGGCTCCGATTACTTCAGCCTCAGCGAGCTGGGACGGGCGAGCGAGTACTACACCAGGGCATTCCAATTGCGGGAACATTCCAGCGAGCGGGAAAAGCAGGCAATCACTGCTAACTACTATTCGTATGTAACTGGAGAACTGTATAAAGCGGTTGAGGCGTACCAAGATGAAATTGAGAACTATCCGCGAGATATCAAAGGCTACGCCAATTTGAGCATCGTGTACGCCCAGCTAGGGCAGTATGAGAAAGCGACCGAGAGTATGAAACCAGGCTTGCGCCTGGCACCGGATTGGGTGGGCAATTACATCAATCTCGGCAACTTCGCTCTTGCGTCGCAGGATTTGGACGAGACGCGCCAGCTCACCCACGAGGCGCAGACGCGAAAGCTGGGTAATTTCTTACTCCACAACCTGCTGTATGCGCTTGGTTTTCTTGGTGCAGACTCCACCGCGATGGCAGAAGAGCAAAAGTGGTTCGCGGGAAAGCCTGAAGAGAATTTTGGGTTGGCGCTCGCATCCGACACGGAGGGGTATGCAGGTCGCGTCGGCGAGGCGCGAAAGCTGACCAAGCGTTCGGTGGACTCGGCCATCCAAGCGGACAGCAAAGAGGATGCGGCGATCTGGCAGGAAAATGCCGCACTGCGCGAAGCCGCCTATGGCTACCCTGCGGAGGCGCGGCAATCCGCGGGAGAAGCCTTGAAGCTTGCGCCCGCCAGTCAGGGCGTTGCCGTCGAGGCTGCGCTAGCGTTTGCCATGTCGGGCGACACGGAACGAGCTGAGTTGATGGCGCAAGACTTAGCGAAACGCTATCCGTTGGACACGCAGATGCAGTTGCTGTGGCTACCCGCAATTCGGGCGCAACTGGCGCTGAACAAGAAGAATCCGGCCGCCGCCTTGACCGCGTTACAAGCGGCCTCACCAATTGAGCTGGGATTAATGCAGTTCCTGAACAATTTTTCCGGTCTCTACGACGTGTACATCCGCGGAGAAGCTTACCTGGCCGATAAACAGGGCGGTGCCGCCGCCGCCGAGTTTCAAAAGATCATCGACCATAGCGGCATCGTGTGGAATTGCTGGACCGGAGCGCTGGCGCATCTGGGTGTGGCTCGCGCGAACGCGCTGCAAGCGAAGACCTCAAAAGGCGCGGATGCCGACGCGGCTCGCTTCCGAGCACTCGCCGCCTACAGCAATTTTCTCGCACTGTGGAAAGACGCTGATCCCGATTTCCCATCCTGAAAGAAGCGAAAGCCGAATACGCGAAGCTGAAGTGGTCGTAGATTGCCGTGCACTGGAAACAGCGTGCCAGGTTCTCTTCGGAGGAAAAGAGGATGAGCCTTCAACTCTGTTACTACGCGAGCGAAGACGCGTTTCCCTTGCCGCTGCAAATCAAAGAGCGCTATGGCCCGTTTGGATTTCCAGAGAGTCACAACCCCGATCGTCCGTACATAAGTTCCAATTTCGTGGTGGGGCTACAGCGATCATTGCACCACAACAGTCACAAACGTAATCTTCGTAGTCCCGTTGCCTGTCCCTGTAACCGTGACCGTGTACGTGAAGGGCTGGGTGCCAAGATTCGTGAGGTGAGTTCCCCCGCCCCCTCCTCCTCCCCGCATCCGTGCATCGTTAGCGACGCCGCCAGAACCAGCGCGCCTACAGCGAGGAATCGCCAATTCGCGCGGACACCTGATGCACTCAACCGATTTGCGATGATGTGGCGGGAAGCAGCCAAAATCAAAAGCATCGCCAGCATCGCGAATATCGCAGCAATCGTTGGAATTCTTACCGGTGCAACTGGCCGCGGCTCGTGCGGATTGAACAGCATCGACTGCGAAGCTGCGGTAGTTGTCATGGTGAGCGTCGCGGTCCCGCTGGTAGCTGTCGCACTCAAAGTACTGGGCTTTGGCTTCATACTGCAACCGGGAGTGTCCGTAAGATAGGTTGGATTCACCGCGCAAGTCAGCGTTACCGCGCCGGTGAATCCAGCCACAGCCTGTAATCGTCACCACCGAAGTCGCTTGCTGCCCCGGATTGATTGGCGCGGGAGTTGCCGCCGACATCGTAAAATCTGGAGCCGGAACAACAGTTTCCGTGAGGGTTGCGGAGGAAGACATAGCGTAATTGCTATCTCCCGCATACATGGCTTGAATTGATAGCGCACCCAAATTGCCGAATTCGGTGGTCAACTGTGCTTGGTTGTTTACCAGGGAAGCCGATCCGATAAACGAACCATTCGCCAAGAAATTCACCGAAGGCCCGCTCGGCGGCGCCGGTCCAGTGCTTGCTGGCGTAATTTGCGCTGTAAACGTGACGTTTACGAATGGGAAGCCGTAAGTTGTGAGGACGCAACTGAGGTGACCGTACTGATCTGAGCTACAGTTTCGGTGACCTGTCCCGATGAATCTGAATAGTTTGAATCGCCGCTGTAATTTGCAAATACGCCGGTGAGTCCCCCTTGAATTGCATTCGTGGTGAACACTGCCTGATTGTTGGCGAGAGGCATCGTCCCCAGCGTGACGGAGCCATAACCAAAACTCACCATACCCGTAGGCGGCGATCCAGCGTTTTCACTTCCACTAACCGTGGCTGTCAGCGTGGTGTTCTGTCCATACTGTATCGACGGCACCGACGACGTAACCGCCGTTGTCGTGGAGAACACCGCGTCAACTGTTACCGGCGCGGAAGTTGAACTCTGATAATTCTGGTCGCCGTTGTATTGCACGGAGATCGAGTGATTTCCCGTTGGCGCGGAAACGGTGACTTCGGCCTCCATGTCATATTCCCAAATGCCGATTTGAGAGCCGGAACTCGAAGGGTTGAATCCGACGTCCCCTCCGGGAGTTCCCAAGAAGAGCTGTTTGGTGCCGTCGAAGACCGTGAATAAATTCGCGGGGCTAGCACCTTGAGTTTGCTGATTTACGGTTTTCATGATGAGTGGGATAAATGAAGTGCTGCCGATTACCACCTTTTGTGTCTGGGGATTCGGCAGCAGCGTCGTTATCGTCGGCGCTGGCGTTATCGTGACTGAATCCGTTCCCGTGGAACTTATGTAGCTGTTGCTGCCCCTGCGTAATTTCCCGTCAGCGTGTGTGTGCCACCTGTGAGTTGTATGGCGAGATATTCCGCGTTCGCCGCGCTGTTCAGATTAATTGGAGTGCCAAGCGCCGATCCGTTATCGAGAAACGACACCGAGCCAGGTGAGGGCATCCATACGTTACAAGAAGGCTGGCGGAGTTTAGACAAGTTGCTCCGCTCGCATTCGTCACGTCTGCGCGCAAAACGTATGGTGCTGCGTATGGAATTGTGGTGGCGTTTGAATTTGTAACATTTCCAGTGGAAATATTGAACGTCACAATTTCTAGTTTTGTTTTGCTGGATTCGGGATTTACCGTGACGGTGACCGCACTGGAATCGCTCAGCGCCATAATTTGTATCGCCAGCGTAGTGGGCTTTCACGGTATACGAATTTCCGCCCGGCAACTGATTTGTTGAGCCTGATGCGCTTCCATTGTTCAAAGTGAATGTCGCGACGCCCGAGGCCGCGCCGCCAGCCAGAGTGGCCATCAGCAAAACATTTCCCGTCGGCTCCGGTGAGGATGGAGAAACGGACACCGCGGCATTGATGGAAGCGCCGTGCGTGATATTTACGGCAGACCCGCCATTCAGCGTCAGAGTTGTCGCAGACGCTGTTCGTTTCACGGAACTCCAATTCGTAACCAGGTTGAACGCATTCACCGAGCCGAGTCCTGTAGTTAAATCGAATCCAGGCGTTGAGAAGTAACCTGGAAGAATGCCGATCGCGTCACCCTGAGTTGATACGTTGCAATTCGTAGTGCCCGCGGCGCACGGTGCTGCATTCGTTCCGGAAGTAATGTCGTTGAATACGCAAGTCGCCGCAACCGCGCCCATAGGAGTTGCAATTCGCGGGATTTTGTTGGGCCGCAAGCGCGTACAAAACATAATTGGCGTTGCCCTGGCGTGAATTTGTTTGCTGATTTACGAGAGCGAGAATTCCGGCGAATGCGGGTGACGATGCGGATGTTCCTCCGACCGCGAGAAATTCATTCGAGCACGGCTGCTGACCAACCTGATCAAGTTCGCAAATGATGTACGAGCTTCCTTGGAATCCATCGCTTGCAAACAGCGAGACGTCTGGAACATCACGTCTGCCATCCGCCGGAACACCTACACCGCTTTGCCATACTGGTTTTGCATATCCTCCCGCGCAAGTGGCAGGAGTTATGCCGTCCGTTGGCGCGGTGCAATTGCTTCTGCCTCCGCTGCCGCCGATGGCTGCAACATATCCCGCAAGTTGCGGGTTGTTGCAGTTTGTTTCCGTGTCGCGCTGAAGCCCACTTGTGCGAAGATTGCGTTCGTGCAGGAATCATTCCAAGTTGTTTCAGGAATATATCCGAGCGCGGATTGCAGCGTAGTGGGATTATTCGTGGCGCTCCAAAACAACTGGCTGTCAAATGCTTCGATGAAATCGGTACCGCCAACAGCGACGTTGTAGGGAGTGGATGCGAATCCGCTGACCTGCTCGCCATCCACCGCAGGTTGCGGCGTGGTTCCCTCAAACCGATCGCACACCGCCGAGCCGGCGTCACCTGAAGCAACAAAAGCTGTAATACCTTCCGCTGCGGCTTGCTGCCAAACAGCATTGTAAAACTGATTCTGTGCGGTGCCCATGAACAGCTCACAAACTCCGTAACTCTCACTCATTACCGGGGCAACCTGGTTGTCGACGGCGTAAAGCGCGGAAAGATCGACGCCCAGAGTCGTTTCGGTGGATTGCGTGACTACAAGATCGATCGTTGCGTTCTTGGCGACGACTCCAGACCATTCCACATCCAGATCGGATTCCGTCTCGTCACCCGGCACCAGCCCGGGATCGGGACCATCCAAAATCACGTTCACCACTCCCGGAGGCAATCCAAACATCGCCCGAAACTGCGTAACGTCCTGAAGATTTATATTTGTCTCGGCGACGATCGCGATCGTTTGCCCAGTGCCATCAATCGGCGTCGCGGCATTCCAAAGCGGCGCGACGTTATAAATCGTTGCGAAATCGAATGGCGTCACACCGTAGCAGGAAATATTTTCATCGGTGTTGGGATCGAATCCGCAGTTGTATGTGAATTGCGGCTCGGCTGGCTGTATCTTGCTTGTGTTCTTGGAACGGTGATACGCCCCTGCGACATGGTGCAACGGTCGGGCGGGGAAACTATTCAGCGAGTGAATTCCCGCGATCACCGGCGCGATGGCCGCGGGAATTTGCGGATCGCTCACGTTTGCCCAGCGGTCTTCTCCGTTTACGTGGAACTTGTGAAGCTCGGTATGAAATGCTTCGCGCACCTGGCCTGCCGTCGCGGAGAATTCTATAAACATATGACTCGCACTCACGCGTGAAACGCGCATCCCATGAGAGCCGAGCCAGTTGCCCACCGTTTGGATATCCTCGTTAGCCACGCCAAATTGCGCTCCAAATTGTGCCGGGGTGAGCCACTGTTTGTACGAGCCGGAGCCAGAGGTCTGCTGCGCATCCATCAATTGCGCGAGCGCCTGCTCCTGTTCCGGACTTCTTTGCAAGATGAGGATCATGCGATTCAACGCGAGATCATCCGGCGCGAGGCCCATGTCGTGCGCCGGAGTCGCCAGGGGATGCACGTTGCCGGGCAAGGCGATCCGTTTGCTTTCATCGAGTTTCTCAACGAGGCGAGGCTTCGCCAGGGTGGATGGCGAAATCGAGCTTTGTTGTGGTTGCGCCGCCGCGAGTTGAGCGTGAGCCGGCGAACTCAGCGAAATGCAAAGAAATGCGCTCACAAACAGCGCGGTCACAAAGGGGTACTTCAGGTTCGTCGCCATGTTGGCTGGGTACCTCACAACGACAATTCAAGGGATACCAGGCGAATAGAAAATCCCTTACGGGGTTCTCCGACGGTAAGGGGTTAATCCAGTCGCGATGGAGGTATAAGCTATACCGGCAACTAAATAATTGCACGCGGAAAGTTTTATTTTGGGGACGAATTTAGTTCTAGTACACCCACTACCATGGTCTGGCTGAAATGAACAAGCGCATCACTTCCGCATTTCCGACGCCTGCGATATGAAGGCCCAAGAGAGTTTCACGACTGACAGACGTGCGTTGACGCGGGTGTTAGCGCGCTCTAAGATTCGCAACAGTCATGCGAGAAGAGCAGCGCCTGATCGGCAAAACAATTTCTCATTACCGAGTCATCGATAAACTCGGTAGCGGCGGAATGGGCGTGGTGTACAAGGCGCAGGACACGCGGCTCGAGCGCTTTGTGGCTATCAAATTCCTTCCTGAAAATCTCGCGAGCGATCCGGCGGCCCTTGAACGATTTCGCCGCGAAGCGAAAGCAGCTTCCGCACTGAATCATCCGAACATTTGTACGGTGTATGACATTGGCGAAGAGAACGGCAACGCGTTCATCGCGATGGAGTACATGGAAGGCGTAACGCTGAAGGATCGGATCGGCGGAAAACCTGTCGAGACGGAAGCGCTGCTCGGATTGGCGATTGAAATTGCGGATGCGCTCGATGCGGCGCACGCGAGAAGGAATCGTCCATCGCGACATCAAGCCCGCGAATATTTTTGTCACGAAACGCGGGCTTGCAAAGATTTTGGATTTCGGTCTGGCGAAGCTCGTACCTGCCGGTGGTGCGCTAAATCTATCGGCGATGAACACAGCGACCGAACCCGAACAACTCACGCGGCTCGGCTCAACGATGGGAACGTATTCTTACATGTCGCCGGAGCAGGTGCGCGGCGAAGAGTTGGACGCGCGGACAGATTTGTTTTCCTTTGGAGTCGTGCTGTACGAAATGGCGACGGGAGTTCTGCCGTTTCGCGGCGACACAACCGGAGTGATTTCAGATGCGATTCTGAATCGCATCCCAGTTGCGCCAGTGCGGTTAAATCCTGATGTCCCTCCAAAGCTAGAAGAGATCATCAACAAGGCGCTCGAGAAAAATAAAAAGCTGCGCTGCCAGAGTGCGGCGGAACTTCGCACGGATTTGCAAAGGTTGAAGCGCGATACAGATTCGGTTCATTCCGTCGCGGCTACTGCAGAGCCGGCACTTGCCGGGCAAATGGTCCGCGAAGCGGCGCAGATGCAGCCGGAAACCAAACAAGCGAAGCCGAGCAGCTACCGATCACTCGCGATCGGAGGCTCGACGATCATCGCGCTGGCACTCATCGTAAGTGGCTGGTTGCTTTTCTCCCGCAAGGCGCACGCGCTGACCGACAAAGACACAATTGTGCTGGCCGAATTCGCAAATACCACCGGCGATCCGGTATTCAATGGCACGCTGCGGCAAGGACTTTCAGCGCAACTCGATCAATCTCCATTTCTGAGCCTCATATCTGACGAGCGAATTTCGCAAACGCTCACGCTGATGGCCAAACCAAAAGACGCGCCGCTCACGCCTGATGTGGCACGCGAAGTTTGCGAGCGCACCGCGAGCGCCGCCGCGATTGAAGGATCCATCTCCAGCTTGGGCAGCCAGTATGTTTTGAATGTGAAGGCGGTGAATTGCCACAACGGCGATCTGCTCGCCGAAGAGCAAGTAACCGCGAATGGAAAGGAACAGGTTCTGAAATCGCTGGGTGATGCGGCATCCCAGTTACGCGGAAAACTGGGAGAGTCGCTCGCCTCAGTGCATAAATACGACGCGCTTCCGGAAAATGTCACCACGTCTTCTCTTGAGGCGCTGCAAGCCTACGCCATCGCTGAACAGACGATGGATATCGCCAATGACTACGCCGCGGCAATTCCGCTCTTTCTAAGAGCCGTCTCGCTCGATCCAAAATTCGCGATGGCGTATTTGCGGCTAGCCGAGAGTTATCAGCCCCTGAGCGAACTCGATCTGTGTGCCGAGACTGCTCGAAAGGCCTACGAGCTGCGCGATCGCGCGAGCGAGAGCGAAAAGCTGGAGATTTCCATGTTCTACCAGCTTGTCTTCACCGGGAATCTCGAAGCAGCTCGCACCTCAGCTCAGTTATGGGCCCAAACGTATCCGCGGGACGAGGATCCGCAGGTTTACCTCTGGCTTTCTTATACGTTCATGGGAGATTACGAGAAGTCTTATGCGGCGGCGGTTCAGTCGCTGAAGCTAAACCCCGCCAGCGGCAACAATGTTGTCAGTGTTGCCTACGCCTCTCAGTGGACCGGCCAGTTGGATCACGCCAAGTCCACCGTACAAGAGTCGCGTGCCCGTAACGTCGATTCGCCCTGGCTCCCTTTGCTTCTTTACACCGTGGATTTTCTTTTGCATGACGCCGCAGGCATGGAAAAGCAAGTCGCCGAGGCGACGGGCAAACCTGGTGTCGACGATCAGATTCTGTTTCTGCAATCGGAAACAGCGGCATACAGAGGCCAGTTTGTGAAGAGCCGGGAGTTCGCGCGCCGCGCTGCCGATTCCGCACAACGAGCCGGTGAAAAAGAAACCGCAGCAGAGTATCAGGCGCACGCCGCGGTTCGCGATGCATTGGCGGGAAATTTTGATTTTGCGGAGAAAGAAGCGCAGGGCGCGCTCACACTGACAAGCGGCAGACAATCCGAGCCGCTCGCGGCGATCGCATTCGGGCTGACGGGCGATTCCGCGCAGGCTGAACGATTCGCCGCCGATCTAGGCAAGCGTTTCCCCGATGACACCATTCAGAAATTCAATTACGTGCCGATGATTCGTGCTGCGGTCGCGCTTCACGACGGCGATGGCAAGCGGGCTATCGAGGCGCTTTCCGCGTCGTCCCCCTATGAATTGGGAGAAACGAATACTTCGTTCACATTCGCTCTCTATCCCGTTTATTTGCGCGGCGAGGCGTACTTGGCTGCGAAGCAGGGCGCCGAAGCTGCTGGTGAGTTTCAAAAGATTCTGGACCATTCGAGTGTGGTGGGAAACGGGCCGATCGGGGCGCTTGCACATTTGGGATTGGGTCGCGCATACGGACTATCTGGCGATATGACTAAATCGAAAACCGCGTATCAGGATTTTCTGAAGCTGTGGAAAGACGCCGACCCGGACGCGCTTCTCCTAAAAGAAGCTAAAGCGGAATACGCGAAGCTGCGGTAGGTCCCTCCCCCGCCGCGCGATTCACTCTCGACTTAACGTGAGCAATCTGGCTCGTTTCTGATGAACCCGGTATGTGATTCTTTGCCACGCGAAAACTCGCCACCGATCAAGCGATCCGCGAAATTCTCATATAGTATGTCCGGCGGTTGTGAATCGCTGGAGCGACCGTGGTCTCCTCTTCCAACACTAACGCGAACGTCGCCGCAAACGTTCCCCGTCCCGTGCGGCGCATCCTGGGATTTCCCTGGCCTGCATACACGACTCCCGGTGAACGCAGTTCGCTGATCGCGGGCGGGCTCGGCTGGATGCTCGACGCCATGGACGTGATGCTCTACTCCATGGTACTGGCGAATCTGCTCGATTCGCTGCACATGTCGAAGCAGACAGGCGGGCTGCTGATTGGGTTGACGCTCGGCGCATCGGCGATTGGCGGAGTTTTTTTTGGATTCGTGGCCGATCGCATCGGGCGCACCCGTGCGCTGATGATTTCAATCCTGGTCTATTCGTTGGCCAGTGGCGCTAGCGGGCTTTCGACAAGCGTGGTTGAGCTTGCGATTTTCCGCGTAATCCTGGGACTCGGAATGGGAGGCGAATGGTCCACCGGTGCGGCGCTTGTCGCGGAAGCGTGGCCCGCGGAGCATCGCGGCAAAGCGCTTGGGCTGATGCAATCAACGTGGGCGATCGGCGAAATGCTTGCGGCGGGAGTGGTCGCAGTTGTCCTGCCGCGATTGGGGTGGCGAGCCGTATTTTTTGCGGGGTTACTACCGGCGCTGATCTGCTTTTGGATTTTGAAGAAGGTGCCGGAATCTGAGATTTGGCGCGAACATTCGATTGCCTCGAAACAACATCGCGACGGTGTCGCCTCCGAGCAAAAGCGGGATGGAACGATCGCGATTCTTGCGCGGCGCGACATTCGCGGCCCTGCGATTCTGGCGACGTTAATGAATGCTTGTGGCATGTTCGGCTTTTGGGGACTCTTCACCTGGATTCCTGCGTATCTTTCACTTCCGATCGCGCAGGGCGGTCGCGGACTCGGCTTGATGAAAACGACAGAGTGGCTGATCGTAATGGGTGTGGCGAAATGGCTGGGCTATACGCTGTTCGGATTTTCGGCTGATTCCGTCGGTAGAAGGCTAAGTTATTTCGGATACTTAATTATTGCGGCGGCGCTTGTTCCGTTTTATGCCAATGCGCATAGCGCAACAATGTTGCTGCTGCTTGGGCCGCCGATCGCGTTTTTTGGAACAGGATTTTTTTCGGGATTCAGCGCGGTGGCTGCGGAGTTATTTCCAACGGAAATTCGTGCCACCGCGATGGGGCTAAGCTACAACATTGGACGCGGGTTCTCTGCGCTCGCTCCAATTATTGTCGGGAGAATCGCGACCCTATACAGCTTCACGGCAGCTTTTTATCTGCTCGCCGCGGCCTTTGCTCTGGGTGCGGTGCTTGCGTTGGGATTGCCCGAGACCAAAGGCAAACAACTGGAATAAATAGAGTTAGGTGGCGGCGGGGCAGGATCAAATCGAGAGCTTGACAGATACATGTATATATTGTATGTTCACCGTATAAATGTTTAGCGAGGACAGGCATGACTACATCCATTTCAACCAGCGTTAAGGTTGCGGACGAAGTTTGGATTGCGACAGCTTTACTTCATTTCGAATATCCCGAGCGGGGCGATTTCAGGGTCTCAGAAATCTTGGAGCGTGCCGAACAGGAAGGCTTAACCGGCGAGCTTCGTCCTGGAGTGCAGACGCATGTCATACAGCATTGCGTGGCGAACAAGAAGCCCAATCCCGGAGCGTACCGAACGCTCACAGAAACGCGCCCAGGTTACAGGCGGCTCTATCGCCCGTCCGATCCTGTTTATACGGGACGCGAACACGGAAAGATTATGCCCGACCGATACGAAATCCCGGAACGCTATGAATATCTGCTGCAGTGGTACAGCCGTGAGTATGCCGGCAAACAAACCGGCAGCGCGGATGATCCCCTGCTGCGCCTGCGTGGCACGGCAAAAGGAATCTACGGCGACCCGGATGAATATGTTCGCGAACTGCGCGAAGGCTGGGAATGAGCCGGATCTTCTGGGATACGAACCTCTTCATTTATCTGTTCGAAGCTAACGGAGCCTTTACGGAGCGGGTTGCCGAAATTCGCGAGGCGATGAATCGACGCGGAGATCAGCTCTTCACTTCGACACTGACGGTTGGAGAAGTCTTGGCTGGACCGGCTCGGGCGGAGCGAAACGACGTTGCGAAGAAATATGAACAGGCGCTCGTCGAATCGTGCGTGCTCGTTCCGTTCGATGTGCCGGCAGCGCGAGAATTCGCGCAGATCCGGCGCGACAGAAGCGTGAAACCACCCGATGCAATTCAGCTGGCTTGCGCTGCAGTCGCGAAGATCGATCTCTTCATTACAAATGATGAGCGATTAAGCAAAACAATTGTGCCGGGAATCCAATTCATTGCACCGCTGGCGAAGGCGTTTCTCTAATTCAAACAATTAGCTGGCGGTTCCCTTCCTCAAGCCAACCATCCAGAAAACAGATAGGCATAAGCCAGCGCGATCAGGCCGACGATTGCCACCAGCAATAGACTGTGGCGCAGTGTAAAGCGAAAAAGCTTTGCTTCGTCTGCGGCGGGAAGTCCGGTGGCCGCGGCAGCTACTGCGATGCTTTGCAAGCTGATCATTTTGCCCATGACGCCGCCCGACGAATTTGCTGCGGCCATCAGCACAGGACTCAAACCGAGACGGCCCGCAGTGACAACTTGCAGATTGCCGAAGAGCGCGTTTGAGGATGTGTCTGAGCCGGTGAGGAAAACACCGAGGCATCCGAGCAGCGAGCCGAAAAATGGAAACATTCTCCCGGTGGTGGCGAACGCCAAACCGAGCGTAGCCGTGGCGCCGCTGTAGTTCATCAGAAACGCCAATGCGAGCACGGCTGCGATGGTCAGCTCCGCCATCAAGAGAGTACGAAGTGTTTTGAAACACACGCGCAGGAAATTACGCAGAGTCATCCGCATCGCGAAGAATGCGGCAAAGATTGAAGCGAGAAGGCACGCCGTACCCGGAGCTGCGAGCCACGCAAAAGAAAAAACCGCCGCGTATGGCGAGGGTTTCGAGACTACCGGCTGCACGCGCATGATCTGATTGTGCAAGCCGGGCCACGGAATGTTCAGCGTGAAGCGATCGAGCCGCGCCTTCACCGGAGCGTATCCCCACAGCAAAACGAAAATCACCAGGAACGCGTAGGGCGCCCACGCGCGAAGCAAAACTCCACGCGAATATTTATGGAGCGGGCGATCTTGCTCGGATTGCGATTTCAGAATTGCATCAAAATCGCGCGGTCGCCAAAAACGCAGCAAGACAAGTAGTGCGAAGATCGCCGCCAGCGACGCTAGAATATCTGTGAGCTGCGCTGCGATGAAATTGGAAATGAAAAACTGCGTGACGGCGAACGACACTCCGCACACCGCGGCGGCAGGCCATACTCCCCGCAATCCGCGTTTTCCGCTCTGCACGCCCACCAAGTAGGCGGGCACAAAAAGTGAAACCGGCGCACAGATTCTACCACCATGGCGCTGAGCCGGGCGAGCGGCAAGCCCGTTACTCCGGCGAGTGCGATGAGCGGAGTGCCGATGGAACCGAACGCGACAGGCGAAGTATTCGCGAGCAAACAAAGCGCCGCTGCTTCGAACGGCGCGAAGCCAACGCCCGCCAGCATCGCGCCCGCAACGGCGACCGGCGTGCCGAATCCCGCGGCACCTTCGATGAACGCGCCGAATGCAAATGCGATCAGCAGCGCCTGCAATCGCGGATCGCGCGAAATGCTGCCGATGGATTGCTTTATGATTTCAAATTGTCCGGTTTCTACTGTGAGGCGGAAAAGCAAAATCGCAGTGAAAACAACCCAGCCGATCGGAAATAGTCCAAACGCTGCGCCGTATGCGATTGACGAAACCAGCGGCCGTACCGGCATTCGATACACAGCTGCCGCTACAAGAATCGCGGCCGCAAGCCCTGCAAGTGATGCTTGCCAGGCGGGCTTTCGGCGCAATCCGAGCAAATACAGCAGAACCAGAATCGGCAGCGATGCCGCAAGAGCTGAAAGCGCGAGACTGCTGCGAAGCGGAAGATAGATTTGCTGCCACATGCGGCTCGCTTGATACTGCGCGCGAGTTCAATGTGTCAAGCCTCGTATTTGAGGGCATGCCAGCACGGACGAACGAGAATCCCGGGCGCGGAAGAGATGGCACGCCAAAAGTAGTTCTGTTCGAGTCGCTGCGGTTTTTCCTGTAAACTTAGTCAAGCGTTTCTTTGCCGGTGCGGAAGTGGCGGAATTGGCAGACGCGTAAGACTTAGGATCTTATGGCCGAAAGGTCGTGGGGGTTCAAGTCCCTCCTTCCGCACCAAACTACATTTCGCCTCATTATTATTATTTTGCGCAACGTGTTCGGAAAGCGAGAGCACGTTTCCATCTGGATCCTTGAACCACGCGACTTTGTCGCCGCCGGGAGCCGTCCAAATACCCAAACCCAATTCGTCTTTCACAAACGGATATTTTTCAAACTGCGATTCCCTTCCCCATTAAGTCGCTGACGATGCTCGCAATATCTCTTTACTTCCCAACCGAGAATTGTGCTTTGCGCGGCGTAAATTTCTCCAGCCGGGTGATTCGCAGCATGTTGTCGCGCGCACGAAGCACGAGAGCGAACTGGTCTTGACTGACAAATTCGAGCCCAAGTTTTCCGACGAAGAACTCTCGAGCGCGAACGTAATCGGTGGTCGGCAAAAACGCTACAACTCTGAATTTATCTAACATGGACGAATCGGTCTCCATTTCGTGGAATCGATCATTTCAGCGTTCCGCGCGCGCACATCAAGTGGGTGAGCGCGCCACCTACGCGCAAGCGATCGCTGCGGCCAGCAAAGTATCGCGCGTTGATTTGATCCGCATCCAGGCTCTCGATTTCGCGAAAGCCCATTTGCTTCAATGATTCCGCGAGTTCCGCCGGATCGAAAAAACCGATAAACGGCTCACCCGCCGCAGCAACGCGTTTCGACAACGCATCGAACACCAGCTTGTTCAGAAAACTGAGCGATGCGCGCGGCACACTGTAATCGAACACAACTCCATTCGCAGGACACATTTCGATGATGGAACGGAATGTGGAATGCACCGTGTCGCGATTCAGATACATCGTCACACCGAGCCACGAGAAAAATGTTGGCGCATAACTGCGAAATCCCACGCGATTCAATCCCTCGACGAAAGTTTCCTTCTGGAAATCCACGGGAGTAAATTGCACGGATTCTGGCACCGCGATCCCCGCGCGTCGCAATCGCGCTCGCTTCCATTCTTGGGTGGCAGGATGATCCACTTCATATACGCGAAGCCCGGGAAATGGATTGCGGCAAGCGAAAGTGTCGAGTCCCGCACCCAGTACGACGTACTGTTTCACGCCGGCTGCGACGGCGCGCGCGAGTTCGTCTTCGGCGAAGCGGCTTCGGGCAACAATAAACGCGCGCATGAAACGTGCCGCGCGGGCTCTCAGACCGCCGGTCGACGGATTGTCGGTTGCAAGTTTTGCCGCAGCTTCTTCACCGATAATTGGGATCGCGAGAGGGATCGTCGAATACTTTTGGCGAGTCAAGGAGCTGGTGCGCGGCGCGACGCATCGCGACGCGTTGTGCAGTGGCGCTCGGACGCCCTTCGCTCAGCCGCATCGATGCTCACGCGAAATCATCCCGCTGAAGATAGCAAAGCACCGCAACGCCGAGCGACAAAAAAGAATTTCAAACGAACGCGAAATTAAATTTGAATGAGTTTGCGACCGTACCAGGGAAAAGACACCAGCAGGGCTGAGCCGGAACCGGGAGTGAACGGGGACGTCCACCACCCGGCTCCGGGAAGCCTGCGAAACGAAGGAGCAGCGAAACTTCAGTTATTGCTGCTGCGCCGGGCTGTGTGGCACCGAGCCGTTAGCGGCCGATGACACGCCCGCATCCGCGCTGTACACGGTCACTTCGACGCGGCGATTCTTCGCTCGCGCGTCGCGAGTGTGGCCCGCATCAACGAGGTGCGATTCGCCGAGTCCAACAATCTGCACTCGGTATACCGGCACATCTTTTTCGCCGATCAAGTAATCCATCACGGCCTGGGCGCGGCGGCGGCTCAACTGTTCGTTGTAATCCGCTGGACCGGTCTTGTCCGTGAATCCCTCGATGGCGACGTAGAAGCGCTTGTACGTCCCGAGCTGCGATGAAAGTTGATCGAGTCCGGCTTTGCCGTCGTCGGTCAGCTTGTCGCTGTTGAACTTGAAATTCACCGTCGTCTGCACCGCCTGCTTGTAGTCGTCCAAATTGCCCAACGACTGCCGCAGCGTGTTGATATCCTGCGCGTTCTTATCCGTCTTCTGATCCACGGCGCCGATCTTGTTGATGGCGTCGGTCGAGCGCGCATCGGCCGAATTTGCCTTCTCGGTCGTGGCGCTCAATTCGGTCTCGTCGCGCTCGAGGTTCTTCTTCGTTTCGTCGAGCGAGGCGCCCTGCTTCTGCTGCGTATCGGCTTCCTGGTCAACCTTCTGTTGAATCGGCTGGGTGGTCTGCGCGACGTACTTCTTCGTCGCGCAACCGCCGCCAACCAGCGCAAAGGCCAGCAGCAGCGGCAGAGCGGTTTTGCTTGTCATGGATGCTCCTCCGGTCATGAATATTCGCATAATCCTGTAAGTAAATTTTCCGGAAACGGAGCCGATGTGGCGTGGCTGGTACCTCTCAGCTCGATACCGATTTTCCAGTTGGGGAACTTGAGGGTGGGGAACTACACACTACCAAAACTTTTTCCTGAATGCAAGAGTTTCTTATGGCTCTCCCGCCAACAAGCTGTGCATAACTCTTGCGTACTTTGCCCGCGAAAGCGTACCATGCCCGCGAACAATTCCCTCTCGCAAAACTCAGGAGACTTCGCATGAATCGTATGCTGAAAATCACCGCCGCACTACTCGCATTACCCTGTCTCGCCGCAGCGCAAGCCGCCGCGCCGGCTCCAGCTGCAGCGCCCGCGATGCAAGCCGCGCCAGTCGCCAATCCCGTAAGCCAGGCGCTCCGCGACACCATGGTCAACAGCTCCAAAAATATGGTCGGCGCCGCCGAAACGATGCCCGCCGATAAATACGATTTCAAACCCACGCCCGGACAAATTACTTTCGCGCATCTCGTCCTTCACGTTGCGCAATCCAATACACTTCTCTGCTCCAAAATTAGCGGCCAGGCTCCGCCGAAAGATGATCAACTTACCGACGCCGCCGGCAAAGATAAACTTGTCGCCGCCATCAAAGGCTCTTTTGACTATTGCTCTCAAGTTCTTGCAAATGTCGACGATTCCGGCCTCGGCAACACGCTCACTCTCTTCGGCACGCGCACCGCCACCAAAGCACGCACCATGATGATCCTCGCCTACGATTGGGCCGATCATTATTCAGCACAAGCGGCTTACCTACGCGGTGTTGGACTTTTGCCTCCGTCCGCGCAGCAGCCGAAACAGTAAGCCCAAGAATTATTTCGCCTTCGCGCCGCCGTTTGACATCCACGGCGGCGCGTGTAAACTGAAATTTCTATTGGCCTGCTCGGGGTTCACGGCCAGTACTCCCTGCCTCCCTTTTCCCGGAAATTTTTGCGGTAACGGCAAAAGGTTGTTGCATCAGAGCGCTGCCGGGCAATCGGGCCGTTCTCACTTCAACTGACAGGATCACGCAACCGGAATGAGCGAAGAAAACTGCCGCCGCGAACTCGCCCTCGAGATTCCCGCCGAAGAAGTCTCCAAAGCCAGCGATAAAATCGCCAAGGAAATCTCGCGCGTCGCGCGCGTCCCCGGCTTCCGCCCCGGTAAAGCGCCCATATCCTTAATTAAGCGCCGCTTCGCTGCCGACATCCGCAGCGAAATGCTGCAGCAGCTTCTTCCCGACCGCGTCGAAGCCGCCGTTAACGAGCAAAAGCTCACGCCGGTCACACAGCCTCAAGTAGAAGATGTGGATTACACCGAAGGCGGCCCGCTGAAATTCCGCGCCACCTTCGAAGTGCTCCCTGAATTTGAGCCCGCGCCGTACACCGATCTCGAAATCGAAATTGATCCCATGGAAGTCACCGACGCCGACGTCGACAAGATGCTCGCCGAAATGCGCGAGCGCGCTTCCACCTTTGTCCCCGTCGAAGGCCGCGCCCTCGCCGATGGCGATTACGCGCAATTGAAATTAATGGGCACTCCCGCGGGTGGCGGGGAGCCGCTTCGCGCGGAAAATGTTCTTTGCCATATCGGCGCGGAAGATACTCTCGCCGCGTTCAACGAAAATCTGCGCGGCGCGCAATCGGGCGAAACAAAACGTTTCGATCTCACCTACCCTGCCGACTATCCCGATCAGAAACTCACCGGCAAAACTTTTCATTACGTCGCAGAAGTTACCGCCATTAAAGAAAAGAAACAGCCTGAACTCAACGACGACTTCGCAAAAGACGTCAGCGACGTGCAAACTCTCGAAGAACTACGCGGAAAAGTTCGCCAGAGCCTTGAAGCCGCCCGCGACAATCGCCAAAAAGAACAAACCGAAGAAAAAATTCTCGCCGCGCTCGTCGCCGCAAACAATTTTCCCGTTCCCGATGCCCTCATCGAGCAACAAATGGACGCGCGCCTCGAACGCGCCGTGCGTTCACTTGCCGCACAGGGAGTCGATCCGCGCGGCGTAAATGTCGACTGGGTTGCCATGCGCAGCCGCCAGCGCGATCGTAGCGTTGACGATGTGAAAGCCGAATTGATCCTCGACCGCATCGCCACCAAAGAAAAAATCGAAGCAACCGAAGAAGATCTCGAAAAACAACTCGAACTTATCGGCGAACGCAGTGGCGAATCGGCAACAGCCGTTCGCGCTCGCTTGACAAAGCAGGGAGCGGTCGATAGGATGAAATCGAAGTTGAGAAGCGATCAAACGCTTGCTTGGCTTCAGCAACACGCCCGCATCCGCACCGGAAAATCATCCAAGGGGTAAAAAGCGGACGGGTGAACCTCACTTCGTCATTCTCCGGCACATTCAAAACTATGCAGCAATTCGACGATTCCAGTCCTCGCGCAACAACGCTGGTCCCGATGGTGGTGGAGCAAACCAATCGCGGCGAGCGCGCCTACGACATTTATTCCCGGCTGCTGAAAGACAATATCGTTTTCATCGGCACGCCCATTGACGACCACGTCGCCAACCTGGTCACCGCTCAGCTCCTGTTTTTGGAAGCGGAAGACCCCGAAAAAGATATTTCGCTCTACATTAATTCTCCCGGTGGCTCCATCACCGCGGGCATGGCGATTTACGACACCATGCAGTTCGTGCGGCCAAACGTCGTCACTATCTGCGTCGGTCAGGCAGCATCCATCGCCTCTGTGCTTCTCACCGCAGGCGCGCCGAAGAAAAGATTCTCGCTGCCGAATTCGCGTATCCTGATTCACCAGCCATGGCTCTCGGGACTTTCAGGGCAAGCCACCGATATCGATATTCACGCCAAAGAAATTCTCCGCATGCGTGCTTCGATCAACGAGCTCTATGTGAAGCACTGCCACCAGCCGCTTGAAAGAATTGAGCGCGACGTGGAACGCGATTTTATTATGTCTGCCGAGCAGGCCAAGGATTACGGCCTCATCGACGAAATTATTTCCAAACACCGCTAAAGGATGCCGCTTGTTTCGTTCCAATCAGTTAGTATCAATCAAGCGGGCACTCCAGCGGAGCACGAGGAATCGAGCCTAGAATAAAAGCGCGGTTGCATCCTTTTTCCTGGGACCCCGCGAGGCCGAATGACTGTGAAAAGACCCGGCACCGAAGAACCACTGCGCTGTTCCTTCTGCCATAAAACGCAGGAACAGGTCGAGAAGCTCATCAGTTCGCCTTCCGACTATCCGCGCGCTTTCGTCTGCAACGATTGCGTCCGCGTTTGCCAGCAAATACTCGACGACGAAAAGCGCGAACAAGCGCCTCCCGTCAATCGCCGTTTGCCTCGGCCGCCGGAAATCAAATCGTTTCTCGATAATTATGTGATCGGGCAGGACAAAACAAAGAAGAAGCTCGCGGTAGCTGTCTACAACCATTACAAGCGAATCTTCTTGAACCGCCAGCCCGGCGAAGTGGAATTGACGAAATCCAATATTTTGCTAATCGGACCTACAGGCACCGGCAAAACGCTTCTCGCGCAAACGCTTTCGCGTATGCTCGAAGTACCGTTTGCTATCGTTGACGCAACCACTCTCACCGAAGCGGGCTACGTCGGCGAAGACGTCGAAAATATTATTTTGAAGCTCTTGCAAGCTGCCGATGGCGATGTCACCAAAGCGCAGCAAGGCATCATTTATATCGACGAGATCGATAAGATCGCGAAGAAAGACGATAACCCGTCCATCACTCGCGATGTCAGCGGCGAAGGCGTTCAGCAAGCCCTGCTCAAGATTCTCGAAGGCACCGTAGCCAATGTGCCTCCGCAGGGTGGACGCAAGCATCCGCATCAGGAATTTACAGCAGTCGACACTACCAACATCTTATTTATTTGCGGCGGCGCGTTTGTCGGCCTCGAAAAACAAATCGAACGTCGCGTTGGTCAGAAGTCGCTCGGCTTCCACACCGATGCGCAGCCATCTACACCCAATCGCCGCAATATCGAGCTGCTCGAACAGGTGCAGCCCACCGATTTGATTCGTTATGGACTGATTCCGGAATTCTGCGGACGCCTCCCTGTCATGGGAGTGCTCTCCGATCTCGATAAGAGCGCGTTAGTTCGCATTCTTACCGAGCCGAAGAACGCGCTCGTTCGCCAGTACCAACGGCTCTTCGAATTTGAAAATGTTCGCTTGCGCTTTACAGACGACGCGCTTGAGACCGTCGCTGAACTTGCCTTGGCTCGCAAAGTCGGCGCTCGCGGACTTCGCATGATTCTTGAAGACCTCATGCTCGATCTCATGTATCACCTGCCGGCGCAGCGCAAGGTGCGCGAATTCATCGTGACTGCCGAAATGGTCCGCAGCCGCGAAATTAACTGGAGCCTGCTCGAAAAAGCTGGCTAAATATAAAGAGAGCTGTATTGAAAACCCCAGATCAGGATTCCATGTTTAACCGGGAAAAAAGCGACACCAGAACCGTGCCGATGATGCCGGTTCGCGAGATGGTCATCTTTCCGCAGCAGATGAGTCCTTTCATCGTCGGCCGCGAAGGTTCCGTCCGCGCACTCGAAGAGGCGCTCGCTTCCGACAAGAAAATTTTCCTCGCCACTCAGCACGACGCTTCGATTGACGATCCCAAACCAGACGAAATTTACGGAGTCGGCACCATCGCAGACATCGTTCAAAGCGTGAAATTGCCCGATGGCAATGTCCGCGTCCTCGTCGAAGGCGTCGAACGCGCCAAAGTAATCGACGTTTCTGGCGCAGACGGTTTCTTCCGCGCTCGCGTTCGCATGATTCCCGCGAAGTACGAGCCTTCCACTGAAATCGAGCAGCTCGTTCAGCGCGTCACCACAGTTTTCGAGCAGTACGTAAAACTTTCGCAGGCGGTTAACTACGACACTGTCATCGCCGCTGCCAAGCAAGACGATCCCGGCCGCGTTGCCGATGCCATCGCCGCGAACATCACTTTGCCTGTTGAAGAAAAGCAGGAATTGCTTGAGATGTTTGATTCTGTCGAGCGCCTTACCCGCGTTGGCGAAATTCTCGACGTCGAAATCGAAAAGCTTAACGTCGAACGCAACATCAATGCCCGCGTGAAGCGCCAGATGGAACGCGCGCAAAAAGAGTACTACCTCAACGAAAAACTCAAGGCCATCCAGAAAGAATTGGGCCGCGGCGAAAAAAGTGAAATTGACGAGCTTCGCAAAAAAGTAGAAGCCGCCGGCATGACCAAAGACGCCCACGAAAAGGCCAACCAGGAACTCAAGCGGCTCGAAATGATGCCGCCCATGTCCGCGGAATCCACCGTCAGCCGCAACTATCTCGATTGGCTGCTCGCTGTGCCCTGGAAAAAGAAATCCAAGGAAATTCGCGATATCGCTGTCGCCGAAAAAATTCTCGAAGAAGATCATTACGGCCTCGAGAAAGTCAAAGAACGCATTCTCGAATACCTCGCCGTTCGCCAGCTCGTAAAAAATCCCAAAGGCGCGATTCTCTGCTTCGTCGGGCCTCCGGGAGTTGGCAAAACTTCTCTGGCGATGTCCATCGGCCGCGCCACGGGACGTAAATTTGTCCGCGTCTCACTCGGCGGCGTGCGTGATGAAGCTGAAATTCGCGGCCACCGCCGCACCTATATCGGCGCGCTGCCCGGCCAGATCATTCAGATGATGAAGAAGGCCGGCACGATCAATCCCATCTTCGTCCTCGATGAAGTCGATAAAATGTCCATGGATTTCCGCGGCGATCCATCTGCCGCGTTGATGGAAGTGCTCGATCCCGAGCTCAACCACGCTTTCACCGACCATTATCTCGACGTCGAATACGATCTCTCGCGCGTGATGTTCGTCTGCACCGCCAACGTCATGCACACGATTCCGCAGCCGTTGCAGGATCGTATGGAAATCATCCGCATCGCGGGTTACACCGAAGCGGAAAAACTCGAAATCGCCAAGCGCTTCCTTGTCAAGAAACAGCTCGAAGGCAATGGACTCACCGAAGCAAATCTAAAATTCACAGACGACGGCTTGCGCCACCTGATTCGCCATTACACCCACGAAGCGGGCGTCCGCAATCTCGAACGCGAAATCGCCAACGTGGCGCGCAAGATGTCGCGCAAAGTCGTTCAGCAAGGTCCCGCTGCCACCGCCGAAGTTACTCCGGTCACCACCACCGATTTCCTCGGCGTGATGAAGTACCGCGAAATTTGGCAGGAAAAGAAAAATGAAGTTGGCCTCGCCATCGGCCTGGCCTGGACGGAAGTCGGCGGCCAGGTGCTCGTCGTCGAAGCCACTCTCATGCAGGGCAAAGGCCGCCTTACGCTCACCGGAAAACTCGGCGACGTGATGCAGGAATCCGCGCAAGCCGGCATGGCCTACATTCGCTCGCGCACCGCGCAGTTTGGCCTTCACTCCCGATTTCTATCGCAACATCGATATCCACGTGCACGTGCCCGAAGGAGCCATCCCCAAGGACGGCCCCTCAGCCGGCATCACCATCACCACCACGCTCATCAGCGCGCTCGCAAAAATTCCTACGCGCTGCGATGTGGCCATGACCGGTGAAATCACTCTGCGCGGACGCGTTCTTCCGATAGGCGGCGTAAAAGAAAAGCTTCTCGCCGCGCATCGCGTCGGCCTGCGCACCATCATTCTGCCCAAAGATAACGAGAAAGATCTCATCGAGATCCCGGCCGAGATTCTTTCCACCATGTCCGTAAAGTTTGTCGAAAACATGGACGAAGTTTTGCAATATGCGCTGGAAACTCCGCTGATTCCTTTGGTGATCCCGCCGGTCCCGGAAGTCGCGGCCGCATTTGAAGCGGAACCCAAAGAAGATAAGAGTTTGACGAACTAGCAGTGCTTAGAAGAAGTGCTTCATCGGACGGAATGACTCGGATTTGAGCTTTTTCTAATTTATAAAATCAGCGCGCGGGGGCGCGCTGCATCATAGGTAGACGTAGATTCACAAAAAAGTTTGAGCGGTTTTAATCCGGCTGCCATCGATTCTCTTCGGCGCCGGTGAACCCCGAAATTTCATCCGCATTGCCTAGGCAAAAGCGGAGAAGAAAGTAGAAGCAACATTGAAGGAAACAAAGCAAATGAGCGTTAGCCTTGCAGAACTAAAAGAAAAAAACATCACCGACCTGGCGAAAATCGCCAAGGAACTCGATATCCCCGGCGCCAGCGGCATGCGCAAGCAGGAGCTGATCTTTCAGATCCTCCGCGCGCAAACCGAGAAAAACGGCCTCATCTTTTCCGAGGGCGTTCTCGAATGCCTGCCAGACGGTTTCGGATTCCTCCGCGCACCGGAGTACAACTATCTCCCGGGCCCGGACGATATCTACGTCTCGCCGTCGCAGATTCGCAAGTTCGATCTGCGCACTGGAGACACTGTCTCGGGACAAGTGCGCCCTCCGAAAGACGGCGAGCGATACTTCGCGCTGATTAAAGTCGAAGCCGTCAACTTCGAAGACCCCGAGGTCGCGCGCAACAAAATCTTCTTCGACAACTTGACGCCGCTCTATCCGCAGGAACGCATCCGTCTCGAGACCACCAAAGAAAATCTCACCGGACGCGTTCTCGACATGCTTTGCCCCATCGGCAAGGGTCAGCGCGGATTGATCGTCGCCCCGCCGCGCACCGGCAAGACGATGATGCTGCAATCCATCGCGAATTCCGTTACCACCAATCACCCGGAAGTTTCGCTGATCGTCCTGCTCATTGACGAGCGCCCGGAAGAAGTTACCGACATGCAGCGCACCGTGAAGGGCGAAGTTATCTCGTCCACTTTCGACGAGCCGCCCCAGCGCCATATTCAAGTCGCCGAAATGGTTCTCGAAAAGGCCAAGCGCCTTGTAGAACACAAACGCGACGTCGTCATCCTCTTGGATTCCGTCACGCGTCTGGGACGCGCCTACAACGCTGTCACGCCGCCATCAGGAAAAGTTCTGTCAGGCGGTATCGACGCAAACGCGCTCCAGCGTCCGCGCCGCTTTTTCGCCGCCGCACGAAACGTCGAAGAAGGCGGTTCGCTCACAATCATCGCCACCGCGCTCATCGACACCGGCAGCCGCATGGACGACGTAATTTTCGAAGAGTTCAAAGGTACCGGTAACATGGAAATCAACCTCGATCGCCGCCTGGTCGATAAACGCATCTTCCCAACGATCGATATACTTCGCTCCGGCACCCGTAAAGACGAACTGCTCCTTCCGCCCGACGAGCTAAATCGCATCTGGGTCCTGCGCAAAGTCCTAAGCCCGCTATCCCCGGTGGAGGCCATGGAACTCCTCCTGGGCCGCCTATCGAAAGCCAAAAACAACGCCGAATTCCTATCCAGCATGTCCAGCCCCGCGTAGCTTTTGTAGCGGCTAGGCTGACCGCAAATCGGGCAGTCCTCGCCCAGTGGCACAGGCTCTCAGCCTGTGAGTTTTTCATAGGCGCGAGGCTCGCACGCGAAGCCGGGCAGGCATCGCCCAGGTTTGCACGGCGCTGTTACGCGCGGGACGCCCCACGGTGAACCAAATTTCACCCTAACTCCTTTATTTTCAACAACTTTTTAGTAATAGTACTAGCTAACCCCTGTAGAATCATCACTATCCAAAAACAATGGTAGGGGGAGGGTGCGCGCGCAAATCGATCCCATCTACGTCGCAACCCATTGATTTTAAGGAATTTACTAAGAGGAAGACCCTGCCAAACCACCATTTTCCCGCGCTAACATCGCCACTAATCGCGCTGTTTCATCCGCTTCCATCGCCGTATTATCCACCAAAACCGCATCCGCCGCCCGCATCAATGGCGAAGTCTCCCGCGTAATATCCCGCCGATCCCGTTCCCGCACCTCAATAATCACCTCTTCCAGAGTCAGCGAATCGCCCTTAGCCTGATGCTCCCGCCACCGCCGCTCAGCCCGCGCCTCCACCGACGCATCCAGATATATCTTCAATCCAGCATTGGGGAAGATCACCGTCCCCACATCCCTGCCTTCCATCACTACTCCGCCCCGCTCTCCAGCCCGCCGCTGCTCCGCCACCAGCACATGCCGTACACCCGCCACAGCTGCGGCTTTCGACGCTGCCTGCGCCACCTCCGCCGTGCGAATCTCCACCGACACATCTTCGCCATCGAGCAGCACCCGATGCCCGTCCTCGCCGCCAATCAAATCAATCCGAGTCGCGCGCGCCATCGCTTCCAGCGCCGCGCGCGTCATGAAATCCCACGCCAGTGCGCAGCGCTTTCAGCGCCACCGCGCGATACATCGCGCCCGTATCGAGATAGGTGTACCCCATCAGTTCCGCCACCCGCCGCGCCACGGTACTCTTTCCCGAGCCCACGGGCCCATCAATCGCAATGATTATTTTTTCCATGCGAGAAATAAATATTTCGTGCGAGACAAAAATCTAAATCCGGTGGAAGGCGCGCTCGAGATCGCGAACCGAATAGCGCAGCACCACGGGACGTCCGTGAGGGCAGCTCATCGGCGCTTCGGTTTGCGAAAGTTCTTCGAGCAGCCATTCCATTTTTCTTTGATCGAGCGGCATATTTATTTTGATCGCGGCGTGGCATGCGGTGGAGGCGGCGATGCGCGATTGCAGCCAGTCCATCGAGATGGCCTGGTTTTCGCGCTCCACGCCATCGAGAATTTCGAGCAGCAATCTTTCCGCATCGGCGGTTGCGATTCCCGCAGGCGCGGAGTGAATCGCCACGCTGCGCGGGCCCATCGGCTCCACTTCGAATCCGTTGGAGGAAAGTTCTTCGGAAATTTGCGCGAAGATTACTTCCTGCCGCGGTGAAAGTTCCACGACGTGCGGCACCAGCATTCGCTGGCCGGTTACTTGTCCTTCGCGGCGCGCGCGCAAATGTTGCTCGAATAAAATTCTTTCGTGCGCCACGTGCTGATCGATGATCCACAATCCTTCGCCATTGATCGCGACGATGAAACTCGAATTCACCTGGCCCAAAGGTTTAAGTGTCGCAAGACTTTCTGCCGATGCGGCGCGTTCGCCGTTTGGTTCGATCGCAGCGCTGCGAAATCGTTCGGCGATTTCAGCGGGAGCCGCGGCATCGAATTGCAACGCGTGCTCTGAATCGAAATGAAATCGCGTAGCTTCAGGACGCAACGGAGTTTCCGTGAGCGCAAATCGCGCCATCGGAAATTCCCACAGCCGCCGCAGCATCGAGAGGAATCGCCATCGGCGGAATCACGGCGCGCGGAATTCCGCTTGGCGCAAATGTTGACGAACTTGCGTGCGAGGTTTCCATTCCAAGCGACGGCGCTCCGAATCCTGCGGCCGCCGCGGCGACCGCGGGTTGCGGCGAATGATTCGCGCCGGTGGCCGCGGCGAAACTTGCGATAGGCCGCGCGCGCGAAAGCGCCTGCTTGATTGCATCGCGCGTGAAATCGTGCACGAATTGCGGATGGCGGAAACGCACTTCGATTTTCGCGGGATGAACGTTCACATCCACTTCTTCGTACGGCAACTTCGAGAAATAAAAGCAGCACAGGAAATGTGGAAGGCGGTACGATGTTGCGATACGCCTCGCCGATCGCATGCAGTAGCAATCTGTCGCGCACCAATCTGCGGTTCACAAAAATATAAATTCCGTTGCGATTTGGGCGCTGCACTTGCGGCCGCGATGCGAAACCTTTTACGACAAGCTGCGATGCGCGCTCATCGGCTTCGAGTTGCGGCTCTGTCATCGCCGCGCGCATTGGTCCCGCCGTCGGCGGAATCTCAAACAATTCCTCTACCGCTTGCCGTCCGAAAAGTTGATAAACACGCTCCGCGAGACCCGCCATCGTATCTGCATCAGTCGGCGCGGCGTCAACATCTCCATTGGTTTCGGCGTGCTGCGATTCGCCAGATTCATTTCCCGCCGCATTCGCCGGCACAACATCGCGCGGTGCCTCGCCAAGGAGATCGCTTACAGTGTGCGCTGGAAAATCCGTGGTCGGCGAAACGTTCAAGATTTCTTGCGTGGGAGTTTTCAGAATGAATTGCCGCTCGGGATGCGCGAGCGCGTAGTGCGTGACGAGCGACGCGATGTGGCCAAGCTCTGTCGTCTCTGACTTAAGGAATTTTCGGCGCGCTGGTACACAATAAAATAAATCCGAGACACTAATTGAAGTTCCCGCCGGAACGCCAGCCGGTTTCACTCCGAAAAGTTTCCCGGCAGCGAATTCTACGCGCGTGCCTTCGGCTTCATTCGCTGTGCGAGTTTCCACCACCAACCGGCTCACCGCCGCAATTGAAGGCAGCGCTTCACCGCGAAATCCGAGTGTTGCGATGCTCAACAAATCATCGGTCGAGCGCAATTTGCTCGTGGCGTGCCGTTCGAATGCGAGCAGCGCATCGTCGTGCGCCATGCCAATACCATCGTCAATAATTCGAATCAGCCGCTTGCCGCCCGCTTCCACTTCAATGCTCACGCTGCGCGCGCCGGCATCCAGAGCATTTTCGAGAAGTTCTTTCACAACCGACGCAGGGCGCTCCACCACTTCGCCGGCGGCGATTTGGTTGGCGACTTGCTCCGGCAATATTCTGATTCGGCTCATCTATTCCTTTATTCCAATTCCCAAATCGTTCAGCTGGCCGGTGTCCACATTGCTTGGCGATTCCGCCATCAGATCTTGCGCGGCGGTGGTCTTGGGAAATGCGATCACTTCGCGAATTGATTTTTCTCCTGCCAGCAGCATCACTATACGATCGACTCCGAGCGCGATTCCACCGTGTGGAGGAGTGCCGTAGGTAAGCGCATCGAGAAAAAATCCGAAGCGGCTGCGCGCTTGCTCATCGCTGAGACCAATGGCGCGAAAAACTCGCGACTGCAACTCCTGGCTGTGAATTCGGATGCTGCCCGAACCTAACTCGACTCCGTTCAACACGAGGTCGTAGCCCTTCGAACGAATCTCGCCGCGGCGCTCTGGATTCTCGAGCAGATCGGCATCGTCTTCCATCACTCCCGTAAATGGATGCTGCGCGCTGGCCCAAGTTTTTTCGTTCTCGCTCCACTCAAAAAGCGGGAATCCTGTGAGCCACAGAAATTCCCAGCGATCTTTGGGCACGAGCTGCAAACGCTCAGCAAGATTCAAACGCAATTGGCCGGCGATCAGCGCGGCGGAATCTGTGCCGGGAATTTGTTCTTTTGCAGCGACGGCAACAATCAAATCGCCGGCCTTCGCGCCGATTGCGGCGGCGATGTGTTTCAGGGTTTCCGCGCCAAGATTTTTCTCGAGAGCCGAAGTGATTCCTTCTGCTGCAACTTTTGCGAAGTAAACTCCGCGCGCGCCGAGCGACTTCCCTTTTTCAGTCAGCTCGTCGAGTTGCTTGCGCGAAAACGCCGCTGCTCCGGGAGCGCACATCGCGAACACGCTGCCGGTGATGTGCAGAGTTTCCTGCGCGACATCGAAATATTTTGTGACGTCGTGCAGCTCCAGTCCAAAACGCAAATCGGGTTTGTCGCTGCCGTACGTGCGAATGGCATCGCGATATTCCATGCGGCGAAATGGAGCGATCGCGGTCACGCCCGCGATAGAGCACGCGCGCACCATCACTTTTTCAATCACGTCGAAAACCGTGTCTTGCGTAGGAAAAGACATTTCCACGTCGAGCTGCGTAAATTCTGGCTGGCGATCGGCGCGTAAATCTTCATCGCGAAAACATTTCACGATTTGAAAGTAGCGATCGAGGCCGCTGATCATCAGAATTTGTTTGAATATCTGCGGCGATTGCGGCAGCGCATAAAACTGGCCGTGATGCACGCGGCTGGGCACCAGATAATCGCGCGCGCCTTCGGGAGTGCTGCGCGTGAGCATGGGCGTTTCAATTTCGTAGAATCCCTGCTCGTCCATGGCTTTGCGAATTTCGAAAATGATGCGGTGGCGCAGCGCGAGATTGCGCGCGGGTTTTGGGCGCCGCAAATCGAGATAGCGATATCGCAGCCGAGTTTCTTCGCTCGCGGTGACTTCTTCTTCCACTTGAAATGGCGGCGTCTTTGCCGTGATTCAAAATGCGCAGCTCGCTGGCCATCACTTCGATTTCGCCGGAGGACAAATCGGGATTCGATTTCTGGCGGCGCTCCACTTTTCCGCGCACAGCGACGACAAATTCCGAGCGCAACTCTTCGGCCTTCGCTTGCGCGGCGGGATTCTGTTCCTTATTGAAAACGATTTGGACGAGTCCTGTGCGGTCGCGCAAGTCGATAAAAATCAAGTTGCCGAGATCGCGGCGGCCGATGCACCCAGCCCATCAGCACAACTTCGCTGCCGGCATCGGTGCCGCGAAGGTCTCCGCAATATTTTGTGCGTTTCAGATCACCCAGCAGATCGAGCACGTTTTCCCCTGATGGCAGTTTGCAGAGCGGCTAGTCTTCGCCGCGCAATGTATTTAGCAACTCGGCTTCCGTTACGCTGGTTTGCACGGCATCGGCAAGCCTTTTCAAAGTATAGCGTCCCGCGGCGATTTCATTTTCGCCGACGATGAGTCCATAGCGAGCGCCGAGTTTATCGCCGAGCTGGAGACCCTTGCCGAGTTTCATTTCGGTGGCGGGCAGTTCCACTTTGACCCCCGCGGCGCGCAGGCGCTGCGCCAGTTTGATCGCCGCTTCTTGCGACTGCGGCCCCCATCCAAACAAGGTAAACATCCACCGATGAAGTGGTCGCAAGTTTCCCGGCAGCTTCGAGCGAAAGCATCACGCGATCGGTGCCAATCGCGAAACCAATTCCCTTTGTTGGCGGGCCGCCGATCAGTTCGACGAGTCCGTCGTAGCGGCCGCCGCCGCAGATTGCGTTTTGCGAACCGAGTCCTGGCGCGACAATTTCGAAAGTAGTGCGCATGTAATAGTCGAGGCCGCGAACGAGTCGCCAATTTTTTTCGTAGGCGATGCCGCGCATGGCGAGCTGCTTTTCCACTTCGGCGAAATGATTGCGGCATGCGTCGCAGAGATGATCGGAAATCCGCGGAAGATTTTCGATGATGGGCTGCTCTTCCGGAATTTTGGAATCGAGCACGCGCAATGGATTCGTTTCGATGCGCCGCTGGCTATCGGCTCCGAGTTTGTCGCGAACTTTATTTAGTTCCGCGCGCAACAGCTCGACATATTTTGGACGGCATTCGCGATCGCCGATCGAATTTACGTAGAGAGTTGTTTCAGCGAGACCGGCGCGACGGAAAAATGTCATCAGCATTTCGATCAGCTCGGCGTCGATACCGGGTGCGTCCGATTGGCCGAGAACTTCTGCGCCGATTTGGTAGAACTGGCGGTAGCGTCCTTTTTGCGGGCGCTCGCGGCGAAACATCGGGCCGATGTAATACATTTTCACGTTGCCGGGGAGCGTGTGCATGCCGTGCTCGATGTAGGCGCGGCAGGCGGAGGCGGTGGCTTCGGGGCGCAATGAGATTTGGCTGTCGTCCCGATCTTCGAATGTGTACATCTCTTTACCAACGATGTCAGATTCGACCCCAACCGATCGCGCAAATAATTCCGTCTGCTCGAAAATCGGCAGCCGAATTTCGCCGAAGCCATAGGTGCCGAAAACTTCGCGGGCGGTTTCTTCTACGCGATTCCACGCGCCGGATTGCGGCGGGAGGATGTCGCGAACGCCTTTGATGGCTCGGATTTGTTTATTTTCTGGCAACGGCAAAACCTTTCACCACAGAGACACAGAGAATACGGAGACTGACTGACAACTTTTTACCGCAGAGACGCAGAGGTCGCAGAGTTCGTAGAGAAAAACGAACGTGAGAAACAGAGTGTGCGGACTATTTCCGCGGTTCCCTGCTTCCGTGATTCCCTGCATCGTTCTTATAAGTCTCTTTATAGCCGACGTAGCGATCCGCGTAATCATCGATGCTCTTCAAATCTTCGGGCGTGAGCGCGCGGCGCAATTTTCCCGGCGAGCCCATGTACAAACTTCCCGGCGGAACTACTGTGCGCTCGGGAATCAGAGTGCCCGCAGCGATGATGCTGCCGCTTCCGATGCGCGCGCCATTCATGATCACGCAGCCCATGCCGACGAGCACGTGCGACTCGATGGTGCATCCGTGCAAAATCACTCCATGGCCGATGGTGACGTTATCGCCCAATTCGAGCGGCCACTCGTCGCGCATCACGTGGAGCACGCAACCATCCTGCACATTGGTGCGCGCAGCCGAGGCGAATCCAGTGCACATCGCCGCGAATCACGGTGCAGGGCCACACGCTGGAATGCTCGCCGATGGTGACATCGCCGATGATCACCGCGGCTTCATCTATATATGCGCTCGCGGCAATTACCGGCATGCGGCCTTTGTAAGGTCGGATCATAAAATTTTCAGCGAGCGGCGCGCACCGCGAATGAGCAAAATCCGCGCCAATTCGCGCTCGTCCTTGATGTGAATCCCATGCGAAACAAAAAAGCTAACACACGCGATGCAGAGTAACAAGGAACGCGGATGTGGATTACCAGCGGGCGGAATTTCCCTAAAATTATTTCGCGACGCTACAAATTTTCAAATTGATCGGACGAGTCCGCGGCTCGCGTGAATATGGCAAGCTGCCCGGCGAGATCGTCGCCGCGATGCTCCATGCGAAGAGTGGCGCCGCCATCGGCGAGCGACCAGTAATCACAAAAATGAAGTTTGCGTTCGCCAACTTCAGCCCACGATTCGATGAGCAACTCTTCGCCCTGCCACACCGCGCGGCTGCGCATCTGCACTCCGCGAATCGTGTTGACGCATTCCTCTCCAGTGGTATGCACCTCGAAAACATCGAGAACGGTGCGGCCATCCGGGTAGCCAGAAATCATCGCGTCAATCAGTTCAGGATCGTGGTAATTCAGCTTCAGGAGGGCACGCGAAAGCTGCGGGCCAATCAAATTGCTTTTCGAAGGATTGAGTTCCCAGAATCCTGAGAGATCGGGTTTCATGTTTGCGGGCCTGAACGACTGCTACTTCAATTTAGCAAATTGTTGCGCCAAATCCTTTGGCGCTACATTTTGCCACGCGGCGACCATCGCTTTTCGTAAACTTGTTTTCTTCGCGGCCTTCAGTTGCACGTGAGTGGCTCCCTGTTTCCCCCACGCGCCTTTCACCGGTGAAAAAACTTTTGGCTCGCCAAACACGAATTCTTCCTGAGCGCGCGGCGGCAGCCTGACCATGCCGAAATCTTTGGTGGGGTACTGAAGAGTGGCGAAGATTTTTCCACGTACGCGAAAATCGGGATGGTTCATGTGCTTGGCTTCGATGGCTTCGGGCAAGCTGAGCGCGATTTTGCGGAATTCCTGTGCGGTCATGAAAGCCTCCGAGAGATTAACGGCGCGCAACGGCAAAGGTTACGCAGCGCGGCGCAGCTCGGTCCGCCAATTCTACAACACGAGCGTCGCAGGATTCGGCCAATAGCAACGCAGAGCTATCACCGGCGAGCCATCGGGCATATCGTGCGCATGCGAGCCAGCATATGCCGCGCCCGCTTTTTCGTAGAACTTCTGCGCGTTCCGATTTTTATCGATCACCCACAAATAGAGCCCAGCGCGCGAGCCACCTGTTATTAATCGGCGGGCGCATTCCGAAAGAAGCTGGCGGCCAGTTCCCTTTCGAGTGATTTCGGGAGAGACATGCAGGTTATCGAGCAGAGAACCGTAAGTTGGATCGTCTTCGACGAAGACGCTCGCAAATCCCGCGGGGGGCTCGAATCTTGCTGGGCCAGCAGGACAAACATTTTCGATTGGTGCGTTTCGCGCGCGTTCGTCGCGGCTACCGCAAATCGCTCCTGCCAAAGGGCGAGGCGTTCGCGATGAACATCGTTATCCAAAAACTTGTCGGTAAGAATTCCACGATAAGCGGCACGCCAACTTTCGGCGTGGAGCGAGGCGATGGTGGCGGCCTCGGCGGCTGTGGCTTCGCGAATCTTCATGATGATGATGGAACGCTGCGCGATGCGACGCGGACAAAAGTCAAAGACCGCACCCTGAACTTCACAGGATGCGGCACCCGCGGGGATGAGTTACAGAATTTCCACGCGCGGCATTTCGGTTGCGCCGCCCTGCTCCATGCGAGTTTTCACTGCGCGCGCAATCGCGTAAACGCTTTTCGCTTCGGGCGCATCTTCACCAAGCGTCGCCACCGGCTTGCCGGTATCGCCGCCAACGCGAATGCGCGGATCAATTTCGATTTCGCCGAGCGAGGGCACGTTATAAGACGCGGCAATTTTCGATCCCTCGCCGTGGCCGAAAACGTCAACCGGTTTGCCGCAATGCGGGCACGCGAATGAACTCATATTTTCCACGATGCCCAAAATTTCCACGTTGACCTGGCGAAACATTTCGATCGCCTTGCGCACATCCGCGAGCGCGACGACGGAAGGAGTGGTAACGATCACAGCGCCGGAGAGCGGAACGGTTTGGATCAGCGTGAGTTGCACGTCGCCAGTGCCCGGCGGCAAATCGAGCACGAGATAATCGAGCTCGCCCCATTCCACGCTGCGCAAAAATTGTTGGATCACGCTGTGCAGCATCGGACCGCGCCAAATCATGGGCGCGTCGCCGGGGGAAAGAAGTCCGATCGAAATTACTTTCAGGCCATAAGCTTGCACCGGAATAATTGTGCGCGCGGAAGTTGCCTGCGGCATTTCGGTGGTGCCGAGCATGAGAGGAACATTGGGTCCGTAAACATCGGCGTCAAGCAAGCCAACTTTTGCGCCGAGGCGCGAAAGCGCGATCGCGAGATTCACGGCGACGGTGGTTTTACCTACGCCACCCTTGCCGCTGGCGACTGCAATCAAATGCTTCACGCCCTCGATCGGAAGTTTTGGCTGCTGCGGCTGCGCTCCCGGCGTTGGCCCGCCCGGCCCCGCGGGGCGCGGCCCTGGTGTGTGTCCCATGATGGATGATTCCCTTCGGCGAAAAACTGCAGGCGCTTACGGCGAAAAAGTTTTGCACGTAGCGCGAGATGTGATGATAGTTCGCGTGAATCGCGGCAGCAAGCACATGCGACTGACAGATCAGCCGCTAGTTATCCGAGATGCCGCGCTTCTTGCCGCGGAATAGAAGGATTACGTTCACAAGCATCCCCGCAAGATTCACCCACGCAAACCAATCTCCCCATCGCCCATAAAGCGTCTCGTCATGCAGCACTGGCGCCGCGGTAAACAGTGACGAAAATTTCACGGTGGAGTCGTCCGCTTCGGAAATGATTCGACCGCGATCGTCGCTCACGGTGAGCAATCCCTGCTTCGCCGCGCGCGCGATCGTGAATCCGCTTTCTACCCCGCGCATCACTGCCATGCGTCCATGCAGCCAGCCATCAATCGTGAAGTCCCACGCGGGCACGAGCAGCAGCGCGACGCGCTTCGCGCCGAAATCGCGGCTGAGTTGCGGAAAGTCCATGTCTTTGCAAATTTCGATTCCCCAGGTGCCCGATGGCATTTGCATCACGCTGAGCGCCGTGCCGCGCTGGTCCACATCTTCGAAGCGCGGAATCATGTGGTGCTTGTCGTAGACCGCGGCGAGAGTTCCCTGCGGAGAATACATGCGCGCTTCGTTCCAGCGGCGAGTTGCGGTGCCGCGATCGATGCCGACGACGATGTAGGCTTTCACGCGCGCGGCGGTGGCTTCAAAGAGCGCGTCAACTTTTTCAGTGCCGTCATCGGAGACCACTCCGATTTTTTCTGGCAGCACGACAACTTGTGTGTCTGGCGTGGTGAGGCTCGCGACTTTATCAGAGTAGCTCTGCAGAAGCTGCAGCGAATCGTTGTCGTTCTGCGGAAAAGCATCAATCGTTCCGGTCCCCATCAACCCAACTTTTACGGACTGCTGCGCCGCGCCCGCAGGCACCGCGATCAATCTCCATTCGCCGTAGCCGAGCATCAGCGCAAACAGCGCGCCCACAGCGATTGCCAGCCGCATGCGCTGCGCATCCGTGCCGCGCTGGGACAAAATCACCGCGCATGTAGCAGCGAAAACAAATAGAAAAAAGCTGATCCCCCAAATTCCCGTGAGCGAAACGATTTGCAACAGCGGCAGGCAATCCATCTGCGTGTAGCCCAGATTTCCAAATGTGCTGTGCGGTGAAAATGTTTCGGCGAGGTATTCAAACGCCACCCATATCGAGGAAAACGCGAACACCGCTTGCCATAATGCGCCGCGCCGTACGAACGCGCGAAACGCCAGCACCGCCAAGCCGAAAAAGCATCCAGGAATTATGAAACTCAGGAGCACCGCAACGATCGGAACGCCGAGCAGCGTCCGCAGGTAATGCCACATATTCAGCGCGCCGAAAAACCACGCCAGCACACTCACCCAAAACGCGCGCCATGCGCCCACGCGCGGACTGAGCAACAATACTGGCACAGTGGCGAACCACATCAGCCACCACACCGGATGCAAGCCAGTGCCGGAATAAAGCAGCGGGCCGCTGATGATCACCGCCAAGCCGCTGAAAATTGTGGCTTTCGAATCATCGAGCAGCGAATCCGCTGGGTCGCGCGACGATTTCATCCAAGCTCCTCCCCTCGCACGGCAAGAACACGCAATTTACGTGACGATAGCACGGCATCCCACTCGGAGTAAGCGGCCTATCGGCAGCGATACGCGACGGTGTAACCTCTCAGTAGTACAATCCCCGCACGGGGAGACACCAATGGAAAAAGTAAACGGACGCGTCACTCGCATGGCCACCATTTTTCTCGCGGCGGTCTCCTTCGCGCATGCCGCGCACGCACAGAGCGCCGCGCCTCAGCTCACATCCCCAGATCAAGTAATCGATCGCTACGAACAAGCAATCGGCGGGCATGCCGCGTGGGACAAACTCCAAAGCATGACCGCGAAGGGCAATCTCGAACTGAGGGGCCAGCTTTCTCTCGGCGGATTTGAAACGGTGCAGGCAGCGCCTGCGCGCACGTTCGCGAAATTGATGAACGCGGGCCGCGCCATCCTGGCGACAGGCTGCGGCGGCGACATCTGCTGGATCTTCGACGCAAAGAAAGGTCTGCGTTCGCTGAATGGCGACGCGCTCGCGACGCAAATTGCCGGCGCCGATTTCTACGGCGAGCTGCACCTTCGAAAACGCTACCCAAATCTCCGTATGGTCGGTACCGAATCGCAGGGAGCGGCGACTACTTACGTACTCGAGGCCGCTCCAAATCCAAATACATTCGTGCGGCTATATTTTGACGCCGCCAGCGGCCTCAAAACGCGCGAGGAAATTACCACGCAAGACGCCAACGGCCAGCGCATCGTCACCACCTTATTTGAGGATTATCACCAAACAGAAGGCGTCGCGATTCCCTACACCGTAAAGCTCTCAGACCCCGAACTCGCTATCCACATCACTCAACTCCAGTGGAATGTGCCCGTCGATGATTCGAAATTTGGCATGCCTTCGCTCGAATCTCTGCAGCCACCGCCAAAGCTCGTCGTCGCGCCGCAAAATTCTTCCAGTGCGCCGGCTTCGGCAACAGCTGCCTCTCAAGATCTCCGCCCAGATTCCGGCGGCACAAATGGCAACACGTATCACAACGACTACTTCGGCTTCACATACCAATTTCCCGCAGGTTGGTCCGTCGCTCCCGCCGCAACGACAGACCGTTTAATGGAAGCCGGTCGCGCAGTAGCATCCAAGGGAAGTGAGGGTAGAAAGCTCGTCCTCGACGCCGCTGCTCAGCACACCTACCCGCTCATCACCATCACGCGCTTCCCATTCGGTGCGCCGGGGAAACTAAATGAGATTATTCAACTCGTTTCAGAGGACCTCTCGTACGCTCCGGGCATGACTCAGAGCAAGGATTACCTCGATCTAATGACGCACGCAGTGCTCAGCGTATCGGCCGAGTACGAAATTTTGCACGACGCCAAAGCCATGACCTTCGGCGGCAAAACGTTTTACGCAGGTGAATTGATGAAGCGCGGCACCGGGCCGGCGATCTATCAGTGGTACGTGTGCAATGTCGACGGCACAATGGCGCTTACCTGGATTTTCACCGCGCCAAACGCTGCGGCAGCGGACGCTCAACTCCGCACCCTCAATACTCTGTCGTTTAGCAAGTGAGAACCCGCGCTTCCGAGCAACTGCTGGCAATCCCAAGCCCAAAATTTGAATCTTTTCGCTCAAAAATGCGTCTCTTAAGGAGCTGTTTTTCCGTTCGCGCGGTTCGCAGCAACGCAACACGCCCTTTTGCTTAAAGCGCCGCTTGCCGGATAGAATGTGGTGTTAACAAACGCCGTTTGCCGTGAGATTTCACTGGCACAGGCCGCTGACAGGGGTTTCCCGCTAACAAATGGATTTCGATAAGCTCATAAACAACGTCATTGCTCGCTTCATCGGCACCAAGCACGAACGCGATATCAAAGTAATCGCTCCGCAAATTGCGGAGATCAGCGCGCTCGCAGCCGAATACGAAAAGTTGAGCGATGAAGCACCTTGCCGCCAAAACTCCCGAGCTGCGCGCCATCGTCGCCGAAAAACTGAAAGACGCAGAGCCCACCGCGCCGGAATATCGCGAGCGCCTGCAAGAAGCGCTCGAGCAAGTTCTGGTCCCGCGCATTCGCCGCCGTCCGCGAAGCCGGCCGCCGCAAACTCAACATGCGCCATTTCGATGTGCAGCTTATCGGCGGCATCGTTCTGCACGAAGGCAAAATCGCCGAAATGAAAACCGGCGAAGGAAAAACGCTGGTCGCCACTCTTCCCGCCTATCTAAACGCGCTCGCTGGACGCGGCGTTCACATCGTCACCGTCAACGATTACCTCGCGCGACGCGACGCCGAATGGATGTCTCCAATTTATCGCCTGCTGGGCATGAGCGTCGGCGTGATCGTTCACGATCTAGACGACAAGCAGCGCCGCGACGCCTACGCCGCAGACGTCACCTACGGCACCAACAACGAATTCGGCTTCGACTATTTGCGCGATAACATGAAGTATGACCTTGCCGATTGCGTCCAGCGCGGCCACCACTTCTGCATCGTTGACGAAGTTGACTCCATCCTCATCGACGAAGCGCGCACGCCGCTGATCATTTCCGGCCCGGCGGAAGAATCCACCGACAAGTACTACAGCATCGACAAAATCGTCCCGAAATTGATGCAGGATGTGGATTACTCGATCGACGAAAAGCATCGCACCGCGACGCTCACTGAAGAAGGCGTCAGCAAAGCGGAGCGCCTCCTCGGCTCTCGGGAATCTCTACGACCCCGCGCACATGGAAATTATTGCACCACGTCTATCAGGCGTTGCGCGCGCACACTCTCTACAAGCGCGACACCGATTACGTGGTGAAAGACGACGAAGTCATCATCGTCGACGAATTTACCGGACGCAAGATGCCCGGCCGCCGCTGGTCAGACGGTTTGCATCAGGCCATCGAAGCCAAAGAATCCGTGAAAATTGAGCGCGAAAATCAGACGCTCGCCACCATCACTTTCCAAAATTATTTCCGCATGTACAAAAAACTTTCCGGCATGACCGGAACCGCGGAAACCGAAGCCGCGGAATTTGGGAAAATTTATGACCTCGATGTTGTGTCTATTCCCACCAACCGACATCTGATTCGCCTCGAAAATCCAGACATTGTCTATCGCACCGAAGCCGAAAAATATCACGCCGTCGTCAACGGCATCATGCAGGAAGATGACTCATTCGCCGCTGGCATCAAGCAGATCAACGAAATCGGCCAGCCCATTCTCGTCGGCACGATTTCCATCGAAAAATCGGAACAGCTGGCTGAACAGCTCAAGAGAGCCGGCGTTCCGCACCAGATTCTCAACGCCAAACAGCACGAGCGCGAATCACGAATCATCGCGCAAGCCGGACGCAAAGGCGCCGTCACCGTCGCCACCAACATGGCCGGCCGCGGCACTGATATTTTGCTCGGCGGCAATCCTGAATTTCTCGCGCGCGAATATTGCCTGAAAAATCGCATCGCCATTCCCTACGCCGCCGCGCCTGCAGTGATCGGCGCGTTACCCGAATCTGCCGCGGGGAAATGGCGCGAGCGCAACAAACGGCTCGACAACCAGCACCGCCGTGAAAACCGCCCCGCAAGAAACGATGGAAGAAGCCGCCGCGCAGGAAGAATTGCACGAGACTCCCGCGCCAACGCAGATGGTGCTCTTTCAAATCGAAGGCAAAATCTTCCAGGCTCCCATCGACCAATGGAAGCCGATCTACGACGAATTCGCGCAGCAGTGCAAAGCTGAACACGACGAAGTCGTCGGCCTCGGCGGCTTGCACATTCTCGGCACCGAACGCCACGAAGCCCGCCGCATCGATAATCAGCTTCGCGGACGCGCCGGACGCCAGGGCGATCCCGGCTCCTCGCGATTCTTCCTTTCACTCGAAGACGACCTGCTGCGAATTTTCGGCGGCGAGCGCATTAAAGCGCTGATGTACCGCGTCGGCATGAAAGAAGGCGTGCCCATCGAATCGAAAATTATTTCGCAAGCGCATCGAAATTCGCAGAAAGGCACGCGAAGCGCACAACTTTGAGATGCGCAAGCATCTCCTCGAATACGACGACGTGATGAACAAGCAGCGCGAAACAATTTATTCGATTCGCCGCTCCATGCTCGAAGGCCGCGACCAGAAGGAATATGTCATGGGACTCGCCGACGATCTCGCTTCCGATCTCATCGAGCATATACTGCCCGCAAAACGAGCATCCCGGCCAGTGGAACACCGTCCAATTCGCCGCGCGAAATCCTGCGTCAATTTGGCGTTGATCTGAAAACCGCCGGCATCGACCCCACCAACATCAATCACAATGATCTCGATCGACGAAATTCAGAAAGCGCTATCCCACCCGCTACGAAGAGCAAAGAAAAACTATTCGGCCTGGAAATGATGCGCTGGCTCGAGCGCCGCATCGTTCTCGATCGCGTGGATACTCAGTGGAAAGATCACTTGCTCACGCTCGATCACCTGAAAGAAGGCATCAACCTTCGCGGCTACGGACAAAAAGATCCTCTCGTCGAATTCAAGAAAGAAGCCTTCATTCTTTTCGAAGACATGATGGGCCGCATCGACGAGGAAATTATCCACCACCTCTTCCTCGTTCAGCCAGCCCGCCCGGAAGAAGAAGCCAAAGAACTCGAACGCAAACAAAAGCGCAGCAACGAAATATGCAGTTCCAAACTGGAGCAGCCCAAGCTGAACCACCCAAACCGGTCCGCGCCGGCGCCAAAGTTGGCCGCAACGATCCCTGCCCCTGCGGCAGCGGCAAGAAATACAAGAAGTGCTGCGGCGCCAACGCATAACCGGCTTATTTTCATATACATAAAAGCCCTACCTGTCCTTTAGTACAGGTAACTCACCCGCAAGACCCGCCTAGCTTGTAGTGGACGCATGAACTTCCACTGCCCAGAATGAAACTTCGGAACGAGAAGTCCATCTGAGGAGGAAGTTTGGTATGCGCAGATCTTTAATGCTTTTCGCCGCCGCTGTGTTGCTCGCCTCTACAGCTGCCGCTCAGAACGCTTCAATCGCAGCAGCAACATCGCCGACGCCAGCGCCTGCGCTCACACTCTCGGATGCTTCGCCGCAAATGGGACCAGCGTCTGTTCGCGACGATTTTCCGTGGCAGCTCTCCATGGGCTACCAGTACATGTATTTCGATTTCGCCCACTCCAAAGCAAGCATGAACGGAAGCAATACCACAATTGTTCGCTTCCTCACTGACCACCTCGCGGTGGAAGGTTCGGTCGACACCGAATTCGGTGCGCTTAATAGCGCCATTTACGGACGAATGTTTCTCTACGACGGTGGAATTCGTTGGACGGCGCGTCGCAGCGGTAAGTGGGAACCCTGGGCACACGCCGATGGCGGCGGTGTGCATCTGCGCGAGACCGCATTCAGCGGCCCTTTCAGCTTCAATGGATTTTCTATGATCGCCGGTGGCGGACTGGATTACGCTTTTCGTCGCCGATTCTCGATTCGCATGCAGGCCGATTACATTGGCACGCGCATCAACGGCACGTTCCAAAATAGCGTGAGCGCTGGTGCCGGCTTCGTCGTAAATTTCTAATCCACTTCTCGCCAACCGGCTTTAAAGAGCCGCCGGTCCGGCGGCTTTCCTCTTTCTCGACGCCCAAACCCGCCTCAGTAACCCTCGCTTTACTTTTTTTGTTAACCGTGGTTAATATAATTCGCTAATCGCGGTGCAGAATCCTGCCACGCGGCGGGTATTCATCCAGGCTCCCTCCAGGAGGAAGCCGTATTCCTATGCCACGCCTCTTTCTCTATCAAATCTTAGTAATTGGCTCGTTTTTTGTTTGTCTCGGCCCTGCGTTCGCACAAGGGGAAACCACCAGCGCGATCGTCGGCCAGGTCACCGATGCATCCAATGCCGCCATTCCCGGCGCCACGGTGACGATCACCAACCAGAACACAGGCCTGCAACGCATCGCAAAAACCGATCGCGACGGCCGCTTCAATTTTCCGCAGCTCCCTCCAGGCACTTATTCCGTCAAAGTGGAGGCGGAGGGCTTTCGAGCCACAGCAGAATGACAATGTGGTTTCCGCTCTGGGCCAAAAGCAGACGGTCAATTTCACTCTCAAGGTCGCCCAGCTCAGAACAGAATCGTGCGAAGTGAACGGCGAAGCTCCGCTTCTCAATCCGGAAAACGCCAACACCTCTACCACCCTGAAAGCGCCCGCTCCTTGAGAATCTCCCGAATCCCGGCGGCGACCTTACCTATCCGCTGCAATTTGCCGCCGGCGCGCTGATCAATACCGCCGGCAGCAGCAGCGATGACTTCGTCGGCGGCACCAACGGTTACGGCAACGTGGAGTTCAACGGCCTGCCCGCTGCTTTCGAACGGCTACATCGTGGATGGCTTGGAAACCAACGATCCGCTCACCAATCTCAACAGCGGCCTTTCCACCAATCTCGTTCTCGGCTTGAATTCGATTTCGGAGGTGACCGTGAATACCCTTTCGTATTCCGTGGACCAGGGACGCTATGGCGCTTCTCAGATCAACTACGTCACCAAATCCGGCACGAATCAATTTCACGGAAATCTCTACGAGACTATGGAACGGTTCGGTTCTGAACGCCGCGGATTTCTTCACGAATGCGACGCCCGGAAACCACAAGCCGCGCTCAACCGTAAATCATTTTGGCGGCAGCCTCGGCGGACCGATCGTGCACGACAAACTCTTCTTCTTCTTCGATAGCGAATGGGTGCGGCATCGCGCTTCCCATCGTCACGGCCGCTACGGTACCGACCCCGGCGTTTCAAAGCTACGTCCTCCAGCAACTTCCGCTGGGCGGCAGGGACGCGGTCACCGGATCCGTCTACCCAGCCGGCACCGCAGTCCGTGCCGTTCTATCAGAAAATGTTTTCGCTCTACGGAAACACCAGCGGCACGCCGCTCGCTGTTCTCGGCTGTCCGTTCAATTCAGACGGCAGCCCGGCCGCCGGCAGTCCGCCGAATGGAAACGGTTGCGCCAACCGGCAAAGCATTTCGCATTCCAGCGACGACCACGAGCAAGTCCAGACGGCTCCGCCTCGATTACAACATCAGCGCAAAGAACACCGCCTGGTTCCGCTTTCAGGCCGACACCGGTTCTGCAAGCCGCGTACACCGATCCGATCAATTCCCTTATTTGACTCGATTTCTCCGCAGCCGCTCTATTCCTTCGCCGCCGGCTACACGCACATTTTTTCGCAGAACCTTGTGAACTATTTCAATCCAGGATTTTCCTGGTATGAAAGCCTTTTCGGTCCAAGCGATTTCCAGAAGACGCTCGCGGCCTTTCCGATCGTCCTGCAGGGCAGCGGCGCGAATGCGCCGTTCACGACCCTCGGAGGGCTGGACAATACCTGGGTGCAAGGCAGGCGCGCCTCGCGCTTTTTCATCAATGACAATCTGGCCTGGACCCACGGCGCCCACGAATTGCGCTTCGGAACCAACACGCGCATCTTTCGCCTCAACGATTACGATTTCGGCGAAGGGCACGTCCCCACCGTCACCTATACCACCCTGCCGCAATTCATCTACGGAGTCGCCTCGACCGCGACCGAAACCTTTCCCGCGTCCGCCAACGAACCTTTCAACTTCCTGAATCTCGATCTCTACGCGCAGGACACCTGGAAGCTCACTCCAAAGCTCACTTGGACCTTCGGCATTCGCGACACCTTCAACTCGAATCCCGCTCAATCCGCATGACGAAAATGGCACGTCTCGAGCGGTTCCTTCGATTCGATCTCTCATGATGTGAATCAGCCGCTCAACGCCGCGATTCAAACCGCATCTTGGCAATCTATTCGCCTCCACGCCGCTCGCGATTCTGCAGCCGAGAACCGCGATCGCCTGGCAGTTCGCGCCCAATACCGTTCTGCGCGCCGGTTTTGGCCTGTTCAGCGATCTTTCTGCCCGGCAGCATTGCCGATATCGATCGGCGTCAATCCGCCCTACGTCGCAGACGTTCCAAGGCGGTCTTCTCGGCACCGTGGGCGGCACGGCCATCGCGCCCGGCGTGCCCGGCAGCGCCGTCGATGCGACCGTCGCCGCCAACCAGGCCTTCGTCTGCTGGATTTCGCCCAAGGCCAGCTTTCCTGCGCTTCGCCGCTAGCCAATCCTTCCGCCTGTCTTCCTCCGGTCGCGATCACCGCCGTGCCCGACGGCAAACTGCACGCGCCGTACTTCATGGAGTGGAGTCTCGGGATCGAACATCAGTTCGGCAGCACCGCCAGCGTACGCGCTCAATACGTCGGCACTCGCGCCGTCAACCAGCCCTATCTCGACCCAGGTGAACGGCTATCAGACCGTTTGCCACGGATGTTTCGCGCCGTTTCCCTATTTGCAGCCCACCGATCCGAGATTCGGCGCGGTCACCCAATTTTCCACCGGCGCGAACAGCCACTATAACGGTCTGCAACTCACCGCCATGAAACGCCTCGCCACGGCCTTGCAAGGCACAGATCAATTACACCTGGAGCCGCTGCATGGACGACAGTTTCAAATGGCGGATTCCTACCAGTTCTCCGCCGGAGGAATTCTCTCGCCCCTGCCAGGCGATCTTGCCCGCAACTATGGCCCTTGCGATTACGACATCCGGCACAATCTCACCGCGCAGTATGTCTATCGAGCTGCCGCTCAAGGTGCAGAATCACGCGCTCGGCTACGCGCTGAACGGCTGGCAGATTGTCCGGAACGTTCTTCTGGCACAGCGGAATTCCATTCTCCGTTCTCAGCACGCCCTACTCGGCCAATGGAGATGGCATCGTGCAGGGCAGTGGTCCTCAATTCGCCAGTGTCGTTCCCGGCGTTCCCGCTTACGAACACAATCCGATTCCCGGCGTGACGCAGCCCGGCACGATTCAGTGGCTCAATCCCAACGCTTTCGTCTCCGCCGTTGATCCCAGCACGGGAGCCTGCTACGGCGGAGACACGCCGCAAAACTGCCAGTTTGGAAATCTGGGCCGCAACGCTCTGCGCGGACCTGATTTCTTCTGGAGCGATTTCTATCTGACGAAATGGTTCCCCTTGACCGAACGCCTCAAGCTCCGGCTCGAAGCGCAGTTCTTCAATGTTTTCAACCACCCGAATTTTGGCATGCCCAGCATGCGTGCTGGCCGGCATTCCCGGGAAACCTTCCACGCAGACCGGATTCGGCGCGCTCACCTACGCAACTTCGCCGCCTACCGGCCTGCTCGGCGTCGGGCTCGGCGGCGACAGCTCGCCGCGCATGATCGCGATTCAAGCCCGCTTGGAGTTCTAAAAATTCCAGCGCCGCGCTCCGCAGTACTCACGGCATCTTCGCGATGATGTTGGGCACATTCTTCTCCCGTAACATCGCGTTGAATGCCGCCAGATCCTTCGTCTCAATCTGTTTCCAATCCTCTTGCGCTTTCGCGAGCTGTTGCTTCAGCAACTCATGTACTTCATTCTGCTGTGTCGTCGGCGGAAAATCTGAATCGCCCACTTGTCCTGCAAGATAGATAATTTTATCCACCAGCATCGCCGTCCAACGGACTTCATCCTGCCCGTGGCCCGTAGCCTTAAGTTGCACCAGATTCCCCTCATACGCGATTAGCTTTTTCGCCAGATCATCTGCAGCCGTTCGGATCGCTTTGGATTTGTCATCATCTCCCAGCTGAGTTTCGAGCGACGCGATCTGCCCGCGCACATTTTCCACAGTGTTCACGGTATCCGCCGCGGAGTTCATCTCGTCGATCAGCGCATTCTCCAGTTTGTTCTGCGCTTCGATGTCGGCTACCGTGCCCGTGGAATGCGGATCCTTCAACACCCGAATCTGTTCGCTTCCCTGCTCTTTGCCAGCCACCATCAGCTTTACCGCGTAGGTTCCCGGCGGCGCCAGCATTGAAATTCGCGGATTCCCTGGAAGTTCGCGCCAACCTTCCGCGCCCACTGTCACGTCAGGCGCATACATCGGGCTCGTCTTCAGCTTGATTTGCTTCGTCGGTTCGAACTGCAGATCCCACCACACACGATTGATCCCAGCTTCCTTCGTGCCGTTCACAGTCCGCACCGTCTTGCCCGCTGCATCCGAAATCACCAGCTTCACGTCTTCCTTTTCCTTCGGCGCGGCTTTCAGGTAGTAATTGATATCCGCACCGTACGGCGGATTCACCCCAGCCGTCGGGTCGTAGCTCACTGCCGCCGCTTGTTCCGCGCCGCGGAATCGATAGGCGTCGCGCGGCGCGAAAAGATGAGCATCGGCGCCAAGATTTCTGGCGTCATTTGTTGCAGTGGCGTTATATCGTCCAGAATCCAGAATCCGCGGCCGTACGTTGCGATTGCCAGATCGTGAAATTTCTCCTGCGGCAGCGATCCAATACACCGGCGCATGCGCCAAATTATTTTGCAACGGCTGCCACGTTCCCTCCATCATCGAACGAAACGTACAGCGCATTTTCCGTTCCCAGATACAGCAAGCCCTTCCGCACAGCGTCCTCGCGCACGCAATGCGCATAGCTCAGCATGCTTCGCCGGAATGCCGTTCGTGATTTTTGTCCACGTCTTCCCGAAATCGTTCGTCTTGTAAACAAATGGATCGCGGTTATTCACCTGATGTAAATCCACGGTGATATATGCAGTACCCGCGTCCCATCTCGACGCTTCGATGTTGCTCACCGTGCCCCACTCCGGCAACCCGCCAATATTCGCGGTAACATTTGCTCCAATTCTTCCCGCCGTCCCGCGTCACCTGTACTTCAGCCCATCATTCCTGCCCGCCCAAATCACTCCCGCCTGCTTGGGTGATTCCACGATCGAAAAAACTACTCCGGCATATTCCACACCGATGTTGTCGGGCGTCAATCCTCCTGACATTCCCCATCTTGCTCTTGTCATTCCGCGTGAGATCGGGACTGATCACCTGCCAGCTATTTCCGCCATCGGTAGTCACGTGAACGAACTGGCTGCCCACATAAACTCTCCGGTGATCCTGCGGCGAAATCGCAATTGGAAATTCCCAATTGAATCGATATTTCACGTCGCCCGCGGGTGCGCCGATCGTAGTTTCCGGCCACACTTCCACCGAGCCGCGCTTGTCCGTTCTTGTTGTCGTACACCATCACCGTCCCGCCTACGCTGCCCGACCCCGTCCCGCTGTTCCAAACGATATTGTTCTCCACTGGATCCACCGTCGCGAATCCGCTCTCACCGCCTGACACAGGATGCCACACGCTGCGCGAAATCGGTCGCCAGTTCGCCGCCGCCGAATTGCAGGCTGTTGCTCGGGCCGCTATACGAGCTGCCATCCTGCCGGTTTCCGTAAACGTTGTACGGAATCTGATTGTCCACCGTGACGTGATAAATCTGCGCGATCGGTAGCTGAATGTGATTCCATGAGCGTCCGTGATTGATCGAAATGCTCACGCCGCCATCGTTCACCACCGCCATGCGATCCGCATTCGTCGGATCAATCCACATTTCGTGGTTGTCGCCGCCCGGTCTCTGAAGGCAATGGCGTCAACGTCTTCCCGCCATCCAGCGTGTGCGAAAACGCCGCCGAGAAAAAGTAAACTTCATTTTCGTTATCCGGCGAAATTTCCTCGCGCGTGTAGTAATGCGTCCGTCCGCGGATGTCGCGATCCGAACTCACCACTTGCCCATGCATCTCCCGCCATCCTCCGAACGCCAAAGCTGTCCGCTCTGTCCTGTGTTTGTCGCCAAACGGAACGCCATCACCCGTTTCGATTTCCGCGTACACGCGATTCGAGTTGCTCGTTGCGCCACTCGCACCGCAATTCTCCCGATTGGAGCATGCGGCAGTCCGTGCCCCTCCAGCCGCTTCCACGTCAATCCGCCATCGATCGATTTGAAAAGACCGCTGCTTGCACCCCCACTTGTTCGGCCCCACGTGTGGATTTCGATCTGCCACATTCCCGCGAACAGTACATGCGGATTGTTCGGATCCATCGTCAAATCGGAGCAGCCCGGTATTTTCGTCCACGAATAAAACTCGCTCCCAATTTTTTCCGCCATCCGCCGTGCGATACACGCCGCGCTCCTGCTGCGGTCCATACGCATGTCCTAGCGAGCATGCGAACACGATGTCCGAATTCCTCGGATCCACAATCACATTCCCGATGCGGCCCGGTTTTTTCCAGCCCCATCATCGTCCACGTTTTCCCCGCATCCATGACTTGAAAATTCCCTGCCCCACAGAAATGTGGCTGCGAATATATGGCTCGCCCGTTCCCGCCCACACCACGCTCGGGTCGCCCGGCGCAATCGCCAGCGAACCAACAGACGCTACAGCTTGCGAATCGAACACCGGTTCCCAATGCACTCCGCCATCAGTCGTCCTAAAAATTCCCCCCGACGCCGCGCCAACGTAATAAATGTTCGCGTTCCCCGGAATGCTCACCACCGAAATTGCGCGATTCCCCACCGATCCGATATACCGATACCGGATTTGCTTGTACACGTCCGGATCAATCTTCGCTTCCTGCGACAGCACAAGACTCGCGCCGCCCAGCAACGCAATCGCAAGAGACGGCCAGAAAAAACGCAACTCGCTTACGACATCGATTTTCCTTCTCATGCGGAATTCAGTTCATTTTTGCAATTCGCGCGGATGATACTGCCCACGATAGTAGACGTCAACGAATCGCCGCTCCATTAAAAGCGGCTCTTGACGTTTCGGAAGCGGTGTATGTACCATCCCCGCTCAACGCACGCAATTACCGTTGCGGTGAGCTTTTTACTCACGCTGCGGGAAAGCCGGGGATTCTTGAACGCCAGCACTTCGATAAACCGTTTATTTTCATCAACTAGGCCGTCGCGTTCCCCTGGCACCGCGATTGCACTTACGTTATCAACTATTTACGACACTGGGGGTGTGCCTTGGCCGCTGGCGGTAAGCCCGCTTGTCGGGTCGAAGGATGCCGCGCTTCGATATGGCCGCCACTCTCGAGTGAACGGATATGCATCGACCACTTCATCGAACACTCGACTGCTCAGCTCGCTGGCGCCCTTCAGGATTGCCAGACGGGAAAGCGCGTCCAACGCGCCACCCTCGACCATCTGGTTCAGAAGGCGGAATTCGCGGTGATTTTCCTGGCGAGTCGAGACCGCGCGGACTCCTCTGCGCGCAGCGAGCAGATGCTCGAAATCATTCTCGGCGTAGCCAATCTGCAGGAATTCCTGAGTCGCAACGCCTCCTTACTTGGTACCCATCGGTGAGTGCCAATCAAAACGACGCCGCGCAGAATTTCGCCGCCGGCTCTCACTACGAATTTTCAATTCCTGCCGATGTAAATGGGATTGCTGTAATCGAGGATCAAGTTTTGCAGCGCGTTGGCGCCGTAGGTTATGACGGCGACGAGTGTTTTGCCATCGGCACTGCGTTTCGCGAAGCTGTCGCCAACGCGATCGTTCATGGCTGCAAGGGAGACATCACAAAAATTGTAAATGGCACCGTCGATTGCGCTGCCGATGGCAATGTTTGCATCGTCGTCCGCGATCCCGGCCCAGGTTTCGATCCAGACAAAGTCCCCGACCCTCTGCACGAAGACAATCTCACCTCCGATCACGGCCGCGGCGTCTACCTGATCCGCCAGTTAATGGACGAAGTGAAATTTTCAAATGGCGGACGCGAAGTCCAAATGAAAAAATTCCGCCACACATCATCATAGAATTCAGCGAGATTATGGATTCCAACGAACCGCAAGCGCCGAACGAAGTTGTATCCTCGCAGCACGATCCGAAGCCGAAGTTCGCCGCGGATATGCCCGCCATTCCTGGTATCTCCGCCGGCCATGATCACAGCGCACATCCGCCAAAACTTTGGACTGGCCTCGCCGTCGCCGCAATAATTGTTTCTGCCATGAGCGGGATCTGGTGGTTCGTCCACGATCCATCATCTCCGCAAGGCGCATCGTTGCCCGCGACCGGAAGCGCGAACAGCGCGCCGCCCATCGCAACTCTTCCTCCTGCACCGGAAGAAAAATCGTCGAACGGAGCCACGATCGCAAACGTAAATGAATTTGCGCAGCCGTGGTCGTCAAAACAATTCGCGTACGTGCAGCCCGTCACCCACGAAGAGTCGCGCGGAATCGTTGTGAAATTGCCGGGCAACGCGCACAGCGCCGAATCGTATTGGGGATTGTTGCTGCAGGAACCCTTCGGAACTTGCGAACTTCAATATGTCACCGACAAAAATCAACTCGCCGAAAAATATAATTTCGACGCGAAGCACCCGATGATCGTCGATCCCTGCACCAGCGCCGTCTACGACCCGCTAAAAATGGGCACGCTCGCAACGGGCGCGTGGGTCCGCGGCGAAATCGTAAAAGGTCCCGGCTTCCGCCCGCCCCTCGGAATCGAAATCCGCATCGAAGGCAACAACGTAGTCGCCGGCCGCTCCGAAAAATAATTAATCGAAACTTGGTTTACGGTTTTGATTCCGGGTGCCCCATGTTCGCCCCCGAAGTCCGGGGCGAACGTGGGATTTTTTGACTTACGCTTTCGACTTACGCTTTTACGTTTCTGAATTTCTTAATCATCTACCCGCAAGGTTTCTCCAACGAAGGTTGAAACGACGGCGTCAACAAATGTCCCGGCCCTTCCGGCATCACTACCATGTCGTCTTCCAATCGCAGACCAAAATCTCCCGCGATATAAATTCCCGGCTCATTTGAAAAAGTCATTCCCGGTTTCAATACATCCGTAGATCCGCGCACCAAATACGGATGCTCGTGACCATCCAGACCCATGCCGTGTCCCAGCCGGTGCGCGAAATATTTGTAGTCCGCGCCGTATCCCGCATTCGTCACCACCGCGCGCGCCGCATCATCCACGCCGCCAGTCACGCGCCCCGCGCGCAACGCATCAATCGCCGCGTCTTGCGCTTTGCGTAAAGTCACAAACGCTTTTTGAATTTTTTCGGGAGGGGTACCCATCACTGTGCTGCGCGTGATGTCGCTGGCATACCCTTCAACACTTGTGCCCGCATCGATCAGCAGCACTTCGCCTTCCTGCAGTTTCTGCGGCACAGTAGTGCCGTGCGGTTGCGCGGCCCATTTGCCCACCAGATACCAATCCGCCTTCGCCGGGCAATCCCATCTTGCGCAAGCCGCGGCCATACATATTGTTTACGTCGTACTGCGTCATGCCCACCGTCACAGACGCGAAGATCGCGCGATACACATCAATCGTCGCCTGGCACGCGAGCCGCATCAATTGCAATTCGTGCTCGCTCTTTTGCATGCGGCATCCAGCAGTGATCGGATCGCCCAGCGCAAACGTCAACCCGGGCGCGGCGTGGCTCAGCTTGTCGAAATATGTGTAGTGCGCGGTCTCGTCCATCGCGACGAGGCCGCTGCGCATGCCGTGTTCCGCGAGCCAGTTCCCTACCAGCGCGCCGGGATTCTGATCTTCCTGCCACACGCGCACTTCCATCGGCCAGCGCATTCCTTCGCGATAGCGCGCCTCTTCAAATCCAGGACAGAAAAGCAGTGGCGTGCCCTTCCGCGGAATCACCGCGCCCGCCACGCGCTCGCTGGTTCCCCAGCGAATTCCCGTGAAGTAATAGAGATTTGTTCCGGGAGCGAGATACAGCGCGTCAAATTGCGGCTTCGATTGCGCCATCAATTCCTGAGCGTGCGCGATGCGCGCCTGAAATTCCTCCACGGTGATCGGCTTCACCTTGTCGCCCAGCGGCTTCAGCGAATCAAACGCCGCAGGCAACGGACTCATCGCCTGTTCGCCTTCGCCGCGCTGCGCATCATCATTAGCACTAGCATTAGCATCCGCCGCGCCATTCGCGCCGAGCGCAATCGCCGGCAAGAATCCCGCCGCTCCTGCGACCGCGCCACTTTGCAGCAACCGTCTCCGCGTAAGTTCCATGTTTCCCCCGCGTTCATTTAACCGCGCCAGCAAACGATGTCAAGGTGTTCCTGGGAACGCCAATCTCCGCATTGGCGTTTTTCCCGGGTGCCGAATCCTTGTTCGCGGATGCGGACAAGGGTGCGGATTTTGACTTCTCAGTTTTGTCTTGAGTATTCGGAATCCTACAGAATCGCCGATCGCGCCGCGCAGAATTCCACCACGCGCGCCTCAGCCCAAAACCTCTCAGCAGGATCATCCGAAATATACGAACAATGGCTTCCGTGCGCCGCCGCAAGCCGCTCGATATTCGGATTGTTTACAACTTCCGCGTGATCGTAGATGGATGTGGGAATCAGCGGATCATCTTCCGCATAAATCATCAGAGTCGGCACGCGAATCTCCGCGACCACGCGCAGCGCGCTGGCGCGATAGTAATAATCCGCCGCGCCCTCATATCCCGAATGCGGAGCGGTAAACTTGTCGTCGAATTCCCGCAGCGTGCGCACCGCTTCCAATCCATCCGCGTTGTACAAATCCGGATACAACTCAATCTTGTCGCGCATCCGCCGTTTCAGCCGCCGCACAAAATGCCAATGGTAGAAAGCGTTTCGCCGCTTCTCGATCGCATCCACACACGGAGCCAGATCGAGCGATCCATTCACCGCGCACACAGCTTTCAACTGAGCGGGAGCGCGATCGCCAAGTTCTCCCGCCATTTTCAGTACGAGATTTCCGCCCATCGAGAATCCCGCAAAGAATATTTCAGGCAGCGAATCGCGCGTGATCAGCTCATCCATCACCGCGCGAAAATCTCCGCTCAATCCGGAGTTGTACAACGTGGGAGTGAGAGTTTCCGTCCCGCCGCAATTTCGCTGATTCAATCGGATCGCGTTGAATCCCGCAGCGTGCGCGCGCTCGGCGAGTCCCAGCATGTAAGAAGATTCCGTCGAGCCTTCCAATCCGTGCACCGAAATCAAAGTAGGAGCCGCAGCCGGATCTTTTTGCCAATGACATTTCCCAAGAATCTGCGATCCGGGTTCGACCTCGAAAAGCCGATCAACAGCAGCAGGCAGCAGCGGATATTTCCGCGGCAAAATAGCAGGAGCGAGCAGCATCAAATCGGTTTGCCGAAGCCAGCGATGCGGTCGAAAGGGTTTCACTCGGATTGGATTTTAGCGCGTGTGAATTGGCAGTAAAACAAATGTCTTGAATTGCTTTCCAGATTGCCCAGATAGGCACGAATTTTAGCCTAACTCATTTATTTTCAGTAATATAACGGCCACCAACTCCAAACCCACCCCCATACCATTGTTTTTGGATAGTGTTGATTCTACAGGGGTTACCTAGTACTATTACTAAAAAGTTGTTGAAAATAAAAGACTTAAGTCCGTTTTGGGCCCCTAAAATCGGCGTTTTTTGGGGTAGTACTAAAACTAGGTCCTCACTGTGGGGGTCATCACGCTTTCATCCACGTCTTGGGATGCCTTCGGGGCTTATTCCGAGATCTCCGGGCGCTTGGGGCAAGGAGCTGCTAAGGCCCGCAAGACGGGTGCGCAAGCGCGGTAGGAGGTGTAGGAATTATGCGCCACACCGCGCGATCTCTTGTTGTTTGCCTTGTACCAAAATATCGTCGGTGGTGGTTTGCCAGCCTCGGAGAAGCTGCTGGATTTCTGCCATTATCAAAAGTCGGTGGAGCAATAAACTCTCCCCGAGTTGAGTATTGAACACAATCAATTGGCGGCACCCTCGCATGCGTGTATCATCCGGTAATGATACAGCGGCTGTATATCAATAACTTCCGATGTCTTGAGAACTTCGAGCTTCGTATACCGGGATTGGCTTCCGCGTTGCTAATTGGGAAGAATGGCGCGGGAAAGACGACGATCGGCCTCGCGATTGAGATATTGCAAAGGATCGCCCGTGGAACAAATCGCGTCGGCGATCTCGTAAAACCGAAGGACCTTCTTATCCCGAGGTCACCGGGATGTTCCGATGCGATTTGATATTGAAGTGAAATTGGAATCACACCTTTACGGATACTCCGTAGCCTTTGATCTTCCTATCGAATTCAGAGAACTCAGGGTATTGCAAGAGTCCCTGACGCTCGATGGGCATCCCGTTTATACAAGAGAACTCGCTCGTGTCCATCTTGCGAGAACAGGACTAGAGAAAGAGGCGAATTTTCCGATCGATTGGCACCTTGTTGCGTTGCCGATCGTCCAGGAGCAGCTCAGGAAGGATCCGCTACTCATCTTTAAGCAGTGGCTAGCTCGCATGTTGATCTTTCGTCCGATGCCAAGTTTGATCTCTGGAGACTCTGAGGAGGATACCTTGGCGCCAAATCCTCAAGTCACAAACTTTCGGGCGTGGTTTTCGGTCTTCTTCATACGCGCCAGCCGCTTACACGACGATCGATAGATATTTGCGGCAGGCAATGCCCGACCTAAAAGATATAAAGAATACCATGGTGGGTAAGGATTCTCGAAGCTTAGTCGTTCAGTTCTCTAACGAGCACGGAACCATTAACCTTCCTTTGGAGATCTGTCTGATGGAGAGAAATGCTTCATGATATGTGCTGTGGTTCTCGCCGCTAACGAAGCATACGGTCCTCTGCTTTGCTTCTGGGATGAGCCGGACAATTATTTAGGGTTATCCGAAGTTGGGCACTTTGTCTTGGCTCTTCGAAAGGAATTTCAGTCCGGTGGCCAGTTTATCGCGACATCACATAATCCAGAGGCGATACGGCGATTCTCAGACGAAAATACCTTGGTGCTGCAGAGGAAGAGTCATCTCGAACCTTCGCTTATTCGACCCCTCAATGAATTGAATGTCAGCGGCGATCTCGTGAATGCGTTGGTTCGTGGTGACGTGGAATCGTGAGTGTCAATAAATACCAGCCGCACATCCTCGTTCTACCGGAGGACGATGCCAACCGCCAACTTGCAAACGGATTTGTCTTATATCCACCAATGCAAATCCGTAGATACAGGTGCTCGGGGAGGCCGGCGGCTGGAGGGAAGTCTTGAGTTCCTTTGAAACCGACCACCTTCTTGGAATGGTTCAATATCCCGGTCGACATATGGTCCTGCTTCTCGACTTCGATGGCCATCATGAGCGCCTGGACCGAGCGAAGGCTCGGATCCCGCAGTATGTCGCTGAGAGAGTATATATTCTCGGTTCCTGGCGTGAACCAGAGAGTCTCCGTGCAGCAAACCTCGGCTCTTACGAAACGATAGGCTTGACAATGGCAAAAGATTGCCATGATCAGACCCACGCGATTTGGGGACACGAGCTCCTGCGACACAACGCGACCGAACTGAAACGACTAAGCCAGAAGGTCCGCCCGATATTATTCTGATTTTCTCTCGCGCTTCCTGTGCTATCAGGTGCGTTACCTTCTTAAATGTACGGGGTGAAATCCCGGATCGGGTTTGTCTTTGCTTTTTAGAAATCGTTCGACGTTATGTAGATTTAACATATCTTTGGCAAGTAATCGCTCAAGTCGATCGCGAATCGTAGCCATGGCCTGGTAGTTATTTTTCGCGAACTCGATTACACTCGTCGGCTTGGTGAAACGAAACAACAGGTAATTCAGATCTCTTGTCGCAATAAACGCCTCGTCGCTTAGCCATAGACCCTGGTCCATTACGCGGTTGAGCAAGAAAAATGCGCGTGGCCAAGTGTCATCCGATTCAGACGAGAATAAACGATGGTATGGACGCTTGTCGATCTCCTCCACTATCGACGTCTTCAGTTCAATTATCAGTCTTTCGAGTTGCTCGTACGCTGCGAGCCGTCGGTTGATGACGGTTTTGTAATAGTCGTTGACGTATTCGGCTTGCTTTGCTCGAAGAACGAATGATCCTGCGACAACTCCTCCGATGAGGGCCGAGACCGCCGACGTCGAGAAGATAGCAAGTACTATTTGTATATTCATATACCTAAGCGCATTCACAAAAAGCAGCGCGTATGAACAGTTCTGACATCGCACATGGCCCCAACAATGAGCAGGCTGAGGTCATGCCGAATTGCGATTCAGGAGGCGGCTCACCGCATTCTTCAGCGTCGCCTCCTCCTTCAGCGCCAGTGAAATTCGCTCCGCAAGTTCAGTGAGCACTACTCGAATACTAGTTGCAAGGTCTAGACATTGTTCGTCTGTCTGAGCGTGCAGCCCCTCGCTCAACGCAGAATGCAAGTAGCGTCAGAGGGTTGTGGCCGTCAATCAGCAGAGCCTCGGGAATAGTCTTGCTTTATCTTTGTAGAGTGCGGCGCTGAATTGGGGAGTTTCAACTAGCCGCTTTAGTGAAGAGTTCTGCAACCTCTTTAGACGGGTTGATCTTGGATGCAACTTTTCCTATCTCTCCGATAATTCGGCCCTTTTGTTCTTCAACCACGCGGCGGTAGTAGGCAAAAACTCCAATTCCCAGGCCACGTAGCTCGGCTCTTCTACCTTTTAGGAAGAGCTACGCGGTCCGCGCCGACGAGTTTCATAACGCGCGACGGAGTCGGCGGACCGAACGGAGGGTGCTCGCCTAACTTCTGAACTCGCCCTTCAGTTTTGCCTCCGTCACAGGAGCTACCGCCAACGCGAAGGTCTTTTGTGTTGCACCACAGTTTTTGCAGACATAAGTAACGATTTCATAGTCCAATCGACCGGAAATATAGTTGGGTATGGGGAGTGACATTCAAAACGCCGCAGCGCCACCACAGATCTCGTTCTCACAGTGGAGTTCAATTCCCCCAGTTAGCACAGAGATACGAGAGCCTGTAGTTTGTAGGGGTAACCAGCCCCGATACATAGTGCGCAGTATCCGGCCCGCACGATTCAAGAAAACTGGCGAAGAGTTCGCAATTCTGGTTCTGGTGCTGACGGGACGGCATGAGGCGAATGCAGCGGTTTGAAGGTGTCATCCATACGGTTACTACGATAAGTCTAGCACCGCCGTTGCCGAGTAGCGCACCTTGTCCGCGAATTCCAGCAGATCTTGAATTTCAAGTATGCGGCTCTTTCGCGGCACGCGAAGGGTGCGGTTCGGCCCTCTCGTGATTTCGTATCGAGCCTTGGACAAACTCCCGGTTGTGGCGCTCGTCCCGCCGATTTTTCTGGCCACCAAATAAATTGGTTCGCGCGCTGGAGGTTGCGGCTAACGACCCCACGTTCGCCTGATGCGTCTGGGTCGAACATGGGGCACCCGGCGGATTCGGCCCCGACCGATAATATCGGGGTGCAAACAACGAAGAGGACAACATAGAGACCAGATCGAAAAAACCCGCGTTCGTCCGGTGAGTGTGTGGGGCGAATGTGGGGTGTGCGGCGGACGAACGAAATCTAAACCGCCAATGCGGAGATTGGCGGTCCCGGGGAAGCTACTTCAAGGGACGCACCCTTGGGGTCCAAAGGGTGCGGCACCTCCGGAGAGGACAAATGCTGAAAACCCCACGTTCGCCCGCTTTGCGGGAACGAACATGGGGCACCCGCGCACCCTTGGGGTTCAAAGGGTGCGGCAGCCCCTCGAAAAGGACAAATGCGAAAAACCCCACGTTCGCCCGCTTTGCGGGAACGAACATGGGACCGCGACCCTTGGACCCCAAGGGGCGGCACCCCGCAAAACCTGGCGAGAGCGGTTAGTCTTTAGTGGGCTCACGTTTGGTCGCGGCCCTCGGGTCCTCCGGAGAGAATCGGAGAAGATGGAAGGAACGGCGGCAGCGCTGCTGGTCAAATTGTTGGACGGGTGAAACAAAGTTGGGGGACGGAGCGTCACTCAACGATATCATCGCTGCGGTATTGACGCAGCGGTATCGAATCTGCGGCATCAAATCTGCGGGGCGGGTTCCGCACTGATTGTTGAGATAAAAAGGAGAAGCGCACATGGCTGGCACTTTGCAAGAATTCAAGAAGAATGCGATTCAGGAAATCCAAAGTTTTATCGAGCGGCGTGAGGCGGTGCTGGCGGGTTTGAGAAAGGCGCCGATCAACGACGACAACACGGCCTCGATCGAATTGCTGGAGGCTCAGATTCTTTCGCTGAGGGACGACCTGAAAATATTTGAGTAGCTGGAACTAAACGCCGCGTTATAGGCGATTGCGGATCTCATTTTCTGATGCTTGGTTTTTTTTGAGGAGATCCGCGACGCACCGCGGATTTTTTCGGCGGGTTGGTTTGTTTGCGCGTGAATTGCAAGAGTTCGATTGGCGCTCCGGCCTCTTCGATGAATGCGACAAGAACTCCGGGTGACGGCGAGTTCGGCTTGATAATTACTTTCTTCCCTTTCAGCGCTTCTTGAGGTCATCCACTTCAAAGGCTGCGTGTGGAAGTTTCCGCACCAGGTTGGGTACCTTGCACTTTTTCCCGTAGAGCATCCACTGGATTCCGAATGGATTTGATTGGTGGTCGGTGGCGTGAATATTTAGACGCCGGACTTCGATCATCCCTGAAACTTTTTTCCGCGTGGGGATTCCCAGGTGGTGGTAGCGGAAAGTGGGTTTCATTTGGTGGTGGCTCCTTCGGGTTTACTTTGGCGATTAAATTCAGCGAGGAATATTTTCATTTATGAGGGATTGAGCATACGCCAATTCGCGGGGAAAACCCCACGTTCGCCCGCTTTGCGGGAACGAACATGGGGCACCCGCGCACCCTTGGACTTCAAAGGGTGCGGCACCCGGGAAAGGCAAGGATGGGGACTGCTAGGCTTCCCGACCAGATTCGTCGGGACGCAAAAAACGCGAAAGCCTAGCGCTACACGAGAAACTGCAAAGGCTACGGCGGAAATCTTTGTGAGGCTGGGCGGGGACAAGCCCCGCCCTACGAAGGCACTGCACCTACGAAGGCACGGAACGGGGCGGCTTTTTGTGGCGCAACTTTGGAATTAGAATGTAATTAGAATTTATTGCGGGGTGAACTAGCGTGAGCAGCGGGAAGGCGCCGACAAATCAATGCAGCAAGCCGACAGGATGGTTCGGCCGATTCACTTTGCGGCGGATGAATGTGAGCCATTCGAAGCTCACCGACTGGGGCTTGAAGCACGTCTCGATCGAAAGCGGCTACACGATTCTCGATGTGGGTTGCGGCGGCGGAAGAACCGTCGATAAATTGGCGGCGATCGCCACGCAGGGAAAAGTGTATGGCGTGGATTATTCAGACGCGAGCGTGGCCGCAACGAAGAAAACAAACTCGCCATGGATCGAGCTTGGCCGCGTGGAAATCCTGCACGGCTCTGTTTCGCAGTTGCCGTTTCTGGATGGAATGTTCGATTTGGTGACCGCCGTCGAAACACATTTCTGGTGGCCCGATTTAGCCGGTGACATGCGCGAAGTTTTCCGGGTGGTGAAGCCCGGTGGCACGTTCGTGCTGATCGCGGAAATTTATAAGGGCGCGAACACAATGGCCGCAAGAATTATCGAAAAGTCCGGGGCGCGGACTGGCTTAAAATTACTGAGCGTTGACGAACATCGCGAACTCTGCGTGAGCACTGGTTACACGGACGTGCAGGTGGTGGAGGAAATCGCGAAAGGATGGATTTGTTGCGTGGGCAGAAAGCCGAGGGCGAACTCCGGATAACAGGACGGAGCGTTCATGCACAGGCTGAGAGCTGAGCCACTCGGAGGCATACACGGACTCGGGTACGCAAAATCTTTGTGCCTGTTTTACATCTGCGCGCTTTCTGAGAAAAAGAGACGCTGCGCACGCTTCTGCGCGAGGCATTTGAATTTTGAGTTTTGAGTTGACGATCACACTCGTTCCTCTTATTACTGTTTACATTTTCTGCACGAGGAGGTTTGTGTGTCTCAAGAAGCCGGCGCTGTGAAGCGTGACCAGCAAAACGAAGCGCGAGCCTCATCAACCGGGGCAAGACGTTTTCAAAAGTATTTTGTCCGAAGATGTCGATTGGAAATCCTTCGACGAATTCCCGCCTTCGGTGCGGCTGGCTGTTGTGGTGGGCGAGCCCTCGAAACCCGGCCCATATACGATTCGAGTGAAAGTGCCGCACGGCGAGAAGCTGATGCCGCACACGCATCCAGAGGATCGCGTGTATACCGTGATTTCCGGCGTATTTTATATCGGGCTGGGCGATGAATTCGACGCGAGTAAGTTGGAAGCGTATCCGCCGGGCGCTGTGATCGTTCTTCCCGGAAGTACGCCGCATTTTCATTGGGCGAAAACGAGCGAGTACGTCACGCAGGTGAGCGCGATCGGGCCGCTTGGACTGGAATATCTCAACGCGAAAGACGATCCGCGAAACAAGAAAGCGTAAGCTGCGCTTCTGGACGCCATTTTTATAATGAGCACGATATCGAGAGGAGCCATCAATGGACGGCGTAAAAGTCGAACAGAAAAGCTTTGAGATGCCCCCGAAGGAAGGGATCACCATCGCGCATTTTCTCACCGTCGCCGACGTCGAGCGATCGGCTCGCTGGTATGAAAAAGTATTCGGCGCTCGCATTCTTACCATGGGTGACGGCAACGCGCCTCCGTACCTGCAGCTTGCGAATATCTGGATGATTTTGAATGTGGGCGGCGGCCCGACGCCGGACAAGCCCACGGTAACGCTCAGCGTGCCCGACCCGGATCACATCAACAGCTTTATGAATTTCCGCGTTGCGGATATTCAAGCGTGCTACGAATTGTGGAAAAGCCGCGGCGCAGAGTTCCTCACTCCGCCGATTCCCAAGTATGGCGAGATTCGCTGCTACATCCGCGACCCTGACGGTTACATTATCGAGGTCGGACAAAGCACCGCGCTGAAGTACGGTTAGCGCGCGGTTGAGGTCTCGAGCCGATACGTTTGTCTTGATGGATCCGTTCATCACAGGGATTTCCATTTTCAGCAGAACAGAATTCGATTTCAAAGAGGAGAACAACATGACAGCAAAAGGAAAAGTGTTGGTGCTAGTCTCGAGCGGCCACGGTCTGCCATTGAAAGATGGCAAGGTATACGCCGGCGCTGGCTACTATCTCAACGAGCTCACGGTCCCGGTTCGCGCCCTAATGGGCGAGGGCTACGAAATCACTTTCGCCAACCCCAAGGGCAACACGCCGCAACTGGATGTTCATTCAGCTGTCGCGGATTTCTTCGGCGGAGACGAGGCCAAGCTTCAGGACTATCTAAAATTCCGCGACAGCCTGGCTGGGCTTAAAAATCCAACACGCATCTCGGATGTCGTCGCATCGGGCCTGGATCAATATGACGCTGTTTTCGTCCCCGGCGGCCATGGCCCGATGATCGATCTTCTCGATGACCCCGACGCTGGCACGGTGATGAGACACTTTCATGAAACTTCCAAGCCTACGGCGGTGCTCTGCCATGGCCCGATTTCACTTCTCTCAGCTCTTCCGAATTCCGTGGAAGTGGTCGCAGCGCTGTCGGCGGGCGATGCCGCTGGAGCACACGCAAAGGCTCAAGGCTGGATCTATTCTGGATACAAGATGACTATCTTTTCGACCGCGGAAGAGCAGCAGCGCGAGCCGCTTGAGATTGAAGGTAAGGTTCTCTTCTATCCGGACTTTGCGTTGCGTACCGCGGGCGGTGACGTGAGTGTGGCCGCTCCATGGCAGAGCTACGTTATTCAAGATCGCGAATTGATCTCAGGTCAAAACCCGTTCTCTGATCAAGCGCTTCTGAAACTTCTCGTACCGGCACTCGATGCGAAGAAGAAGTCGGCTTCAGCGTCGTAAAAATCGGAGCCGCCCAGAAAGCCATCCGCCCAGATGAGCACTGTTCGCCGGATTTGGAGCCGTCAATGAGCGACGTACAAATCGAGCAAAAAAGCTATGAGATGCCGCCGCACGAAGGCTTCACCGTCACGCATTTCATCACCGTCGCAGACATCGACCGTTCGGCCAATTTTTATGCGAAAGTATTCGGCGGCCGCGTTCTGAGCAGAGGCGATGTCAAAGGTGCGTCTGGGCACATTCAGATCGCGAATACCTGGCTGATTGTAAATGTCGGCGGCGGGCCCACGCCCGATAAGCCGTCGGTAACGCTCAGCGTTCCTCGCCGATCCGGATAAGGTCAGCAGCTTCTTGAATATTCGCGTTGCGGATATTCACGCGTGCTACGAATTATGGAAAAGTCGAGGAGCGGAGTTCATCACGGAGCCGAAGGAAAAGTACGGCGAGATTCGCTGCTACATCCGCGATCCCGACGGCTACATTATCGAGGTCGGACAAAGCACTGAGCTCAAGTACGGTTAGCGCTCGGCGGAGGAGCAAAGGGTGGATTGGAAACGGATGGCGGAGTTCGCGCTCCAGGGCAACGGCGATTTGGAACAATATGCCATTCTGCTGGTGCGCGTTTCGATTGGGCTGTTCTTCGCCATCTCCGGCGCAAATAAATTGTTTGTGGCCGGCGGCACGAAACCGGTTTACGACACGCTCGTTAAATCCAAAGCTCCGTTTCCCCGACAGTTGGCTTATTTCGTGTGTACTGTCGAGTTCGTTTGCGGATCCCTGCTGGCCGTGGGATTTCTTTCAAGCCCGGCCTGCATGGCGCTAATGATCGATATGATTGTAGCCACGCTGACCAGCGCAGTTGCCACCCTGCCTAAAAATCTTTCGCCTCTAAACTGGCTCGACGATTTCCTTTACCTTCCCGAAGTCCTGTACGTGCTCTTCTTCGCGTGGCTGATCTGCTCTGGTCCGGGAAAGTTTAGCGTCGATTACTGGCTCGCCGGCAAGTTGCTGGGCTGATTGAGCGCCTCGCTATGCTTCCGCACTTCTCCGCAGTACCCGTCTCCTTGCTTCCCTCCCCTCTGCGCGGGACAATCCGTTGAAGCAAGCGACGCATCTTTCGTGTTCACCGCAGACCATCTAGCGCAAAGGAGAAAATAATTTATGTCGCACCATTACTCTGGTCCTGACTTCGGTTTCCCGCATGGCGATGCGCGCCTCGATTTCACTGATTTATATGCGTTCCCCAAGCCGGGAGGCGTTGGCAAGTCCATCTTGATTATGGACGTCCATCCATCCGTCGGCGTGAACCCACCTGGGCCTACGGTAGCCGAACCCTTCGCGACCAAGCGATATACGAGCTAAAGATTGACACCAATGGCGATTCCATCGCCGACGTCGCATTCCGCGTAAGCTTTACAGCGTCTGCGGGCGGTGGACAGACTGCGACAGTGCGGCGCGTGGAAGGCGCACAAGCGGCGGGAATGGACGACAGCGGCCAGATGATCATCGAAGCCGCGCCGGTCTCTTACGGCAGCGAGGCACGCGTGACAAACGCTGGAGACTACCGCTTCTTCGCCGGCTGGCGGAGTGATCCCTTTTTCTTCGACGTGGAAGGCGCTCTGAACAATCTGCAGTTCACCGGCAAAGATTATTTCACAGACAAAGACGTGTGCTGCATCGTGATCGAGGTGCCCGATTCTGCACTCGGTGCCAAAAGCGTGAGCCTGTGGGTTCGCACACTGGATGGCGCAACCGGGAAATGGATTCAGGCGGATCGAGGTGCGCGGTCGAATCAAACTCCCTTCCTTGCCAACGAGCAGAACGCCGCTTACCTCGCTGCGCAACCGGCGGACGATGCTCGCTTCGTGCCCGTTTTCGCTCATGCGCTGGAGCACACCGGTGGATATACGCCAGAAGAAGCAACGCGCGTGGCTGGGACGCTGCTGCCGGACGTACTCCACTACGATCCCACGCGGCCGGCACGCTATCCAGAAAATGGCCGGACACTCACCGACGATGTTGTAGATTTGTTTCTTCCTATCCTCACAAATGGAAAGGTGACGAAGGATAACGTAGGAGCCCACAAAGACTTGCTCGCCGAATTCCCCTACGTCGGCCCGCCGCACGCGGCAAGATCTGCGGAGCCGGCGCCGCCGAAGCGTGCGAGCTCATCCACCGCATAACAGCGTGAACGCATTCTGTGTCAGGGCATGAGTTCGCTCATGCCCTCCCGCAATCTGCCTGAAATTGCATTAACGCGCGAGCCAGCGGAAGGCGCGTTCTACGAATGCTTTTGCGTTTTTCTCGATGCAATTCGCCGTGCGCGATGATCAACTTATCGAAATCCCACGAAAGCAATTTTTCAAGCGATCGGCGCGCGAGTTTTCGATTTGTAAAGGTCAGCCTGATATCGAGTCCAACGCCACCATCCGGAGAGGCAACGCCCTCGAGTTTGATCAGAGCATTGCGGAGCGATTTACCCTTTACCTTGGAATGAATCTGGATTAAATCATCCAAAATCACCGTGCCAGATTGTTTATGAAAGAAAACGACTTCATCGAAGAGACGATTGCCTTCGAAGACCAGTTGGTCAAAATCGTCGGCCCAGGCTTTCGGCGGCTCATCCGTCAGCACGCCAGTCAACGGGAGCGGTCGCTTCTTCAGAGTAAGAAGCGTGGCTCGCGACGACCACAGCTGAGCCTCGGGGAATAGCGTGTGCCAGCCATCTAATCGCCAGAAGTGCCGCGGCGTGGCCGCAACAATATAGCGGACGGGTCCCAATTCAGTGATGCGTTTGAGCGTATCGAACGACGCAGGCACAGATGGCAAAGCCTCTCTACGGATTCAACCAGTCCCTCATGCTACGTCGACCACATGAAGCTCGGCCGCCTGTTCCCGCGCCTTCCATCACTTCATCGAGTTGGTGCGCGGCCTGACGGCGTCATCTACGGTCGCCGCATGTACGAGATCATGCGTTATTGGACGAAGACCTTCCCGATTGGGACGCGGAGGATCGCGAATTCGCGTGGCGTGGCGAAGCCAGCCGAAGTGGTCATGTCGCGTTCGCTCAAGTCAGTTGGCCCCAACGCCACGCTCGTCGCGGATGACTTCGAGACGGCGATACGCAGGCTGAAGGCTGAGCTGGCCGGCGAGATTCTCATTGGCGGACCAGTCCTGGCGCAAAGCCTTACCGACGCCGGACTTATCGATGAGTATCGACTCTACCTCCGCCCCGTCGTGCTTGGCGGCGGTCAGCCTTTCTTCGCCGGGCCCCGGCCGCCGCTCCACCTGGTGGCCAGCGATTTAATCGCCGATGACGTGATTCGGTTGACGTACGTTCCTGCTTAGTCGCGCGACTTGTCCGACGGGCTGCGCCCAGAATTCAAACTGTGCAACGACTGCGATTTTCGTATATCATCTCGCGCCATGAAAACGAAACTCGTTACCGCAATCTTAATTTTTACCGCTATCGCTGCCACCGCCGCTTTCGCGCAGCAAACCCATAAAGAATACGAACCGCCCAACGCCCCCGGCGCCGGTCAGAAACTCCTCGCGCAATTTGTGGGCGAGTGGGACGTCGTCAAATCTTTCTTCCCGGCGAACGGCAAGCCGATCGTGACGAAAGGCACTTGCTCGCAGCGCATGATTCAGGGCGGCAAGTTTCTGCAATCCGATTTCACGTTCGACAATACCGACGGAACGAAATCCACTGGCACCGGAATCTCCGGCTTCGATTCCAAAACGAATCGCTTCACCACCGTGTGGTTCGATTCGCAGCAGACCACCATGTCGATTCGCCAGAGCGACGGCACGTTTGACGGCCAGAACATCGTTCTCTACACCACTGCCCTCGATCCCGATCGCCCGGGCCGCAAATCCATCGCCCGCGCGCACCTCGAAGAAGACGGAAAAGTTCTCATTCATCGCCATTTTTCAGTAGATGACAAAGGCCAGGAGCGAATGGTGATCGAGTTCCGCCTCACAAAAAAATAGTTTCGGTGGGGGGTGCCCCACACGTCGTGGTTACGTGTGGGGTTTTTGATCTCAGCGGTTTTTGTCGGCCGGAGACTCACCGGCGCCATTCCCGGGAGCGCCAATCTCCGCATTGGCGTCTTACCGCAAATCGACTACATTATCGTGCGACAGTAACGTCCCACCGGAAATCCCGGCGCAGAGGATTCGCAAATTGTTCTTGCTCAAGTGGGCCGACTATTGGACTAGCGTCATCTTCGCCGTCTTCCTCTGGACGCGGCGCGATGGCAGCGCGCGCTTCTATGTGGGGATGGCCATTGCGGTTGCGGGGCTCGCGCTCTGGGCCACCGCGCGCATTCAACTTGGAAAATCTTTCAGCGTGACGCCGCAGGCCCGCGCGCTGGTGACCACCGGCCTCTACTCCAAAATTCGCAATCCAATTTATTTTTTTGCGGGAGTTGCTTACATCGCGATGTTCATCGCCTGGGGATACTGGATTGCCATTCCTCCGGCCTTGCTCGGAATGTGCGCACTTCAAATGTCGCGGGCTCACAAAGAAGCGAAAGTGCTCGAAGCAGCGTTTGGCGATGAGTATCGGCGGTACCGGGAGCAGACTTGGTTTTAGGAGTGCTTTGGCGTGAGTTGGCAGTGAACCAATCGTCTTGATGTGCGGCGACTGTGAACCAATTTTTTCGACGTGCCTCCGTAGGGGCTGGTCTCGCCCGATTTATGGGCAGGACCCGCCCATCCGCACACGCCGTCATCTGCGCCGTTTGCACCCCGATGTTTTGAATCGGGGCTGAGAGCGAACCGATCAGGTTCGCCGAAGGATCACATTTCCCGCACCCGCCCATCCGCACAGTTTTATTTGTCCGAATATTCCGCCCTGGGAACGCCAATCTCCGCATTGGCGACTCTGCCTGTGTTGAGTTTTCCGCGCATTTGCATCCGACTCACTGTGTCGCTCCGGAGCGCCATCAGCGCGCCACTGAAGAAAGCCCACCGTGCGAACGGTGGGTCACCTACACCCCAATAGAATTTTCCCGGAGCGCTGTAGGCGTCCGCGCCGTCTGCACTCCGATTCCCTGACATCGGAACGAAATCTTGAACACGAAGATGCACATCAAGAGCGACAACTCCGACTCCTTAGCGAACTCTATCAATTCAGCAGGGGAAAATAACTTCCTTAGCGAACTCTATCAATTCAGCAGGGGAAAATAGTGGTTTTTACACGCGGAGTCGCCTAGACGTTCGAACTCAATGGGTGACGGCTCCCAGGAATAAACTGAATGTAAAGACTCCCGACTAAGTACTCCCACTTTTGTTTACGTCGAGGGCACAAGGAGTGCGGAGCGACTTTTGTTTACTCGAGGGCACGGAGTGCGGAGCGCTCGGCAACAATGGCGAGGCGAAAATCTTTGTGGTGCTGGGCGGGGACAAGCCCGGCCCCTACGAAAGCGCGGACGTGCGACCGCCCGGTGATTATCTGGGCTCTTTACGTAACGTGAGAGTGCGCGGCTAGCTCCGGCGTAATAATTCAATAACGCCAATACGGAGATTGGCGCTCCCGGGGAAGGCTACGCTGGAACTGCTGGGAATCTCCAGCGTTGCCCGGGTAGTGAGACCAAATGCGCTAATCCCCGCGATGTAAGCGAGAAATAGTCGTTTCAAATTTTTCGTCGTACGGAATGTTGAGAAATACTTCAGCGGGCGCTGCTCGCTTTTTTGGCACGCCGACGATTCCTTTTAGGGGCTTGGGATCTCTTGGAAAGCCGGGGCCTTAAAGAGGGTGAGGATGTCTTCTTTGCGGATACTTTGGATCTTCGTTTCGCTGTGCTGGTGCCGACGGCACGATGAAAATGTGAATCCTGGAATTCCTGAAGCGCCGTTCTTCCGCCGGACGGCCAAGCTTATATCAACTAGTCTTGATCGTTGCCTAACTCTGCTGGCCGGCACACCGAGGACATCGCCAACGTCATCGGTTGTCTCGTCACGGTGAAAATATGATATTTAAGTGATGCGCGTGAAGCGCCGTTCTTCCGCCGGACGGCCAAGCTTATATCAACGAGTCTTGATAGTTGCCTAACCCTGCTGGCCGGCACGCCGAGGACATCGCCAACGAGATCGGGAGTCGCAAATATTGAATTTATTCTAACAGTCATATCGATTCCTAAATAGTACACTAAATTCGTCTCTACCGTAAGTGTTGATTCAAGATCGCGCACTCGGACAAACGCGCGGAACGGTTGACGACCTGCTTCTCAAGTGTAGCGTAAGCGTGAACTCTTCCCTAACAATGCGATGCCAGTCGTCGCGCCAATCACCGATTCAATGCCATCATTTCGGGGTAATGGTAAACGGCCGATTTCGCCGGCGGGTTCAGTGACGTCGCGACCATCGCCTTCGCAATCTGCTCGACAGTGATCGATTTATATTTCGCGGGCGTCACGAACGAAAACACAGGAAGCAATTTCTCGAGCAGCCACGGCGTGTGTTGCGATCCGATGATCAACGCCGGGCGGAAAATGCTCACGACAGCCGGACCACTCTCTTTCACTGCTTCCTCGGCCTCGCCTTTCACACGAGCGTAGCGCCCCATTCCCGCAGCGCCTGATCCAGTGGCCGCCGCAGTGGGATCAGCGCCGGCCGCAGACATGAACGCCAGGTGCTTCACGCGCCCCGATGCCTTCAACCCACGCGCAAACGCCGCATTCAATTGCACGTCCACCGCGCGATGCTCGTCGATCGAGAGTTTTGCGGTGCCGGCCCCGATGCCCAACACACTCAACCCGGCGACGTCGCCTTCGAGCGAACGAATGGCCTCGGTCGTCGCAGTTTCCAGATCGGCCGGATCCATCGCGGGAACTATCGTCTCGCGCAGTTCGATACCCGCATTACGTGCCATCGCCACCTGATCGGCTTGCGAACGGCGCACCAGCGTCACGATGGGATTGAACGATCCATTGCGAATCAGTTCCTTGATCAGCGCATTGCCCACCGATCCCGATGCGCCCAGAACCACAGCCGCTTGCGTGCTCGACATGAAATGCCTTTCGTCTAACTGCCGGCGGGCAGTACACGTTCTACGCGCGGAAATCGAACTGCAAATCCTTATAACGCATTTATCGCGAGAGTGCGGGCAGCCGCTGCCAGATCAATTCGAAACTTTGGAGCCCACCGTCCACAGGAGCCGGTGGCGCGACCAATATGATCCGCTCACCTTCAAACTTGATGCTGCGGACCAAGTCTGTGCCTGCCCAATCTTGGATGGAAGAAATTTCCACGTGATGGATTACGTGGTCGCTGTTGAGCGTGTATCGCCCCGCATATGCGACGAATGTTCTGTACGCCTCGGCTTGCTCTTCCACGGGCGCCAAACCCAAGTTGCTGGACGACAAGCGCTTTCGTCCGCCATAGCTGATCATCGCTGACATTCTGCCATCTTGCGTGTAAGTGAGAAATCCGCCAGGATTTTGGCCGAAAGGAGTTTCGTCTCGCTTTCCCGCCAGACGTTGAACTTGAGGCCGATACCAGTTTCCATGTGCCAAGAATTGCATCGTTCATCTTGAAGCGCCTCTCGATCTAAAAGCCAAAATGAACAACGATCACGGAGTTTCAGAACGGCATCCTAGCAGACCAATCGCCGGTGAGTTGCCGAGCTTTAGGTGTTGGCTGTGTCCCCTAAAACGGGATGAACCCCACAGTGAGGACCTAGTTTTGGTACTACCCCCAAAACGACCCGATTTTAGGCCCCCAAAACAGACTTAACTCCTTTATTTTCAACAACTTTTTAGTAATAGTACTAGGTAACCCCTGTAGAATCAACACTATCCAAAAACAATGGTATGGGGGTCCCCCTTGCGAAATATTGATGCTATCTCACTAAAAATAAACAACTTAGCTGAATTTTTGCCGCGCTCGCGGCCTTTATCATCACCTAATTTGCTACTCAACTTGCGCTGATTCATTCCGGGAAAATTACATCCGTTGTGTACGGAAGCGAACATACACTCTGCGTGGTAACATGTAGTCTCTTCGTGTCCGACTAGCATCCTTCTGCCCCTCCAACAAATTGGCAGTCCTTTGCGAAATTTGACGATCCCTTCTTGTTTGGTCGCAAAGGAAATATCAAATGGCTCAAAAAGCTGCCGCTATCAGTGTGAAAAAAAACGCCGCGAAAAGTAATGGGCACAACCTCGATGGACGCGAAGTGCAAAATAAGATTCTGCTATCGCTGACTGGCGATGAATGCTCGGCCGTTTTTGCCAAGCTGGAATTCGTGATGCTGCCGGTGCCTACTGTGTTGAACGAAGTGGGAGAGCAAATCAAGTTCGCGTATTTCATGAACGACGGACTCGCATCCGTGTTGAACATCATGGCCGATGGAAAGAGCGTGGAAGTGGGCCTGTGCGGCAAAGAAGGATTCGTGGGATTGCCGCTCGCCGCTGGATTCTCGAGCAGCCCCACGCGCGTAATCGTGCAAGTGGCCGGCAGCGCATTTCGCATCACCGCAAAAGATCTCGTCGCGGCGTTGCACGGATGTCCCACGCTTGCGTGTTGGCATACAGCGATTCGCGCAAGAGTTGGCGCTGCAATCGTCACAGGTGGCGGCATGCAACCGTCTGCACGAAGTAGACGAGCGCCTCGCGCGATGGCTGCTGATGTCGCAAGACAGATTGGGAGGAGACATTGTGCCGCTGACGCAGGAATTTCTGGCGCACATGCTGGGCACGCGCAGAGCAAGCGTCACGGTAGCCGCAGGAATTTTGCAGCGCGCCGGATTAATCACCTACTCGCGCGGCTCGGTGAAGATTGAGAATCGCAGCGAACTCGAAGATGCTTCGTGCGAATGTTATGAGGCGATGACGCGACAGACGAAAAAGTGGCACGCAGAAGCGATGTAGCTTGCGTAGTTTTACCTACCTTGAAAACCTGATTGACCCGAATCTTGTCATATTGTACGGTGGCGTACGCAAGGCCAGTTCCTTCGGATTTGAGTGTCACCTTGCCGATTGTAGGTTAGTCGGGGGTGACCATGTCTAAGTGCATTTTGATTGTGGACGACAGCCAGTCGATCCGCGCCGTTACACGCCACTACCTGGAAAGCCAACCGAGATTTGAGGTATGCGGCGAAGCCGTGGATGGGCTCGATGCGCTGGACAAGGCGCGCGACCTGCGCTCCTGATTTAATCATCATGGATCTCGAGATGCCGCGGATGAATGGATTTCAAACCGCGCGCGCGATGCGGACGCGCAATGTGAGCGCGCCGATTATTCTATTTACGATTTACGCCGATGCGGTGCGGTGGCAGGATGCGCAGGCCGCGGGATTGAGCGCGGTGGTTTCGAAGAGTGATTTATCACACTGCAGCAGGAGATTGACAGGCTGCTGCTGGCGAATAACAAGAGAGTTGTTCTTGATTAAACTCTTTCGTGTGCGGCCGCCAGTTAATCGTGGCGGAGCGCGGTGATGGGATCAGCCTGCATCGCGCGGCGAGCAGGCACGAAACATGCGAGCAACGAAACGGCGACGAGAAGCGCAGTGATCCCGATGAATGTAGTGGGATCTGTGGCCTGCACGTTGAAAAGCAAGCTGGCCATGAGTCGCGTGAGAGCGATGGCGCCGATGAGTCCGATGGCGATGCCGACTGCGACGAGACGCAATCCCTGACCAACAACGAGAGACATGATGTTGCCGCGCTGCGCTCCGAGCGCGACGCGGATTCCGATTTCGCGCATGCGCTGGCTGACCGCATAGGAAATTACTCCGTAGACGCCGATTCCCGCGAGCAGCAGATGCGATCGCCGCGAAAATTCCCAATAGAAGCGCGGAGATGCGCGAAGTGAAAACGGATTGCGAGCGAACTTCGTCGAAGGTGGCGACGTGCGCGATGGGCTGATCTTTATCGATCGCGGCGATTTGTTCGCGGACTGCTGAAGTTATCGCAAGCGGCGGCGCGGCAGTGCGAATGGTGAGAGTCATTTCGCGTTCGGCGACTTGCGCTTCGGGAACGTAAATTTCGGGCTTGGGATTTCCGCTTAGTTCGTTGTGAATGTTTGCGACGACACCGATTACCGTGAGCGACGGATCAGCGGCGGCTTGGTCATCGAAGCGAACGTGAGTGCCGACGGGGTCTTGTCCGGCGAAGAATTTTTGCGCAGCGGCTTGATTGATTAGAATTACTTTTGGCGCAGTCGCAGTGTCAGTTTCGGAAATGCCGCGGCCTTCGACCAGAGGAATTCCGAGCGTTTGGAAATAGCCGGCGGTGATGGTGCGATAGTTCACTTCGTTGATTTCGCCGGCAGCTGGCGCGGAGTGGCCTTCGACGAGGATGCCTGATGTGGAGTTGGAGCCGCTGAGCGGAAGAGTGTCGACGGCGGCGGCGGAATCGACTCCGGGAACGGCGCGAACGCGATCGAGCAATTGCTGGTAGAAAGCGATGGTTTGCGCGTCTTGCTTATATTTTGCGCGCGGAAGCAATAGCTGCATGGTGAGGACGTGATCGGTGCGGAAGCCAGGATTGACTTCGAGTAAGCGCACGAAACTTTTGATCATGAGTCCGGTGCCGATGAGAAGAATCAGCGCGAGAGAAATTTGCGCGACGACAAACATGTTGCGAACGCGATGCTGGCTGCCGGCGCCGCCTGCCGCGAGCGCGCTTTCTTTCAGGACGCCGTTGACGTCGAAACGCGACGCGGTGAATGCCGGCGCGAGGCCGAAGATAATTCCGGTGACGATGACGAGCGCGAATGTGAAAGCGAGGGCGCGATAGTCGAGCGCGATGTGATTCGCGCCGGCGATGAATTCGGTGACGTCGGCGGGGAAAAGTCGCGGGAGGAGTTTCACTCCCCAAAGTGCCAGCAAAATTCCTGCGGCGCCGCCGAAAACGCTGAGCAGCATGCTTTCGGTGAGGAGCTGGCGGATTACGCGGAGCTTCCCTGCCCCAAGCGCGAAGCGGATGGCGAATTCGCGGCGGCGAGCGGCGGTGCGAACGAGCATCAAGTTTGCGATGTTGGCGCAGGCGATGAGAAGCAAAAAGCCGACGGCGGAAAGAAGCACGACGAGAGCGAGACGGTAATCGCGAGTGACGTCAGCGACGAGAGGAATCACTGCGGCGCGCCAGCCGTTGTTTGTTTGCGGATATTGTTGTTCGAGACGCGCGGCGATACCGCTGAGTTCGGCTTGGGCTTGCGCGACGGAGACTCTCGGTTTCAGCAGCCCAACGGAATAAAGAAAGTGGGAGCGGCGCGCACTGGGCGTGTCGGTGACGAGCGGGTACGGAGACCACATCTGCGCGCCCGGTGGAAAATTGAAATTTGCGGGCATCACGCCGACGACGGTGCGCGCGACTCCATTGAGCGTGAGCGATTTGCCGAGGATTTGCGAATCGGCGGCGAAATGAGTTTGCCAGTATCCGTAACTCAAAATGACTTCGTGATCGTGGCCGGTGGTTTGTTCGCCGGGCAAGAAGACGCGGCCGATTTTTGGCTGCACGCCGAGAGCGGGAAAAAACCCTGAGGTGACGAGCATTCCCTGGACGCGTTCGGGAACGTCGAGACCGGAGACGTTGACGGACCAGAAAGCGTATGCGCCGAGATGCTCGAAGGAATTGCTCTGCGCGGCAAAATCGGCAAAATTTGCGACGGCGAGTTCATTGTGATCGACGCCGCGGCTGGGAGCGCTCTCCCAAACTTTTACGAGGCGATTGAGATTTGGGAGCGGGAGCGGATTGAGAACGAGGGCGTCCACGACGCTGAAAATCGCGGCATTTGCGCCGATACCGAGCGCAAGAGTGAGTATAGCGACGGCAGCGTAGGCGGGATTCTTGCGCAAGCCGCGCACGGCGAATTTGAGCTCGTTAAGGATTGTCCGGAACATAGAGGCACACTCCCTTGGCTGTATAGACGTACGAGATTTGGATACGTATGGTTCCGAGCCTGTAGCTCTGCCGAATGGGATTACTGGCGATCGGTTGAGTCCACGAACGGAGCATTCTGGCCTTTACGAACACGAGACCGGCAAGATAGATGCCTCTCATGTGACAGTACCGGTATATACTTGGCCGATAGCGGGTAAGTGAGCGGGCTAGATTTCAGGTTCGGCTGTACTGCGGCGTGCTTGTCGAAGGTGGAAAAATGAGAAGACTTTCAAAGTTCATCATCACGTTTGCGCTTTTTTGCCCAGCGATGTTCGCGCAAAAAAGCAGCCCGCTTTCCGATGCAGAATTGGCGAAAATCAGCGCTCGTGGACGGATGATCGCCGAATACGACACGGCTTCGTGGCATGCAACAGATGCGGTGATTGGCACTGAAACCTTCAGAAGGAGCGGCTAGCAGATACATCGCAAGAAAAACGGCCGCTGGATGGGTGGTAGTGTTCGGCAGATATAGCGAATCTAAAGATGCTTTCTTGATTGTCTACGAAGCAACTCAGGGAGAAAAGCCTGACCAATTTACGGTGAAAACCTACGATCCGCCGGAGAAGGAAACGGGCTTCTTCTACGCCGCTGCTAACGGTATCGAAACCGCGCTTCGAAACACCAAGCTACAAGATCGTCCATACAATACTTACGTTCTGCCGCTGGATTCGGGGCAGATGTATGTTTATATTTTGCCCGCACAGACGGTTGCGAATATCTATCCTCTCGGCGGAGACGTCAGGTATTTAATATCCGCAAGCGGGACAGAAATTGTTGAAACCCGGGTGCTGCACAAGTCGATCCAGGAGGTAGCGAATCCAGGCGCGGACGGGAAGACGCCTGAAGCTCACTTTCATACCCACGTTGTGAGTGATGTGCCCGAGGATTCGGATGTGTTCCACGTTCTGCGTCAAAACCCTCCCGTTCCCGAATACATCATTACGAACAAGGGCCTCTGCGTCGTCCAAAAAGATGGCACGATAACCCCTAAAAGGTAGCTGCGGATAGGCTTCGCAAGTGAGCTGCCGAGTAGAAATGAAAATCCGCCGAGAAGCTACGCTTGGGTGTGGAGCGGAGTCTAGTGACAAACGGCGCTGCGGGCACTAGAATGCTGAATTCCAGATGATTGTGGCCTGGCGAAAACTGAAGCATGGCACGCCCAGCAGGACATCGCTGGGCGAAAATGTTTTTAGGAGCAACGCGAAGGCCGGAAGGGGTTGAGTTGGTGAAACGCGATTCAGAAATTCCGCAGGGACTGACATTCGACGACGTGCTGCTGGTGCCGGCGAAATCGGCGGTGCTGCCGGCGGACGCGAACACGCGCACGCACGTGTCACGAAAAATCACGCTGCAAATTCCGCTGCTTTCGGCAGCGATGGATACGGTGACGGAATCGCGGCTGGCGATTGCGATCGCGCGGCAAGGCGGGCTGGGAATATTGCACCGCAACATGTCTGTGGAGAAGCAGGCCGAAGAAGCAGACCGCGTGAAACGGTCTGAAAGCGGAATGATCGTCGATCCGGTGACGATTCCGGCGGACCTGACCGTGCGGCAGGCGCTGGGAATCATGGCGAAGTACAGAATTTCGGGATTGCCGGTGACGCGCGGGCCGCGGCTGGTGGGAATCATGACGAACCGCGATTTGCGGTTTGAGAAAAATCTGGATCAGCCGGTGGATGCGGTGATGACGAAGAAAGACCTCGTCACAGTGCCGGTGGGAACAACGCTTGAAGAAGCCGAAAAGATTTTGCAGAAACACCGCATCGAAAAATTGCTGGTGGTGGATAAGGATTTCAACCTGAAAGGATTGATCACCGTAAAAGACATTCAGAAAAAATTGGAATATCCAAACGCCGCGAAAGATCCGCAGGGGCGGCTGATGGTGGGAGCGGCGATTGGAGCGACTGGAGATTTTCTGGAACGCGCGCAGGAACTTGCGCGGATGGGCGTGGATTTGCTGGCGATCGATACGGCGCACGGGCATTCGTCGCGCGTGATGGATGCGATCAAGAAAGTAAAAAGCAAACTCCCAGAGATGGAATTGATTGCGGGAAATGTGGGGACATACGAAGGCGCACGCGATTTGATTGCACTGGGTGTGGATGGCTTGAAAGTGGGAATCGGGCCGGGGTCGATTTGTACGACGCGAATCGTGACCGGTGCGGGAGTGCCGCAGATTACGGCGATTCTGGATGCTGCGCGCGCAGCAGAAGGAACGGGAGTGCCGGTGATTTCCGATGGCGGCGTGAAATATTCCGGCGACGTGACGAAAGCGATTGCCGCTGGTGCGAGCGCGGTGATGATCGGAAGTCTTTTTGCGGGAACGGAAGAATCGCCGGGCGAAACGATTTTGTATCAAGGGCGCACATTCAAATCGTACCGGGGAATGGGTTCGTTGGGGGCGATGGCGCAAGGTTCAGCTGATCGATACGGGCAGGAAACGGCCGAGAGCGGAAAAAGCGTTCCCGAAGGAGTTGAGGGGCGCGTGCCGTACAAAGGATTGCTGGGCGCCCTTGTGGAGCAACTCGTTGGAGGCCTGCGAAGCGGCATGGGTTATTGCGGCGTAGCTACGATTCCGGAATTGCATGAGCACGCGCAATTTTTGCGAATCAGTCCAGCGGGATTGCGCGAGAGCCATGTGCATGACGTGATCATCACGCGCGAGGCGCCGAATTACCGCGTGGAGTAAACCAGACGCGAATACAAAGACATGATTGATGGAGAAAATTGAACCTGCAGAAATTGCACAGGCTGGAGAGCCTGTGCCACGAAAGATGAGATGGCTGCGAAATTGGGGTCCGGTGATTTTGTGGGCGGCGGCGATCTCCGGATTTTCCACGAGCGCATTCGGATCGGAGCATACCAGCCGATTTATTCTGCCAGTTCTGAAGTGGATTCTGCCGAATGCCAGCGCGGATACGCTGGCGGAAATTCATCATCTGATCCGAAAAGCAGGACATCTCACCGAATATTTTATTTTTGGGTTGCTGGCGTTGCGGGCGATTCGAGCGGGGCGGCGCGAGTGGTTGTGGAAGTGGGCGGGGTGGGCGTTATTTCTGAGCGCGGTGATGGCGTCGCTGGATGAATATCATCAGTCGTTTGTGCCGGGAAGGACGGCGTCACCGTGGGATTCGGCGCTGGATACTTGTGGAGCGGCGATTGGGTTGTGCGTGGCGTGGGTGGTGATTACGCGGCGAAGGATCGGTCGGCGCGAGATGCTTAACCCTGGGCGGCGGACAAGCCCCGCCCCCGCGACTGACGGCGCGTGAGTAGCTGGACTTCAAGAGTTAAGAACTGCAACTGCGCCGATGCGGAGATCGGCGTTCCCGGGGAAAAACAAAAACGCCCGCTGCGAGTGATCGCGGCGGGCGTTTTCGATTGAGGGCTGGGCCAGCGCCTCAAGATTTTTCGGATGCTACGGCTTCTTCTTCGGGCTCTTCCTGCTTCGCGCCTTCTTTTTCCTTCTTTTCTTTCTTGCGAAGCTTGTAGCCGAGCAATTCGAGAATGGCCAGGTCCGCGCCATCGCCGATGCGGAAACCGGTGTGAATGATGCGAGTGTAGCCGCCCGCGCGATCGCTGAATCGCGGAGCAATATCCGCGAAAAGTTTTTGCGTGGCGGCAGGCGTCATCAAGAACGCAGCAGCCTGACGGCGTGAAGCAAGCGTGTCGCGCTTGCCGAGAGTGATCATTTTCTCGACAATCGGACGCGCAGCTTTCGCGCGCGTGATGGTGGTGCTGATGCGCTCGTGCGTGATGACGTTGGTAACCAAAGCGCGCAGAACCGCGCGGCGATGCGCGGGCTGCTTGCCGAGTTTTGATCCCGAGTTCAGATGTCGCATTGCGGTTCTCCGGGCAAAAACAAATTACGCGCCGGTGGTTTCCTCCGTCGCCGGTGGCGCAGTCTGGCTCGGGAGCGGCGGCCAGATAATGCGGCCGTGCTCATCGAACTTCATGCCGAGAGCAAGACCCATCTTGGTGAGAATCTCCTTGATCTCGTTGAGCGACTTGCGTCCGAAATTTTTGGTGCGCAGCATTTCGCTTTCGGTCTTCTGAACGAGTTCACGAATGGTTTGAATGTTGGCGTTCTTGAGGCAATTGTAGGAGCGAACGGAAAGTTCGAGTTCTTCCACGGAGCGATCGAGGTGTTCCATGCGCGGATCGCTGTAGATTTCCGTCATTTCCTCGCTAACTTCGGCCGGCTCTTCGAAATTGATGAAGATGCTCATGTGATCTTTAATGAGCTTCGAGGCGAGACCGATGGCGTCTTGCGGAGTGATTGCGCCATTGGTCCAGACTTCGAGAGAAAGCTTTTCGTAGTCCGTCATCTGTCCCAAACGCGCTGCTTCGACGGCGTAATTGACCTTACGAACCGGCGAGTGAACGGAATCGACGGGAATGTAGCCGATGGGCAGATCTTCATCGAAGTTGCGATCTGCGCCGATGTATCCGCGTCCATTTTTCACGCGCATTTCCATCTGGAGCTTGCCGCCTTCGCTGACGGTAGCGATGTAGATGGTTTTATCGAGGACGGCGAAATCTGCGTCCTCATCGATCATCGCGGAAGTAACGATGCCGGGATTATCGACGTTGAGATAAATCGTCTTCGGCAAATCGGTGTTGAGCTTAAGCGGAACTTGCTTAAGATTGAGGATGACGTCTGTAGCGTCTTCCACCAGGCCGGGAATCGAAGAGAACTCGTGGAGCACGCCTTCGATTCTCACCGCCGTAATGGCCGCGCCCTCGATGGAACTGAGCAGGGCGCGCCGCAAGCTATTGCCCACGGTGGTAGCCCAGCCGCGTTCAAAAGGCTGCGCGTTGAATTTTCCAAACTTGTCAGTAAGAGACTCGAGGTCTGCTGCCAACCGCTTCGGTTTCTGAAAACCTTTCCACATCTGTACGATCCTTCCTCCCCGCTACGCAGGGAACCAACGAATTCGTTGGACTTGCTAGAAAACTTTGAAAAGCAGATCCCTCGCAAAAAGCGCTCGGGATGATTCGCGAAGTACGCGAATTACTTTGAATACAGTTCGACGATGAGCTGCTCGTTGAATACCGGCGTTTGAATATCCTGGCGCCGGGGGAGCGAAGTGACGCGCGCTGTGAATTTTTCGCGGTCGACTTCCATCCACGGCACGGCATTGCGGCTCTGGGCGACGTTGCGCGCTTCGAGCACCATGGTGTTCTGGTGCATATCGTCTTTGAGCGCGATCTCGTCGTTCACTTTGATGAGGAACGACGGAATGTTGACTTTTTTGGTGTTCACGCGAATGTGACCGTGCAGAATAATCTGCCGGGCTTGCGCGCGGGAGCTGGCCAGGCCAGCACGCCACACGGCGTTATCGAGACGGCGCTCAAGCATTACGATCAAGTTTTCGCCGGCCGGGCCCTTTGCGCGAACGGCTTTTTCAAAATAGCCGCGGAACTGGCGCTCGAGCAGACCATAGGTGCGCTTGACCTTTTGCTTTTCGCGGAGCTGGAGACCATAACCGGTGGTCTTGGGGCGCCGCGCCTGACCGTGCTGGCCAGGGACAAAATTGCGCTTTTCGATTTCACACTTCTCGGTGAAACACCGCAGGCCCTTCAAGAAGAGCTTTTGCCCTTCGCGACGGCACAGACGGCAAACGGCTTCACGATGTCTTGCCAAAGATGCTTCTCCTTTGCTGCAAACTTCTATCGCTTAAATTTTTCTGCCTAAAACCTTACCGAACAATCTCGCACGACAACAACAAAATCGCAATACAAGAAAATCAAACGCGGCGGCGCTTTGGCGGCCTGCAGCCATTGTGCGGAATCGGAGTAATGTCTTTGATGTGGACGATGTGCAGTCCCACCGAAGACAACGCGCGAACCGCGGATTCGCGGCCGGAGCCGGGACCCTTGACGCGCACCTCAACCGATTTCACGCCGTACTGATCGCGCGCGGAGGCTCCTGCGGCTGCCGATGCCTGTTGCGCGGCGTAAGGCGTGCCCTTGCGCGAACCCTTGAAGCCGATCGAGCCGGCGGACGACCAGCAGAGGGTGCGTCCATCGGGATCGGTGATGGTGATCATCGTGTTGTTGAACGACGCCGTAACGTAAACGACGCCATGCGGCACGATACGGCGCTCGCGCTTCTTCTTGAATTCTTTTTTGCGCTTCGTCGGCTTTGCCCCTGCTGGGGCTCCGCCGGCTTGCTCTTGTGGTTCCTTCGCCAAATCTCACCTCGAGTAATTCAAACTCGTTGCGATTCAAAATCGTTACTTGCGCAGCGCGGTCTTCTTCTTGGCCGCAACTGCGCCCTTGCGCGGACCCTTGCGGGTGCGCGCGTTGGTGTGCGTGCGCTGACCGTGCACCGGAAGATTGCGGCGATGACGAATTCCGCGATAGCACTGAATTTCGATCAGCCGCCGGATATTCATCTGAACTTCTTTGCGGAGATCGCCTTCCACGCGGCCTTCGGATTCGATGGCCTGGCGGATTTGATTGAGTTCTTCTTCGGTAAGATCTTTAATTTTTTTCTTCTCGTCGACCTTGGCCTTGGCGCAGAGCAAGCGCGCACGCGGCTGACCGATGCCGTAGATGGCGGTGAGGCCAACCCAAAGCCGCTTATTCGGCGCAAGATCCACTCCTGCAACACGTGCCATATCTTTGTTCTCCCTTAAAACCGCGGCACAGCAATCTGTGCCCTACAAAAAATTATCCCTGGCGCTGCTTGTGTTTCGGATTCACGCAAATTACGCGCACTACTCCGCGCCGATGAATCACTTTGCATTTATCGCAAATCTTTTTTACCGATGCCCGGACTTTCATTGCAGCTCCCCACTGAGCCGGGCGAAAACCCGGCGCAACAAACGGCGTTACTTGTAGCGATACACGATACGGCCGCGCGTAAGATCGTAGGGTGAAAGCTCCACTGCAACTTTATCGCCCGGCAAAATACGAATAAAATTTTTGCGCATCTTCCCCGAAATGTGCGCGAGCACTTTGTGCTTATTTTCCAGTTCGACGCGAAACATCGCGTTTGGCAGCGGCTCAATGACAGTGGCCATTACTTCAATGGCGTCTTCCTTGAGATTATCCGCGTGGCGCGGTTTCTTATCGCTATCTGGACGCTGTCTTGCCATACGCTCCTATTGTTCGCCTGCTATTTCTCTACCACGACGGCCCAGTGACATCGCTGGGACGCGTGAGAATTCTGGGGCCCGCCGCCGTGATCGCCACGGTGTGCTCAAAATGGGCCGAAGGCTTGGCGTCTGTGGTGACCGCCGTCCAACCATCGCCGAGGACGCGAACATCCGCGCCGCCCTGATTGACCATCGGCTCAATCGCCAGAACCATGCCCTCTTGCAAACGCGGGCCGTGCCCTGGCTTACCGTAGTTCAGGACGCTGGGCTCTTCGTGCATCCGTGTGCCAATTCCGTGGCCCACAAATTCGCGAACAACCGAAAAGCCATTTTGCTCGACCCATTGCTGCACCGCCGCGCCGACATCGCTCAAGCGGTTACCCGGTCTTGCCGCTTCAATCGCGCGGTCGAGAGATTCTCGCGTCACGCGCATCAACTTCTCCAATTCCGGCGTAACTTTTCCCACCGGAACTGTGACTGCGGCATCGCCGAAATAACCATCGAGCTCGACGCCGTAATCCAGAGAAACAATTTCGCCTTCCCGCAACTTTCGCGAAGGCGACGGAATCCCGTGAACCACCTCTTCGTTGATCGAAACGCACAACGAAGCCGGGTAGCCGCGATACCCCTTAAATGCCGGCCTGGCGCGGCGTTCGGTGGCGCGCTTTTCAGCCACGCGATCCAATTCCGCCGTACTGACTCCGGGCGCGACCATCATTCGCAACTCGTTCAGCACTTCCCAAACGATGAGGCCCGCGCGGTGCATCGTGTCGAGTTCCGCGGTCGATTTGCAAACGATCATCGTGCCTCGCGAGAAATCACGCTCGCTTGGCCTTCTCCTCGGCGATTACTGCCCTGATAGCGCGCGAAACAGTTTCGACTTCACCGACCGCGTCTATATCCACAATGCCGCCCTGCTTGCGATAGTAGGCGACGAGCGGCTCGGTCTGCCGGTAGAACGCATCCAGCCGCGGCGCGATCACTTCTTCGCTATCGTCCTGCCGCTGCACGAGCGAAGCGCCATCGTTATCGCAAATCCCCGGCACGCGCGACGGATTGCCAAGCACGTGATAAATCGCTCCGCAAGTGCCGCACATACGGCGGCCAGTCAACCGCTTGAGCAACTGGCTGCGATCCACTACAAAGTGCACTACAACCGGCTTGCCGAAACCGTGCTGCTGCAAAACTTTACCGAGTTCATCGGATTGAGGAAGCGTGCGCGGAAAACCGTCGAAAACGAAACCGCGCTCGCAATCGTCTCTCTTCAGACGATCCTCAACCATTTTCAAAACAACATCGTCGGGCACCAACTCGCCGCTTTCCATAATCGGCTTGGCGATGCGGCCGAGCGGCGTATTCTGCACGACGTGCTCCCGAAACATATCGCCGGTGGAGAGATGCGGCACACCGCACTGGAGCGCAAGCCTTTTTGCCTGCGTACCTTTGCCAGCGCCCGGCGGGCCGAGAAAAATGACCGCTAAACGCCTGGGTGAACGCGCCGACTCATCCATACCGCCGTCCCCGGAGCTTGCCCTTTTTCACGAACCCTTCGTAATTCCGCATCACCAGTTGCGCTTCAATCTGCTGAACCGTATCCATCGCGACGCCAACTACGATCAACAGCGAAGTGCCGCCGAAATAAAAGTTGATGCCGAGACCGTTGAGAATGGCACGCGGTGCATGCGCGTCAAACCAACCGCCAATCGCGCCAGGCAAATGCTGCAAGTGAATGCCGCTAAGCATGAATTCGGGCATCAAGCAGACAATCGCCAGGTAGACGCCACCGACAAAAGTGAGCCTGCGCAAAATGCGACTGATGTGTTCGGAAGTATTGCGTCCGGGCCGTATTCCGGGAATAAAACCGCCGTGCTTGCGCATGTTGTCCGCAAGCTCGGTGGGATTAAAAACAATGCCAACATAAAAGAACGCGAAAACGATGATGAGCACGACGTAAATCAAAGTGTAGAGCGGTTCGCCCCATTTGAGATAATTCGCGATCTGATCGAAAAACTTGTACTTGTGCGCCATGAAAAGACTGATCGTGGGAATGAAAGACAGCAACGAACTCGCAAAGATCGGCGGAATCACGCCGCCAGAGTTCACGCGCAACGGCAAATAGGTCATCTGGCCGCCAATTACTTTGCGCCCCACAACTCGCTTCGCATACTGCACCGGAATGCGGCGCTGGCCGCCTTCCACAAAAACGATGAAGGCAACGACGGCAATCATGAAGGCAACAAGCAGCAAGATGGCCAGCCCGGTAAAGGGGCCCCACTGATTGTTCTTCATTTTGTCGAAGAGATCGCGAACGCCATTTGGCAGGTTCACGACGATGCCGACAAAAATGATCAGCGACATTCCGTTGCCGATGCCGCGATCGGTGATCTGTTCGCCCAGCCACATAATGAAAGCGGTACCAGTGGTGAGCGTCAATATCGTTAGCAGCGTGAATCCCACACCCGGGTTGTAGACCAGCGATTGTCCGGTGGAGCCAAACGAACTCCGCTGGAGAGTGAGCGCGATCGTGAGCGACTGAAACAAGCTTAGCAAAATTGTCAAGTAGCGCGTGTACTGGGTGATCTTCTTGCGGCCGAGCTCGCCTTCCTTCTGCAATTTCTCGAGGTAAGGCCACACCACCGTCATCAACTGCAAGATGATGGACGCGGTGATGTACGGCATGATGCCGAGCGCGAAAATCGTCATGCTGCGGAAATTTCCGCCGCTGAACAGATCGAAAATCCCCAGCATCGAGCCCTGAGCGTTGTCAAAATATTGACGCAGCACGTCGGTAGCAATCCCCGGAGTGGGGATGTGCGCGCCGATGCGGTAAACCGCCAGCAAAGCGAACGTAAAAAGGACACGTTTCCGCAAATCCGGAATGCGGAAGATGTTCCCCAGCGCCTGTAAAAATGAGCTCATGACAAAAGTTCGGCCTTGCCGCCGGCCGCAGCGATCTTTTCTTTGGCCGAGCCGCTAAATGCATGCGCGTGAACGGTGAGAGCGATCGTCAGATCACCCGTACCGAGCACTTTGATCTCATCGTGAGCGCGGCGCACGATGCCGCGTTCACGCAAATTTTCCGGTGTTACGGTGTCGCCCGCTCCAAATACGGCGAGCGAAGTAAGATTCACTACCGAATATTTTTTCGTGGTTGGGTTATGAAAACCACGCTTGGGAATGCGGCGATGCAGCGGCATCTGGCCGCCTTCAAATCCGCGACGCGCGGAATAGCCGGAGCGTGACTTCTGGCCCTTGTTACCCGCACCCGAAGTTTTTCCAAGTTTGGAGCCCATGCCGCGGCCTACGCGGACGCGCTTTTTGCGCGAACCGCGCGGCGGCCGGAGATTGTTCAGCCCAACTCCCATTTTTCCCCCGTCGGCCATGGCTATGCCAATACCTCTACGAGATGCCGCACTTTGAGAATCATTCCGCGGATCGCGTCATTATCCGGTTTTTCGACGATCTGATGCATGCGCCGAAAGCCGAGACCGCGAATTGTTTGACGCATGTCGTCTGTGCAGCCGATATAGCTACGTACCCACTTGATTTTGAGCGTTGCAGTTTTCGTGGTCATAAAATTACTTGTGCGCCTCTTCCGCAACTTTCGAGCGCCGCTCAGCGACGTGATCGGCATTCTTGAGCTGCAACAGGGCATCGAACGTCGCTTTCACGACATTGTGCGGATTCGACGTGCCGATGGACTTGGTGAGCACGTTGTGGATGCCCGCGACCTCCATCACCGCGCGTACTGGCCCTCCCGCGATAATTCCCGTGCCGTCTGGTGCGGGCTTCAGGAGAACTTGACCCGAACCATACAGGCCGAGCACCTGATGCGGAATCGATGTGCCCTTCAAATTGAGTCGGAGCAAATTCTTCTTTGCCTGCTCGATGGCTTTGCGAATCGCCATGGGCACTTCGCGCGCCTTGCCCATACCGAATCCCGCGTGGCCATGCTGATCACCGACAACGACCAGCGCGGAAAAACTCAAGTTCTTACCGCCCTTGACGACCTTCGTGCAGCGATTGATCGACACAACCTGATCTTTCAGGTTGTTGGCGCTGACTTCGATCATCTGCCGGACGGCAAGTGTGTCTCTTAGGATCTGCTTCGACATGAATTTAAAATTTCAACCCCGCTTCCCGGGCCGCTTGCGCCAGTGCGGCGACGCGACCGTGGTACTTATATCCGCCTCGATCAAATACAACCTGCTCGATACCTGCAGCCTTGGAACGCTCCGCAATCACCCGCCCGATAATCTTTGCCGCAGCGATATTTCCGCCGCCCTTGATTTCCTTGCGAGTTTCGCCATCAACTGAACTTGCCGCGGCAAGAGTTTTGCCGCTGTGGTCGTCGATGACTTGCGCATAAATATGGTCGAGCGAACGATAGACGCACAGGCGCGGACGCTCTGGCGTGCCAGCAACCCTCTGACGGACGCGGAAGTGAATCCGCTGCCGGTGCGCGTTCCTCGATAATCTGGTAACCGGTGTTCGTGCCACGACTTCTCCTTTTTCCTTACGCCGCCGAGCGATTTACGCCGCAGCCTTGGCGCCGGCCTTGCCAGCCTTCTTCTTCAGCCGCTCGCCGGTAATGCGAATTCCCTTTTGCTTGTATGGGTCTGGCGGACGCAGCGCGCGAATGTTGGCGGTTATCTGGCCGACCTGAGCGCGATCGAAACCGGAAACCACGAGATGCGTCTGCTTCTCCACCGAAATCTGAATGCCTTCCGGAATCGGAAACTCTACCGGATGCGAGTAGCCCAGGCTGAAGACTACTGTTTTACCCTTCAACTCGGCGCGATATCCGACGCCGACGATATCGAGATCTTTCTTGAAGCCAGTGGTGACGCCGACGACAGCATTCGAAACGAGAGCGCGTGCCAGCCCGTGCAACGCGCGATATTCTTCCGAATCACGCAACGCGTTTAGCACGCCATCTTTCTGCTCGAAGCGGATTCCGCGCGGCACAGGAACTTTCATCTTGCCCTTGGGACCCTGCACTTCGATGGCGGCTGGCGTAACCTGGATCTTGACACCAGCGGGAATCGGGATCGGTTTTCGTCCAATACGCGACATTTTCGTTTCCTTCGTTTATTTCTGCGCTACCGCTCTACTTTCGAAATCGAATCGCTACCAAACTTCGCACAACAATTCGCCGCCAACATTGGCTTTGCGAGCGGCGCGGCCCGTCATCACACCTTTCGGCGTGCTAACGATACTGATTCCCATTCCGCCGATTACGGAGCGAATTTCGGACGAACCCAGATAAAAGCGTTTGCCGGGCTTGGAGATGCGCTTCAAATCTGTAATCGCGCTGTGCCGATCGGACGAGTATTTCAAAAACACGCGCAGAATCTTGCGTGTTTTGTTTTCGTCGACCAGTTTGTACGTCTGGATATAGCCTTCTTCCTTCAGAATGCGCACGATTTCGGTCTTCAATTTCGATGCGGGCATATCCACACGCGGATGGCGCGCGGCCGCAGCGTTGCGGATTCGCGTCAACAAATCGGAAATCGGATCGGTCATCATCAGGTTCTGTCCTCGCTCACCACTACCAGCTTGCTTTGCTTACGCCGGGAATTTCGCCCTTTAGCGCCAGCCCCCGGAAACAAATGCGGCACATCGCGAACTTGCGCAGATAGCCACGCGGACGTCCGCAAATCCGGCAGCGATTGCGGTTGCGAATCTTGTACTTCAACTTCTTGCGCATCTTTGCAAATTGTGAATCTCGGGCCATATCTCTCCTCAGGAAGTGCGCAAAGGCACGCCCAGCCCGCGCAGCAGCTCGCGGCCTTGTTCATCGTTGCGGGCGGTAGTGGTAAACGTAATGTTCATACCCTTTACTTTGTCTACGCGGGTGTAATCGATCTCCGGGAAAACGAGCTGGTCACGCAAACCGAGCGTGTAATTTCCGCGGCCATCGAAAGAGTTCTGCGGCAGCCCTTTGAAATCGCGCACGCGAGGCAGCACAACGCTGCACAACCGGTCCAGGAATTCGTACATGCGCACGCCGCGAAGCGTGACGCAGCAACCGATTGGCATCCCTTTGCGAATCTTGAAATTCGCGATGGATTTCTTCGCCCGCGTCACGACGGCTTTTTGTCCGGCGATTTGCCCGAGTTCGACGACCGCCACATCGAGCAGCTTCACGTTTTGGCTCGCTTCGCCAAGACCGATATTCACGACGATCTTCGTGAGCTTAGGCACAGCCATGGGATTGGTCATGGAGAAGCGCTTCATCAGCGCCGGCACGACCTCCCCAACATATTTATCTTTCATTCTGCTTTTCATGCGTCCTATTCCCTCAATCGCCTAGCCGCGCAAACTCTACTTTTCGAGCGTGGTGCCGCAGCGCTTGCAAACTCGAACCTTTGTGCCGTCTGGCAGAAGCTGCCTGCCAACCCGCGCATGCTTGTTGCAGCCCGGACAAATCAACATCACGTTTGAAATCGCCATCGGCCCTTCGCGTTCGAGCACGCCGCCCTTGATGTTTTTCGACGGGTTTGGCCGCGTATGCCGCTTGATAATGTTCGCGTGTTCGACGGTGACCTTCATTCGAATCGCGTCAACCATCAACACGCGTCCGGTCTTGCCGCGATCGCGGCCCGACATCACTCGAACCTGATCGTCTTTGCGGATGCTAACCCGGTACCGCTTCGTCAACTTCCGCCGCTTGCCTGTCATTGCAGATCGCATATACGCCTACCAAACCTCCGGGGCCAGTGAAACAATCTTTGCAAATTTCTTTTCGCGCAATTCGCGAGCTACAGGACCGAATACGCGCGTACCGATCGGCTCTTTTGCGTCGTTGATGAGCACCGCTGCATTATCATCAAACCGAATATAAGTTCCGTCGCGGCGCCGGTGCTCCTTGCGCGTGCGTACAACCACCGCGCGAACCACCGTGCCGGCTTTCACCGGACTATCCGGCGCAGCTTCCTTCACCGACGCGGTAATCACGTCGCCCAATCCCGCGCGGGGACCGGTATCGCCACCCAGAGGCAAAATCATCGTTAACTGGCGCGCGCCGGAATTATCGGCCACCGTCAGCCACGATCGCATGCGAATCATTGCCGTCGTCTCCCGTTACAGCCCGCAAAGCGGGCGGCATTTATTCAGCGCTTGAACGGCGCTGTACCACTTCCACCAGCCGCCAGCGTTTCAATTTCGACATCGGCCGCGTTTCCACGATGCGCACTGTATCTCCCGGCTGTGCCTGGCCGGACTCATCGTGCGCGTAAAACTTTTTTGTAATGCGCATGACGCGGCCATAGAGCCGATGCGCCCTGAGCCGAATCACTTTCACCACAATCGTCTTCTGCATCTTCGAGCTGGTGACGATGCCGACTTTTTCCTGCCGGCGTCCTCGCACAACCGGAGCGGGTTTTTCCGCCGCCTGCCCTGAAGCTGCCTGGTTCTCAGTTGCCATGAGCCTTCCTCAATTCGCGATCGCGCAAAAGTGTGTTCACACGCGCCAATTGCTTCCGCGCGGTTCGCAGCCGGGTAAGCGCTTCCGCCTGACCGGTAGACAACTGAAAGCGCAACCGGAAAATCTGTTCGCCGAGCTCGCCCTTCTGCGCTTCCAGCTCAGGTGTATCCAACTCACGAAGTTTTTCGGCCTGCTTCGACATCACAGACCTCCCGCGCGCGAAACAAATCGCGTACGAATCGGCAGCTTGTGCGACGCTAACTCCATCGCTTCCTTCGCCGTCGCCAGGTCCACGCCAGCCATCTCGAACATGATCCGGCCAGGCTTTACCGGAGCGACCCATCGCTCTGGAATTCCTTTGCCCTTGCCCATGCGGGTTTCCGCGGGCTTCTTGGTGAAAGGCTTATCCGGAAAAATCCGGATCCAAAGTTTTCCGCCGCGCTTGATGAACCTTGTAATGGCAACGCGCGACGCTTCGATTTGCCGGTCCGTAATCCATGCCGGCTCCATCGCTTTCAATCCATATTCACCGAATGCCAGTGCGCCACCGCGCCACGCTTTTCCGTTGCGGCGGCCGCGCTGCTGCTTTCGGTACTTCACTTTCTTCGGCATCAACATAAAAATTCCCCGTTGTCCTCGCGACCGTTAAACTGCCAGCGCAGCTGCTGCATCACGCTCACGCGGCTTCGTTCCTTTTTCCGGCACTTTTTCGCCGCTGTACACCCAGCACTTCACGCCGATTACGCCGTAGGTCGTGTAAGCCTGCGCAAATCCAAAATCGATATCAGCTCGCAACGTTTGCAGTGGCAATCGCCCCTGCAAATACCATTCTTTGCGCGCGATTTCCGCTCCGTTTAACCGGCCGCCGACTCGCACCTTGATTCCCTTGCATCCGAAACGCAGCGCTGAATCCACGGCTTTGCGCATCGCTCGCCTAAACGCCACGCGCTTTTCAAGCTGCAGAGTGATCGACTCCGCGACCAGTTGCGCATCGAGTTCGGGACGATGCACTTCCTGAATATCGATATGCACTTCGCGTTTCGTGCGCTTCTGAATTTCGGCTTTGAGCTTGTCGATTTCCGCGCCCTTGCGGCCAATGATGATTCCAGGCCGCGCGGTATAAATCCGGATGACCAGCTTGTTCGCCGCGCGTTCGATATCGATCGAAGACACTCCTGCCGAGCGAAGCTTGTCTTTCAACTGCTTGCGCAGCGCGACGTCTTCATGCAACAAGTCGGCGTACTCCTTGCCGGCATACCACCGCGACTTCCACGGCTTGTTGTAGCCAACGCGAAACCCGTATGGGTGAGTCTTCTGCCCCACTGATCCTCCTACTCCTTATCTTTCTTCGGATGCGATTTCGTTTGCTGCTTTGGCGGCTGCTTCTTTTGCGGACGCCGCGAACCTGCAATCACTTCACGAGCTTTCTTCACCGCGCCCTTTACGCCCTTGCGAGCTTCGGCTTCGGCTGCTGCCGCGGCGGCTCTCTGCTCCGCGCCCATCACATGCTCGGCGACACCAACCACGATGTGCGCTGTACGTTTCACATAACGAAACGCGCGGCCCATCGGAGCTGGACGCAGACGCTTCCAGCGCGGTCCGTCGTTCGCGAAACACCGCGAAACGAACAGGTGATCCACGTCAAGCGATTCTCCCGCATCGTCAGCTTTGCGTTCGGCATTCGCAATCGCGCTTCGCAAAATCTTTTCAATGTCTTTCGCGATACGCTTCTTAGTGAAATGCAAAACTTGTAGCGCATGTTCCGCGCGCTGCCCGCGAATCAGATCGAGCACGAGCCGCGCCTTTTGCGGCGATACGCGAACGTGCCGCGCCAGCGCGTGCGCTTCAATTGACGGTGCTGCTGTGATCTCGGCTGCCATGTCTTATGCCTTTGGCGCGGATGGTGCCGCTGCCGGAGCTGCTCCACCGGTTGCACCTGCTGGCGCACCGGCTCCTCCCACTGGACCGCCCGCCGCCGCTGCCGCACGCTCCATCGCCGCTTTCACGGCATGGCCCTTAAACGTGCGCGTCGGCGCGAATTCGCCCAGTTTGTGTCCCACCATCTGCTCTGTAACGTAGACGGGAATAAATTTTTTGCCGTTGTGCACTGCGATGGTGTGCCCGATCATCTCGGGAATAATGGTCGAGCGGCGCGACCACGTCTTCACCACTTTCTTCTCGCTGCGGGAGTTCAGACCATCCACCTTTACGCGCAGGTGGCCGTCTACGAACGGACCCTTATGAATCGAACGTGCCATGCGTTTGGCTTTCCTTCCCTCTGATTCTTACTCTTCCACCCGGCGCAGCTTGATCCACTGCGCGCGGCGCAACTTGCGAAATCCGCGAACCGGTCCTGGCACGCGATGCGACACTGGGCAGAACGGACACACAAACCGAGTACCCTGCGCATTCGGCGTACGCTCTACAATCACCGCCCAGCCAGCCTTGCAAATCCGATAAAGCGCCGGAGGCAGCGGGACTGCAATTGCCCGGGGCACGATCCGCTTCGGCGCGATTTTCACATCTGGCTTTGCCGGCCGCGCTGCTGCACGAACTGCGGGGCGCGGCTTGGCTGCGCTGCGGCGCCGCGAACTCGCTCGCGCAGTGCGTGCAGAACTTCGCCGCGAAGTATGTCGTGCACTTCGTTGTGAAGTTCGCCGTGAACTGCGTCGCGTTGTTCTCGATGCCGCCATTGTCAGTGCTCTCTTAAACCTTCTCCACACTTACAAAATCGTTTCTTACTTGCGCCGCTCAACAATCAAGTAGTTCGACCGGCGATTGCTGCGCGTCTTCGCGCCCAACGTCGGGAATCCCCACGGAGTTTGTGGATGGTTTCCCTTTACACGGCCTTCACCGCCGCCGTGCGGGTGATCCACAGGATTCATAGCCACGCCGCGATTGGTTGGCCGCTTACCGCGCCATCGAGTTGCTCCCGCTTTACCGTACGTCTGGTTCTCGTGGTCGAGATTGCCGATTTGGCCAATCGTCGCCATGCAATCCAGTCGAAACTTTCGCACTTCACCAGACGGCAGCTTAACCAGCGCCAGCTCGCCTTCTTTGCTGAGCAATTGCGCTGACCCGCCAGCCGACCGCACTACTTGCCCACCGCGACCTGGATAAAGCTCCAGGTTATGCAGAGGAGTGCCGGGCGGAATCAACTTGATCGGCAGCGCATTGCCCGGAAGAATGTCCGCGCCTTCGCCCGCGACCACCGTCATCCCCACTTCAAGCCCGATTGGATGCAGAATGTAGCGCTTCTCGCCATCCTTGTAATGCAGCAACGCCAGCCGCGCCGAGCGGTTCGGGTCGTATTCGATCGCCGCAACCTTTGCGGGAATCCCGATCTTGTCGCGCCGGAAATCCACCGTGCGGTATTGACGCTTGTGACCGCCGCCGCGATGCCAGCTGGTGATTTCGCCGTGCGAGTTGCGTCCGCCAGTTCGCTTGCGCGGCTCGACGAGCGCTTTTTCCGGCGTCTGCTTCGTGATCTCGCTCTTATCGAGCAACGTGATGAATCGCCGCGAAGCCGTATATGGTTTAAAGCTCTTGAGTGCCATTGCTGCGCGCTTCCCTTCCGCGTTTCCTGCGAACTACAAATTCTCTCCGTACTCGATCATCTTTTCGCCCGGAGCCAGCTTTACGTATGCTTTTTTCCAGTCGCGACGGTAGCCGGTAATCATTCCCCGCCGCCGCATCTTGCCAACAAAATTCGCGGTCCGCACCGAAGCTACTTTCACTTTGAAGATCTTCTGCACCGCATCTTTGATCTGTGTTTTGTTCGCCGCCGGCGCGACTTCAAACACCACGGTTTGCTGCGTCTCTTTTACGCCCAAGCCCTTTTCGGTAACGATGGGCCGGCGAATCACGTGAAACGGATCGAGCATCATCGCCTATTCCTTGCCCTTTCCCTTACCTTTACCCTTTGGAGCTTTTGCTTTCGCCGCAGATTTCGGTTTCGCAGCGCGAGCGGGCTTTACTTTTGCTTTGGCAGCCGATTTCGGTTTCGCTGCCGATTTCGTTGATTCCCCAGGTGCAGACTTCTTCTCGCGAGCAGGAGCGATTTGTACGATTGTGTCCGCTCCATTCTCAGACGCCGCAGGCTTTGCTCGATCCAGAGCCAGCGCGGAGCTGAGCTTCACCGCCGCATCCTTCGAAAGCACCAGCCGGTCGTGCCGCAACAAATCGTATGGCTGCAAATCGCGCGAATTCACCAGCTTCACGCCATCCAGATTCTGGCTGGCCAGTTCAAGATTCCGGTTCGGCTCCGTCGCCACCAGCAGCATTGTCTTTGCTGTGCTATCGAACTTGTCGAGCGATACGCGAAATGCCTTTGTCTTATGCGATTCAAGCTCCCAAGCATCGACAACAAGAAGTTTTGCTTCCGCAAGCTTCGCCGAAAGCGCCGAACGCAACGCTCCCAAAAGAACTTTCCGCGGCAAGCGATATCCATACTTGTGCGGTTGCGGACCGTGTACTGTGCCGCCCTTGCGCCAAAGTGGCGATCGAATCGAGCCGATACGCGCCCGGCCGGTACCCTTCTGCTTCCAGAGTTTGCGGCCGGAACCCTGCACTTCGCCGCGACCCTTCGTCTTGTGAGTGCCCGCTCGCTGCATTGCCTGGTACCACCGCACAGTTTCATGCAGCAAGTGCGGGTTCACCTTCGCGGCAAACACAGCGTCGGCCAGTTCCACCTGGCCTATTTTCGAGCCTTCCATGTTCATGACGTCAACAACAGGCATCGCCAGAATCCTCGTATCAATCTTGTGTCGAGCTACTTCTTTTCAGCCTTCGCGACCGGCGCAACCTTCTTGGCTTTCCGCGACTTGCGGATTTCCACGTAAGCGCCATTCGGGCCTGGAATCGAACCGCACACCAGCAGCAAATTCTCTTCTGAATCTATTTTCACTACTCGCAAATTCTTTGCAGTAACCCGCGCATTTCCCATGTGTCCCGGGAAATGCTGTCCCTTCCAAACACGCGAAGGAAACGAACTCGCTCCAATGCCGCCGGGAGCGCGGTGAAACATCGAACCGTGAGTGCTATCGCCGCCGCGGTAATGCCATCGCTTTACGCCGCCCTGAAATCCCTTGCCCTTGCTGATTCCGCTGACGTCCACATACTCGCCCGGCTCAAATCCATCCACCAGTACGCGATCGCCGACTTTTGTCTCTTCGCCTTTTGCCTTTTCTCCCGCTGCTTTTACGCGAAATTCGCGCAATAAACGCATCGGAGCGACATCGGCCTTTTTGAAGTGACCCGTCATCGGCTTATTTACGCGCTGCGGCTTGACGAATTCCACCAAGCCAAGTTGCACAGCTTCGTAGCCGTCGCGATCCGCGGTCCGCATTTGCACAACCACGCACGGACCAGCTTGCACGACGGTGCAAGGCTCTACGATGCCGTCGGAGCCGAAAACTTGCGTCATTCCCAGCTTGATTCCTAGTATTCCGTTCACTGCCATCTCAGTCGTCCTCGAAACTCGATGTTCCAGCAATCGCAATTTGCGACGTTACTTTGCTGCGTGCTCGCGTCCAAAAGCTTTGATTTCCACATCCACGCCGGGCGGCAAATCGAGTTTCATCAGAGCGTCTACCGTATCCGGCGTCGGCTCCAGAATATCGATCAGCCTCTTGTGCGTGCGCATCTCAAACTGCTCGCGCGATTTCTTGTCAACGTGCGGCGACCGCAGCACGGTCCACCGGTTAATCACCGTCGGCAAAGGAATCGGACCGGCAACTTCGGCGCCGGTACGCTTGGCCGTCTCCACAATTTCTCGCGTGGATTGGTCCAAAATGCGGTGATCGTAAGCCTTCAAACGGATTCGAATTTTTTCGCCTGTGCGCATAATTACTCGATAATCTCAACGACAGCGCCTGCTCCTACCGTGTGGCCGCCTTCTCGAATCGCGAATCGCAATCCCTTTTCCAGCGCCACCGGCGTGATCAAACTCACTTCCACGCTCACGTTATCCCCCGGCATCACCATCTCTACTCCATCCGGAAGTTTTACGTCGCCCGTCACGTCCGTCGTCCGGAAATAAAACTGCGGTCGATAGCCCGTGAAAAACGGTGTGTGCCGCCCGCCTTCTTCCTTCTTCAGCACGTACGCTTCAGCCTTGAATTTCGTGTGTGGCGTGATCGATCCAATCTTTGCGCACACCTGCCCGCGTTCTACTTCTTCTTTTTCCGTGCCGCGCAACAGCAATCCCACGTTGTCGCCCGCCATGCCTTCATCCAGCAGCTTGCGGAACATTTCCACGCCCGTTACAACTCGCTTCAGTGTCGGACGGAATCCCACAATCTCGATTTCTTCGCCGACCTTGACCTTGCCTCGTTCCACACGCCCCGTCACTACCGTGCCGCGGCCTGAAATCGAGAAAATATCTTCAATCGGCATCGCAAACGGCTTATCGATATCCCGTACCGGCAACGGAATGTATTCGTCCACCTTCGCCATCAACTCCAAGATCGATTTCTCCCACTTCTCTTCCCCGTTCAATGCTCCGAGCGCCGAACCGCGAATCACAGGAACTTCATCGCCTGGGAACTTGTAGCTCTTCAACAGTTCTCGTACTTCCAGCTCAACCAGTTCCAGCAGTTCCGGATCTTCCACTGCGTCGCACTTATTCAAAAACACTACGATGAATGGCACGCCCACTTGACGTGCCAGCAGAATGTGTTCCCGCGTCTGCGGCATCGGTCCATCCGTCGCTGCCACCACCAGAATCGCGCCATCCATTTGCGCCGCGCCCGTGATCATGTTCTTCACATAATCGGCGTGGCCCGGACAATCGATGTGCGCGTAGTGGCGATTCGGTGTTTCGTATTCCACGTGCGCTACTGCGATCGTGATTCCGCGTTCGCGCTCTTCCGGCGCGTTATCGATCGAATCAAACGCGCGGAATTGCACCTTCGGATTGTTCTTCGACAATACTTTCGTGATCGCCGCCGTCAGCGTTGTCTTGCCGTGATCGATGTGTCCGATCGTCCCGATGTTTACGTGCGGCTTCGATCGTTCAAATTTTTCCTTCGCCATCGCTTCCTTTGCTCCTCAGTTCGCCAAAAAACTGGCTGAATTTCTCGAAACTTATCTCATCGACCTGCCGGTCGCCTTGGCTACAACCTCTTCCGAAACCGACGCTGGCGCCTGCTCATAATGCGAAAAGTGCATCGTGAAACTCGCGCGGCCCTGCGAACGGCTGCGCAAATCCGTGGCGTATCCAAACATTTCCGCCAGCGGCACAAGTGAACGAATAATCTGGCTGTTTGCGCGCGATTCGCTGCCTTGAATCTGAGCGCGCCGCGCATTCAAATTCCCGAACACCGCGGCCTGGTATTCATCCGGAACCACAACTTCCACGCGCATTACCGGCTCTAGAAGTACGGGATGCGCACGATGGCAGGCTTCCTTAAATCCGATCGAACCTGCAATCTTGAATGCCATTTCGGAGCTGTCTACATCGTGGTAGCTGCCGTCCACCAGAATCACGGCGACGTCAACCATTTCGTAGCCGGCGAGAACTCCCGACTCCATCGCTTCGCGGATTCCCGCTTCGATTGGCGCGATGTATTCGCGAGGAATCGAGCCGCCAATAATTTTGTCAATGAATAGCAGCCGGTGCTCTTTATCGAATTTCCAGCGTCCGCCGGAACCTGCGACCTCTTTCGACAGCGCATCCAGTTCGTCGGTGGACATCTCGTGCATGTCCTCATGATTCGACGAAGGCAGAGGCTTCACTTCGAGCTTGCAGTGACCATACTGACCGCGGCCGCCGGTCTGGCGGATATATTTACCTTCCGCTTGGGCATGCTTCCGAATCGTTTCGCGGTACGCCACTTGCGGACGTCCCACTCCCGCCTGGACGCCGAATTCGCGCATCATGCGATCCACAATAATTTCCAGGTGCAACTCGCCCATGCCGGAAATCAATGTTTGCCCAGTGTCCGGATCGGTATGCACTCGAAATGTTGGATCTTCTTGCGCGAGCTTTGCCAGCGCCACCGACATCTTGTCCTGGTCGACCTTCGTCTTCGGCTCAATCGCCACCGAAATTACCGGCGCCGGAAATTCGATCGATTCCAGCACAACCTGCTTATCTTCGTCGCACAACGTATCGCCGGTCGTGACGCTCTTCAGTCCAACACACGCGGCAATATCGCCCGCGTAAATTCCCGTAATTTCTTCGCGCTTGTTGGCGTGCATCCGCAACAAACGACCTACGCGTTCGCGCGTACCCTTCGACGAGTTGAAAACATAACTTCCCGCCTCAAGCACTCCCGAATAAACTCGAATAAACGTCACCTGGCCGACAAATGGGTCGGTCATAATCTTGAATGCCAACGCCGCAAACGGCTGGTCATCCGAGGCGCGCCGCAGAACAACTTCATCGGTGTCGGGCAGCGTTCCTTCCACCGGAGGCACATCGAGCGGCGACGGCAAATAATCCACCACCGCATCCAGCATCGGCTGAATGCCTTTATTCTTGAACGCCGATCCCGCAACCACCGGAACCAGCTTCAGCGCAATCGTCGAACGCCGAATCGATGCGCGCAATTCCGCCGGGCTCAACTTGTGTTCCTGCAAATATTTTTCGAGGACGGAATCATCATGCTCCGCGATGTACTCCACAACTTTGTCGCGATGCTCTTTGTAAAATGCCTCGTCTACCATCGACGCTTTCAGCGCCGCTTCGATATCGGGACGGCTCTTCACAAACTCCGCATCCCAAAGCTTCGCCACTTCAAACGTCTCGTACGTCGCGCCGAGCGCCTCGCCCATCCATACAAGCACTTTTTCTTCGATGAAATCGATGACGCCGATAAAGGAATCTTCTTTGCCGAGGGGAAACTGGAGCGGTACGGGGTGGGCGCCTAGTCGCTGCCGCATCGAACGGATCGAATGGTCAAAATCCGCGCCAACGCGATCCATTTTATTAATAAAAGCAATTCGCGGCACCCGATACTTATCAGCCTGCCGCCAAACCGCTTCCGATTGCGGCTGCACTCCCGCTACAGCGTCAAATACCGCAATCGCGCCATCCAAAACTCGCAGCGATCGCTCCACTTCCACAGTGAAATCCACGTGGCCAGGTGTATCAATAATATTGATGCGGACGGGTTTATCGTCCCGCTTCCAAAACGCAGTGGTAGCAGCGGACGTGATCGTGATTCCGCGCTCGCGCTCCTGCTCCATCCAGTCCATCGTCGCCGTGCCATCATGCACTTCGCCGATTTTGTACGTCACACCGGTATAGAACAGCACGCGCTCAGTCGTAGTCGTCTTACCGGCATCGATGTGCGCCATGATGCCGATATTGCGCGTGTCCTCTAATGGATTTGGTCTTGCCATTGCCTCTGCTGCCTTCTCCCCTGAAACTGAAACAATCTTTTCGAATTACCAGCGATAGTGCGCGAACGCCTTGTTCGCTTCAGCCATGCGATGAACGTCTTCCTTCTTCTTCATCGCGCCGCCCTTGCCATTTGAAGCATCCAAAAGTTCTTCAGCCAGCCGGTCCGTCATCGTCTTCCCGCCGCGCGAACGCGCGTTCTGCAAAATCCATCGAATCGCCAGCGATTGCCGCCGGAACGGATTTACTTCCACAGGAACCTGATAGTTCGCGCCGCCTACACGCCGTGACTTCACTTCCAGCAGCGGCTTCACATTTTCCACAGCCTTCTTGAAAAGCGTGATCGCATCACCTTGCGCTTTCGCCGCCATCTGCTCCAGCGCGGCATAAAAAATCCGCTGCGCCGTGGAACGCTTTCCGTCCCACATCATCGAGCAGATGAACTTCTGCGCGAGATTATCGCCGTACACAAAATCCACTTCCGGCTTGCGGCGTGCAACTGCACCCTTTCGCGGCATCCTTTACTTCTCCTCGCCCGGTTTCTCACCGGAGCCTGCTTATTTCTGTGCTGCCTTCGGGCGTTTCGCCCCGTATTTCGACCGGCCCTGCTTGCGATTGTCCACACCCGCCGCGTCAAGCGTTCCGCGAATGATGTGATATCTCACTCCCGGCAAATCCTTCACGCGGCCGCCGCGTACGAGCACGATCGAGTGCTCCTGCAAGTTGTGGCCGACGCCGGGAATATACGTTGTCACTTCCACGCCGTTGGTAAGGCGTGCGCGCGCCACCTTCCGCAGCGCCGAGTTCGGTTTCTTCGGCGTTTGCGTGTACACGCGAATGCATACGCCGCGCTTCTCAGGACATCCCTCAAGCGCTGGCGACTTCGTCTTCGTGCGTATCAGCTCGCGGCCGTGACGCACCAATTGTGAAAACGTGGGCACGTTTCTCCCTCGAATCGTTTTACTGGTTTGCTCCACACGCAAAAAGCGACACGCTCGCCGCGCGAGAAGCGAAGTTCATTTTAGAAAGGGCCAACGCGACCCCGGAGGCTAAAGACCGATACTCCGCAGTGAGACGCCGATTTCGCGGAATCTCAAAAAAATCGCCCAGCATGGCGCATTAAACTTCGCCATTCGGAGCCTCCGGCGCACGCTCACGCCCTTTTGGGCGCACTGAGCAACTTCACGCACGCTGGAGCTGCAACGGAGAGGCTTACTCGGCTTTTCGGGGCTGGCGCCCCATTCCGGCCGCTTCTCGAATCCCGATCCGTCCTTCTTTGTTCCGGGACAGAGAACCTTCCCCTTCAACTACAGGGCAAACTTTCCCCTGACAAAACGGTAAGTATAGGGACTGAAACACCTTATGTCAAATAGAAATCTGCCTTACAACGGTGGAAAACTACGACGCCGATCCTCAGCCGTCCCGGCCATCTACGCTTTCGGCCAATCCAGCCATCGTGCTGAAACTAAGGCACTTACACCCATTCTAGAAACTGCTTCCGAAACGAAACCTTGCTACAGTCCTAAACTCGTCAATCTATTCTACTTCATTTCCAGAATTTCTTTTTCTTTCATCGCAGCAAGATCTTCGATTTTTTTGGTCTCGCTGTGCGTCAATTTTTCCAGCTCTTCCACGGAACGCTTGCGTTCATCTTCGCTGACTTTCTTTTCTTTTTCCAGTTTCTCAACTGCTTCCTTTATGTCGCGCCGGATATTTCGCACCGCAGTGCGATGATTCTCCAAAACTTTGTGCATGTGCTTCACGATTTCCTGGCGCCGCTCCATCGTGAGCGGAGGAATCGGCACTCGCACAACTTTTCCATCGTTCGTCGGATTCAATCCCAGGTCCGAAGTGCGAATCGCCTTGTCGATCAGCGGCACCGCGCTTGGATCCCACGGAGAAATCACAATCATCGTCGGCTCGGGCACCGAAAGTGTTCCCATTTGGTTCATCGCCATCGGCGTGCCGTGGTAATCCACGCGCACGTGATCGAGCAGCGCCACGTTTGCGCGGCCGGTGCGCACTCCCGCAAGCTCTTTGCGGAAATCTTCTACCGCTTTTTCCATCCGCGTCCTGGCCTGCACCAGAGCGTCCTTGCTGTTTGCGATCGTCGACATAGCGTGCCTCGTTTTACGCCGGGCTCACCAGCGAACCGATTTTTTCGCCCATCACCGCGCGCCGCATATTCCCCGGCACATTCATATTAAACACAATAATCGGCATCTTGTTTTCCATGCACAGCGAGATGGCCGTCGTGTCCATCACCGATAGACCCTTTTGAATCACATCGAGATAGGTGATGTGGTCAAAAAATACTGCGTCTTTCACCTTTTCAGGATCGGCACTGTAGACGCCATCCACGCGCGTCGCTTTCAAAATCACATCAGCTCTGATTTCCATCGCACGCAAGGCAGCCGCAGTGTCCGTGGAAAAATATGGATTGCCGGTGCCCGCCACAAAAATTACCACGCGCTCTTTTTCCAAATGCCGCACCGCGCGCCGCCGTATAAATGGCTCCGCGATTTGGTGCATCTCGATCGCGCTCTGCAGCCGCGTCTTGCAACCCTTTTTCTCGAGCGCATCCATCAGCGCCATTCCATTGATCACCGTGGACAACATTCCCATGTAATCGGCGGTTGCGCGTTCGATGGCCAGCGCTTTCTGCCGCGTGCCGCGAAATATATTTCCGCCGCCAACCACTATCGCAACTTCCACCCCCAAATCACGCACGGCTTTTATATCGTCGGCGATTGTCGAAACGGTTTCAGGGTGAATGCCAAAGCTATCCGGACCGGAGAGAGACTCGCCGGAAAGTTTCAGCACGATTCGTTTGTAAGTATGATTATTGCCGCGATCTTTATTTTGAATTGGTGGCGTACTCATTCGAAGTTGCCCGCCGAATGGCTGGGCGGATTCGGCGGCATTTTAACAGAGATGCCGCCCGTCGCAGAGAAATTGCGAGAAAAAATTTTTAGGACGCCGCCGATTTTTCGCCCTCGCCAGCCGGAGCGGCATCGGGTGCCGCAGGCGCGGCGCCGGCAGCATACGTCGCCGCGGCATCGCCCACCTTCATGCGCACAAAACGCCGCACCGTGACCTTCTCACCCATTTTTGCGACGGCCTGATCCACCAGCTCCTTGATCGAGACAGACTCGTCCTTGATGAAGTGCTGCTCGTACAGGCAGTGATCCTCGTAATATTTTTCCAGTTTGCCGGCGGCGATTTTCTCGATAATTGCCTCGGGCTTTTTCGCCTGCCGAGCCTGATCACGGCCGATCGCCAGTTCGCGATCGACGATTTCTTGTGACACGTCTTCGCGCCGCACGTATTTCGGATCGAGCGCGGCGATATGCATCGCCAGATCGTGGCACAGCTTCTGAAATTCATCGGTACGCGCGACGAAATCCGTTTCGCAATTCACTTCGATCAGCACACCAATCTTGCCGCCCGCATGAATGTACGTGGACACGAGACCATCGGTAGCTTCGCGCTGCGCCTTTTTCTGCGCCTGTGCCTGGCCCTTTTTGCGCAAATATTCCACGGCCTTTTCCACATCGCCCTTCGAATCGGCGAGCGCCGCGCGGCAATCGCTGAAGCCCGCGCCGGTCATCTCGCGGAGCAACTTCACCTGATGGGCTGGTACATTAAATACTTCTGGATTTGGATTTGTACTCATCTCTGCACGTACAACCTCTCCATCGCAATCAGCGATGACTTAATTTTTCTGGCAGCAGATTTCCGGCGGAGGTTACTTCTTTTCCGCCTCGGGCTCGGCGGTGCCGAGATCAAAAACCTGTTCCATGGTTGGCTCGGGCTCGACGACGGGCTCGCCCTCAACGAAATCGCCTTCCTGCTTTTCGTACGATTCGTATTTGCTGGTATCCACGTATTCGCCATCGAGCGGCGCAGATTCCCTGCTCGCCCTCTTGCGCCTTCACTTCGGCCATTTGTGTGTGTTCGTACATCTGCCGGCCTTCCACAACTGCGTCCGCAATTTTCGAAGCGAACAAACGAATCGCGCGCAGAGCATCATCATTCCCGGGAACAACCCAATCCACCAGGCTCGGATCGCAATTCGTATCCACGATCGCGAGAACCGGCACGCCCATGCGCCGCGCTTCGCGCACCGCGATTAGTTCCGCGTTCGAATCGATCACGAACATCACATCAGGCAAAGTGTTCATGTGCTCGAGTCCCGCGAGATTCTGAATCAAGTGCTTCATTTCGCGATCGAGCCGCGCTGCTTCTTTTTTCGAGAGCTGCGCCATACGCCCGTCTTCCACCATCGCCTTCAGCAATTTCATGCGCTTGATGGATTTCTGCAGCGTAGACCAGTTGGTGAGCGTGCCGCCCAGCCAGCGATGGTTCGCGTAAAACATTCCGCAGCGCTGCGCTTCTTCGGCAATCGCGTCTTGCGCCTGCCGTTTTGTGCCGACGAACAAGACCGTCCGGCCTTGCGCGGTCATATCCGCAACAAAGCGCGCTGCTTCGCGGAACATTTTCAAAGTTTTTTGGAGATCGATAATGTGAATGCCATTTCGTTCGCCGAAAATATATTCCTTCATTTTCGGATTCCAGCGGCGGGTCTGGTGGCCAAAGTGAACTCCAGCCTCCAGTAATTCCTTCATCGTGATTTCGACTGCCAACGTTCCTCCTTTTGTGAATCGGAAGCTTTCGAGCCGCCCGCGATGCGGGCTGGCAAGAGCAACCGTTTTGCCGGCTCCTTGCCGGCACGAGAAATTCCGCCAGCGAACCGGCGGTACAACGATTTACTAACTACTGGGTGCCGCATCCTTTGCTGTTCAAGGGTGCGGCCTTCACAAGAAGTTAGCGCTTGCTGAACTGGAAGCGCTTGCGGGCGCCCTTCTGTCCGTACTTCTTGCGTTCTTTCATGCGCGAATCGCGCGTAAGAAAACCGTTGCGCCGCAGGCCGAGCCGCAGCTCCGCGTTCATCAGCACCAGTGCGCGAGAAAGCCCCATGCGCACCGCGCCAGATTGTCCGCCCACGCCGCCGCTCTTGCACATCGCGGTCACGTCCACTTGATCCGCGGTATTCGTAAACTTCAGCGGCTCAAGCGCTGCGTTGCGCCACGCCACGTTATTAAAATATTGCTCCACGGGACGCCCATTCACCGTGAATTTTCCCGTGCCCGCCGTGACGTAAACGCGCGCCACCGATTCCTTGCGCCGGCCGGTGCCGTAAAATATCTGGGGCTTCGAGCCCTCAACTGCTTGTGGTGTGGTGCTCAACTTTCCTCCGTGCTGATTTTTCGAAGCTCAACGCGCGGGACGAAAAAATTCCATCCGGCGGCATCAAACAAAAAATAAATCCCGAGAGCGGCTCGCTTGGTGAGTTAACCAGTGCGGAGCTACATCTCCAACGGCTGTGGCTTCTGCCCAACGTGGCGCGCGAGGCCTTTTTCATCCAAATAAATGCGCAGCTTTTTTGCTCGCAGCGCTCGAAGTTTATTTTTCGGCAGCATTCCCAGAATCGCTTCGCGAACCATCCAATCGGCTCGCTTTTCGCGCATTCGCTTTGCCGGAACTTCTTTCAATCCACCGGGCCATCCGCTGTGACGGCGATATATCTTCTGTTCGAGCTTGTTGCCGGTCAATCGAATCTTGTCCGCGTTCACGATCACAACGTGATCGCCACAATCCAGATACGGCGTATACTTCGTCTTGTCTTTGCCGATCAGCAAACGCGCGGCGCGCGTAGCAAGCCGCCCCAGAACTTGATTACTGGCGTCAAGGACGAACCAGTTGGGGCCAGCCTGCATCTCATCGGCTTCGCGCCCCTTAGGAACATACGTACCCATCGCGTAGTCACACCTTTCCCGCTAAAGATAAGCGCCAACAATAATCTAGCCCATGAGGTTTGTCAACGCGGGCGGGCGCGAACGCAAACTACATGCCCCCCGCCTAATGCCACGCGATATTCGGATCAGTCAAATCCCCCATCGGGATCTTCCACATTCGAGCGCTATCCGTGTAGTGCGGATTGTATGGAGCGGTGTCGCCCGTCCATCCCGGTGGATTGCCGCTCACCGTCGAACTAGGCGTGGAAGAGATAATCCCGGGGTTGTAACCGCCTCCTGTGTAATTTGAACTCGAGGTGTCACTCGATCCACCGGAACTCAACGCAGCAACCACGCCGACAGCAAGCGCACCGACGATGACCACAGCCCAAAAATCGCTCGAATCCTTCGAGGAGCTGGCTACTGATTGTCGCGGCGCGCGCTCGCTTGGCGCCGAGGCAGGAACGCCGTCGAAGTACTGCCTCCCCAGATTCGCAACCGCCGTGTTGGAGCTGCCCGCGGCTCGGGCATAAAGCTGTTTGGCCCGCTCGAAATTTTGCGGCACGCCCCATCCGTTTTCATACATCAAGCCCAGATTCAGCTGCGCATAGCCGCTATCCTGATTGGCGGCCTGGTTGAACCAGTACGCCGCTTGCTGATAATCCTGCCTGCCCTGGCCGGAATCCTGGCCAAGACCATTTTCATATCCCACTGCGAGAGAAGTTTCCGCTGGGGGATATCCCTTCTGGGCCGCTTTAGCGAACCATTGCATCGCTTGCGCCTCGTTCCACGCAATGCCCTTGCCGAGACGCAAGTGCGCACCAAGTTCAGTCATGGCATAGACGTCGCCCTGCCCCGCAGCTGCCTGATACCACATCACGGCGTACGTGCTGTCCTGATTATGACCATCGCCACGCTCGAGCATGTCGGCGACGAAAACCTCCGCATCCACCAAGCCAGCTTGGCCGGCCTTCGCGAACCAATCGAATGCCGTCGCGTGATTCTGCACCACTCCCGTTCCGTTGTAGTAACAAAGGCCGGCTTGGCCTTCAGCATAAGGATGTTCATACGCAGCCGCGCGAATAAACCACTGGCAGGCTGCGACCGGATCTTTCTGCACGCCCAGGCCATCGTAGTAGGCCATACCAATGCGGTACATTCCTTCTCCGCTGCCCAGCTTCGCTGCCTCGTTATACAAGCCCAGGGCCTTCGCAGGATCTCTGCTCACGCCGTTTCCCGATTCGTACATCCATCCCAGGTCAGAGTAGCCGTCAGCCGAGCCGTGCTGCACAGCTTGTTCGAGCCAGGATTTTGCTTCGCGATAATCTGGCGGATTTTCTTCGAGATACAATTCGCCGCCTGCGGCAAAAGCGTCAGCAATTCCTGCGTTGCCCGCGCGGAAATACAGGCGCGCGGCTTCTTCCCAGTTTTTCGTCACGCCAGAGCCATCCTCATAAAACGCCGCCAGGGAAAACGAAGCGAAGCCATAGCCGGCTTGGTCCGCCGCCACGAATTGCGCGACTGCCTCGGGATAGCGCTTTGCCGCATCCAGCACGCGGCCATACAGATATTGATAGCGCGCCCGTACCGGCTGGCGCTCGGCAGCCTGCTCGCAAACCGGCAGCGCCTGATCCACCTGTATCTTGGTGAAGTCCACGCCATCGCCAATACGGAGTGCGTCCAAAGGCTGGCCCGCCAACTGTTCGCATTGCATCGCAACGGAGTCACTTCGATCCGGCGGAAAGTTCAGGCTCGCCGTGCCTGCGGCCCGCGCGGCAGGCGTCTGGCCGCCAAGGCGCTCAGCTGGCTGCGAGCTAGGAGATTCAGGAACCGCGGGCAAGTCCTCGCGAAATTGTTCCGTGCTGCTCTCACTCCTCGGCTCTGCAAGTGGCTGCGCCTCACAGGTCAAAGACAAGAGAGAAAACGAGAGGAAAACGGCGAGAGCCGATCGAGCAGTACAAGTAAAAGTCATAGCCAAGTCTCCGTGCGATTTCCCAAATTTTGAATTCTGATTTCCGACTTCCGACTTCCGCATCATATTCCTCGCGTGCTTTCCACACAACGGGCAGGTGTTGGTTCGGGGGTGCCCCACACCTTCCGCACATTCTAACGCCCCGGTGAACTTTACTAGTGGTATTCTTCGATCGAAGAGATGGCCGGACATCAAATCCGGACCTCGTCCGGGCCACCCGTGGATGATGGAAATATATTCAAGCGCTGATGTTCCGGTACTTCTCGGAGGGCTCACGTTGCCAGAGTACTTGGCGCGGGGGCGCAAGAAGTTGAGCACAATCCCTTGCACGTTACCGACGGATACGGGTTCCAAAACCCAGATGGCTTCATACCTTGGTGAGGTGTACCTTGCCAGCGAGTCCTCTTCCGTGTTGATGGCAATCACTGGTTGGAGCGCTTGGCCGTCACAAACCAATTTCGACCTGTTCGACCGGTATAGAGAGAGTTTCGGCGAAAGAAGACGGTTGATTGAAAGCCCGCATCATCACTTCCTTTCTCAGGACAAAGCAGCCTTCGCTTCAATTTTGGGGATGTGTTTGTATTTTCTATGGGATGCCGAAGTGATCGACCTTTCCACTGGTTTAGGGCTAACAATCGGCCATCATGGGACCCTGGATCTCCACGCTAGCGATGGCGATACTCCCGACCGAGTGATCTCTTCGCTAGTTGATTTTGGCTGCGATTTAGTCCCGCCCCCGCAATCTGCGTGATCTGGCGGGTGGCTCAGCCTTCCGCCGCGATTTTGATTTGCAGTAGCTTTTGAACTTCGGGTTGCCCTCGACAATAACGAAGGCGTTTTCAACACACGTTCGTGCATCGCAATGCTTTTCGGGAAACCCGGGGACAGGAAACCCGGGGACAGACGGAACGTTTCCTTATACTCTTCCATGATGTCGCCTCTGGGCGGGTGGCGCACCCTTAGCGAGCGATTTTGATTTGCACCAGCTTTTGAACTTCGGAGTGGACTCGACCCAGCCCCACAGAGCGCGTTTTGCGAGTCCGCCGTAGCTTTCGCGAGAGCGAAAGCGGAGGAGGACCCCTGTAAGCACCTAGTTTTAGTACTACCCCCAAAACACCTCAAAAAACACACCCAAAAACGCACCTAACTCCTTTAGAATGAGCAACTTTTTAGTAATAGTACTAGATAACTCCATTAGAATCAACACTATCCATAAACAACCCATGGGGGAGGGTAATGGCTCTACACTCCAGCTAAACCATTCATAATAAGTAGCTTAACAGCATCTGCCAAGCAAAAACTCAGCCCTCACGCAGGCGAAATCAGCTCTAATCCCAGCTGATTATTTCCGGGGTCAAAGCCGCGAAGAATCCGAATTTCAAAACATTTTCGCGAGCTGAGTGTGGAACTTGTCGATGCTGTCTGCGGTGAGCGCATCGAGTTCCGCGAAGAGGATTTCGTCTGGTGCTGTGAAATTGAAGCACGCTTTGCCCTGCATGCGCTTTTTCAATTCGGGCGAGAGAGTTTTCTTCAGCTCAGGACAAACGTAAATCGGCATCAGGTGAAGGCTTACGTAATTCTTCTTGATGATTGCAGCGCCGAAGAAAATCGGGTAGCCATCTTTCCTCACAACTTCCGTATCGAGGTAATAGTTGTCGGGAAGATCCTTAGTCACTTTTAATTTGTGCGCGTGCTTCGCGAGGATGGCGCGGAGCCCAGCGAATGCGCCTGCGAAATCCTGCGCTGCCGCAGCGCGTTTTGATTTCGGTTTGGATTTGGATTTCTTCGACGGAGACATACGCGCTTCATCGTATCAAAAACAAAGCCCGGCGGGGACGCGCCGGGCCTCAGACGAACTTCTACAAAATGATCGGAGCCGCGAGAATTCGACAGCTAAAACTTCTCGTGGTTAGCTGCCGGTTTTAGGCGTGCCGGCTGCTACAGGGCGCGTGTACGCTGGCTTATCGTCGTGATCGCCGGCTTCGCCTGTCTTATCGATTTCGATGGAACCTTTGAAGTAGGCGCCGTCTTCGATCATGATGCGCGCGGTGGTGAGGTCGCCTACCACTGAACCATCCTTCTTGATTTCGATGCGGTCGCGGGCGCGGAGATTGCCCTTGACGTTCCCGTAGACCACGACTTCACGGGCGACAACATCGGCGCTGACCTTGGCGGATGCGCCAACGGTGAGCTTGCGATCTTCGAGCTGGATCAAGCCTTCGACACTGCCGTCGACAAGCAGATCTTCGTGCCCGGAGATTTCGCCTTTTACATGCAGGCTGGCGCCCAGTCTGGCGGTTGCACCGGAAGAGGCGACTGGACGAATAGCATCGGTACTCATTTTCTTATCCTCCACGGACGCCGGAGCTGGCTTCGGCGGGTTCGCAGTCGCCGGTTGTTGCGGAAGTTCGGGGGACGACTGCGATTCAGGTTTTTTGCTCCACATAAAAATGGCCCTCCCTGGGCAACGTTAGCCGGCAAACGGTAAGGCGACGTTGGACCGGGGTGACGAGCACTGTATTCCTGTGTTGGGAAAGGCGGCAAGCGGAAAGTGGGCGGCGCGGTGTCCGGTTGGATACTGTACTTGGGGACGAAAATGTGGGAGCGGAGGCGAGGCTAAATGCAAATGCCGAAGCGTTCACCGCAGAGGCGCAGAGGACGCAGAGAAAAACTAACTTTAGATTCGGATGTAGATATCGATCGCAGCCTTAGTATTTGCGCAGGACGCCGATTACGCGTCCTTGAATTCTTACGTCGCCCGCTGGGACGATGATCGGGTGCATTTCGCTGTTGGCGGGCTGGAGGCGAACTTTGCCGCCGGCTTCGCGATAGAAACGCTTGAGGGTGGCGTCAGTGCCGCCGACGAGAGCGACGACAATTTCGCCGGGATTGGCGACGGCGGTCTGCTCAACGACGATGAAATCGCCATCGAGGATGTGATCGTCAACCATGGAATTGCCTTTTACCTGGAGGACGTAACTGTTGCCGCCGTGCGAGAAATCGCCGAGCGAAATTGTTTGCTCGTCTTCGATGGCTTCCACGGGGCGACCGGCGGCGATGCGTCCGTGGACGGGAAGCTCGACAGTCGAGTGGCGATCGGCAACCTGCTCGCGAACTTGCTTCGGGAGCTGCTGCACTTCGATGCTGCGGCTCTGATTGTATCCGCGGCGAATGAAACCCTTTTTTTCGAGAGTGGAAATGTGCTTGTGCACGGTGGCGAGCGAATTGAGTTTGAGCGAGTGCGCGATTTCCTCAAAGCTGGGCGAGTAGCCGCGCTTGTTGAGGAAAGTAACCAGAAAATCGAGGACTTCTTTCTGCCGCTTGGTGAGAGCCATGTGTCTCCTCACTGCGAAGATAGGGGATTATAGGCGAAGAAAAAGGGAAGAGTCAATAGGGTGTAGTGGAAAGGTTTACAGGCGGATTGGGAGTGCCAGTTTTGAGCGAATTTGCGGCGGCGGAAAGATGGAAGGACCGGCGCGGACATTGACAGCGATTCGACTTCGAAAATAGGATGCGCGCGTGAAGAAAATTATCGGGATAGAGAAGTTGGTTGCGGTTGCGATTTGTTTGCTGCTAATTCCCTGCTGCGCGTTCGCACAGAACCTTCGGGCGACAGGACTGCTCGCGGCGAAGACATGCGGATTTGGAGCCGCCGAATTCGGCGGCGGAAATTCACGTTGATGAAAAGAGTGCTCATGTTTCGATCACCTACAACAGCCGGACATTATTTAGCGGCGAGTTGATGGTGCGTACTTCACGGGGAGAAATTTCGCCGAGTGAATTTATTCGCACGACTGCACAAGGCGGTTCGAATGATCAGGCGCCAGCCGCGGGATTCTCGTGGGGCACGATGCTCGCGAATGGCGCTCACGATTCCGTGGAGCAAGATTTTCGATTTCGAATTGGGCGCGCGGTCGCAGGAGCGACGCTGGTGTTGCGCGGATTTGTATATGGAAGTACGGAAGCTTTTGCCGCGGAAACATTTTCGCAGGCGCAACTTCGTTTTCCGTTGATTCGCACGAGTGTGGGCCCGAGTCACAATTTGCGAAACAACGCTGTGTACGATCGGCGATTCGATTGGGTGATGTATGGGCCGGGAGATGGCGCGACACGAATTCAGCCACAAGTGGATTCATCGGGTGCAACTGCGAATTCGTTTCGTGTGGAAATGTCCGGCAATTTGATTGTGCTCACTTTCAAGCCGCGATTTTATCAGCGGCATCGCAACATCGCATTTTTCGAGCCGTGGAAATATCGCGTGTGGCCGGACTCGGTGGCGGGATGGAGCTCGTGGTGGGCGTACGAAGAAAATATCAACGAGAAATTAATTCACGAGATGGCGGATGTATTCGCGGAAAAGCTCAGTAATTACGGCTACAAATATATTCAGATTGATGCGGGCTATCAACCGCGGCAAGGATTTCCATCGGATTGGCTGAAGACAAACGAGAAATTTCCCGGCGGGCTCGCAAATCTTGCTGCGTATATTCGCGAGAAAAATTTGAAGCCTGCGCTGTGGCTCAATGTGCAGATTGATGATGACGCGCTGGCGCAGGCACATCCGGATTGGTTTGTGCAGAAAAATGGGACGCCATTCAAAGCGCAGTGGGTGGGATACGGAATGGATGGCAGCAACGCAGCAATGATTGATCAGCTGATCCGGCCCGACATATCGCGCCGTGCACGACATGGGTTGGAGCTACGTGAAAGTGGACACGCTGCGTCACCTGCTCTACGACGCGTCGTATCCTGCGCGGGATTATTTGAAATCGCGTGGCGCAACACCTGAGAGCGCATTTCGAAATATTTTCGGCGCGGTTCGTGAAGAACTTGGACGCGACACTTACTTGCTGGCGTGTTGGGGAGTGCTGCCGGAAGCAGTGGGAATTGCGGACGCGTCGCGGCTGGGAACTGATGGATTCGGGCCAACGACGCTGGTGCAATACAACTCGTGGAATAACGTGGTGTGGCGCAACGATCCCGATCACGTGGATATTGCGGGCGAAGGCGAGGATGTGATTCGTCCGGTGATGACGAGCATGGCCGGAGCACAGATGCTGCTCACGGACAAACTGGAATTTTATCGCGATGGCTCGCGCCTAGAAGGTGCGCGGCGTTCGGCTCCGATTTTGTTTTCTTTACCGGGGCAGCTTTACGATTACGATCCGACGAAGACGAATAATCTTGTGGCGGGTTTGCGCAACGCGGATGGCGGAACTTACAGCGGGCCGATTGATGCGGATCAGCGCGGAGTGGAGTGTCCGTGGTGGATGATGGACATCAATCGTCCGTTTGAATCGTGGACGATCTTGGCGCACATGAGTTGGAGCGATTTGCCGGCGGCGACGGTGAGATTTGCAGATTTAGGATTGCGCGGCGATCGGAAATATTTGGTTTACGAATTCTGGTCGAAGAAATTCTTGGGCGAGTTCAAAGGATCATTTGGCGTTGCCGCGCAGAAAGCGAAAGAGACGCGCGTGTTTGCGATTCGCGAAGAAGTGGATCATCCACAAATTCTTTCGACGAGCAGGCACATCACGCAGGGTGGTGTGGATTTGAAAGACGTGAAATGGTCGAGCGGCGAACGGCGGCTATCGGGAGAAAGCGAAGTTGTAGCTGGCGATTCGTATTCGATCGTGATTCACACGCCGAAGGGATTCGCTCTCGCCGCCGCCAACGCGAACGGAACTGCTGCAAAAACTTCGCAGAACGGTGATATCGCAACTGTGTCCTACGTGCCGGGGAAAACCGGCGCGATCAATTGGTCCGTTCAGTTCCGCTGAATCTCACACGAAGTACCTTCGCCACGATAAATTTCACGGAGCTAAGACGACGCGGCCGAGTAAAGCGCCGCGGCGCATCGCGTCGAAGACTTCGTTCACACTTTCGAGAGGGCGCGACTCGGTGCGGCAATGTAGTTTTCCGGCCGCCGCGAGCGCGAGAGTTTCGCGCACATCCTGACGCGTGCCAACCGCCGAGCCAATTAAGCGCGCTTCGTTGCGGACGAGCAAACCCGCATCGATCGCGAGCGGCTCGGGTGGCAGACCAACGACTGCGACAGCGCCGCCCGGACGCAATGACGCGAACGCGGAATCGTACGCCGCGCGCGTGCCAGCTGCGACCAAAGCGATGTGTACACCCCCACTCGCGGAGATTTCTGCAGCGGCGCGAGTGTTTGTAGTGGAATTGAATGTAGTTGAAGCGCCGGCTTCGCGAGCCAGTTGCAATTTATCGTCTGCAATATCCACGGCGATTACTTCCGCTCCCAGCGCCGCCGCAATTTGAATCGCGAGATGCCCCAAGCCGCCAGCGCCAAAAATTGCGATGCGCTGGCCCGCGCGCGCTTCAGCTTGATGCAGCGCGCGATGGACGGTGACGCCCGCGCAAAAAAGTGGAGCGGCTTCAGCGGAGCTTAGTGAATCGGGCACAGCGATAATGTGCGTGGCTTTGGCGAGCATGTATTCCGCGTAGCCGCCATTTACGCTAACGCCTGTGATCACTCGCGACTTGCAAATATTTTCGCGGCCCTCGCGGCACGAAACGCACTCGCCGCAGGTCCAGAAAATCCACGGAACGCCGACGCGCGTGCCGCGAATCGCGGCATCAACTCCATCGCCAATTTCAACCACGCGGCCGACAACTTCGTGGCCGAGAATCAGAGGCCAGTGAATCAGCTTTGCGAAATTCGGCCAGTCTCCCAGCGCGATGTGAAGATCAGAGTGGCAAACTCCGCAGGCTTCCACTTCGATGAGAACTTCACCCGCCGCGGGCGCAGGACGCGCAACTTCTTCGATTGACAGCGGTTTACCGAATTCGTGGAGGACTGCGGCACGCATGGTTTTCGCGGCGCATTATAGCCGCGGGATGACTGATTCACGACTTATCCGTACGTTGGCGCTCACTTCGCTACACCCCGATTGTGCTATGATTTAGTTTCTACGCGAGTGTTTCTGCGCAGAAGATTTTTCTTCCTCGATCGATTTTGGTCCGGACGCAAACCACTCAAGGGCGTCTCCCTCTGAACGGTGCGGCTGCTGCGGGCCGAATATCGATGCTTGGGACCACGGGGAGTTATGGCGACCACTATCGAAATTCCACTGCGAAAACGCGAGGTTTTGGACCGCGCGGTAATCCGGTTTTGCGGCGATTCCGGCGACGGAATGCAGATTACCGGAAACCAGTTCACGAATACTGTGGCTCTGTATGGAAATGACCTTGCGACGTTTCCCGATTATCCCGCTGAGATTCGCGCTCCTGCCGGCACGCTGCCGGGAGTGAGCGGTTTCCAAATTCAATTTTCCGCGACGGATGTTTTTACTCCGGGAGATTCCGTGGATGCGCTGGTGGCGATGAACCCGGCCGCGCTGAAAATGAATATCGCGGACCTGAAGAAAAACGGAATCCTGATCGTCAACAAAGATAATTTCCGCGAAAACGATTTGCGCAAAGCGCAGATGAAATCGAATCCGCTGGAAGATCATTCGCTGGATGGCTACCGCGTATTTTCGACGGACCTGACGAAGCTCACGCGGCTCGCGCTGCAAGAACTTGGACTCGACGCGAAGAGCATGGACCGTTGCAAAAATTTCTTTGCGCTGGGCATGTGCTATTGGCTCTACAACCGTCCGATGGATTCCACGCATCGCTATCTGGACGAAAAATTCGGCAAGAAGCCGTTGCTCGCAGAAGCGAATAAACTCGCGATGAAAGCGGGCTACTCGTATTGCGAAGCGACAGAAGCATTTCAAATCACCTACGAAATTCCCCCGGCGAAGCTTTCTCCCGGACGTTACCGGAATATGAGTGGCAACCAGGCGCTGGCGCTGGGATTCGTGGCAGCGTCGGAAAAATCCGGACTGCCGCTTTTTCAGGGTTCGTATCCAATTACTCCTGCGTCGGATATTTTGCACGAACTTTCGGCGTACAAAAGTTTCGGCGTAACAACTTTTCAAGCCGAAGACGAAATCGCGGCGATTACATCGAGCATCGGCGCGGCTTATGCAGGCGCGCTTGCGATTACAACTACATCCGGTCCGGGCATGGCGCTGAAAACAGAAGCGCTGGGCCTGGCGGTATGGTGGAGTTGCCGCTGGTAATTTGCGACATTCAACGCGGCGGGCCTTCGACTGGTTTGCCGACAAAAACCGAGCAAGCCGATTTGCTGCAGGCGCTTTATGGCCGCAATTCTGAAGCGCCGATTCCAATCGTCGCTCCGGCAACTCCGGGCGAATGTTTCTGGATGGCGCTGGAAGCCAGCCGCATCGCGATCAAGTACATGGTTCCGGTGATTATTCTTTCCGACGGATATCTTGCGAATGGCGCGGAGCCGTGGCGGATTCCGCACGTGGACGAGATTCCAGATATTCCCGTAAAATTCACCACCGACACCGAAAACTTTCATCCGTACTCGCGCAATCCCGATACGCTCGCGCGTCCGTGGGTTGTGCCCGGCACGCCGGGACTTGAACACCGCATCGGCGGACTCGAAAAACAGGATGTAACCGGCAACGTGAATTACGAGCCGCTGAACCACGAAAGAATGGTTCGGCTGCGCGCAGCAAAAGTGGAAGCGGTCGCGCAAGATATTCCGGACCTCGTTCCTGCTGGCGATCCCGATGGCGATTTGCTGATCGTCGCGTGGGGTTCGACTTATGGCGCGATTACTGCGGCGCTCGCTACTGCGCGCGAAAAAAGGGACATCGCATCGGACACGTGCATCTGCGCCACCTGAATCCCTTCGCGCGAAATTTGGGCGAAGTGATGAAGCGCTACCGGCACATTCTTGTTCCGGAAATGAATATGGGCCAGTTGAGTTTTGTGCTGCGCGGAAAATATTTGGTGGATGCGCAGGGATTCAACAAGATTCAAGGCCAGCCTTTCAAGCAATCTGAAATCGAAGCAAAGATCGACGAGATTTTGGAGTAACGGCCAAGGAGAATTCGATGTCTACGGCAACTTTACCGCCACCGCTTACGAAAAAAGATTTTCAAACTGACCAGGATATTCGCTGGTGCCCGGGCTGCGGCGATTACGCGATTCTGAGCTGCGTGCAATCCGTATTTCCCGAGCTTGGAATTCCCCGCGAAAAATTTGTGGTGGTGAGCGGCATCGGCTGCTCCAGCCGCTTCCCGTATTACATGAACACGTACGGATTCCACACGATCCATGGCCGCGCGCCGGCGGTTGCCACCGGAATCAAGTTGATGCGTCCGGATCTGGATGTGTGGATCGCGACCGGCGACGGCGACGCGCTTTCGATCGGCGGCAATCACACGATTCACATGCTGCGCCGCAACGTGGGACTGAAAATTTTGCTTTTCAACAACAAAATTTACGGACTGACGAAGGGACAATACTCACCGACATCGGAAATCGGAAAGAAAACGAAGTCCACTCCGTTCGGCACGGCGGACCGGCCGTTCAATCCGGTTTCGCTGGCGATTGGAGCGGAAGCGACTTTCGTCGCGCGTTCCGTGGACGTTTTCCAATCGCATCTGAAAGAAACTTGAAAGCTGCGGCCAAACATAAAGGCTCGGCGTTCATCGAGATTCTGCAGAACTGCAATATCTTCAATGATGGCGCATGGCAAGACTTGACCGAAAAAGAAGCGCGCAGCGAGCACATCATTTATCTGGAGCACGGCAAGCCGCTCATCTATGGCAAGAATCGCGACAAGGGCATTCGCTTGAAGGGGCTGGAGCTTGAAGTCGTGCAGCTTGGCAACGGCACTTCAGAGAGCGATTTGCTTGTCCACGACGAGACTCACCCGCGGCCCGCATACGCTTTCATGCTTGCGCACATGGAACACGAGCCGGGTTCCCGACTCCGGTCGGCGTGCTGCGAAATTGGGCAGACGTGCCGCCGTACGAACATCTTGTGCAACATCAGATTCACGAAATTACGGCAAAGCACGGCAAAGGCGAACTGCACAAGCTTTTGCACATGGGCGATACTTGGGAAGTGAAAGCCTGAAAATTTTCGAAAATAGATTAGACGTTGATTCAAGAATTTCGGCGGCGAAAGCGGAAATGCTCTCGCCGCTTTTTATTTTTTGCCTCCAAATATCTTCTACGCGATTCTAATTGACGCCGCCGCGACCGCCCCTTCCGCCGCGGCCTCCAGATGGCGCGCGATTCAAATCAATTTCAGTCAGGTTTGCTGATTTCAATTTGGCGTTGAGCGCGATGAGATCCTTCGTCTTCAACTCATTCCAATTCGCCATCGTTTTTGCCATCGCGGCTTGCACTTTTCGATACGCCATCATCACTTGTAGAGTTGGAGCGGCGTCGCTGCCTTCCATGTCACCGAACACGCTGCCGAGTTCTCCGCTGATGGCGAGCAGGCTCGTGGTTTCGACGGACGGCGCGCCGGTGCCGCTTGAATCGAGAACGGGAGGCATGCCGCCAATTTCGTCGGCCTTTTTGTTGATGGCGTCGAGCGACGAATTTAGTTCCGCATTTGAAGCCGAGCGTTGTTTCGAGTTCGTGAATTTGCTCGCGCAGATTTCGCGATTCGGCGAGCGCGCGGTTCACATCGCTCAGCTTCGATTGCGCTTCCTGCGCGATCGTAAATTGTTGCTGCAAGATTGCGACCGGAGTCTTTACGTGCGAATCCATTTTCACGACGAGCGGTTGCGTGTAGCTCTCTCCCGCGACGTTTAACTTCACCGAATAAGTTCCGGGGACGGCCCACAATCCTCCGCCACCGCCAAATCCGCCACCACCACCGCCGCGCCTGCCTCCTCCGCCGCCTACGCTGGCGTAGTGAAGATCCCAAGTCCAGCGATGCATTCCTGCCTTTGCCGACATAACTTCGGGAGTGCGCAGCCAATACGCAGGAATTTGCTGTGTCGCGGGATTCGGAGCCTCCACGTGATCGGCGCTGGAATATTTGCGAATTGTTTTTCCCGCGGCGTCAAGAATTTCGAGCGTGACGGCGTCTGATGAATCCGCCTTCAAGTAATAATCAATGATCGCGCCGCTCGGGGGATTTTCCGCTTCGGGCGATCCGAATGGCAGCGGCGTTCCGCCGAATCCTCCATTGCGTCTGCGAATTGCAATCGCGGGTTTGAACAAATGTGCAGGCGCATCGGCGAGTTTTGCGCTCATTTGCCGCAGCGCGGAAATATCGTCGAGAACCCAGAAGCCGCGGCCGTGAGTGGCGACGACGAGATCGTCTCCGTGAATTGCAAAATCGCGCGCGGAAGTGTGCGGCAAATTCATTTGCAGCGGCTGCCAGTGGTCGCCATCATCGAAAGAAACGTAGACGCCGAGTTCGGTGCCCGCGAAGAGCAAGCCTTTCGTCACCGTGTCGGCGCGAATCGCGTTCACGTAATTGCCTTCAGGGATTCCATTTGCGACCTGTTGCCAGGTTTTTCCCGCGTCGCGCGTGCGATAGATGTACGCCTTGTAATCCTCGAGGCGATGACGATCCACGGCGGCGTAAGCTTCGTTCGCATCGAAGTGTGAAGCTTCCATCAGCGAAATTTTGCTCCAGCCGGTTAGCTCGGGCGGCGTCACATTTTTCCAGGTCTTGCCGCCATCGTGAGTGACTTGAATGTATCCGTCGTCAGTGCCGACCCAAATTGTGTCGGCGAGCAGCGGCGAAGGCGCGATGGTGTAAATCACGCCTTGCCGCGGACCGGGAAAACTATCGGCCGTGGTTGCGGCATCGAGATTCGCCGGCATGCCGGGATCTTCGCGCGTGAGATCGGGGCTGATGCGATCCCAACTCTCGCCGCCGTTAGTCGTCTTCCACAAATATTGATTGCTGAAATAAAGCGCGTGCGTGCCCGCTTGCGAAAACACGAGCGGCAAAGTCCAGGTGTGGCGGAATGGACCGAGTTCTTCATTGCCAAGCAGTCGGCGCAATGTTTTGGCCGACGTTTGTTTCCTGGCTGCATTTGCCAACGGTGCCGCCGTAAAGAATGTCCGAATCCTTCGGATCGACTGCCATGTATCCGCTTTCGCCGCCCGCGCAAATCGGCGACCATCCGCGCAGATAAGTGATCGAGCCTTGCACGCTGCGCGTTTCCACTTTCACCGCGCCGCTATCCTGCTGCGCGCCGTAAACGGAGTACGGATCCCGATTGTCGGCGACGATGTGATAAATCTCCGCGGTCGGCTGGTTGTACCAAGAGCTCCAACTTACGCCGCCATCCACGCTGACTTCGGTGCCCTGATCGCTCGCGAGAATCATGCGCTGGCCGTCGTCGGGATAAACCCACAGTTGGTGATAATCGTCGCCGCCGGGCGCGCCTTTGACGGCCAACGAAAGTTTTTCCGCCGTCGTCGGAGACGTAGACGGAAGTATTCGAGACGTACACTATGTCCGGATTTTTTGGATCGACGACCACGTTGCAGAAATACCAGCCGCGTCCCCAGATTCGCTGCTTCGTTGTCGGAGAGTTTCCAGGTCGCGCCGGCATCATCGGAGCGGTAGAGGCCGCCGGCTTTCGCATCGCACGATCGCGTAGACGCGATTCGGCATCGCTCGGCGCGACCGCGATGCCGATGCGGCCGAGCACCTTCAGTGGGCAAACCATCTGTAAGTTGCTGCCATTTGTTGCCGCCATCGGTGGATTTGAAAACGCCGCCGCCCGGGCCGTATGGCAGGCGGATAAATTGACCACGGCGGACGGCGCGTGGCCCACAGCGAGGCGTAAATTATTTTCGGATTTCTGCGGATCGAAATCCAAATCGATCGCGCCGACGTTTTCATCCTTGTACAGAATTTTCTGCCACGTCGCGCCGCCATCGGTGGAACGAAACACGCCGCGCTCTGCATTCGGGCCGTAGACGTGGCCGAGCGCGGCGACGAAAACGAGATTCGGATCGTGCGGATCGACGATGATGCGGCCGATCTGCCGCGTGTCTTCGAGACCGATGTGCGTCCAAGTTTTGCCGGCGTCGGTGGATTTGTACATTCCGTTGCCGTAGGAAATTTGCGAGCGCATGTCGGCTTCGCCGGTGCCGACGTAAATTACATTCGGATTCGCTGGGCGCGACGGCGATCGCGCCGATGGATTGCACGTGCTCCGCATCGAAAATCGGCGTCCACGTTTCGCCGGAGTTGATACTTTCCCACACGCCGCCGCCCACCGAGCCGAAATAAAAATGATTCGGCTGGCCGGGCACGCCGGTGACTCCATTCGAGCGGCCACCGCGAAATGGGCCGATCATTCGCCAGCGCAATCCTGAAAATAAACTTGGATCGGGCTGCTGCGCAGAGCGCGGCCGCTGGAAAAATCACGAGCGCCAACAAGCTGAGACAAACCACACAAAGGCTCGCGCAAATAGCTGCAAATTCTAAACATTTTGATTTTCTCCACTCGCTTGCAGCGCCGGCGTGTTTGCTTTCGCGAGGCGCAACTAATTGCAGACGTGCGCGGAGCACGCTGCGTTGCCAACTTTACTACAACTGGTAGGAGTTAGTTGCGTTCCGCGCCGCCGTGAACCTGCTTACAGATCTTGCACAAGATGGCGGCTTCGGTGTTGTCGACAGTGTGCTTCACGGGTTTGAGTGTTTTTACGTACGAGAAAATCGCTGCGATGTCTTCGTCCGTTAGCCCGCGAAAGCCCGCCCACGGCATCAGCTGGTTTAACTTGCGTGCCCGCACGTAGCCCGTTCGAAAAACTTGCGTGAATAGCGCCAAGTCGTAATACGGGATGCCCGATGAGTCGGAAGTAATGTTCGCGGAAGCGACGCGGCCCCACGGGCCTTCAAGCACCTGGCCGCCCGCGTAATCCATTCCCGCGATCGGCTGGCCATGCGCATCTTGCGGAGTATGGCAATCGCTGCAGCCGGCGATGGTGACCAGGTATTTGCCGCGCTTTTCCGGCGTGGAAACGATCGGGCTCCGGAACTGGGGCTTCAAGCGGTTGCGGTGCATTGCGGATCAAATATTTCACCGGAAAAATAATTTGCGTGGGAGGCTGCACTTTGTGAATCGGCGGAATCGAGCGAATGTAGACGATGACCGACGCAAGATCTTCGTCTGACATGCTGCGATAGCCGAGGTAAGGCATCAACGGAAAAAGAGCGCGGCCATCGTGACCAATTCCTTCGCGAATCGCGCGCGCGAGTTGGTCGTCGGTCCAATTACCCGCGCCGGTTTCCGGATCGGGAGTGATATTCGGCGCGTAAAGATCGCCCGGAAGACCGGTGATGGTCAGGTGCTGTCCGGCGCCCATCGTGTTCGGAATGATCGGCGCATCGTGCGCGGTCCAATCGTGATCCGCGTGGCAATCGAAGCAGCCATTCACGTGGTTTACGAGATATTCGCCGCGGGCGAGGCGAGCGGGTGTGCTTTCAAATTTGCGATCGGTGAGAGCGCGCGCACTGGGACCGATGATGGGCCGCCAACTTATCGTGAAGGTGATGACGACGGCGAGCAACAGCGCGACCACAACGACAGTCCAGATTAGAATTTTGGCGAATTTTTTCATGGTTCTCCACCGCGCGAGGCTGCACCGCCCGCGCCACCTGTCTTCAGTTTCCGAATCATAGAAGCGCGGCCCGTTGCGGTCAATCGTGAATTCCGCGAGGCGCGGAATCGTTGCGTCATTGCGCTCACCGAACGCCGCGAGCTTCGTCTATACAATATGTATGAACGCCATATATAATTCGCGGCATCAGCGAGTGGCCGAGGAGCGCACGATGAAAGATTGGCAAGCGTACGTTCGCGAACAACTCGGCGGACTGAATGTTTCTCCTGCGCGCGAATCGGAAATTGTGGCCGAGCTTGCGCTGCAGCTTGAGCAGGCGGCGAATGCGGCGCTTGCTCGCGGAGCATCTTCGGCCGAAGCCGAAGCCGCAGCGATAAAACAATTTCCAAGCTGGCGTGCGCTTGCCGAGGAAATTCGCAGCGCAGAACCTCGGTCTTTGCCGATCGAAGATCGCGCGCCATCGATTTTCGCCGGCACTCTTCACGACTTGAGGCACGCGTTGCGTCTGCTGCGGCGGAATCCGGTGTTCGCGTTGCTCGCGATTTGCACGCTGGCGTTTCGGCATCGGGGCAAACAGCGCGATTTTCACGATCGTTGACGCGCTGGCGCTGAAGCCACTTCCCTACCATGATCCCGGACAGCTCGTTTCCATTGAATGCCGCGAGATCCAGCGCATCACCGATGCGCAATGGGATTCGATGCTCGACCTTTTTGATTTTCGCGAGCAAGCGCACTCGTTCTCTGCTATCGCTGGGATTTCACCCGTTTGGAACGATGTCGTTACGATCCAGGGAAACGCGGAGCGCCTTCAATCGCTTTATGTTTCCGCCTCCTTCTTTCCGATGCTGGGCGCGAACCCGATTGCAGGCCGCACTTTTCACAGCCACCGAAGATAAGCACGGCGCTGGCGCAAATGTGGTTGTCCTGAGCTACGCATACTGGCAGCGGCAATTCGGCGGAGATCGCGGCGTCATCGGCGCATCAGCTGAATATTCACGGCAGCCCCTTCACTGTGATCGGAATTGCACCGGCAGATTTTCATTACCTTGGCGAACCCGTCGCAGGAACACCGGGGAACATTGACATCTGGCTTCCGCTGGCCACCAATGAGATTGCTGGACTTCCACGATACGTGCGATATCTAAAATTGATTGCGCGGCTGAAGCCCGGCGTTTCGATCGACGCGGCGAATGAAGAAATCCATTCCCTTGGTCTGGGCTTCACGAAACAATTCCCCGAAGACGCCGGACTTATCTACGCTGTTGAGCCGCTTACCAAACAGATCACCGGCCAAGTGCGGCCGATGATGCTGTTGTTACTCGGCGCCGTCGGACTGGTCCTCGTAATGGCCTGCGCAAATGTCGCGAACTTGCTGCTCACTGTGGCGATCAAGCGCGGCAAGGAAATTGCGGTTCGCGCCGCGCTGGGCGCTTCGCGTTTTCGGCTGATGCGCCAATTCCTATCCGAAAGTTTTGTGCTCGCAGGCGCAGGAACTCTCGCGGGCATCGCGCTTTCCTTTGCTATTTTGCGCGCGTTGCTCGCGGTGGCACCAATTACACTGATCGAAGGCCGCACAATTTCGCTTGACCGCCGCGCAATTCTCTTCACTATCGCTACCGCAATCGTAAGTGCGATTCTCGCGGGGCTTCCTCCCGCATTTCGAATTCTGCGAGGCGATATTTCGGATGGACTCCGAAAAACCGCGCGCGGCTTCACTGGCGGGCATCATCGCTTCCGAGCGGGCCTCGTGGTAGCACAGATTTCACTGGCTCTCGCGTTGCTTATTGGGGCCGGTCTGCTGATTCGAAGTTTCGCGCGGCTGCTCGATGTTAGCCCGGGGTTCGATCCGCAGCGCATCGCGACAGTTACGGCCCTTCTTCCTCCTTCCGTGCAAGCGGCGCCACAAGCACGGGCGATCGATCACGCACTGCTCGATCGCGTTGCTCAAATACCGGGCGTGCGATCCGTCGGCGCAGTAAGCCGGCTGCCATTGCTCGGCAGCAACCTCGGAAGCTGGCTGTGGATCGAAGGCAAAACATTTCCGCACGGCCAGCAGCCAAGCGTGGAGTATCGCGTCGCTTCTGGAAGCTACTTCTCAACGATGGGGATTCCGTTGCGCGCAGGACGCGTATTCGATGAACACGACACCGCAGGAGCTGCGGGAATCGCGCTCATCAACGAGACCGCCGCACGTATGTACTGGCCGGGCGAAAATCCCGTGGGCCAGCAAATAAAGATCGGACCCGATCCAGAGAAGCAAAGTTGGATCAGTGTCGCCGGAGTGGTGGGCGATGTGCGCCACTTCGGACTGGACAAAGACGTCAGCCCCGAAGTGTATCGTCCGCTCGAATCCAGCGCGCTTTGGAATCCGATACTCGTTGCGCGACTTGAGGGCGACCCAGCGGCTGCGCTTCAAGCGATGGGTGCCGCTGTACACGCCGTGAATCCGGGCATGCCAGTGTACGATTCGTTTCCACTGGAAGCGCTGGTCGAACGTTCCACAGCTCAGCGTCGTTTCTTGATGCTACTTCTCACGGGCTTCGCCGCATCGGCGCTGTTACTCGCTGCGATCGGAATTTACGGAACAATTTCGCAATCGGTGGCGCAGCGCACGCGCGAGCTTGGACTGCGCATGGCGCTTGGTGCATCTCAAAATAATGTTCTTGCGATGATCCTAAATCAGGGGTTGCGGCTGGCATTCGCTGGAATTCTGATCGGCGGAATCGCCGCTGCAGTACTCACGCGATTGATGCGCAGCGTGTTGTTCGAAGTCGCACCGCTCGATTCCGTTGTATTTTCCGTTGCCGCGATTACTCTTGGAGCCGTTGCGATTGCTGCATGTCTCGCTCCCGCGTTGCGCGCTACGCGGGTCGATCCACTTGTCGCGCTTCGACACGAAGAATAATTCACGCTCAATAAATTCGCGTGAAAACAAAAAGGGCGAGCATCGCTTTCGCGCGGCTCGCCCTTTGTTTTTATTTCTGACTAGAGGCTAGTGACGTTCGCCGCCTGCAGGCCCTTGGGGCCCTTGGTGACTTCGAATTCCACGGCCTGCCCTTCGTTCAACGTCTTGTACCCATCCGACTGAATCGCGGAAAAGTGAACGAAGACGTCTTCACCGGACTGGCGCTGAATGAATCCGTAGCCCTTGCTGGCGTTGAACCACTTGACTGTGCCTTGTTCTCGCACTGGTAATTCCTCTTCTTAATTGAGCTGCCTGCTGCATCCGTTCCGATCGCTCGGCGCCTCTAGCCGTAAAACAAAAAAAGCGTCGCAAGTTAAGTTAGCGGCGCCTTTTATTCAACGAATCTCTAGGTTTCACAGAAGCAACAAACGCAGAGGGATAATACGCGCGTTGCCTGGAATTGCAAGCAAAAAAATCGCTGTCCTGAGGGACAGGCAGAATGCGAGTTCTAGGACTCCTGCGTTACTTAATTTGAATCAGGTTACTGTAATCTAATGGTCGTGCGAAGCCACCGCAGGCGCTGCTGGAACTTCCAACATCGGCAAAACGCGGTCGCGTGACGCCAAAAAGTCCGGCATTTCTTTCTGCGAAACCGGTTCAGCCGGCGGCAGATGCAGCGTCTCAAAATTTTTGAACGCGCCACCCTGCTCGATTCGAAAATCCAGGTGCGGACCGGTAGCGAGGCCCGTCATTCCCACGAGTCCGATTGTTTGGCCCTGCTCCACGTGACCGCCGTTGTGCACCAGAATGCGCGAAAGGTGCAGATACATCGTCTCGTAGCCATTGGCGTGCTGAATCTTGATCAAGTTGCCCGAACCGCCCGAATACCCGGCAAACACTACTCGCCCGCTGCCAATTGATTGCACTGGTGTGCCCATCGGCGCGCCATAATCGATGCCCAGGTGCGGCCGATTTTCTTTCAGAATCGGGTGATAGCGCGAGTTGCTGAAATGCGAAGTAATGGGCGCGGCGAATTTTAGCGGCGAGCGGAGAAATGATCGCTGCAACGCGCCGCCATCGGCGCGGTAATAAGCGGGCGCGCCTACGCCATCGTGAAATAAAACCGCTTGATACGGATGGCCTGCGTTGTCGTATTCCGCAGCGAGAATTTTTCCGTAGCCCGCACTTTTTCCGTCGAGATAAGTTTTCTTTTCCACTACCACGCGAAACGTGTCGCCGTGGCGCGTGTCAGTATAAAAATCGAGATCCCAGCCAAAAATCTGCGCCAGGCTCATCGCGAGTTCCGGCGATTCACCCGCATTTTCGACGGCGCCAAATAGCGATCCGTTTACCGTGCCTGAAATTGTGCGCGTTTCGATGTGCGACGGAATCGTTTGAATTTCCGCGTGAAATCCCGAGTCGCGCGGTTCCACCGAAAGCAATCTATCCGCATCGATCTGATATCGCACGGCGCGAAGTACGCCAGTGACGGAGCGGCCCACCGAAAGAATATTTCCGGCATGAAAACGGCGCGTGTCGAAAACTGGAGAAATCGAACTCGTAATCGCTGTCGCGGTTAGCGGATCCAATCCCAAAGATTGCAACGAACTTTCGAAATGCGCTCCCGAAGTGACCCGCTCGCTGCTGAACAGCACCACATCTCTTGCGACCTTTGCTGCCTGCTCGCGAGCCGCAGTTGCTTCCCGCGCGAAAGAATCTTCAGCGCGAAGGCGATTCCGATGCAACACCCACGCAACGCAGAGCGCCGCCGCGATGATTACCGCGGCAGTGATTCGAAACGCTAAACGCATCGGGAATTATTTCCGTCTCAGCGCTGGACGTGTTGCACAGGACCAACGAATGGTGTGGTTTGGATTGGCGCAGCCGCCGGCATTGTTGACGCTACAGCGGAATTCTGCGGCAGATAGCCTTCGAGTTTGAGCGTGTGATACATGCGGCCTGCGATGCCCGCGGCGAATGGACCCTTCACGCGCGAGGATTGTCCGCGCATCAGAATCACCAGAACGATTCGCGGATTTACCTGGTCTGCGTAAGAAACAAACCAGCCCAATCGCGAAGCCGAATCGGAACACGTGCCCGTTTTTCCGAGCGGCGATTCGCCATCATGATCGTAGCTCAATCGCGCGGTGCCGTAGAGCACCGCAGCTTCCATTCCTTCGCGAATATCCGAAAGGTAGGGGCTGATGTTGAGCTGACGCTTTACGCGCGGCTCAAAATCGCGCTGCGCTTCGGCGCTACGCGGATACTGCAAATAAAACATCGTTCCGCCATTGGCAAAGGATGCCACCAGCGATCCGAGTTCCAGCGGCGTCATGTGAATACCTTCGCCGAAGCTCGACATGCGCGCGACGCCGCCATTCTTTGGTGGTTCCGCGGGAAGCTTTCCGGACTGTTCTTCAGGAATGTTGTAACCGGCGAGCTCGCCCAGTCCAAGCGTCTGCGCGTAGCGCGACACTGTTTGGAATCCCATTTGCGAGCCGAGCGTTTCAAAAAATTTGTTGTTCGAGTGCGCGAGCGCTTCCGTCAAATTCATGTAATGCCGCGGCGCCACCTTGATCATGGTGTCGCGCGTGAGGATTCCCTCTTCGAGTGCTGCGAGAGCAATCGTCGGCTTAATCGTGGAGCACGGAATGAATCCATCCGAAAATGCCAGCTTTTGATTTACGACCGCGAGAATCTTTCCATTCGAGGGATCAATCGCAACCACTGCGCCATTATATTTTCCCAGCGCACTAACCGCTGCCGCGCGCACAACCGGATCGTCAAACTGAGTTACGTCGCCAAGCGTTGAATCCGCAAAAGTTGGAACACCGTAGTAGTGGTGGGTGATGACGTGATGCTTGGACGTAGTCTTCCGAACAGGCTCCGGGGTTCTCGCCGACAACACGGGTTGCCACACCAAGAGTGAGGAAGCCAAAAAAGCCAAAAATCGCACAGAACTAGAGTACCGCGTCATTTACGCACCCAAACCAATCAGAACCTAAATTCACAGTCCCAACACCACACCCAGCACATCGGTAACCATGTAGAGCCGCAGTCTACGGTAAACCCTGTATCGGGGGCAATAGGAAAAAGTCAGTGTTTTCAGCGTCGTACGAAACGAACACCGGACCTCGGGTACATGCTGCCCCGCGGTACAGGTAAGCTTAATTGCGCCATTTTTGGACACTTTTTCGGATATGGACAAAAAAGGTCACATCGATGCACTAAATTGGACGCCAAATGTGCACACTGGGTTGCAGGCTCAATGCGAGCGCACTTGCGCTCGCATTGAGATCAGCTGTTGAGTTTTGTTAAGAACTAGCGAGTGGGACGCGGCCGATTTGCGCCGCTATTCGCCGCCGCCGCTTGTGCCACCGGGGCCACTTTTTCGGCGGCTGCCTTTTCGGTCCCGTTCTTTTCCGCGACGGGTGCCGAACCGTTGGAGCCGGATGCGGATGTAGCCGGGAGTCCGAGATTCTTGCGAAGCGCGGCTTCCAACTTGTCGCGAATCCCAATATTTTCTTTCAGGAAAACGCGGGCATTTTCGCGTCCCTGTCCAAGACGTTCACCGCCGTAGCTGATCCACGTGCCGGATTTTTCGAGCAAGCCCTTGTCCACGCCGAGGTCGATTAGATCGCCTTCGCGCGAAACGCCTTCGCCGTAGAGAATGTCGAATTCCGCTTCGCGGAATGGCGCGGCGACTTTATTTTTTACAACTTTGCCGCGCGTACGCGAACCAACCACGCGATCGCCTTCTTTGATCGCCTGTATTCTGCGGATATCGATGCGCATCGAAGCGTAAAATTTCAGAGCGCGGCCGCCGGTGGTTGTTTCCGGATTGCCAAACATCACTCCAATTTTTTCGCGAATCTGGTTGATGAAGATCAGGCAGGTGCGCGACTTCGAAACAATTCCGGTAAGCTTGCGCAGCGCCTGCGACATCAGCCGCGCCTGCAATCCCATTTGCGGATCGCCCATATCGCCTTCGAGTTCAGCCTTGGGGACGAGCGCAGCCACCGAGTCCACAACAATGATATCGACCGCCGCGGATTTGATCAGCGCTTCGGTGATTTCCAGCGCTTGCTCGCCGTTATCCGGCTGCGACACCAGCAAATTGTCAACGTCGACGCCAAGTTTTCGCGCGTAGATTGGATCCAGCGCGTGTTCCGCGTCGATGAACGCGGCCTGGCCGCCCATCTTCTGCGCTTCGCGCGATGGCGTGCAGCGCGAGGGTCGTCTTGCCGCCGGATTCCGGTCCGAAAATTTCGATCACGCGTCCGCGCGGAAATCCACCGACGCCGAGCGCCGCATCGAGCGACACGGCGCCCGTGGAGATCACGCTCACCGGCACCAGGACATCTTTGTTCCCAAGCCGGATGATGGAACCCTTGCCATACTGCTTTTCAATTTGTGAAATTGCGTTCGAAAGGTTTGTTGCTCGCTCGTCAGCCATCGCTGTACCTCGAAAGGGGTTTTTCAGTTGCGGTGCGGCAACCGATTTCTTTGCCCTGACCCACGATCAGGATATTACCAAAGAGTTGGCTGATATGCACTGCAATCTTATGAGCCAAAGAATAGCAGAGAGGCGAACAAAAGGCAAACACTATTTTACTTTACACTTCCTTGTCTCTTCCTACAGCTCCCGTCGACCTGCGTTTGTATGCCGCCTGCCGGATACCCGTTATTGCATAATCCTCGGTTCAACGCTCATATTTTGTCAAACAGTATCGCTGTTCCGCAGCTACATTACCTAAATCTGAGTTTCGCCTATGCGCTTGTTGCGTCTACAAGAAGTGCAAATTGGCTCGAATGACCGCGTGTACCGTCATGCGCGGATCGCGCGCGCTGATCGTGTGGCTCGCCGGATTTTCGCTCACCACTGCGATTATTCTTCGAGGCTTACACCGACGCGAAATGGAAGGCCGGATATATTTTCGGTCCATTCCTGCTGTTGTTTGTGTTGCTGACGCTGAAGTTTGTCACCGCCCGTTTTCATCCGTCGAACTGGCTGGTGCGCATGAACGAAACCGGAATCTACGTGCAGTATCGCTCCTATTTGAATTATGAATTGGCTCCAGAGGATCCCTCGGTTGTTTTACTTTCGTTTAGCGATATCGCCTCTGCCCGCGTGATCAAAGAGCGTGTGGAAAAACCCGATCCGATGAAACCAGGGGCTTCGCAAACATCGTTTCTGCGCTATGTCGAGCTTGAGTTATCAGGCGACAACTCTGCTCTCGTAAGCGCGTTGGGCGACGAACGGGGCGAGAGTGCTCCGATGCAAAAACGCTGGTACGGCAATACCTCGACGCTCTATCGCGATTACCCGGTTGCGATTAACACACCGCCCTTCATGAGAATTCGTTGGGATGTTGTGCCTGGCGCCAAAACGTTCCTCGATGCGCTTCGATCGCACACGGTGATCGCTGCCACCGTCTCGCTGACTCAAGACTTCACCCGGCTGGGGTCGCTCAGCTCTGACGAACAAAAGAAACAATTGCGGGAACTCGCCCAACGCGGCGATATCATCACCGCCAGCTATCTCGCCCAAAAACTTTACGGTGGCAGCTTGGCACAAGCAAAAGATATTGCGGAATCGCTGCAGCGCGAGAAGTGACTACAGGATTCTTCCGGTGCGGAGCGGCCGCTGAATTTCGCGGGCTAGCTCTGCGCGTAATTGTAAAAGCCGCGGCCGGATTTGCGTCCGAGCCAGCCTGCCGCAACAAGCTTTCGCAGCAACGCGCACGCACGATATTTTGGATCGCCGAAACCTTTGTACAGCACGTCGAGAATGTCGACACAGACGTCGAGGCCGATAAAATCGGCAAGCTCGAGCGGGCCCATCGGGTGATTCATTCCCAGCTTCATTACTTGATCTACCGATTCCGCGGTGGCTACTCCTTCCATCACGCAGAATGCGGCTTCATTAATCATGGGCATCAGAACGCGATTGCTTACGAAACCCGGCGCATCGTTTGCGGGGACTGGCTTTTTGCCGAGCTTTTCGCAGAGGGTGATGGTGGCGGCGAAAGTTTCGTCGCTAGTTTGGATTGCACGAATCACTTCCACTAGCGACATCATCGGCACGGGATTCATGAAGTGCATGCCGATGAATCGTTCGGGGCGTTTTGTTGCCGCGGCGAGCGTGGTCACCGAGATAGATGATGTATTGCTTGCGAGAATCGCTCCTGCGGGCAACACGGCGTCGACTTCGCGCAGGACGGCGAGTTTCAATTCCAGGCGCTCGGGGACTGCTTCGACGGCGAAATCGGCGCGCGCTACTGCGGACATGTCTGTCGTGGGCTTAATTTTTGCAAGTACTGCGGGCTTTTCGGCTTCAGTGAGTTTTGCTTTTTTTATTTCGCGATCGAGATTCTTGGAAATTGTTTCGAGGCCGCGATCGAGAAAGCGCTGCTCGACATCGCGCAAAATCACGTCATAGCCCGCGCGAGCAAAGACGTGCGCGATGCCATTGCCCATCGTGCCTGCGCCGAGCACGGCTACTGTGCGAATTGATTCCGATGCCATACGTCTTAACTCCTTAAGGACAGCTGCACTGATTCCAACAACTGAACTCTTCAAGACTGGTGCGATCTTACTGTAGTAAATGCGGCGCCGACAGGGGAACACACAGCGCGCCGCGAATCAAGCGGAGGTAGCTTTTGCGCGAAGAGCGCGAACGATGCGGGATGCGCGCGCGGCGCGATCTCTTGCGACGAGCAGCCGCGATTCTCCGGAGGTCGACGTGAGCAGCCACGAAAATATATCTTCCGCACCCAGCGCTTTGCCTAGCGTACGCGCACGCGCCGCGTCTTCGCCGCGCCACACTTCCACGGGCGAAGCGGCGGATTGCGCGGGCGAGACGCGCGAAAACGGTGGAATCTCCGCGGCCTCCGGAGCGGCATCGCTCTCTTCTTCATTTCGCACAAGCTCTAGCGGGCGCAAAGCGGCTTCCACAATTTCCTGCGCCGCCGCGAAATCGGGAGGGTAGACGCGGACTTCCGAGTGGCCCACACCGTAGTAGCTCAAAGACATTGGACGCGAGAGCGATGCGGTTAAATCGCGATTGTGAAACTCGAGGTACGGAATGCTGGCGGATTGCAACGCGCTCGTAACCGTAGAAAATAAGACTGGATCTTGGCCGCGCCAAATCACGACGGCCGGTTCATGCGAGCGCTGCTGATCGGGTTGGACATCGAACGGGACTGGCGCGGGCACAAGCGTGACTCCGCATTCAGCGCAGCGCGTGAATCCTTCGCGATATTCCGATTTGCATTCCGGACAAATCATTTCAATTCTTAGATGACCTCAAATGTTAGAGCGGTTCAGAGCCTGAAATTTCGCGAATGATTTCGCGGGCGCGATCTACATCTGCCGGCAGCACAAAGATTTCGGTGGCCTGTCCGCTTCAAGATTTGCTATCGGCGTATCATCGCTACTCCAGCTGCATCGTCTTCCAAATCGCCGCCAATGCGCCAGTGGATTCCATTTTCGCTGAGCGAGGTGACGATCATTTCCGCGCCGTCCCGATCGTCGCCCGTCCACATTCTTCCGTCGCATCCACCGGATTCCATCATCCGATCACTGGGTATCTCGTGAGCGTGTCCGGTTCGTCGTGTGGCAGCGTCGAGGACTTCACTCCACGATTCTGTGACACCGGAAGCCCATATCCCACATTCGTCAAGATCTTCGACCCGCCCCGCAGCCGGGAAGTGTTAGGCGCCGAGATCAGCTTCGATTCTTCCAGCGGAAGCGTTCCATCGCGGCAGTCGTTTCGGCCTCGCTTTCATCCAAGGGCTGATTACTTTGTGAGGCACCGCAATTTCGTAAGGCGCGCGATAGTTGGCACGTTGAAAGAGCAGTGTCTTTGTATTCGATGACACGGAACGGAATTCGCGCATCATCGAGCGTTTTGCGATCTTCGCCATCATTGTGCCCGGCCCGCCGGACCAGACCGGAGACGAATGCATCGTGCTCGCCATACTCCGGCTCTTGCGGAAGCGCGGCGACGAGATCCATTCGCAATCGGCACAATGCGAGTAGCCTTCACGATATTCGGCTTTGCATTCTGGGCAGAACATTTTGGCGAATTATCGCTCAACCGCGAGCGCAACGGCGTTGCCGCCGCCGAGGCAGAGCGCGGCAATTCCGCGATGCATGTTGCGGCGTTCCATTTCGTAGAGCAACGTGACGAGCACGCGCGCGCCGCTTGCGCCGATAGGATGGCCCAGCGCGACGGCGCCGCCATTCACATTTACTTTTGCGGGATCGAGTTTCAATTCGCGCGTCACCGCGATTGCCTGCACCGCGAATGCTTCGTTTAATTCCACGAGATCAACATCGCGGTCGCGATCCCATCCAGTTTTCTTCAGCAACTTTTCTACTGCTTCCACCGGCGCCATCATCACCCATTTCGGTTCCACGCCGCTTACTGCTTGCGCGACGATGCGCGCCATCGGAGTTTTGCCGAGCTGCGAAGCGACTTGCGCGCTGGTGACGACCACCGCCGCGGCTCCGTCATTTGTTCCCGGCGCATTTCCCGCGGTGACAGTGCCATCTTTTTTAAATGCGGGCTTCAATTTCGCGAGGACTTCCATGCTGGTATCGGCGCGTGGCGATTCGTCTTTTTCGATTACGATTGGCGCGCCTTTTTTCTGCGCGACTTCCACCGGAATAATTTGCGATTGGAAGAAACAGGATTTCATCGCGTGCAATGCTTTTTGGTGGCTCTCAAATGCGTAGCGGTCTTGCTCCTCGCGCGTGATTTTATATTTCTCGGCGACAAGTTCGCCGGTCAAGCCCATGTGAAAATCGTTGAACGCGTCCCACAAGCCATCGCGAATCATCGAGTCGATTACTTCCGCGTTGCCGATACGAAAACCATTTCGCGCGCCCGGCAACAAGTACGGGCAATTCGACATGCTCTCCATGCCTCCAGCGACGCCGATTTCGATTTCGCCGAGCATCACTCCCTGCGCTGCGAGCGCGACCGCTTTCAATCCTGAGCCGCAAACTTTATTGATGGTCATCGCGGCGACGCGGGAATCGAGTCCTCCGCGCAGACCAGCCTGGCGCGCGGGATTTTGGCCGAGGCCCGCGGAAACCACGTTTCCCATGATTACTTCGTCCACGGTTTTCGGATCGATGCCCGCGCGGCGCACCACTTCTTTCACGACGATGGCGCCGAGTTCGGTGGCGGCGAGAGAAGAGAGCCCGCCCTGGAATTTTCCGATCGGCGTACGAACGGCGCTGAGAATTACGGGCTGTTCGATCTGCTGCTGGGTCACTGCGTCCTCCGAGAGGCTCAGCCAAGGAATTGCGAAATTCGCGCCTGAAAATCAGCTTCTAACCGAGTATAGGCGCGGGGTTGCAGGTGGTCAATTTGTTAGGGAGAAACATGGCGGAACCTGGCGCAAAGGGCGTTTCATTGCTTGGGGACCCCCGAGATCATCCGCACTAGCTCGATTCTGGTGAGCATTTTCGACCGAACATAATCTACCGCTTCCCATTTTGGGACGGTTATTTGAGTGAAAATGAGGCGATATTTTGCTTCTAAGTCTTTTGTAATGAACACTTACGTCGAATTTTGAGTTAAGTCTTTTAGAATGAACACTTAACTTTTTGAAGGCCTTTTTTTCGGCTCCGGCGAGCGTAAGTCCTTTGTTTGCAATGCGAAATATTATAGGACATATAAGGGCAAATTGAGCGGTCGAGCGAACTCGATTCGTCTCCTAGCGTTCCAAAATGGGACTGAAAATGAAAAACCCGCGCTGAGTAGGCGCGGGATGCGGTTCTTCCCTGGTAAGGATTGTCTCATATTCGTATTTTGATGTCAAGAGGAATATTAAATATTCTGCGGTTGCAGGTAACGTCATATATGGATGCAATACGGAGATATTTCGCGGTGACAAATTCTGAGGAATGGGCGAGGCTTGCCCGCTTCGCGGTCGAGCCTCGCCCCTACGGATTTTGCGCAGCACGGTGATATCACGCGGTTGCGCGCGTTACGTCTCCACTGATTTCATCGCGTCGGCTACGGCTTTAACCACGCGGGCCACGTCGGCTTCGTTGGTTTGCCAACTGCTTACGCTTACGCGCATGGCGCGGATGCCGCGCCAGGTGGTGCCTCCGAAAAAGGCTTCGCCAGAGCGCACAATTTCGGCGATTACTTCATCGGTGCGGCGGGCGTGATCGGCTTCGGTGGCTCCGGGCGCGGGATCGAGAAAGCGCACGAGTCCTTGATTGATGATGGGCTCGGAGATCACTTCCGCTCCCGGCAACGCGCCGATGCCGAGGACGATGGCCTTCGCGTGCTTGCAACATGTGGCGACGAGATTGGCGATGCCATCGCGGCCGAGCTGGCGCAGCGCGGCATAAGTTGCGAATCCGCGCGCGCGGCGCGACCAATCCGGATTCCAATCCATTTCATCGCGCGCAGTTTTTTGCAATTTGAAATAAGGAGCGAGGTAGCACATCGCGGCGCGATGCGGTTCGGGATGCGCGACGAACGCGAGGCCGCAATCCTGCGGAACATTGAGCCACTTGTGTCCATCGGTGGCCCACGAATCGGCGAGCGTGACGCCATTGGTGAGGTGCGCGTACGCGGGACTTGCAGCCGCCCACAATCCGAATGCTCCATCCACGTGAACCCACGCGCCGTGGCGCTTCGCAATCGGAATCAGCGTTTCGAAGGAATCGTACGCGCCGCCGTTTACGTCCCCCGCTTGCAGCAGCACTAGCGTGGGCGAATTTCGTATCTTCATTGAGCGCGCGCTCGAGAGTTTCCGCAGCGAGCGCGCCATCATCTCCCGATGGCAGCGAGTGAATATTGTCGAGTCCGATTCCCAGCAACCGCGCGGCGCGATCGAACGTGCCGTGATATTGGTCGCTGGTGAGGACGCGAATCTGCGGCGCGCCGGAAAGCCCTTTGCGCTCGACATCCCATCCGCGCGATTCAAGCAGCGCGTGGCGCGCAGCAGCAAAGCAGGTGACGTGCGCCATCTGGCAGCCGGTAACAAACGCGAAACTCGACGCCGGCGGCAATCCGAAAATTTCTTTCAGCCACCCGCCCGCAACTTCTTCCACCATCGCGGCGGCGGGGCTGGTGGCGTAGATCGCGCCATTCTGATCCCACGCTCCCGTGAGCCAATCCGCAGCGAGCGCGGCAGGCAGCGCGCCTCCGATTACCCAGCCGAAAAATCTTCCACCCGCGGAACCGACGAGTCCGCCGGCAGCATCGCGCGCGAGTTCAGAGATTACGTGCTCGGCGGGCATGCCTGCTTGGGCTAGCGGCTTGAGCAGGTGCGAGCGCAGCGTCGCGACATCTTGCTGAGCCGGAACGGGCGCGTGTTCAAGCGAATCGAGATACTCAAGCGCGGCGGAGTATGCGGCTTGGAGCGGTTTTTCAAATTGAGAGCGTGTGTTTCGCATGGAAATCACTTTACGAGGTTTGGGCCGGCGACATCTATCCGTTTTTAGCGGCGAAGTCGCAGCCTGCAGTACCACTTTGGATGGGGGAAATTTGTAGCGCGATGACAACTCGCTTCGCCCTGATTTCGCCACGCAGGCTGGATAAGTTAGGATGTCGCAAATGTCGCATCTCTTCGACATCGGGCCGCTCGACACTGCGAATGCGCTGGAGGCGCAGCGCGCGGAGTCGCCTGCGGTTCAGATGAATCCGCAGCAGCGGGCGGCGGTGCTGCATGGCGATGGGCCGATGCTGGTGGTGGCGGGCGCGGGCACGGGAAAAACACGCGTGATTACCGAGCGCATCCGGCACTTGCTGGATACGCAGCCCGGTCTGCTTGGCGAACAAATTCTCGGCCTCACATTTACAGAAAAAGCCGCGGGCGAAATGAAATCGCGCGTGGCGGCAACGGCGGGCGAGCGCGGAAAAAATGTCGTGCTCGGCACATTTCACCAGTTTTGCCACGGCATTCTCGAAGAGTTCGATCCAACTTTGCGCGTGCTGAATCCGGTGGATCACTGGATTCTGCTGCGCCGGAATTTGCGGTTGCTGAAACTCGAACGCTACCGCAGGCTGGCCGAGCCTGGACAATTTCTCGGCGATTTCGAAAGATTTTTTTCGCGTTGCCAGGATGAACTCGTCACGCCGGATGATTATCAGCGCTACGCCGATGGCTTGAGCAAGAGCGCGGCCGATGCGCGCGGCAAACGCGAAGCCGACGAAGTTGCAGTGATGGAAGAAGTGGCGGCGCAGCAGCAGGAAATCGCGCGCGCCTATCGCGCCAGCGACACGCTGATTCGCGATGGCCACATGCTCACGTTTGGCTCGATGCTGATGGAAGCGGTGCGGCGCGTGGACGCCGATCCGGCGCTCGCCGAAAAATTGCGCACGCGGTTTCGCTACGTGCTGGTCGACGAATTTCAAGACACAAATATCGCGCAACTGGAATTGCTGTGGCGGCTGGCGGGCGAGCATCGAAATATTTTCGCAGTGGGCGACGACGACCAGGCGATTTACAGATTTCGCGGCGCGTCGTTTGGCAGTTTCAAACTTTTCATCGAGCGATTCGGCCAGGGCGAGCGCTGAATGTTCCGGTGCAAGCGCTCACGCAAAATTATCGTTCCACGGAACGCATTCTGCGCGTGTCTAACCACATCATCGCGCTCAACGAACGATCGGACATGTTTCCGCCGAAGCAGCTGACGGCGCAGCACCGCGGCGGCGAAAAAGTTCGCGTCGCGGAATTGGCCAGCGCCGCGCATGAAGCGCGCTGGGTGGCGGGAGAAATCGCGCGGCTGCATGCGGCGGGCGCGCGCTGGCGGGGATTCGCAGTGCTGTATCGTGCGCACGCGAATCGCGACAAATTGGTGGAAGAGCTTTCGCGGCTGCAACATTCCGTTTGTAATTCGCAATCTTATCAATTTTCGGACAACGCTCTGGTGCGCGATGTGATGGCGTATCTGCGTTTGATCGCCGACGCCCTCGGACAACATCTCGTTCGCGCGCGCGATGTCGGCGCCCGCATGGGGTTTCACCGCAAAAGATCTGGTGCGGCTCGCGGAATGGGCGCGGACTGCACGCGCACTTCGTTGTGGGACACGCTGGTGGAAGCGCTGAAAAATCCGCAGCGTCGCGGATTTGCTTACTGCCGGAAATCACGCGGAGCGAATTTGTCGAAATGATTCAGCAGTTGCGCAAGCGCATGAAACGCGTGAGCGCGCTGCAAATTGTTCGACGATCTCGCGTCGGAGCTCGAGCTGGGCGTTCATGCCGCGCACGACTACAAGCCCTACATCGCGCGCTTCAGAAAATTTGTGCAGCGAGTGGGAACCGAAAAGCGAAACGCAAAAGCCTCGCGGAATTCGTGGAATATCTCGATCTCTACGAGCAGGCCGGCGGGCAAATCAATCTCGAAGAAGAAACCGGCCAGGACGCCGTGCAATTGATGACGGTACACGCGGCCAAGGGACTCGAGTTCGATCACGTTTTTATTTTGCAGTCTGACGCAGGGAAATTTTCCCAAGCGCGCAGCGCACAGCCGATGCTGGAATTTCCGGATGAATTAATGAAAGAAGAGCGGCCGCGCGGCGATTTCCACGTGCAAGAGGAGCGGCGGCTTTTTTACGTGGCGCTTACGCGGGCGCGTGCGCGGCTCACGCTCACGGCGATCGTCGATAACAAACGCAACAAGCCTTCCACTATTTCTGGACGACGTGCTGGAAGATCCAGTGATCGCGCGGCGCGATATCGAGCGGCTCGCTCCGAAGGAAGCCGCGGGGCAAAAGGGCGCGGCGGCTGGCGACGCGGCGGCTGATTCTGCGCAAACCGATTTGTTCGCGGGACGAGCGCGCGACAGCTCGCGTGTTTTCGCAGATTGCATCGTTGGGCGGAAGAATATCGTCCGCCAATTTCGGAGCCGCTGGCGCTCAGCGCGTCTGCGATCGATTCCTACAATTCCTGCCCGCAGAAATATCTCTTCAACAATGTGTGGGGCTTGCGCGAAGGTCCGCACGCCGCGATGAGCTTCGGCAACACGATGCACACCACGATCAAACATTTTGTCGCCGAGCTGCGCGGCGGAAGAAAGCTGCCGTTCGAAGAAGTGGTGGCGATTTTCGAACGCGAATGGAATTCCGCCGGCTACGAAGACGATTACCAGCGGGAAGAATATAAGAAGGATGGGCTCGAGCAGCTCCGCGCTCTGCACACTTTTCTGATGGAAGCGGAGCAGGAAGTCCACGACCAGGAAAAACCATTCGAGCTGCAAATCGACGGCGGAATTTTGCTCACCGGCCGCATGGACCAGATCAATCGCATTGGCGCGGGCCAATTCGAGATCGTGGATTACAAAACCGGCCGGCCGAAATCCACCGATCACGCGCGAAAAGATTTGCAGCTGAGTATCTACGCGCTGGCGGCTCGCGACGTGCTCGAATTAAACGCGATGCGCCTGGTGTTCCACAACTTGAGCGACAACTCCCGTGTGGAAACCACGCGCGACGACAAACTTTTCAAAAAAGTTCTCGAAAAAATCAACGAGACCGCCGCCGATATCCGCGCGGGCAACTTTGAAGCAAACGTAAATCTGTTTTACTGCAAAAGCTGCGAGTTCCGGCCAATCTGCCCCGCGCACGAGCAAAAGTTGGTGGTGCTTTCCAGCGGACGCTAACCGCGCCGCGCCAGACGGCAGCAAGGTTTCGGCGATGCGCTCCATTCCAGCAGCGTTCGCCTTTTGCGGTAGAATAATCGTCGCGCGAGATTTTCCGCCGCGCATCTTCTGGTTTGCAGGGCGCATCCAAATCGAGCGAAGTAAAATCGGAGGAATTACCCATGCGCGTTAGGCGTCTCGCGGCCGCGGCCGCAATCACAGCAGTTGCCGCCGGCTTAATTTTTTGGCACGCGCCGTGGGCCGCCGCGCGCGCGAAGAACGCGCAGCAAACGATTCCCGGACAAATTCATGTCGGCGTCGGCCTTGTAAGTATCTACGCCACCGTGCGCGATCATCACAACGGAATCGTTTCCAATCTCGAACAAAAAGATTTTCACGTTTTCGAAGATGGCGTGGAGCAAAAGCTCGCGTTCTTTTCCAATGAAAAAACTCTTCCGATCACTATGGGCCTGCTGATCGATACCAGCGGTAGCGAAAAATTCATGATTGGCGAGGAAAAAGAAGCCGCGATTTCGTTTTTGAATCAGGTGCTCAAGCCGAAAGACGAAGCGATGGTGATGTCGTTTGATCTCGACGCCGATTTGCTCTCCGATTGGTCCACCGATCGCGGCGAACTCGATCGCGCCATTCGCCGCGCGCAAATAAACGCTGGCGGCGGAGTGACTCCGGGCCCCTTCCCCACTTCGGACAATATCGGCACAGTGTTTCGCGACGCGGTGTATCTCGCCTGCAACGACAAGCTTTCCAGTGAAGCGGGACGCAAAGCGCTGGTCATCCTCACCGACGCCGACGATCATGGCAGCAAAGTTTCCATGGCCGATACGATTGAAGCCGCGCAGCGCGCCGATACCGTGATTCACATTCTGCTGGTCTCGCAGAGCCGCTTTACTGCCGACGCGAATAGCGCCAACAAGCTGACCAGCGAAACGGGCGGCCGCGTGATCGACGTGAATAATCCGAACAGAATGCGCGCGGCGTTCGACGAAATTTCAGACGAGCTGCGCAGCGAATACATGCTGGGCTACTACCCCAGCAACGATAAGCACGATGGCTCGTACCGAAAAATAAAAGTGGAAGTCACCGACAAGAGCAACAAAGTGCTTTCTCGCAAGGGCTACTACGCAGCGCAAAATTAGCAGCGCTTCCGGAAAATTCACTCTGCGAAGATCGCACTGAGGGCATCGCCAAAAATATTTCTACTGGCTCGGGCCCCGATCAGCAGGCGTGGTGTACATGATCGGCGGAATCGCGAAGTAACCTTTGCGCGTTCGCACGTCGAGCCCTTTGCGTGAAGTCACTTCAATTTTAATTTTGCGAAATTTTCCGTCGGCCATCGCATTGGTTGGCGAATACGCCAGCGAGTACTGGCTGCGCAGCTCCACGCCAATATCCAAAAACGATTGCGCTACGTCATCCACGTGATACGGGAAAAATGCGCGCCCGCCGGTTTCATCCGCAAACGCCTGCAAAACTTTATCGCCTTCAGACTTCATAATTTTGCGATCCATGCGGTGCGCAAAATCCGGATTGTCTTCCGGCGTCACCCACTCCGTGCTCGTGCTGATCGGATAGATCACCACGCCAGACCGCTCCGCGGCTTCAATCGAATCCATTCGCGTATGCGAACTCAAATTATCTTCGCCGTCGCTGATCACCACCAAAATGCGGCGCATTTCAGGGCCGCCGGTTTTCGGAGGAGGCGCATCAACTAATTTTTTCGACGCCTGAATCACCGCTTCGTAAATCGAAGTGCCGCCACCGGCGCGCTGCGCCTGAATCGTGTCGCGCAAATTATCCAGATCGTTTGTGTAATCCAGCACCACTTCCGGATCGCTGTCAAACGTCATCAAGAAAGCCTGGTCGCGATCTTTGCGCATCACGTTGTACAGAAAATCGATCGCGGCATCCTGTTCGAATTTCAGCCGCGGGCGAATGCTGTTCGAAGTATCCAGCAGCAGCGCGACGCGCAGCGGCAAATCCGTTTGCCGGCTGAAGAAAAGAATTTTTTGCGACTGATTATCTTCCGTCACCTTGAAATCGGCTTTGTCCAGATCGGTGACGAATTTTTGCCCGTGATTGATCACCGTGAACAACACGTTCACCAGTTGCACGTTTTGGACGATCGCTCCGGGCCGCTGCGGCGTAATCGTGGATGGCGGCGCCTGCTGTTGCTGCGGAGGCGGCGGGACCTGCTGCTGCGACTGCGCGCGCACTCCGGAAAACGCGATGGCCAGCGCGAGCGCGCCAACAGCCGCGCTAAGAATGATTCGATTGCGATGCACTGATTTACCGCGCATGAAAGCCAACCCCTTCCCCGATTCCGTCAATTATATGTAGCCCTTCAAAGCAGCGTCAATCTTCGCCGAATCGGCTCCCGTCGCAGCGCCTATGCGATTCAAATATTCGCGCAGCTCCGGAGCGAGCGGCGCGCGCACTTCGATTCGTTCGCCGCTTTCCGGATGCGCGAACGCAATTCGCGCTGCATGCAAAAAAGTTCTGCCCAGCGGCGCGATCGGCTTTCCTCCGGCGCGCGCAGCCCTAGGAGCGCCATAAACCGTGTCGCCCACAACCGGATGCCCCAGCGACGAAAAATGCACGCGAATCTGATGCGTGCGTCCCGTGTGCAGCCGCGTTTCCACCAACGTGAATCCTTCGAGGCGCATCAGCACGCGCCAATCAGTGCGCGCTTCTCTTCCTTCGCGGCGACGCGTTGTCATTCTCGTGCGCCGCTCCAGATCGCGTGAAATCGGCAGAGTGATCGAGCCCGACCCTTCCGCGATGCGCCCATGAATCAGCGCAAGATAAAATTTTTCCACTTCGCGCTGCTCAAATTGTCCGGCAATCGCGCGATGCGCTTCATCGTTTCGCGCCACCACCAGCACACCCGAAGTTCCGCGATCCAACCGATGCACAATTCCCGGCCGCACCGTGTCGCCGGAATCCGAAAGCCTTCCCAGCCTGTGCAGCAGCGCATTCACCAGCGTGCCGGTGGTCTGCCCCGCGCCCGCATGAACGATCATCCCGGCTGGCTTATTCACCACCACGAAATCGTCGTCCTCGTATAGAAACTCAATCGGAATATCTTCTGCCACTGCGATCAACGGCGGCCGCTCGAGCACTTCCACCTGCACGCTCTCGCCTTCGCTCACCCGGTGTGACGCGCGAATTTCGCCGTGCGCAGCGCTGCCCTCCACGCGTACCCGGCCTTGCTCGATTAATTCCTGCACGCGAGTCCGACTGAGCTGTGGCAATTGAGAAGCCAGATACCGGTCTAACCGTTGCCCGGCGTTTTCCGCGTCGACGCGAAAATTTTCCACGTGACATGCTATTGGATTCTTGGCTCATGCGAGGAACGCGCTAACTTTCAGGCGCCACGTCTTCCTGCTCGGGGGTCGCGCTGTAAAAAATCAGCTCGATGCCCACAAGCACCGTGCCGATCGCAATCGCGGAATCCGCCACATTGAATGCGGGCCAGTAATGTTCGCCGATGTGGAAATAGAGGAAGTCCGTCACGCTGCCGTGCAGCAAGCGATCGTACAAATTTCCCAGCGCTCCGCCCAGAATAAATGCCACGCCAGCATTCGCATGGCGCCGCCCCGCTTTTCCGCTCACCAACAGCCACGTAAGCAGCAAGCAAACAATAATTGTGATGAATGAGAGCACGGTCGCGACCGTGCGCGATGGATCATCCGCAAAAAATCCAAACGCGATCCCCGGATTCGCCGCGTGTACAAAAGTAAATATCGCTGGAATCACCGGATGGAAATATCCCAGCGGCGTCAGCGTTTCCACCAGCGTCTTCGACGCGCGGTCCAGCAGCAAAATTCCGGCGACGATTCCCAGCCAGCCCAGCCGCCGCTGTCTCATGACCCTGCGGCTGTACTCAGCAGCGCTTCCACAACGGGCAGGCATCGTTCGCACACGGTGGGAAATTTCGCGCTTTCGCCCACGTGAGTTGAATACGTCCAGCAGCGCTCGCATTTCGCGCCGTCCGCGCGCCGCACCGCGATTTTCAATTCGGCGATGCTGGGAGCTTGCGTCGCATCCTGCGCGGCAACTTCCACTACGCTCACTTGCGACACGATAAATAACGCCGGCAGCCATTTCGCATACGCCGCCAGAGTCTTACCGAGCGCGCCATCCCCGCTCAATTCCACTCGCGCCTCAAGTCCGCTCGCAATTTGTTTTGCGTTGCGCGCCGCTTCCAGCGCTTTCAAAACTTCTCCGCGCACCGCCGACAATTTTTCCCACGCAGCAGTCGCTTCCGCGCTCAATCCTGTTCCAATCGCTTCCGCCTGAGGAAACAAAGCCGCGTGTACCGTCGCAGGCCCGCTCTTCGCTTTCGGAAAATATCTCCACACTTCCTCCGACGTAAAAACCGTAATCGGCGCCATCAATCGCAGCAACGTATCCGCAATTCGCCAAACCGCAGTTTGCGCCGAACGCCGCCCTTCCGCTCTCCGCGCCAAACGTGTACAACCGGTCCTTCAAAATATCGAAGTAAAACGCGCTCAATTCCACCACCGCGAAATCGTGCAGCGCGTGATACATGCGATGAAATTCAAACGCGTCATAACACCCGCGGCACTCGCTCGCCAGCGCCGCCGTGCGCTCGAGCATCCACCGATCCAGCTCCCACATTTTTTCCGCAGGCACCGCATCGCGCGCCGGATCGAAATCGTTCAAATTGCTCAGCACATATCGGAACGTATTGCGGATTTTCCGGTACGCCTCCGACAACTGCTTCATCACATTTTCAGACATCCGCATATCGGCCGTGTAATCGTGCGCCGCCACCCACAGCCGCAAAATATCCGCGCCATATTTGTCGCAGATTTCGCTCGGCAGCACGATATTCCCCAGCGATTTCGACATCGGCCGCCCATGCTCATCCAGCGCCCACCCATACGTCACCACATGCCGGTACGGAGCGCGCATCGCGCACCGCCGTCGCCACCAGCAGCGAACTGTGGAACCATCCGCGAAATTGATCGGGCCCTTCCAGATAAATATCCGCCGGCCACGGAACTTCCTCCGTCCCCAGCACCGCGAGATTCGAGGACCCGGAATCGAACCACACATCCAGAATGTCGCTTTCCTTCCGCCACTTCGCCGCGCCGCACGCGCATTTCGTACCAGCCGGCAGCAATTCTTCCGCGCGGTGGTTATACCAAGCGTCAGCACCCTCGCGCTTGAACCACTCGATCACGTTTCGCAGCGCCGGCACGTCGTCAAATAATTTTCCGCACGCTTCGCAATAAAAAACCGGAATCGGCACGCCCCAATATCGTTGCCGCGAAACGCACCAGTCCGGCCGCTCCGCGATCATCGAGTACATCCGCTGTTCGCCCCAGCTAGGCGTCCATCCAATCTCGGGAATTTCCCGCAGCGCGCGTTGCCGCAGCGTCGCGCCGCCGGGATCTTTCTTCGGCACGCCATCCAATTTGATGAACCACTGCTCCGTCGCGCGAAAAATCACTGGCTTGTGGCATCGCCAGCAATGCGGATAGCTGTGCGTCAATTTCCCTTCGCCCATCAACGCGCCGCGCGATTTCAATAATTCCGTAATTGGACGTTCGCCTCGAAAACAGTTTTGCCTTTGTACTCCGGCAATCCCTCGGTGTATCGCCCCTGATCATCCAGCGGCGCAACCGTTTCGATTCCGTATTGCTGCCCGGTCACGAAATCGTCCACGCCGTGCCCCGGAGCGGTGTGCACGATTCCCGTTCCCTGCTCCAGCGTCACATATTCCGCCAGCACCGCAGGCTCGCGACGATCCAAAAACGGATGCGCGAATTTCAACTTCGCTTCTTCAATCTGCCGTCCCGTATACGTCGCCAAAACTTGTTTCACTTCAATTCCGCAAGCCGCCACGACGCCAGCCATCAAATCGCGCGCCATCAAATACACCGCGCCATCCGTAGCTTCCACCGCGGCATATTCCAGGCTCGGATGAAACGCCAGCGCCATGCTGTGCGGAATCGTCCACGGAGTAGTCGTCCAGATAATCGCGTACGCATTTCGCCCAACTAATTCGCGCGGCACGGTGCCGCATCTTGCGCCAGCGCAAACCTCACCCAGATCGAAGGACTGGTGTGATCCTCATACTCCACTTCCGCTTCAGCCAGCGCCGTGGAGTCGTAAATGCACCAGTACACCGGCTTCAGCCCGCGATACACGTAGCCATTTTCCAGAATTGTCAAAAACGCATTCGCGATGCACGCCTCGTAATCCGCGTCCATCGTCAAATACGGCTTTTCCCATCGCCCAAAAACTCCCAGCCGCTTGAAATCCCGCCGATTCTGATTCACATAACGCGCAGGCAAATTCGCGGCACATCGTGCGAAATTCGCTCGCGCCCACCGCGCCCTTGCGACCCAACTGTTTTTCTACCTGCGTCTCAATCGGCAACCCGTGGCAATCCCATCCCGGAATATACGGCGAGCGAAATCCGCTCATCGTCTTCGACTTCACCACCATATCTTTCAAAATTTTATTCAGCGCCGTCCCCAGATGAATCGTGCCCGTCGGATACGGAGGCCCGTCATGCAGCATCGACACCGGCGCGCCAGCCCGCGCCTCCTGAATCTGCGCGTAAATCTTCTCGCTTTCCCATCGCTCAAGCTGCGCCGGCTCCGCCTGCGGCAGATTCGCCTTCATCGGGAATTCCGTCCGCGGCAGATTCAGCGTGCTCTTGATGTCACTCGGTTTAGACATGGATTTTTTGCGCCGTCACCACACCCAGGTTGTAAGTTTAGACGCGATCCGTTCGCACCGCTTCGCGAACTCGCGCAAATCCTGCAATCTGCGGATAACCTTTCTATCGCTTCAAGGCGTCTATGCTACCAATGAACGCACACCAAAGTCACTTGAGTGGCGCAGGCACTCCTGCCTGCGCGCTTTTCTTCTCCAAAAAATCTCACTCAAGTTCTCGCCGCGTCCCGGAAGTGGCGCAGGCTCGCGTTCGACATCATGTTCAGCCACGGGTGAGTCCGCAATCCCAAACTCTCTGGAGGTTTCGATGTCACACCCGGCCTCGCAACATTCGCACGAATCACGCGACTCGCATGACCTGAATTCTCAACTGGCTTTCGCCGGCCCCCGTCTAAATCCATCGCAATTCCTAGCCAAAGACGAAAACTTCAGCCGCTCTCAACTAACTTCCATCCTCGTTCACTGCGCGGTAGTAACAATTATCCTGATCCCGCTATTCGCTCGCGTACTTCCCCCGCCCCACTCCCCCGCGCCGCACACAGTCGATCTCTACGTCCCGAAAATCACCGACTACCGTCCTCACACAACGGCCTCACTCGATCCCTCTCGTGGCGGCGGCTCCGGCGGCGCTCAGGACCCGCTTCCGCTGACAAAAGGAATGTTGCCCCGGTTCAGCCCAAATCAAATCGTAGCTCCCACCATCAATCAAAATCCAAATGCCGCACTGCAAGTCGAGCCTACATTGCTCGCCACAAAGTCATTCGAAATCCCGCAGGAATTCGCTCCCAACTGGGGCGATCCCAACGCAAAAGATTTCAACAATTCCCGCGGACCGGGCGACGGCCCCGGCATGGGCAATCATCACGGTAACGGAATTGGCGATGGTCCCGGTGGCGATGGCTACGGCCCTGGCAACGATGGCCTCGGCATCCAGACTCCGGGCCAGAAGGGCGTCTCCTATCCCACCTGCGCGTACTGTCCCCGCCCCGATTATTCCGACGAAGCCCGCCGCGCCAAATATCAAGGCACAGTAATTCTCAATCTCGTAGTTCTTCCTGACGGCCGCGCCACTTCAATCGAAGTCCTGAATTCTCCCGGTCTCGGCCTCGACCAAAAAGCTCTCGAAGCCGTCCGCACTTGGCGCTTCACTCCAGCTCACGATGCCTCCGGCAAACCAGTAGCCGCCCGCATCGCGATAGAGGTAGTCTTCCAACTCTTCTAAATGTTTTTCGCACATGCAGTCCGAAATGGGCGCAGTTACCGTGCTCTGCGCCCTCCGCGTCTCTGCGGTAAACGCCGTTGCCGATCTCTCTTCTCTGCTTCTCTGCTTCCCTGCCTCTCTGCCTCCTTGCCTTTTTGCCTCGTCACTCTTCTCTCCGTTGGAACCCGCCCCCATCAATCCGCGTCTAACTCTATGTTAGAATATTCCCAAGCCCAGAGCCCCGGAGGCATACAACAGTTTTCGCCGCCCCTGAATCATAGTTTTAGCAATTTGGCGGGGGACCGTATCCGAACTTATGCTCACTCTTAGGCCGAAACCCGATCCAAACGAACCGAAGCCGCACATCGATCTTCCGGCCGGTTCCTCTTCACCTACTCTGGGCGCGAAACCCCAGCTGATGACGCAGGGTTTCTTCGCGAATCTCAAAGATTACCTAACTGAGCGCGCTGTAAAAGTGCAGCCAGATTCGCAGGGCGGCGCATTCCAAATCGCAAAATTTGACGATGGTTTCCTCGCCAATCTCAAATCCGCCTTCCATCGCGGACCAAAAGTTTCCGATCGCGATGCCTCTTCTCTTCGCGGCGCCAATTCGCCCGGCATAAAAGTAGAATACGTTCCGTTTTACAAAAGTTTCTTTCGCAATATTCGCGACCTGATCGCGCCGCCAAAACTTCCGCCTCTCGAAATCACCAGCGAGCCGGTAAAAGTAAAAGACATTTGGTCCAAAGACGAGCTCTTCAGCCGCTCGCAATTAATTTCTATCGGAGTTCACGTCGCCGTCGGCGCCTTGCTCATCATTCCGATTCTTCGCGTCGTCACCACAGACGTTAAAGCCGTCGACAAGACCAGCATCCTGATCACTCCGATCGATATTTCGCCTTACCAGGCCAAGCTTCCCGCTGCTGCAAAACAAGCGCACGGCGGCGGCGGTGGCGGCGAACACAACAAACTCGAAGTCACTCACGGAAAACTTCCCAAGTTCAGTATGGCTGCGCAACTCGCGCCTCCGGCTCTGCCGCGCAACATGCATCCGGCTCTCGCGGTTGTTCCCACATTGATCGGACCCGATCAGATTAAAGTTCCCAACATCAATTCCGACCACTGGGGCGATCCGCTCGCAAAATTTGACAATGGCTCCAATGGACAGGGTTCCGGCGGCGGTATGGGTTCCGGCTCTGGCGGTGGAATCGGCAGTGGCAAGGGCGGAGGTCTCGGCCCCGGCGAAGGCGGCGGCACCGGTGGCGGCATTTTCAACGCAGGCACCGGCGGCGTCGGCAATCCCGAGTGCATGTACTGCCCGCGTCCCGATTATTCCGACGAAGCTCGCAAAGCCAAGTATCAGGGCGACGTTCTTCTTAGCGTAGTTGTATTGCCCAATGGTAAAGCCAGTGACATCGAAGTCATCAAGAGTCCCGGCATGGGCCTCGACCAAAAAGCCATCGACGCCGTAAAAACCTGGCAATTCAAGCCAGCCAACGGCCCAGACGGCAAGCCCGTAAAAGCCCGCGTTTCAGTAATCGTAACCTTCCAACTTTTCTAATCCCGGGGCTGCCGCGCCTTTTCCTTCCCGGGAGCGCCAATCTCCGCATTGGCGCTTTTGCCCTTGCCTTTGCCCTTGCCCTTGCCTTTGCCTTTGCCCTTGCCCTTGCCTTTGCCTTTGCCCTTGCCCTTGCCTTTGCCTTTGCCCTTGCCCTTGCCTTTGCCCTTGCCCTTGCTCCTGTAGCGGTGGGCTTCAGCCCAGCAGCCTTTGCCGTTCGCAGTTGCCGTTCGCAGTTGCCGTTGCCTTTGCCGTTCACCTCTGCATTCGCCGGGTGCCCCAGATATCGCCGGGCTAGCCCCGGCGATATCTGGGACCGCAATCATGGCTAAGCACACCTCGAAAAATGTAAGAACGCACAAATCCCCACCCGGTTTGACAACTCCACCCAATCAGTAGCGGTGGACTTTAGTCCAGCAGCCGTTGCATTCGCCGTTGCACATGCTTTTGCTGTCATCCCGAACCTCGCTTCAGCGGGTGAGGGGTCTGCAGTTCATTCCTTGATCTTGCCTTTCCCCGTCCCCCACACGTCACCATTCCCACTCTCGCACCGTCATATACGTGGCTCGTGTACGCCACACCGAGCCGGCCAAAGTCCCGGCCAAGGAGATCTCCCTTGCTGCGAACTCTGCTAATCATCATTCTGATCCTGATGTTGCTAGGCGCGCTACCCACTTGGGGTTACAGCCACGCATGGGGCTACTACCCCAGCGGCGGACTCGGCCTAGTCCTTCTAATCGTGATCCTGGTCCTGGTATTCGGCGGCGGCCGCCGCGACGTAGCGTGACACAGTGGCACCGGCATTCTACCGGTGCGCCCTAGCCCCTTTATCTTTTTGTCTTTTGGCTTGCAGTCTTTTGCCTTCTCGTCAGTCGCCCCAAGTGGCACAGGCTCTCAGCCTGTGCGCCCTCACCTCGCCCGCCGTCGCGGAAACGACGGGAGTATATTTCTACAAGTGCCAGCCGATTGCGCCGTCGCCAACGGCGCGGGACGACAGGGCCGCGTTGTTGCTCTGGGAGCGCAGCAGTGCCCTGCAGCGTAGTTGAGACGCACATAGCCTTTACGGGCGAGGCTCTTTGCCGCCTGGCGCAGGGATTCGCGCTGGGCGCGGCTATTGGCCGGCCCACGCTACGCCCCGACTTAAGCTCGCGATGGCCCCTGACTCTGGGCGTGCGTCGGGATGCTCCAACAAATGCCGCAGGATAAATCGTTCGGTCTGGCCCAGTCCTTTGCTCACGGCGGGCGTTAACAAAAAACCGGCGAAAGAGTCAGTACTTAAGCCATGTCGATCGGATGAACTGAGGCTTCGGCAGGGCAACAAGGATCGCCGAATGGTTCGCTGGCAAGTTAAATCTTTGCCTTCAGCTACCGCCACATTTTAGGCGAAGCCATAAAACCCTCGAACTCCTGTGTGACTTTTCTTCTCTCGTTCACCCCCGCGCTTATTTGAGGCTGCAAAATCGGCAGGAGGAGGAATCTTATCGGAAAACTGCCAGGCGCTAACGCTGGACAGGCTTGCTTCGGGAACAGATCGCGAGCCTATTTCTTCGATTTGCCTCCCAGGATCCCGCGCAATATAGCCTGGCCGATCTTCGTCCCGGCGGTGCGCGCCGCCGATTGAACCGCGGAGCGAAGCGCGATTTCGGCCGTTGACATGCGCTGACCCCCGCCCGCGGACGTTTTGTTGAAAAGCCCGCCAAGCGCGCCCGTGAAAGAGCCAAGCAAGCCGCCGGCCGAAGGTCGAGACGCCCCGTCCTGGCCTCCAGGCTGGGTCCTATCGCGTAACGTCTCGAAGGCGGATGGCCGGTCGATCGCCGTCTCGTATTTTCCGAGAAGGCCGCTTTTTTGCATGAGCCGCTGGCGCTCCTCGTCACTGATCGTCCCGGCTCTTGCCATGGGCGGCGCGATCAGGCTCCGCGCGACGATTTCGGGGTTGCCCTTGGCGTCGAGCATCGAGACGAGGGCTTCGCCCCCGGCCAGCTCGGTGATCGCGGCGGCGGTGTCGAAGGAGGGGTTCCGGCGGAACGTTTCCGCCGCCGCCTTGACCGCCTTCTGGTCGCGCGGCGTGAAGGCGCGCAAGGCATGCTGAACCCGATTGCCGAGTTGTCCCAGAACGGTCTCCGGCACGTCGGCCGGATTTTGGGTGACGAAATAAACGCCGACGCTCTTCGAGCGGATGAGGCGGACAACCTGCTCGATCGCGCTCAAAAGGTTTTTCGGCGCATTGTCGAACAGAAGATGCGCTTCGTCGAAAAAGAAAACCAGCTTTGGCTTGTCGAGGTCGCCAACCTCGGGCAATTTCTCGAACAATTCGGACAGCATCCACAAAAGGAAAATCGCGTAAAGGCGCGGCGAACGCATCAATTTTCCGGCGCTAAGAATATTGACGACTCCGCGCCCATTGCGGCCGGTGCGCAGAAAATCGTTTATGTCGAGCTCTGGTTCGCCGAAGAAACCTTCCGCGCCCTGATTTTCGAGGACCAGCAGCCGGCGCTGGATCGCGCCGATCGTCGCGGGCGCGACGTTCCCGTAGCGCGTGGTCACCTCCGCCGCGTTTTCGCCAAGGTGATGCAAAAGCGCCCTGAGATCCTTGAGATCGATGAGCAGCAACTCTTGTTCGTCGGCGAGCTTGAAGGCGATATTGAGAACGCCCTCCTGGACATCGTTGAGTTCGAGCATGCGGGCCAGGAGCAAGGGCCCCATATCCGATATTCTGGCGCGAACCGGATGCCCGGATTGCCCGTAGAGATCCCAATATGCGACAGGAAAATCGTCCGCCGCATAGGCGATCCCGATATCCTTCGCCCGCTGCACAAAGTGAGGCTTCGAGTCTCCGGGCATCGCGATCCCGGCGAGATCGCCTTTGATATCGGCGGCGAAAACCGCGGTTCCCGCGCGCGAAAACCCTTCCGCGAGAACTTGCAGGGTTACGGTCTTGCCGGTGCCGGTGGCGCCCGCGACGAGTTCGTGCCGGTTGCCGAGCGCAAGAGTTAAATATTGGTAAATGTCGCTTTTGCCGACCAGAATGCGGCCAAATTCATGCGGGAGATCGTCGGCCATAAGGGGTCCCTCGAACCGCGGCGCGAGGCGCGGATTCGCGGCGCGCCCCACTTGGCCATTATGAGACAATGTAAGCCGACATTCACCAGATAGCTGCCGGGTCGTTCGCCAATTTGCCCCGTTTCCGCGTTTTAGGCAATCCTGCGCCGTTGGCGCGGGCTGTCGATGGGGACGGAACGAGCCGGCGCCATGCCGAGCGTTGAAAATTGCCGAATTTTCCGTCATTGAGGCGCACCTCTCCCGTGAGTTTGGCTCGGACGCGTAACGAACGAACGCTTTACGCTGTCGATGTGACCGGCGGCGACCGCAGTTCCGCGATCATCCGCAGGATGTCGGCGAACAGATTTCGCGGAATGGCGACCTCGGCCATCTGGAACGCGACATAGCGCCCATGGCTGACGACCTTCGCGCCGATCTTGATGAGCTTCTCCTTCAGACTCGTCAGCGACCAATCCTTGATCGGCTCCGGCGTCGCCAAAGTGCGCAGGAAATTGCCGAGATTGTAGGCCAGCGCATGAAGCTGGAGACGGACGGCGTTCGCGGCGAACGTCCGACATGACAGCCGCGTCCATTTGATCGCGCCCTTGCCTTCCTTGATCCATTGCTCGCATGTTCCGCGCTTGTTGTAGAAAGCAACGACGCGCTCGGCTGGGCGGCTCATGTTGGTGACTATAAAGCCGACACGCGGATAGAGTTCGCCCGGATGCCATTCGACCTTGGCGACGACGCGGCGGGATTTTGTCCAACTCCCGGCTTGATAGGTGAAGTTCGCATAGGAGCGCCGCACTTCGTTCGGCGGCCGCCCAATCGGGCGCGTCAGCAGATGGCCGATCCTTTCTTGCAGGATGCGGTTCGCTGGCAACCGTATTGCGTATTTGATCCGCTCGGCTTCGAGGAACTCGTAGACATCGGGATTGGCGAAGCCGGCGTCGGCCCGGAAATAAATGCGCGAGACCTTGCCTTGATACCGCGCCACGACCGGCTTCAGAACGCCGTCCCATCCGTCGGCGCTGTGGACGTTGCCGGGCGAAGCGAACATCGTTCCAGGTCACCGAACTGGTTGAATACGAAGAGCGGATGATAACAGGTGCATTCGTAATGGCCGTTCCAGACGCTCATCTCCTGTTCGCCGTGCGTCGGGCTCACGCTCGAATCCATGTCGAGGACGACGCCCTTCGGTGGACGACGACCATGAACGCGGTCAATCCATTGGCCAGAAAGATCGGTGAGAGCGGATAGGTTCTTCTCCGCAGCGAGCCACTTTGTCTCGAAGCGGCCCATCTGGCTCGGCGAGGCTGCGCAGCCCTGAGCCGCTTTGCCGCCGACTATCCAGCGCATCGCGGGATCATGGCGCAGGCGTTGGGCGTCGTTCACATCCTCGTAGCCGGCAAGGCGACCAAATATCGATTGCCGGAACAACCCGGCCAATGCGTGCCGACCATTCTTGCCAGTGCGTGCGTCGGCCAGAACATCGCTCGCCATCGCCGTCAGTCCGAGCACGTCGTCGAGTTCGCGATAGGGCAACAATCCGGCATCAGAGGTCACGACCGAGCCGTGAAATTGGAGCATCAAACGGCGGTCGAAATCGAGCCTGAGAACCGCGTCGTTCGCTTCACCCGCCGGGTTCCCCATGGCCGCCTCGATCAATCCAGCATAACGCACTGATCATTATAGATGAATCGCTCCAAAAACGCTGGAAAATCGCGCGCCATCCGGCGAATGCGGGCTTAACTAAGTAGCTTTCCCTGTATGCCCCCATCGCGCTTTTGCGATCGAAAAAAATCGTATCTCTAAAATTGTTTGACGTTCCGATTGGCGCCCTCTATGCCAGCCCACATTGGCTCCAATCTTCCTACCCCTTTGTCGAACGCAAGCTCGACAACGCGCCGGTTTTTATCCGGAAAAGGAAAATCAAATGACTAAGTTTAGCTACGCTAATGACGGCCACGCCCAAGGACACGTACGTGACATGTTCCAGGTCGTGATCGAAAAATTTTTCGATCGGGAGCCGCCGGATCGCGAGCCCACCGTCGAATTCGAAGGTCGGGAAATTCCGATTTCCGCGGCGTGCAGCCTGCTGTGGAATTGTAGCGATATTCTGCCTAACAATTGGCGGGCGACCTTTACTGATTACGATTACGGTGAGCTGAACACTTATGCGAGTCCGGCCCGCTGCATCAAGAAACTGATTACTCGACAGAATGACAAGATGGACGCTTTTATTGACGCGACCATACGGCTTGGTTGAGCGGGTTCGATTGGTTCCGCGCCGGATTTTGTCTGACGTGAACGACCGGCGCGGTGTTTGCGGATGTTTAACGCCCCTGACGAAGGCAACTATCGATCATGCCGCCGCGATGCGCCGCAAGAAGAGCAGGCGTTTGATATTGTAGACGAGGTTCGCCAGTCCGATCTTCGTCTTCGCTCTCGCGATCCCGATGGTCCGGATGAACAAACCCATCCGATCCTTCAGCTCGGCGAAGACATGCTCGACGCGCGAACGGATTTTGGATTTGGCGTTGTTGGCGCGCCGGATCGCTTCCGGCATCGGGCGCCCCTTCGGCCTCTTACGATGGACATGGCTGACGAAGCCGTTCCTTTCCATGAACTCCTCGTTGGCGGCCGATCTGTAAGCGGTGTCCGCCCAGACGCTGCTCGCCGTGTTGGTCTTGTCGAGAAGTCCATCGCGCAGACGGCGGCCCTCATAGGCTGCGGCGTCCGTCGCGCTCCATTTGCGAATGAAGCCGAAACCGCGATCGAGCGAGATGTGGTTCTGATAGCCGAACATCGGAATCGCCAGATCGACGGGCGGCGTCGATCCATCTTCGCGCGGCTTGGCCTTGGTGTATTTGACTGTCCAGCGCGCGTCGCGATCCTTCTGGCGGAGCTTCGTGGGCTTGTTCCAGTCGTCGGGGATGCGCCCGTCCTTGATTGCCTTCTTCTCGTCCTCGGTGTTGCGCTGACGAGGCGCGGCGATCAGGCTCGCATCGACGATCTGGCCCGCCATGGCGATGTAACCGGATTGCCGAAGCGTTGCATCGAAGCGCTCGAACAACGGCCCGATGGCGCCGGCCTTCGTGAATTTCTCCCGGAACAGCGTCCGGGTAAGCCTCTGCGCCGCAAGGATTTCTCGACGGCGCTTACACCCATCCGGTTGTTGGGCAACCGGATTGCCCATCATGAACCCATTCTCGAATGGAATTTTCCCAAGCACTACCGCAACATAGCGCTTCTGACCAAGTGGCTGTCTCCGCCGCCGCAGCGTGGTGCGTCACGCATTGTCGCTTTGACGGCATCTATCCGGCAGAAGGTATTGATCTTTCTCGTGCCGACCGCGCTCCAGAGGCGGCTACATGAGCGCAGTGTCTCTCGATTTACAGGCAGACGAGACTTCGGCGGCAGCCCTGCCCTCCGTGCTTACGGAAACGATGGAACTTCCTACCTTCCTGCGCCTCTTTCAGCTCCGCAAGGCGCAAGTCATGTGGTTCCTCGGTGCCGGTGCATCACGCGCGGCAGGGATCAAAACCGCCGGAGACATGATCTGGGAATTCAAACAGAAGCTCTATTGCTCGGAAAAGAAGGTGCCACTCTCCTTCATTACCGATCCCGGCGATCCGTCTGTACAGCATAAGATGCAGGCGCATTTTGATGCGCAAGGGAAGTTTCCGGCATCCGAGGCTGAAGACGAATATTCCGTCTATTTTGATGCGACGTACCCGTCGGCAAAAGACAGGCGAGCTTATATCGACGAGCAGGTGAAGCGCGGCACACCATCCTATGGGCATTATGCCTTGGGCTTACTGATGCGAGAGGGATTCTGTAATGCGGTCTGGACCACCAATTTTGACCATACTCTCGAGGATGCTGCATTTAAAATACTTGGCAGTTCAAGTAAAATTGTCGTCGCCGATTTAGGAGAGCCGAAGAAATTCACCCAGGCATGGGCAGAAGCCCGATGGCCTGTCTATGGCAAGCTTCACGGCGACTACCAGTCAGAAAATCTGAAGAATACGGCCGCCGAGCTACAAAACCAGGACGGCGAGATGCGCAAATCCCTGGTCGATGCCTGTCGTGGGCAGGGCTTGGCCGTGGTGGGCTATAGCGGCCGGGACGTCTCAATCATGGATGCCCTGAACGAAGCGATCGACAACGGCCGGGGCTTTCCGGGAGGGCTGTTCTGGTTCAAGCGGGCTGCGGACACTCCCTATCAAGCCGTTACAAGGCTGATTGAGAAGGCGCGCTCGGCGGGAATCGATGCGCACTTTGTCGAGGTCGAGACGTTCGACGAGTTGTTCTCAGACATCACGCGCTTTTTGCCGGAGACCGAAAAGGCTGCTCAATCGATAACGGACGTCACTCGGCCCCGGCTTGCCAAGGCAGACTTTCGCGTTGCCACGTCCACTACGCCCGCCATCCGCACCAACGCGCTGCCGATTATTTCGCATCCGGCAATATGCCGGATGGTGGTCTGCGAGATTGGCGGCTGGGAGGAAATCCAGGCTGCTATCAAGAAATCTGGCGCCGATATCATTGCGCAGCGCTGCTCCGCCGGGGTGCTCGCCTTCGGAAGGGACGCCGACGTCAAACCCACCTTTGAGCCCCACAAAATCACGGCCTTCGACACCCATGCGATCACGCCAGATCGTCTGGTCAAACCGAGTGGCGAACGCTCCTTGATAGGGGATGCCTTGTTTAAAGCGCTTGGCTATCGGCCGGGCCTGCGCTGCGAGCGGCGCGGATCGAACGTCTTGCTGTTTCCCGAACCCAGCATCGTCAAATCATCCGTGTTCCACGTCGGAGATACCAAGGCGATTGACTATATCAGCGGCACGGTTCGCGGAACCGGCATCACCTGGACTGAAGCCTGTTCGCTCCGCCTTGATTACCGCCTGGACAGGCTATGGCTTTTGATCGAGCCGCTGGTGCAGCGCACCATCCCGGAGGGAACTTCGGAAAAAGACGTTGATCTCTCGCGTGAATTCGTTCGGGAACGCCAGGCCCGCCGCCACAACAAAGCGGCTAATGCCATGATCGATGGCTGGTCGCGGCTAATTGCCGGCGACGCATCTACGCTCCGGCTGCGCTCATTCAATATCTCAGACGGCTATGACGGTGATTTCGAGATGATGCGCGTGTCAGGCTTCAGCGGGGCCGCCTCATGAACGCACCCGCGCACCCCTATACTCTTCCTGGATATACCACCTTCCGCGAGCCGAGGTTACGCTTTGGTGGCGACCCCCAGCAAGCTATCGACATCCATCCGATGCGGGAACTCCTCAGTTTTGGACCCTATAGTCAGGGCAAGCTCACAGCGCTTTCAGACCCCATCCGCGTGGCGATCATCGCGCCCCAGGGCAAGGTGCAGTCCGTGGTGGAATTGCTACGTGAAATGCAGCAGTCGCATCGCCCCCGTGAACGCCACCAGTATCTGATGAACTTCCCTGGTTTCTCGAAGGTCTTTGGGATTGGCCTCACCCGTGCGATGGGTCAGGCTAATACTATCGAGCTGGCATCGACCCTGGCGCAGGACATGGAGCGCTCGCCTAAGCCTCATATGGTCCTGGCCGAAGCCATGACCCGGGCAGTGTCGGCACTCCGGCTCGTGCGCCATGAATTTGATGTCGTGATGATCCTTCTTAGCCAGGAATGGCAGGCAGGGTTCTCGGTGAAAGACGAAGAGGATTTCGACCTGCACGATTACATCAAAGCGATTTCGGCCTCCGAAGGCATGTGTGTGCAAATCGTCCAGGAAACGGGCGCGCTAAACTATCATTGTCGTTGCAGTGTCATGTGGCGCCTCGGGATCGCCATATACACAAAAGCTGGCGGGATACCGTGGGTGTTGGCTGACATGACGCCTGGCACCGCTTTCATTGGCATTGATTATGCCCTGCGTTCTGCATCAGGCTCCGGTACCCGTTTTGCGATCTGTTGTAGCCAGGTCTTCGATGCCGAAGGCTCAGGCCTTGAGTTTGTCGCTTATGAAGCGGACGTAAGGCTGTTTGGCAAAAACCCCTTTCTGCGGCGCGAGCAAATGATGAAGTTGATTGCCCGCAGCTTACAGATTTATCAGCGAAAGCATGTTGGCGACCCCCCGCCGACCCGCGTCGTTGTTCACAAGAATACGGAGTTTAAGACCTACGAGGTGGATGGGTGCTTCGATGCCCTACTTAACATCCCCAATGTTGAATTGGTGCACGTCCAGCAAGCCTGCAGGTGGCGCGGAGTTCAGATCGATGCGCCTCATAAACCGCACGGCTATCCTTGCTGTCGAGGGACGGCGTTTCAGCTCGGGCCGTATGAGACCTTGCTTTGGACGCAGGGGAATTTGCCGGAGTTGACCACTAACGGACGCGACTATTTTAAGGAGGGCAAAGGAACTCCCGAACCGCTTTTGCTAGTGCGTCATGCCGGATTTGGATCGGTTGACGATTTATGCCGTGAGACCCTCGCTCTTACGAAAATGGATTGGAACAACGACGGCCCGTATGATCGGCTCCCGGTCACCCTGAATTTCGCTCAGATACTTGCGAAGGTGGTCAAGCGCATGCCGACGCTTGAGGCGCGGACCTATGCTTTCCGCCACTTCATGTAGGGCCGCAATCAACCCAACTGATTGCGCTCCTTTTCGCCTTCTTGGCGAGCGCGGCAAGCTTATGGCGGTTGCCGCGAAAAGGAGCGAATTGATCGCGAGCCCCGTGAGCATCAGATCGGCGCGCAGAACATGGTCGAGCAGCACGCCGCGCAGGTCCTCGAAAACATAGGTCGGCGGCAAGGCCTCCGCCCCGCCGGTAGGCGGCATCGAGGAAGGTCCAGTCCGCGAGGTTTGAGATCAGCTACTAACGGGGTCTTCTTGCGCCAGGTTTCCGCGATCGAGGGTTTGGCGATCGCTGCTGTCGCCTCGGGCGCCCAGTCGCGTATTTCGACGGGACCCTCAAAGTATTCCATGAGCCTTATCTGCCAGCGATACGGAATGCCTCGGTGGAACCATTGCCGGATCGTCCCGGGCCGCGCGCCCAGTTTGAGCGCCG
>CAWAVH010000009.1:0-40662 GCA_963785395.1 uncultured Acidobacteriota bacterium | reverse complement strand
CGCGATGCGCTGCTGGTCCGCGTTTTCAAAGAAAATTGCCGAGCGGTATTGCGTGCCGTGATCGGGTCCCTGGTAATTCAATTCAGTGGGATCGTGCGCGACCGAGAAAAATACTTTTAACAATTGGCCCAGCGTAATTTTCGAAGGATCGTAAATCACTTCTACGGATTCGGCGTGGCCTGTGTTGCCGGTACTCACAGTTTCGTAGTCCGGATTTTTTACTGTGCCGCCAGCGTATCCGGCTGTGGCTTTCGTGACGCCCTTCACGTGTTCGAATACGAGTTGGACTCCCCAGAAGCAGCCACCGGAAACAACAATTTTTTCGTGGCCTTTTTGTGCGGCGAGGGTTTCATCGACGGCGGGATCAGGAAGATTTGTGGCCGCGCCCGCGAAAAGTCCGCGATGTGGTGATAAAACCAAAAGCAGTGTGACGAGGCCAGTAAAAATAATCGTCAATGACCGACGCATATTATTTCTCTCCATCCGAAAAACTCTATGATGCTTTGGCGAATCGCATCGCCAAAGAATTCATGCAATAACGCAAGCCGGTGGGACGCGGGCCATCATCGAAAACATGGCCTAAGTGCGCATCGCAGCGGCGGCAAGAAACCGCGGTCCTCGAAATGCCGAGGCTGTTATCAGTGGTCTCCACAATATTTTCTTTTGCGATGGGCTGCCAAAAACTTGGCCAGCCGGTGCCAGAATCAAATTTCGTGCTGGCGTCAAAGAGAGCTGTGTCGCAGCAGATGCAGCGAAAAATTCCAGCCGCATGGTTGTTTGGATTTTCGTTGGTGTAGGGACGCTCGGTGTCGGCGTGACGCGTGATTTCAAAAGAATCCGGCGAGAGTTGTTTGCGCCAGTCAGCTTCCGTTTTAATTACCGTTGCGACGGACGCGGCTCCCTTGCGCACCCCAGCATCGGTGAAGTCCACAATTTCAACCGTCGCCGGAAGGCTCGGAGATCCTCCAGATGCGCTGGCGTTGGCACTGGCTGAATTGCCTCTCGGAAAATATCTCCAGGCCAGCGCTGCTCCGGCGAACACAGCTCCGAACAAAAACGATCGCCGCGCAATTCCGCCAGGCCTTCTTCCGCTTCTATTTTCTTCAACAAACATTTCAAATCCCTGCTTCTATTTTAATCCGCTATTTCACGGCTTGCATTTCGCGGCTTACGCGCTCGACCTGCTCCATCACCCGGAGGGTGTTTCCGCCGAGAATTTTGCGAATGTCTTCGTCGCTATAGCCTTTGCGCATCAGCGCCTCGGTGATCTGAGGCAAATGCGTGGCGTCTTCCATGCCGTCTGGCATGCTGGCGCCATCGAAATCGGAGCCGAGACCAACGTGATCGGCCCCTACTAGCTTTACGGCGTGATCGATGTGTTGGATGATCTCTTCCCAACTTACGTGGGGAAGAATTCCATCGGCGGTCGCTTGTTTACCCATCTCTTCGAGCTTTTTTGAGACGCAGGCGTCATCGCCGTGGCACTCCTTCGAAATGGCATCTTCCTGCGCCACTACACCGCCCGACCATTTGTCTGACGCGTCCTTATATTTCTGGTCGATAAAACTTTTTTCGTAATTGATCTGGATCACTCCGCCCTTCGCGGCGAGCGCCTTGATCATGTCGTCTGACATGTCGCGCACGTGATTGCAAAGCGCGCGGCAGGAAGAATGCGAGGCGATGAGCGGCGCTTTGCTGACCTCAAGCGCGTCGTAGAAAGTTTTGTCTGACACGTGCGAAATATCCACCATGATTCCCTTGTCTGTTCATTTCGCGGACGACGTCTTTTCCGAAATCGGTGAGGCCGTTGTGCTCGGGCTTGGCGGTGGAGGAGTCGGCCCACTCATCGTTGTAAAAATGCGTGAGCGTCATGTAACGCACGCCGAGATCGCCGAACATTCGAAGCACGTGAATGTCGTTGCCGATCATGTGGCCACCCTCTACTCCCATGAGGACGGCGATTTTGCCTTGCGCGTGGGCGCGGCGAACGTCTTCCGCGGTGCGGCAGAAAGTGAGGTCATTCGAATATTTGGCTACGTTTTCGTGGACGGCATCAATTTGATCGAGCGCTTTCTGGACGGCGGGAGGGCCCATGATTCGGCCGTCGATCCAGATGGAAAAGAAGATGGCGTTCATCCCGCCTTCTTTCATGCGGGGGATATCGATGCTGCCATCGGGATTGCGCTTGCCGAGGTCAAAATCCTTCGAGAAAAAGCGCTGGGTGGTGTCGTCGTGGGTGTCCAGGACGATCGAGGAGAAATGAAGATTATGGGCGCGGTCGGCGATGGCGTCGGCAGGTACGGGACGAGCTATCAACGCGGCAAGACCGAGAATGCAAGCGACGGAAAGCAGCAAGGCTAGAGGGCGCCTCATGTGTTCCTCCTGAGCGATTTCCGGCGGGTGATTGACCGGAGTGTTTGTGTGGTGGGGAGCATATTAGAAAACCGTTTCGAAAGCCAACTGATTGATTCTGAGGGAGTTAGAGCCGCTTAACGCGCTAAAAACGGGCATCTTCCCCCGCCCCCATTGTTTTTGTAAAGTGATGATTCTAATAAGGTTATCTAGTACTATTACTAAAAAGTTGTTCATTCTAAACGAGTTAGGTCTGTTTTGAGGGGGTATTTTTCGTGATTTTTCGTGTAGTACCAAAACTAGGCGAAGAAAAATCGGAAGATGAGGCAAGGCAAAAGAGTTCACCACAGAGACACAGAGGGCGCGGAGACTCCGTGGAGATTGGTGAATTTGCGAGATAGTTCCGGGGCGTTCGGACTGCATACTGCCTCAATAATTGGGATGATTCATCTTAACATATTATGATGAAGTTGGCAATTGGAATCGGGATGGGGCTAAGGCTGGTCGCTGATTGGCGCGGAATTTCCAAGAGATACCGGTTAGGGGATCTGGTGGCGCGCCTGTGGCGGTGGGCAGTGTGACGGCATCGGTCTCGAACAAGAGTCGGAATAACCGCTCGTTTCTACTATTTGAGCTGTTTTGCGTCGAAGGGGCGGAAAACCCGGGGACAGACGGAACGTTTCCTGGGGAAAACCCGGGGACAGACGGAACGTTTCCTGATACTCTTCCATGATGTCGCGTCTAGCCCGTATTGCTGTGGTTAATGTGCCGCATCATGTGACGCAGCGCGGCAACGCGCGGCAATTCATCCTCGCCAGCGACGACGAGCGCGCGGTCTACTGGAGCCTCCTGCGCAAATACCTCGAGCTTTACGAACTCTCTCTACTGGGCTATTGCCTGATGTCGAATCACGTCCATCTATTGCTCCAGCCGCGCCAAGCCGACTCGCTGGCTCGCGCTCTGAAACACACGCACGGGCGCTACGCTTCGTATTGGAATGCTTTGCACCGCTCAAGCGGGCACGTGTGGCAAGGCCGCTTCTATTCCTGCCCGTTGGATGAAGCTCATTTGTGGATCGCGCTGCGCTATGTGGAACTCAACCCGCTGCGGGCGGGCTTGGTTTGCCGGGCGGAATTGTGGCCGTGGTCCAGTGCGGCTGCGCATTGTGGCGATTCGCCACTGGTCGCGCCGCTCGAATTGAGCACCTGGAATCGGCGCTGGTCGAAACAAACTTGGAAGGATTTTTTGGCGGAAGGAGAAACCGAAGAGGAACTTGCTGCGATTCGCCAATGCACTCATACTGGTAGACCGTTGGGTGCCGCATCGTTCGTGCGCACGTTAGAAGACGCGACCCAGCGTCGCTTGGCACCTGGCAAAGGCGGTCGTCCAAAGACCGCGCTCCACAGCCGATCCCAGGCAACGCTCGATTTCTAATCGTGAGCCGGAAATGCGGAAACGTTCCGTCTGTCCCCCGGTTTCCCCCGGTTTCCCAGCTTGAACAACGCGAATGTTACATGCGAACATTGCAATAAGAGCAAAGGCACAGGTACAGAACCGAAGAAGCCGAAGCATCCTGACGCATACTGAGGTTAAACTTATGCCAGAGAGACTGGTAAAGATCACAATACCCCTTCCGGAAAACAATTTGGCCGGAGCAGACACAGAGTCCCTTTGGGCCGAGCCGGTGGGTGGTAACGCCTTCAAGATAAAAAATGTACCTTTTTATGCTAAGGGCCTAAGTTGCGAGGATGTGGTAGAAGCCGAGCCCAAGGAAGGCACCTTGATTTTCAAGAAAGTAATCCAGCACAACGGACATAGCACGTATAGAATTTATGCTAGCGATACGCGGAAGGCCCCCGACGTTGTTGCGTTGACGGATAAGCTCAGCAGAATGCGCTGCGAAATCGAACCCGCGACGGATAAATTAGTAGGAATCGATGTTCTCCCTGACGCTGATATTCACAAAGTGTATGAAACATTGCAGGAATCCGAACGGAATGGAACGATTGATTTTCAGGAGGGCCACTGTGGACACCTCCCCACTGGAACACCCCTTCTCCCGTAGTCTCACGCGCTGCAGTTGAATTGGGGGGAGCCCTCGAAACCGGGGACCGAAACCGGGAAACCGGAAACCCGGGGACATGTCTAACGAAGTCGGCCATGTCAAGAGTGATTCTGTACGGCATTAGGCAGACCCCGGCGCTTGCCTCGCTGCGTTTCGGCGGCGCGGCATGTGGCCCGGGATCATCGTTCTGTCTTTCACGCTCTAACCAAATTGCCCAGCCCGTGTCACTGCATCGCTGTGGTGCGGTCCACCAAACATGTCTTCGGTCACTTACGACCATGATGACGTTTTCGAACTCCCTCGCACCCCAACGGAGGCGGGTAGCCTAATCAGACGGACGGCGGGTGGCGCACCCTTAGCGAAACTCCTCCCCCCCTTAGCGAACGATTTTGATTTGCAGTAGCTTTTGAATTTCGGGGTGGTCCCGCCCTTGCCCCACAGAGCGCCTTTTTGCGAGTCCGCCGCGGCTTTCGCGAAGGCGAAAGCGGAGGAGAACCCCCTGTAGGCACCTAGTTTTGAAATGCGGAAACGTTCCGTCTGTCCCCGGGTTTTGTCAATGCTTGCCTCAATCATCAATAAACTCCTATGTTCGACGACATAGGTCGAAAAAGGGACCCGCAAACCATCGCGTTCTATTGCGGTGCGATTCCTTTTGGATTGGCTTGGGCACTCCATCAATCGTTGGCGACAGGCTTCGCACTGGAGGTGTACCTGATAACCTGCATTGTTTTTGTAGTCTCTCCATTTGAGTTTCACCCGCTGGATGTGAAGCAGCGCTGGTTCTGGAAAATCACGCTCCGCGCCGGCGCCGTCGTCCATTCAGTGACCTTACTTGCTCTCTGGGTCTTGGACGTCTCATATCATCGTTTAGTGGCTGGGACAGGCACCATCTTCTTAATGGCATTTGTCGTCAGTTCAGCCGAGGTAGTCATTCTCGGCGAGATCGTAGACGGCCAACGACCTCCAGACTCCGACAACGGCTGAAACTTGTTCCTTCTAGAGATAAATCAAGGCTTAACGACGTGGCAGGTCCTCGAACCATTGGGGTTCGGGGATGCGGCAGATATCTCGCTCCAGGCAGTCCCGGGCTCCGTCTCTGGAAACCCGGGGACGAAACCCGGGGACGAAACCCGGGGACAGACGGAACGTTTCCCGATACTCTTGCAGGATGTCGGGTCTAGCCCGTATGGGAGCACTTCTTGATCCTGAAATGTCCGACGTGCGGCAAGGAAATGGGGTTGGAAGGGTTGGAACATGTAGGGAAAGTAGGTCGGGGTTATTATTGCCCCGGGTGCCGTGAACACCTCCGACTAACACTGCCGCATCAAGGCCGAAATGCGATCATTTGCTTGGTTCTGACAAATCCGGGGACAGACGGAACGTTTCCTGACGATCTTCCATGATGTCGCGTCTAGCCTCTATTGCTGTGGTTGGGAAAACCCGGGGACAGACGGAAGGTTTCCTGATACTCTTGCAAGATGTCGCGTCTAGCCCGTATTGCTGTGGTTAATGTGCCGCATCATGTTGCCCCGCCCGCATTCTCCGCGCACGGGATCATACGACACCTGAATCACCTCAACCGATCACTTCTGGGCCGTTTCGTTCTTCCGACCCACCCCAAAACCGAGCGAGCCTCCCCTGTAAGGACCTAGTTTTAGTACTACCCCCAAAACACCCCAAAAAACCCACCCCAAAACGCACGTAACTCCTTTAGAATGAACAATTTTTTGGTAATAGTACTAGATAACTCCTTTAGAATCATCACTATCCACAAACAAGCCTTAGGGGCACCCGTCGCGCATATCCATATCTAAGTTATTGACAATACATGCTTTACGGGAATCAAACGCGAGCAGACCACCATTATCCGGACAGGCGACCGCACGACTTTAGCCAGCGATTTCGACTAGTCGCGGAATCATCACGTCCGGAAAGACAATTCAAAATCTAAAGTGAAAACTGGACCTCCCGCCGCAGTGTCTTTGCCGTTGAAACGAATCCCAAAAAAAATCGCGAGCCGAGAACCCGGGCGTATATTCTCTTTCGGTAGGGCTACCAAAATGGGAATTCCGCGCTATTCAATGATTCATCGCGAGGCGTGATGGAAGAATCGGATAAGCAGACAGCGGCGGCCGATGGAATACTGGCGCTGCCGATGCGCTGGCTAACATCCCGCGAGGGAGAGTACCGCTGGTTTGCGTCGGCGCTGGCGGGAGCGGTGTTTCTATACGTGGCCTGCGTTGCCGCGTTTGGAACTGGCCCGATAAATCAGTGTGGCAACGACGCGCTGCTGCTGCTCGACGGCGCGTGGCGGATTGTGAACGGTCAGATTCCGCACCGCGATTTCTATATTGCGCTTGGGCCGTTGCAATACATGATTGCGGCTGGAGGGATATGGCTGACCGGCTTCACGCCGAAGGGGCTGTCAGTTGGGATTGCAATCGTTGGATTGCTCGTGGGGATTTGGGGGTGGCGCATCTCCCGCGTACGGATGCCGCGCGTGCCGGCGCTGCTGGTGACGGCGTGGCTGGTGCTGACGGCAACTTGCCCGGCGTTTTTGGACAGCACGCCGAACACGGTGAGCTGCGCGATGATTTACAACCGCCTTGGCTACGCACTTCTGGCCATCGTGCTTGTGGAGTGCGCATTCGCACATGAACGAAGCAGTTCTGGGGCGGAATATCGAGCGGCGCGATTGTGGTGCTGCTCCTGTTCCTGAAGTTGAATTTCCTTGGCGCCGCGGTCTTGCTGCTGCTTGTCACTGTGCCATTGCGGAAAGAAGAGCTGGGGCGTTGGTGGGGGATTCTGGCCGGAGCGGGCGCTGTGTTCGCGATGTTCTGCATTTACCTGCGCTTTGCGTTGAAGGCTTTTGCCGCTGACATGTTGATGGCGATTCACTCCCGGGGCGGGTCACTTTCGCTCAGGAAGATCGAGGGTGTGCTGCCTGGCAGCAATGAAGCGGTTACGCTCTTCCTTTTTACCGTGGTGACGGTTCTGCTGGTTGCCCCCGGAAGATTACGGCGAATCCCTGGAGCAAGAACCATTCTGCTGGGTTGCGCGACCATTGTGGTGAGCGGCGCGCTGCGAAGCACAAACGCGGTGGAGACGGGGTTCCATCTGATGGCGTTTTGGATTGTGGTGCTGGTTGCACAATTAGCGGCAGCGTATCCCCAAGCGAAACAGAAAGCAGCGGTAGCGGTTCTCGCGGTAGTTGGGCTGGGGGGCATTTTCGCGCAGTTTTATGGGGATGCTGTGAGTATGTCAGCCCTGCTGAAATATCGAATGGGCGCGAGGTGGTCTACGGGGATAAGCATCGCCGGGGAAAAGATGGACGGCCTCCGGTTTTTCGACGATCCCGATACGGATACCAAAAACTTGGGAGACAACGGGCGCTTGTATGCGACGAGCGTGAGCGACGGCGTAAGGCTGCTCGAATCGCTGTCGCAGCAGAATGAAAAGGTGGCAACGGTGGGATTTCACAATCCGTTTTCGTATGTCTTGCGCCGCAAGCCGGCGACAGGCGGCAGCACGTGGCTCCTTGTCGGCAACAACATTACGCTGGAGCACTTGCCGGACCCACAACGCATCTTCGGCGACGCGGATCTGATCATGGAGCCGCACTACGTGAGCACGCACGAGCCCAGCGACCTGCAGATTGAAGAGGCCTACCGGCCTTATCTGCTGGAACACTACTCGTTGGCGGGCCAATCGGACTCGTGGACGCTTTACCGCCGGAATAAATAGATAATTACATAATAGATTGACACATCGCGTGTGTGCAGTTCGTTCGCGAAGTCTATTATTTCTCAGACGTCTTGGTTGGCCCAATCGATCCCACTGCTCACTGCCGGGTGACCATGTTGCAGGGGGAGCCCACGACATAGCCCTGGAGATTAAACCAGCGTATCGTGCCGCTTGAATCTTCGAAAAGCAGCGTATTGGAGCCAACTGCAGCTCGAAACGTTCCCCAGGATTTTGGCACCGCGCAGCCCTGCTGCGGCAGTGGCGCGGCCGTAGCAGTCTTTGGCCGCCACTGAAGTCCGGCCAGAAAAGAAATCGCAATGGTCGCAACGACGATCAATCCACGTTTCATATTTTCCTCCTCAGAATTTGCAGCGTTTGCGAGCGATGCCGGGAAATTCGGCGCGCGATTCTAGCACGAGTTGTGGGGAGACAGAATCGACTTGGAGGGAACCTGGGAAGCGGGCTGCGAAAATTTTCGATGAATCGGATTTTCCGTAACGGCGAAACAGGGCTCACGTGTTTCCGTTTCCCGAGGCAACTTGCGCTGTCGAATGTGTCGAAGGAAGTCTTTGCGATGCCAGCGTCCTCCGTGCTTCGTCGCCGATCAATTTGAAGCCCTTGGAATCCGCTTCTTTTGCTAACCCATCGAGACTCCGGCGGCCCAATGCGGTATCGCCGCCCTGCAATTCGATTTCACCGAGAACGAGCTTGACAAACCCGGGGACGACAAACCCGGGGACAGACGGAACGTTTCCTGACGCTCTTCCATGAAGTCGCGTCAAGCCAGAATTGCTGTGGTTGGTTAATCTGCCGCGTCATGTTGACCTGTCCCCATTTCTCCGCGCACGGGATCATACGACACCAAAGCACCCTGAACTCATGACTTTTCCCTCTGCCGACCCATCGAGTTGCGGCGGGCAGGGAGCCGACGGACGCAGAGCTGAGTCAACTGCCCCAAAAACCGAGTCCACCTCCCCTGTAAGCACCCAGTTTTGGTACTACCCCCAAAACACCCCAAAAAACACACCCAAAAACAGACCTAACTCATTTAGAATGAACAACTTTTTAGTAGTAGTACTAGATAACTCTATTAGAATCATCATTTTACAAAAACAATGGCGTAGGGGTCCCCGACGTAAAACATCTCTCGGAATAAAGGATTTTATGCCGTAACTATCCTATTATCAGAAACTTACGGAAAGTCTTCAGATTTCAATGGTGGTCCAACAACGCATTAGCGGGAGACAAGAAGCAAAGTCAAAAAAAACGAAGGCGGGGCGAGCCCCGCCTTCGGTATTGGGAATTGGTGGTTGGTCCTAGCGACTCCCTTTTCCGGTTAGCGAGACGGTTTGAGTGGCGCTCTGAGCGTTGTCTTTTACCGTCAAGTTGGCCGAATAGGAGCCTGAGTTTTTAGGTGGCGTAAACGTGATTGTGATTGCGCAGTGAGCGCCTGGAGCCAGCGAAGCAGGGCAAGCGCTGGAGTTTGCGACAAAGTTCGCTGCGTTTGTGCCCGTGACGCTGATGCTGGTGATGTTGAGCGGCACGCTCCCCGCTCCGGTGTTGGTCAGCGTTACTGTTTGCGGCGCAGACGATTTGCCAAACGAGATCGTGCCGAAATTCAGGCTTGTTGGTTTGAAGCTGGCCTGAGGATCGATCACCAAAGCCGACAGCATTACCGGCGGCGGATTGACGGGCGCATTGGTCATGATCGTCAAGCTCGCCATTTGCGGTGTGTAGAACGGTCCCGCGACGAAGCTCACAGAAATCGTGCAGTGCGCTCCGCCTGCCAACGACTTCGGGCACTCATTGACTTCCACAAATTCCTTGGAATTCCCTCCCTGGACGAGCGAGAGAATCGGGCCGGTAATTGTGACGGATTTAGTTCCAGTATTGGTAACGGTAAAGTTCTTGGATGCGATGGTTCCCAAGTAGACCGTGCCAAAGCTAACCGGAGATGCGGGAGACACTGTGACGGTAGCCGACGCCGCTGGCGCGACGACGATGCTGCCGTTCGTGGTGACCGTTCCCGCAGGAGTGCCGCTGGAATCGACAACCTTAGCGGTGAAGTTATAAGTGTTGGCGGTTGTCGGCGTGCCCGTGATGGCTCCGGTGGTGGTGTTCAGCGAAAGAACCGGAGGCAGGCTGCCGACGGAAATCGAAAACGTGTACGGCGCAACACCTCCTGTGGCAACCAGCGCGGAGCTATACGGCACTCCTACTTGTGCAGCGCTGGAAGGTGCGGTGAGAGTAAGTGTCGCCGGAATGTTGAGCTGGAAATTCTTGCTATTAACTGCTCCCCAGAAGTCCGTGACGCTAACCGAAAAGTTTGCGACGACAGGTGAAGATGCAGTGCCAGTGAGCACGCCTGTGGCAGCATTAATCGAGAAACCGGCCGGCAGATTTCCCGGCGTTAGAGTCCAAAGCAATTGAGGGGTTCCGCCAGAAGCGGCGAACTGAAAATTGTAGGGGACGCCGATCACACCATTAGTGATCGGAGAGGTAGTGGTGATCTGCGGCAGCGGGTTGCAATTCACGCTGTAGTTTTGGCTGGCAGAACCCGCGATCGAATCGGTTGCCGTGATGACCACGTTTGAAGAGCCTGCGGTACACTGACCGACGATTTGTCCGCTGCTGTTGAGCGAAAGGCCGCCTCCAAGTCCCGTCTCGCTGAAGGTATACGGTTCGAATCCTCCCGTGGCGCTGAATTGCACGTCATAGTTGGTGGCCGTCGTCGCGTCTGGCAGCGACAAAGGCTGGAACGAAATGGCGGTATTCTCAACCGGCAGGGTAAACGTGACGTCTGTAGTGAACCCTTGCGAATCGGTAATCGTGATGCCGGCCGGGATGTCCTGGCCGCCGGCTGCCGTGACGTTGCCAGTGATCGCGCCTGTGCTCGAATTGAGACTAAGGCCGAATGGTGAAAGGGATTCCGGCCTACCATCCTGTGTAAACGAGTACGGGCCCACACCGCCTACCACCGGAATAATGTAATCGTAAGCGGCGCCAAATTGCGCGGTGCCGAGAATGCTGCTCGCGGCGGCTGGCGCATCGAATATCCAATCATCGTTAAAGGATTTCGTGCCATTGGTACCTCCGAACAGGAATATCTGGCCGCCTGTCTGAGCACCGGCCGTGAAAACCATCGAGCTGCCGGAGCGAGCAGATGGTCCTGGAGTTGCGACGCTCGTCCAATTGGAACCGTTCCAAAGCCAGGTATCGTTTACCGCGCCGGATGCGGTGATCCCACCCATCAAGACAACTTGTGCATGTTGTGAATCGAAAGCCATCGCCGCACCAAAGCGTGCTGCCGGAGAATTTGCGGCAAGCAACTGGGTCCAGTTTGTTCCGTCCCACACCCAAGTGTCGTTGTAAAAGGTGCTGCCATCCTGCCCACCGAACATGAGAATTTGGCCGTGCGCGGCGTCGTAAACCATGGACGCGCCGGAGCGGGCTGGAGGATTCGTAGAGGAAGAAATCTGAGACCACTGCGTCCCGTCCCACGTCCACGTGTCATTGGCGGAGGCAGAACCAGTGTTGCCCCCGAATAGAACGGTATGGCCGTGCAATTGATCGAACGCCATGGCGGGGGCAACGCGGGCCGAAGGGCTTGTCACACTCGCCAAGGTCCAGGACGAACCGTTCCACAGCCACGTATCGCCAAGCGGGGTGATTCCGGCCGCGGTGGAGTTGCCACCGAACATGACTGTCTGCTGGTTAACGGTATCGAGTGACATGCCGGCTTCCCAACGCGCCGATGGCGGGGCTGGGGGCAGAGTTTGTACCCACTGGTCGCCAAACCAGAGCCAGGTATCGTTGAACAGACTGGTTCCGTTTGAACCGCCGAATAGGACCATGTTGCCGGTTGGGTCGTTTGCAGCGGCGGCAGAAGACCGTGCCGCAGGTCCCGGATTTGCCGGCGTGAAGAGTGAGACCCAGCTTTCTGTGAAGGTGACGCTTTTGAAATTGGCTGTGACACTTTCGGCGGCGTTCATGGGGATCGTCGTGAAGGCGGCGGTTGAGTTGGCAACGGGATCGCCGGTCGAAGTCCAGTTCACGAAGATGTAGCCTGGGGCCGCGATTGCGGAAATTGGCACGATTGTGCCCGAATCAAAGGACGTGGGAGTTGCCGGGGAAACAGTACCGCCGGCGGGCGGATTGGCTGACACCGTCAGCAAGAATTGCGGCTGCGGACTTGCTGCCCGAAGTTTCGCGACCGGGAAATAGCCAAGAGCAGCGAGACAACAAACCACGATCAAAACAGCCGAGAAAGCGCGGAGAGAACGAGAGCGATTCATTATTGTGATGGCCTCTATACCGGAACGCGCTTCTGCGCGGCCGCGGAAAAGCAGCGGCAGGCGCAGACGGGTTCTACGGCGAACGATACGAAATGTCCCCTTGTTTGGGGCGATTGGGTAAAGCTATTTAGATATGAACTGCCGCGGGACGCGGAGCGAATACTCTGACGAGCAGAGAACGAAGTCAAGATGAAACGTGCTATATCACTTGAGGAAAAGTAATGTTGGCAACAGAGAGATGGAATTATTGATGCGAGAGATTTGGAGTGGCAGTGGAGGCGGGATGGGCGATGGAATTTGGCGCGGGGAGTTGGTTGCTGTCCCAGCCGCCGCCGAGGGCTTCGAGGAGTTGGACGCTGCGGGTCATTTGTTCCTGGCGAAGATTGAGAGAAGTGCGCTGATTGGTGAGTAGCGTGGTCTGGGCGGTGATTACGTTGAGATAGGGATCGATGCCGGCGCGGTAGCGGGCGTCGGCTAATTTCAGATTGCGATCGGCGGATTGAACGGCGGCGTCTTGCTGCTTGAGTTCGTCGGTGAGGACACGGAGCGCGGCGATGTTGTCTTCGACTTGCTGAAATGCGGTGAGAACTGTTTCGCGATAATTGGCGACGGTGTGATCGTAATTTGCCTGGGCTTGCTGGACGGCTCCGCGGCGCGCGCCGAAATCGAAAATCGTTTCGCTGGCGCTGGGGCCGACGGAGAAAAAGCGCGACGGCCAGGTGAACCACTGCGTGATGGAAGTGTTTTCGAGACCGGCGCTCGCGGAGAGAGTGATGTTGGGATAGTAGGCTGCTCGGGTGACGCCGACTTGGGCATTCATTTCGGCCATGAGGCGTTCAGCTTCTGCGATGTCTGGGCGGCGCTCAAGCAAGACTGACGGCAATCCAACCGGAATATTTGGCGGCGCGGTTTCGACGGGCTGCGGCGCGACTGCGAATGCGGAGGCGGGTTTGCCGATCAGCATCGCGATGGCGTGCTCGTATTGCGCGCGAAGGATGCCGAGGTCAGTGTCTTCCGCTTGCGCGGCTTGGAGCTGCGTTTCGGCCTGGGCTACGTCTTCATCGGAATCGAGACCTGCATCGAAACGTTGTTTGGCGATGTCGTAGGAATCCTGATAGGCCTTTACGGTATCGTCGAGAAGTTTTTTCTGTGCGTCTTGCGCGCGAAGCTGGAAATAATCTTCGGCGACTTCGGCTTGAGCTGTGAGCAAAACATTTTCGAGATCGGCGGCGCTGGCTTGCGCGGCGAAAATATTTGCGCGGACGGTATTTTTCACCTTGCCCCAAAAATCTGGCTGCCAACTTGCGTCAAAGGGCAGCTCGTAGAAAGCGTAGAGTCCCGAGAGAAGCGCGCCTGAACTGCCGGAGGAACCACCGCTACTGCCGAGATTTACAAAGGGCTGCCGCGCGTAAGTGATGGAGGGAGAGACTCCAATCGTGGGGAAATATTGTGCTCGAGCTTGCTTGACCAGCGCGCGAGCGGCGAGAAAAGTGGCGGCGCTAGCGGCTACGTTTTGGTTTGAGACGCTGACTTGATCTTCGAGAGAATTTAGTTGCGCGTCAGAGAAAATTTCCCACCATTTCCCTCTAAGCGCGGCGTCGCTGGGCTGGGCAACTTTCCAGCCTTCAGTTTCTTTGTAGGCGGGCGGGATTTCGACATTTGCCTTTTGATATTTTGGCGCGAAGTCGCAGCCGGAAATGCAAAGTGCTAACGCGCAAGCAGCAATTGATGCGAATTGAGTGAATCGCGGCATGGCGGAATTAGTCATCGGAGCCCGCCGAGCCATGAGCGGCCGGATAATGAGGCGCTGGATTGGATTGCGCGGGGTCGTGGCGCGTGTCGCGGAAGAAGGAGCTGCGATTGAGAACGCGCTCCTGGAAATCTTCGAGATAGAGATAAATCGCGGGCGTGACGTAGAGAGTGATGAATTGCGAAACGATCAAGCCGCCGACGACAACGAGTCCGAGTGGCTGACGGGACGCGCCGTCTGCGCCGAAGCCGAGAGCGATGGGCAACGCGCCCATGAGCGCAGCGAGAGTGGTCATCATGATGGGGCGGAAGCGCGCGATGCTGGCTTCGTGGATGGCGTCGGCATCGTTCATTCCCTGCGCGATGCGCTGCTCGGCGAAATCGACGATCATGATTCCGTTTTTCTTGACGATGCCCATCAACATGAACATGCCGATGAAAGCGTAGAGAGAAGCTTCTGCGTGGAAAAACCAAAGAGTGAGCAAGCCGCCGACGAGAGCCACAGGCAATGAAGAAAGCACGGTGATCGGGTGGAGATAGCTCTCGTAGAGGATCGCGAGAATTACATACATCACGAAGATGGCGAGGAACAAAAGGACGGTGAGGCTCTGCACGGTTTCGCGGAAAACGAGAGCCTGGCCCTGCAAGCCGCCGCGAACATCCGAGGGCAGAATTTCCTTCGCGGCTTTATCGACGAAATCGGTGGCTTCGCCGATGGCGTAGCCGGGCTTCATGTTGAAGAAAAATGTGACGCTGGGAAACTGGTTGATGTGATTTACGGATTGGGCGCCGATGGATTGATGCGTCGCGGTGACGGCGTTGAGCGGAACCATGCGCTGGCCATCGTCGCTTTTGATGTACAGCAGGCCGAGATCGGAGGGATCGGAGCGCTCGCGATCAGCCACTTCAATAATTACCTGATACTGATTGTTGGGCTTCTTGATGAGGTACGAATAATTCTGCGCGTAGGAGGAGTGAATCAAATTCAGAATGCGAGTTTCGCTGACGCCGTAAATTTTTGCCTGGTCGCGAAGGATTTCCACCTGAAGATTTGGCGTGTGATTGAAAAGATCGGAATTGACGAATAAAAAGCCGGGATATTGATAGAGCTTCTGCAGGAATTTTGGCGCGATGTCGTATAGCTCGTCGGCATTAAAACCTGAAATCGCATAGGAAAACTGGCCCTGCGCTGTGGCTGTGGCGCCAGTGCTGATCTGAAGAACGGGCTGCGGCTGCATGAAAGCGGCGAGGCCCGGAACAGCCGAATTGATGCCGCCCATGAGCTGGCCGGCGACCGCGAAGATCGGGGCACGCTGCTTCGGATCGTAGAAGATGTGCAAACGCGATGCCCTGGTTCGCGGAGACGAAGCTGCTTCCGCTCATCGTGAACGTCATTGCTACCGCAGGATTGCTGTGGAGAACTTCATCGACGCTGTCCTGGTACTGGTGCATCAGAGTTGGCGATGCACCTTCAGGACCGACGAAAATTCCGAAGATGAGGCTGCTATCACCGATGGGCAAAAATGCCTTGGGGATAACGGAGAAGAAATAAATCGTGCCGAGAAGACAGGCGGCCCAAACGATCGCGGAAATCCATCGCTGGCGCAGGAAAAACCAAAGCGAACGGCCATACCAATCGAGGACGCGGTGTTCGATGCGATTTGCGATGCGCTCCATGAATGTTTTCTTGGCGCCCTCGCCGCGATCGGTGAGCAAGCGCGAGCACATGAGCGGCGTGAGAGTGAGCGAGACGATGCCGCTGGCGAAAATGGAGACGATGATGGTGATGGAAAATTCGCGGAAAATTCTGCCGACGAGGCCGCTCATGAAGACCAGCGGAATGAAAACGGCGGCGAGAGAAATCGTCATCGCGAGAATGGTGAAGCTGATTTCTTTCGCGGAATTGAGTGTGGCCTCGAGCGCTTTTTGGCCCTGCTCCATCAAGCGAACTGTGTTTTCGAGGAAGACGATGGCGTCGTCGACGAGAAAACCGATGGCAAGAGTGAGCGCCATCAACGATAAGTTATCGAGGCTGTAGCCCAGAACATTCATCGCCACGAAGGTGATGAGCAATGAAAGCGGCAGCGCAATCGCGGGAATGAGAGTGTCGCGGACGCGGCCGAGGAAAAGAAAAATCACGAGGACGACGAGTACGAAAGCAATGATGAGCGTTTCTTTTACGTCGTTGACGCTATTTACGATGGTCTCGGAGCGATCGTAAATCGGGACGATGTAAATGGACGGCGGCAACTCAGCACGTACGCTGGGGAAAATGGCGCGAATGGATTTGGCGACTTCGACGGCGTTGGAGCCGGCGCGGCGAAACACAGCGAGGACAACGGTTGCGGACGGAATGCTGCGGCCGCGAATCCAGAAGCGCATGTTCATGCGCTCGTCTACGACGGTGTTCGTGGTCTTGGCGATATCTTTCAGATAGATGGGCGCGCCGTTGCTCTGGCCGACGATGAGATTGTCGTACGCAGCGGCGTCGGAGAGCTGGCCCTGAGTCTCAAGCAAAAATGTTTTGGTCTTGCCATCGAACTGGCCGCCGCCGGTATAGGCGGTACCGTTTTTTACGGCGTTGACGAGATCGTCGAGGGTGAGAGAGCGCGCAGCCATAGCGCTGGGATCGGCTTTGATGCGGACGGCGGATTGCGCTCCGTAGACGGCGACCTGGCTGACGCCGGGAAGAATGCTGACGCGCTCGCCCACTTGGGTATTCGCGTAATCGTAGAGTTCGCCTTCGGTGATGGTGTCGCTGGTCATGCCGACGTACATCACCGGCTGATCGTTGGGATTTGTTTTCGTGAAAGTGGGAGGCGCGGGAAGATCGACGGGAAGCTCTCCGGTGGCCTGCGAGATTGCGGCTTGAACGTCTGTGGCGGCGGTGTCGACGCTTTTCGAAAGTGCAAATTGCAAAACGAAACTGGTGTGGCCCTGGCCGCTATTGGAGGTGACGACTTCGAGGCCGGGAATCTGCATGAACTGGCGTTCGAGCGGAGTGGCGACGTTGTTCGCCATGGTTTCCGGAGTGGCGCCGGGATAGCCGACGCTGACTTGAATCACCGGATAATCCACGGAAGGAAGATCGCTAACCGGCAGAGTGACGTACGCGAGCACGCCAAAAAGAATGGCGGAGATCGTGAGCACCACGGTCATTACGGGACGGCGTACAAATGGTTCAGAGATATTCACGGTTAGTGGCTCTGCCCTGCTGCCGGGAGCGGCGGCGCCCGACGCGCCTGCTCCGGGAACCGATGCTACGACATGAACTTTTACGCCGGGAATCACGGCGGTTTGTCCAGTGACGACGACGCGATCGCCGGCAGCGACCCCAGATGTGACGACTACGTCATCGCCCTGACGCAAGCCCAGTACGACCGGGCGAATTTCGGGAGTATCGTCGGATTTGACGACGAGAACGTAGGGACCTCGCTGGCTGATCTGCGTGGCTTGGTTTGGAATTAGCACTGCGTTTTTCAGCGTCGCGAGAATCAAACGGACATTTACAAATTGCCCCGGCCAGAAACGGTGATCAGAGTTGGGGATCGTGGCACGAAGTGACACCGTGCCTGTGGCATTCTGCACGGAGTTATCGACGAACGTTAGCGAGCCAGTGCGAGCTGCGCTATCGGGCTCGCTCGGAAATGCGCCACGGTTTTCAGAGTGCCGCGGGCCATGTTTATACGCACGCGGGAAAGATCATTCTCGGTGACGGTGAAATCCGTATAAATTGGATCGAGGCGCTGGATCGAGAGCAGCGCCGTCGTGTTTGCCTGCACGATATTCCCAGCATCGACGAGACGCGCGCCAGCACGGCCATCAATCGGCGAATGGATGGAGCAGTAGTCGAGATTGAGTTTGGCAGTTTCTACGGCGGCTTCGGCGCTTTCTATCTGGGCTTTATCTAACTCCACCGCGTTCTTCTTGGTGTCGTAATCCATTTGCGAAACAGCTTTGGTGCCCGCCAGCGTGTCGTACATTTTCAGCTGCGAATTTGCGAGATCGAGGGCGGCCTTGGCCTGCGCGACTTGCGCCTGCGCGGCATCGAGTTGCGCTTGAAACGGGCGGGGATCAATCGTGAAGAGTAGCTGGCCCTTTTTGAGGTCGGCGCCGTCTTGGAAATGGCGCTCGGTGATGCGTCCTGCAACTTGCGGCATGACAGTCACGGATTCGGATGCGTAATCCTTGCCGATTTCATCGAGATAATCGGGGACGTCGCGCGTGGTCGCGTTGACTACCGTGACAGCGGCCGGGGGCATTTGCATATCTCCGGCGGCCTGCGGCTTTGCGCCGCATCCGGACAAGAAAATAAGCGCGGCGGCCGCCGGGAGAAAACTGAAGCTTGCATTTTTTGATTTCGTTCGCATTTTTCCGATTTGGATTGCCGCTCGATTCTGCGCGACCTGACTCAATTTCTACGCAGCCGGGCGAGGCACAAGGTAATCCGTAATCTCCGTATCGAAGTTAGATGTATTCCGGCTCGGGCGGTTACGCCGACCGAACTACTATAGCAACTTTGTGTCCCCAGACATGTAATGCGAATTTGAGAGCAAATCATGCTGCTTGAAATAACGCTTAAGCCGGAAAATCGTTACGTTTAGTGACCCTTTCCGGCGCCGCGCAAGGCATAATTATCTCCTGACTCCGCGAAGCCAGACCTGAGCGATCGTCTTTGCGGCACGCGTATTGTTGAATCTGTGAAACGACGAGCCTCCGAGAATCTCCTGCGCGAGATAGTGGTAATAGACCATTCCAACAAAACTGCGGGCGGCGAGGAGGGGATCGACTTGCCGGTACGCTCGGGCGCGAATTCGGGAACGAATGAATGCGGCGAGTACTTCGCAATATTCCGCGATGTAGATGCGGAAAAACTTGCGCGAGAGGCGATGGTTCTCTAGCGCACTGAACAGCAATAAGCGATTGAAGCCATGGTCATGGCGAGAACGCTCGAGGATGCTGCGCGCGAGCTCCGCGAAAATTTTCTCTTCCGCGGCTGGGCTGGCACCGCGCAAAGGTCCTGCAATGGCTTCTTCCAATTGATGGCGCCCGGGAGTGTCTCGCACCATGTCGTCGAGAACGGCCCAGTAGAACGCCTCTTTGTCGCGGAAGTGGCGGAAGACGACGGCTTCGTTGACGCGGGCGCGCTCGGCAATTTGTTTGGTGGTGGTGCCGCGGAATCCGCGCCGCGCGAAAAGGGCGCGGGCGGCATTGAGCAGCTGTTTGCGGCGGTCGGGACTTGAGATTCGCGGCTTGCGGGGCGGCATGTAAGTGATCACTTACTTCTGACAGGTTCTTTTGTAGCGCGACAGGGCGATGCGTGTCAATCGGGCGGCACTACGAGATTACACTTATAAATTTCGATTTATGTTTTCTGGCCGAATCGCAGCCACGCGCCGCGGGCGGCGCCCCGCAGAGCGGTCTGGTCATTCAAGATAATTCGGATGGGGACCGTTTCGAGCAGCTTTTGCATGCGGCCCTTGTTGAGGAATCCGTCAGTGAAGACGCTGCTGCGAATTTTGTCGCGGATTTTCGGCGCGATGCCGCCGCCGATGTAAACGCCTCCGGTGGCGAGAATATTCAACGCGAAATTCCCTGCTTCGGCTCCATACGCGGCGACAAACAAATCGAGAGCCTGGGAGCAGATATCGGACTTGCCGGCGAGGGCGGCGTTAGAAATCGTCGCAGCCGCATCGCCGGATTTCAATTCCGTAGCGAGCCAATCCGGAACTTCGACGTGTTTTACATCGCGAAGAAACTCGAAAATATTTTGCAAACCTGGTCCAGAAATTACGCGCTCGCAGCTTACGTGGCCAAACCGTGTGGCGAGATACTGAAACAGTTCGCCCTGCAATTCCCCTTCGGGCGCAAAACTGGAGTGGCCGCCTTCGGTGGCGAACGGATGATAGTCACCGCCATCCCAATACATTCCAGCTTCGCCAAGACCTGTGCCCGCCGAGACCACGGCGGCGTTTCCTTTTGATGTGGGATCGCCTGCGCGAATTAATTCAAAATCCGTGGACGCGAGGGTCGCGATGCCGTACGCGTTCGCTTCGAGATCGTTGAGGAGTGCAAGTTTCTCCACACCGGAGCGCGAAATCAGAATGTTGCTATCGACAATCCAGGGAAGATTTGTGGCGATGCACTTTCCATCACGGATCGGCCCCGCAATTCCGATCGCTGCGAAATCCGGTTTGGAAGGATGATTCTGCAAAAAAAGCGTGACGATATCTTCGAGGCTTTTGTAATTGTGACTCGGATAGGTTTGCTCGATTACCTGCTCGAGCGCGCCGTCTGAGCGCACGTGGAAAAGAGCGAGGCGCGTGTTTGTGCCGCCGACATCGCCGGCGAGAACGAGAGGCTCAGGCAGGCTCATCGATTCACTTGGTTTCGGGCTGGCGCGGCGTTTCTCCGTTGCGCCAGTGGCGGCCATCGCGCTCGATCAAATCATCGGCTTCGCGTGGGCCCCAGGATCCTGCGGCATAGTTTGGAAAATTTCGCGGCGGCAGTGCTGACCAGACATCGATGATCGGCTGCACCACGCTCCACGCCGCTTCGACGGTGTCGGCTCTCTGGAAGAGAGTGGCGTCACCGATCATGCATTCATACAAGAGACGCTCGTAGCCGGTGCTGGGAGGATTCTTGAAATAATCTTCATACTTGAAATCCATGTTCACAGATTCAAGTTTGACGACTGAGCCCGGAATCTTGGCCATGAACTCGAGCGAGATGCCTTCCTTCGGCTGGATATGAAGCACAAGCCGGTTTCGCTCAAGATGCTGAACGGCAGTTTTCTTAAACAACATGAATGGAACGCGGCGGAACTGGATTACGATTTCGGTGATGCGATCCTGAAGCCGCTTTCCTGTTCGAATGTAGAAAGGAACGTCGGACCAACGCCAGTTGTCGATTTGCAGTTTCATGGCGACGAATGTTTCAGTCGCCGAGGTTGGCTTGACCTTGTCCTCTTCCCGGTAGCCGGCGACTGTCTTACCGTCCTCGACGCCTTCGCCGTACTGCCCGCGAATCGCGCGCGTTAAAACTTCTTGTTCCGTCATGATCGGAAGCGCGCGGAGAACTTTGGTCTGATCGTCGCGAACGATGTCGGCGTCGAAGGAACTTGGCGGCTCCATTGCGACGAGCGTGATGAGCTGGAAGATATGATTGGGGACCATGTCCCGCAGCGCGCCCGCCTGATCGTAATAACCGCCGCGCGATTCCACGCCGACCGTCTCCGCAACCGTGATTTGAACGTGATCGATGTAGCGGCGATTCCAGATCGGCTCGAAGACCGCGTTACCGAAGCGCAGCGCGAGAATGTTTTGTACCGTTTCTTTGCCCAGGTAGTGATCGATGCGATAGATCTGATCTTCCTGAAGCACTTCGGCGAGTTCTTTGTTCAGAGCCTTCGCGGATTGCAAGTCGCGGCCGAACGGTTTTTCAACGATGAGGCGGCGCCAATTGCCCTTCGATTCATCCGCGAGCCCCGCGGTGTGGAGTTGGCGAACGACAAGTCCGAAGAATTCTGGAGCAATTGCGAAGTAATGAAGAATATTGCCGCCGGTATTTCGCTCCTTGTCAATTTTGTCGATCATCTCCTTGAGCTTCACAAACGCGGCGGCGTCATTGAAGTCTCCGGAGAAGTAGTAGCAGCGCTCCAGAATCCAGTCGCGTATTTTTGAATTTGTTCCGGTGGGCTCGAACTCTTCGAGCGCCTCGATCACTTTTTTGCGGAATTCCTCATTGGACCAGGGCGAGCGGCCGAATCCGAGAACGGCAAAATTTTCAGGCAGGAGCTTTTCTTGCGCGAGATTGTAAAGCGCCGGAAACAGCTTTCGTTTGGTGAGGTCGCCACCGGCGCCGAAGACGACGATCATGCAAGGTCCCGCGGGCTGGCCGGGAGTGATGTGGTTGTGATTCTCCGTGGACATTTACAGTAGCCTCACTCGATTTCAAAACGGACAAGAAATGATCTTGGGTTCTGCAATTCTAAAACCGCTGTTCGCTAGTTTCCCGATTTCAATTCGATGTGGCCGCCAAATTTCTGGCGCATCGCGGAAAGAATTTTTTCCGCGAAGGTGTGGTCAACCCTCGAACGAAAACGTGTGAAGAGCGCGGACGTGATTACCTCCGCGGGCACGCCTTCCGCAACGGCAGCTTCGACGGTCCAGCGACCCTCTCCAGAATCGGCAACGTTGCCGCTGTACTCGGTGAGCTGCGGATTCTCGGTGAGCGCCATCGCCGTAAGATCGAGCAGCCACGAACTGATCACGCTGCCGCGCCGCCAAACTTCGGCGACGTCTTCGAGCTTCAACGTGTAGCGAATATCTTCAGGCAACGCTTCGGAATTTGAGTTCTTCAAAATATCGAAGCCCTCGGCGTACGCCTGCATCACGCCATATTCGATTCCATTGTGAATCATTTTTACAAAGTGGCCGGAACCGGAAGGACCGCAATGGATGTAACCCTCTTCGGCGGTGCCACCCAGTTTTTCGCGGCCGGGCGTGCGATCGATGTTTCCGCGCCCCGGCGCGAGAGTGCGAAAAATCGGATCGAGATATTTCACGGCGTCATCGGGCCCGCCGATCATCATGCAGTAACCGCGATCGAGTCCCCACACGCCGCCGGATAGTACCTACATCCACGTAACGGATTCCGCGCGGCTCCAACATTTTTGCGCGGCGAACATCGTCCTTGAAAAAAGAATTGCCGCCATCAATCAGAATGTCGCCCGATTGCATCCGCTTCGAAAGTTCGAGCACGGTGTGTTCGGTAGGATCGCCCGCGGGAATCATGATCCACGCCGCGCGAGGAGGAGCCAGCTTTGCGACGAAATCATCGAGAGACGCGGAACCAATCGCGCCTTCGCCAACGATCTTCGCGACCGCATCTTGACTGTGATCGCTCACCACGCAGTGGTGGCCGTTACGAATCAGCCGCCGCACCATGTTGCCGCCCATGCGGCCAAGCCCAACCATCCCGAGTTGCATCGAGACTCCTTGAGATTCCAATCGAAACCAATCGACTAGTGGGTGCTACGACGATTGTTTCCTGAGAGCTTCGTTCACCGCCGCGATCAGAGCGTCCAATCCCGCGGCAACATCTTTTCCGATGTGAACGCGCAACGCCCGGCGCCTGCGCTGATTCAGCACTTCGAAATCGCCGCGCGCCTGCGCTGCCTTCACTATTCCGAAAGTATATTTCTGCCCGGGAATCGCGACATCCTCGGCGTCATCGCAGGTAATTTGCAGAAACACGCCGCTATTTGGGCCGCCCTTGTATGCCTGCCCGGTGGAATGCAAGAAGCGCGGGCCAAATCCAACGCAGGTTGCTACACGCTTCGTATCGCGGACGGCGAGGCGAATTTTCTGCAGCGCTGCATCGTGCGGTGCGTTTCTCTCGATGTAGGCAAGCAGCGCGAAATAATCTCCGCGCGAAATACGCGAAAAATGCGCGCGCAGTACAGCCGCTAGCGAAGGATTCGCACCTGCGGCTTTGGTGATTTCCGCGGCGTTTGCTGCATCCGCGAAAAAGCGCACGCCGCCGATTTCGAGAAATGGCTTTTCATCGGGGAGCTTGCCGCTCGTCTCGTACTCAGATGTAAGCTTGCGCGTTTCGTTTTGCTCGCCTCCACGTCCGGCTGATTGAAAGCGTTGATCCCCGAAATTGAGCCCGCTACCGCGGTGGCAAATTCCCAGCGAAAAAATTCCTGGCCGAGATCGTAGATATCCGCGATCGGAATTCGAACTACAGGCTGCCCGCGTCTTCCAAGCCTCCACCGCCGCATCCTGGACGGCCGAAGGCGCCGCGCTGTGCCGCACATACACGAATAAACGATCGTCGCCGTAAACCTCAGGCGCGCCCAATGGTTCGCGATCGACCGGAATCAGTCCCTTTCCCTCTTTGCCCGTCGATTCCGCGAGCAACTGTTCAAGCCACGCTCCGAAATCCGCGATTCCAGGAGAAGTTACGAGCGTAACTTTGTCGCGGCCATGCAGCGCCAGCATGCCCAAGCACAGCTCCCAGTTGAACTCCAGGATTGTGATCCGCGAGAACCGGCGCGCCGCACGCTTTCACCATTTCCTGCGCGCGCGTGAGAAGTTGCTTCACGTTCACACCTTGCACCGTGGCGGGCAGGATTCCGAAATTTGAAAGCGCAGAATATCGTCCGCCGATGCTGGGAACTCCAGCCGCAATCTGCGCGGAATTTCTTCTCGGTCCGCAACTTTTTCCAATTGCGATCCCGGATCGGTAATCGCGATGAAATGTTTCGCGGTTTCCTGCTCCGCATTTTCGCCGCCAATCGCCTGCTTCAGCCGGTCGTAAAAATATTGCAGGAAAATATTCGGCTCGAGCGTCGTGCCGGATTTACTCGACACGATGAAAAGTGTTTTGCGAATGTCGATCTGCTTTTCAATCGCGCGCACCTGCGCCGGATCGGTGGAATCCAGAACGAGAAATTCCGGGAATCCCGCGAATCGCCCAAACGTGATCTTCATCACTTCCACGCAAAGCTCGATCCACCCATTCCCAGCAGGACCGCGTGCGAGAAATTCTCAGCGCGAATTTTCTGCGCCAATTGCTCATGGCCGTCAGATTCAGTCAGCTCTGACGCAACGATATCCAGCCATCCGAGCCATTGGCCTTCGTCTTTTCCTGTCCATAACGAGCATCGTGCGCCCACAGGTGCCGCGCCTTGCCCGACATCGTCCAATCATCTTTTGCGGACATCACTTCGCCATCGAGTTCCGCCGGCAGCTTTTCCGTCTGGCGGCCATACTGCGGAGGCACTTCAGATTCGCGTCCCGTGCCAATCGCTTTCAAAAGCTTTTCGAATGCTTCCGAGAAAAGTTGCACGCCTTCCACCAGCAACTGGTCCGTCACAGCTTTCATGGAGATTCCCGCGAGCGCGATGCTCGCCATCACTTGCCGCGCCGCATCGAGATCTTTTTCAAGCGTGGGTTGCGCGACGCCGTGATCACGGAATGCGTCCATCGTTCCGGGAGGAATCGTGTCGACGGTATCCGCGCCGATCAACTGCTCCACATACATCACATCGCGATACGCAGCGTTTTTCGAAGATGTGCTGGCCCACAGGAGCCGCTGAGTTTGCGCGCCACGCGCGCGAAGCGCTTCCCACCGCGCGCCGCTGAAAATTTGTTTGTACAACTCGTACGCGAGTTTCGCATTCGCGATCGCAACTTTTCCCTTAAGCGATCGCAGTTGCGCCTGGTCGTTCGCATTTGCGGCGAGTTTGATTTTATCGTCGAGCTGTTTATCAACATTCGTATCAATCCGGCTGACGAAGAAACTCGCGACGCTTCCAATTTTGCTCAAGTCGCCGTCTTTTGCGGCGAATGCTTCGAGTCCCGCAAGAAACGCTTCTGCCACGCGCTGATATACATCCTGCGCGAACAGCAACGTGATGTTGACGTTGATGCCGTCTCCGATTAGTTCCGTGATCGCAGGCAATCCCTCCGGCGTTCCAGGGACTTTGATCATCACGTTCTCGCGTCCCACTCGGCTCCACAAGCGGCGCGCCTCAACCAAAGTCGAAGCCGTATCAAACGCATCGAACGGCGAGACTTCAATGCTCACGTAGCCGTCACGTCGTTGCGTGCGATCGTAGACGGGCCTCAAAATATCTGCCGCATCTTGAATATCTAGAATTGCGATTTCTTCGTAGATTTCCTCGGACGTCAGGCGATCGCCCGTTTCCGCGCGCTGCGATTCGAACCTGCCAATCAGCTCCGCGTAAATCGCGCTTTCTGAAATTGCTTTTTCGAAGATGCTGGGATTTGACGTGATGCCGCACAACCCGTCTTCACGCACGAGTCGCGCCAGCTCTCCGTTATCGATAATGTCTCGACGGATGTAATCCAGCCACACAGATTGGCCAAGCTTATAAAGGGCGAGCAGACGGCTACCGGTGCGCGGTCCAGTGAACCCCGGATTCGATTGTGCAGGTGTGGTCATCGCGCGAGTTCCTTTTGCCTCGCCAGCCGCTGTGCGAATTCTTCTTCCATCTTCGAAATTTTTGCGAGCCGGCGCACGTGCCGTGGTTCGCCGCTGAAAACCGCGCCCAGAAATGCGCGCACTAATTCGCGCGCAAGCTCCACGCCGATCACTCGCGAACCGAGCACCAGCACGTTCATGTTATCGTGCTCGACGCCTTGATGCGCGGAATACGTGTCATGGCACACGGCCGCGCGCACTCCCGGAATTTTATTGGCCGCCACGCTCGCGCCAACTCCGCTGCCGCAAATCACCACAGCGCGATCCACTTCGCCGCGAATTACGGCCAGCGCCGCTGCTTCTGCGAAGTCAGGGTAATCCACCGGCGCGGTGGAATCGGTGCCGAGATCGCTCACTTGATATCCGCTATCCACCAGCCATGGTGCGAGCTGCGCCTTCAATTCAAAGCCCGCATGATCCGCTGCGATTGCAACGCGCAATATGAACTCCCGGTCAATAAGCTATGACAACGTCACAATTCCAGATCTGCCTGAGAATCTTTTTAGGTCCACCTGTTAGATGCCCCGCGCGACGATGAGTCGCTTCGCCATTTCGACCATCGCGAGGTACAACACCGTCGCCACAATCAGGAATACATAATACGCGCCCGGCAGCAAAGTGAAACCCAGCGGTGCCGCGAGAAAGCTGAACGGCAGGTAGATCGCAATCGCCACGATCGCGAGAGTGGTAATCGTAAGCGGCACCGATGGACGGCTGCGAAACGGATTTCCCATCGTGCGGATCACAAACAGCACCAGCGTCTGCGTCGCCATCGATTCCACGAACCATCCCGTCTGAAATTCTTTTTCGCCCGCATGCATCAAATGCAGCAACACATAAAATGTCGCGAAATCGAAAATCGAGCTGATCGGCCCGATCAACAGCATAAAATTCCGGATGAGCCGCATATCCCATCGCTGCGGCTTACGAATGTATCCGTCGTCCACATTGTCCGTGGGAATCGTTAGCTGCGAAAGATCGTACAAGAAAATTATTCAACAAAATTTGCGTCGGCAACATCGGCAGGAATGGCAAAAATACTGAAGCCGCCGCCATGCTCAGCATGTTTCCAAAATTCGAGCTCGTATCCATCAACAAATACTTCATCGCGTTGCCGGAGGCTTTCCGCCCTTCCATAATCCCGCGATGCAGCACCGCCAGTCCCGGCTCAACCAAAATAATGTCGGCGGCGTCGCGCGCCACGTCCACCGCCGAAGGCACCGAAATTCCCACGTCCGCCGAATGCAGTGACGGCGCATCATTGATTCCGTCGCCCATGTAACCCACCACGCGTCCGCGTCCGCGCAGCGCGAGAATGATTCGGTGTTTCTGCGAAGGCGAGACACGCGCAAATACGTTTGTCTTTTCCGCCAGCGCCCCATCGCAGCATCGCTGGCGGCTTCGATTTCTTCGCCCATCACAACTGCGGTCGCCTTCAATCCCAACTTGCTCGCAAACGTGTTTCGCGACCAGTTCGTTATCGCCGGTAAGAATTTTCACTTCCACGCCGTCGCGCTTCATTTCCGCCAGCGCCTCGACTGAATCCGCCAGCACTGGATCGGAAAACGCCACGAAATCCTGCCAGCACCAGCCCGCTTTTCGTCGTCCTTCGTGTATTTCGCCTGCACCGGCACGCGCGCAAATCCAACTGCCAGCACGCGAATCCCTTGCGCGCTCAATTTCTCGTAAGTCTTTCTCGCCGAGTCGCGGCGCCGCATCCATATCCAAGTGTCGCCTGCGCCCACGCGATGCTGCGTACAAAGCGGCAGCATTCCTTCCGGCGCGCCTTTCGCAATCAACAATCGTTCGGGGCCATTCGCGTCCGGCTTTTCCACCATCACGCTCACGCGTCGCCGGTCGAAATCAAAAGGAATCTCGTCAATCTTCATGTAGCCATCCGTGCCGCGGGGCGGTGTGCTCCACAAGTTCCGCATCCAGCGGACTTCGAATTCCCGTTTGATATTTGCGTTCAGACACGCCAGCGTGAGCACCCAGTCCGAGGCCGCTCCCGCTGGATCCACATTGCTTTCCAGTTTCATCTTTCCCGCGGTGAGCGTTCCAGTCTTATCCGAGCAAAAAATATCAATGCTGCCGAAATTCTGAATCGCAGCAAGATGCTTCACGATCACTTTGTCTCTCGCCATCCGCATAGCGCCTTTCGCCAGAATCACGCTGAGTGATCATCGGCAGAAATTCCGGCGTCAATCCTACCGCCAGCGCCACCGCAAATAGTAACGATTCGAAAGCGTTGTGACTTCAGCGCGAGGCCATCGCCAGAATGAACAGCACCATGAAAACAATCACGCGCAGAATCAGCGAGCCGAATCTCCGCAGACCGCGCTCAAATTCTGTTTCCTCGGGACGCTCCGCCAGCTTCGCCGCGATATCACCGAACGTCGTTCGCGGTCCCGGTCGCGAATCATTATCGCCGTTCCCGTCCCGCTCACGATGCTGGTTCCCAGAAACAACATGTTCGGCGCGGAAGGATTTTTATAATGCGCGGGATTATCGGGCGCGGCTTCCTTTTCAACGGGCAGCGATTCGCCCGTCATCGCCGCTTGCTGCACAAAAAGATCTCGCGCGGCAATCAACCGCGCATCCGCGGGAACTAAATCGCCGGAACTCAGCCGCACCGCATCGCCCGGAACGATTTCGCGCCGCGGCAACTCTCCCCATTTTCCATCGCGCAAAACGGTTGCAGTCGGCGCAACTCGCTCGCGCAGCCGCTTTACCGCCTGCTCGGAACGATATGTCTGAAAAAAATCGATGAACGCGCCGAGAAACACCACGACAAAAATGATCGTTGCGTCTACGTGCTGGCCAAGAAACTCGGCGACCACTGCGGCCACGATCAAAATCAGCGTGAGCGGATTGCTAAACAGTCGAAGAATTTTTCGAAAGATCGAATGGTGCGCCGGCGGAGCGGGATCGTTCGGACCGAATTGCGCGAGCAGCCTCCGCGCGTCATCGCTCGACATGCCGGCAGCGACGCCAGTAACCGAAGATTGCGGCGCGGAAGGGTCCGTCAGCGATTCAGTCATATTGAAATTTCAAGATTACGAAAAGTAAGTATCAGCACAGGTCGTTGCCATTCTCCCGGAATCTCTGCGATTTGCCAACGACAACAATTCGCCGCCGCCGATTCTACCGGCTCGAACCATCTTCACGTTTCCGCTTCGTGCTGCGATGTCGTACACTTTTTGCATGATCGAATCGGTCGCTCCGGGCACCGTCATAATTGACGTGGAATTTCTTGGTTTCCCCGAAGCCATTGGCGCTGTCCTCCTCGACGGCGCCAACGAGCTCGCCATCATCGATTGCGGTCCCACGAGTTGCCTCCCCACCCTTCGCCGCAAGCTCGCCGAACGCGGCATCGCGCCGGAAGATCTCACCGCGCTGCTCCTCACTCATATTCATCTCGATCACGCAGGCGCAGCTGGTTCTCTCGTCCGCGAAAATCCTAAGCTTCGCGTATACGTTCACGAAAAAGGTGCGCCGCACATGGCCGCGCCGGAAAAACTTCTGAAGAGCGCCGGCCGCCTCTACGGAAACGCCATGCAGGAAATGTATGGAGATTTTCTAGCCGTCCCCGCCGAAAACCTGGTTCCCCTCGCAGGCGGCGAAAAACTCCGCATCGCAGATCGCGAAATCGAAGTCGCCTACACTCCCGGCCACGCTTCCCACCACGTCAGCTATTTCGATCAAAGCACCGGAGTCGCATTCATCGGCGATACCACTGGCCTTCGCCGCCCCGGATTCGATTACATCGCGCCGGTTACTCCACCGCCCGACATCGATCTCGCTGCGTGGCGAACCAGCCTCGATGAAATCGCTCGCCGCAAACCCGCGCGACTCTGCCTAACTCACTTCGGCCCTTTCAACGACGTCTCCGAACATCTCGAACGCACTTGGGCCGGCCTTGAATACTGGACGCAAGCCGCCGGAAAAATTCTGCAGACCGAACCAACCGACGAACTGCGCCTCGCCGCCTTTCTGAAAATGGCGGACGAAGATTTCCTCCATCACATGACTCCCGCCGACGCACATTGGTATTCCGGCGTCTCAAGTCCAACCCTCAGTTGGCTCGGCCTTTCTCGCTACTGGACCAAAAAGATCGCCGCGCCAAATCCCGCCACATATTCCAACACTTTGACGAAAAACGAAGTGTCGTCGCATCCCTTCGAACATACTGCCTCCGTTCATCAAACCAGGAGCGACGAAATGACCATCACCTGCGTTATCCGCTACCAGATCGATCCATTCCAGCGCGACGCTTTCAAAACTTACGCCGAAAACTGGGGCCGCATCATTCCGAGAAACGGCGGCCACCTACTCGGATACTTTCTTCCCCACGAAGGCACCAACGACATCGCATGGGGATTGATCGCCTTCGACACCCTCGCCTCCTACGAAGCCTACAAAACCCGATTGAAATCCGATCCAGAAGCGCGCGAAAATTTCGCCACGGCGCATATCCAAACGGTTTATCCTTCGCGAGGAAAGAAATTTCGTGGAAGTAGTCGATGGCACCTTCGGAATCCCTTCCACCTTTAAGGGAGCCGCATAAAGTTTCATGCCAACGCAAGCCGAGAAGGGCAAACTTTTCCACGCGCTTCACTCGCGCGATCGCGCTTTCATAATTCCCAATCCGTGGGACGTTGGCACCGCGCGCCTTCTCGCCCATCTCGGCTTCGAAGCGCTCGCCACCACCAGCGCCGGCTACGCTTTTTCCGTCGGCCGTGCCGACAACTCAATCGGCCGCGAAGAAACCCTCGCACACGCCGCCGCAATCGCAAACGCCACTGATCTTCCCGTTAGCGCCGATCTCGAAAATTGTTTTGGAGATGCCCCTGAAGTAGTCGCTGAAACAATCAAGCTCGCCGCGCAAACCGGAATCGTTGGAGGCTCAGTCGAAGACGTAAACGGTCGCGCAACTCCTGTCGTCTACGAAATCGCGCACGCCGCCGATCGCGTCCGCGCCGCCGCCGAAGTCGTTCGCGCACTTCCCTTCCGCTTCACACTTACCGCTCGCGCCGAAAATTATTTGGTTGGCAAACCCGATCTGCGCGACACCATCAAACGCCTGCAGGCTTTCCAGGAAGCAGGCGCCGATGTCCTCTACGCTCCCGGCCTCACCACCAAAGAAGACATCGCATCCGTCGTTCGTTCTGTAGATCGCCCCGTAAACGTGATCATGGGCCTGCAAGGCGTTCAACTAACCCTCGCTGATTTATCTGCGATGGGAGTGAAGCGCATCAGCGTGGGCAGCGCACTCTCACGCGCCGCACTCGGCGCATTTCTTCGCGCCGCGCAAGAAATGCGCGACCACGGCACGTTCACATTTTCAGAGGAAGCCGCGAAATACCGCGATATCAACGCAATATTCTCAGCGTGAAAATCTAAGCCGCGATCACACGCAGCGCTTCGCCGGCGCAATTAAAAAATCGATTCAATCCGCCGGTCAGGAATAAACCACATCATCGCAATCAAAACGTAGATCAGTATCGAAATCCACGAATGCACAAACGCCAGCGGAATCGCCACCAGATAAAGCAGTATCGATACTTTTCCCTTCAATTCGCTTCCAACCGCTCGCGCCAGCTTCGAGTTCGGGTCCGTTGTACGCGATCAGCGCTCGCTCCAACCATGTGTACGCAATTCCAGCCAGCGTCAAAACCACGCCGTACGCCGCAGTTGGCAGCGGCGCGAAATGCGTTTCGTCCATCCATCGAATCGCAAATGGAACCAGCGTCAGACAAAACAGCAAAGCTCATATTCGCCCACAAGACAATTCCATTAATTCGCTCGGTGGCGTGCAGCATGTGATGGTGGTTATTCCAGAATACCGCGACGTTCGTAAAACTCAGCGCATACGCCAGATAAAATCGGCAGCTCCGCCCGCAGCGCGCCGAAGTTCGCGCCGTTTGGCACCTTCATCTCCAGCACCATAATGGTGATGACGATCGCCAGCACTCCATCCGTAAACGCTTCCAGCCGCTGTTTTCCCAACTCTGCCTCTCTGATTCAATTGTTCCGCGCGAAAGTGTACCGCACCCGCGCCACGAAATATTCTGTTTGACACATCAAACCATTCGCCGCATCCTCCCGCCTATGTTCGATCCGCAAATCAGGCGGCTCTTGGATGCGTATCCCACAATTTTCCTCGCCTGCCATCGCCAACATGTGCGCTCAGACGAATCCGGAAAATCCGTCACCGAGCACCAAGCCAGTATCCTGGACCACCTGCATCCAACTCGCGCAACCACGCTCTCACAACTCGCTGAGCACATGGGAATCGGCAGGTCAGCAATGAGCATTACCGTCGCTCGATTAGTCCGCAGCGGATACGTAACGAGTCACCGCGATATTCACGACGCTCGCCGCATCGCCTTGACGCTCACCACAAAGGGCGCGCGAGTGAAAGATCAAAACACAATTCTTGAGCCGCAACTCGTCAAAGAAATGTTTCGACTCATGCCCGCCGCGGAATTGGAATCCGCTCTTCAAGGAATCGAACGCATCGCCAAATACGCGAACATCCTTCTTCGCCAGCGAAAGAGAGCGCGCGACAAATGAAAATCCTGCTAATCGTAATCGCCGGTCTGCTGCTGCTAATCCTTATCGTCGTAGCCATCGGCGCGATGCTGCCCGAACGCCACGTCGTTTCGCGCAGCGCATCGTATCGCGCGAAGCCCGAAACTCTTTTCGCTCTGATCGCTGGCCCGCAAAACTGGCGCCCCGATGTGCTCAGCTCTGAATTCGTCTCAGATTCCGCTGGCAAACAATTGCTACGCGAAACCACGCGCAACAAAGAAACCATCACCTACGAATTAACGGACAGCATTCCTCCCACTTCTCTCAAGCGCCGCATCGCCACACAGAATCTTCCCTTTGCCGGCACGTGGACTTACTCCCTGCTACCCAGCGGCGACACCACCATCGTCCGCATCACGGAAGACGGCCAAGTATTCAATCCGGTCTTCCGATTCGTCTCTCGATTCATCCTCGGCCAAACAACCACCATCGACGCCTACTTGCGCGCGCTGGGCAAAGCAACATCGCAGGAGATCACAATCCAGAACTAATCAATCTCGTGGCGGCATCCCGCCCGTACCTCGGCCATCTTCAAAACTTTTTTCATCCAATTCAAATTTCCCTCCGTATAGCCAACCGGGGGAAAGGTCCATCGGAGCCAAGCGCGCGAGCGCCGCTCCGTTCTCCGCAATATTTCCCTAAGAAAAATTTCACTCAGGAGCGTGACCATGAGCGCAGAAAAAAATGACCCAGAAGTGCGTATCGAATCGGAAGAGAAACCGGGAACCAGCCGTAGAAAATTTTTGAATCGCGCGGGACTCGCGGGAATCGTTGGCGCCGCGGGTATCGGCGGCCTCTTGACGCTCTCCACGCCCAGCGCGTTGAGCGCCCTGGCCCAGATCCCTCGTGCAGATCGCAACGATGATCGATTTGACGATCGCTTCGACGAACGCGAAGCACAGAAACGCGATCGCGACATTCTCATCGCCGCGGAAATCGCCGAAGCCCTCGCCGTCACCACCTACGGAAACATCATTGACGGATCGCCATTTTTCACTCGCCTGCCTAACGACGACCAGGGCTACCTCGTTGCCGCCCGTCAGGAAGAAATGTCTCATTATCTTCTCGAAAAATCCGTCACCGATACGCCTTCGCCCTACACCACGTTCTTTTATCCCCAAAATATGTTCTCGATGCGCAGACCACTCTGAATACTCTCGTCACCCTCGAGGACGCTTTCATCGCGGCGTATCTAGTCGGTGTGCGCAACTTCAGCACGCGCGATCTTCGCGTCACCTCCGCTCGCATCATGGGAATCGAAAGCGATCACCGCACGCTTGCTCGCGTTCTCGCCGGCGATGTCGCCGCTCAAGATGGCGGCCCCATCGAAACGATCACCGGAGCGCAAGGCGTCGCCGAAGATGCCGATCCTCCAAACAACAATGGCTACGAGCGCACTCTCTGCTGGACAAAAATCGAGCAGGCAGTCACAGCTCTCACTCCATTCGTTTCACAGGCGGCCGCACAGGCGGCAGGATTCGATACGTCGAAATCCTTCACCTTCGATCCATTCAACCCAACCCTGCCGAACCCGCTCGGAGATTTCATCTCCTTCGCAGGCTGCTGAGCTCCAGCGTCGCGCAACAAGCCCCACGTTCACCGCAAAAACAGGTCAATCGCGGATGAACGTGGGGATTCTTGTTTTCGGAAATTATGAAGGCAACTCCGTTTTGTGCCACCAGGTGCGCCAAATGCGTGGCCTTCTCGTGTAATCTACCCAACCGTAGATCTCGAAAGTAAAAAGTGGAGCACGGATGAGAACGGATTTGCTGCGATTCAATGGCGCTGTCGAGCGCGATCCCGCCATCGATGCCTGGATGAAGCGCCATCCAGGTGAATTGGGAGCCATCGCCCATCACTGGTTCCGGCTGATGCGAAAATGCGGCGACGAAGTCCGCGAACTTTTGCACGACGGCTGCCCGGTCGCCTGTTTGGGAGATGCGCCCTTCGGCTACGTCAACGCATTCACTTCGCACGTAAACGTCGGATTCTTTCACGGCGCAGCGCTGCCCGATCCAGCTCACTTATTGCAAGGCACCGGCAAGTTCATGCGCCACGTGAAGCTCAGACCTGGAACGCCTGCAAACGCCGCGGCGCTAAGCAAGCTGATCGAGCTGGCCTACTCGGATATAAAGTCGCGCGTCGAAAACGGCTAGCTTAGAAAATCGCACCTAACAAGGACGGCGCTTGTTCAATCGCGCTTGTCTCGCCTGTCTTCGCCTTTCAAAATCTGCACGACGGCGATTATGGTGTTCCAATTCCGGGACGTTTGCTTTCTGCTTTTAGTTCGCGCTACAGGATTTCCTTTTTGCCTTTACGCCCTTGCCCATCGCATTCGATGGCATCATCCTATCCAACACAAGGACGCGCTTCCAGCGCTCATGACAGCGAAAAAACATTCGCCCGCCAATAATCCAGAAAGCGCCAAGCCCGCAAACCTGCTAAAGCGCGGCCTCGCCGTTCTTGGCCCGGGCTTAATCACCGGCGCAGCCGACGACGATCCCTCCGGAATCTCAACCTATTCCGTCGCCGGAGCTGCCTACGGCTACGCCACCCTCTGGATCGCGCTGCTCACTTTTCCGTTGATGGTTTCCGTCCAGCTCATGTGCGCCCGCCTCGGCATGGTCACCGGCCGCGGACTCGCCGCCGCCGTCCGCACTCACTATCCCCGCTGGGTGCTGTGGAGCGCCTGCTCCATCCTCGTCGTCGCCAACGTAATCAACATCGGCGCTGACCTCGGCGGTATGGCCGAAGCCACCCAACTCATCACCGGAATTCGCCCGCTGCTTTGGCTTCCGCTCTACTCAGCACTAATTACCGCGATGCTCTTCTGGGCCTCCTACAAAACCACCGCGCGAATTTTCAAATGGTTGACTCTCGTGCTGTTCGCCTACGTTCTCACCGCATTTTTCGCGCACGTCGATTGGCATCAGGCGTTCGTAGCCACGTTAATCCCGCACATCGAATTGTCTCGCGGATTTCTAGCAGTCCTCGTCGCCATTCTCGGCACCACAATTTCTCCCTACCTCTTCTTCTGGCAAGCCGCCGAAGAAGTCGAAGAAGAAGCCGAGCACAGCCCTACTCACACAACGCGCAAAGGCGCCACGAAAAAGGAACTAAACGACGCGCGCGCCGATACCATCACCGGTATGTTTTTCTCGAACCTCATCATGTACTTCATCATCCTCACGGCCGCCGCCACTCTGCACGCCCACGGTAAAACCGACATCACCACAGCGCGCCAGGCCGCCGAAGCTCTTCGTCCACTCGCCGGAAATTTCGCCTATCTGCTCTTCACCCTCGGCCTCATCGGCACCGGAATGTTGGGCGTCTCCGTTCTAGTCGGCTCGTCTGCCTACGCAATCGCCGAAGCAAAATCCTGGCGCGGCTCAATGGCAGACAAGCCCCGCGATGCCAAAAAGTTTTACGCTGTGATGGGCATCGCCATGGCGATCGGCCTCGCCATGAATTTTGCCGGTTTCAACGCGGTAAAAATGCTTTTCTGGTCAGCAGTGATCAATGGACTCCTCGCTCCGCCCCTCATCCTCCTCGTAATTCTTCTCACCAGCAGCCACAAAATCATGGGCAAGCGCGTAAGCCCCCCGCTCCTCAAATATCTCGGCTGGGCCACCTTCGCGATCATGACCGCCGCAGCCATCGGAATGTTCCTCACGCTGTAAAACTCAACAACGAGCCATCTGTGAAAATTTCGTTCGGAATCCATTTCCCATTTGAATCGGCAGCATCTGAATTCTCTTATACTGCTTGGCGGCTAATCTCACGATGCGCAGAATTCAGTTCCTTGAAATCCACGACCAGCCCTGGTTCCCTTCAACTCTTCGAGATGAAGTTACAGACGCACTCCAATTTGGATTGAATCTGCTAAAGGGCTATTCGCCCATCGTTCCGCTTCTACAACACGCGCTCAACTCTGCTCACAGCAGCTCGATTGTTGATTTGTGTTCAGGCGCAGGAGGACCGTGGCTCGATCTATCGCAACGCTTGCAACAAGACTCTCAGAACTCAATTGAAATCGTGCTCACAGACAAATATCCAAACCTCACTGCATTCCAGAATGTAGCGACAAGCTCCGCAAATCGCGTCTCTTTTTATTCTGGCTCTGTTGACGCAAAAAAAGTTCCTCAGGACTTAAACGGTTTTCGCACGCTGTTCACTTCCTTCCATCACTTCGCGCCAGACGAATCTTGCGCAATTTTGCAAAATGCAGTGGACGCCAAACAAGGCATCGGAATCTTCGAAATCACCAAATGCTCCGTGCCGATGGTCGCACTCATGTTCCCCTGGATTCTTCTGCTCTTCGTTTGCACTCCGTTCATCCGTCCGTTTCGCTGGTCTCGCTTATTCTGGACGTTCCTAATTCCCGTACTCCCCTTCGTCCTGCTATTCGATGGAATCGTGTCGTGCCTTCGCACCTATCGCCCACAGGAACTGCGCGCACTGGTCGAAAAACTCGGCGTCAACGATTATCACTGGGATATCGGCGAGTTCCGCGGCGCAACCGGGAAAATGCCAATCTCATACTTGATCGGCATTCCTCTCCCGCATGCGGAGACGGCTGGTAACAAAACCGTCTAAGCGGCGTCTTACTCTGAGACCTGTAACTCGCTCTCAATCCAATGCGATATCATTGCCGCGCCCCAGGGGCAGCCATGCGCAAACCGCCAACAATCACGAAACTCGCATTTCTTGTCGTGCTCGCGCTCAGCGCCGCGCCGCAGTCAAAAGCCGCCGATTGCAATTCCCTAGCCAGCGAACCCGTTCGCTACGTAAAACTTCCCGGCCAGCCCTTCAGCACAATTTCTTCCCCGGACGGATGCTGGCTTTTCATCGCCCTCAGCAGCTCGAATCCACGCGAAATAAATGGCGTCGCTGTGCTCAAACGCAATGGCAATGGAGATATTCAGCTTCAGCGCGTCGTAACGGTCGAAAGCGGGCCCACTGGAATGACCATCACTCACGACGGCAAACTTTTGATCGCCACCGATGGCGACGTGGTGGTATTTCTCGACGCGCAGAAATTAATTTCAGGAACCGCCGATCCAATTTTGGGTTACTTCGCCGATCAGCCGGAAGCCGCAAGCGTCTACGCCAACGTAACTCGCGACGACAAATTTCTTTTCGTCAGTGATGAAGACGCATCCAGCATCACCGTGATCGATCTCGAAAAAGCGAGAGCCAACGGCTTCACCGAAAAATCCATCGTCGGAAAAATTCCCACCGGCAACGCGCCTATCGCGCTCACATTTTCCCCAGACCAAAAACTTCTCTATACCACCGCCGAGGTCGCGCAAAAAAATTGGAACTGGCCTGCGAAGTGCAAGCCCGAAGGACAAGATCCCTCCACCGCTAAAATCGAATGGCCCGAAGGCGCCATCGTCGTGGTCGATGTCGATAAGGCAAAAACGGATCCCGCAAATTCCGTGCGCGCCCGCATCCCCGCCGGCTGCAGCCCCGTGCGCATGAGCATCACTCCCGATGGCGCATCAGTGTGGATCACGGTTCGAAACAATAATTCCGTCGCGAGCTACGACACCGCAAAACTTCTCACCGATCCTGATCATGCTCGGACCGCCTTCATTCCAGTCGGCCCCGCACCCGTCGGCCTCACCATCACCCACGACGGCAAATACGTCCTCGCCACAAACTCAAATCGCTTCGCCGCCGACTCCAACTCGCCTCAAGTGTTTAATGTCATCGATCCCAAGCAAGCCGCGAATGGAGTCTCCGCCCTAATCGGCACCATCGAATCCGGAGCTTTCCCCCGCGAATTCGGCGTCTCTCCAGACGGCAAAACCATCTTCCTCGCCAACTACCTCTCCAAAACCCTGGAAGTAATCGATGCCGACCATCTCCCAATCAAACCCACCACTCCGCCAAAATAAAATTTCTGTGCCGAACCTCGCCAGCAATCTGAATAATGTTTTTGTCGGAGCGCCGCAGGTGCGTCACCAAACGTGCGCCTCAGCGTGGAAATGCTGGGTAAGCTCTCTTGCAAATACCTTCGGGAAGCCAGAGGCTCGACATCCTAACTGTGGCTCTCTTCATCTCGAATCATCACCATCAAAAAGAAAATCTGGTTGCCCTGTGGCGCGGCACTCGTGAATTCTTTGCTACCTGGGGTCGATCGCCCCAAGGTGCGAAAAAGCGCACCACTCAGTCAGTCTGTATTTTCTAATTCTTCTTCTTGTTCTGGAGCTTGGTATCGATCCCAAATCCCATGGCAACAAGCTGTTCCAGCCCTTCCTGCGCTTGCGCGCCCCAGGTACCATCCGGATCGAGCTCTATGCACTTCCGATAGGCGATAAACGTATCCGGGTCCAGCACCGGAGAAAATTTGTTGCCATCCTTCACATAAGCCATGGAACCCACCAGCGACGCACCAAGCAGATACCACGCCTGAGCATTCTCTGGGTCAGCATTTGTGGAGTTCCTGAACGCTTCGGCAGCATCTTTCAATCTGTTTACGTTAAAAAGTACGATTCCGAAATTTCGATACGCAAGTGCGGATTTTGCAGGATCGAGTTTGGCGCTCTTCTCGTAGCAAATCTTGGCATCAGCCATTCTGTCCAACTTCGCGTAGAGGTTTCCTAGGTTGTTGTAGATCGAAGCCTCGGGTTTGAGATCCATGGCCTGTTGGTAATTTTTCGCCGCGTCTGCCAGTTTTCCAGCGAGTTCATACGAAAGCGCGATCTTTTTCAGAATGGTCGCCTGATTGATATCTTTTTCAGCAGTCAGCGATAAAGCTTGCTGAAATTCAATTACAGCTTGCTCGGAATAAGGCTGGATTTTCCCGTTCAGAGCAGCTTTGTCATCAGGTTCCTTTGCTTGAATCATCTGAGTGTATAGATCCTCAGCAGATGCAAGCGCCTGATAGCCCGCCATGAAATGCGCGGTAAGGCTGTCTATTCTGTTGGCGTCGACGTTGTCTTTTTTGATTCTCGAACTGATCTCTGCGACCAGAGGATCTGCGAAACTTACGTCCGCAAGAGTTCTTTTGCCGGCCGCTATTTTCGCTCTCGATTCGAAGATCAATTCACCCACTCGCCTGAGATTAACAGTGTGAGTTCCTGCGGGAATTTCTGTGATGGTGTACTTGCCTGTCGCATCCGTGTTGGCGGAAATCTGCGAATTGTCTGCCGACAGCTCAACCTCAATGGTGATATTGGGCCACGGGTTCCCATTTGCGTCTTTGATCGTTCCGAACAGAACACCAGTATCTTCCGCGCCAGCGCTCGCTGCTACAGCTGCGGGAATGACTGCCCCGATTAAAATCAGCGCGACAAATCCACCTTGGCAAATGTTGAGTCGAATCGAACGCCGGAAATTTTCAGGACGCATAGGGTACCTCGAGCGACGGGCACCGGTAGACGGGACTATCGAAATCCTACCGCCATAATCCACGCAAAACAATCGCAATTCACATGTTCATATTTACGTTGAGCAGTCGCCGATGAAAAGAGTTTGTCCCGTCGCGCCACCGAACAAAGCCTACTCGTGATGGCTTCGCCTTTCGCCATCATCCCGAGAGGCATCGGTCGAGGATCTCCGAAGCGCAACTTCTGCGTGCCGACGCAATCGCTCGGGGACATCCCCCTCGCCTCTGACCTCTGCCTTTGACCTACACCCGCCATAGCCTTCGCGAGCGCGAAGGCTATGGCGGGCCGGAGCGCCGCAGGCGCGTCACCAAACAAACCGCTTCGCCTGTCTCCAATCATCATCGGCAAATCCGCGTGCATTCACAATCTTCACCGCACGACCACCTCACGGCTTGCAGCAGACAGCTTCCCATCCACCGCTAACACGGAACTGAACGAGATACTACAGTAC
>CAWAVH010000008.1:0-16218 GCA_963785395.1 uncultured Acidobacteriota bacterium | reverse complement strand
CTGATCGACCGTTCGCGCGGACCCTTGAATTTGGACCGTGTCAAAACGATCTTCGGCGATAAGCACGGCCGCATTTTGAAACGCGAAAAAAGAATCCCACTCGATGGGGAGTCGTGGTCGAGAAGCCTGCCTATAACGTCACGGTCTTCAAGGTCCATTACGGAAAGATGACCCTGAAGATCTATAGCAAAGGCGAGCGCGTGCTCCGTATCGAGGTCATTGTGCACAACACCAAAGCCTACCGTTGGGGCCGGTCGTTGCCCTGCTTTCCCGAGATCATTGCTCGCTTCAGGGGCATCCTGGAACGATTTGTGGATGCCCTCAGTTGTCTCAACGCGTGCTTCGTGAGCGACGAGACGCTGGAGCAACTGCCGCGGCCCGCAAAGATCGGTCAGACCAAGGTAGGCGGTATCGACCTCAACAAGCTCAGAATGCGCCGGGTGGTCGAAGCAGTGCTGGCATTATCGGCTTCGCCGGCGGGCTTCACGGCTACCGAGTTGGCCCGGCAGGTCCACTCGATGAGCGGACTGCCCGAATCGGAATATGGGCCGCGGCGCGCCGCTTATGACATCAAGAAATTTCGGGCCAAGGGTATGGTGCGCAAGATCGAGAAATCACGCCGGTACGAGGCTCCTCTGACGGGCCTCCGATCGCTGACCGCTCTTCTGGTCTTGCGTGAGAAGATCATCAGGCCATTACTCGCCGCCAGCGGCCAGCCAGAGCCCCAATGCCAACCCAATCCGATGCCTATTGACCGGCACTACGAAAGCATCCGTGCCGGTATGCGCGACCTTTTTGTGGAGCTTGGTATGGCTTCCTAAAAGAAGCGACAATCTTTTTTTCATCTTTTGCAGTAAGCGTCTAGGTCGCTTACGCTCAGCTTTCGCGTCAGCAGATTTGGCCGGTTTTTTTACCCTACTGGCAGAAAATGCTCGCCACTGCCGCCTTCCGGTCGTGTTTTCGGCATTCGCAAACATTCGAGACTGAAAAGCTGGGTTTCACTCCGCGGCGCGGCTCTCGGTACTGATGATCTCCGATAACCTCCTTTATGTCTGGCTAAGAAAGGACCAATGGCGGCCCTATTTATATTCGCTACACCTCGAAACTGTTCGCTTTCGCGTCCATCTTACATCCCCAGCCGACTCGCATTCATAATCCGGCCTTAACGAGATAGGCGCGAAGTCTCCCCAGATCACGCTTCATGTCGCTAAAGACTTCTTCGCGGCTGATCGGGATTATCTTCTTGCCGTTGCCCGGCAGATACTCAAAGTGCAGTTGCACTGGCCCCGGAAAATCGGTATCCGCAACCATCGCGAAAAACTCCGGGAGCCGGACCATGCCTTCGCCGAGCGGTAGCCATTGGGGCCGCCAATCGCCTTGGGAGTTTTTGCGCCAGACGAAATCCTTCACCACAATGCCGCGCAAGTAGGGGCGAATGATTTCGAAGCTATTGATCCAGCCTCCCAAGCCCCCTTCGATCGTCGCGTGGCCCACATCATAGTTCACCCCTACCTGGTTGGGGTCGAAATCCTTCAGCAGCATGTAGATGGTCCATATGGATGCGCCCACCTGCCCCACGCCAGACTCCGTATGATACATGGAGCAGGCCTGGTAGCGCGCATTCAGTGCCGCGAGTTTGGCAATTCGAACCTTCATCGCGTCGAGCTGCATCGCGTACGGCCTGTTCGCGGCGTACCGGAAGCCTATCCAGCGATAATTCCGAATCCCCAGCTGCGACATGGTCTTCAAAATGTCCTCCGCGAAGGGTGTTTCCGCATCGACTATTTCTGTCGTAACCATGGGGACTTCGAGGCCGTGCCGGCGAATGAGATCCACCAGGAGAGGCAGTTCCTGCCCGACGCGAGCCGGTTCGATATGCCCTCCCTTGCGCACCGTAATGTCTACGCCATCGAAGCCGATATCCGCGGCGAATTTGGCCAGTTCTCCCCCCTGCAAAAACTGAAGATGCTTAGAGAAAATCGTCACCTTCAGCGTCCGTTGCGTCTGCGGTTCAGCCTGGGTGGCGGACAGCAATGCTGTGCCGGCGGCCAGAATCGCTCGTCGTGAAATTCCTCGATGCATCGGTATCCCTCCCCACCATCAGCGATACGCCTTGTCCTTCCTGGCTCAGATCCACGTTGAAACCCAGCATGAAGACAGCAGCCTTTCCGGGTTCAGGTATCCGTCCGGTTCGGTGCCGGAAACTTCACCGCTTCCCCATCCTCCCCATCCGAGGAGGATCAAGCGCCCATTTGATGTGGTACGCCACCGGAGGCTGCGGCGAATTATTCCGCAGCACGACGGTGTAGGGTAGCCAGGCGCTGAACTGTTTCACGACGTCAGGCGAGAGTGCGGCGTGAAGACAGGTCTGGAATTCCGGCGACTGCGAGCCGATCAGCTCAACGCCCGCAGCCTCGGGTTGCACAATGGTAATCGTTTGAGCCCAGCCGAACGGGATGACTGCAAGGATGAGAATCAATCTTACAAAGCGCATGGAGCACGCTCCAGTAATTATTATGCGCTGACCTGGTTACTAACTGGGGCACCCACCATCGGGAGTCGCACAAACGAATGTTTCTGCATCAAGCCGGCCACTGGCCGATTTTCCGGGATTCTTGCGTTGCAAAAAGGTATTGCATTAGTGGTTCGATTGGCGATACATTTGTGCAATGCAGATCGGCTACGCCAGAGTCTCCACTGACGATCAGGACACCGCTGCGTAGGGGGTGGTGTTGAAAGCTGCTCAGCGCGGCTGTTCTAGGTCCACCCAGCCACTGTGTCGAGGTTGTGGTTCCATTCGAAGGCTCGCCTGCTTACCGCGCGGGCATTCGTCCGGGTGACGTGATCGATAAAGTGGAAGGCAAGCCCGTTACGGGGATGAATACGGCGGAAATTGCGGACCTGTTGAAGGGGCCGCGCGGCACCACTGTAAAAATTTCGATGGATCGAGTTGGCACTGCCGATCCGCTGGATTTTACGGTGACGCGCGACGAAATTCCCAAGCATGACGTGGACGCTCCGGTGTGGGCCAAGCCGGGTGTGGGATTTATTCGCATGCAGAGCTTTCAAGGCGAAGACACGGCGGAAGATTTCACTGACGATTTGCGGAAGCTCAGCGCCAGTGGAAATCTGGACGGACTGATTATCGATCTGCGCGAAAATGGCGGCGGTTTGTTGAACGCGGCGATTGGAATCGCAGACGACATCCTCGACCGCGGGCAGCTGATCGTAACGCAACGCGGGCGCGTCTCTTCTGCGCGGCCATACTATGCGACGCATGGTAATCAAGGGATTCGCGTACCGATCGTGGTGCTGGTGAATGGCGATACGGCGTCGGCGTCTGAAATCGTAAGCGGCGCGATCCAAGATCACGATCGCGGATTGATTATGGGCGAGCGGACGTTTGGCAAGGGATTGGTACAGACGGTGACGGCGATGAGCGAGGGAACCGGACTTGCTCTGACTACCGCGCACTATTTCACTCCGAGTGGAAGACTGATCCAGCGCGACTACAAGGCTGTGTCTCTATTCGAGTATCAGTACAACCACAACACTTCCGTGAAGCAAACGGAAGTGAAGCTGACGGATAGCGGGCGGCAAGTGTTCGGCGGCGGCGGAATTACTCCTGACGTGGAATACAACCAGCCGAAATTCACCCCTTTTGAGCAATCGCTGCGCGGGCGAAATGTTTTCTATTTCAGTGATCTGGGCGTCGGTGATTTCACGACTTATTTCCTGGGCACCAAACCAAACGTGACGAAAATCTTTCACCGTCGACGACAATGTCATGAAAATGTTCCGCGAGTTTTTGAACTCGAAGGATTTCAAATACACGGAGCAGGATATCGCGGACAATTCGGACTGGATCAAACTGCACATCAAACGCGAAATTTTTACGGCTCTGTACGGACAGCAGGAAGGCTACCGCGTGGAGATGGAAGCCGATCCGGAAATCGCAAAGGCAGCGGAGCAAATTCCGCAAGCCAGGGCGTTGTACGATAACGCGCGCCGCATCGTGGCGGAGCGCACGTCGGGTCACGATCCTTCGCATTAGAAATACGATTTAGCGCAGAGTGAACACATACGGTTGCGCGTTTCTGGAATGGGCGTGCGTCGTCTGGTAAAATCTGTGTCCGTGGGCGACTAGCTCAGTTGGGAGAGCGCCTCGTTCGCAACGAGGAGGTCGGGGGTTCGAGCCCCCCGTCGTCCACCAAAATTTCCGAATCATTCAAATTCGATTGCTAATATTTTCGCAGCGGACTATTGAGTTGGCTTCGTGAAGACTGAATCGTCGACTGGGACATTGCATTTCACATCGGTGAGCCGAATCGTGAGGACGGTGGTGGTGCCATCGGGTGAGAGCAGATGCTCCACCAGCACGTACGGATACTGCACGCCGCTCAATTCCCGGTAATCCTGAATTTCGGTGGTGGTGATTACGCCCGCGCCGCCCTGGCCGGTGTTGTCGATGGTGCGTACCAGTAAGCCTGAGGCGACATCGAAATCCATTTGGCGGCTGCCGCCATCCGACGGTTCGCCGAGGATTATGTAGGCGGGCTTGCCATTCACATCTTCGGTGCCCTTGAACGTGAGTTTCGGATAGTTCTTCTGAACGTCCAGCGCCTGAAACATGTCGGCCGAACGGCCAAAGCTGCTCAAATCCTCGCCCGCCAAATCAACGATGCCATGCTGCGGATCGCTGGCCCAGCCATGAGAGCCGTCGAAGCCGCGGCGGTTTGCTCCGATGCCCTGAAATGTAACTGTGGCGACATATTTGTTGGGCGCCTTTGCAAAAGATTCCGCAGCGGCCTTATCCGCGAGGCCCTCCAATTCGACCGTGCCGATCACGTGGCGGCTTGTGATTTTCAATATGGCATCGCGGCCACCGAGAGCTGTTACGTAGTGCGTGAGGATTTGATCGATCGTGGGAGTCTGCTGTGCGAGTACGCCTATGGCAAAAACAGCGGTGATCGCGATGGAGATAATTGCGCTCTTGGCTCGTATCACTTAGTTTGCTCCGAAAAATAAATTCGCGGCTCTGAATCGATTCCGTTTCATGCGGCTATTTGCTGCAAGCGCTTCTGCGCTTCGTCCAATACTTTTGCCGGATCCGCGCCTTTTGGCACGCTGCCCTGCGCGAAATCTTTCGCGCCGCCGCCCTTGCCGCCCGCGAGCGCCAAACATTCTTTCAATAGGCTTCCCATATCCGCATCGAGCCCTTGCTCTGCGCGAAAATCACGTTGCCTTCTTGCGTGGCGAGCAGGGCGCGCACGTTTGGCTCAAGCACCATGTTAGACGCGAGAATCCGCGCATAGTTCGCATCCTGCCCTTCCAATACTTTGCAAACGGTGCGAACGCCGCCGCGCTCAGACCTTGCATCTGTAGCGAGCAACATCAGCGCCTGCACTTGAGCAAGCTGTTCGGTAAGACGCTGGCGCGCACGATAGGTTGCCTGCCGTTCTTCCAGCGCGCGGGCGACCATGTCTGGAACTTCCGCGGCGCCGCAACTGAGCAAGCGCGCGACTTCGCTAAGCGCGGTGGCGTCTGAACGCGCGGCGCGAACGGTGCGGCCCCCGCAAACGAATTCGACGCGCCAATTCCCTTTCAACTTTTCGCATTTGCGGAGAAGGATCGTTCCCACCTGGCCGGTGCGGGACGCGTGCGTGCCTCCGCAGGGCTGGCGATCGAAGCCTTCGACTTCGATGGCGCGGAGGATTCCTGCGCGTTCCACTTGTTTGCGAATGCCGGCTGCGGCGAGTTCTTCGGCGGTGCCGTAGAGAATTTTAATTGCGCGATCGGCGAAAATAATTTCATTGGTGCGGCGCTCGGCGGCTTCCAACTGTGCGGCGAGTGATTGCGCTCGCGGCTAAATCGATTGTCGAAATTTCGCGGCCGAGATGGAATGAGACGGTCTGCATTTCGAAGAGCTCGATGAAAGCGGCGGAAAGCAAATGCTGGCCGGTGTGCTGCTGGATGTGATCGAAGCGGCGGTCCCAATCGATGCTGCCGTGAATTGTGCCGAGAGCCACGGCGCGATCGGTGATGTGGAGGACGGCGTGATCGGCTTCGCGATCGATCACTTCGACGACATTCGCGTCTCCAAGTTTGCCGGTGTCGTACGGCTGGCCGCCGGAACGTGGGATAAAACGCGGTGCGATCGAGCATTACCTGCCAGCGATCGCCTGCGGCCTCGCAGCAAAGTACTTGCGCGTCAAATTCGCGAAGAAAGGAATCGTGATAGTAGAGGCGCTCGGTCTCGCTCATTTGGAATTAGCCGCTGCTGGCCGCGATCTTTGAGTTGCAGGCTTCGTGCCGTTCAGGTGCAAGGCTGCTCCCACGCTTCGCTGTATTTGTAGCCGGTGCCGGTGTTGAAGAGGACGACGGTTTCGTCGGGCTTGATCCAGCCGCTGCTGCGCGAGTTTTTGCGCGGCTACTACCGTGGCTGCTCCTTCAGGCGCGGCGAAAATTCCTTCGCTGGCCGCGAGTTCCCTGCCGGCGGCGAACATTTCTTCGTCGGTGGCAGCGAGCGCGGTGCCGTGCGTCGCGTAAATGTCTCGCGAGAATTATGAAATCGCCGATCGCTTTCGGCACGCGAAGCCCGACGCGAGCGTCGCGGCATTCTGCCAAAAATTCAGAGCTGGCGCCATGCCTTTTTCAAATGCAGCGACGATCGGCGCGCATCCAGAGCCTGCACGCTGAAACCATGCGAGGCCGCTCGGCGCCGATCCAACCCATCTGCTGCATTTCGTCGAACGCTTTGCACATGCCGATCAAGCCCGACGCCGCCGCCGGTGGGATAAATAATTACGTCGGGCAGTTTGCCGTCGAACTGCTCCCACAATTCGTATCCCATCGTTTTCTTGCCTTCGATGCGATACGGCTCTTTGAGCGTGGTTACTTCAAACCACTTCTCTTTTTCTTTGTGCTCGCCGACGTATTTGCCGCAATCGGAAATCAGTCCATCAAGTTTTCGCACATCGGCGCCGAAGGCCATGCATTCCTGGACGTTGGCATGCGGCGTGTCGGCCGGCATTACGATCACCGCGGGAATTCCCGCTTTCGCGGCGTACGCGGCGAGCGCGCCGCCCGCATTTCCTGCGGTGGGAGTTGCCAGAGCTTTCGCGCCGAGCGCGCGAGCGCGCGTCACCGCGGCGGATAATCCGCGAGCCTTGAAGGAGCCGGTGGGATTCAAGCCTTCGTCTTTGATGAACAGATGGTTGAGGCCGATCGATTTGCCGAGGCGATTCGCCTCGAGCACCGGCGTCATGCCCTCGCCAAGCGTCACCGGCTCGTCCGGCGGCAGTACTTCCGCGTAACGCCACATGCTGCGCGGGCGATTCGCCAGCGCGGCGCGATTCAACGTGGCTGACGCCTTCTTCAGGTCATAGCGCGCGAGCAGCGGCTTGCCGCAATCGGGGCACAAATTCTGCAAAATATTGTGATCGAGCTTTTTGCCGCACTGCGAGCATTCGAGATGCGTGAGCGTGGAAAGTTCGTGAAGAGCCATGAGCCGCAATTTTAGCATAGCCATACAGGGGCGGTTCCGTGCGCTTGTTTGCGGTTGGACGATTAGCAGGACGTGCCGTGTTCATTTCGCAGCGATCCAGCGGGCTTCTTCGCCGCCGCTGCCGGCGCCACGTTACAATGGAAACATGCCGATTCGCCTCATCGCGATTGATATTGACGGCACCCTGCTCGACAGCAAATTTACGATTCCCGAAGCGAATCGCCGCGCGATTGCGGACGCGGTGGCGCCGGAATCGAAGTCGCGCTGGTCACCGGCAGGCGTTTTGATTTTGCGCGCCCGATCGCGGAGCAGTTGGGCTCTCCGCTGACGATGATTGTCAACAATGGCGCGCTGGTGAAAACGAGTGATGGCGTGACGCGTGTGCGGCATCTTCTTTCCGCCGATACAGCGCGCGCGGTTTTGAGCGCCACGCGCCAATATCGCGATGGCACCGCGGTAATCTTTGACCGCCCCCGCGATAACCAGGTGATATACGAACGCATCGATTGGAATGACCCCATTCGCAAGGGGTACTACGAGCGAAATCGCGAATATCTGGGAGAATTGAATCCGCTGGAAAGCTGCTTGACGGAGGATCCCATCGGCGTGATGTACACCGGCCCGGTCGCGGAAATTCACGAAACGCACAGAATTCTGCGCCAGCTTCCGGAGTGCGCGAATTTTTCGCTGGCAGTCACGGAATATCCAGCGCGCAATTTTGCGATGGTCGATGTGGCGCATCCGCGCGTCTCCAAGGGAGCGGCGCTGGCGGAATGGACGGCGTATCGCAATTACTCGCGCGAAGAAACCATGGCCATTGGCGATAACCACAACGATCGCGAAATGCTGGAATTTGCGGGGCTTCCCGTGGTGATGGCGAATTGTGTAGACGAACTGAAAAATATCGGATGGCGCAGCACGCTTAGCAATGACGAAGGCGGCGTCGCAGCGGCGATCGATGCGTATGCGCTGGGGAATGCCGGGTGATGCTGCATAGCGCCATGTTGCGAGAATTTTTGCAACGCGTACGCAAGCTCACGCGGGTGCGCGCTGCCCCTTTCGCCGCGGCGCTCGTCGCATCAATTTGCGTAGTTTTCGCGCCTGCCGCTCATGCCGATTACGCCGTCCTCAACACCGGCGTACGCTTACACATCAGTGGCTACGAACAGGCCGGCCTCAATGTGCGGCTGCACGTGGATGGCGGCACGGTAGACGTACCCGCTGACACCATTGTCCGCTACGAGCCGGAAGAAATTTTCGCGAGAGCGATCGTTCCTGTCACCGAGGTGGAGCTTACCGTTCCGTACGCGCAATTCATCAGCGCTGCGGCGAAAAAATACGGGCTCGATCCACAACTGCTGGCGCGCGTTGTGCAAGCCGAATCCAATTTTAATCCGCGCGCGATCTCCACGAAAAACGCGCAGGGGTTGATGCAGATCATTCCGTCAACTGCATCGCGCATGACGCTGCGCAATCCATTTGACCCTGCACAAAGCATCGAGGCCGGCGCGCACTACTTGCGCCAAATGCTCGACAAATTTTCAGGCAATGTGGAGCTTGCGCTCGCCGCCTACAATGCGGGACCCGACCGCGTGGTGCAATATCACGGCGTGCCACCGTATCGCGAGACCCGCAATTACGTCCGCAAAATTACGAAGCCCGCGCCGAAAAAATCAGCGAAGTTGCCGCAGCGAAAGCCCGCATGGCATGTCCAGCGCATCCATAAATCAATAACGTTCATTGGAAAATGGGAGTCGTGAATTGCGAAATTTCTATCAATTTCTTCTTTTGTCTGAAGACGACTCTCGGCGTTACCGCGAGCCGTTTAATGAACGATCGGCGACGAAGGCGGTGGCGTGCTCGATACCAGACCCCGGTGAAGACGGATTCGCGCCACCCGGCTGAGTACCCACAGGCTGCGTTCCAATCGGCGCCACCACATTTCCCTGCATCGGATTCCAGATAAATTCCCACTCGTAATACGTGGTGCCCTTGTTGTAGACCATCAGCGAATCGCGCTTCACTTTACTCGCCACGCCAATAATATTTCCACCCATCATCGGGTTATTCGAGTCAATTGGCCCCGCGGAATTTGAAGTCGGTGGCGCGGTGCTACCTGTTGATCCCGTTGCGCCAGTGCTTCCCGGTCGAGCCCAGCGAAAAACCGCCTCCGAATGTTGGTCCCGTTGAAGCGGTACTTCCTGTCGCTCCAGTAGCACCACTCTGTCCAAATAAATTCGTGGTTCCCGGCATTCCCGCGGCCATGCCTTGCAGCGTGGTATTCATCACGCTGCCGATCAACTGGCCATTTGCCGCGACGTAAATCAGCCGCCAGCTTCCGTCCTCTTTGTTCATCGGATCTTTGTATGCTTTGCGAATAAAGTGCGGTAGCCCGGGCTCGTCCTTCGTCAGATCGTCCAGCGAAGTTGGGAACCTGCCCTTTTTCTTGTAATACAGCCGGATCGCGCGATCGTATTGCTCGCCGCGCCAGATCAATTCTTTTTCTTTTTCGCGGCGTCCCTGCGTCGCCACGCTCAATTCCGCCGTCATTGCGCCCAGCACCATCAGCGCCGCCAAAAACATCACCATCATCAGCGCGTAGCCGCGTTGCCCTTCACATAGTTGCGCTTTGATCGCGCTTCATTGCGTTGGCTGCTCCGCCTCGATCATCACCACCGCGCGGCGCCCCGAGGAAAGCTCTTCCATTTCCACCGAATCGTTTCCGATGTGCAGCAAGCGGAACCTGTTCTCCAGCGTGTCGCCTTCCGATGCGATGTACACATCCTCACCGTTCGTAAAGAACGCGCGCTTTGAGCCAGATGCGCGGTCAGCCACATATCCGTAGAACTTTAAATCGACCGTAAGCGCCGGCGGAGCCTCGGGTACGTGCGGGCCCACGAAAGGTCTGTGCGTAGCTACTGTTCGGATCTACCAACGGCGGCGGTGGCGTCTCCGAAAAAATATTCCGATGCCGCCCTGCATACTCCACCGAATGTATTTTCTTCAATTTGTCCAAACGCAACGATGGGTTATCCACCGCAATCGGCGTGAATTTGACTTCCGTCCGCACGGTATCCGCTCGAGCTTTGCGCGCTCGGCATAAACTCAAAGTAATACACGGAGAATATTGCCAGCAGCACCAGGGCACCGGCCGCCACTTCTTTGCGTCGTTGCGGCGTCATGATCGGAAGTACGTCCGCAATTCGAGGCTCAACCGCAATGTTCCGCCGGCCGTCGAATCGAGCGTCAAGCTGTCGAGCACGTAAAAATTATTCGATCGCTCCAGGGAGTTAATAAAACTCACCAGCGCCGGATACGCGCCTTCCATCGTCATACCAATCGTAATTTCGTCGACGCCGTGTTTTTCCACGGCCTTTTGCCGGAACCGCGTCGATTCCACCAGCAATCCGGATTCTTTGGCGATCGCTCCCAAGTCAGACGAAATCGCGGAGTATCCGCCCTCGGTCGGCCGCAATTGCTGCTGGAAGAAATCGTCGCATTCCTTCTGCACTGCGGGCAGATCGTGGCGGATTGTGTCGCCGTTCTTGCGATCGAGCGATAACAGATCCCGCTCACGCCGCAGCGCGCGAATCTGATCTTCCATCGACGACGCCGGTGAAAGCGACAACCGCCAATTCACCACCGCAAGCACCGCATCGGACGCAAGAATCAGCCCGATGATCAGGACGATTACCGTTTTGCCGATTTTGCGTGACTGTGCCATCGTCAGCTCACCGCGTACCAGGCGACCAATTCCAGATAGACCTTGTCCTGATCGATTTGTTTCTGCGGCTTGGTCTCAGACATCAGCTCGATATGCGAAAACGACCGCGAAGATTCCAGCGTCCTCAAAAATTTCAGCTTGGCGTCGTCGCTCACCGCTCCCGCCAGCAGCTTCAGCTCGATGTGCCCGCCCACCAGCTTCGGCGCGATCTGCGTCACGCGCACGCCCTCGGGCAAAACATTTTCCAGATCCATAAAAATTCGCGTCCACGGAAAACTGCGCTCGTCGATCAGCGTATTCAAATATGTGGAACGGTCTCGCAGCTTCACTACATCGGGCTGCATGAAAAATGCCTGCAACTGCGACCGCTGATCGTTAAGCCGGTCAATCTCACCCTGCAACTCGCGAAAGTTCCTGCTTCTGCTGCCGCGCTTCGCGGCTCACGAAATACGCGCGCGACGCGAGCAACACCAGCGCCAGCACCGCTGCGCCGCCAATCACCGCCGCTCCGAAAGCAAATCGGCGGCTGCTTGTTGCCGGTTCTGTCGATAGATTTAATCTTATCTTCATCGAATGTCTTTAGAGCGCTACGCTCCCCGGTTCAAACTCCATCCCAGCAACGCATCCAATTCCTCTCGCGCCAGTCCTTGGGAATCCGCAGGCACTCTCCCGCCCGCTTCCGCAGTTCGCAACAGAGAAGAAACCGGGCATTGCAGCTCCGCATTGATCGCCGCCTGAAACTCTCCGGTGCGAGTTCCAAATCCGGCAAGCTGCACTCCCTGCAGTCCTTCGCTCCACGCATCCTGGTAATAAGCCGCCACCGGGAAAATTTCTTCCAGCAAACGTCCGCGGCGCCAGTGTATCCAAACTGCTCGGCAATTCCGTGCAGCGATAGCCGCACAGAATTCCTTCGCGCGCGATTGCCGTGGTCAGCATCGCGCCGGAAATTCGAGCCAGCATCGTCGGGCCGCGATCGTCCAGCAGCGGCAGCGCGGCAAGCGTGGAACTCATCACCACGCCCGGCTGCAATCCCGCCGATTCCAACAGCGATTCATACTCTTTTACGATGCGCAGCCGCGCAAGCCCGGTGACGATATCCACGCCGTCGTCGCGCGGAGCCTGCCGCATGTACGAAATCAGCGTCTCTTCCGCCTCAAACGGAACGCTCTTTTTCAACCGCCATCGCAGCATCGGAATTGCTTCCGACTGAGCTTCGCGGAAATACTTCGAAGTGCAGCACGAATACACGAATCACAGCATCCGGCACGAACAAAGCCACCAGTTCATCTTTCGCGCCGATCTGCCCCATTACCCGCTGAACGGTCGTCCGCACCGCGGCCGCGTCCACCAGATTCGATTCCACCGCCGAAGGCCGCAGCGCCTCAAACGGGAAGGCTTCCACCGCGAATTTTTCCAGGCTGCCGCGCTTCCAGCGCGCCGCCGAAACGTGCGTCGGGGAAATCTCGCACGCCACCATCGGATGCGGCATCGCGTCGAGCACTTTCGCGATCCGCCGCACGAAACTGTTGCGGTAGATTCCCTGCCGGATTCCGTCCGCGCTACTCAATGAACGTCACCTTGTTAATTTCCTTCAGCGTCGTGGTGCCTTCACGAACTTTCGCCAGGCCTGCGTCACGCAAGAAAGACATGCCACTCTCGCGCGCCGCGCGCTTCACTTCAGACGTGGGCCGCCGGTTGATAATCATCTCCCGGATATGGTCCGTCAAATCCAGAAGCTCCGCGATGGCTGCGCGTCCATGATACCCGCTTCCGGCGCATTCCAGGCATCCCGCTCCTGTCGCCACTGGAATGTTGTGCCCATTCCGCGGGATCAAGCGCTGAAGCCTTCAATTCTTCAGGAGTCGCGCGTCCCATTTTCTTGCAGTGCGCGCAAACGACACGCACCAGCCGCTGCGCCAGAATGCAGTTGAGCGCCGACACAAAGTTGTAGGGCTCTACGCCCATGTTGATGAAGCGCCCGATCACGTCGGTCACGTTGTTGGCGTGAACAGTGGTGAAGACCAGGTGGCCCGTGAGCGCCGATTGAATCGCGATCTGCGCGGTTTCCTGGTCGCGGATTTCGCCGACCATGATTTTGTCCGGGTCGTGACGCAAAATTGATCGCAATCCGCGCGCAAACGTAAGTCCCTTTTTCTCGTTCACCGGAATCTGCGTGATTCCGCGAACCTGATATTCGACCGGATCTTCGATGGTGATGATTTTGTCTTCGTCGGTCTTGATTTCGTTGATCGCGGCATAGAGCGTGGTCGTTTTGCCCGAACCCGTCGGTCCGGTGACCAGCACCATGCCGTAGGGCTCGCGAATGTAGCGCCGGAACTTTGCGGATATCTTCCGCACCGAATCCCACGACGTCCAGACTCAAATTCGCAAATTTCTCGGAAAGCGTTTCTTTGTCGAGTACGCGCAAGCACGGCGTCTTCGCCGTGAATCGACGGCATGATCGAAACGCGGAAATCCACGTACCGGCTCTTGTAGCGCACGCGGAAGCGGCCATCCTGCGGAACGCGCCGCTCGGCGATATCCAGATCGCTCATCACCTTGATGCGGGAAAGAATCGTGGAATGCCAATCCTTCGCGATTGGCGGCATGGCGTATTGCAGCACGCCGTCAATTCGGTATTTCACGACCACTTCCATGTCGCGCGCTTCGATGTGGATGTCGCTCGCTCGCCGTTCGAGCGCCGTGAAAATAATCGTATCCACCAGCCGCACCACGGGACTGATCGCTGTGTCGCGCGTCGAGCTTGTCGGCGGAGATCGTGTCGTCGCTCTCCGCTTCGTCTGGCACTACTTGCAGCGTGAACGCTTCCGTCGCTTGTTCCAGCACGCGCTGCGATTGTTCAGTGCGCTTCAGCAGGTCGCTGATTTGCGAAGGCGTGGCGACTTTCAGCACCAGCTTCTTGCCGAGCAGCAAATTCAGTTCGTCGCTGAGCAATACCTGCGCAGGATCAGCCACCGCCACTGACAAAATATTGTCGTGCGCTTCGAGCGGCACAAAATTAAACCGGAACATCAGGTCCGCGGGAATGCTGCGGAAAATTTCCGGATCAATTCGCTGCTCGCGCAAATCCACAAACGGGCAGCGATAACGCTCCGCAAGCTTCTGCGAACGTTCCCGTTCGCTTGCCTCCGCGGGGCCGATTGTTGCAATAGGATTGTCGGTCAAGCTCATCTCTTAGCTTCCTGGCTGCGCATTCAAACCAAAACTGAAAATAGGTAAATAAAGCGAAATCAATATGAACGCCACAATAATGGCCATGAAGATCAGAATCCCCGGCTCGATCAGCGAAACCATTCTCGCGATCCGGTTATTCACGTCCTCTTCGTAGAATTCCGCCACGCTGTTTAACATCGCAGGCAGCGCGCCGCTGGCCTCGCCAACTTCCACCATCTCCAGCGCCAATTCCGGCATCGTTCCGGTGCTCGACATCGCCGAATGGAATGACTGACCTTCTCGCACTAGTTGCGTCGCCCGGGTGATCGCGTCTGCCACCAACCGGCTCGGAGCCGCCTGTGCCGTCGTCCCAAGCGCCTGCACCAGAGGAGTTCCTCCAGTCAGCAACGTGGAAAGCGTACGCATTACCTGCGCCACTTGAAACTTGATCCACGTGTCGCCCACATACGGCACTTTCAATATCAACTTGTCCGTTGCCAAACCGCCGGACTCCGTTCGTGACCACAAATAAGTAGCCAAGACCGCAATCACGATGGCTAGCATGGTTCCCGCAAGGTAGAACCGGTATTCCGTGGTTACCGCGACCAGGATTCGAGTTGACAGCGGCAGCACGATTCCCATGTCCGAATACAATTTCGAAAACTGCGGAATCACCTCTGCCACCAGGTAGCTCACGATCAAAATCGCGGCGATTACCAGAATCACGGGGTAAATCATCGTCGCGATCAGTTTTTTTCTGAGCCCGGTGCTGATTCGCTGGTACGCGATATATTGATCGAGCACGCCAGAAAGATCGCCGCTCTTTTCGCCCGCCAGTACCGACGTCGTATAAATCTTTGGGAAACTTCCCTGCTGGTCCAGAGATTCGGAAAGCATCGCGCCGTCTCTTACGCGGTCACGGACCTCGATCAAAAGCGGTCTTAGTTTTGGGGCCGCAGCGCGTTCGCTCAGCAAGTCGAGCGCTTTCAAGATCGGCAAACCCGCCTTGATCAGCGTATTGAACTGCTGATTGAATACCAGGAAATCTTCGCCGCGAACCGCTCGGCTTCGCTTGCGGCTCAGCGCTCCGGAGAGCAGCCCGCCCTGCGCCTGCACGGAATACACATACAGGCCGCGGTCCGCCAGCTTCTGGCGCACTTCGTCCAGAGAGCCGGCTACCTCGGTCTGCGAAAACACCCGCCCGGATGCGTCCGCTACCTTGCAGACAAAGTCAGCCACGGAACTAGTTTACCCCATCCAAAAGTTGCACCGTACCCCGCCATGTTTCACTGATGCCCATATACCAAACCCTTCTAGCCGCCATTACTGGTCCTCATCTTCACGACGCCATTAAAACTTGGTCAAAACCTGGTACGGACGCGTCACTCACGTCCCATCACGGCATTCTGGTCGACAATCGCCACACCTTTCGGCGCGGCAAAATGAAACATCACCTCGGGTATCTCGAGATTCTCCTGCCACTGCCCAAATCTGTACTCCATTTCCACTCCGCCCGTCTGCCGAATCACCACGCTCGCAAGCCATCCATCGCGAGGGTTCACTTCCAGCAAGATTTCGCGGATCTCCGCGGAATCGTTTGGCGTCAACGGTTGCGTTTCCCGCACTTTCTGATCTGATTGAGTCTGTTGAGATTCGCCGCGCGGCGCGCATCGCAATATCACGTTGCCCACTGTTGCCGCTTTCTCATCCGCCGCCACTTCGATCTTGCTGCACAATTTCTCGATATCCGCTTTGCCGGTGAGCAGCGCCAGCGGAGTTCTCCAGTCGTCGCTTTCCTTCATTGGCGCGCGCG
>CAWAVH010000007.1:0-403571 GCA_963785395.1 uncultured Acidobacteriota bacterium | reverse complement strand
ACCAGCAAAGCCCGCGAAACAACAGGAAGCGAAAGCTCCAAAGCAGGAGCACGCAGGCAAAGCCCGAGGCGCAGCAGCAATCGAAGGCTCAGCCGCAGCACGCCGCGCAACAAAAACCGGCTCAGCAACAAGCTAAGTCACAGCCACAGCAACACCAACAACAGGCGGCATCTTCACAGCGTCCACAGCGCACACAGCAGGCTATCGCCCATCAGCGAGCACAGCCGGCGCTTCACCTGAGCGCCGCAAGCAACAGCAGAATTCCCGAAGCGCGTTTCCAATCAAACTTTGGGCGCCAGCATAATTTCCGCATCAGCAGCCCCAGAATGGTCGGCGGATTCTCCCGCTTCCAATACGGCGGATATTGGTTTGGATTTGTGCAACCGTGGCCGGATGGCTGGTACTACACGGACAACGTCTATATCGATTTCATCGACGGCGGATATTACCTCTATAACCCGTATTATCCGGGCGCGCGCGTATCGATTAGCGTAGTTCTCTAAAGGCTCTTGAAAAACTGCGTTCGGGGCGGCAAAAAGACTTCTGTGTTTAGCCGCCCCTTGCGTGCCCGCAAACCTCGAACCTGTAATCAGTAATCGGCAGTTCGCAAATAAAAAGGGGGAATGATGCTTGGGACAATTCTAATCGTGGTCTTGGTTCTTGCGCTCTTGGGAGCTTTGCCGCGCTGGTCGCACAGCCGCGAATGGGGTTACGTTCCAACTGGCGGACTCGGTTTGGTGCTCCTTATCGTGGTTATTCTTGTCCTTCTCGGGCGCGTCTAGAGTTCCGCGGATTGCGGTAATTTCAAATGTGTGCGTAAGTGAACAGATTGCTGCGCTGGGCGCAGCTAAGATGATCTTGTAGGAAAAGCGCAACAAGACTTTCACGCAGGACCTCTCACCTCTCGTCTGATCGTCTCGGCCAAGTTTTACATTCAGAGGAAGAAGTGGCTTCGGGCCTACCAGCAGCCAATTCGGTCCAAGGGTCATTGTGTGCCGCGTGGTCTCAGGGGGCGAAACTTATGAAACCTGCCGTTTTGATTGGAATTGTTTTGATTGTCTTGGGCGCGTTGGCCCTCGCGTATCAAGGGCTCAACTACAGCCATCAGGAAAGAATTGTCGATGTCGGTCCACTTCACGCCACCGTTGAAAAACACGATCGAATTCCGATTCCGCCAATTCTCGGCGGCTTGGCGTTAATCGGTGGGATCGCGCTGCTCGTGGGCGGCAGCCGGAAGAATTCGTAGCTGGGCGCGGTAGCCAGCCCGGCCAGTGATTTTGCAGAAGTAAACGTAGGCAGAAAGAGTTTTGACCTTGGAGGTCATCAATGAAAAGGTATTTGTTAGGCGCAGTATGTCTCTCACTCGCGGCAGCGGGAGTGGTTTACGCCCAGAAATTGAACGACGAACAGAAACGCCTCGAAGAATGCGGCGTAGTAATGTCTGAAGTGCTCAACATTCCAGAAGACATCCCGCATGACTTGCTCGAAAAAGCCGAGTGCGTGATCGTATTTCCTTCCGTGAAAAAATTGGCTTTCGGAGTTGGCGCCAACTACGGCCGCGGCGCGATGGTTTGCCGCACTGGTGAAAAATTTCGCGGTCCGTGGGGAGCCCCGGCGATGTACGCGCTCGAAGGCGGCAGCATCGGTTTCCAAATCGGCGGCGAAGCAACTGACCTGATCCTGCTGGTGATGAATGACAGCGGCATGGATTCCATTCTCAGCAGCAAGGTCAAGCTCGGCGGCGATGCTTCCGTTGCAGGCGGACCGAAGGGCCGCGACATTTCCGCGGATACAGACGCTTGGATGAAAGCTGAAATTCTCAGCTATTCGCGTTCACGCGGAGTCTTCGCCGGAATTTCACTTGAAGGCACCACTCTTCGCCCCGATGACGACGCCAGCGAACACGTATACGGCCATGCCATCAAGGCTAAGGAAATCGTGAGAGGCGATAAAATGTTCGTACCAGAAACTGGCCGCCATCTCGTACACGTTCTTGAGAAGAGCGCACCGCACAACGATTCAGCTCGCTCGTCGGGAAACTAGTCGGAGGACGCAATCCAGCTCGCTGGATTGCGCATCGAGGCCAGCCGTAAAGGACGCAATGCTTGTTTCGTCCTTTGCGATCTGGCCTCGATTTGTTTCAAGGCAAAGAGTTTTGGCGGCGGTCGCTGAAATGTTCCGAATGGCTGTTGGCTTCGAGCCATGTGAGCAATGCGCGGATGCTGCCGTGCGCGAGCGCGATGCTCGAATCCGCAGCGCCGTAATAAAGATTGATCGTGTCTCCATCGGCCGCGACTGGTGTATCCGCATGGAAACACAACGTCCTGCACGTCTCCCTGGCGTTCGTATTCCGCTTCGGGCGCAAACATCCACGAATCGCCGCGCATCAGGCATTTTTCCGGTGCTCGATATCGAAGAGCGCAAGTCCCAGCCGATAAATCGAACTCGACGGAGTCCTTCGCACGCCGTGATAAATCATCAGCCAGCCCTTTGGCGTTTCAATCGGCGGCGGCGACATTCCAATTTTATTCGCGTCCCACCAAGCGCCCAGCCGCGCCTGCAGCATCAGCTTGTGGCTTCCCCAATGGCGCAGATCGGGAGAGTACGAAATCCAAACGTGTGCGCCGAGCGGCGTCATCGGCCGGTGAATCAGCGCCCAGTATCCGCCGATTTTGCGCGGGAGCAACGCTGCGTCTTTGTCGTCGGGCACCATTACCACGCCGAATCTTTCAAACTTTCGAAAATCTTCAGTGAGAGCCAGCGAAACTCCCGGCCCGCCGCGCGAATACGACGTGTAAGCCACGGCATATTTCTTCAGCTCAGGCACGAACGTGATGCGCGGATCCTCGATGCCCCACACCTCCTCGGGATGCCCCTCGGGATCGGGCATCAGCGTCGGCTCAGGATCAATTTTCCAGCCGTCGACTCCGTTCGCTGAACGCGCCGCGCACAGATGCGATAGCCCGCGGCGATCTTCCACGCGGCAGAGCAAAAGTGTCGTGCCATCCTGCAAGCGCGTTGCGCCGGCATTGAACACGCTATTGATCGAGTACGGCCAATCCTTCCCCGTCAGAAGAGGATTGCCAGCGTGCCGGTGAAACAAAGTTTCGTATTTTGCCATGGGTGAATTTGTGGAGAGCCTTCCCGGACTTATTGGAGCGATTTCTCGATCGGCATTTCTGCATCGCGCTAAAATCACAAGCGCTACATCGATTACATCCGTTTCCCGCCGCCCTCAGCCTCTTCCAACTTGCGCATTTCCAGCAGCGCCATCAGAAAAGACAAAGTAGATTCCGCTCCCTGATTCTCATTCGCGCGATCGGGATGCAATCCGTCGCGGCAGCCGCCCGTCGTGGGATCGTAAAGCGCGATCTGCAGATCGTTGTCTCCCAAAAACCAATTGAAAGCGGCCCAGGCTTCTTTTCGCCAGCGCCCTTTTTTCGTCGCGGCATAAGCCTGCAAGCAGGCCGCGACCATCGCGCAAGCTTCCACGGGTTGTTGATCGAATCGCGCCTTCTCAGACGTCTTCGAATAAAAACCGTGCGAACCGATCGGCACAAAGTGCCCTTTCACTTCGCAACGCTGAATCGCAATCAACCAGTCCAACGCCTCAAGCCCCGCCGAAATCATCTCTTCGTTTCCAGCGCGCATCCCCGCTCGAATCAGAGCTTGCGGCAATCGCGCGTTGGAATATGCCAGCACATTTTCAAACCAATGCCAGTCTCGCGAACGGTTGCCGCGATAGGAACTTAACAATCGGCCTGCCAAGACATCGGATGCGCTAAGCGCCGCACGATCTCCAGGAAATGATTCGAGATATTCCTGCAATCCCAAAAGAGCGAATGCGCACGCGCGCGGACTCTTGAATTCCGTCGCCGCGGGAACTGCCAATTCGAACATGCGGCCCGCGATCCCGCGCCATCCCGCGTTTTTCGATCTGCCGAGTACCGTTCCCAAGCCCCATACAGCTCGTCCGTGACTATCTTCCGATCCCTCGGATTCCTGCCACTGGCGTTCGTAGCTCAAATTGTTCCGGAATCGCTTGCTGCCGGAATCAAACGCGAACCACAGAAATGCAAGATAGCGGGAGGCCAGATCGCTCGATTCCGCGGGCACCGTGCCCGCAATTCTCGCCAGAAGAATGGCGACGATCAGCGCTCGGGCGTTGTCATCCGTCGTGTAGCCTTCGGTATAGTTCGGAGCGGTGAATACGGAATGCTCCAGCATTCCCGTCTGGTCTGTCATTCGAAACAGGTGATCCAACTTAATCGCGGGGAGGCGGTAGAGAGTTTTTTCCGTATTCTGCGCCAAAAATGTGGCGCGCGGATTTCTCAACCGCTCGTTGTAGATGCGCTCAAAACTTTCCATATATTTCTGCGCTACGCGCGTCCATACCATGTCTCGCGCATACAGGTAGGCGCGTTTGCGCATCGCGTGTCTGGCAGTGTCGTGATCCAGAAGTTCGATTGTTTTGTCGGCGATTGCTTCCGGATTATCAAATGGAACCAGCGCTCCGCGATCATCGGCCAGCAACTCGATAGCGTGCAGGTATGGCGTCGAAATGATTGCTTTGCCGGCGCTCAACGCATACGCGAGCGTTCCGGAAACCACCTGCTCCCTGTGCTTGTACGGAGTGATGTAAATGTCTGCCGCGCCGATCAGTTCCACCATTTCCTGCGGGCTCACAAAAACATTTCTGAAAATTACATTGGCCTCGACTCCGAGATCCTTTGCCAGTTGCTGCAACGATTCCCGGTAAACGTCTCCCTCGCGCCGCAGAATGTGCGGGTGAGTCACGCCCGAAATCATGTAGACGACATTGCTATGCTGCGAGAGGATTTTCGGCAGCGCCCGGATTACATTCTCGATTCCTTTGTTCGGCGAGAGCAGGCCAAATGTGAGCAGTACATCTTTTCCTTCCGTTCCAAAACCATCTTTGTAAAAATTTGGATCGGTGAAAGGAAGATTGGGAATTCCGTGCGGAATCAGATCGATCTTCTCGATGGGGACGTGAAACACTTCCTGCAAAATATCGGAAGAGTTCTGGCTCATCACAATCAGCCGGTCGGAAAGCGTCGCGATTTCTTCCATCACCGCGCGTTGTTCTGGATTGGGGTCGCGCAGTACCGTGTGCAGCGTCGTCGCGACGGGCATTTGCAGGCGCCGCAACAGTTCCAGAATGTGCGCGCCTGCAACTCCCCCAAAAATTCCGTATTCATGCTGCAGGCACACCAGGTCCACGTTATTAAAGTTCAGAAAGTCCGCGGCCTGCCGGTAAGTAGCGAGGCTGTCTTCGGAAAGTTCAAACCGTACTCGCGAGGGATACGTGTAGCCCTCGTCGGTATCGTTCACCGGCAGCGCCAGCAATTCCGCCGCTCCAAATTCCGCGTGTATGGCGTCGCACAAATCCGTGGTAAACGTCGCGATCCCGCAATGCCGCGGCAAGTAGTTCCCCACCACTGCAATCCTGTTCGGAAGCGCAGGGCGCGATGGTACCGGTGTAAGCGCGATCGGCTTCTCGTCCAACACGAGAGCCTCCGTCTCGATCAGTACGATGGGTTCGGTGAGAGGAATCAATTTCGGCTGCGACACTCAATCTCCTGTAAATCAGTTGTATGCGGATAAATTCACCGCGGCCTTCTGAGGGGCGGCCTGCTTCAGGCGTTTCGTTTCTGATGTAGCGTGGCGAAAAGGCTTTATGGCCGGATGTGTGAAAGTGTTCCCGGAGAAAAGAGTGATGGCCGCGTTACTCGTGCAAGACAACAGTCAGTAGCGATTTGTTGACCTTAATTTTGCCGTTGTATTCGATAAATCCCAGCTTCCGAAACTTGTTCATGAAAAAATTCACGCGAGATCGCGTGGTGCCCACCATGCTCGCCAGAGTTTCCTGCGAAACCTTGGGAAGTATGCTCTCAGGCCGTTCCTGCTCACCATAGCGCGCGAGAAGCAGAAGCGTGCGGGCCAGCCGTTTTTCGCTGGAGTTGAAAAGCTGATCGATCAAATCCTCTTCCACGCGAATATTGTGCGCCAGCAAGTATGCGATGAAGTGATCGGATAACTCGTGCTCTGCGTGAAGCACGCGCAGGAGCTCTTTTCTCTGGATCACCAGAAGCGTCGTCGGTGTGATTGCCGTTGTCGTGCCCATCCGGAGCGCTTGGCCGGCCATGCACCCTTCGCCAAAAAAAGCGCCGGGACCAAACATCGCCACCACCGCTTCTTTTCCTGATCCGTTCACCACAGAAAGTTTCACGCCGCCCTTCTGGATGTACATCACCGTATCAGCGGCATCCCCCTGGGAGTAGATCCCCTCATGCCGACGGTAATCGACAACCTTCCGCGCTACACCTGCGGTGTCGAGAAACGCTTGCGCGTTGAAAGAGTCGACACTACTACCGGGCTTGGTTTTTTTTCGTTTCATTTTCAAATTGACGCGCAACGGAGAGGTAGGCGTCTCGCCGTCATTCTTACACTAACAAGAAGGGGATCTCGAAAACTGTATAAAAACGCACAGTCTTGAAATCTTCATCAAGTTTCACGTTGCGAGTATTCGCGCCAGGATTGTCTGGAATATCCAGTCGCAAAATAAGGTGTGGGAAATCTCTGCTGTTTAAAAATCCGGGTCCAGCGGCGCTGGCCCTGTCATCACTTCCATTTCCTCGACGGGAGTTTCAGGTTCACCGTCTTTGTCGAGTTTCTTGTTGAAGCGGCGCTCGGCCTTCATTTTCTGTTTTTCGATGCGCTTCATTTCCTTCTGGCGCTTTTGAAATGTGATTCGAGCCACGGAGTCTCCTTACCGTTCTACAACCGGCAATTTCAATTTACCAGCGCGGTTCGCGCGGCTGGCGCGCAGCGTCACTATAATTCTCGGTCGAGAAAGAATTTCGTCCACCACCGCCGCTTCTGCCGCCACCACCGCCGCCTCGATTGCCGCCGCCTCCACCACCACCGCCTCGATTGCCTTTGAATCCGCCGCCACCGCCGCCCCGGTCTTCCTTCGGACGCGCTTCATTCACCTTCAGTTTGCGCCCGTCAACTTCCTTGCCGTCGAGCGCCGCGATGGCCTTGGCTGCTTCGCCGTCATTGGCCATTTCCACGAAAGCAAAACCGCGTGCGCGGCCCGTCTCCCGGTCGGTAGCCAGATGGACGCGCGTGATCGATCCAAATGGCTCGAACAGCGCGCGCAACTCCGCTTCGTTGGTTTGAAAGCTCATGTTGCCGACAAAGAGATTCTTCATTTCAGCCTCGTGTTAATCCAGCATCGAACGGAAACTTACCGCCAATTCTAAAAATCTTCCACTACTTTGCGCGCAAACAAAGATCTTGGGAGCTCGAGGCGCATGGCTGCTGCGATAATCCTCGAGTTCCGCGTCAGAAATTCCAAAGTGAGTGTCCGCGGGGTGGTTCGAACTCGGCCGCCAGTTCGCGCCGCAATTTCAGCGAACAAACATCCGGGGCATCCTGAATGCGCACTCGGTGCTCGTTAAACGCTTCGTTGGCGATCGAAATCGTGAATTCGCGCGGTCGTTACGGATGGCTCGCGGACGGTAAACGTATACTCGCGAACCAGCGGCGTTACTTCGTACCCCACGAATTGCACGATGATCTCTTGGTTCACTTGGATCCTGCGACAGAGACTTTAGCACGGGATGCGGCGGCTGGCGCCTTCGCAGTCGCTGCGGCGCCCACCTTCTTGACCCTCTTCGCCCGCTTCCGCTTGGGCGGAGTTCCTTCCGCTGCTTCAACAACCATTATGCTGGTGACGAATTTCTTTACGCCGTGGAGATCGAAATCGATGGAGGTACGGTCTGAATCAGACTCGGTGACCACACCAAGACCGTACTGGAAGTGCTTGATATACGCACCTTCTTCGAGAGCTTTCAAGGAGCCTCCTTGGGAAAACTGCGCTGGTACCGAAAAAAATGGGCGGGCCTGCCAGTGGCAGACCCGCCCAGCTAACTAAAGGCTGGTGACGTTCGAGGCCTGCAGGCCCTTGGGGCCGGTAGTCACTTCAAATTCAACCGCTTGGCCTTCGTTCAACGATTTGTAGCCATCAGACTGAATGGCCGAAAAATGAACGAATACATCCTCGCCGGATTGGCGCTGGATGAAGCCAAAACCTTTGCTTGCATTGAACCACTTTACTGTTCCTTGTTCTTTCACTGTGTTGTGTTTCCTTTTCTTTTTTTCTAAGCTATTTGGTGCTTTTCCCACGGCCTCGAGCCACAAAAAAATAGCCCGCAAGTGTGGACTTGCAGGCCTTAGATGACGTCTAAAGGTTTCACAAGAGCAACAAACGCACCCCCACTATAGCACATCAGTGCCCACCTGACTAGCAAATGTACACAAATAATCTATGGGGCTAGCAAGTGGTAAAGGGCAATGGCGGAGATACCCTCTGCCACTTCTATCCTATTGATAAAGAAAGCTTTACGAAATAGCCACCAGCTAGGGAGGATCCCCATCTCTCCGACGACGAGTGTTCAAGTAAAAAGAGGTATCGAACGTACCAGCCCTCGATTACACGGCTGTACCCTGAATGCCGCGTTTAGCCAATCGGGGATTTGCGGCATCGAAGAGCTGACAGGCAATATCGTCGGAACCAAAAACATCGGGATGGCAAGGAGCGATGAAGATTCAGACTTTTGGGTTTCATGATTTTGGCGTCGCTAATTCTTCCGGGAATCGCTTTGGCGGGCGAATTGAAACCGGAAACCGTGAAAGCTTGGGAAGACTACTTGCAGGAGACAAGGTCGCGGCTCGAAGGGCAAATCACCACTCAGCAGGGCCCATTTCTATGGATTGACCGCGATCCCGACCGGGCGAAGAGAGCGCGGGCTGGAGAAGTAGTGGTACTTCCCGCGGCGAAGGACAATCCCAAGAAGGTGCCTCACGGATTGATTCACGATTGGATCGGTGGAATCTTCATTCCGAATGCCACTCTCGATCAAGTGATGCGGGTCTTGAGCGCTTACGACCGCTACCAGGATTACTACAAGCCTCGAATAGTAAAATCTCAATTCCTGCAGGAAGACACCATCGAGCCAAAATACCTGCTCGTATTTGTACAAAAAGAGCTGGGAGTTACGGCCGCGATCGATACCGACAATGCCGGGCGGGTGGAGCGCATCAACGACACTCACGCCTATCTCTATTCCTCAACTACGCGGGTGCAGGCGATCGAAGATTATGGGAAGCCTTCCCAGCGGAAAGACGAAGTCGACAAAGGTCCCGGCTACGTGTGGCGCCTCTTTACGTTTACGCGGCTGGAACAGCGCGATGGAGGTGTGTATTTGGAAATTGAAACGATTGCGCTGAGCCGCGGGATACCTTTCGAATTTCGCTGGCTGATCAAGCCGCTTACCGAGCGCGTTCCCAAGGAAACTGTTGCGCTAACTCTTGAAGCCACGCGTGGGGCAGTTACGAACGACATGAAATCCGCCACCGAAGGCGCTGCCTCCACCAACAAGCACTCTCCCAGGAATTAACGAGCGCTGAATTCGTCGAGTCCCGCCGCGAGTTGTGTGAGGGCGGCGCGCACTTGTTCCGTCTCTCCGCCGACTCCAATACGAAAGTGTTGCGGCATATCGAAGAATTTTCCCGGCACAACGGAAGTTTCATATTTTTCGCGCAATAGCTTGATGAAATCTTCGGTGTTGCTTTTCTTGAGGCGCGGAAACACTACGGTTCCCGCAGCGGGTGGGACGAATTCTATGTCGGTGCGTGTGGCGAGGAACTGATTGAGTAGCGCGCGGTTCGCATCGAGCAGAGTTTTCGCCCGCGCCCTGATTTTTTCGAATTGATCGAACGCGATCACCGAAAGCAGTTCGGCGGGATAAGCGTTCACGTTTCCAAACAAATCGTTGATTCGAAAGATGCGTTGGGCAAGTTCCTTCGGCGCAAGTATCCACCCGCAGCGAACGCCGCTCAATCCATAAACTTTTGTGAGGCTGCTCGTCGCGATAAACGGCCCGCCCAGATGAAATGACGAGCGAACTTGCGGATCGAAAAGCATATCCAGATAAACTTCGTCGACCATGACGTGCGCGCCCGCGCTCTGAGCAATTTTGCCGATCGCGCGCAAGGTTTCAGTATCCATAAACACGCCGCTGGGATTGTGCAAATTCGTAAGAGAAATTAATCGCGTCCGCGGCGTAACTGCGCGTTGCACGTCGGCAGGATCGATCGCGAATCCATTCTCGAAACGCCGATGAACCAGGCGAATATTTGCGCCAAGAAATTCCGCGGCTTCCACCATCGGTCCATAAGCAGGATGCTCGAGAATAATGTCGTCGCCCGCATTGAGAGTGCCGCAGTACGCGAGAAAATTCGACATCGACGTACCAATCGCGGCGACTACACATTCCTCGGGGACTCCTGCGTGTTTCGCGAGACGCTCCTGCAAAGGCCCGTAACCGTAACGGCCGCCAGCGCCTGTGATTTCAAGATCTTCAATGCGAACGCTGAGTTTCGCGAGCGGATAATTCGCGACGCCGCTGGTGGCAAGATTAAATTTCGCGTGCGATTTCAGCTTGGCCCACTCGATGTAAGGAGAATTTGCTTCGGTGCGATTGGTGAAAGTCAATTTCTGGCTCCCGGTTCTTCCACATCATCATATCCGCGAGGAATATTTCCGCGCATCCGCCATAAATAATAAACCGGCACGCCGGCTGAAGTGATGCACAGTCCGATCAACGAGTCGTGAGGATAACGATAAAAAGTTGCCGCAACAACGAGCCAGCACGCGAGCGTAAACGCGCCGGTGGTGTAGGGATGCCCGGGCATGTGATAAATCGCCAGTTTGCGCGATTGGCCGGATTGCGCGCTTCGCGGTGACGAAAAACAAAAAGACATGTCGCGGATAATCCAATAAAAATCATATCCATCGCCACAACGTAATTCAGAATTTGTTCGTAGCGTCCGGAGATTGCGATCACGATGGCCCACACACCTTGCAGCGCGATCGCGACGACCGGCACGCGAGTGGCGGGGCTGAGCCATGCAACTTGCTTGAAAAAAACTCCGTCGCGCGCCATCGCAAAATAAACGCGCGGCGCAGTCAGAATCGATTGACTCAAAAAACCAAGCGCGGAAATCGTGATCCCCGCAGCGATCCACGTAGCGCCTTTCTCGCCGAAAGCCAATCTCATTACTGCCGACGCAGGAGTCGTAGTAGCCGCGAGATTTACGGGACCCAGAGCTCGAACGCAGATGTAATTTACGCTCACGTACAGCGCGACAACTCCCATCACTCCGAAAATTAATCCGCGCGGAAGATCTTTCCGCGGATTGCGAACTTCTCCGGCGATGAAATTCGCAGTCTGATATCCACCATAAGAAAAATAAACAGGAACCATCGCCGCGCCGAACGCAGCGATCAATCCAAATGACGGAGGACGATCGAGTACAGGCGTCCATGCAACGTGAGAATTTCCGGCGAAGAACGCGCCGCAAACTACAAGCGCGGAAATCACCACGATTTTCAACACCATCAGCCCACTCTGCAATGAACTACCCGCGCGCACTCCAAAACAATTCACAGCGGTAAGCGCGCCAAGCGCGATTGCAGCGACGAGAGTGGGTGACACGCCAGAATGCGTAAGCTCACGAAAATATTTTCCAAACGTAACAGCGACCGCGGCCATGCCCCCTGTTTGAATTACAAGAAGCAGACGACCAGCCATACACAAACGCGATCGCGGGATGATATGCGTCGCGAATGTAAGCGTACTGCCCGCCGACTGCGGGCATGCGCGAAGCGAGCTCGGCGTAAACAAATGCGCCGCCGAGCGCGATCACTCCGCCAACAAGCCACGCTCCAAGAATGAGTGCCGGCGAAAAAACTTGCCGCGCGACGACGTAGGGATTGATGAAAATTCCGGAGCCGACGATGCCACCCATCACAATCATCGTTGCGTCGAAGACGCCGATGCGGCGCGCGAGTTTTGGCGCGGCGATGTTGTTTGCGCCGGAGCGGAGTTGATGATGGATTCATCGGGCGCGCGAGATGCGCGAAGGCCGCTACTCTATCACCGCGAGGGTTGCGATGCGCCACTGAGAAATTGTTCGAGCCGATCGATGAAACGCAACTTGTGCGGGATTCACTTTTTCGCGCGCTACGGCTGGTGAGAAAAATTCGGCGCGATCCACTTCTGGAAATTCCTGCATGGTGTTTGAGCGCGGCGGCCACAACATTTTGAAAGTGTTGCTGCGAATTTTAGTGGTATCGAGATCGCCTTCGAGAGCCCACGCGTGCACAATTTTTCCGCTGGCCTGAATAATTTCGCCCAGCGGAATTAATTCGCCCTTCGGGGTGGGAGCCTAATTCTTCTTCGAATTCGCGGAGGGCGGCGGCCTGTAGGTCTTCGTTTTTGTCGATTTCGCCTTTGGGGATCGACCAGGAACCGCAGGTCTTTTTTGGCCCAGATGGGGCCTCCTGGATGGACTAAAAGGACCTCGATTGCGTGCTGCTTTGCGCGGCGAAACATGAGGATGCCTGCGCTAATTCGTTTCATGTCAGTATGTTACAGCGGCTTGAAGTGTTCTGCCAGCGCGAATACCCCCTCCCCATTGTTTTTGTAAAATGATGAAAATACAAGGGTTACCTAGTACTATTACTAAAAAGTTGTTGAAAATAAAGGAGTTAAGGCTGTTTTTGGGCTCACTGTGGGGGTCTGCCGCAATTCGAGCGCCGCCGCAGCATTCGCGGGAACATGCTTGTTTTGGATGGCGTATATCTGAGCATCGGCGCTCGAGACGAGGAGCGAGTATTCGAGTATTAAAGGATAGTTCGCGACAATTAGCGGCCGTAAGAGTCAAATACCGCACCCTTCACCGCGAGGAGTGCGGCAGCTTGATCGCGTGTGAAATCGTAGGGGGATGAACATGGGCGAATTGTGGCGTGACATTCGATATGCGATGCGGATGCTGGTGCGGCAGCCGGCGTTTACAGCAGTGGCGGTGCTGACGCTGGCGCTAGGGATTGGGGCCAACGCGGCGATTTTTTCGATTGTGGATGCGACGGTGCTGCGGCCTTTGCCGTTTGCAAATGCCAGCCGAATTTTTCTGGTGCGACGCGCGGGGAACCGGATTGGCGGGCCATCGATTTCGATGCCGATTTATCTGGCGTGGAAACAACGTCAAAACTTATTTGATTCGCTGGGAGCTTACCGGCAGCTCGGCGACTGGACACTGCTGGAGGGCGGCGATCCGAAACAATTTCTGGCGTCCGCTGCGACGCCGGAAATGTTTGACGTGCTGAGTGTGCATCCGGCGATGGGGCGAAATTTTGATCAGAGCGAAGCGCGTGAGGGCGGCGCGAATGTGGTGATTCTGTCGGATGCAATCTGGCGGAGCAGGTTTGGCGCTGATCCGGGAGTGCTGGGGCGAGCGATCACGCTCAATGGAAATTCGTACGCGGTGATTGGAGTGATGCCGCAGAGTTTTGCGATGCCGATGCCGGGCGAGAAGGACACGCAATTGTGGCTTCCTTATCGAGTGCCGGTGACGAGCCAAAACATTTCGAACGGAATGTGGTGCATCGGATTGCTTCGTCGCGGAGTTTCTACAGCGCAAGCAGAAGCGGCACTGACTCCCGCGCTGCCGGCACTCTCGCAAACATTTCCGAAGATGATCGCTACGACCGAAACGGCGCGGCTGGAGCTGGTGGGAACATTTTTACGGGAATGGTCGGGTACTGCACCCCTGCTGTTGTTGGGCGCGGTGGGATTGGTGTTGTTAATTGCCTGCGCGAACGTCGCGAACCTCTTACTGGCGAGAGCGACGGGAAGACAACGGGAAGTGGCGATCCGAGCGGCGTTGGGTGCGGCTCGGGGAAGAATTGTGCGGCAGTTATTGACGGAGAGTGTGCTGCTCGCGCTTGCGGGAGGGGTGGCCGGGCTTGCGGCGTGTTACGCGTGCTTCGGAATGATCCTGCGGCTGGTGCCTGCTGATCTGGTAATGATCGGGTCGGTGAGTGTGAATGCGAATGTGATGATATTCGCGTTTCTGATCAGCCTGGCGACTGGAATTGCATTCGGACTGGCGCCAGCTCTGGGAGTTTCGAAAGCAGATTTGCATTTGGCGCTGAAGGAAGGAACTTCTCGCGCGGGAACGGGAAGGGAGAGCGGCAAGTTGCGGTCGGTATTGATCGTGAGCGAGGTGGCGCTTGCGTTGGTGCTGTTGGTTGGAGCGACTTTATTGCTGGAGAGTTTTTCGCGAGTGCTGAGTGTCCAGCCTGGATTCGACGCAAAGAATCTTCTTTCGGTAGAAGTAAAGTTGCCGCACGCGCAGTTTCCCACCGCGGCGAGCCAGACGGCGTTCTACGAAAATTTCTTGACGCAACTTTCCGCGCATCCTGGAGTGCAACAGGCGGCGTATGCCGACTTGATGCCGCTCGATCCGCGCGGCAGCGACATTCTTTTCAGTATCGGAGGGGCGGGCGCAAAGCAACAAGATGAGAGCAACAACGATGCGTCATACCGGCTTGTGAATGCGGACTATTTCGAAACGCTGCGAATTCCGCTGGTGCGCGGCCGCGGTTTTACGCGAGCTGATGCGGCTGGTTCGGAGCCGGTGATTGTGATCAATCGCACGATGGCGGATATGTTCTGGCACGGACGCGATCCGATTGGCGACCAGATCTGGGTGGGGAAGCCGATGGGGCCAACATGGACAGAGCCGGCACCGCGGACAATCATCGGCATCGTGGGAGATGTGCACGACGCGTCGCTCGCGGAAGCGCCGAGCCCGACGATGTTCGAGCCGTACGCGCAATCGAAAGATGCGAGCTCCGCGACTCTGGTGATACGCACAGCACAAGATCCTCAACTGCTGGAGCCTGCGCTGCGTGGAATGTTGCAATCGGCGCTGCCGACGCAGCCGGTAGGAACGATGCAAACCGTGGACAGTTTGATTTCGGTTTCAATGACGGACGATCGCTTTCGCACGATTCTGCTTTCGATTTTCGGCGGGATGGGACTGCTGATTGTGACGGTGGGTGTGTATGGCGTGATTTCATATTTCGTGGTGCAGCGCACGCACGAGATTGGCGTGCGGATGGCGCTGGGAGCGACGCGAACGAGCGTTCTGCGAATGGTGCTGTGGCAGGGACTGCGATTGGCAGGTGTGGGCGCGATTCTTGGATTGGCAGCGTCAATCGGGCTGGCAGGAGTACTGCGCGGGATGCTTTATGGAATTTCTCCAAACGATCCTGCAACGCTGGCCGGAGCGACACTCGCGCTGATTATGATTGCGCTGGCGGCATGCTGGATACCGGCGAGGCGGGCGACGCGGGTGGATCCGATTGTGGCGCTGCGGTACGAATAAGACTTTCCGAGCAAAACAAAATGGGGATTGCAATCGCCAGGAGGATGTGACATTGTTTCTATTGGTTTCCCATAGGACGAAGAGATGAGACACCTGCGCGCATGGTTTCTAAGGCTGGGCGGGATTTTCGCGAAAGATCGCCGCGATGAAGAACTGCGCGCGGAAATCGAATCGCATCTCGCGCTGCACGAGGAAGAGAACGTGCGTTCGGGAATGCTGCCGCAAGAAGCGCACCGGCAGGCGGTGATCAAATTGGGAGGAATCGCTCCAATGACAGAGGCATATCGCGACCGGCGAGGACTTCCGTGGCTGGAAACGCTTTGGCAAGACATTAGATTTGGGACACGGATGTTGAAGAAGAGTCCTGGGGCGACAGCCGCGGCAATTATTGCTTTGGCGCTGGGGATCGGAGCGAACACGGCGATTTTTTCGGTGGTCAACGCGGTGCTGTTGCATCCGCTGCCGTACCGCGATGCGAACAAGCTGGTGTGGGTGACTTCCTTTGTTCCGAAGTACAACGAAGCCATTGTGGTGCATCCGGATTATTTCGCATGGCGGTCACAAAGCCACTCATTCGAGGACGTTGCGGCCATGACCTCGGCTGACCGTACCTTGACTGGCGCCGGGGAACCGGTGCAGTTGAGCGGAGTGCGAGTGTCCGCCAGCATTTTCCACGTGCTAGGTGTAGACCCGGCGCTCGGCCGAGGCTTCTTGACTGAGGAAGACAGAGTTCACGGAACGCATGTGGTGATTCTTAGCGACGCGCTGTGGAAGGAGAGATTCGGCGGCGATCCAAAAGTGATTGGACGGGTGATCGCGTTCAACGGAGAAGGGTACACGGTGGTGGGAATCCTGCCGCGACAGTTCGAACTCCCTGAGCACCGGAAGGCGCAATTTCTGGTGCCGCTTGCACTGTCTGACGGACCACTGAAGCAAAACGATGCGCTACTGATGATCGACGTGGTTGCGCGGCTGCGACCGATGATTACCGCGGCACAGGCCATAAAAGAGGTTGACGCAATCAGCGAGCGGTCGCATGCAAGTTTTCCCGGCGGCTTCGCGAAAATGTTCCCCGGCTCGCAAACGAGAATCGTGTCGCTGCACGAGCGCGAAGTGGGAAATGTTCGCCAAGCGGTGATGGTACTGGTAGGAGCGGTGTGTTTTGTGCTGCTAATCGCTTGCGCAAATGTGGCGAATCTACAGCTCGCTCGCGCGGTGACGCGAGAAAAGGAAATTGCATTACGCGGGGCGCTGGGCGCGGGGCGCTGGCGAATCATCCGGCAGTTGCTTACCGAGAGCGGATTCGTCGCAATACTGGGCGGCGGAGCCGGATTACTGCTGGCGGTTTGGATATTGAGGATTGTGCGCGTCCTGGGCCCGCGCGATATTCCACATCTAGCAAACGCACATCTGGACCTTCGCGTGTTGTTATTCACGCTGGGGGTTTCCCTGGGGACCGGGATGCTGTTTGGAATGGCGCCAGCGTTCGCCGCGGTGCGAGTGCCGATTAACAGCACACTAAAGGAGGGAGGAGCGCAGAAGGGATCAGCGGGAGGAGCGCGCAGATCGCAGAAGATTTTTACGATTGCCGAGGTGTCGCTCGCATTGGTCCTATTTATCGGTGCCGGCTTGCTGATGCGAAGCTTGCTTCTACTGACTTCGTTGCCGCTCGGGTTCGATGCGGGGAACGTGCTGACTGCGCAGATTTCTTTACCGCCAAGCAGTTACCCAGAACTAGAAAATCAACGTGCATTTTTTTCCGAGCTTGTGCGGCGTGTGGAAGCGTTGCCGGGCGTAGCATCAGCGGCTGTGACCACCGGCCTGCCGACCAACGGCTTTATGGAAGCAACGGTACTGGAAGTGGAGGGGCGGCCCGCGCCGGAAGCGGGGACGCTCGCGTCGGGATCGAACGCCGTGTTCGTAGATCAAGTCTCGCCCGGGTTCTTCCCCGCTCTGCGTATTTCGCTTTTAGGAGGGAGGTTGCTGGATGGTCGCGATGCGGCAACTGCGCCGCGAACGCTGGTGGTGAATCAGGCACTGGTGCGCCGATATTTTCCGAATGCAAATCCAATTGGCGCGCGGGTAAAACTTGCGGGCGGCGATTGGTGGACGATTGCGGGAGTCATTCAAGACGTGAGACAGAGTCTCGCGGGCGAAATCGAGCCGGTGGTATTTCTTCCGATGGAGCAATCGCCTACGTCGGTGATGTCGATCGTGATCCGCTCGCAAGTTCCTCCCGAGAGTTTGGCCCGTGCCGTGCGCGAACAAGTAGAGGCGATTGACCACGATTTGCCAATTTACGAAGTGGCGACGATGGATGAAGTTATGGCGCCGCTGACTGCTTCTCAGAAATTTAACGCATATCTGCTGGGACTTTTCGCCGGGCTCGCCGTCTTGCTGGCGGCCGTGGGAATTTATGGAGTGATGGCTTACGCGGTGAGCCAGCGGACGCGAGAAATTGGAATTCGGATGGCGCTGGGAGCTGCGCCGTCGCAGGTGCGAGGGATGATGTTGCGGCAGGGATTGTGGCTGGCGCTGACGGGAATTGTGTGCGGGCTGGGGGCGTCTTTCGCGCTGACGCGATTGATGCGAAATTTGCTTTATGGAATCAAGCCGACCGACCCGGTGACGTTTGCGGGAGTGAGCGCGATCTTGCTGGCAGTGGCGATGGTGGCGTGCTGGATTCCGGCGCGGCGAGCGACGCGAGTGGACCCTACGATCGCGCTGCGATACGAATAGATTCCACGATGCGATCAGCCAACTGCGATATTCATTCGGATTCGCTGAAGTTTAGCGATTTCGAGATTCTCAATTGTGTGTCTTGGCTCGGTTCAACGCTGGTGTTTTTGGCTTCTTTGCTCTTCGCTTCTTCGAGAATTGCATAGCGGACGGCGTAGAGCGGCGAACTTATCGGGCCGAGGTTCAACACCGTGACGTGGCGCGGTTTTTTTGGATTTTCGGTTGCGTAGGCCCAGGCGAAAACTTTTGACGCTTTGGGATGTCCGATCAATTCGAAGACTTCTACATTTCCTTCCCAGATCGTTTTGCCATGCAGTGTTTCTTTTATGGGGACGGTTTCCGTGTGGCGCGCGTCCATGTTGTATCGGTGGCGGATTACGTCTTGAAGTTCTTCGATGTAGGTCATGGCGTGGCCTCCTTGCATGAGTGGAAGAATCGGGAGTAAATGATAACGAGAATAGGGAGATGAGGGAAGCTACCGGGGAATTCTTTCTAATCGAATTTCCGAGGAATGTTGAGAAGCGCCAGGCGAAAAACTTTTTTACCGCATAGACGCAGAGTTCGCAGAGAAAATCGCCCGGAAAGACTGAGAAAGATGTGTGAAAAGCTGGGCGAGGCCTGTCCGCTTCGCGGCCGAGCCTCGCCCCTACGCTTGATGGGAAGGGCGATCGTGTGTGGGCGTTACATGCGCAGAAGGATTCCTGGTGATGCAGCCAGCTAACCGCGGCCAGATGCGCGGGTCTAATCTGGTGCGAGAGAAGTGTCGTTCGCGGGAGAGATAATCATGGAAACCCTGATTCAAGATATTCGATATGCGCTGCGGACGATGCGGAAGAGTCCTGGGTTTGTGATCGCGGCGGTGCTGACTCTCGCGCTGGGCATCGGAGCGAACGCGGCAATTTTTTCGCTGGTGGATGGAGTGCTGCTGCGTCCTCTGCCATATCCGCATCCGGAGCAGATTGTGGCTGTGCACGACGTGCAGGCGAATTTTGGCGACGCGCCGATGTCGTACCCGGAATATGCGGACTGGCGGGAGAAGACGCAGATATTTCAAACGCTCGCGGCACAAACAAATGGGCTGTACGTGCTTTCGGGGATAGGGAATCCAGAAGAGGTCCGCGCGCTGCGTGTTTCGGCGAGCTACCTGACTTTGCTGGGAGTAGAACCGCTGATCGGGCGGAATTTGACGCGCGAGGAGGAAAACTACGCAGCGCCGCGAGTGGCGATGATCACGTATGCGTTCTGGCAATCGCGGTTTGGCGGAGACCGGAATGTGCTGAACCGGACGCTGACGCTGGACGACAACATTTTTTCGATTATCGGAGTGCTTCCGCGCGACTATCAACCGCTGAATGCGGCGGACATTATCACTGGGTTGCGTTTTCGAGACGCGACGATGACAAACGTGGGGCTGCATTTCCTGAATATTTATGGACGGCTGCGCGGAGGGTTGAGTGTGGCGCAGTCTCGAAAAGATTTGACGGTGCTGGCGGAGCAAACGAAAAAAGAAAGAGCCACGGATCACGCTGCCTCGCTTACGGATTTGAAAAGCGACCTGACGAAAGGATCGGGAGCGCCGCTGGCGCTGATGTTCAGCGCGGTGGGATTCATTCTGCTGATTGGGTGCGCGAATGTGGCGAATTTGTTGCTGGCGCGATCGTCGGGAAGGCAACGCGAAATGGCGTTGCGAGTGGCGCTGGGAGCTGGGCGCGGAAGGATCATTCGGCAATTGATTACAGAGAGCACCCTGCTTTCGCTGGCGGGAGGCGCGCTGGGACTTTTGATCGGGCAATGGACGATCGCTGCGCTAGTGATGGTGCTCGGTCCACGATTGCCGCGCGCGGGCGAAGTGGGGATGGATTCGAGGGTGCTGCTCTTTGCGTTTGTGGTGGCAATCACTACGGGAATCATTTTCGGATTGGCACCCGCGCGAACTCTGCTGCGAAATTCGCTGACGCCGTCGCTGGGAGAAGGGGGACGCGGAGGATCGGGCGCCGGCGGGAAACAACGCAGCGTGCTGGTTGCGGCTGAGGTGGCGCTGGCGATTGTGCTGATGGCAGGCGGAGGACTGGTGCTGCGAAGTTTTTCGCGGCTGATGAACGAACCGAGAGGCTTCGATTCGGCACACGTGCTTACGTTTTATGTGAATCTTTCAACGACGAGATACGCCAAGCCGGAACAGCAGACACAGTTTTTCACTCAGTTTCGCGAACGGCTTATCGCGGTTCCGGGAGTGGAAGCGGCGGGAATGATTACAGACATTCCTCTGGCGTCGGGCGGCGCGAGCGGCGGTATCGATATTGAGGGCCATTCGTACGCGGCAAATTCGGGTCCCGAAGCTAATAAGCGAATCATCGGTCCGGATTATTTCCGGGCGATGCACATTCAAATTCTGAAGGGCCGGGAGTTTACTGAGCGGGATGTAAAAGGTTCGGCGCCGGTAGCGATTGTGAATGAAGCGTTTGCGCGAAAGTATTTTGCAAACGAAGACCCGCTATCGGAACGCATTGCATTCAATTGGGAAATCAGCGGCGTTCAACAAGTGATTGGCGTGGTGAAATCCGTGAAGGAGCAGAGCATCGCATCAGCGGACGAGCCGGAAGTTTACGTGTGCTATACGCAACGCCCAGATTCGGGATTCACTTTCGCTGTGCGAACAAAATCCGATCCGGAAGCGATGACGAGCGCGATTCGGTCAACGCTGAATTCGATCGATCCGACGACACCGCTGGCTGATGTTTCGACGCTTGACGACATCGTTTCAAAATCGGTGCGCGATCAACGAGCCAGCGCATTGCTGCTGGGAAGTTTGGCTGGGCTTGCGCTGGTGCTGACGGCAATCGGAATTTATGGCGTGCTGGCATATAACGTGGCGCAACAAACTCGCGAGATTGGAGTGCGGATGGCGTTGGGCGCGTCGCGCGGCGATATCTGGAGCATGGTGCTGGGGCGAGGATTGCGGCTGGTGGCGATCGGAAGCGTGGCGGGGCTGGTGGCGGCTTTGGCGCTGACTCGGTTGATGGCGTCACTGCTATTTGGAGTGAAGCCCACGGATCCAGTTACGTTTGTGGGAGTGACGCTGCTGCTGTTTGTGGTGGCGATGACAGCGTGCTGGGTGCCAGCGTGGCGCGCGACGCGAGTGGATCCGATGGTGGCGCTGCGGTACGAATAGAAATATCTCCGAGTAAACAAATGGAGCGTTGCATTTGAGCTGTGAGTGTGACATTGTTTCTATTGGTTTCCCATAGGACGAAGAGATGAGACGTCTGCGCGCGTGGTTTCTGAGGCTGGGTGGGATTTTCGCGAGAGACCGCCGCGATGAAGAACTGCGCGCTGAAATCGAATCGCATCTAGCGCTGCACGAAGAAGAAAACATACGTGCGGGTATGTTGCCGCAGGAGGCGCACCGGCAGGCGGTGATCAAACTGGGAGGAATCGCTCCAATGACAGAGGCATATCGCGATCGGCGAGGAGTTCCGTGGCTGGAAACCCTGTGGCAAGACATTCGATTCGGAATACGAATGCTGAAGAAAAGTCCAGGGGCGACAGCGGCGGCGATTATTGCGCTGGCGCTGGGGATAGGAGCGAACACGGCGATTTTTTCGGTGGTGAATGCGGTGCTGCTGCATCCGCTGCCTTACCCCGATGCAAGAAAGCTGATGTATGTAACTTCCTTCATCCCGAAAAACAATCAGACGATCGTGGTGCATCCGGATTATTTCGGATGGCGCGCGCAGAATCATGTGTTTGAAGATGCAGCGGCAATGACGCCGGCGGACTACACGCTCACCGGAGCGGGAGAGCCGACGAGGCTGGATGCTGAGAGTGTGTCCGCGAGCATGTTTCATGTGCTGGGGATCGAGCCGATGATCGGACGCGGATTTTCAGCGGACGAAGATAAACCAAATGGGCCACACGTCACGATCCTGAGCTATGCGCTTTGGAAAGAAAGGTTCGGCGGAGATCCCGGAGTAATTGGGCGAGTGATCGCGCTCGACGGAAATGGGTATACGGTAGTGGGAATTCTTCCGCGAGAGTTTGAGATTCCAGAACACAGCAAGACACAACTGCTTACACCGCTCGCGCTGGAAGATTCGCCAGTTCAGCAGAAACAGAGGCTGATGATGGTGGGAGTAATCGCGCGATTGAGACCGAAGATGACTCCTGCACTTGCGGTCGCTGATCTGAACCCTATCAGCGAGCGTCTGCACGCGAGCTATCCGGGCGGCTTCGCGAAGATGTTGAGCGGCTCGCAGATGCGTGTGATCAGTTTGCACGACCGGGAAGTGGGAGATGTGCGTCCGGCGGTGCTGGTATTGCTTGGGGCGGTGTGTTTTGTACTGCTGATCGCGTGTGCGAACGTGGCGAATTTGCAGCTTGCGCGCGGGGTGACCCGTGAAAAGGAAATCGCGTTGCGCGGAGCGCTGGGCGCGGGGCGATGGAGGTTGGCGAGACAATTGTTGACGGAAAGCGGATTCATCGCGTTGGTGGGCGGCGCGACGGGATTGTTGCTGGCGGTATGGGTACTGAGAATTGTGCGAGCGCTGGGTCCCCGGACGATTCCCCACCTTGCGAATGCGCAGTTGGATTTGCGCGTGCTGCTATTTACGCTGGGCGTTTCGCTCGCAACGGGAATGCTATTCGGAATGGCGCCGGCATTCGCAGCGATGCGCGTGCCGATCAATCACACTCTGAAAGAAGGCGGAGCGCAGAGCGGTTCTGCGGGAGGCGCGCGGCGATCACAGAAGATTTTTGCAGTCGCAGAAGTTTCGCTGGCACTGGTGTTGTTTATCGGCGCAGGGTTGCTAATGCGAAGCCTGCTCTTGCTGATTTCACTGCCGTTGGGATTCAATCCGCAAGCCGTGCTGACGGCGCAAATTTCGCTGCCCCTGAACAGTTACAACGAGCCGGAACAAGAGCGCGCATTTTTTTCGAGTCTGATCGAACGAGTAGAGACGCTGCCGGGAGTAAGCGCGGCGGGCGCAACGGATGGATTGCCGCTGAACGGATTTGTAGAAGGAAGTGTGCTTACTGTGGAAGGCCATGACAATCCCGATGCGGGGACACTGGTAACGGAGGCGAATGCGGTGTTCATCAACAGCGTGTCGCCGGGATACTTTTCTGCGCTGCGCATCCCTCTAATTGCGGGCCGGATTCTGGATCGACGAGATGCTGCGAACGCACCGCGAATGCTGGAAGTGAATCAGGCACTGGTGAGGCGTTATTTTCCGAAAGAAAATCCTGTGGGAATGCGGGTGAGATTGGCCGATGGAGATTGGTGGTCGATCGCCGGCGTGGTGCAGGACGTGCGGCAGAATCTAGCGGGAGACGTGAGCCCGTCTGTGTACTTGCCGATGGAGCAGGAGCCGAGACCTGGAATGATTCTGGTGATTCGTTCGCAGGTGCCCGCGGAAAGTTTGGCGCGAGCGGTGCGCGAACAAGTGGAAGCGATCGATAAAGAACTGCCTGTGTATGAAGTGGAGACGATGGATTCGGTGATGGCGGGAGAAACCGCTTCGCAAAAATTCAACGCGTACCTGCTTGGATTTTTTGCAGGGCTGGCTGTACTGCTGGCGGCGGTGGGCATTTATGGAGTGATGGCTTATGCGGTGAGCCAGCGGACGCGCGAGATTGGAATTCGCATGGCGCTGGGAGCTGCGCCCTCGCAAGTGCGGGGGATGATGTTGCGGCAGGGATTGTGGCTCGCGCTGACGGGAATTGTGTGCGGGCTGACAGCGTCTTTCGCGCTGACGCGCCTGATGAGAAATTTGCTTTATGGAATCAAGCCGACCGATCCGGTGACGTTTGCCGGAGTGAGCGCGATCTTGCTGGTGGTGGCGATGGTGGCGTGCTGGATTCCGGCGCGGCGTGCGACGCGCGTGGACCCTACTATCGCGCTGCGATACGAGTAGCGCTGAAGCTACGCCCGCTTGGATTGCTGAAAACCAATTTGACCGATTACTGCTGCGAAGCAGGGTTCGCATCCTTCCCGCTTAGTCACGTAAGATTGAAATTCGTTTTGGTCATGCAGGAATCCAACACATCTGTGGCGACGGACGCGCGCCGCGAGCGTTTCGAACGGAACGGGCGGCAGCGGCGAACGGCCAGCGGCGAAACCGATCGGACGGTTCGCGGCCATCGTGCGGGCGCTGCGGCACCGCAACTTCCAACTTTTTTTCGCGGGGCAACTGATATCGCTCGTCGGCACGTGGATGCAGACGGTGGCGGAATCGTGGCTGGTGTATCGAATCACTGGATCGTCGCTGATGCTGGGGATTGTGGGATTCGCGTCGCAGGTGCCCGTGTTTTTGCTTTCGCCGCTGGGTGGGATGGTGGCGGACCGGTACAACCGGCATCGCGTAGTGATCACGACACAATGCACGGCGATGATTCTGGCCGGAATTTATGCGGTGCTGATTCTGGGCGGATGGATTCGCGTGTGGGAAATTGTGGTGCTGGCGTCTCTGCTGGGCGTGGTGAATGCGTTTGATATTCCGGCGCGGCAGGCGTTTCTGGTGGAGATGGTGGGCAAGGAGGATTTGCTGAACGCGATCGCGCTGAATTCATCGATGTTTAATGGGGCGCGCGTGGTGGGTCCGGCGATCGCGGGGATTCTGGTGGCATGGATTGGCGAGGGGTGGTGCTTCTTCGCGAATTCGGTGAGCTTCATCGCGGTGATTATTGGGCTGATGATGATGCACGTGACGCCGCGCGAAATTGCGGCGCACGGCTCGATGTTTGAACATATCGCCGAAGGATTTCGATATGTGCGGCACACGATGCCGGTGCGGACGCTGCTGCTGTTGATTGGACTGGTGAGTCTGGTGGGGATGCCATATTCGGTGCTGATGCCGATTTTCGCGGATCGAATACTGCATGGTGGCGCGCGCGGATTGGGATTGTTGATGGGCGCGACGGGAATCGGCGCGGTGATCGGCGCGTTGACGCTCGCGATGCGGACGGGCGTGCGTGGCCTGGGGCGGCTTGCTGCGATTGCGGCCGCTGGATTTGGTGGAACACTGATTATTTTTGCACTCTCGAAAAATTTCTGGTTCTCGCTGGTAGCGCTGGTGCCAGTGGGATTTTCGCTGATGCTGCAGATGGCGTGTTCGAATACGCTGATTCAATCCATGGTGCCAGACCGGCTGCGCGGGCGGGTGATGTCTCTGTACTCGATGATGTTCATGGGAATGGCGCCATTGGGTGCGCTGCTTGGCGGAGCGCTGGCGGGATGGATTGGTGCGCCATGGACAGTGGCTGGAGGCGGAGTAATTTGTTTAATCGGCGCAGGACTGTTCGCGCTGAAAATTCCCGCGCTGAGAACGGAAGCGCGGGAATTAATTGTGTCGCAAGGAATTGGACTGAGCGGCCCGCCGGGAGATTAGCGCGCCGTGCAGGTTTAGTGATGATCGGGCTGCATCGGTGGTGGTGGAACCAGCGGCAAACGTTTCATTTCGCCACGCGCTTCGCGGCCCTCCACATCATCAAAGAGAATCGAAGGCGCCGTGACGGTACTCGGCATGCCGTCTGCCGTGGAGCCGAAGGCGGCGAGATTCGTTCCCGCGACGAGCGGAGTGGCGCTCTGCTCGTAGGTATATATCAGTTGATCGTTGCCGAATCCGGTGGCATCGCGCAACAAGCGCAGATTCATGTTGAGCAAGTGGCCGGGGCGCAAAAGTTCTTCGCTGCCATCGGCGACATTTACCTTGAAGACTTCAAGTGGAACGCGATCGCCATTGGCAGCGCCAGCGACGAGATCGGAAATTTCGTTGTCGTGGATGTCGCCAATCACCGGATTATCGAGTTCGCGGACCAGCAAGCACCACTGGCGGCCATCTTTCTGGCACTCATCTAGAAATTTCTTTTTGAGATCCGCGGCCGAAATTCCGTTCGTGGAGCTGAGCGTGAGATTGCTGCTGCTCGCTTGCGGCGTACCCAGAAAAATTGTTCGGGCGTGACCGTTGGATTGATCCGAGTCTGGCCCGGGGCGGCGCGACATCAAGAAATTGCGGAGCATTCCATTTTCGACGACGCTGACGCGCACGGGCGCAACACCTTCGTCGTCAATTATGTAGGAACCGGGAAGAGCCCGGCCCTGCGCATCTTTTGCGGCTGGGTCGTCGACGAGCGACGTGCCAGTGGGCAACACGCGCGAATTCAAGCGGCTGGTCCATTCGCTGCGGCCGCCGCGACTATCGATGATTTGATCGTACATTGGAAGCATCGAGAGCGGAGGACGCGAACCGGAAATCGAAGGCGGCATCATCTGCGCGATCAATTCCGCGGAAGCTCGCGCGTCAAAAAGCACCGGGCCGCCGTACGCCGGCATCGGCTCTGCACTGCGCAAAGCCATCAGGCGTTTCGTGCGTGCGTCAATTTCGTGCGCGACGACATCGGCAGTTGGTAGGTCGGCGGGCTTCGAGCTGTACGCCGTAAAAAAATGATGCATCGGCACGCCGTCCGACGCTTGAGTTTCCATCGCCGCTTCAATAGCGGCGAGCGTGTGCGGCGTGCGAATTTCGGTTCCCTCGGAATTGATCAGGTAATACGTTTCGTAGACCAGCGTGTAGGTAATGCGGTTGCCGTATAAATCGGGATAATTGCGGAGACCCGCTGTGGCTTGGCGAGCTTCCTGCTCCCAGTTTCGATTGGTCCAATCAGGAATTGCGCGCGGATCAATTTGCTGAACCGGTTTCGCGGCCGAAAAATCCGCGACTTCCGGCAGCTTTGAAAGCGTGCCGAGGAAACCCATTTTCTGCGCGAGCCCGGTGAGAGCTTGTTTGTATGCCTGATCGGTAGCGAGCCACAGATCCTGGCGAAGCGATTCATAATCGCCATCGACGCCGACTTCGCCGTTGGATCCCAGAAAGCCCTGAAATTCGTCGCCGGAAATGAAATTGGAGTTATCGATTTTGTAGTCGCCGACGCGAATGCCCACGTCCATGAAGCGATTGTGCGTAGTAGTGCTGGAAACGAGAGCGCCGAAAGAGGCGGTGATCGTGCGAACGTCGAGATCGACGAGGCGGTACTCGATGAAGAAAGGCTTTTGCTGACCAGGAAGCTGGAGATTCGCTTTGGACCTCTGCAACTCGGCACGCATCGCCTCGAGAGTATGATCGGAACCAGCAGCAGGCCATTGCTGTGCTGACGACGCGGGTGCAAAAATTGTCCCAATTGCGACGAGCGGTAAAGAAAGCGACGGCAACAAAAGTAGCGAAAGATTTTGGAAGTGCGCGGCTCATTGATTGCCTCCCGGATTCGACGGCGATTTCTTGTCGTGGAACGGATGCGGAAGCACCGGCGGGGCATCGCTCGAGCTTTCCTTCTTCTGGACTTCCATTTCGCTAATTAGCATCGGCGGGCGCGGCAGCTGCAACGGGCACTGAACCAGATTCTGCGCCACAATAACCATTGAACACTTCCGTGGTGTCGCCAGTGGCCATGATTTTTGTAAGAGAAACCAGCGGAGTGCCGACGATATCCACGCCGCGCACTAGTTGATCGGGACGGCCGTCGACGAAAACTTTGTAGACAACGAGCGGCTGCACTTGGAAGGCTTGCGGCTGGCCGCGGCCGGTGAATGTGAAGCCGCCGGCGATGTCGTCAATCAAGAGGCCAAACGGTTTACCTTGCCGTTTCATTTCTTCGATGAACATGCGGCGAAGTTCCGCGTTGCTGACAGTTTTATTGCTCTCAACGATTAAATTCCCTTGGCGAGAAACAGGCTGGGCGCCAAGCTGGCGGCGACCGTGTCCATTGGAGATCAGGGAAATCGTTGAGTGGCTGGCGCGACATTTCAAAATTCTTCAACACGCCGTGATCCACGAGCGTGACGCGTTCCGACGGAACTCCCTCGTCATCGAACGGATATGTCCCGAGCAAAACGTCTTTGCCGAGAGATGATTTCGTGGGATCGTCCACGATCGAAATAAAATTCGGCATGATCGGTTCGCCCACTTTGCGGGCAAACGTCTGGCCTTCGTTCACGTCTTTTTGGCGGAAACCTTCGTCCCGATGTCCGAAAACTTCGTGGAAGAATACGGCGGCGGCGCGCCCGGTGAGCATCGCGGGCCCGGCGAATGGTTCGACGAGCGGGGCGGCAACCAGCGCTTCCAGTTCACCGCGCATTGTTTTCTCCGCGGCCATCACCGCTTCGTCAGATGGAGTCGCTTTCGGGTCAGTCCAATCGAAATTGTAGTAGCGGTCGATATCCATTCCGTCTGGAGCTTTGCCCTGAATAAAAAGTTCTAGGCGATAACGAACTTCGCCGAACTGGAGCTTCGTGCCTTCGGTATTTACTTCGTACTGATTTTCAGCCTGCGCGGTAAAAGTGACGATGGAATTGAGAATCTGTGCGGATTGCCGGAAATAAGCAGTGTAATTGCGCACCTTTTGTTCCCAGGGCTTGCGATCCAACTGATACGAAGCGGTCGGGCCCAAATAAGTGTGCGGCTTCTCGTGCGAAAAATCCGGCGCGTGTTCTTCCGCGGATTGAACTTGAACATCCTTGCTCGTCTTAATCTTGATCAACGCTTCTGCGGCCGCGCGATATTGTTTATCCGTCTCATACCAGATTGCCCGGCGCAGTACGCTCGGATCATCATCCACAGGAACCGCGGTGCCGGGGCTGGGTTCGAACGCGGGCTGCGTACCACCGACCTTGTGCGTGTTGTCGAGATCGTAGGATCCCACGCGAACCTGCGCTTCGAGATAGCGAATGTGATTTTCTGAGCTATCGAGCAGCGCGCCATTGGAACCCGACACATTCGCGCGCACGGAGTCTGTCAGCGTGTAGTTCAGAAAATAAGCCGGCGGATCGGCTTTGCTGAGAACGGGCAGCGAGCGGTCGAGTTCCGCGCTCATCGCCGCCAGCAATGGCGAAGGTGTTGCCTGCGTCTGTGCAGCTGCGGGCCGCGATTTGGCTGGCGGCATTCGCCGTGGATAAGCGTGCACCGGCGCGACGAGGGGCAGCAGCGAGATGGCGGCGACGATCATCCCCGCGAACGCCCAAAGATTTGGCCTTGATGATTGCGAGTGCGATGAAATCAATTGAGTCTCTTCCCGCCGGAGTGCTCCCGGCCAAGCGATTCCTTGCTGATCTCAAAACTGTTGAAATAGTTGCGCGCTGCCGCCGATCTACTTTTGAGGTTTCACGAACAGCGACGGATCAGGATTTGTGTTCAACCTCATATCTTTCACGGAAGTCTCGGAGAATCTAGCGCCTGCGCGATAAGTGATGCTGTGAAACGGAAATTTCATGCCTTGAACATCGTGAAAATCGCTCCATACCTGCACAGATTCCACTTTGCCTTGCTGAGTGTCCTGGGTGTACCGCGCCCCGACTAACAGATGTGAGGCCGGATCAAGATAAACAATAATGTGAAGATCGCCAGCCGTAACAGCAATCGCGTCGGATTTCACACCCATCAAGTCGCGGCTGCCCAGGGATTGCGCCTGAGTTTTTCCCGACGCGACATCGCGAAATAGACCCCAGCCGCCGAAGAGCATCAAGTGTGCGCACAAATTCGCTGTCCTGCTCGGCCGGAACGGCTTGCGAACTCTGCGCGTTACCCACCCATCCGGTCTTGCCGTCCCATCCTTGCGTCACATCGCCGAGGGGAATTTTAGTATCAATCCGCAGGTGATCCGGGTAGATCACGTATATTTTCGCCTCGAAGGGTAACTCGTTCGCCCCCATGGAAATCCTGCCGGAAGCGGTGGATTCCACGCTTTGGACTTTGGCCAGCGCATCACCGCCAGCAGCTTGCGCCGCAGCAGCCAATTCCGATCTGCCATCTGCGATCGATTCGGGAGTGGCGGCAGGAACTACTTCCACATATTTGCGCAAATCCGGCTGGCCCAAATCCAATTGAGCGGCGGGAATTTCATCATAGATCGCGCTCGGAAATTCCTTTTTCAGTGCGTCGCGAAATTGCGAAGCGTTTCCTGCGACGATGATATCGAGTGACGCCGGATCGAAATATTTCGCACCCATGGCGTTGACCTGGTCGAGAGTGACTGCGGCAATCCGCGCCTGATACGTCTCGTTGTAATCCGCCGCCAAGCTGTAATGCGCCCATTCCAAAACGCGCCCGGCAACCTCATCCGGAGTTTCCGTCTGTATCGGATAAACGCCGACAAGATAATCTTCGGCGAACTTCAATTCCTCGGGCTTCACATTTTTCTGCGACATGCCCTTCATCAAATCCACCACGAGTCTCAGGGCATCCATGGTCGCTTCGGTGCGTGTAAAAGTGGTGGCGAGAAAACTTCCGCCGAGCATACGCGTATCGAATATGGAACTCGCGCCGTAGGTGAGTCCCTTCTTGATGCGCACTTCGGTATTTAGCCTGCTGTTGTAGCCTCCGCCGAACACTCGATTGGCAACGTAAAGCGGAATGAAATCTGGATCAGCGCGACGCACTCCTATTTTGCCAACACGAATTTGAGTTTGCACGGCGTCTGGCTTGTCGATCACGATCACGTGCAAGCCGCTCGTTGTTTGCGGTGGTGGCGCAGCCGCCGGTGGTGCGGTTTTGGTTTGCCATGCGCCGAAATACTTTTCGGCCGCGGCGAATGCGGCTTCGGGCGAAATGTCGCCGGCAAATGCGAGTAGCGCGGTGTTCGGCGAATAATACGTATCGCGGAACTTCAGCACGTCATCGCGCGAAATCGTCGGGGCTGAGGCAGGCGTGCCCTCGTTCGGAAGGCCGTAGGGATGCTGGCCGAAGACCACTCGCTGAAACGCCGCCGAAGCCAGGTAATCCGCATCATCGTAATTTACCTGCAAGTTAGAAACGAGTTGCTGCCGCTGGCGTTCCAATTCCTCCGCGCGAAAATTTGCGTGCAAAGTTATGTCTGACAACAAATCCATCGCGAGATCGAAATCCTTTTTTACCACCGTCACGGAAACGGCGGTGCTATCGTCAGACGAATTCGCGCCGAGCGATCCGCCCACAAAATCGATGGAATCCGCAATTTGTTGCGCCGTCCGCTTGTCCGTTCCCTGAGTCAGTAGATTGGCCGCCATTGCAGCAACGCCCGGCCTTCCCTGCGGATCGTTCACCGATCCTGCCGCGGTCAACACCAGATGGACGCTAACTGCAGGCATCGCGGGAGAATTCACAACGAACACTCGCATACCGTTCGCAAGTGTTTTCGACGCAACTGGCGGGAACTTGTAAAGTCTCGCCGCCTCCGCTGGCGGCATTTGCGGAACGAGTTGCGCGGGATTTGCCGTGTCGCTGGGTTTCGCCTGCTGCCCCGGAGGAGTCTTAGCCAGTTGCCCTGGCTGAATCTGCGCGGAAACGCTCGATACCGCGACCAAAAGCACGGGTATCAAACCTGAAATGAATGGCTGAAGCTTTCCCATTTTTATTGGAAGCACGTTGGCGCCAATTCTGGCGCGATGAATCCTCACCGTTGCTGCTCCGGGTTTTGCGGTCCGCCAGGCGCTGCGGATTTTGGCGGCTCAATCAGAAGGACTGTACTCGTGCTGTTCGCCCAATATTGCCGAGCTACCCGCTGAACATCCGCTTCCGTGACTTTCAAATAATTCGTCAGATCAGAATTAATGCGGTTGGCATCTTTCCCAATTACCGCATAGCGGCCAAGCGCGTCCGCCTTAGATTGAGCAGTTTCGCGCGCCAGAATAAAACTTGAAATCTCCTGATTCTTCGCTTTCTGCAGCTCTTCCGCCGGAACCGGAGTCGTCTTCATCTGATCCAGCACCGCGCGCATGGCCTTTTCGCCTTCTTCGGCCGTGTGTCCCTGATTCATCACCGCGATCGCGAAGAATAAATTGGGGTCCTCCGTAAAATTCCCCGCGCCCGATGCCTGCACCGCGATCTGATCTTCATACACCAGCTTGCGATATAAGCGGCTGCTCTCTCCTCCTGACAAAATATTCGATGCGAGGTCGAGCGCGTAATAATCCGGAGCGAATTCCGCGGGTGTCTTGTAACCAATCACACAGGCAGGCAGCGGCGAATTTGGATACGATTTCGTGATATCGCGTTCAGCGGTTTGTGCCGGCTCTGGCTTGGCAACTCGAACGATTGGCTGCGCCGGTTTCAGAATTCCGCCGAAATATTTCTGCGCCCAGGCCGCGGCCTGGTCCGCGGAAAAATCGCCGACGATCACCAGCGTCGCATTGTCTGGCCGGTAGTAATCGTGAAAAAACTGGCGCACGTCTTCCACGGTCGCCTTATCCAGATCCTCGATGCTGCCAATAGTCGTGTGATGGTAAGGATGCACTGTAAACGCCGCCGCATAAAGATCTTCAATCGCATGGCCGTACGGAACGTTGTCCACGCGCACGCGCCGCTCTTCCTTCACAACTTCGCGCTCTGACGTGAAGTTTTCTTGCGACACATCCAGACTGCCCATGCGGTCCGCTTCCAGCCACAGCACTCGTTCCAAATAGTTGCTGGGGATCGTCTCCCAGAAAACCGTCATGTCATCAAACGTACCGGCGTTATCGAACCCGCCCATCGCTTCGATGATTCGCGAATGCTGATCCGCCGCAACGTGCTCCGAACCTTTGAACATTAGGTGTTCGAAAAGATGCGCGAATCCGGTGCGGCCCGCGCGTTCGTCTTTCGATCCCACGTGGTACCACATCTGGAGATTAATCACCGGCGCGTCATGATCTTCCACCATCACAATATGAAGACCGTTTCCGAGTTCGCGCGAAACTACGTGCAAGGGAGGCGGGCCGATCGCCGCCGGTTCCGCGGCCGTGGAGGGAGTGGCAGGCTTAACTTGCGCGAACACGCCCGGCGCGGCGCACAACGCCAACGAGCGCGCATTGCGCTAACACGAATCTCCCAAGTTTGCTCATTGCCCCCGCACTTCGCCGGCTGAGAAAGAATGTGGCGCCCATAGGCGCCAAGAATCATGCTAGACGCGCCTGTCCACGCCGTCAATCGAACTGAAGCAACGCCGTTCTGCGCGTAAGTTCACTCGTTCGCGCCTGCGTCCAAGTAATTGAGATGCTCCCTGGTGCAAATGTGGTTGGCAAAGTTGTGGAACCACCCCGCGCCTTGTTCCGTTCCGCTGCCGATGCCTTTCGCGAGACACGCCTCCAATGAGCCTTGCACGAGCAGCTTGAGTAGCGTGAGAATGGAATGCATCATGCGCGTGATACTAGGTTTTCTGAGTCTCATCGCTACTGCGGCCATCTGCATTGGCGGCTACTACTATTTTCTAAAACAAACCGTGCCCTCCGGTACCAACGCTCCGATCACATCTGCAATCCAAACCACGGGCGTCGAGATGGATCTGAATTCCATCGCCCAGGCCGAGCGCACCTATTACACCTCGAATGGTGTCTATGCCACATTTGACCAGCTGGTCAGTTCGGGCGATCTCACCATGACCAAGCCTGGCCGCGACAATTACACATATACAGTGGATGCAAACGGAAACGGATTTACTGTGACCGCGAAGTGGACGCCGCCGCCAAACGCTCCAGCAACGCTTCACTACCCTACGATGATCGTCGACCAGACGATGCAGGTGCGCCAGACAGATCAGTGAATCGCCACAAGCGCTGTCTGCTTGGTTACGGATTTCGCTTCTGTTCCGCGACCGTCACTCCCCCTTCCGCGTAGTTCGTCGGCGCCACATCCAGAAAAGCCACGTGAATATTTTCCCGCTTCGCGCGGCCTTCCTGTTCCAAAACTTCTGTAATTCTGGCGGCGATATTCTTCTTCTGCTCCGGCGATCTTCCTTCAACCCACGTAATTTGAACGTGTGGCATGTGCGTTCCTCTCTGCATGAACCGATTCGCGTGCGCGAAGGATTGTAAAGGCAGCAAACTGCGCGTCCAAGTTTCGCGGCCGCCCGTCTTTACGTTATTCTGTCTCATCGCTATGCACGATCTTGGCTATTTCCGGGAACACCCCGAAAAATTCGAAGAATTGGCGCGCAATCGCGGCATTCAGATCGACCTCGCGGGATTCCGCGAGCTTGATCTCCAGCGGCGCGAATCCATCACGACGGTGGAGCGCCTGAAAGCCGAACGCAACAAAGCCAGCGAAGAAATCGCGCGGCGCAAACGCGCGGGCGAAGACGCCACAGCTCTACTCGCCGAAATGAAGCAAGTTTCCACGCAAATCGCCGAACATGACGCAAAAGCCGCGGAATTCGACACGCGCCTTCGCGATTTCATGCTCACGGTTCCAAATCTTCAGCACTCCTCTGTGCCCATCGGAAAATCAGCCGCGGAAAATGTTGAGGTGCGCCGCTGGGGCGCTGCGCCGAAATTCGATTTCAAGCCGAGGCCGCACTGGGAAGTCGGCGAAGGCGCCGGAATCCTGGATTTGCAGCGCGCCGTGAAAATCGCCGGCGCTCGATTTGCGCTATATCGCGGCGCGGGCGCGCGGCTCGAACGCGCGTTGGCTAATTTTTTCCTCGATGAGCACACGCGACTGAATGGCTACACCGAGATCCTGCCGCCATTTCTCGTAAATACTGCGTCGCTCGTCGCCGATGGAAAGCTTCCCAAATTTGCCGGCGATATGTTCCACCTTGAGGGCACCGATCTGTGGCTCACTACCACCGCGGAAACCGAGTTGACGAATCTTTACCGCGATGAAACGCTCGATGAAGCCGCGCTTCCCATCCGCGTGTGCGCATACACCTCATGTTTCCGCTCTGAAGCAGGCGCCGCTGGAAAAGATACTCGCGGAATCAAACGTCAGCACCAGTTCCAAAAAGTAGAAATGTTCAAATTTACGCGACCCGAAGAAAGCTACGCCGAACTCGAAGCGCTCGTCGCCAACGCGGAATCTCTTCTTCAAAAACTGGGACTTCATTACCGCGTGATGCTGCTATGCTCCGGCGACACCGGATTCGCATCATCGAAAACTTATGACATCGAAGCCTGGGTGCCATCGTCCGAAGAGTTTATGGAAATTTCTTCCTGCTCGAATTGCGAAGCGTTTCAAGCGCGCCGCGCCGGAATTCGTTACAAGCCAAAAGGCGGCAAAAGTGATTTCGTCCACACATTAAATGGCTCTGGGCTGCCGATCGGTCGAACCTGGATTGCCATCGTGGAGAATTATCAACAGGCTGATGGCAGCATAATTATTCCGGAAGTGCTGCGACCATACATGGGCTGCGACCGGATTTTGCCTTCGATTTCCGACCTTAAGTAGCTGATAAATAACAGCTTAACGGCATGCGCGACCCTTGCGTGCTCACTTTCAGCCCTGGTCTGTCTCCTATCCAAAAACCCTTGTGTTTTGATTGACATGCGAGTTTTGGCTTGACTACACTTCGCCCGCACGTCACAGCACCCTTCAGGATAGACTGCGCGTAACAGCTTCGAGAACGCAGTTCTGCCCATTTCGAAACGCAGTTTGCTGCGGCCTATCGCCGCAGCCGAGAGAAAGAAGGAGCCGGGGTCTATGTCCACGCAACCGAAAGCGGCTGCCCAGCCGATTGTTCCTCGCGTGATGCCGCGCGAAGATCTGAATCCGTTTCGCATCGCGCAGCTTCAATTCGATATGGCCGCCGAATTTTTGAAGCTCGATCCGGGCTTGCGGCAAGTTCTGCGAACGCCGAAACGCATTCTGGAAGTTTCTGTGCCTGTGAAGATCGATAACGGTCAGATCAAAGTATTCACTGGATTTCGCGTGCAGCACAACGTTGCGCGCGGTCCAGCGAAAGGCGGCATCCGCTACCACCCCGGCGTAACGCTTGACGAAGTGAAAGCGCTCGCCGCGTGGATGACCTGGAAAACCGCGACGGTAAATATTCCGTACGGCGGCGGAAAGGGCGGAATCATTTGCGACCCGAAGCGCATGTCCAAGGGCGAACTGGAGCGCATGACGCGCCGCTACGCTTCTGAAATTCTGCCGATCATCGGGCCGGATAAAGATATTCCCGCGCCTGACGTCTACACCGATTCGCAAACGATGGCGTGGATCATGGACACATATTCCATGACTGTTGGATATTCCTCGCTCGGCGTCGTGACCGGCAAACCAATTTCGCTCGGCGGATCGCTGGGACGCAACGAAGCCACGGCGCGCGGCTGCATGTCGTCGATCGAAGAAGCCTGCAAAGACGAAAAAAATTTCGCTGCGTGGCGCAACTGTTGCCATTCAGGGATTCGGAAATGCCGGAGCAATCGCGGCGCGTCTATTTGCCGAGAAAAAAGCCAAAGTGTGGCCATCAGCGATTCGCGCGGAGGCGTTTACAATTCGCGCGGCATCGATCCGATTAAGGCGCTGCGTTACAAGGAACGTTCGGGCACTGTCGTGGGAATGCCGGGAGCTTCACGCATGATCGCATGACGATTTGCTTACGCTGAAGTGCGACATTCTGGTTCCTGCGGCGCTGGAAAATGTGATCACGCTGCACAACGCGGAACAAATCAAAGCGAAAATTATCGCCGAAGCAGCGAATGGGCCGACCACTCCGCATGCCGACGAAGTTCTGGCGCGCAAGGAATTATTGGTGCTGCCCGATATTCTCGCGAATGCGGGCGGCGTCACCGTTAGCTACTTTGAGTGGTCTCAAGATTTGCAGGGCTACTTCTGGACCGAAGACGAAGTGAATTCGCGCATGGAAATTGTGATGCGCCGCGCATTCCAGGATGTCTTTGAGACCAGCCGCAAATATCGCACGCATATGCGCAACGCCGCGTACATTCTCGCCGTGGGGCGCGTCGCCGAAGCGACCACGATTCGCGGCCTGTTCCCGTATAGATTTCGCTCGCAAATTCCGTCGCGCGCAGGCAGTCGCTTGTCGCTCGTCGAAACGCCGCGTTTTTAATTTTTCCCTCGAAGATTTCCGCTTGCGCGCGGCGAATCCCGCGCGTACATTTCCATTTGCCGGCATCGTCCGCGTTATTCTGGACGCAGCCGGCAATTTTTGCCTCTTACGGATGAATCGTGCAGCCGGAGAGCGAGAATAGTAATTCGCAAGGAAAATAACGAATTGGGCAATCATCAATTTTCACCCGGCGCCGCCGATCGTGCTCGTCATCGCGGGATTTGATCCTTCGGGCGGCGCGGGCATCGCAGCAGATTTGAAAACAATTTCGCGCGCACAATTTGTATGGCGTCGCAGCGATGACGGCGCTCACCGTGCAATCCACGAAAGGCGTGATAAGCGTTCATCCAATTCCTTCGGCAACTTTGCGCGCGCAGCTTGACGCGCTGGCGGACAGATGTAAATACCAGGCGCGATCAAAATCGGCATGCTGGCGAATCGCGGAAACGCCCAGGTCGTCGCGGAATTTCTGGACGCGCATAAATTTACAAATATCGTGCTCGATCCGGTGATTCAAGCCATCTTCCGGCGGAATCGATTTGCTCGATGCCGGCGGCGTGAAATTTCTGACCGAAGAATTGCTGAAGCGCGCGACGCTGGTGACTCCGAATATTGCCGAAGCCTCATTGCTCAGCGGGCTTCCAATTAAGGATTTGGCCGGAATGGAAGCCGCCGCGCGCAAAATTGTCGAGCGCGGCGCGAAAGCAGTGATCGTCAAAGGCGGCCACATGGAAAAGCCCGTGGACGTGCTTTTTGACGGCACGGAAATGTTTACCTTTGGCGGCGATCAAGTGAAAACGCTGAACACGCATGGCTCGGGCTGCACATTTGCATCCGCCATCGCATCGCAACTCGCCACTGGACGCGCGTTGCGCGAAGCCGTGTGCTCGCGAAAACTTACGTGCAAAAAGCGATCGAGCATGGATACGCGATCGGCAAAGGCGCCGGTCCGCTGGATCATTTTTATCGCACGCATCAGGAACCGCGCTGCGCGGAATTCATGAAGTGCCGCAGCACGGAATGCATCCGGCGGCCGAGCCCGGAAATCACTAGGCTCGCAAGTTAATTTCATTCGCGCAGATGACTGCGGCGCTATCGCGATCTCGATTTATTCCCATTGCCGCCATGAAACTCATTCTCGCGTCCGCTTCCCCGCGTCGCGCTGAAATTCTTCCTGCGGCTGGTTTCCATTTGAAGTCGCGGCCTCCAATATTGACGAATCCCCGCTACCGAACGAATCTCCCGAAAATATGGTCATGCGCCTCGCACTGCGCGAAAGCGCAGCAGTGGCGCCCGAACATCATAAATCGCGGCAAAACGACATCATCCTCGGCGCGGATACGATTGTTGTGATTGGCAATCGAGATCCTTGGCAAACCAAACACGCCCGATCGTGCCCGCGAAATGCTCCGCGAATTACGCGGCCGCGAACACGTCGTAATCACGGGATTCGCCCTTGCTCGCTCGCCATCGCAAGAATCCGTTCGTCGCGCTACGAAACCACTCGCGTCTGGTTTTCCCAAATGTCCGACGCCGAAATCGAAGACTACGTCCCCACCGGCGAGCCGCTCGACAAAGCCGGCGCCTACGCAATTCAAGGAATTGCAGGCCGATATATTCCAAGAATCGAAGGATGCTATTTCAATGTAGTGGGTTTGCCGATCGCGCGAGTGTGGGCAATGCTACTGCAACTCAGCGAAACAAAATCTCAGGCTAGTTAGTGGATTCGCGCGAAATTACTTCTTATCTTCTGCAGGAGTCGCAGCCGGTGGAACTTGCGTAGTCGTTGTGCTCGGCGGCGTTCCAGCGTTATTCCCGCCGTGCATTCCTTCTTTAAAGCTGCGGATGCCTTCGCCCAGCCCGCGCATCACCTCGGGGATCTTCTTGCCGCCAAATAGAAGCACGATCACGGCGAGCACGATCAGCCAATGGATTGGACTTAGTTCACCCATACGCCACCTGCCTCCCGGGATTCCAGCGAACAAACCCCAACCCGCTCGCCGATCTCCCGATTTCGCTTAAAGTATATCACGTTCATCCCCCCGCCGTTGCGTAACCCCTGCGCGATCAAGGTACTCCAGCAGGGGGATAGCGTGTTTTCGAGTGATGCCCGCCAGGTCCTTGAACGCAGCAACTCCGATTCGCGGCCCATTCTTCTTCTTGTACTCCACCAGCATTCCCCGCACCTGCTCAATCGCCTTCGCGTGATAAATAAGATCGGCCGAAACCTTCACGAGCACCCGCTCCCTCAAGAGTAGCTCCAACAGCTTTCGCGCCTGCGCCGGAGGCATCGCCACTCCCTTCAAAATCTCAGCAGGCGCAGCGGGTGCCACGCCACCTTTCTCGAACAGCCCCGCGATTTGCGCACGTACTTTCGTCTCCTCAGCCGTAAGTGAGATCGATGCTCCCGCTCGCTTCACTACATCACCTGAAACGGAAACCTCACCTTTCGCAATCAACTCATCCAGCGCAGCTTGGCGTACAGCGGCATCTCGTTTGCGTGATGCGAGCAGAGTTTCCTTTGCGATTCCGGCGGCCAATGGATTCTCGGCGTGGAATTTCGTAATCGCCGCCCGCAACTCGCTCACGTTTTCCGCCACATGTTCAGCCAGCGCCACGCGCAGCGGTTGCCGTTGCAAAATTCGCAACGCGCCTCGATTCACCAAAGTTTCCGCCGCCCGCGAAATGTCGGCCGAAAGCCAGGCTGTCTTTCCGATCAATTCTTCCTCGGTAAGGCTCCGGCCTGCCTCTTTAAGCAGCGCAATCAGAATTTCTTGTCGATCGCCCTTCTGCCGCGCGGCAAGATACTTCACTATTCCTTTTTGTTTCCCACGATGCCGCCGGGCCTGCGCATCCAAGATCTTTCCGCCACCAATCGTCACCACCGGTGAAAACTGACGCAAAATAAATCGATCTCCCGGCCACAAGAACACTTTTTCCTGAAACAGAAGCTGCGCAAAAGCCGATTCTCCGGGCTTCAATTCGTCCGCGCCCAGAAGAACCACCTCAGCAACCGTCTCCGCCGCCCCTTGATGAAAATGAACTTTCGAACGCGTACTCAGCGATTTTTTCGCAGTCGCCAGCAGCGTAATCTCGGCATCCGCGCGCAACGTCGCCGAGAAATGTCCCGGCGCCGCCAGAGTCATGCCTCGCCCCAAATCGGGCACGTTTACTCCGGCGAGATTTAGAGCAGTCCGTTGCCCCGCGCTGGCTCTTACTACGGAACTTCCGCCCGATTGGATGCCACGTACGCGTACACGCCTGCCGGCGAGGAAATAGTTCCACTTCGTCGCCGACCGCAACGGTTCCAGAAACCAGAGTGCCGGTAACGACCGTTCCAAACCCTTTCATCGCAAACGCTCGATCGATCGGCAATCGAAACCATTGCGAAGAATCTTTTTCCGAAACTTCACTCGCGACTCGCAGCAGCGCGTCGCGCAAATTCTCCAGCCCCGCGCCAGTCCGCGCGCTCACCGGAACAATCGGCGCGGATTCCAAAAACGATCCGCGCAAATAATCTTCGATCTCAATCTGCGCCAGCGTGAGCGTGTCCGCATCCACAAGATCGCTCTTCGTGAGCGCCACAATTCCCCGCGGTATTTCCAGTAGTTTGCAAATCTCGAAGTGTTCCCGCGTCTGCGGCTTGATTCCCTCGTCCGCCGCAATCACCAGCAGCACGCAATCAATTCCGCCCACGCCCGCCAGCATGTTCCGCACAAACCGCTCATGCCCCGGCACATCCACAAATCCAATGCTCACGTCCGAATTTTTCAGGAATGCAAAACCGAGATCGATCGTGATGCCACGCCGCCGCTCTTCTTCCAATCGATCGGGGTGCGTCCCGGTCAGCGCTTCGATCAACGCCGACTTGCCGTGATCGATGTGACCCGCAGTTCCGATGACCACATTTTTCATTGCGAGCAGGCAAAACTCAGGAGGAAAAGTGGATGCTACTGAAGAGTGGGAACACCGTCAAATGAACCAACGCGTCAGCAATACTATCGGCCAGCAACCTGCGCCCGTCGCGGCGTCAGCTTCCGCCTCGGCCATTTCTTCCAAAATTTCTTGAGCGGCAGCGGCTGGATCCGCTGCTGCAGTGATCGGCCGCCCAACCACCAGATAAGTCGCGCCCGCTTTTATCGCCTCACCGGGTGAGAGGATTCGCGACTGATCGTCCTGCTTGCTCACGAGCTTCGCCTTCGGACGAACTCCCGGGACGACGGTTATGAAGTCCGGACCAAGCCCTCTACGAATAGCCTTCACCTCGAGCGGCGAGCACACCACCCCATCCAGCCCAGCCCTCTTCGCGAGCTTTGCGAGCCGCAACACTTCCGCCGCGGGAGATACGGATACCCCCACCTGTTTGAGCGCCTTGGAGTCCATGCTCGTCAAAACAGTCACGGCGACCAGTTTTGGAGGATGGGGAAATGCCGATACCTCTTTGGCGGCGGCTTGCATCATTTCCAAACCGCCCAGCGCATGAATGTTCAGTAGCTTCAGCCCCGGCAATTTAGCCGCCGCCCGCACAGCGCAAGCCACTGTATTAGGTATGTCGTGGTATTTAAGGTCCAGGAAGACCCCAGCCCCCAGCGAAGCGATCTTCCGCACCGCCTCCGGCCCTTCCGACGTAAACAACTGCTTTCCAATCTTGAAAATACCCGCCAAACCCACCAACCGCCCTGCCAGCTCGTAAGCATCGGCAAGGCGGTCGAAATCCAGCGCGACGATTAGCCGCTTCGATGAAGGGTGTATCACCGTGATTGGGGCACCTCGAGCAGTTCCATCTTCAGCCGTGCCACTCCCCGGCCGATAATTCCAAGCTTTTCAGCAGCTTGGTACGAAACATCGAGATCCCGGCCATCTACATAGGGCCCCCGGTCGTTGATCCGGACCACGGTCGTCCGTCCATTCCGGGTGTTCACCAGCCTCACCAAAGACCCAAAAGGCAGGGTCTGGTGCGCTGCGGTCGAGGCGGTCAGGTCATAAATCTCCCCGCTAGCGGTTGTTCTTCCTTGGAAAGTTGGGCCATACCAGCTTGCTGCGCCCCACCACACCTTCATTGGCTTGATCGGCTGGCTGGGCCGAGCGACGAGAGGGGCTTCCAGGCTCGGTGCCAGAGCGAAAATCAGCAACAGGCAGGGCACTGAGGTCAAGAGCAGTCTTAGTCTCTTTCGCATAGTGTGTTTTTTTTACAACATTCCTCAGCACACAGATTAGCATTCCCGACTTGTTAAATCAATCCAACTCCCGTACTAGAGTCCCCCGTAAAGAATTGATAGTACTGATGTTACTAGCAGTACAAACCCCCAAAAGTTCGTCAATTAGGCGCTCGCAAGCCCTTGGATCGGCGAAACTTGCCGTCCCAACCTGTACCGCCGTGGCCCCCACTGTCATGTATTCCATTACATCCTCAGCCGATTCGATGCCCCCAAGCCCCAAAATGGGCAGGGTGGTCGCCGTCGAGGCCTCGCTCACCAGCCTTACGGTTATCGGCCGAATCGCGGGTCCCGATAGCCCGCCGGTAGGTCTCCCCAACCGGGACTTCCGTGTCTTGTAGTCCACACTCATCGCCGGGTAAGTATTCGCTATCGTAAACGCGTCTGCCCCGGCTCCCTCCGCCGCCCGAATAATCACCTTGATGTCCGAAACGTTCGGGGTCAATTTTACCCACAGCGGCCTCTTCGCCACGGCGCGAACCCCCGCCACCACCTTAGCTGTTTGGACGGGGTCATACCCAAATAAGATCCCCCCGCAATCCGTATTTGGACACGATACGTTCAACTCGTACGCGCTTATCCCCTCGGCGCCCTCAAGGTGGCGGGCGACCTCTGCGTATTCCGCGATGGACTCGCCAAAAATGTTTGCGACCATATGAGTACGAAACTTCCGCAGTTGCGGCAGCTTTTCCCTGATGAACGCTTCCACTCCCACGTTCTGCAATCCCACCGCATTCAGCATTCCGGCGGGCGTTTCACAGAGCCGCGGCGCAGGCGCGCCCATCATGGGCTTCAGCGACAATCCTTTAGTGACAAAGCCGCCGAGCCGATTTAAATCGACGAGTTCCGCGAATTCAATTCCGTAACCGAAGGTGCCGCTAGCAGCGAGGACTGGGTTGGTCAGGTGTAGCGGGCCGATCTGGACGCTTAGGTCTACTGCCCCTGGTGCGCTCATTGCGGCGAAGTCTAGCACGACACACCGCGCCGAAAGCAATAGAACCTGCTCGTCTGTGGAAAATATTCAGGCCGTCTCGAATAATCGCATCCCGGAAAAAATCCATACCCAAAAACTCTACTTGCGGATCGCTTCCTTCAAAATCCGCCCATCGGTAGCAGGCATGTGAATTCCACTTAGCTCCGCCAATGTTGGCGCGATGTCCAGCGGCGCCGCCGCTTGGTCGAAAGCTCCCTTTTTCACGCCCCATCCATAAAGAAGTACCGGCACGCGCTGATCGTATTCGTACGCGCTTCCGTGAGTCGTGCCCGTTCCAGGAGAACCATCCGCATGTGGATCGCTGTAAATCCAATATGGCTCTAGTGCGATCAACAGATCGCCGCTTCGTCCCGGGTAATACCCATAGCTGCGCCGCGCGCTCCACCGGATCTTTCGTCGCTGGATGCGCGGCGATTTCTTCTGAACGAAACACGCGAGCAACGCCATGAATCGCGCCGATCGTCTTCAGTACCGCATCCATCGCCGCGGAATCAGCCGCAATTTCGCATACTCTCCCGGCGCGAGCCACATATCTCCTTCAAGAAATCTACCACGTGGCCGCTTCCGCCCCACCTTGGTCCAGTATTCGCTCGACATTTTCGCTGATCGCTGATCCGATACGCGCCCGCCCTTCAGTCCCTCTGCAGCGCCTTCTTCCGGTATTGGCGCGACTCCATGGTCGGCGCTGAACGCCACAACGTAATTCCCGACGCCAACCGTCTGATCCAGGTGCGCGAATAATTCGCCAAGTTGCTGGTCCAATTGCGAAAGCGTGTCCTGCACTTCGTGGCTGTATGGCCCCAGCGCGTGGCCCATGGATGTCGAGCGACGAAAAACTAATCCCCAGAAAATCGTGCCCCTCTCTCGCCCAGATGGAGTGAATCCACTGCCGCCTCTGCCAAGCTTCAACCATGTACGCGCTTGAAAACGGAGTTACTTCCCACTGCGAATAAAATGCCGGCCCCGGTCCAGTGGCTTTATTTCCATCGATCGCGTGGGGAAACGATTCGTTCCATCCCGGAATTGTCTGGCGCCCGTTTGGGGTGACAGTGAAAACAAACTTTTCGTCCGGCGGCACTGGCGTCCAGGACTCGCCGAATTCGGCGGCCACCGGATGCGCTTTCACGAATGCGGCAATCGCATCTGAATGCGAGTACGCGGATGAAGTCACCCACGCACCGGTCTGATCGTCAAACCACGTAACCGCATTTCCGCTTTGTGGCCGCCAGCATGATGGCGGCGCGCGCCTTCATCGAAAATTCGCAATTGCGTGTACCGGCTGCGCGGATTGGTCGCGCAGTTCGTCGGCGAGCGCCGGAGCTTCGAGGTCGCCACGCGGAGTCTCCGCCTTTGGCTTGCGCATCGTTGGCTGTATTGGTGATTTTCGGATCGGCGGTACAAGTCACAGATTTATGATTCGATGCGTCGTACCAGCCGTTGCCAATAATTCCATGCGCCGATGGCAGCCTCCCCGTCGAAATTGTCGCGTGCCCCGCGCACGTCACCGTATTCAAGTATGGATACCTCGCATTGCGGAACCACGCCCCTTCATTCACCAGCCGCGCCAAACCCGCCGTCCATTGGGAGTGAAAATTCGTCACATAATCCGCGCGCATCTGATCCACAACCAGCAGCACCACCAGCTTCGGATGCGACGCCCGCGCAGGCCGCGCCTGCGGAGCGATCGCGCGCCCTCCCAATAAGCACAGCAGCAACGCGCAACACAAAATTCGAAAACAGCGGCCCATCATTCGACCTCCAAAATTTCCAAACACAAATCCTAGCACGTCAATTCGATGCATTCGGCGTCCAGTTTGCCCGTTTCTTCGCTCCGCTTCCTCTGTGTTAGGATAGCTTTCCGATGCCCGCCGTAGAAAAATCGCAACTCATGTCCGCCACCGAAATTGACCGCACGCTTCAGCGGTGGCCCACGAAATTGTGGAACGCAGCGGCGGCACGCTCAACCTCGCGCTCGATCGGAGTCCGCCGGCGCGGTGTTCCCCTTGCGCAGCGAATCGCGAAAGCCATGCGCGAAATCGACCGCGTGGAAGTTCCCGTCGGCACGCTCGATATCACGCTCTATCGCGACGACCTGAGCAAAGTTGCCGCGCATCCGGTGATCTGCAATCCAGCGAAATTAATTTTTCCGTGGACGATAAAGATCTTAATTCGTCGTCGACGACGTGCTTTACACCGGCCGCACCGCGCGCGCCGCGATGAACGCTCTTTTCGATCTTGGCCGCCCGCGCACGTTACGCCTCTGCGTGCTGATTGATCGCGGCCACCGCGAAATGCCCATCGAAGCCAGTTTCGTAGGCCGCATGGTGCAGACCAGCCACTCGGAAATTATCGAAGTGAAGCTGCGCGAAATTGATAACAAGAAGAGCGCGTGATTCTGGTTGACCGCGTCGAATGAACCCGCCGCCGCGGCAGCGCCAACGCTGGGCCGGCCAGCGCCTTGGCGCGACGAAAATCTTTATGGGGAATTCCGTGTCCTCACCGCTTCAGCCATTTGCTCGGCACTCGAGGCTCTTACGGCCGAGCAAATTACATTTCTGCTGGATCAATCCAAACCATTTCAGGAAATTCAAAAGCATCCGCTGAAAAAATTGGCCACGTTGCGCGGAAAAAGTGTGGCGCTCGCATTCTTTGAGCCTTCCACGCGCACGCGAATCAGTTTCGCCACCGCCGCATCGCGCCTCGGCGCAGACAGCATGAACCTGCAGGCCGAATCTTCCAGCCTGAAAAAAGGCGAATCGCTTCTCGATACCGTGCACACGCTCGACGCGATGAAGCCCGACTGCATCGTGATGCGCCACGCCAGTTCCGGCGCCGCCGATTTCGTCGCGCGAACATTTGCAAATTCCGGTGATCAATGCCGGTGATGGCACGCACGAACATCCCACGCAGGCATTGCTGGATGCGCTCACCATTCGCGATCGCCTCGGCCACATCGAAAATTTGAACGTCACAATTCTCGGCGATATTCAGCACAGCCGCGTGGCGCGTTCCAATATTCAATTGCTCGGAAAATTCGGATGCCGCTTCACTTTGTGCGGTCCCGCGATGTGGCTGCCGCGCGAACTCGATCGCATCGGGCCCGCATGGCTGCGAAATTCGCCGCACATCTCGCATCGAAGAAGCGCTCACCGGCGCCGATGTCGTCATCATCGTTCTGCGCGTGCAATCAGGAACGCATGAACGAGCCCTCGCTTCCGACCGACGAATATGTTTTGCAATATCAATTGAACTCCGAACGCCTCGCGCTCGCGCGGCCCGGCGCGCTCGTGCTGCATCCCGGCCCCATGATTCGCGGACTGGAAATCGATTCCGCCGTTGCAGACGGCCCGCAATCCTGCGTGCTCGAGCAAGTCACCAACGGAGTTGCCGTTCGCATGGCGCTGCTTTTTTGACTGACCGGATCGTGCGAACGCATCCGTCAGACGCGCAAAAAAGATTCAGCCGCCGAGCGCCGGCGATTGACATCAGATTTCGAGGAACATGAAATGCTCTGGATTAAAAATGGCCGCGTAATCGATCCGGCGAACGACATCGACGCCGTGCTCGACGTGCTGCATCGACGGCGAAAACATCGTCGCGTGTCGGCGCGCCCGCTGAAATCTCGCAGCAACTTCACGGAAAAAATCGCGGCGCTGCGAACACAACTTTTGACGCAACGGGCTTAATCGTCGCGCCCGGCTTCATTGACTTGCATTGCCATCTGCGCGAACCCGGCGGCGAAGCTTCCGAAACAATTGTCACCGGCACCAAGGCCGCCGCGCGCGGCGGATTCACCGCAATCTGTCCGATGCCGAATACTCGCCCGGTGAATGACAACGCCAGCGTTACGCGTTCACATCGTCGAGCGCGCAACATTCGCGGCTGGCGTTCGCGTCTGGCCCATCGGCGCGTGCTCCGCCGGCAGCAAAGGCGAATCGCTCGCCGAAATTGCCGCCATGAAAAAAGCGGGCATCGTCGCCGTAAGCGATGACGGCAAACCCGTCGCCTCCGCAAAACTGATGCGGCAAGTGATGGATTATTGCGGCTCGCTCGGCCTGCCCGTGATCGATCACTGCGAAGATGTTTCGCTCGCCGCTGGCGCCGTGATGCGCGAAGGCGAAACTTCCGTGCGTCTCGGCCTCGCGGAATGCCCGCCGCAGCGGAATCCATTTGCGTGGGACGCGACACGCAAGTTGCCGCGCTCACCGGCGGCGTCTGCACATCGCGCATCTTTCCGCGAAAGCTTCTCTCGAATCTCGTGCGCGACGCAAAAAAACGCGGACTCGCCGTGACCTGCGAAGTCACTCCGCACCATTTCACACTGATTGACGAAGACGTCACCTACGATACAAATTTCAAAATGAATCCGCCGCTCGCCTCACGCGAAGATCGCGATGCGCTGCTCGCCGGTCTCGCCGATGGCACGGTCGACGCAATCGCCACCGATCACGCGCCGCACGAACCCGCCAGCAAAGCCGTCGAATTCGACAAAGCTCCATTCGGCATCACCGGATTTGAAACCGCGCTCGCTCTCGCACTCGAGCAACTCTTTCACACCGGACGAATTTAGTTGATGCGCCTCGTGGAGCTTTTCACCACGGCCCCGCGCGCGTTCTCGGAATGCGAACGCACGCATCGCCGCCGGACAGCCCGCCGACCTCACGCTTATTTTCCACCGATCATCGCCTGGACGTTTCCGCGCCGCCGATTCCGCCAGCAAATCGCGCAACACTCCATTTGACGGACGCGAATTTAGAGGCGCGCCCATCGCCACGATCGTCGCAGGCCGCATCGTTTATCAACGCGCCCTCGCCCGCGAAGCCGCCAATCGTTAGCCATAAATAAAAAAAGGCGGCGCAGAAAAACACGCCGCCCGGGTCCACGAATCCTAAAAAATATTTATTGGCCGCGCCGTCCTGCCGGCGGTTGTTGATTTTCCGACGAAGGCGGCACCATGTTGTTCGACCGGAAGTAACCGATCAAATTTCCGTACTCTTCGTTGTTGTGAACCACGTTCCGCATCAGCCCCACGACTCGCAGCACAGGCCGTCCCGGTCCGCGTCCCGCAGCCGTCGGCGGCGTCACCATCTGCATCGCCGTTGCGTCAGTCAATGATTCGTATAGCGGCGCGCAATAATCCACCGCCGCCTGAATTGCCGCCGTAAGCTGCGCCTTCGTCTGCGCGGTCTTCTCGTATTGAAACGTCTCTGGATCGGCTTCGCCCTTAATCGCGGCACAGAAGAAATAATTCGCGTCGATGATGTGTCCCATCAGCCCCGCAAACGTCCGCGTCTCCGGCTGTGTCCCCAATTTTGCAGAATATTTTTCTTCCGGCATTTCCTGCGCTGACTTGACCAGGTAACCCGCATTCGTTTTGAATTGATTCTTTACGTATGTCGCCAGCGGATCAGCCGGCGGCGGCATTTGTTGGCCGCTCGCGGCCTGTCCCGCTCCAGCAGCTTGTCCCGAACCCGCTGCTTGCCCCGAACCCTGCCCTCCGCCTGCTCCAGCCGATTGCGCCATCGCAGGCAGCGCAGCGACTCCCAACGCCAGCACACCAAGCAATAACTTTTTCATCTCACTTCTCCTTTTTCTTTGGAAGCCACTCGCGAACTAAATCCGTCATGCCGTAAGTAAATGTAATGAGAAAGCCGAGCAAGCAATTCCATCTCAATATCGCAGTCCCAAACACGCGCCAAACCAATCGCTTACACCACCACCGATTCCTGATACTCGCCAAACACCCGCCGCAGCGCGTCCGAAATTTCTCCCACCGTTGCATACGCTTCCACCGCGTCACAAATCGCGGGCATCAAGTTTGCGTCAGCAGAATTCGCGCGCCGCCCAACTTCTGCAAGTGCGCTGCTCACTCGCGCCGCATCGCGTCGCGCACGCAGTGCCTGCACCCGCGCGATCTGCTCTCGCTCCACTTCCGGATCCAATTCGCATCGTCGGAATCGGACGCTATTCTTCACGTCTGAAATCTATTTACGCCGACGACGACTCGTTCGCCCTGTTCAATCGCGCGCTGATATTCGTAAGCCGCCTTCTGCATTTCGCCCTGCACGTACCCCGTTTCAATCGCGCGAAACATTCCGCCAGCTTGCTCAATTCGCGCGATGTATTCGCTTCGCGCCGGCTTCGATGCGATCCGTAAGATTTTCAATCGCGTACGATCCCGCAACGGGATCAACCGTATTCGTCACGCCGGTTTCGTGCGCCATAATTTGCTGCGTGCGCAACGCAATCAACGCCGAATCTTCCGTCGGCAGCGCGAGCGCTTCATCCAATCGAATTCGTATGCAGTGATTGGCACCCGCCCAGCACCGCCGAAAGCGCCTGAATCGCCATGCGCACAATATTATTTTCCGGCTGCTGCGCGGTGAGCGAAGAGCCCGCCGTCTGCACGTGAAATCGCAGCAGCAGCGAACGCGGATCTCTCGCGCCAAATCGTTCGCGCATGATGTGCGCCCACAATCGCCGCGCCGCGCGATACTTCGCGATTTCTTCCAGCACACCATTGTGCGCGTTGAAAAAAAATGAAAGCTGCGGCGCGAAATCATCCACCGCAAAGTCCAGCTCGCGCGCGCCGCTTCCACGTACGCAATCGCGTCGGCCAGCGTGAACGCCACTTCCTGCACCGCCGTCGATCCCGCCTCGCGAATGTGATAACCGGAAATCGAAATCGTATTCCATCGCGGCAGTTCGTCGCGGCACCACGCGAAAATATCCGTCACGATGCGCATCGCCGGGGCCACCGGATAAATAAAAGTTCCGCGCGCGATATATTCCTTCAACATATCGTTCTGCACCGTGCCGGAAAGTTTTTGCAGATTCGCGCCCTGCTTTTTCGCCACAGCAACGTACAGCGCCAGCAGAATCGCCGCCGTCGCGTTGATCGTCATCGAAGTCGAAACGCGCTCCAGCGGAATCCCATCGAACAGCGCTTCCATGTCCTCCAGCGAATCGATCGCCACGCCCACTTTTCCCACTTCGCCCTGCGCCAGCGCGTGATCCGAATCCATGCCAATCTGCGTGGGCAAATCGAACGCCACGGAAAGTCCCGCTTGTCCCCTGCTCAACAAATATCGATAGCGCCGATTCGATTCCGCCGCCGTGCCGAATCCCGCGTATTGCCGCATCGTCCACAATCGTCCGCGATACATCGTGGGATAAATTCCGCGCGTGTACGGAAATTCGCCGGGAAATCCAAGCGACGTCTCCTCATCCCACTCCGCTGGCTCTTCCGTGTAAACCCTGTTCGAGCTCAATGTCCCGATAGCGTAGTGAATCGCTTCTCCGGATCAACAGCCGCGGATCCTGCCGTTTTTTGTCGTTTGGATTTGAAACGCTCATAGAAATCTCCCGCGGCCAACTATCGCACACGCCGCGCGCTGCGGAATGACGTCACCGCAAAAAAAACCATCATCGCCGCGTACGCCAGCGGCAGCGCCACCAGCCATCGAGCTTTGCCCGCTTGCCACGATCGCACCGCGGAAGTCGTCGACGCCATCGCGAACAGCGCGAAAATCGCGCCGGTGACCTCATGAAATAATTGCCGCATCGCGCGCCACAGCCTGCCGAAAAAATCCTTGCGCGGCAGCTTCTCGAGTTGCGGCCGGTAACCGATGCCACCTGTCTCACGGACGAATTGTAATACACCGAGGACAGGTCGCGCGACTGCAGCTTGGTTGAGCACCATAGGCGCGTTAGCACCTTTTCATCTCGCTCCTTGTCAGGCGCGCTCGCGTCCCCATACAATTTATGTACCTGGGGTTATCCAGGAGGTGGGCGTGCAACTCGACGATCATCTGAGGCAATTGCTGCGTGAGCTGGGCCACGCGATCAATGACACGGTTGGCGATTCCGATCGCATCACCGGCGCCATTGGCAATGTGCGTTCCGCTGGCTACGATATCGTGCTGAAACTCGACGCGACTATCGGACTCGCCAAGCGCGATCGCGACCCGCGCGCCTCTTCTCATCAGATCGCCGCTTTCTGGAATCGCTTCACATTCAGGTGGATTCCGAAGCCATGCTCGAAGAAGAAACGGTCGCGACGACTCCAAATTTGATCTGACCCCGCAAGACATTCGCTTTCTGAAATCGCTGAAAATTTCGCTGGACGATGCGAACTAAGTTTCACTCTCGAATTTTTCATTGCCGGCCTTTTCGTCACCGCGTTAGCTCTGTCCGCAACATCGTCCCTCGCCTCAACGCCTCCACTTCGCAGGGCGAATCGCAAACGGGACCAACCGCTCCAAAGCTTCAGCCGCAACCATCCAAAGCAAAAATTCTCGAATTCAAGGGCATCGTGCATGTCCTTTAGCACCGCCTCCATCACCATGCGCAATCAGGTCAATCAGCGCCAGGTTCAATCCTTCACTTACACGCCGAAGCTCCACGATAAAGTTGTCGCGCTCATGCAAAAGGGTGGCTATCAAAACGGCGACAAAGTCACCGTAAAATACGCAGTTGACACCACAGTCGCTCAGGAAATTTCCGGCAAGCCCAGCAAGCCCAAATCTTTCTAACCAATCGTTCTCAACACATGATTCGCGAGCCCGCCGTCGCCGGAAAATTTTATCCCGGCGAAAAACGCGAACTCCAATCCAGCGTTCAACAATTACTCTCGCCCACCGCCGAAAATCTCCATCACCAAACGCAAGGCAATCGCCTGCATGGTCCCCCACGCCGCGTATTTTTATTCCGGCGCCGTAGCCGCCGCCGTTTTTTCTCAACTTGAAATTCCGCAACGCGTTTTAATCCTCGGCCCGCGCCACGCCCCCCGCGGAGCGAATCTCGCCATCAACACCACCGGCTCGTGGAAGACTCCGCTGGGCCTCGCCGAAATCGATTCCGAATTCGCGCGCTCGCTCGTCGCCGCATTTCCCCAACTCGAAGAAGACGACGTCGCTCACCGCAAAGAACATTCGCTCGAAGTCGAACTTCCATTCATCCAGACGCTCGCTCCAAATGCCCGCTTCGTCCCCATCGCCCTCGGCACAATTAATTTCGACACCCTAACCGCGCTAGGCCGCGCCATCGCCGCCGTAATCTCAAAAATAAAGGAGCCTGTCCTAATCGTCGCTAGCTCAGACATGAATCACTACGAGCCCGACGCCATCACCCGCGAAAAAGATCATCTCGCCATCGATAAAATTCTCGCGCTAGATCCTCGCGGACTCTACGACGTAGTCCGCCGCCAAGACATCACCATGTGCGGCATCGGCCCCGCCGTCACCATGCTCACCGCCGCCCTCACCCTCGGCGCCACCAAATCCGAATTAATCCGCTACGCCACCTCCGCCGACGTCTCAAACGATCGCGAAGTAGTAGTAGGCTACGCAGGTATGATTCTCGGGAATTACATACACAACTCTCTCTGAGCTTTTTCCCAGGATTCGAACGCGCTGGATATTGCTGTTGCCGTTGCTGTTTCTGTCGCTGTTTCTGTTGCCGTTGCCGTTGCCGTTGCTGTTGCCGTTGCTGTCGCTGTTGCTGTCGCTGTTCTTCCTGTTGCTGTCGCTGTTGCCGTTGCCGTCGCTTCCGCCTTTTCCGTCCTGCGGCCTGTAGGGCCGCACGCTAAACGCCAGCCCAGGCCCCGCAGGGCCTGGGTAATCTTATCAAAAAATCAGGTTTTTCCGGAGCGCCGTAGGCGCGGCACTAAACCAAGGTGTTCGCCGCAAATCAAAACTGCGCAAGATACTGGATTTCGAAATTGAAAATAAATTTCGAAAGCGGAGGAAACTGGATCTCTTCAAAACAAATTCGAAATACTCTTCTCCGATTTGTTCAGATTTTTCGTATCAGGGCACGAGTTCCACTCGTGCCGACATCGCTGCCCTCAATATTTTTTCTCTCTCTTTAATCTTACGGATCGCATCTCACCGATGCGGCGTAGGCCCCGATCCATGCGGTGTAGGCGCAGGCGCCGAAGCACGCGGAGCAGGAGGCCGGCGCTGAATTATGCGGAGCCACCGGGCCCGGCGCAGGCCGCGATGGCGCCGCCGAATGCGATCCAGATTCCCGCGGCGCAGAATTTCCCGCAGATCCGCTCTCGCCTCTCGCTCCAGAATTCGCTGTCCCGTCGCCCCGCGTGTAGGCCGCGAAGTTTCTCCGCTCCCGCTCCCTCACTCTGCGCGCCAGCCGCAGAATTTTGCGACGCAGCCGAAGCCGCCGCCGCATACGCTCCCGGAGGCCCAAACTTTGGCCTCATCGCAATCGGCCTATCGCTGTTCGGCTCTTCCTCCTTTCGCGTACTTCTCGGCGTCGCTCGCCTCTCATCATTTGCGCGTGGCTCCGCGCTTCCCGCTCTCCATTCACATACGTCTTCGTCCCCGGGTCATACACAATTGTTTTTCCGCCGCCCGTTCCGCTTTTCACCGGCGATGGCGCCGGCGGCCGCGCCGAAATAATAATCGGCCCCGATCCCGCCCCCGTCGAACTCCCCATCCCGGTCCCGCGCTCCGATCGAATCACTCCGTTCGACGCTTCAGTCCCCGTCACGTATCCCGCCGTTCCATCCGGACGCCGCGCACTCGCGAAACTTCCCCGCGGCACCCACGCCGTTTTTCCTTCCGCCTTGATCCAGTCCACCGCTCCCGGGATTAAATTTTCTCACCGGATTCGGTGACCACGCCCATCCGTGCGTCGTATAAAACCATTTCCCGTAGTGATACGGCAGCCAGCCCCACGGCTCCGCGCTGATCCACGTCCATCCCAAATTTCTGTAGTAGCGCCACGAGCCCAGTCCAAACGGCATCCACCGCGCCGAAATTCCATACGGAATCCAACACGCCCCGTATCCCGCAATATTTCCCCAATATCCGTAAGCGGAAAGATCCGCCGCCGCATCATAAAATTCCGGTTGATCCGAACCCACATATTGTTCCGCCGCCGCAAATCCACCAGCCAGCATCCGGTCGCGATCTGCCGACCACGTATCGAAATCATCTGCTTCGGGACTCGCCTCTACATCCGTCTGGCCGTCCGCGCCCAGATGCAGCATGTTTCCCGCGCTCACCGGATTCACATTGCCCGCCGCCGCGATTTGCAAGTTTCCGTTCAGCACTGTCACCCAGCTATTTCCATCAGCCGCATCCACGCGAAAACTCGCCCCGCTCGGAACTTCCACATCAATGCTCGGCGTCACCACTCGAAAACTTTCGCCTCCGCTAATTCTCCCAACCAGGATCGCCGTGCCCGACAATAATTCAATTTTCGTAGTAGCCCGTCCGCCAGCCACCGATAATTCCGTCAGCTCCACCGTCGAACTCTGCGCCAACCGCAAAATCGATCCATCATCAAATTGAATTTCCGCGCGCCCATCTTCCGTGCGCACTTTCGTCCCTTCTTCCATCGGCAGATTCACTTGCGCGTCCTGCCAATCCGCGCCTGGACGCTCCACTTGCGCCGAGCCATAGAAAAAACTCAGCCGTGCCACTCTCACATTTTCTGGATTATCGGGGCCAACCGCAGGCGTGGAGTCTTCCGCTTCTTGCGCACGCGCAGACGGAATCGCAGAAATTGCCATCGTCAACATCGAAAGGAAAATCAAGACCTGGCGGATTCGAAGGCGCTTCATAACGCCCTCCCTGGGGAGCGTCCCCTGCTTCACTTAGATAGATGCCCGCGGGGACGCCCGCGTTTCATCGCCGTGCCCTCGAATGTAAGCGTTTACTTACATTCGCCTAATTATCAAATGCAGCTTCGCAGCTCGTCTAGTGCTTGATCGGCCCTGCCGAGCTCGATGGCGGCGCCGCATGCGATGCAGAACCCGCCGTGCCCGCTGGCGCAGCCGCTCCTGAGATACACCTGTCATGCTCGATCCCGAGTTTCCACTCGTTCTCACGGGAGTAACTCCCGAATTCGCGCCGCCCGCCCCAACTCTCGCGAATGTACTCGGCGCGCGCATCACAGGCATAGGCGCAGATCGCGGAGCCATCGCTGTCGGACGTCCCGCCGGACCGCTCATCTTTGCCGGCGCTCCATTATTCGCGCTCGCAGTTCCCTGCGCTGCAATCGCTGTGCTCACTGGCCGCACCGGCGCGCGTCCCGTCACCGTCACTCCGCTCGCCGCCAATGTTGACGCAGCAGGCGCGGCTTGCGAAAACGATCCTGCGGGCGTCGGCATCATCTTCAAAGTCGATCCCGGATTCAGTTGCCCTCGCTGCCCCGCTAGAATCACACCATTCGAAGCGCCGCCGGCAAACACCACCTGCACCGGCCCGCTCGGTCCTGTTTTCACTTTTCCCGGATTCGCCGGAGCAGCGATCGCAGGAGTCCATCCCACTTGATTGCCCACGCTCACGAAATTCGCTGTCGCTCCATGAAATGTTCCCAGATTCTGCGGAACCCAATACCATCCGCCGCCCGCCAAATTTACCCAACCACCGTAGTGATACGGCAGCCATCCCCACGGTTCATAACTCGTCCACATCCATCCCATTCCCGGATCGCCCATCATCCACAGCCCGTTGCCAAACGGCATCCAGCCCGCTCCCATTCCATACGGCTGCCACACCATTCCGTAGCCCGGCATGTTGTACCAGAGCCCGTAGTTATAAAGATCAGCCACGTTGTACGAATAATTTTGCTGCGAAACATATTGGCTCGCGTTTGATTGCGACGTCTGCTCCGCCTTGTCGCGATCCGTCACCCACTTATCAAACGCATCCGCTTCCGGACTCGCGTCCACGCTCAGCGCGTTCGACGCGCCGCCGGCATGCAGCGTCTTTCCGCTTTCAACTTCCTTCGTGGTTTGTCCGCTGGCCACTTCAACTTTGCCGTGAAACACGGTCACCCAATTTTGCGATTCCGATGCGTCCACTCGAAAACGACCATTGCGCGGCACCGTCACATCCACGTTCCCCGCCGCTACCGAAAGTTCATCGCTATGCGACAGATTCGCCGTCGTGATAATCGTTCCCTCATCCAGTTTCAGCCGCGTCACCTTCCGCCCGTCAATCATGCTCAGTTCAGTGAAGTCCAGTTGCGTGTGCTGGGCCAACCGGATTACCAATCCTGTTTCGAATTCCACTTCCGCGTATCCCGCGTCCGTCCTCAGCGAAAAATCCTGCTGAATCGGCTGGTTCATCATCGCGCGTTGCCACGTCGCACCCGCTCGCTGATACGCCACGTCGCCTTCCACAAAGCTCAGCCGCACCACTCGCGCATGGCTCACTTCGTCAGCCCGCGCCGCCGGCGCCGCTACACACACAATTGCCATCGCAACAAATAAAATCACAAATAGGTAGGAAGCCTTACGGTGCATCTGACACCCCCTGAGGAACTCCGGTGGACAACCGCGCTCTGCCTGTAGCTCGTCACATCCCGCGCCGCGCGGGCAACTCGAAACCCAACCAGTCTTCTGAAGTAATCCCTAGCGTTCTAGAATGCTGCTCCCTATCCGAGCGTTGTCAAGCCACCTCAGATTCCACCGTCTAACCAATCGCGCACGAATCCCCAGACGACAACGGTGCGATCTTGGGAATTCACCCCAATCCCACTTGACAAAATATTATCCCCCATGTAATCTTATGAACGGAGCATCTCCGCGCCCGAACCCCCAAGGTTCGGGCGTTTTCTTTTGTGGCACAGGCTCTCAGCCTGTGCGCCGTTGCCGCTTCTGACTTGACGGGGTGCCGCACCCCTACGCTTTTGGGTGCGGTTCTTGACCCTGTTTTTGACCCAGTTTCGTCTTTTTCTTTTCCCTTTCCGGGTGCCCCACGTTTCGTCCGGCCAGTCCGGACGAAACGTGGGACCACATCACATCACTAAGCGGTGATCTGAAAATGTCAAAACGCACCAAATTACCACCGGTTCAACAACTCGACCAATGATCCGAATGTAGTCCCAGAATCACCAAAAACACCCCGAAAACGCACCTAACTCCTTTCTTTTCAACAACTTTTTAGTAATAGTACTAGGTAACCCCAACAGAATCATCACTTTACAAAAACAACCCCCACGGGGGTCAAAGGAGAATCTATGTCCATAAGCCGTGCAAAATCATCAACTTCCAAGAAATCAACCCGTGTTCGCACCATGAACAAGCCTTTCCCGCAAGACCATCTCTGCCGCTTCCTCCTAGCCGGCAATCGACGCTGCCAACGAGTCCGCGGCTGCACCGGTTCAGGACTCTGCATCCTCCACGACCGCCAGCTCATGCAGCTCCGCGACGCCGAATCCGCCTCCCTAGGCGATGCGGCTCTGGGCAAAGTCACCGATTTCAATTCCGCCGTCGCCATCCACGCCGTTCTCTCCCGAGTCGTAATCCTAGGACTCCAACGCCGTTACACCACCAAAGAAGTCTCCGTCTTCACCTACGCCATCCAATCCCTCCGCCAAACCCTAGACGAAGCCGCCTACGAAATCCGCCACCAACTAGGCCACGATTCCCGCGATCACTACATCGGCCAAGCCATCGGCAAAGAACCCTCTCTCCGCCAACCCCGCCAGCGCACGCCGAAAGCCCCAGTTCCCGCTCCATACGTAAAAACTCCAGATGGAACGTCCGTAATCATCGATCCCGATGACATCGCCGACGTCATGAACAACAACCACATCTCCTCCCAAGCCCGCGAAAGCGTAGACAATTTGTTGAACCTATCCACATCCGCGCCCACCGTCGTAGAGGTAGGGCCTCAGCCCGTCAGGCGGCGAGGCTCGGCCGCGATTGCGGACAGGCCTCGCCCACCGCCGCAAGGGAAAATTGCGCGCAAATCACAAACTCACAATCGCCAGAGACTCTGTCTCCTTCATCCGAAGAAATCCCCGAACAAAATCCAATCCCCGCCGCCGCACCTCCCACAACAATCCCTCGCGCAAGATCTCAACGACGACTCCATCCCCTACACCCACATGCAAACCTACGGCGGAATCTCCATCCCCCTCCAAGGACGCCTTCACGGCGGCGCCCCAGAAATCAAACACTCATCCACCACCGAACCCACTCCGCGCCCGGTGAAATTTTTCCGCGCGCGAAAACCAAATCGCTAATCGCGCGAATCGAAAACGCGCCTCGCCCGAATTCCATGAATGGTTGGTGAAATCATCCTCCGTCGAATTGAAACGAACTCATCGCCGCAACGTAATAAGTGTGTGCATCGTTCGCAATTCATACTCTCGGAGCAAAATCGATGAACTTTCATCATCCAGTCATGTTGCGCGTAGCATTTTTCGCATTTCTTTTTTGCGCGATCGCACCTGCGGCGCGTAGCCAATCTTCACCCGCAGGCTCTGCTACACCGCAAGACAGCTGCGCTAAATTGAGCGCACGCGATTGCGCAACGCTAGCGCTCAACGCCATGGGTGGCCGCGAGCGTCTCGAATCGCTCAAAAATATCCGCACAGAAACCGTCGTTCACACCGAACTCATGGAGCAGTCCTACCGCCAGGATCCATTCATCACCGCGTATGGCCGCAGGCACGATCTTCTCAATCTCGCAGGGCATCGCCTCCTGCGCGATTCGCAGAACACGTGGCCCGAATCAGATCTCGGCAAATCAGAAAGTCAATCGACGCTGGTAGTTGGTCTAAACGGAGGCGCTTATCGCGGAAAAACTGCGGATCGCCCCTGCTCCGTGGGCGACATCGATAATCTGCGTCAAACGCTGGCTCTTGGACCGGCGAGGCTGATACTCACGGCGCTGCAATCCTCTGATCTGCATTTCGATAAATCCGAAACGCTTCGTTCCACTCCGCACACGGTTCTCGCGTTCACTTGGGAAAAAGTTCCCGTAAAAATTCTGATCAATTCGTTCAACCACTTGCCCGATGCTGTGGAAACCGTCCAATCCTTCCATGATTTCTGGACCTACTGGGGCGACGTTCGCCAGCGAATTTATTTCGACAATTGGATGCTCATCCACGGAGTGGTCTATCCCACGAACGCAATCGAAGAACGCAACGGCGCGATTTGGCAATCCTCTCAGTCGGTGAACGTGGAATTCAACATTGCGGTCGACGAAAAACTTTTCGCGATCGATGAAAAAGTCGCGCAACAAAGCGCTCACTCCACTTTTTTTGCGATGTCGCCTTTCCACCCGGACGCACCGAACACTCTCGCGCCCGGCGTGGATTTATTTGTGGGGCCGTGGAATGCCACGATCATTCAGCAAAACGATGGAATTGTGATTCTCGAATCCCCGATGTCTGGTACTTATACCCAAGGAGTGATCGACAAAGCGAAAGAGATGCATCCCAGCGCGCAAATAAAAGCCGTTCTCTCCACATCTGATTCCTGGCCGCACGTCGCGGGAGTGCGCCAGGCCGTTGCGGATGCGCTGCCCGTCTATATTCTCGATTTGAATCGCCCGCTGCTCGATCGCTTCATCAGCGAACCGCGCACTCTCAACCCCGATTCGCTCAGCCAGTCACCGAAAAAACCCGATTGGAAAATTGTTTCAGGAAAAACAATCGTCGGAGCCGGCGACAATCGAGTTGAACTCTATCCCCTTCGGGGCGCTGGCACCGAGCGCCAGTACATGGTTTATTTCCCGGCGCATAAAATTCTCTACGCCAGCGACACACTCGTTATCAATCGGGATGGCTCTCTCTACGATCCGGAATTAACTTACGAAGTCGTGCAGGCAGTGAAACGCGAAGGTCTCGATGTGACCACAGTCTTCGCGATGCACCAGGCGCCGGTTCCGTGGACGCAAGTCCTCGGCCTGATCGAAAAAGCACAGCAGGCCGCCGCCGCGCCCGCTACATCAGGCTCGAACGATTCGCTGGCGCATTCTGATCTTTCAAACGGAAGAGGTTGAAATGAAATTTACAGCCGTCGCTCTGCTCATTCTGTGGAGTTTCCACGGGTACGCGCCGAATCTGTCTGCGCCAAATTCTGACGATGAGCGCGCGACGGTCAACGCGCAGCAAGCAGGCGATGCAGACGCACTGGCGGATCGCAAAGCAGCAGTTGCGATCGTTCTTCAAATTCAGCGGGCCGATTACGAAGGCGACCGTGCGGCGCTAAATAAGCTCTACGATGATCTTGTTCCATACGTCGACAATTTCGAATTCGCTTCGCGCATTCGCTACTGGCGCGGATTCGCAAAATGGCGCCGCGCCATAAACGGTTTCAACGAAACTCCTACTCCTAAGGATCTCGCGAAGGACTTAACGGAAGGCGAAGCCGAATTCGATGCGGCGTTTCAAAGAGATCCCGCTTTTTTCGACGCCAAGATCGGCGCAGCATCGTGCATGCTTTTCCGCGCCTACCAATCCGGAAAATTTGCAAACGTGAAGGATATCGAAATTATTCGGAAAGCTCTCGCGCCCGCTTCGCAACTTCTCAAGGAAGCGCAAGCCGTCGCGCCGGATAATCCGCGTCTGCTCTGGGTGATGGGTCCGAACCAGTGGAATGTTCCGCCCGCCAGCGTCGGCCAGGCGAAAGCGATGGAAATGTATCAGCTGGGATTAAAAACAATTCGCTCGCAGAAAATTGATAGCAGCGATCCACTGCAACCAACATGGGGCGAACCGGAACTACTGATGAACGTGGCGTGGTCAAATCTTCACAAGACCGAACCGGATCTCGCCGCCGCGGAGCAGAGTGCACAGGCCGCATTGCAGCTCGTTCCGTACTGGCACTATGTGCGCGACATTCTGCTGCAACAAATCCACGACGCTCAGAAAAAGGCGCATTGAATTTTATTTTTCTGGACGAGCACGCAGCTTCGTTTAAATTAAATTCCTAAGACGTTTTTCCTTTGCACTCCGTATGCGCGCACGTGCAATCAATGTCCGGCGTTTTTTCCATTGCCTCACATTGCGTGCTGCAATATTTTCCCGAAGTTGTCATGCATGAACACACGGGATGCGCGCATTTCTCGGCTTTAGAATTCGACATTTTATTTTCTCCTGGATTTTTAGGAATCGCGAGCGATTCGAGAAGTCAGCTTAACCGCTGGGGAAAAACTCTACTGTCCAATAAAGCACACTGCGCGACTGCTGCCGCGCAGGATCAGGGGATTTGCTTCTCTGAAATAATTCGCGGCGCCGTGGTCGCGATCAGCGGCCGCGAAGTTTCAAGATTTGTTCCGGCGTCAAATTTTTCATTCCCAGGTCTCGCAGATTGCGAAGGTAAGCTTCGTCAACTCCGTGCGCCCACAATTCGGAAAGCTCTTCCGCCGTGAAGTGATATCCCATGCGCGTGCTCTGGCTCACAAACGAAACCGGCACTCCATGCGTGCGGAATTCTGTCATCTCTTCGACTTGTGCCTTCGGATCTGCGGTTCTCATTTCCTTCACGTAGGAAGGTTCCACGCCATGCGTCCGCAAATCGCAAATTTGTTCGATCGAAAGATTCGCGTCTACGGATTTCATTTCCTTGTAGTAATCCGCCTCCACTCCATGCGTACGCAATTCGGAAATTTGTTCCGCGGAAAGTTTACTGTCCGCGGCGTAAATTTCCTTGAGATAACTGGGCTCTACTCCATGAGTGCGTAACTCTGTGATTTCGTCGATGGAGACTTTGCTGCCATTCGCACGTATTTCCTTGAAGTACCCGGGTTCCACTCCGTGAGTACGCAAGTTTGTGATTTCTTCGATTGTGAGGTTGCTGTCAACGGATTCGTAGCCCTTTAGGGATTCCGGTTCCACTCCATGTGTTCGCAGCTCGTCGATCTCATCGATCGAAAGTTTACTGTTGGTTTCGTGAACCCGCTTGAAGTAATCCGGCTCCACGCCGTGAGTGCGGAGACTGGTGATGTCGTCAATCGAAATCGAGACTCCGGTGGCGACGATCTTCTTGTAGTAATCGGGTTCGACGCCGTGCGTTCGCAGATCGGAAATATCCTCTGCGGAAAGTTTCGGATCAATTTCGAGAATCTGTTTCAGATATTCGGGCTCGACACCGTGACTGCGCAGTTCGCAAAAATCTTCGGCACTAAGTTTTGTGAGTCCTGCTTGCCGAGCCTGGCGGATGTATTCGGCGCTGACGTCATGTGAACTCAATTCGCCCAGCTCACCGAGGGTGAGATTGAGGCCGGTGGATTTCACGTCGCGTGCGAAATCGAGCGTGACGCCGTTGATCACGAGCGCCGCTACGTCGCGGTCGTCGGGTTCGGGGTAACCTAGTTTCCGGACAGCGGACATGAATTCGGGATTTGCGTTCACCGTGAAAGTGCCGGAGGCCCGGCCGTTGGAGACGTTGCCCTCGCAAATCAATTCGCCGGCGGGAAGAACGTATCCGAATTTGATGGGCCCCGATTTATCGAGCATCGCGAGCGAAAAATCCTTGAACCTGGATACGGGCACGTCTGTACTGTCAATCCATTCGCTGCCGCCTTGTTTGTAGCCGACACTCAAGTGGACTTCGCCGGAAGATCGAGAACGGCTGCGATCGATTTTCCATTCGGGGGTCCAGCCAGGTCCGCCAATGCGTCCGAATTCCTGCGGCGCGCCGGGAGGATCGATGGAAACATTCGAGCCGTACGAAAAATTTGAGAATGAGGCTGAGCCGGATTGGTCTGGCGTCGACAGTGCCGACATCGCCTGCGCGGTGTGCATCGCTTGAGTAGCTTGCACCAGTGGTGATGGTTGCACAGATTGCGATGGAGGCGTGAGACGCTTCGCGGTGATCACGACAGCGGGTGCGGCTGGAGAATCCTGCGCGAAAGCAATCAGGCCGGGAAGTTGCGTGCCTGCTGCGAGAATCACCAATCCCGCGGCGGCGCAGAGCGCGAGGCGTGTGAAAGAAGTGCGCGCTGCGAATTCGCGCTTGGGACGCAGAAGCATTTCGATGCGGTCGCCGAGACGCGAAGAGCGGTGCGCCATTCCTGTGGCGAGTAATTCACGGCGGTGCGCGCCGCACACTTCGAATAATCGCGCGAGAGTTGCCGCATATTTGCGCGGCGATCCGGAAATCGCAACGGCCCAGTCGTCACAAGCGATTTCGCGCTCGCGTTCGATTCTGACGAGTGCCCACGCCGCGACGGGATGCAGAATCATCAAAGGAGCTGCGATTCGCGCGAGCAGGTTTGTCCAATTATCGCTGCGCGCAAAATGCGCGAGCTCGTGAAGCAGCACGGCTTCGAGTTCAGATTCGGACATTTCGCGCAGTAATTGTTGCGGCAGAATCACCACGGGATGAAGAAATCCCGCGGCGAGAGGAGAAAATATTTCGCGCGATGCCAGCAACCACGGCTGTGTTGTCATACGCGCCTGTTGCAAACAGTGTTCGAATTTCTGCGCGGCTTCGCCCGTGACGACGTAGGCGCGACTCCTCACCGCGCGAAGATGCGCGTAGCTCGATAAAACGCGCGCCATCAACAACACAAATACTGAGAGCCAGGCGGCGAAAATAATTCCCGGCCAATCTCCCGCTCGAAATTCAAACGGCAGAAAGGAATGAGTCTGCTTGGCCGATGTAGCGTGCGAAACTTCTGAGCTTGCCAAGCGCGAAGCCGGTGAGAGCGATAGCGAAGCTGACTTGGATGAATTCGTGGAAGCGGTTTCATGAATCGCAGGCGTGTGGCCCTGAACGCCACGCGCACCAGTTTGCGAAATTGAATTCGCCGATGAAATTGCCGAGTGCTCCACGAGCGGCGCGACGGATCGCGGAGATGGCGTGAACGGTTGCGGCAACGCTGGAACGATCGCGACGAGCGCCAGCACGGCCCACCATGCGGCGTGACGTGTGGCGGCGTTTACGCGCGGAGTGAATCGCAACGCGATCCAAACAATTGCGGCGGCGGCAAAAGCCACGAGCGCAGTATTCAGAATCGCGGCGAGCGCGACTCCCGATGCGTGATTTATGAAATCGAATGTGGCGATCATTTCCCGCCCTCCGCAATAATATTTCGAATGCGCTTCAATTCTTTTTCGGTGATTTCTTCGTCTTCCAAAAGATTTAGCACCAGCAACTCGGGAGAATTTGCGAAGAAACGGCTCACGAGATGGCGTACCGCTTTGCGGCTGGCTTGCTCGCGGCCAATCAGCGGGTGATACACGAACGCGCGGCCTTCATCGGATTTGGTGTGGCGCAGATAACCTTTATGCTCGAGAATTCGCAGGGTGGTGAGCACGGTGTTGTAAGCCAGCTCGGGTTTATCGCGCAACGCATCAGCCACGGTGGCGACCGTCGCCGAGCCTTTTTCCCAGACGACATTCATCAACCGCAATTCCGCTTCGGTGAGATTCGGAGATTTCTTTCGAGCCAACGGGCCGCTCCTTCAACTAAACAATTAAGAGTACGAGGACATTTTTAGCAGGAGACGAAATGCTTGTCAACTATAAAATTAAGAGTCAAACGCCGATGCGAATCTCGCAGTGCGAAGGACCATGTATAGAGGACGCAGGAACGGTGAAAAACGTCACATTCAGCGGCGGGCGCGAGATGGATCTTTCCACGGGCTCAGTGCGGTGTACCGCGGCGTAGCGGTTACGTTTTGTTTGTTGGCTGCGAGTAATTTTCGGCGGACGAGCCAACTGATCGCGGCTTGCACGGAACTTTTTGAGACGCCGATGGATTCGGCGAGTTCCTGATAGCTGATTTGGACCGGCTCATTTCTGCGCTGCTGCTCGACGACGAGCCACAAATAGACGAGGAAGCTGACGGGGCGGCGGTCGTGGCCGACGAGGTCGCGCATGAGAACGTCTGTAACGTAGAGATCGAGAGAAGGCATGGCTATACCGACGGTTAATATAGGAATGAGTGGCTGATTGCAAATGGAAATTCAGAAAAGCTATGCTGCGGCCTGGCATGAAGAATTCAATTTCAGGAGGATGGCGCGATGATCCGCGGAATTAAATTTGTGAGCATTCCCGTGAAGAATCAGGATGCTTCGTTGAAATTTTTTACGGAGAAGCTGGGATTCAAAGTGGCGACGGACCAGCCGTTTTCCGAGAAGCAGCGATGGATCGAACTGCTGATTCCGGGAGCCGACACCGGGCTGGTACTTTTCACTCCCGACGGACATGAAAACCGGATCGGCGGATTTCAACCTATGTCTTTCTGGTGCGACGATGTGTTCGCGACGGCGAAAATAATGAAGAGCAAAGGCGTGGAATTTAAGGCCGAGCCGAAGGCGGAGAGCTGGGGCACATCTGCGATTTTTAAGGATGTGGATGGAAACATGTTCGTGCTTTCGAGCAGGTGATGCTCGTTTACTGGCGCGGGCTGCGTCGTGCTGATGCGTGCGTTATTTTAAAAGCGCGATTGAGCGAGGAAGGAATTCGCGATGGCGTTTGAATCGAGCGGAACCGGCGCAATTGAATTGATCCCGATTGCGATCGCGGATATGCAATTCACCGCGCGGCTGGAGTGGAAGCTGGCGCCAAAAACTTGCGCGGCGTTTGTTGCGGCGCTGCCGTTTCGCGGGAAGCTGCTGCAGGCGCAGTGGAGCGGCGAGGCTGCGTGGATCCCGTTGGCGGATTTCGATCTCGGGGTTGGATTGGAAAATGCAACGGGAACTCCTGAGGCTGGCGAGATTTTATTTCATCCGGCGGATCATAGTGAATGCGAAATTTTGATTCCGTATGGGAAGTGCGTGTTTCGTTGTAAGGATGGCGAGCTGGCCGGGAATCATTTTCTGACGATCGTAGAGGGAAAGGAACAGTTGGCGAAAGTGGGAGAGCTGGTGCTGCGGCGCGGGAGTCAGGACATTACGTTTTCAAGGAAATGATCGTCGGATGTTTCGGTTTCACTTCGCCATCAGTTTAGTGCCGCACCTACGGCGCTCCGCCCCGATATAAAGAATCGGGGTGCACAAATCGCAGAAAAACTTTTTTAGGCGGATTTGGTCCCAGGCGTGAACGCCTGGGCTGAAGTTTGGTAGCGGCCTTACCGGCCGCGTGCGTGGAAATCTAGAAATGCGTGGCGATCGATGTTCCGATGGCGGCGCTCCGGCGGAAACCCGAAATGCGAAACGGATCGAACTGCGGATCCCTCACCCGTAAACGGGATTTGGCCCCCGATTCAAAACATCGGGGTGCGAACGGCGCAGATGACATCCACGGCGTAAAAACAAGACTCCCACGTTCGCCCAAAAGTCGGGGCGAACATGGGGCACCCGGCGTGAACGCCGCGCAGAAGTTTAGCGGACGGCCCTACGGGCCGTCGGATTGAAAACAGTTCTACCCTAGTGTGCGTGGTGCATTTTGGCGATGAGGGCTCGGAATAGATGAACAGCGCGGTGCTATTTTGCGCCGTGGATTTTTGCGATTAGGGCGCGGGCGTGGGTGCGGGCTACTTCGATTACGCGGGAATCCTCTGAAATTTCCTGCAGCACCGGGAGCAGATTTTCGGGCTCGGGAATAATTTTGTCGTCGTAATCTTTCTGGAGATAGCCCAGTTCTTCGCTGAGGCCGAGACGATCGTGTTTGAGGCGGCGTTCGAGCGTGACAATGTGTTCCTGCTGGCGCGAAAGCCCTTCGAAAAGCTGGTAGAGCTGGTTCGCAGGTTCGTTGGTGGTGTAATTGAATTTCGTTTCGTGAACTTCGGCGCCTTTTTCGTAGCGGAAAGTTTTTTCGCCGAGATTGGCGATTTTGCGATGCACATCGAGATCGGCGTCGCGAAAATTATGGAGTTGCGCCGCGAGCGCAAAAATCTTTTCGCGGAGAGCGTCGCCCACGTCAAATGGCTGCGGCGAAGCTTCTTCGGCAAGTTGGCGAACGTCGAAAGAACATTTTCCGGACTGCGAAATTTTGAGCTCGACGAATTCAGGCGTGCTGGCTTTGAAAACCTTGCGATAGGTGATCACCGCGTCGTCGCCAGCGGCGAAAGCGATCGCAGCGGAAAAAATAAGGAATGCTGCGACGGACGCGGCGACTCGGAATCGAGAACTCATCGTGCGGATAAGACGCGCGGCGCGCGCGAAGTGTTGCGCTTGGCGATCGTGGATGGAATCGCGGCCGCGCGGATTGCGGTGGCAGAGATGCGGATAGCCGCCGCTGGCCGAGCGTTGCGAGCGGGAACCAGTGCGCTGGGCGGCGCGCCAAATTTCGCTTCCATCTGCGCAAACCGCAAATGGCAAAGAGCGACGGCGAGCGCGTCTGCCGCGTGAGTGGGCTGCGGAATTTCCTCAAGGCCGAGCAATGCGCGAACCATGTGCTGAATTTGCTCTTTGGTGGCGTGGCCGTAGCCGGCGATGGTGGCCTTCACCTGTCGCGGCGAATAACTATGCACGGGAAGATTCGATTGCGCGGCAGCGAGAAGAATCACTCCGCGAACTTCAGCGAGGCGCAGCGCGGTTCTCACATTGAGCGCGGCGAATATGGCTTCGAGAGCGACCTGATCGGGCTGGTACTTTTCGATGAGCGATGCGGTCTCCGTATAAATCTGGCGAAGGCGCGCGGGCATGTTGTTGGTGGCGTTGCGCGCGGCCGGAAGAATTCCGTAGTGGACAGTGGCGCAGCGCGAGCCGCAGCCATCGATTACGGCATAGCCGGTGGCTCCCGCAGAGGCGGGATCCACGCCAAGCACTCGAATTACATTCGCGGGCATTGGCGCAAGTGTACGGCGCGCGCGAGGCGCGAGCCAGAGTTTTTTCGAGAGAAGGTGAGTGGATTGGGTGGAAAAATTGAACGGAGGGGCTGCGCAAAAATGGGGCGACTCCGCATCAGGGGTTAAAACCCCTGATGCAAAAACAAAACAGGGAGCGATTACGGCACGAGTGAAACTCGTGCCCTTACACGAAGGCTAAGCGTTTGCGATTTGCAGTTCTTTCTCGTCCACGTCGAAGTTTGCCCAAACGTGCTGCACGTCGTCATGTTCTTCAAGGGATTCGATCAGGCGAATCATTTGCTGCGCCTGAACGCCTGCAAGTTTCACGTAGCTTTTCGGAACCATGCCGATTTCGGCGGAGGCGGGAGTGATGCCCGCTTTGGTGATGGCTTCGCGGACGGCTTCGAAAGCTTCGGGAGGAGTGACCACGTCCCAGGCTTCGCCATCGTCTTTCAAATCTTCGGCGCCAGCATCGAGCACGATGCTCATCATTTTGTCTTCGTCGGCTTCTTCTTTGGAGACGATCAGCTCGCCTTTGCGTTCAAACATCCAGCCGACGGCTCCGGCTTCGGCCATGTTGCCGCCATTTTTTCGAGAGAGCGTGGCGAATTTCGCTGACGGTGCGGTTGCGGCTGCTGGTGACGACTTGAACGATCAAGCCGACGCCGCCGGGGCCGTAACCTTCGAAATTGATTTCTTCGAGTTGTTCGCCTTCGAGCTGGCCGCTGCCGCGAAGAATGGCGCGCTCAATATTATCGGAAGGCATGTTTTCGTTTTTCGCCGCGGAAATGGCGGTGCGCAGCCGGGCGTTGGTGGACGGATCAGCGCTGGAGCGGGCGGCGATCGCAATTTCGCGAATCAGCCGGGTGAAAACGCGGCCGCGCTTGGCGTCTGTAGCCGCCTTCTTGTGCTTGATTGTTGCCCATTTTGAGTGACCTGACATCAGAGTGCCTCAAAGTGAAGTGCGCAGCCGGACGAATCCGGAGCGAAAAATCGGGCTACGCCGGTGATTGCTCGAACCCTGTGCGAAGTGGAGGGCGCCGGCTTCACGCGGGGAGCCTGAAAGAAAACCGGTAACGCTGCCCCTGAATGCTTCGGTAGTCTAGCACAGGGCGTTGGATTCAGGGTATGCGGGGACTTGCTTGAAATTATTTTGTGCGAGGGGCGGGCGCGGTGATTGCCGGTCCCCAGCTTTGGGGAACGGGCGTCCAACTGCGGGTGAACACATCTGAAAGCGTGAACGTGAGCAGCAAGCCCAGCCAGAAAAACGCGGCGACGATCACGAGCCTGGTAAGTTTCGGACTGTATTTTACGTGCATGAAAAAAAGAATGACGAGCAGCATTTTGACGACGGCGATGGCCAGCGCAACCACGGTATTGAATGCGCCGAGATCGATGTAAGCGACGCCGGTGGTGAGCCCGGTGAGAAATAACAGCGCGATGAAAATCGTTACGTAGAGTTTGATGGAGACGAGATGGCCGGACATCAGTAGCGCCCTCCGATTAAATAGAGAAGAGGGAAAAGAAAAATCCAGACGATATCGACGAAGTGCCAGTAGAGCCCGCTGACTTCGACCGGCGAATAATAATCCGAGGAAAATTTGCCGCGGATGGCCATGCTGAGAAGGACGGCGAGCACTCCCAGGCCGATGATCATGTGCGTGGCATGGAGCAGGGTCATGAAAAAGTAGAAGCAGAGGAAAAGTTCCACGTGACGCGGCGAAATATTTGGCGGAATCTCTCCGGGCGACGGCATGAAGTGCAGTCCCGGGACGAGGCCGTGCTCCCATTTGTGGACGTATTCAAGCCCCTTGATGCAAATGAAAATCGAGCCGAGCAACATGGTGAGAATTAGAAAGATGATGAGCGCTTTGCGGCGATTTGTTTGGGCGAAATGAACGCTAAGAGCCATCGTCAAGCTGCTGGCGATTAGGACGGCGGTGTTCGTGGCTCCGTATTTTATTTCGAGCAGGCGGCTGCCGGCTTCGAAGGCCGAAAGATAAAGTCCGCGATAGATGGCGTAGCCGCAGAAAAGTCCGCCGAAAAACATTATTTCGGTGACGATAAAAACCCACATGCCGAGATTTCCGGCGTCGTGCTGCTGGCCCATGGTGGCGAAGTGGTGGGCGCGCGCGGGGCGATTATCGGTATCGATCGCGGCCAGTTCAGGCACGGGCGCCCCCTTGAATCGGCGCGGCGGGCGGGCGCGACGAGGGATCGTTGTAGGCGTAAGCCTCTTCGGTGACGATAGGCGTCTCTTCGAAATTTTCCGTTGGCGGCGGCGACGGAGTTTCCCACTCAAGACCCTTTGCGCGCCAGGGATTTGGGCCGGCGATCGGCCCGTAACGAATCGACCAGATGAAATAAATTAGCGGTATGAGATAGCCCACGGCAAGAATCGAAGCTCCCGCGGTGGACATCACGTTGAGCACCTGAAATTCCGCGGGATATGTGGCGTAGCGGCGCGGCATTCCGAGATAGCCGAGCATGAATTGCGGAAAAAATGTGAGATTGAAGCCGACGAAAATAATCAGCGCGGCGAAACGCGCCCAGCCATCGGGATAAAGGCGTCCGGTAATTTTCGGCCACCAGAAATGAATGCCCGCCATGTAGCCCATCACCGCGCCGCCCACCATGATGTAGTGAAAGTGAGCGACGATGAAATATGTGCCGCTGAGATGGACGTCAGTCGCAAGCGAGGCGAGGAAAAGTCCGGTGAGACCGCCCATGGTGAAAAGTCCGATGAAGCCGAGCGCGTAGAGCATGGGCGCCTGATAGGAGATCGAACCCTTGTAGAGAGTAGCCGTCCAATTGAAAACTTTTATCGCGGAAGGAATCGCAACGAGAAAACTGAGCACCGAAAAAATCAGACTGGCGTAAACGGATTGCCCCGCCACGAACATGTGGTGGCCCCAAACGAGAAAGCCGATGATGGCGATAGCGAGGCTTGAAAACGCGACGAAGGAATATCCGAAGATGCGTTTGCGCGAGAAGCAGGCGATCACTTCGCTGACCACTCCCATCGCGGGCAGCACCATGATGTAGACGGCGGGATGCGAATAAAACCAGAAGAGATGCTGGAAGAGAAGCGGATCGCCTCCGAGGCGCGGATCGAAAATTCCCACGTGGAGCAAGCGCTCGGCGCGACGAGCAGCAGCGTGATCGCGAGAACCGGCGTGCCGAGAATAAAAATGATGCTGGTGGCATACATGGACCACAGAAAAAGCGGCATGCGGAACCAGGTGAGCCCGGGCGCGCGCATTTTGTGAATGGTGACGATGAAATTCAGGCCGGTGAGGATGGAACTAAATCCGGTGATGAAAACTCCGAGCGCGGCACGCGAGCACGTGGGAATTCGAATAGGTGCTGCTGAATGGCGTGTAAAACGTCCAGCCGGTATCGACGCCGCCGCCGAGAATTGCGTAGAGAGTGAAACACGCTCCGAGAATGTAGATGTACCAGCTGAGCAGATTCAGGCGCGGAAACGCGAGATCGCGCGCGCCAATCATCATGGGCACCAGAAAATTTCCGAGCACGGCGGGAATACTGGGAATCATGAAAAAGAAAACCATCACGAGGCCGTGCACGGTGAAAAGCTTGTTGTACGTTTCGGGCTGCACGAGTGTGCCTTGCGGCGTGAGCAGATGCAGCCGCATCAGCACCGCCGCCGCGCCTCCGATGAAAAACATAAATGTGATGGAGACGAGATACAGCAGCGCGATGCGCTTGTGATCGACCGTGAGAAGCCACGAGCGCCAGCCATAATTCACGTTGAGATAATTTACCCGCGACTCGACGGGCAATTCCACTGCGGCGGCGCTCATTTCGCTGTCCTTTCCTGAGCCCCCAACGATTTTACGAACGCGATGAAGCTCCAGAATCTGCTCCTCATTTAATTGGCCTTGAAATGATCGGCATCACCGGAGTGAATCCGGGCAGCGGCATGGAATTCGGATTGGTGATGGCCTGGCGAATAAAACTTTCGTCGACGAGCAGGTGCGGCCGTCGGCGAGTTTTTGCGGCGTGTCCATACTGGCCAACGAGATGACGGGCCGCGGCCGGAGCCATCGGGCTTGTGGCAAGTGTCGCAGCCATATTGATTGAAAAGTTTTTCGCCGACCTGCGTCATGGATTCGCCCTTCGCGCCGCCGGCGAGCCACGCGGCGTAATCGGAGGGCGCCATGACGTGAATCCAGCCCTCATGCCGGAATGTTCGGCGCCGCAATATTGCGAGCAGAAAAGATGGTAGTCGCCGATGGTGGTCGGCTGAAACCAAATGGAGGTGTAGCGCCCCGGAAAAACATCTTTCTTCACGCGAAACGCGGGGACATAAAAATCCGTGGATGACATCTTCGGACGTCATCGTGAGTTTCACTGGCACGCCAACGGGAACGTGGAGTTCATTAATTTCGCGTACGCCTTCCGGATGCTGCAAGTGCCACATCCATTGCTTGCCGATGACAAAAATTTCCATTGAGGCGTTTGGCGCGCGGGAATTTTCGAAGTAGAGGCTGGAGCCCCAATAAAAAATCACGACGCAGAGCGCTGTGGGAACGAGCGTCCAGATGATCTCGAGCGACATTATGGTTTTCGTGGGCGGCGGTAATTCGTCTTCGGAGCGGCGGCGATAGCGAATCGCGAAATAAAAAATAATCGAAAAAATCAGCACGGTGAAAAACAGCGTTACCGCGGTGAGAAAAAAATGCAGCCGGTCCACTCCTTCGGCAATGGTGGAACCGGGCGGCGGACGCAGCGGAATGCCGAGCCCGTCGAGAAGAATAGCTGCCGAAATGTGGAGCGACGTGAGCATGAGCTATTTGTGTGAAGCGGAAAGAGCGCCGCTCCTTGCGGAACATAAAAAACATCGCGAAGCCGAGAACGAGAACCGTGATCACGCCGCCGGCTCGCACAACATTGGTGATCACAATTTCATAGCGGCCCGTGGCCGCGTCGTAGTGAAAGCAATAGAGCAGCACCGCATCCAAAACTGGCGAGCCGATTTTTTCGGAGGAAGCTTCCACGAGCGCGAGGCGCACATCGCTTGCGGCGGATATTCGAGCCCGAAAAAGTAGCGCGAGACGTGTCCATCGGGAGTGAGAACTACGATTCCACTCGCGTGGGCGAATTGTTTTGACGGTTGATCGTAAACGTAGCGAAATCCCACGCTGGCGGCGAGTTGCTGAATCTGCGGCTGCTGTCCCGTAAGAAAATGCCAGCCACTCACCGCGCCGCGGCGGCCGTAGAGTCCCGCGTACATGATTTGTTTCGCGTCTGCGATTACCGGCGTCTCGCGTTCGGATCGATGCTCACGCTGATCACGCTGAAGTCCTTGCCGATTTCGAGAGGATCCTGCTTCAACGAATTCAGCGTGCCATTCAAAACTTCGGTGCACAGCATCGGGCACTGGTAATAGACCAGAGTGAGAATCGCGGGCTTGCCATTCATAAATTGGCGAAGCGTAACGCTTGCGCCGTGCTCATCGCGAAACGGAATGTCGAGCGGAATTTGGCGAATTGAGTTTCTGATCGAAGCCCACACTTTTCAAAACTTCGGGCTTGCCGCTGGGATTCTGCGTGAAGAGATCCTGCTGAGCGAGCGCGCACGGCGCAGCGGCAAAACACAGGAGCACGGCAGCGCCGAAGTAACTGGCGATGCGGCAGCGCGATGCGATGCGCGCCAAACTTTTTAATTTGCGAATTCCGTTAGCGATGATCATTTCTGAGCCCCAGCTTCCGTGCTACTTTTCACTGACGACTGCGCGCGCACGGGCAATCCGCGCTGCAGGAGCAAATCCATCGCGCGATCGATCGGGATGCGAACTTTTCCTGTCCCCTGATCCGCCCATCCGTACGATTCCAAAATTTGCTTCTGCTCCTCGATCGTGCGCGCCAAATCCTGCTTCGGATCCACTTGAAGCCGCGGAACCGGCGGCAATTCGCGTGCGGCGTTGAATGGAGAAGTTTCGGGACCAAGTTTTTGCGTGTTTTCGAAATATGCAAAGAGACCGCGCATCGCGAAAATTACGATCACCAGCACCAGTCAAAAATAGTCACGCCAAAAATGGCCGCGCCGCGCACGTTGACGTCGCGCGTTTCGTAGCCGGGGCCGCCGTTGCCAGCAGCGGGCGTGTGCGAATTTTCAGTGCTCTTCTGCATGCTCGAGAACCTCGATGTAACCCGGATCGTGCGCGGGAACCAGCGCGCGCTTTTCCAGCTCGCCGAAAAATACCCACAGCCACAATCCGCCGAAACCGATCAGCAAACTGATGTCAGTCCAGTGCACTTGCGGCGCGGCCGGATAAAACGCGGGAACGATGAGCCAGTAAAAATCCAGAAGCGTAAGAAAAATCAATAGCCCCGCGACAAATGAAAGTGCGCGATGCCGCTTCATGTTTCGCGAAAGCAACAAACAAAACGGAATCGCGAAATGGAAAATAATCAGCACAATCGCCAGCGCTGCCCAGCTTCCGCGGCCGCGCGCTCATGTACCAGCTAATTTCCTCAGGCATATTTCCCGACCAAATAATCAAAAATTGCGAAAACGACAGATATGCCCACAGCATCACGAAAGTGAGCAGCAAATTGCCCAAGATCGTTGAAGCGCACCGGCGTGACAATCGTGCAATCGGCGAATCGTCAGCGAGCTTTCGCGCGACGAACATCACGAACGCCAGCGATACCAGCACGTGCGCGACGATAATCACCATTCCGTAGATGCTCGAAAACCAACCTCGGCTCAAGCGACATGATCCAATCCACCGCCGCAAAATTGACCGTGAATCCCTACAGAATCATTCCCGGTCCGGCTGAGCCTCCGAGTTTTGCCGTGTACTTTTGATCGCCGGTCGTCCTGCTGCGCGACCACGTATTCAGCAGCGCAGACAACCCGAGCCACACCGCGAAATAAATCACGCTGCGCACCAGAAAAAACGGCACGTTCAAATAAAAATGCTTTCGGTGCTACATCGGATTCGCAGCGCCGCCCGGTCGCGCCCATCTATAAGATGCGCGCATGTCCAAGCAGCATCGGCACGTAAAGCACCGCCATCAGCCACATCGTGCGCGTGCCCGCTTCCAGAATTCGCGGATAAAAAATCCCCAGCCGCCGCCGGTCAGGTGATGCATCATCACCACCGCAAGCGCGCCCAGCGGAATCGCCAGACAAAAAATATACGCGAGCAAATACGACCGAAAGAAAATCTTCGGGATTCTGCACGACCCCAGCGCCGGAATCAAAATCACCACACGCCATCCCGCGATCAGCGCACTTGCGCCGCACGCCCATCAAATTGCGGCAGGCGATTGTAATTTTCGCCGGCTCATTTGTGCGCGCGCTCGCTGCGGCTATCGGTGCGCCGTTCCTGCACTTTGCGCAAATTTGCCGCGCTGCGCCGCCGGCACATCCGCCGAATCGTCGCTTGCTCGCTCAATTGCAGCGCGCGAATGTAAGCCGCGATGCGCCAGCGATCTTCGGGCTCACCCGCGCCGCGTAGCTGTACATCACGCCCAACCCATTCGTCATCACGTCGAAAAAATGTCCCGGCGCCGCCTGGCGCAATCGATCCATGTGAAATGACGGCGGCTGCGGAAATCCGCGCAGCACGATCATCCCGCGTCCGCTGCCCGTTCACGTCATGGCACGGCGTGCAATAAATGTTGTATCGCTCGCGCCCGCGATTCAGATCCGCGCGCGTAATCGCAAACGGAAAAACTTCCGCGTCCTTGCCGTCCACTTTTCCCGCTTAAAGCAATTCGTCCAGATGAAGTTGGCCGCGCGCGATCGTTCCCGGCACCGGCTGGCGCGCCGACGCGGCCATCATCGAAAAAATTCGACGCGTCATAAGGGTTGTAGCGCGGCTGCACCTGCATATCGCTGGCGGCATCCGCTCGCGAAGCACACCAGCGCCAGCGCGGCAATTCCCGCCGCGCTCGAAATGCCACGCCGAATGTGCGCGCTACACTTCAACTTCAGAACACCTCCCGCGCGTGCAGCTCTGTCATAAATTGTTTCGTCTTCGCCAGATCAAATTGCCGGTCGCGCGCCTTAATCAACAGAAAGAATCGGTCGCGCGTGGCCAGCGCAAATCGCGGCACGTTGAAAATCGGATGGTACGGCGTCGGCAGCCCGTTCATCGCCAGCATTCCGAAAACGCACGCGAGCGCCGCGCCCAAAATCGTCAACTCAAACGTAATCGGAATAAATGCGGGCCACGAATTCAGCGGCTTGCCCGCGACATTCAGCGGAAAACTGATCACGTTCGCGTAATACTGCATGGCAAATCCCGTCGAGCCCGCCGAGCACCCCGCCGATCAGCACCACCAGCGGCAAATTTGTGTGATGAAATCCCACCGCCTCCGCCAGTCCTTCCACCGGCATCGGCGTGAACGCGTCCATGCGCTTGTAATCCGGCCGCGCGAGTTTTGTTCGCCGCTTCCAAAAGCGCTTCGGGCGATTCAAATTCCGCCAGCAATCCGTAAAGTGGATGGCGTCGCATCTCTTATTCGCTTCATCACTCAATCCCGTGCAGGCATCGCCGGATTCGGATTTCGCAGCCGCGCCTGATAACTCGTCCGCGGCCGCGTATTCAATTCCGCCAGCAGCGTGATAATCCCGCGTGCTCGCCTTCAATTTCGCCACGCGGCTGTTCTTATCATTAATGTCACCGAACACGATTGCCTGCGCCGGGCACACCGCTTCGCACGCCGTCACAATGTCTCCGTCGCGCACGCTGCGATCCTGTTTTTCGGCGTCGATTTTCGCGGACTGAATCCGCTGCACGCAGTAGCTGCACTTTTCCATCACGCCGCGGCTGCGCACCGTCACGTTCGGATTTCGCAACGACATCAAGCGATTCAGTCGTGAAGTCCGCAAAAAGCTCGAAATTAAATCGCCGCACTTTGTAAGGACAATTGTTCGAGCAATACCGCGTCCCCACGCAGCGGTTGTAAATCATTTCGTTCAAGCCCTTCAGGGCTGTGCGACCGTCGCCGCCACCGGACAAACGCCTTCGCACGGCGCGTTTTCGCAATGCATGCACGGCACCGGCTCAAAATAAGTTTCCGGCTGATCCACATCGCCGCGGAAATAAGTGTCCACGCGAATCCAGTGCATCTCGCGCCCGCGCAATCACTTCTTCTTTGCCCGACCACCGGAATATTATTTTCCGCCTGGCACGCCAGCACGCACGCGCCGCATCCAACGCACTTATTCAAATCAATCGCCATACCCCACGCGTATCCTTCGTACTTAAATCCCGGATACAGCGACAGACTCTTTCGGCGGCTCAGGCTCCGCCTCATCCTGCGCAAATTTCGGATTCTTATTAAATTCATCCAGCGTCCCAATGCGCACCAAATCGCGCTTGAACGCATTCTGACTTTCCAATTCCTCCGGGTGCCCGCTCTGCTCAATAATGTTGTGGTGCTGCGTCGGCGCCAGCTTGATATTTTCTTCCCGGTTTTAATAATTTGCACGCCAGACGCAATCCACGGCGACGCGCTGTCCTGCAACGATGTAAGCGTCGAATCCGACGTCCGTTCCCACGCGCCCCGCCCGCCGCCGTCCATATCCAAGATGAACTGTGACAGAATTATTCGCCTGCCCCGGCACGATCCAAACCGGCGCTTCAACGCCGTCGATTATTCAGCACCGATGTGAACCACATCGCCGTTTGCCAAGTCCCAGTTTCTGCGCAGTCAGCCGGACTCATTGCGCGGTGTTATCCCACGTGAGTTTCGTAATTGGCTTCGGCGCTTCCTGCAGCCATCCGTTATTCGCGAAGCGCCCATCGTAAATTGTTGGATCGGGGCGAAAAACAATTTCCAGCTCGTCTGTCTGCATTGCGGAGAACTTTGCGTCTGCCGTGCCATCAGCGCTGGACTAAACTTCACGGCGATCGCCAGCGTGGCGCGGTCGATGCCGTTCCCGCCATCACGCCGTCATGCAGCGCGGTCTCCCAGAAACTCTGAAATTCTTTCTCGCTCTTCTGTGTTTTCCAGAATTCTCCGCACCAAGTCGTGCGCGTTCTTATCCGCGTGTCCCTGTATCGCCGCCACAATTTCGCTCGGCGCTTTCCGTCATAAAGCGGCGCGATCAGCGGCTGCATCAATGCCGATCGTGCCGTCATACGCGCGCGCATCACCCCACGATTCCAGTTCGTGCGCCGCCGGAATATGCCAGTGGCACAACTCCGCAGTCTCGTCTTCGTATAATCCCGTTGTGCGCCCGGAAATGGAACCTTGAGTAAGTGTGCTCGCAAAATGCAAGATCTGCCGGCGCGGAATAAACCGGATTGCCGCCGAGAATAAAAAGTGCCTTGCACTCGTCCCGCGCGCCATGTCGTCGGCAAGCTGCTTATCGATTCCATCTGATGTCCGGATGTCGCTTCGACGCGTATTCCGTGTAAACGACCGTCGAATTCTCATTTCCCAGCGCGACATTCATCGCGTGCGCCAGAGCGTGCACCGCCGCCGGCTGTTGTTCTCCCGCAACAATCACGCGCACGCGCCGCGATGATTCTGCAAATCTCGCGCCAGCGCTTCAATCCATCCCGCCGGAACACGCCGCGGAGGCGATGCTGCGCCGTGCTCGCAGCTCGGCACGTGCAGCGCGCAGCCAGCGCGCGACGCAAACGCCGTCAATATCAGCTCGCGCGAATTGCCAGCCGGTGATCCGCCATCGCGCCAGTCGTCGTAGATCCCTGCTCAACCACATACAGCCGATTCATCTTCGCCGCGGAATTCGCGACGCCATCTCCGCTCAATCGCCGCGAAGCAAAATCCCGCGCATATCGCACCGCGCCCGGCCCGCGAATAAAGAAAATCCGCATCCAGCGAAAGAATCACATCAGCTTTGTCGAACCGATAAATCGGTTCGGCGTACGTGCCGATCGCCATCTGCGCTGCCGTGCACGCACTTGATCTCGCGAACACGGCTTCCCACTGATGCCACTTCGCCCCTGCGGAAATTCCTTCAGCAGCGTCCTGAATCTGCGCCGCAAGCGATGGCGACGTAATCGTCTCCGTCAAAATCCGCAGCCCCGCGCCTTTAGTTAGCCGCAAAATTATTTCGCAGATCATTCACCTGCGCAACAAACGTGCCCCACGTGCTGATGCGCCCTTCGTGAATCACCGTCTGCGAGCGGTCCGGATCGTAAAGCCCCAGCACGGAAGCCTGCGCGAAAATATCCGTCGCGCCCAAACTTGCCGGATGCAGCGGATTGCCTTCCACTTTCGTCGGCCGGCCCATGTTGCTTTCGACCAAGATGCCCGTGGCCACGCCGCCCATCGTCATCGAAGTCGCATAGAACAGCGGCCTGCCCGGAATAATTTCTTCCGGCGGACGCACGTACGGCACAATTTTCTGCTCCGGCATTTTCGTGCAGCCGGCAAGTCCGGCCAGCGCCGCCGAAGCAGCCATCCATTTCAAAACATCGCGCCGATGCACGCCGCTGTTTGGCTCACCGCTTCAGCGCTCCATCCTTCTCCGGATCATTCGGAAATTCATGTTCCAAAAATGCGCGATGCTCCGCGTTTCAGCCAAATCCTCCAGGCCGCGCCACAAATGTTTTTCGCCGCGCGCCTTCTGCGTCGCGCGCAGCGCGTCCAAATCAAATGATGGATTCGTGTGTCGTCATCGTGTTCCGTTATTCGCGTCTCGCTCTATCTGTGGCACGTCGTGCAATTCGTCAGCGACTGAATCTTGTATTCCTTCATCAACTTCAATCCCAGTCTCTTCCTGATTCGCCGGCGCCTTGTAATGAATGTCGAAAACATTTTCTTCGCGGCCGCACAAATTTTTCCGGATTGCGATGGCAATCCAAACACCAGCCCATCTGCAAAGTATTCGCGCGCCACGTCAGCGGCATATCGCCCACAGGTCCGTGACACGTCACGCATCCCACGCCCTTATTCACATGAATGCTGTGATTGAAATACACAAAGTCCGGCACGGCATTCACGCGAATCCACTCGATCGATTTATCGTCGCGATAGCTCGCCCGCACCGGCTCCAGCATCGGACTATTCACCCAAATCTGTGAATGGCACGTCATGCAAGTTTGCGTCGGCGGCATTCCCGCGTCGACGGAGACCATTCCACCGCCGTGTGGCAGTATCGGCAATCCAATCCCAGTTCGCCCACATGATGTTTGTGGCTGAACGGCACCGGCTGGATCCTTCGCCACATTCACATCCGTCACGTAGGGCGAAGCCGAAAGCTCGTACACAGCCCACACCAGAACCGCAAGCAGAACACGCCGCGCCATAAATGCTGACGCGCGCGATCGTGTTCGTGCTGCGATGAAATATCTGTGCCATAAACTTTTTCTCAGCCGCCGCAAACTACGGCTAGCGCTTTGCCTCCTCTTGCGGTTTCGTCAACCAGCATGCGCATTTCCGAAATCGAAATCACCGGCAAATATCGAATGAACAAAAATAGCAGCGTCAGGAATAATCCAATCGTTCCCGAGAACGTCGCCCAGTCCCATCTCGTCGGGTAATACATTCCCCACGACGACGGCAGAAAATCGCGATGCAAACTCGTCACCACGATAATGAATCGCTCCAGCCACATCCCGCATATTCACGATCAGCGAAATCACAAACAGCACCAGCACATTCATCCGCACTTTTTTCAACCACATCAATTGCGGAAGCACGATGTTGCACGCGATCAACAGCCAGTAAAAAAACGCATACGGCCCGAACCAGCGATTCAGCACCATGAATTTTTCGTATTGATTGCCGCTGTAAAACGCGCCGAACGTTTCCATCATATAGCCGTAAGCCACAATCAATCCCGTCGCCAGCATCACCTTCGCCATGTTGTCCAGATGGCGCATCGTGATGAAATCTTCCAGCCCGTAAAATTTGCGCATCGGAATCGCCAGCGTCATCACCATCGCAAATCCGGAATAAATCGCGCCCGCCACGAAGTACGGCGGAAAAATTGTCGTGTGCCATCCCGGGAACAATCGCGACCGCGAAATCGAAACTCACCACCGTGTGCACCGAAACAACCAGCGGCGTCGCCAGTCCCGCCAGCAACAATGACGCCGTCTCAAATCGCGACCAGTGCACCGCCGACCCGCGCCAGCCCATCGCCAGCACTCCGTAAATTACTTTCGACGACTCGATTTGCCGCGCGATCGCGCAGCGTCGCAAGATCCGGAATCAATCCCACAAACCAAAATAGCAATGACACCGTCGCATAAGTGGAAACCGCGAACACGTCCCACACCAGCGGGCTGCGAAATTGCGGCCACAAATACATCGTGTTTGGATACGGCATCAGCCAGTAAAAAAGCCACGGACGCCCCATGTGCAGCAGCGGAAACATTCCCGCGCACGCCACCGCAAAAAGCGTCATCGCTTCCGCGAACCGATTGATCGAAGTGCGCCATTGCTGTTTCAACAAAAGAAGAATCGCGGAAATCAATGTGCCCGCGTGGCCAATTCCAATCCACCAAACGAAATTTACGATCGCAAATCCCCAGCCAACGGGAATATTGATGCCCCAAATTCCCACGCCCTTTACCAGAAGAAACGTCACCGCGTAGTTGAACAGCATGAACAGCACCAGCGAGATGCCGAAGCCGATCATCCAGCCGCGCGGAGTCCTGCGCGTCAAAACTATCGAACTGATTTTGTCAGTGACGGAAGCGTACGAATGTCCGGGCTCTATAACAGGCGGGTTTTCGGCGGATGCCATTCGCTCGAATTCTTTTCCCTGGCCAGCTCTGTGCCAAAATGTCGGCCGTTTTATTTACCGGCACTCTGCTGCCGGCGCGATCGCGCCGCGGAAGGGGCAAAAAAACCGACGGCGGCAGCATATCGCCGATTTTTCCAGCGCGCAAGGATTCGCAGCGCAAAATAATTTCGCGCAACTCTCGCGGATGTGACTGACGTCACAAGAAATTTGAACACGGACACCACTGAATTTCTCGCGTGATCCGCCCGTCATGTTTCGACGCCGCGGCCGCAACCTACCGCCCATTCTCCGTGTCCTCGCATCCGGGGGTACCTCACGCGACGTCAGAGGCATGACGTCAGGCTCATGTCTCTGCGCGTGAACCGCCTCGTTCTTTCGCGCGCGCCCATTGCAATCTCACTGAATTCAAATTCCATGCGTCCGCCCGCGCCACGTCCGTCGCGCGCAAAACTCGAACGACAATCACTGCGTAAAATTTTATGTGTTTGGAATTTGGACTAAAAAAAACGTCGGCGCGTACTTCCGCCGGTCTTGGGTACGGAATTGGGTGTGGTGGAAGGTAGGCGGCGGAAGAATTGAGAGGAAAGGCGGGCCGGCCCAGCCCTCAATCCCCTAAAGGGATCCTCGGCTCGCCTTCCCTCGTCGAGCTTCTTAGGATGCAAGCTCAATGCCAAACTGAACGCATTGAAAACAAAGGCTTTCCCAAAACGCGCCCCAGGTAAAAACATCCTCTCAATGAAAATTTTGCCCCCACCTCCCTCGATAATCGTAATCGTCCATTCACATGTTCTCCCAGAATTTCTGCTGCTTCGCGTCGTCGCAACATTCGGTCGGCAGCGGTGATTCTAGGAGCGGGCTCGCCCCCGCCCGCATTGCTAACATCTTTTCTCACTTCATTTCCACGAACTTCTTCCTTTATCTATCTTCGCTTCCGCACTAATTCAAACATTTCCCGATTCGGGAATTTTCTTTCGACGTAGTTCTAGTACTTAAATAATAAATAATTATCTTGACATTCATTTCGCGTTTTGAGATAATGCGATGTCGCATTTCGTCAGATTCCATCCCCACAAATGCGTTTATCGGCTGATTTTCGTCCAAATCAGTTCCGAAACGGGATTAACCAGGACTCGGTTCGCCATTCGCGACCTAAGTCCTTATATATCTCCAGTTACGGGAGGGGCGCCACCTAACTCCTTTAGAATCTGCAGTTACAAGAAAACAGGGGGGGCGCCACAACCCTACGAAGATGGACCATGACTCGTCAGCCGTAGCCGTTTTTCGGCGAAGGCTGAAGGCAAAGGCCCTTTTTGGCGTCACAGATTTTGATTAAGTATTTTGTAATCAATGATTTACGAAAAAAGAAGCGAAATTCGGGGGGGGGGGGGGGTACAAGAATCCGGTGGTTCGTCTGGCGAAATCTGGGCAGCGCGCGAATGCGTTCGGATAGATGCCCGAGCAGGAGCGCACGATTCTCGTCCCCGGTCACGCTCGCGCTTGACCCCTACCGCGCCCTTTGTTTATGTTGATGGATTAAGCTGGCCGCATTCTACCCACCTGTAGGCGGCCCGCACAGAGAGAGCCTGTTGCAGTTCATGAGTCTTACAAAAATCATCGTTCGGGGAGCGCGCCAGCACAACCTGAAGAATATCCACGTGGAAATTCCGCGCAACACGCTTTCGGTGATCACGGGACTTTCAGGCTCGGGCAAATCCTCGCTCGCGTTTGACACGATTTACGCCGAAGGCCAGCGCCGCTACGTGGAATCTCTCTCCGCCTACGCGCGCCAGTTTCTGGATCAGATGGAGCGGCCCGACGTGGATTCCATCGAGGGCCTTTCGCCTTCGATCGCCATCGAGCAGAAAACAACTTCGCGCTCGCCGCGTTCCACCGTCGGCACGATCACGGAAATTTACGATTACCTCCGCGTGCTCTACGTTCCACCTCGGCACGCCGCACTGCCCGAATTGTGGCAAGCCGATTCATCGCCAGTCCATTGAGCAAATTGTCCAGGCCACGCTCGACGGAGAATTTTGCACCACCGACGACCGCGTCATGGTCCTCGCGCCCGTCATTCGCGGACGCAAAGGCGAATATCGCAAAGAACTGGAAAAATTTGCGCGCGATGGATTTCTGCGCGCGCGAATTGACGGCGAGCTGCGTCCACTCGACGAACCTATTCCGCCTGGACCGCCGCAAAAATCACACCATCGAAATTATGGTGGACCGCCTCCTCGTAAAGCCGGGAATCGCGCGGCGCCTCGAACAATCCATCACCACTGCGCTGAAACTCGCGCAATGGACTCGTGACAATCGCGATCGTCGGCGGCGAGGAACGCACCTTTTCCGAAAAATTGGCGTGCCATGACTGCGGAATTTCCGTGCCGCAACTGGAGCCGCGCTCGTTCAGTTTTAATTCGCCCTATGGCGCGTGCCCGGCATGCAACGGACTCGGCTCGAAATATGAACTCGATCCCGCAAAAGTAATCGTCGATTGGTCGAAGCCTTTATTTCAAGGCGGCTTGGCCCCGGCTCGAGTTCCGCTTTCGTGAAGCGCACTATCGAACTGGCCGCTTACGCGCACGGATTTGATCTGAGCAAACCATTTGAATCGCTTCCGCGAAAAGTTCAGAATTTGATTCTCTACGGATTTCCGACAGAAGAAAAATGAACGCTGCCGCGGACGAAAATGTCGCAGTCCAAATCGCGCACGGCGAAAGAAAAACGCGGACTGCGATTTCTCGGCATTTTCCAGATTGCTGAGAAAGTAATTTCGACGAATCAAGTTCCGATGCCTATCGCGAATGGATGACGCAATACATGTCTCCCATAAAATGCAGCGTTTGCAGCGAGCGCCGGCTGCGTCCGGAAAGTCTCGCCGTGAAAATCGCCGGGCGCGCAATTTCAGAATTCGTCGCTCTCGCCATCGGCGACGCGCGGCCCGCAGTGGACACAATTTTGAAAACAGCTCACGCCGCGCCAAAAAGAAATCGCGCGCGCGTGCTCGAAGAAATCGGCGAGCGTCTGGATTTTCTAGACGCAGTCGGCCTCGGATATCTCAGTCTCGCGCGTTCCGCCGCAACTCTTTCCGGCGGCGAAGCGCAGCGCATTCGTCTCGCCACGCAAATTGGTTCGCGTTTGCGCGGCGTCCTCTATGTTTTGGATGAGCCTTCCATCGGCCTGCACGCACGCGACAACGACCAGCTGATCGCTCGCTCGAGCGTCTGCGCGATCTCGGCAACACCGTGCTCGTCGTTGAGCACGACGAAGAAACAATTCGTCGCGCCGATTACGTCGTCGATCTCGGCCCCGGCGCTGGAAATGCCGGCGGACATCTCGTCGCCATCGGACAACCCGCCGAAATTGAAGCGAATGCCACCTCGCTCACCGGACACTATCTTTCCGGAGCGCAACGCATTGAAATTCCACCGCAACGTCGCGCGGCCAAATGGAAAAGCGCTCCACATTCTCGGCGCGACGGCGAACAATCTGAAAAATATTGACGTGAGTTTGCCGCTCGGCTTGCTCACCGTCGTCACGGGAGTTTCCGGCTCCGGAAAATCCACGCTGGTGAATGATATTCTGTATCGCGCGGTCGCTCAGAAACTTTATCGCTCCAGCGAACGGCCGGGCGAACATCGCGCGATTGAAGGAATCGATCAGCTCGATAAAATTATCGAGATCGATCAAGCGCCCATCGGCCGCACGCCGCGATCGAATCCCGCCACTTACACCGGAGTTTTTTCGCCGATTCGAGATTTGTACGCGATGCTTCCCGAATCGCGCGAACGCGGATACAAACCGGGCCGCTTCAGCTTCAACGTAAAAGGCGGCCGCTGCGAAGCGTGCCAGGGTGATGGCCTGCGCCGCATCGAAATGAATTTTCTTCCGGATGTTTATGTCACCTGCGAAGTTTGCCGCGCGCGCCGCTACAACGCGGAAACTCTCGCGGTGCGCTACAAAGGCAAATCGATTTCAGACATTCTGGCGATGCCCATCGAAGAAGCGGATCCGCTGCTCGCGAATATTCCGCAGATTCATCAAAAACTTGCGACACTCGTGGAAGTTGGTCTCGGCTATGTGCGGCTCGGCCAATCTTCCACCACTCTTTCCGGCGGCGAAGCGCAACGAATAAAACTCGCGCGCGAATTGAGCAAGCGCCAAACCGGGCGCACGCTCTACATTCTTGACGAGCCCACCACCGGCCTTCACTTCGATGACGTTCGAAAATTGCTCGACGTGCTGAATCGCCTGGTAGATCTCGGCAACACAGTTTTCGTGATCGAGCATCATCTCGATGTGATCAAGCAAGCCGATTGGATTATCGATCTCGGGCCCGAAGGCGGCGCTGGCGGCGGCCGCGTGGTGGCGCAAGGCACGCCGGAACAAGTGGCGCGCGTAAAAAAATCGTACACAGGCCAGGCGTTGGCGCGAATGCTGAAGCTCAGCGAGAAGAAAAGTGCGTGAGCTTGCATCGCCACAAGAAATGAAGCTAAATTGCGTTTCTCGATTCCGATGAGCGAATACGACATTAAGCCGCTGACATTTGAACGCATCCGCACGTATCCGCTGGCTTCGCGCAAAAGCAAAGTGAATGTCGCGCAGTTCGCGCAACCGCATCAACGCGGAAATTCTGTCCGCAAGTTTCTGGCATCGCTTCCGAAAATGCTGGGCGCGGAAGATTTGCGCGCGGTTGCAATCGCAATTCAACGCGCGCGCGCTGCGCGAAAACCGATTTTGTGGGGAATGGGCGGCCACGTCATAAAAGTTGGCCTGGGCCCAATCCTGATTGACTTGATGAAGCGCGGATTCATCAGCGGAATCGCGATGAATGGCGCGGCGATGGTTCACGATTTCGAAATCGCACTCGCGGGAAATACTTCGGAAGATGTGGAAGCCGGCCTCGGCCACGGAAAATTCGGAATGGCGGAAGAAACCGGACTTTACTTGAATGAAATCGCGGTGGGCGCGCAGCGCAGCAACATTGGCCTCGGCGAAGCAGCGGGAAAATTAATTGTGAACGGAAGATTGCACGCGCGATTCGCAAAATCGAGCGTGCTTGCCGCCGCCTTTCGCGCGCGAATTCCTGTGACCGTGCATCTCGCGATCGGTGCGGATATTCCGCACATGCATCGCTCCGCCGATGGAGCGGCGCTCGGCGCGGCAACGCATTACGATTTCAGGCTTTTTTGCGCGCTCGTAAAACGCATGCATCCCGGCGGCGTCTATTTGAATTGGGGTTCGGCGGTGATTTTGCCGGAAATATTTTTGAAAGCTGTTTCGGTGGCGCGAAATCTGGGAACGCCGCTCGATCCAATCACCACCGCGAATTTCGATTTCTTGCAGCACTACCGGCCGCTGCAAAATGTGATTCGACGTCCGACGGCTGCGTCGCGCGGACATCGTTCGCATGGCTACGCAATCACGGGACATCACGAAATTCTTATGCCACTTTTGGCTGCGGCACTCATCGAAGGAATCAAGCGCTAAGCGCTCGTAAAATTAATGAATTCAAATCCCACATCGCCGAGCCCGGAAGAATCCGCATCTGCCGCGAATTCTTCAACAAATTTGCCTGCGCCAGAAATCCGCAGCGATTCCGTGATTCACGTTCCGCCGGATTTAATTCCGCCCGAAGATCCCACACCTCCGGGCTACGACATTCAATACCTGCCGGTCGATCAGCACGAAACTCTGCGCGCCGCGCAAAATATTCCACCGGATTTTCGCGTGCCGTGGAGTTGGACAGACATAGTCCTGTTCGCGATTTTTTATTTCGGAATTACAGTCGTGGTGGGCGTCATCCTTCTCGGAATCGATGCTGGAATCACGCATCGAAATCTTCAAGTTCTCGCGGCAGACAAACCGGTCTCCGCGATTGTTGGAATCGTGGCGCAGGCAATCGGCTCCGCTCTTTCTCTCCTTTATCTTTGGGCGCTGATTCGCAAACGGCGCGGCGGCCCATTCTGGCAGGCGATCGGCTGGCGTCCCGCTGAATCAAAATCTCCGCGGATCGTGTGCGCGCTTGGCCGTTTGTTTTGGCGGGAATCGGATTGGCAGCAGTCGCTCTCCTTGGCGACCAGTTTTTTCCGTCGAAACAAAACCTGCCGATGGAAGAAATGTTTCAAACGCGCGGCGCGTTAATTTTGCTCACTGTATTTGGAGTTCTTGTCGCTCCCTTCATAGAAGAAACAATTTTTCGTGGGTTCCTTTATCCGGTGGTCGGGCGAAGCTACGGCGCGGCGGCCGCTGTGGTAATTACAGGACTGATTTTTGGCGCTTATCACGCGCCGCAATTGTGGGGCGGCTGGCCGCAGATTGCATTGATCATGATTGTTGGAATTGTGCTCACCTGGGCGCGGGCAAGGCAAAAATCTGTGCTCGCCAGCTTTCTGATTCACATCAGCTACAATTCCGCGATTTTCGTGGTGCTGGTAATTTCCACTGGTGGATTTCGTCATCTTCAACCGTGAGCGATTCGCGATGAACACTCCCCAAAAATCGCAACAACCGATGCACGCGGCGCAACCGATCGAATGGACGGACGCTGGAGTAGTGATGCTCGACCAGCGCCGGCTGCCTACGGAAGTAATTCGCTACACGTATACAAATTATCGTGAAGTAGCGGACGCGATTCAGACGATGGTGATTCGCGGCGCTCCTGCAATTGGAGTCGCTGCTGCGATGGGAGTCGCGCTTGGAGTTTTACACTCGCGCGCGAAATCGATCGCCGAACTGCAAAACGAATTTCCGGAAATCTGCGAAACGCTTGCGCGCACTCGTCCAACAGCCGTCGATTTATTCTGGGCGATTGAAAGAATGACGCGCAAATTTTCCGCAGCATCCGCGAATGGAAATCTGGAAACAGTGCGCGCAGCGATGGTCGCCGAAGCGCGGTTGGTTCACAGCGAAAAACGCGCGCTCGATGAAGCCATGGGAAGATTCGGCGCGGAATTGATGCCCGAAGATGGCGGAGTGATGACGCAATGCAACGCCGGCGCGCTGGCTACGGCGGGAATCGGCACAGCGCTCGGCGTGATTCGTGTTGCGATTGAAGAAGGCCACAAACTTCACGTGTTCGTTCCCGAAACGCGTCCTTATTTACAAGGCGCGCGGCTCACGGCATGGGAACTTCACGAAGCGGGAGTGCCGCTCACATTAATTACAGACAACATGGTGGGGCATTTTATGAAGCAAGGCGGATGTGGGCGCGGTCGTCACTGGCGCGGATCGCATCGCGGCGAATGGCGACACTGCAAATAAAATTGGCACGTATCAGATGGCGGTGCTCGCGCACGAACACGACATTCCTTTTTATATCGCCGCGCCGATTTCCACTTTCGATTTGAGCATCGCTTCAGGAGACGATATTCCGATCGAGCAACGATCGGCGGAAGAAGTCACGCACATTCAGGGCGTACGGATCGCGCCGCCGGTGGAGGTGGCGCATCCGGCGTTCGACGTTACTCCGGCGCGATTTATTTCCGCGATAATCACGGAACGCGGCGTGGCGCGTCCGCCCTATCGTGAATCGCTGCGGCATCTCGCGACGATTGTGTGATTGCCGAAAAATAATTCCGGCGCAAGTGCTACGGGCACCAATTAGTCGTGATTCGGATCAGCCTTAATCTGAATTTTCACTCCGAATCGCTTGTAGTTCGAATAGCGCACCGACATTCGCATGTGAATGTCTCCGGTTGCAAAATGAAGCGCATCGTCGGCGCGCGTCATTGTAGGGAACCAGTAATCTTTTTCGATGTTTTCGCGATATGTTTCGAATTTCGGAAATACGTTTTCTCCGGACCTTGAGCGAATGTCGGGAACGGCTTTTCCGAAACTTTTTACGACGGCGAGATCTTTATCTTCCACCCAGATTCTGCCCTGGAAGTAGCGCTGTCCTTTTTCGATTTTCTTGGGACCGACGTCAAACACGTACGTGTCCAATTCGTCGAGGTGTTCGCGGCCCACATATTTGACGTCATATTTCGGCAGGTCTTCGGTGGTCAGCACGAATGGCTGAACACTTTGGAGATCGGCCATGTCTTCGGGAGTGAGAGAAATCCGCTCGAGCGTGGATTGCGGAGCGTAAGTAACTTTTTCGTAGCGTTTGCCTTCGGGAGTGAAAACGATATCGCTGGTCATCCGATACTCGCCGTCGGGACGCCCATCGACATCCAGCGTTTCGACAAGAACTGTTTGAGTGTAAGTGTAATTTTCGCGTTCGACTTTGAAATCGTGCTCGTGTGCGCCGAATTTTTGAATCACCTGCTCCACCGGCATGGCGGGAGGTTCATTTCGAATTCCAGAAGAAGTCCGCTCTCGCATCGGCGCGGTTCCGGAATTGGAAGGAGCAGCTGCAGGTGCGGCGGATGTGCCGTTCGCAGCCGGAGCGGAAGATGTCGCATCGGGCGCGGTGGTTGGCGCCGCGGCGGGAGGGGGCGGCTTGATGGGACCTTTTTGTTGCGCGGCCAGCGGCAACAACGCGACACCGCTCGCGAAAATCAGCGCGGAAATTGATGCGCTTAGAAAAAATCGGGTTCGCGTTTCTGCACTCATATAATATCGCTCTCCCTCGGGCCCTTCATTATCCGATAGGAGCGCAACGAAGGGAAATCGGGTTGCTTTTGAGGTTCGCAGGATTTCAGCGCTGCTGGAAAAGATTCCGCATAAAGGACTGAAAATAAATCAGTTATTTGTGGAAGCTATTCTTGCGTCTGTTACGTCTAATTGATTGTGGGAAGAATGTAGCGATCGCAATCACTGCCGCAAGCGTAATGCGGGAGCCGCACGACGCGCGATCTAAATGTACCGCTTCCAACCAGCTGGAAGATAAGCGTCTGAGCAACCTCCCCAGAAACGCCGGTGGCAGACAGAATTAGCGGCCCAGCACGGCGCCGCGCCGCAGAAATTGCGGATGCAATCGCGAAATTCGAAGCAGATGTTCCGGGTAACTGTTTGGAGTGAACCGGAAGCTTTCGTCAGCGCGGACGCATCATAATAGTCGAGGCGGCTTTCAACCTCGATATTCGATAACGGTCTTTTTCAAGCGGTGGGAATTCCCGCCGCGAGGGAGTGCGAAGTCTTGAGCTTCCAGCAATTTAATTCAAACACAGAGAAAGAGCAGGAGAACACGATGAACGTAGAATCCGCAACCATACGCCGCCGCGGAACCGTACTCGCGGTGGCATTGGCGCTTGTCGCTGGAGGCGCCATCGGCGCGCTCGGCATGTCTGAACACGCCAGGCAGCAACAGGGCACGGCGCACATCACTCTCGCATCCTCGCCGGACCCGGCGCGGGTGGCGAATTCCATTTCGTTTGCAAACGGATTTGCTCCGATCGTGAAGGCATCGCTTCCGGAAGTTGTAAACATTTCCTCCACGAAAGTGATCAAGAATCGCGGGCAGCAGCAAAACCCGTTTATGAATGATCCCTTCTTCCAACAATTTTTCGGACAGGATGGCGGGCGGCAATTTCAGCAACAACAGCCGCGCGAGCAAAAAGAATACGCGCTCGGTTCTGGCGTAATCGTCAGCCCGGAAGGCTACATTCTCACGAACAATCACGTAGTGGATGGCGCGTCTGATGTGACCGTGGATCTTTCCGATAAGCGGCACTTCACCGCAAAAGTTGTGGGCACGGATGATCGCACCGACATCGCAGTTTTGAAGATCGACGCTCCGGGATTGACGGCGATGCCGCTGGGGCATTCTAGCGCGCTTGAAGTCGGAGATTTCGTTCTCGCGATCGGCAATCCGTTTGGAGTGGGCGAAAGCGTCTCGATGGGAATTGTGAGCGCTCTTGGCCGCAGCAGCCTGGGGATTGAAGGCCGCAATTCGTACGAGAACTTCATCCAGACAGATGCGGCGATCAACCATGGCAACTCGGGCGGCGCGTTAGTGGATATTCACGGCGAGCTCGTTGGAATCAACACTGCGATTCTCACCGGCGGCTCCGAAATGGGCGGCGGGGGCGAGGGCAGCGCAGGAGTGGGATTCGCGGTGCCAATCGATCTGGTGCGAAGCGTAATGATGCAAATCGTGGAGCACGGAAAAGTGGTCCGCGCAGAAATCGGCGCGCACATTCAACCAGTGACCCCGCAGCTTGCCAAACAGTTTGGCCTGCCGAAAGCGGAAGGCGCCATCATTGTGGACATGATTCCGAATGGTCCGGCAGAGAAAGCGGGCTTGAAGCAGGGCGACATAATTCTCGGAATGGATGGTCAGGAATATGCGGATTCGAGCTCATTGCGTCTGCATATTGCGGAATCCGCTCCGGGCACAACGTCGAAGTTGCAAATCGTCCGTGACGGAAAGCCAATGGAAGTCACCATCACTCTGGACACGCTGAAAGATGTTGAGCAACCCGGAGACCAAGAAGGCAACGACAACGACAATGGCAAAGGTGAATCGAGCCAGGGAATCATGTCTGGAGTTTCGGTGGAGACTCTCACACCGCAACTCACGCACGAGCTCAACCTCACCAAAGTCGCTTCGGGCGTGGTGATCGAACAAGTGTCACCCGATAGCGCAGCCGCAGATGCGGGATTGCAACGCGGATTGGTGATCACCGAAGTGAACCATCATCCCGTCCACAACGTGCAGGAATACAAAGATGCGCTGTCGCACGCTGGAAAGGGCTCGGTGCTCTTGGTGGTTGTTTCGCCGAACTCGGATGGAGTACCCGCGTACGTGGTGGTTGGCGGATCGCAGTAAACAATTTCGGGAATTGTTCCGGCGATAGAAAATTAACGTCGAACGATTTTCGCAAACGCACAGAACGCCCGGTAAGGCTGAGCGGCCTGCCGGGCGTTTTGTTTTGGGGGATGCGGGGAGCGGGCGGGAAGAAATTCAAAGGCCTCACTTTCGCCCGATGAAGCTGGAGCTCACATGCGGGACACGTATCTCATGTTGATTGATGATGCCGGGACTGAAGCTACGAGTCGCCGAGCGATGAAGGATAAAGGCCGCAGGCTGAGAGCCTGTGCCATCTGAGCGATGAAGATTGACAGTGGGTAATCGTCTCCGTAGGCTCATCGCAGATGGGAAATCACCGATGAAAATTGTTGTCGCCGATCCGATCAGCGAGCAGGGGCTTGCGCTTTTGCGCGCGAGCGGATGGGAGGTGGTCGACTCCCGCGAAAGATGCGCTCGCCGCGGCTTTGGTTGAGGCCGATGCGCTGATTGTGCGGAGCGCGACGCGCGTCACCGCGGATTTGATTGAGCGCGCGCCGAAACTTCGCGTGGTGGGCCGCGCGGGAGTGGGCGTGGACAATATCGCGCTGGATGCGGCAACGCGGCGCGGCGTTCTGGTGATGAATACTCCCGGCGGAAATGCCGTGAGCGTGGCGGAACATACTTTGGCGCTGCTGCTTTCGTTGGCGCGGCGTGTGCCGCAACTGAGCGCGGCGATTCACGCGGGGCGCTGGGAAAAAGCGGCGCGGCGGGAACGGAGCTGCGCGGAAAAACTTTGGGACTGGTGGGATTGGGCCGCGTGGGAAGCGAAGTGGCGCGGCGCGCGATCGCGTTCGAGATGCGCGTGGTTGCGTACGATCCGTATGTGAGCGAATCGGCGGCGCGCGACGCGCAAGTGGAGCTGGTTTCGTTGGCGGACTTGCTGGCGCAATCGGATTACGTTTCGCTGCACACGGCGCTGAGCGCGGCGACGGAGAAATTGATCAACGCGGCGGCGCTCGCGCAATGCAAACGCGGCGCGGCGCTGATCAATACGGCGCGCGGCGAACTTGTGGATGAAGCGGCGCTGGCGGATGCATTGCGAAGTGGACAACTTTCCGGCGCGGCGCTGGATGTTTTCGCCACCGAGCCGCCGCTGAATTCGCCGCTGATCGAAATGCCGAATGTGATTGCGACGCCGCACGTGGCGGGCTCAACGCGCGAGGCGCAGGAAGAAGTAGGCACGCTGATCGCGCAGCAGGTGCGCGATTTTCTGGCGGATGGCGCACTGCGGAACGCGGTGAATTTGCCGTCGCTTTCAGGCGAGCAATATCGCCGCGCGAAACCGTGGATTGAACTTGCGGAGCGGCTGGGATCTTTTGTGGCGCAGATCGCGGAGTGGAGATTTGAGCGCGTCACGTTCACGACCGCAGGCGAGCCGGCGGAGATGGGCGCGAGCGTTCTGCGTAACGCGGCGCTTGCGGGGATGATGAACACCGTGCTCGATGAAAAAGTGAATCTGGTAAACGCGGGGCAATTTGCGGCGGCGCGAGGCCTGGCGATCGAGGAACGCACGCGGCGGCGCGATCATGGATACGCGAATGTGATCGAGCTGGCGATTTCGGGCGCGGGAAACGCGCAGCACGTGAAGGCGAGCGGAACCGTGGTGAACGAAACGTCGACGCGAATTTTGAGCGTGGATGGAATGGAGTTGGAAGCGCCGCTGGCGGGCTCGATGCTATTTTTTCGCAACCGCGATGTGCCGGGAGTGATCGGGCAGATCGGAACGGCGCTTGGTACGCTCGGCGTAAATATTTCCACGTTTGCGTTGGGGCGTACGAAGCCGGGCGCCGACGCGCTGGCGCTGATGCAATTGGATGGCGATGTGCCGGATTCGACGCTGGATTCGCTGCGCGCGATTGCGAGCATCACGGAAGCGCGACTGGTGCGGCTGCCAGAGTAAACGCGCGTGCTATATTTGCGGGTGTTTATGGAAAGACGAGAGAGGTTGGGAAAATTCGCATGACGACGCTTGAGAAAATTCAGAGGGATCTTGTGGACGCGATGCGGGCAAAGGATGAATTGCGCCTGAGCGTGGTGCGCATGGTGAAAGCCGCGCTGAAACACAAGGAGATCGAAAAGATTCGTCCGCTGGATGAAGCGGAGTCGATGCAAGTGCTGCAAACTTTGCTGAAACAGCGCCGCGAATCCGTGGAGATGTTTACCAAGGGCGGGCGCATGGAACTCGCGGAAAAAGAATTGAAAGAGATCGCAATTCTAGAAACTTATTTGCCAGCTGGAGCGAGTGCGGAAGATATGGATCACGCGATCGCCGCGGCGATGGCAGAGACCGGCGCGAATTCACCGAAGCAGATGGGCGCGGTGGTGAAAGCCGCGCGCGCAAAGTTGGAAGGAAAAACTGTGGATGGCAAAGCGCTGAGCGATTTGATTCGCACGAAGCTCGGCGGATAATTTCATACGAGCACGTCGCGTGCCCCTGCCGGAAACTATTCCCGTCCGCTACACCGAAGAGGAAGCCGATAATTTCAGTATTCGTCCGGTAAAACGGCAGACATTCCGTCTGCGCGAATTGGTGGACATGATTTTGCGCGTGACGGGAAAAGATCAGGCGCGTGTGCAGCAGATTTTGAAATCGGGCACGCTGGTCTACCATTTTTTTCGATACTGGTGGCCGGGATTTGAGGCTGATGCCGCTGAACTCGCTGCGTTGCTTGCGGAATTTCCGGGAGATGATCCGCGGCGCGCGTTTCGCGCCGAAGATTGCGCGCTGATTATTCTGGAGCCGGCGACGGCGGGGCGGCGCGCGATTGAAATCGACGCGAGGCGCCGCAGAACGGAAACCGCTCTTCGCAGCGAAAAGTTTTTGGGATTGCCTAATTGCGCTGACGGGGAATTCCGCGGGCGCTGCTGCAGGCAGCGCGGGCATTTCTTACGCGGGATATTCGTTTGATCGGCGCGCCGATCTTTTTCAGGTGACGCTCACCGCCGAACAACGGCAACAACTTGCGCGCGATGCCGCGAAACTTGCGCCGCGGGTGGTGCGGCCGAAGTTTGAAACGGCTGGCGAGATCGCGCGGGTTACGTTCGTGTGCGCGAGGAAATAAATTGTGAAGAGCTGGGCGGGGCAAGCCCCGCACCTACGAAACGGTTCGGCCCGACCACCGACAACACTTTGCGCGCTACTGCGATTTCTTCAGCACCACGCTGGCGTTTTCGTCGGCGGAGACCTGGCGATTAAATTTTCTCACGGCGGCGATTTGATCGGCCGGAACTGTGTCTTGAGTTACCTGATAGGTGCGGACGTAGCGGATTTTTCCGGGAGTGACCTGGACTTCGCTGGAGTAAGTGGCGAAGCCGGTATCGGCTTTCACGGGCGAGGGGGCGTCGTCCACAGAATATCCCGGCGGCAGGCTGATCTCGAAATCGTCTGTTTGCAGTGACGCTTCTCTAAATTCCACAGGAAATTTGCGCGGTTCTTCTTCAGTGATCCGCGACGCTTTTTCTCCGATAACGCGCGGGCGAACGATCAATAGATCACCAGCGGGTTTCGCGTAATGCTCGGCGGTGAATTCGTAATGAATCGTGAGAGTGGCGTCGGCTGTATCAAGCTTGCTGGTTGTGGCTTGGGTGACGTGAAAACCCCCGAGAAAAGTGGCGAGGAAACTTTCGATGGCTTTGGAGCTATCGGCTCCCTGAACGCTTAAGAGACGGTAGCGCTCGGAACTGGCGTTGGCTCCGACGCGTTGCTCGTCCACCGAGCCGTGCAGGGAGCCATCGGGATCGAGTTGGAGTTTCGCGGTGCGCACGATGCGATTGCTGGACGACGGCGAAAGAGGAAGATGAATGAGTTCGCCACCCTGATTGGCGGCGAGCAGGACATAATTGTCCTGCAGGTAGCTGGGCAAATATCCGAAGGGTGTGTAGGTGGAAGTTGGATCGAAGAAAAGAAGCTTGCCGAGTTTGGGATCGTTGATTAGAGAAATCAGGGTTTGCGGCGGCGCGTCGTCTGGGACGCGCATAGCAAGAATCGCGTGATTGAAAGTAATAGCAGAAGCAAATTCGGGATTTACAATGCCGCGATCAACTTGCGCGAGGGCAAGATAGGATTCGATGCCCGCCTCATGAAGCATCACGCGGAGAAGCGTAGCTTTATCTTTGCAGTCGCCATACTGGTGTTTGAAAATGTCGCCCGCGTTGTGCGGTTGAAAACCGCCAATGCCAACTTCAATCGCGACATAGCGAACCTGGCTTTGGACGTAAGCGGCAATTGCCTGAGCCTTTTGAAGCCAAGTGGTGGCACCCGCGGTGAGTTCTTTTACGCGCTGCTGAATTTCCGGAGTGGACTGGTTGGAATTTACGGCGAGAGCGTCAAACCATTTTCCGATTTCAGACCAATCGACAGGGCCGAGGGCGGAGGAGCCAGCCGGAGGAGCGTAGGTGACTCCCATACGAGAGGCGACGGCACGCCAAGCTGGCATGTCAGCTTCGCCTTTCATCGCAGGAATGTTTTCGACTTCCCACTGCATTTCGGAAGCGGTTTCCACTTTCGGAGACTGCTCGGGGTAGTGCATCCAGTAGGATCTGAATTTCCAACCCGAAGGAAGATTTACGGTGAAGCGCGAGCGGCGAACGGGAATCTCGTCTTGAAACGCCCACTCGTCCTGAAGGATGAACGGGCGGCTCTTTTGATGGAATTCGTAACCGATGACGTTGCCGGGCAGAGCGGCCGGAATTTCAAGGACCTTGCTACGCAGATCGGAATAAAAATTTTCATCGAAATTAATTTCAACCGCGTCTTTATCTTTTACTTCGTATTCCTTGCCGGTTTTAGGAAGGCACCAGCCGCGGATGGAAGTAATCTTCGTTAGCGAATCGAAGGGGATGGTGAGGAGGCCGAAGCGTTTACCGTCGGGACGGAGAACAAGATAGGCGCGGCGATGTGTGGTCTCGATCTCACCGTTTTCCTTGACGGTGTTTTCCAGTTCGTCGTAAAGGATTACGGCGTTGGCGTTGCCATTCGGCAGGCCGGCGGGAGCGTCAACTTTTAGGGCAGCTTCGCGCAGCCACGCCGGGACGTCCGCGGCGCGCGTGGTGGAGCTTGCGAAACAGATTGCGAAGAGCGCCGCGAAACTAATTGCCGCCGCTTGAGCCGCCTTGCGTTTGGAAAACCACTTGTTGTTCATCGTCTGCCTTTACGCTACCAAAAATGTGGCGCAGCGTTGCGTATTGCTCGACCGGATAAATTTGCTGGCCGATCGAAAACCGGCGCTTGATTTCGAGGAAACCGCCTTGCTGAATGGACGATATTTCGTAGAGGAAATGCGCGCCCGGGTCAATGCGTTTGCGAGTGGGAAGCGATTCGAGCCGCCAGGTGAGCGGAACTTGAATGCGAATTTCGTCGGTCTCTTCGTAGGGGAGGGCGAAAAACACGGGCTGCTTGCGGGCGTCGTGCTGCAACATCTGCGGGCGGCCGGAAGTGTAGAGACTGACGGGCATCAAGACGCGGTGTCCGGCGGATTGCAAAATTCCATTCGTTTCGATTTTGCATTCGACGGAGAGAGGCTTGTCGGTGACGTCCCAATTTTTGATTGCGGTGATATCAATTTTGGTGTCGATGGGAAACCATTGCTTCACTTCGTCCTTCATCATCTTCCGGCGAGCTTCTTCGTCTTTGGTGCGGCCTTCCTGGCGCCAGGAGAGAGCGCGGTCGCCGGTGAAGGTGACGACAAAAGTTCCGGTGACGTTGCCCTGCTCGTCGACGGAGAGATTGGCGTTGCGATCGGTGACGGTGAGAGAGCTGTCCGTTACGGGGACGTCCATGAAAACAGCGCCCTGTTTGGTGGGGCGAAGGACTTTGATGGCGGTCTCGTACCAGGGGAGCATGCCGTAGGGGCAGAGAGCGACGGACGGATCGACGAAGACATCTTTGTCGCCGAGATGAATCCAGACAAAGTCGTCGTCGAGTTCGCGCTGATCCTGCAAAGCCATGTGGAAGATTCCGTTGGTGCGCAAAGTGCCGAAGACCCTTTGCGCTTCAAAGCCTTCGGCTTGAACGAAGGCGACGAAGAGGCGGTTGATGTCGTCGTAGGAGCCATAGCCGCGCTTGAGGACATCTTCGACAGTCTTGTTATCCTTTTGGTTTTCGCGCTTCATCTCTTGAGGTGTTTTTTCGCCGGCGTCGATCTGAGTATTCTTCAGCTGCTGGGCGCGGACGTATAACAAGCGCAATTTTTCTTCCGGGGTGGATGCGGAGCCGATGGCCTCGTCAGCGGCCTGCTTGATGGCGCCGCGTTTGCCGATGAAGCCAGCATCTTCGGCGAAGACGCGTTTTCCGACCGCGTTCCAGTAATCTTCGGCATTTGGGGTGGGCGGATCCCAGGAGTATACGAACTCGATGCTGCCGCGGAGTTCTGCGACGGGCAACATGTATTCCTCTTCGGGAACACCGGCGAGATCATTGACATCGAGAGTATAAGTGCCATTTTTCTGCTTCTGCGGAGTGAGCCCCTGCAGGCGGAGCAAGCGGAAAAACATGGGTGGCAAGGGGGCGCCAACGCTTTCGTAAGGCTTAAAAAGAAAATGAGCGTGCTTGGTGTAGAGACCTTCTTGAACGCGCCAGTAAACGTTGTAGATGTAATCAGTATCGCGCTGAATTTTGTAGCGGTATTCGATGATGCTGCCGGGAGTGACATCCGGGAGCGTGATGGATTTGACGAGTTCCTTGATGGAGCCGGCCTTGACGACAGTTTTTTCGAGAACTTTTCCGTCAAACTCGATGGCCTGACCATCCGGATGGATGGTGCGGCCCTGAACGTCGCGAATGTCGCCACTTCTCTTGAAAAAAGGGATTTCGATATCGGCGTATTTTTTGCCTTCTTCGGTGAAAACTTTGATGCGGCAGTAAATAGATTCGGAGGCTTTGGTGCCGTCGGCGATTTGTTCGCGATAGAGGATCATCGCGTCGGCGCCGGGTTCGGCGGGATTATCTTTCATGGCGAGTTCGGCGGGGACGATGGGCGGCCAATCCGCCGCGCGAACTGTGGCGCAATCGCAAAGGAGTATGAGAGCGAGCGCGGATGGAAAGGCACAACGCAGGAAGAAACGGGAATACCAAAACTGTATTAATCGCGCGGGATGGGTCGCACGCATATCGGTTCGCCTCCGACTTCAGACAGCTCTGCCACAGAACGGCGAGCGACAAGATGACCTGGTCGAATATGGCAGTTTTGGGCCGGGTTGATTTACCCGTACCGTGCAAGGGACGCTACGCGCGTCGCGGCAAGTTGTCAAGAACCGTTTCTTATAATGCTGTGGTGATTGGTACTCGCAGTACTACTTCTGTTTCGCTGAACTTTCGAACGGTTACCGCACGCATGTGCTTGCCTCGACGGGCAAGGGGTGCTAGCTTGCCGCGATACTTGTAGGTTTGCTGGGATACCGCGGCGAATCGCGTGGCTGCGATTTGCGCTCAATATTGTCGATGTAATTCACCGGAGGTGACGCTTGGCTACGAAGCCGTGGAGTTCCACCGCTCCTGCCGCCGATTTCCAGCCGTTTGTGGCGGCTGAAGAAAATGTGGCGGAGTTCACCGTCCGCGCCGTGATTCTGGGCGCAGTGTTCGGAATTTTATTCGGCGCGGTGTCTGTGTATGTGGGATTGCGCGCGGGGCTTACCGTTTCCGCGTCGATTCCCATCGCGGTGCTGAGCATCAGCATTTTGCGCGCGTTCGGGCGCTCGACAATTCTGGAAAATAATATTGTGCAGACCACCGGCTCGGCCGGCGAATCGCTTGCCGCGGGCGTGATTTTCACTTTGCCCGCGCTGATCTTCCTGGGATTTTCGCTGGAGTACATGCGCATCTTTATGCTGGCGCTGCTGGGCGGAACGCTGGGCGTGCTGTTGATGATTCCGCTGCGGCGGCAACTGATTGTGAAGGAGCACGGCGCGCTTTCGTTTCCCGAAGGCACGGCTTGCGCGGATGTGCTGGTGGCGGGCGAGCGCGGGCGGTTCGTTTGCGTACGCGCGTGTTTTGGGGATTGGGGCTCGGCGGAGTTTATACATTTTCTGATGAACAGCGTGGGAGCGTGGCCGGGGCAGCCGGAATATCGGCCGGGCTGGCTGCCGGGCGTCGTCATTTCGCGCTGCGATTACTTCGGAATATTTGGGAGTGGGCTACATCATCGGGCCGAAAGTGGCGGGAATACTTTTTGCTGGCGGAGTTTTTTCGTGGTTGGTGCTGATGCCCGCGATTAAATTTTTCGGATCGCTGGCGCCGAATGCGGCGCTTTATCCGAGCACGATTCCAATTCCGCTGATGACGCCCGATCAATTGTGGTCGAGCTACATCACGCCCGATGGGAGCGGGAGCGGTGGCGGCGGCGGGATTGATCACGTTGATCAAAACATTTGCCGACGATTATTTCGGCGCTGAAAGCGGGAATGAAAGATGTGCGCGCAGGAAGCGCGGCGGCAGCGGGCAAGGCGCGGACCGATCGCGACCTGCCGATCAGCTTGGTGCTGATTGGTTCGCTGGTGATTGTGGTGCTGATGTGGGCGATGCTGACGTTTGTGCCGGTGCAGGGCGCGAAGACCGGCAGTGTTTTCGAATTTGCTCGCGTCGATCATCGTGGTGATTTTTGGATTTTTGTTTGTGACGGTGGCGTCGCGAATCAGCGGACTGATTGGGAACAGTTCGAATCCGATCAGCGGAATGACGATTGCGACTTTGATGGCCACCTGCGCGGTGTTTCTGATCGCGGGATGGAAGCAGCCTCCGTTTGCGGTGCTCGCGCTGATGATCGGCGGCGTGGTGTGTCTCGCGTCCGCGATTGCTGGCGCCACTTCGCAGGATTTGAAAACGGGATATTTGGTCGGCGCGACGCCGAGGTCGCAGCAAATCGGATTAGTGATCGGAGTATTGGTTTCCACATTCGCGGTGGGCGGCACGCTGATCGTGATGAACAAGGGACTGGAGAAATTTAATCCGGTGGATATCCCGCTGAACATCGCAGCAACTGCCGGCCGGCGCGAAAGTGGAAAAGCAGAATTACGAGCACGAAGGAAAAACGTATGTGCTGGTGAATGCGATCGGCACGACTACAATCCCGGACGGAAAATATTTGTACGATCCCGCGGCGCAGAAAATTGAAATCCAGTGGGTACAGGGAATCGGAAGCGATCAGGCGGCGGCTCCGCAGGCGCGATTGATGGCGACCGTGATCAACGGAATTCTGAATCAGCGGCTGCCGTGGCGGCTGGTGCTGCTCGGAGTGTTTCTGGTGATCGCTGTGGAGTTGCTGGGATTCGCTCGCTGCCATTTGCGGTGGGATCTTATTTAAGCATCGCGACGACGATGGCGATGTTTGCCGGAGGATTGGTGCGCTGGCTCGCCGAACGCGGCGAGGAAAAAACTTCGGCGTCTGAAAGCGAAGTGAGTCCTGGCGCGCTGTATTCCAGCGGATTGATCGCGGCGGGCGGCGTGTTTGGACTGCTGGCGATCATTATTAAAGTGATGGAAGACTATCACTGGGTGCCCAAAGATATGCTGCTGGTGGGGCCGAAAATACTCGGCAGCCTGGCGACAAATTCGTGGCTGGGAGTCGTGGTGTTTGTCGCACTGGGCACATCGCTATTTCTTTTCGCGAAGAAAAAAGTGGAGTAGCCACGACGCCAGCGCGGATGTTGACAGGATCAATCGGCGGCTGACGTTGGCCCGCGTGTTTACAGTTTCTGTACGGCGTTGACACATTACGACGCGCGGGCAGACAATCGCCCTCGAGCACCACGCGATGCCCGACACTCGCATTCTGACGGCTGTCATCTTCGGGGTTGTATCCCTCGCTGCTTATTCCCCACGAATCGCGCAGGCGCAAGATAATCCGGCAGCCGAATCGTTCGGCAGTATTTCTGGACGCGTTTTTCGAATGGATACCGGCGCGGTAGTTCCCAAAGCCCACGTGACTCTGGTTCTTGAAACGAAAAGCAATTCGCTGACTAATGTACAAACGGTTTTAACTGGCGAGGACGGAGGCTATAGGTTCGATCGTGTGGGCCCCGGTACATATCTCGTGGAGGCAGAAAGAGATGGATTTCTGGAAAACGGTTACGGCGCAGTACGTACTCACGACGCATTCGACTGGGTCACGCTAGTCGCCGGAGAAGTGAAAAAGGATATCGACATTCGCCTGGAAGCCACGAGCGTTATCTCAGGAAATGTGGTTGACGAGGATGGCGCGCCGGTGAAGAAGCTCGCGATCAGTGCGGTCCGTATTCAATTCTCGACGAGCGGAGAATATATCGAAAACGTCCAGACCGGGGAAACGGATGACCTTGGCAATTTCAGAATTCTGGATTTGCAGCCGGGCCCTTACTACGTCGCTGCCGGATTCCTGGTGGGCGGTCCGCGCGCAGGAAATATAACGTATGGCCAAACGTTTTATCCGGGAACGCGCACCCTCGATAGTGCCCAACAGGTTTTCGTAGCGCCGGGGTCTGAGACGCCGGGAATAAACATCGCAGTGGCCCCAGTGGAGTCGTATCGGGTGAATGGCAAGTTGGTTGATTCCACCACGCACGGCGATGTGGTTTATTCCATACGACTGCTACGAGAAGCAGGTGATAGTCCGCTTTCGGCGTGGCCAGTGTGGACGGGCGGGCCGCGGAGATTCACGCGGACGGTTCTTTTGTGATCCGCAATGTTCCCAGCGGCGACTACACGATCAAGGTTGTTTCACGCAGCGCCGATCCGCCGAAACCGCTCATCGGGCCGACACATGTGGGACGCGAAAATGCCGGGACAACAAGCATAAAAGTTGCCGACGCGGACGTCCCGGTGGAAGTCGACATCTCTTCGCCCACAGTGGTCCGTGGAGACATCGAATTCGAGGACACAAATCGGAAAGAGTTTAAAGGATTTCGGGTTTCCCTGATTCCTGAAGTTACATTTGGATCCGTGCTTCAAGTTAAGCTCAACGACGACGGCGTGTTCGACTTTCAAAACATCCTGCCGGAACACTATGTGGTATCCGTGATGCATCCCGCAAAAATGAATGTTTATGTGAAGTCTGTCCGCTGTGGCGGAGGTGGACAGTCGGTGCAGCGATTGAATGCGGAGCCCGGAACGGTAAACCAGTGCACGATCAATGTGGCGGATGATGCGGGAACACTGAGCGGTCAGGTAAAGGACAGCGAAAAACCCGCGCCAGACGTGATGCTCGTTGCAATTCCAACGCGGCCGGAGCTTCGGCGGTGGCCGGAATATCTCCAGAGCTCGCGATCGGACGCGGACGGACATTACGAATTTCTGGATCTTATTCCCGGCGATTACGAGATTTTTGCTCTACCCAGAGGAAGCGAGGAATCGCCCTGGGCGCCTGACTTCGCGGAGCGACATCACCGCAGCGCCGAACACGTTACGATCGATCCCCACGGGTCTACGACGTTGATCCTCAAAATGACGCCGCGAGACCGACAATTCTAGCGATTCGGTAAATAAAATCAGGGCGTGATCAGGTAGTAGGAATTGCGCGCGAGAACTACGTAGTCTTTTCCTTTTGTTCCGTGTGATTTCACCAAGCGCACATCGAGTTTGTGGGCTTTGCCGCTGCCGCTTTCCGCGTTTGTGTAATAGCCAATGGCGTAGCGCGTTTTGATGCGTTCGATCAGCGCGCGAAATGTGGCATCGAGCGACGTGACGTTTTGCACGTCGAAAATTTCTCCGCCGGTTTCCTCGGCGACTTTCCCAATATTTACGAGGCCGGGAACTTGCGACGCGTAGAAGCGCGTGCCTGGCGGGTTGTAACCGGGAATTTTCAAATTGTAGAGGCTGGCATCCGCCGCGACAGTTTCGGTGACGATATCTTTCGTGCCCTGGCCGCCGGCGCTGGTGCCAACGTCGTCGCTGATCAGGATGATTACGCGGCGGCCTTTGGGAGCTTTCGTCAGGAAATATTGCGCGGCGACGAAGATACCGTCATTGATGTTGGTGGCGCCGCGCGCTTTGAAGGAGCCGATTTTTTCTGCGATGGAGGATTTGTCTTTGGTAAACGGCATTTCAATTTGAGCTTCGGTGCTGAAGGTGAAGAGCGCGACTTCGTCGTCGGGCTTCAGCACGGAGAAAGTTGTGTTGGCGGCGTCGCGCAGCGGGCCGAGAAACGGGCCGATGGAATCGCTGAGGTCGAGAACGAGCGCGACATTGAGAGGCAATTCGTCGCGGCTGAAAATCGAAATTTTTTGCAGGGCGCCATCTTCGCGGACTTCGAAATCTTCCTTTCTTGAGATCGGCCATGATTTCGCCGGATTTTGTTTTCACCGTTGCGTCGAGCATCACGAGATTTACGCCGACGCGAATCGGCTGCTGGCCCTGAACTTCTTTCTGATCCTGAGATTGGGGCGTGCCGCGGGCATTGGCGCGAGCCGGCAGTTGAATGAGACAAATTAGAAATGCGAAAAGAAAAATTATGAATTGGTACGGCGCGAATTTGGCGCGAGACTTTTGCATCATGAGAGGATTCATTGTAGCTCCGCGGCGTTGTATCGGAAATGCCCGCCGCATAAACTTGCGCAGCACCCTCCTGGAAATCACTTTTTTGACATTGGCTCGGCGCGGCTCTTAGACTGATGGGCGATGGGATCGTCGTCACGAAATTACGGGCGTCCGCGCATGACGTGGATGGGCGGAGGCACTCCTCCTGCAATCAAAACGCTGCTGATCACGATGACAGCGGTGTTTGTGGTGCAAACGATTGTCAGCATCGTGTTTCACGATCAAGGCGAAATCTGGATCTACCACTGGTTTGGGCTGGTGCCGCTTGCCGTAGTGAAAGGGCTGCGCGTGTGGCAGCCGTTTACGTACATTTTTTTGCACGGCGGGCTGTGGCACATTCTGATCAACCTGCTGGTGCTGTGGATGTTTGGCTGCGACGTGGAACGCGCGTGGGGAGCGAAACGCTTCTACCAATATTTTTTCATTTGCGGAGTTGGCGCAGGACTTATCGATGTGATCGCGAATTTGGTTCCTGTGGCGTTTGGTCATGAATTATCCGCGGTGCCTACGATTGGCGCGTCTGGCGCGATTTTGGAGTGTTGATCGCAGCGGCGGTGATGTTTCCGGATCGCCAGGTATTTTTAATTCTGCCGCCTGTTTCGATTTCGATGCGCGTGTATGTGTGGGTGATGGTGGCGATTGAATTTTATTCCACGCTCACCGTATCCACCGGTGTGGGTCCGGGCGATACGATCGCGCACTTCTGCCATTTGGGTGGAATTGCCATTGGATATATTTACTTGCGGCGCGGCTCGTTTTTTTTCAACATGCGGAATTCGCTTGCGGACTGGAAACGGAAGCGGCTGCGGCGAAAATTTGAAGTGTATATGAACGATCAGCAGAAGCGGCCGCCGTCGAATCCAGGAAGTTGGGTGAATTAGCGTATTTGTTGAGCGCATCACCAAAATTGTTTCACGTGAAACAATTTCGCACCATTTGACCGAAAACGTCGGTTGATATGATTCCCAAAATGGAACTCCGTTCCCGAGGCGGTCGGTTAAATGATTTATTTTGTTTGAGTTACGGGCGCGTTACGCGCTGCGGTCTGTTATTGGGCTACTCTGTTTCGCGGATGTCAGTCTGGAATGCATTCCCACCACGTGAAGTTTGATGAAATTCGTGGTTCCGCGAATTCCCAGGGGAGTTCCGGCGACGATGCCGACGACTTCTCCGCGCTTCACAAGTTTTTCTTCGAGTAAGCGTCTCTCAGCGATTTCTGCGAGGCCATCGATGTCGCGCACGCGAGCGATGCTGCGCGGCACCACTCCCCAAAGAAGCGCGAGACGGCGGCGAGTTTCGGCGAACGGAGTAAACGCGATGATCGGAGTTTTGGGGCGATGCTTTGAAATCAGGCGCGCGGTGGAACCAGTCTCGGTGAAAACGGCGATTAATTTAATGGGCGCCTCGTCGGCAGCGTGGCAAATAAGTTCGGCGACGGTCTCTGCGACAGTGCCGGCGATGTCGTGAACTGCGGCTTCGTGAGGATGCGAAAACGAACTGACGCTTGATTCGGCGGCGCGGATGATGCGATCCATCATGCGCACGCTTTCGAGCGGAAATTTTCCGGAAGCGGTTTCGGCGGAGAGCATTAGCGCGTCGCTGCCGTCGAGAACGGCGTTCGCAACATCGGAAGCTTCGGCGCGAGTGGGCCGCGGATGCTGCGTCATGGACTCCAGCATTTGCGTGGCTGTGATTACGGGCGGCGAGCTTCGCTGGCGCGCTGAATGATTTGCTTCTGCACGACGGGGACACTTTCGGGATTCATTTCAACGCCGAGATCGCCGCGCGCGACCATGACGCCATCGGATATTTCGAGAATAGCATCGAGATTTTCGATGGCCTGCGGCTTTTCGAGTTTTGCGATGACGGGCGTGTCGCGTCCGGCGGCGCGAATCGCTTTTTTTGCGGCGGCGACATCGGAGGCGCGGCGCACGAAACTTACCGCGATGTAATTCACGTCGTTCCTCAACGCGAATGCGAGATCGCCATAATCTTTTTTGGTGAGAGCAGGAACGCGCATCTCAATTCCGGGAAGATTGATGCCTTTGTGCTCGCCGAGTTCGCCGCCATCAAGGACTTCGCAGATCACGCAATTGTGGCGGGTCTGCTGAACGCGCAATTCGATTAGCCCATCGGCGAGAAGGATGCGCGCGCCGCGGTGCACTTCGCGAGGAAGTTGCGCGAATGTGGTGCTCACCCCGCTTGCATCGCCGGCGGCATCGCCGGCGCAAATTGTGAATCGCTGGCCCGCTCGCAAAATCACCGTGCCGCCGCCGATCAAAGAGCCGGTGCGGATTTTCGGACCGCCCAGATCGCCAAGAATTGCGACGGGTTTTCGTAATCGTGCAGAGGCCGCGCGGATGCGCGAAATCGTGCGGGCATGCCAATCGTGGGTACCGTGCGAAAAATTCAGGCGGACGACGTCCATTCCTGCGTGCATCAGGCTTTCGATGGATTTCGCGGAATCGCTCGCGGGGCCGAGAGTGCAGACGATTTTTGATCGGCGAAAGTTCATAAAAACGTCACAGCGACTTGTGCGGCGGCTGCGCGGTTATTGTTTACGGGCGGAAAAATCGTAGACCACACGATAATAAAATTCCACGCCCTTGCGAAACGAATCCACGGAGAGGCGCTCGTCGTCAGCGTGCATTCGCAGAACGTCTGCTTCGGTGATTGGAAACGGGAGCAGACCATACGCCTGAACATTGTGCAATCGGAGCTGCGAAGAATCCGTGGCGCCGGTGGACATGAATGGAGCGATCGCGGCGTTCGGAAAAAATGAGTTGCTCACTTTTGAGATGGAACGGTACAGCTCGGTATCGAGAGACGATGGCGGCGCAGGGCTTCCGGGATCTGCCGCGAGTTCGAATTTAATTTGCTTGTCGTTCACCAGCTTGGTCAAATTTGCGATCAACTCCTGAATGGAATCGCCGGGGAGCAGGCGCACATTTAAATTTGCGCGGGCTTCGCTGGGGATCACGTTTGCGCGCACGCCCGCTTGCAACATCGTGGGAGCGATTGTGTCGCGCATCATCGAATTCCAGATGGGACTCATTTCGGCGACGCGTTTGGCGGCGAGATCTTTGCGTTCTGTTTCGAGCGCGCGCATCCATTTTGCGATTTCATCGGGTTCCACTTTGGCGAGCTGCTCGAAATAACTTTCCACGATTACGCTGAGTTTTACGGGCGTTTCGTAGTCGCCGATTTTTGCGACGGCCGCGGCGAGATGCGTCACGGCATTATCGGCGCGCGGAACGGACGCATGGCCCGAGGTGCCAGTGGAAATCACAGTGATGTTGAATGGAACTTTCTCGCTTGCCTGAATTCCCACGTATTGCACGGCGCCATCTTTTAGGATTACGCGGCCTTCTTCGTTGAGCGCGAAACCCGCGCCAAATTTGTCCCAGTATTTTTGGATGGCGGCTTTGATGCCTGCCGGGCCGCCCTGCTCTTCGTCGTCATCGGCGAGAAAAATTACGTCGCGATTGAGCGAAACAGCGCCGCGCTTCAACGCGATGATGGCCGCGAGATTTGCTGCGACCATGCTCTTATCGTCGATCGTGCCGCGGCCCCAGATGTAGCCGTCTTTAATTTCGGCGGCGAAGGGATCCACTGTCCATTTATCGCGCGAGACTCCGACGACATCGAGGTGCGCGATCAGCAAAAGTGCGCGAGAAGGATCGGACATCGCTCCGGAATTCAATCGTGCGACAACAATTCCGCGATCGGGCGCCATTTCTAGGATTTCGTTTGGAATTCCTTCGTGCGTGAGAATATCGGCCACATATTTCGCGGCGGCCATTTCGTTGCCCGGCGGATTTGTGGTGTCGATGCGGACGAGTCCTTGCAACCAGCCGAGCGCTTCCTGCGAAAGCGCGGCGAAATCGGGCATTCCCGCTTGCGAAGCAGGAGGCGCTTGCGTCATCTGCGGAGATGCTGCTTGCGGCGGTTGTGTGGGCTTTGACTGCGCGCTGGCGGCCGCTACCAACAACAGCGGAACGCAAGAGCAAAGCCAGGCACCGCGACACACGCCGCAAAATTTGCGATCCATCCACTTCGAAACCTCCGCAGAGACACTCGAATTTCCAATCAGCGAATTAATACTAACATGGCGTCCGCGATGCCGCCGGGCGATGCGCGCGACGGCGAGCGTGCTTAACACGCGTGGCGCTAGACTAAGGAGCGATGTGGGAGCGATGGATTGAACATCGTTTCGTTTGATGGCAGCATCGTACTTCCTACAAGGAGAACGCATGCGTCTTAGTTCATTTCGCGCCGCGATACTGGGCATCATTATCTATACGCTGATAATTCCTACGAACGAACTTGCGTGGTCGGCAGCTGCAAGGAAAGCACAATCTTCGCCGCAACAGCAGTCGCAGCAGGCGCCGCCGCAGCAGAGCGCGCCTTCGACGTCGCAAGGATCGATCGCCGTCGCGGTACATAACGTGAGCGTGGATGCGATCGTCACGGATGACAACGGGGCGTATCTGAAGGATTTGAAGAAAGAAAATTTTCGCATACTGGAAGATGGAAAGCCGCAGGAGATCGTGAGCTTTTCGAAAGGCGATGCGCCGATCACACTCGTGTTGCTCACGGAGTTCAGTAAGATTTTTTATTCGATTTACGGCCGCACCGCGCGCAATTGGGGTGCTCAGTTCCTCCATAACTTGAAGCCAAATGACTGGATCGCTCTTGAAGATTTCTCGATGAAGACGCGAGTGGATGTGGATTTCACTCACGATCCCGAAGAGATCTTGAATGGTCTAAGGCAGCTGGTGTATCCCGATTTTCGAGAATCCAACCTGCGCGATGCAGTGCTTGAAACGATCGATCGACTGAAAGATGTGAAGGGCAAGAAAGCAATTCTGTTGCTCGCTTCCGGATTTGACACTTTCAGCAAACACACGCTGGACGACACGCTCAAACAATTGAAGCAAACCGACGTGACGATTTTCGCCGTGGGAGTGGGCCAAGAGGCATACATGAACGGCGTATCCAAACTGCCGGGGGGAATCGCTTATAGCGGAGAACCGTACGTCGTGGCGCAAAATGAAATGAAGAATTACGCCGCGTTCACCGGCGGTGAGTCTTGGTTTCCGATATTCGATGGCGAAATTCCCGGAGTGTATGCAAGAGGTTGCCGACAGCCTGCGGAGCCAATATTCGCTGGGATATGTGCCGGCTGAAAGTTCGCTCGACGGAAAATATCACAAGATCAAAGTACAGCTGTGCGCGCCGGATGGCGGGCCGCTGGTGGTGACGAATGAAAAAGGAAAAAAGGTAAAGCTGGTGGTTTACGCGCGCGAAGGGTACATCGCGCCGAAGGGCGGAGTGGGAGACTAATCGCCTGCCCACTAGTTGACTCCTGAGCTAGCGCACATATAATTCATACGTTGTTTGGGCCCGCATCCTGCTGGGGAGCTGCGGGCCGCAACTGCGTCGCTTTGCCAACTTAGACTATCTAACTGACGGTATCCTACATGTGCGATACGCTTCGCGCGTGAAAGCTGTGCATAACTGAACATGCTTCGCATTTTCCATTCCGCCGCCGCGCTTATTCTATTCGCAGAATTCGATCTGGGAGTATTGGCATCGGCAGACCGATCCGCGCACGAATCCATTTCGCGGAATGTATCAGCTGAATTCGTTTGACCTGTACATCATCATTCCGTATTTCCTGGTGCTGTTTATTCTGGCGATGTACGGATTGCACCGCTACTGGCTGGTCTACAATTTTTACAAATATCGCGACAACGTGCCGCCCACTCCGCCGGAAGTGAAATCGTGGCCGCGGGTGACGATTCAGCTGCCGATTTTTAACGAGCGGTATGTGATTGAGCGGCTGGTGGAAGCTGTGTCGCGGTTTGATTACCCGCACGAATTGCTGGATGTGCAGGTGCTGGACGATTCCATCGACGAGACGCGCGAGATTGCGCGCGCGTGCGTGGAGCGATTTCAGGCTCTCGGCTTGCCGATTCGATATTTGCACCGCACTGACCGCACCGGATTCAAGGCGGGCGCGCTGGCGGAAGGATTGAAAACTGCGCAGGGAGAATACGTCGCGATTTTCGACGCCGATTTTGTTCCTGCTCCTGATTTTCTGCGCCGCGCGATACCGTATTTTCACGAGCCGCAAATCGCGATGGTGCAGACGCGATGGACGTATCTCAACGCGGATTATTCGCTGCTGACGCAAGTGGAGCGCATCCTGCTCGACGGACATTTTGTGATCGAGCATGGCGCGCGATCGCGGCGCGGTTCGTTTTTTAATTTTAACGGCACGGCGGGAATCTGGCGGCGCACAGCGATCGAGGATGCCGGCGGGTGGCAGCACGACACGCTCACCGAAGACACCGATCTTTCGTATCGCGCGCAGCTTCGCGGCTGGAGATTTGTGTATGTGCCGGGAATCGGGTGCGCATCGGAATTGCCGGTGGAAATGAATTCGTTCAAAGCGCAGCAAGCGCGCTGGGCGAAGGGGTTGATGCAGACGGCGAAGAAAATTTTGCCGCGCGTGATGCGTTCGAACGAACCGTTCCACGTGAAAGCGGAAGCGTTTTTTCATCTCACGGCGAACATCAGCTATCCGCTGATGATTATTCTTTCCACGATGCTGCTGCCGGCGATGATCGTGCGATTTTATCAGGGCACGTTTCAGATGCTGGTGATCGATTTGCCGCTGTTCATGGCGTCTAGCTTCAGCATTTCGAGTTTTTATCTGGTGGCGCAGCGCAGCCTGAATCCGAAAACATGGAAGCGGAAGATTGTGTATGTGCCGTTTGTGATGGCGGTGGGAATTGGAATTTCGGTGCGCAATGCGATCGCGGTGATCGAAGCGATTTGCGGCAAGCAATCGGATTTTGCGCGCACTCCGAAGCGCGGCATTCAGGGACAGACGAAAAATGTTGTGAGTAAGTCGTATCGCAATCGTTCGGGCTGGCTGCCGTTCGTGGAAATTGGACTTGGTTTCTATTTCACGCTGACGATTATTTATGCGGTGATCAATCGCAACTACGCGACGATTCCGTTTCTGCTGCTTTTTGTGTGGGGTTACCTCTATACAGGTTTCATGTCGCTGGGACAATCGTGGTTTGAAAAGTTCCGGTTCCGTTCGCTGCCCGCTGCGCCGGCGGCTCCGGCTGATCCACAGCCCGCGCCGACTGGATCTTCCACTTTCTAACCGAAGCTTCTTCGAAGTAGATTCACACCACAGCGAAAGAATGCTTTTTGCGGCCATTTTGGCGGACCGCTTGCGCGGCAAGACGTAATTCAGGATGAAACACTTTTCGCTGGGCAGCGTCTGTATTCCTATACAGCTTAGGAGAGAGGGTATGCTTCCTAAACTGCTTAGGAGAACCCCTTGCCCGAATCGGCTGAACTTCTTCCCGGCACACTCGATCTGCTCATTCTGAAAGCTGTGTCTCTTGGCTCGCTGCACGGCTATGGAGTGCTGCTGCGGATCGCGCAGATCACGGGCGGGGCTCTGCTTACAGAGCAAGGCGCGATTTATCCCGCGCTGTATCGGCTGGAGCGGCAAGGACTTCTGGATTCGGAGTGGGGCGTCTCGGACAACAATCGCAAAGCGAAGTTTTACCGGCTTACCCCGGCGGGCAGACGGCGGCTGCGCGAGGAAGAAAAAAGCTGGAACCGGCTGGCCGTGGCGATTGCGGCGGCGCTGCGAGCGAAGCCGCAGGAGATTTAGTGATGGCATCCCGAATTCGATTATTTTTTCAATCATTTCGCAAACGCGAATTCGATTCCCGCATGAACGACGAGTTGCAATCCCATCTTGCGGCGCGCACAGCGGAACTTGAGCGCAACGGGATTTCGCACGAAGAAGCGGAGCGGCGAGCGCGCGTGGAGTTTGGCGGGATGCAAAAATATTCCGAGCAAATGCGCGAGTCTCGCGGATTTTCGCAATGGCTGGAAACATTTTTTCAGGACCTGCGATTCGGATTGCGCATGTTGCGAAAAAATCCCGGATTCGCAGCTGTGGCGATTCTCACGTTGGCGCTGGGCATCGGCGCGAACACGGCGATTTTCAGCATCGTGGATGCGGTGCTGCTGCGGCCGCTGCAATTTCAATCGCCAGAACAATTGGTACGCGTAATTGATAACGCACCCGGAGCGGGGCTGCACAACATCGGAATGTCGCAGCCGGAGTTGCGGGATCTGCAGGAACGTAGCGGAGTTTTCCAGGATATTTCGGCGGTGTGGCCGGTGGATGCGAACGTCACGGGCACGGGACATCCCGAACGCATCGAGTTGCTGGTGACAAGTCCTAATTATTTTTCGTTGCTCGGCGCACGTCCGCAGATTGGCCGCGTTCTGGGAAGTGAAGACGTTGCGCTCGGCTTCGCGGAAGCAGTGGTAATCAGCGATGGATTGTGGCGCCGGGAATTTGGCGGCGATCCGAATGTGCTTGGGACGCGGATTCGTCTCGATGGCGACGCGTACACCATCGTGGGAGTGATGCCGCCGGGTTTTCGACATCCCGGAGAAACGCTCGCGACGGATGTGGAGGTTTGGGGGACGGCTGGATTTGTTGGCGATCCGTTTCCGGCGACACCATTGCGCAGCACGAACTTCTTGCCGGGAGCTATCGCGCGAATACTCCCAGGAATGTCGCTGGCGGAAGCGCAGCAACGGCTCGACAGTTTTGCGGCGCAATTGCGAGCGCAGTATCCCGCCGACTACAGACCGGAGGGCCATTTCTCGATACAACTTGAGCCGCTGAAGGAAACGATCGTCGGCAAGGTGCGGCCGATGCTGCTCACGCTGCTCGGCGCAGTGGGAATGATGCTGCTGATCGGCTGCGTGAATATTGCGAACCTGCTGCTGGCGCGCGCCGCGGGACGCCAGCGGGAATTCGCGATTCGGCAATCGCTGGGAGCGGCGCGAGGAAGGCTGATTCGGCAGCTGCTTACAGAGAGCGTACTGCTCGCGGTGGCTGCAGGAATTGTGGGAGTGGCGTGCGCCGCGTGGGGATTGCGTTTGCTGTTGTATCTGGTTCCATCGAAAGTTCCACGCGTGGAAGAAATTGGAGTAGACGCGCGCGTGCTGATTTTTGCATTCGCGATTTGCGTGATCACCGGCGTGCTGTTTGGACTTGTGCCCGCGTTGCAATCTTCGGGATTCCAGATCTCGGGATCGCTGAAGGAATCGGCGAGGGGATCCGGCGGGCGACAGCAAAGCCGTACAAGCTCGGCGCTGGTGACTGCGGAATTCGCAATCTGTTTGATCTTGATGACTGGCGCGGGCGGCCTGATACACAGTTTCTGGAAACTTTCGGAGACGAATCCCGGATTCAATCCGCAGAACACGCTTGTCGCGCGCATCTGGTTGGCGACTGCCGAACGACCCCAAGCAGGACACGTACGCAAAAGTGGAAGATCGCACCGTGCTTGTGCGGGAAGTACTGCGTCGAGTGAGCGCGCTGCCCGGAGTGACTGGCGCGGCGATGAGCACGAGTGTGCCGCTGAGTGCTCGCGGCGTTGCAAATCCGGTGACGATCGAGGGCAGGCAGGCGAGCGCTGGCGACGCGACGCTGGCGGAGCCGATCAGCGTGAGCCCCGAATATTTCAGCGTGCTTGGGACGCCGCTGATTCAGGGGCGCGAGTTTGCGGAATCAGATCAGACCGGCGTGGACCGGGTAGCGATTGTGGATCGCAGCACTGCGGCGAAATTCTGGCCGGGAGATTCGGCGATTGGTAAGCGCGTCCATCTGGGCCGCACGCAGTCGAAAAGTCCGTGGGCGACGATTGTGGGAGTGGTGGGCGACATTCGCCACGATGGAGTCGACAACGATGGCGTGCCGCACATTTATTTTTCCATCTACCAATCGGGAAGCAAAGTGATGGCGGTGGTGTTGCGGAGTCCGAGTGATCCGCAGAGACTGGGCGAGGCGATACGCGGCGAAATTCAAACTGTAGATCCGAAGCTGCCGGTATTTGGGATCAGCACATTTGGCAGCATTCTGGCGACATCGCTTGCTCCACGAAGATTCTCGGCGGAGTTGATGGGCACATTCGCGGCGCTGGCATTGTTGCTGGCAGCGATTGGAATTTATGGCGTGCTCGCGTACTTCGTGGGACAGCGCACGCGCGAAATTGGAATTCGCATGGCGCTGGGAGCAGCGGCAGGAACGGTGGCAAGGATGGTGCTGTGGCAAGGGATGCGTCCGATTGCGATGGGAATGGCGATTGGAGTTGTGGGTTCGCTGATGTTCAGCCGAGTGCTGGCTGGAATGATGTATGGCGTGAAGGTTGCCGATCCGCTGGTGCTCTTCGTTGTGCCGCTGGTGCTTTTGCTGGCCGCGTTTCTCGCGAGTTATGTGCCAGCGCGTCGAGCGACGCTGGTGGATCCGATCGTCGCGCTGCGAGACGAGTGAGCTGAGAGGAGTGTTGGACATGTTCAATCGCATCCGCTCATTTTTCCGATCATTTCTCCGCAATTCCCGCAAGAACGAGTTCGATCGCTCGATGAATTCCGAATTGCAATTTCACATCGAAACGCGTGCGGAAGAATTCGAACGCAGCGGACTGTCGACGCGAAGATGCGTTGCGGCGCGCGCGGGTGGAATTTGGCGGCGTGCAAAATTATTCGGAGCGGTGCCGCGAAACGCGCGGAGTGGCGCAGTGGCTGGAGACTTTCGCGCAGGATTTGCGATTCGGTTTGCGAATGCTGGGGAAGAATCCGGGCTTCGCGTGCGTGGTGATTCTGACGCTCGCGCTGGGTATCGGAGTGAACACCGCGATTTTCAGCGCCGCCCAGGCAGTATTTCTGCACTCGATGCCGTTTCCCAATGCTGGGCGGCTCACATTTATCTCCCGCGTGTTTCCTGGCTCTCCGGTGCCAGGCGGAAATTTTTCGTATCCCGGCGCGCGCGATATCGCCGAGCAGACAAGTTCGTTCGACGCATTCGCGGCATTTCAAAACTGGGGTTCGCTCGCGCTTACCGACGGAGTTGAGCCAGTGCGTGTGGAGACCAACTACGTCGTGCCGCTCTACTTCAGTTTGCTGAATGCTAGAACTGCAATGGGACGCCTGATCCGGCCCGAAGAAAACCGGTATGAAAGCGCGGAACATCTCGCGGTGATCAGTTACGGATTCTGGGAACGCGCGTTCGGAGCGGCGCCGGATATTATTGGCCGAACGATTCATTTGAATCAGCATCCGGTGACGGTGGTCGGTGTGATGTCGGCTTCCTTCGACGATGCTGTGGGAGAGATCGATGGTCAGGCAGCGCCGGATGTTTGGGTGCCGCTCGCGTTGTCGCCCGAACTTTCGGGCATGTTCAATCCGAAGGACCGCGACTCCGCAATTCTTTGGGGCGTGGGAAGGTTGAAACCCGGCGTGACGATTGCGCAGGCGAACCAGGATTTGTCGGCGGTGGCCGCGCGTGCCGAAAAGCAATTTCCCGCGACGGACCGAGGTTTTGGAATCGTGGCGATTCCGCTGCGGGATCAACTGGTGGGCCAGTTTTACAGCGCGGTGTGGCTGTTGACAGCCGGATCGGTGTTCATATTGCTGATCGGCTGCGCAAACGTGGCAAATCTTTTGCTGGCGCGGCTGATTGCACGGCAAAGGGAATTCGCGGTGCGATCGGCATTGGGCGCGGGAAAATCGCGGCTGGTGGGGCAAGTGCTCGCTGAAAATCTTTTGCTGACAGCGATCGCCGGCGCGCTCGGATTGCTCTTTGCGCTGGGGTGCATCCGCGGATTGAATTCGTGGGCGCATCAAAATTTGCCCTCGATCGTTCGTTTCTCAGCCGATCGCTGGATCCTGGCTGCTTCGATGGGCGCTTCGTTGCTGACCGGATTACTTTTTGGCGTGGGCCCCGCAGTAATGGGAGCCCAGGTGGATTTGCGGGATGCATTGAGCCAGGGCGGAAGGCAGGGAGCGGGCGGGCGGCGGCGCGTGGCCTCGAAATTTCTGGTGGCGGCGGAAGTGGCGATGGCGATGGCGATGCTGGTAGGCGCGGGATTGCTGGTGAAAAGTTTTCGCCAACTGACGGATGTGAATCTCGGTTTCGATACCAAGAATCTGCTTACGCTTCGCACTGATCTGCGCTCCGCGCGGTACGCAGATTTGCTGCCGCGAGTGCAGTTCGCAAAACAACTCGTGGAAAACGCGCAGGCGATTCCGGGCGTTGAGTCCGCAACCATCTGGGGACCAGCAATGCTCGCGCGATCGACTTGGGTTATGGATGCTGTCCCCGAGGGGCGCGACCCAAACGATCCGCAGAACACCATCGAGTACTCGCGGCACGGAATTAGTCCCGGCGCGCTTGGGAATCTTGCGATCCACATTCTTCGCGGACGCGATTTCACCTGGCAGGACACGCTGGATAAACCGTTCGTCGCAATCATCAGCGACAGCCTGGCGAAATCTTTTTGGCCGGGAGAGGACCCGATCGGTAAACGATTCCACACTTCGCGATTCTCCAATTGGCTCACCGTGATCGGAATCGCTGCCGATGCGCGACAACGCGAGCGATTCAATCTGAGCGATGCTGCGCTGGGATTACCGCCGCCGGGAATAGGTCCGCAACTCGACATATATCTTCCGTATGCGCAGCGGCCGAACCAGGCGATCGTGCTGGCGTTGCGAGTGCAAGGCGATGCCGGATCGGTTACGCGCGCGGTGCGCGATGTGATGCGAACGATTGATCCAACGCTTCCGGTGTATGACGCGGCTATTCTGGACGAGCGGCTAGCATCGCAGGAAACCAGCAGCCGTTCGCTCGCGGCGCTGACGACTTTGTATGGCGCGCTGGCACTTTTTCTTGCAGCGTTTGGACTTTTCGGAGTGCTGGCGGGAGCGGTGCGATCGCGTTCGCAAGAGATTGGAATTCGGATGGCGCTGGGCGCGCAGAGAAGCACCGTTCTCGGGATGGTGATGCGTGAGGGTATGTTGCTCACTCTCGTGGGAGCGTTGGGCGGATTGGTTGGCGCGTTGCTGCTTACCCGCGTGATGACCAAACTCCTGTACGGCGTGAAACCTACTGATGCGGTGACGTACGCAGCGTTGCGGCGGTGCTCTGCGCGGTGGCGCTGGCGGCTTGCTGGCTGCCAGCACGGCGCGCGACGCGAGTTGATCCGATCATCGCGCTGCGGAGCGAGTAACTGGCGAATGCTGGTTTAATCTGTAACTCCTTTTGAGAGCATTTCTGAAGCTATCTCTCTGAAAATACGGCAAATGCTTTAGCTCGAATGTTGTGAATGACGAGAATTTCTCACATGCTTGTTTTCGTCCATACTATTGAAAACACTGGAGTTATGCATTTTGCGCCTGCGCAAGAGTGCGCAAATCGCTGAATTTACACGAGTTATCGTGCTGCGGACCTCGCTTTCCTATATTTTTGGAAAGCCCTCGGCGGAGTTACTCGGCTCAAGATTGGAAGCATCATTTCTGGTTCAGCGAGCTCGCCGAGGTTGCGGGAGACGGACTTTGGTTGCGGGATGTCGTCGCGGAGTAATTCGAGAGTGACTGGGTTTCCGGGAAGGGCGTTTGGAATTTTCTGTGCGCAGATGATTTCGATGACGTCGTCGCCATGGCCGCCGTCGGCGATTTTCGAGTCACACGAGCGGACGCGATAGGCCCAGAGGCGATTGATGCGGCAGACTTCGAACAAGACATCGTGGCCGGGCTGGCCAATCTTGTAGCCCTTGATGCGGAATTGCTCTTTGAGAGGGATTTCGCGATCGACTTTTACGTTGAGCGTGCCTGGGTAAAGGTATTCGCCGGTGGCTTCGCGAAAAGCGGGGGCGAATTCGGTCATGCGCCAGCAGAAATCGCGGGCACCTTCGACTACGCGGCCTTTTAGGATGAGCATATCGAATCTCCTAGTTCCAGCAGCAGATTGGTAGCGAAACGTCGAGCGGCTCCAACGGTCGCTATCATTTACTGTTATGTAAATTATATCTGCGTTTAGTTATTGATACAAGGAAAAAATGGAAACGAGCTAGGCCGGGAGGGTTATCGGGACGAGGCCGTTTATTCGATGGGGACGTTCGAATTCTGCCGCTAGAGACAGGCACTCGCCAGCGGGTGCAACCGGGAAGCTTTGCCGTCGAGGAAATTCGTCATAGGTTTTTCCGTCGAGCTCACGGCCTGTGCGCGATTTGCGCACACCGCCCCACTGCTTAAAGAAGAAAGGCACGCCGGCTTTTCGGCATTGATCTCTAACGGACACGACCCACTCCTTTTCCATGGGACGCGCGCCCGGGCCGCTTTCGCCGCCGACAATCACCCAATTGAGTTGCGAAAGATTCATTTTTCCCAAGTCTTCTAACAGCGGCTCGACGGAGAGGAAACGCACAACTGCTCGGGACGCCTGCAAATCCTTGATACGTGGAAGGCCGTACCTCTTGTCTTCAACGCTCACGCCCCACCAAATGTGTGGTTGATTAGCGGCAAATTTCAAACACGAATTCAAAAGTTTCCTGAGACGATCAGATCGTTTGGTAAGAATCTGGTAAGTGTGCCATCTGGCGGCGACCATCACGCTGGCCACTGACGCGATGTATTCGTCGGGCACGGATTCATGGAACAGATCGCTCATGGAATTAACGAAAATCATTTTGGGAGATCGCCAACGCAGTGGTTCTCCAATTTTATCGGGAACAAGGCGTAAATCGAAACCTTGCTCGTAAGGATGGCCTTTGACTCCACGGAATCGCTCGGCGAAGGTTTCGGCGTAGCAGTGTTTGCAGCCGGGGCTGATCTTGGTGCAGCCGCGGACTGGGTTCCAGGTTGCGTCGGTCCATTCGATAGAAGAGTCTGCGGACATGATCAGCTCCTTTGTCCTCGGTACTTTGCGAAAATATCATGGGCGATTCTCGCGGCGGTCCGATTCTGTGATGCGAAGAACAAGTAGTAAACTGTCGCACCTTTCGAATTCTTCATGGGAAGTGGTTCGGGCACTTCAGCGAATCCAGCGACGCTCTTCAATCTTCCTCGAAAAGCCTGAGCGACCACTTCGTTTGATTCCTTTTCTGGGTTGCCAAAGAGGTCGCGGGTGGTGTCATAACCAATGACCTTCCAAGAGTCGTCGCCCCAATATGCACTCATTCTGCGAATCTGAGACTCATCCACTCCCTCTGGATCATGCCGCAGAGCATTTCGATTGATATCTTGAATTGGAAAATTCAAGAACACGTCAAGGCTCTTCATGCGACCGGCCGTTGCAATTACTTCCCAATTGAGATGAAGTCCGTACGGGTCGAGAAGGCAAAGTCCACGTCTGTAATCGGAGTATTTAACATGTGGGAAAACCTGTTTCAGGAGAATTTCGTTACAGTCTCCTTGATAAATGGACACATCATTTCTTTGGCCCACTGCTTCCCGGAGGTTCTCGATTTTTTCGGGCGATAGATCAATCAAATGGTACTCGCGAAACTTAGGTTCGACGGCGAGTGCATTCAACGGGCTACCGGGCACCACTACTCCTGTTGTTTTTGACAGATGTTCTCCGGCGCCCGCAAACGCATCAATGTAGACGTGATAGAGCTGTGCCTTTGTGCTCGCCGCGAGAATCTTTGAGTACGCAACCGCGTACTTCTTAACGATTTCCAGCTTGAGTTCAGACCAAGCTCCAATTCTGTCGAATTGAAACGACTCGACCATCATTTAATATTCGCCTTTTCTTCGCCTAGAGTCAACGAGTGATGACGTTAGTTTTTTCTCGTATTATCGGGATAATAACAAAACTTGGTGTAATCATCTATTTATGTATTCAGCACCGATTTACCCATGGACGATATGACTTTCGAAATTGGGGCACTATCTGCTGTAGTCCCATTTTTGCCTAAGCCCGGGCGCGGAATACTGCGATCTCCAGTTGAGAGAATGGCGGCGCGAAACTATATTGATTGGGGAGATTGTGAATGAGATGAGGAGATTGTTGCGGCGACGGGTGATTTTTGGCGTGGCGGTTGCGGCTGTTTTGGTTTTGGGATTTGTGCCGCGAGCTTCGGCGCAGGGATTTTCTGTTGTGCAGGCAACGGCGGCGCCGCCATCGGAACTTTCTGCCGCGGTGCGGGCCGTGCTTGGGGATTCGGTGCTGCGCGTTTCGGGGCCTGGTGGATTAATTTGCGAGATTTGGCTGAGGAAGGCTGTGCCTGCGAAAGCTGCAGCGACCGCGCTGGGCGTGACGTTCACTCAGCTTGATGAAGGGACGCTGGTGGCGGCGATGCGCGTGGCTGCGGATACGCGAGACTACCGGCGGCAGGCGGTGAAGGCGGGCGTTTACACGATGCGATATTGCCTGTCTCCGGTGAATGGAAATCATCAGGATGTGGCTCCGCAACGGGATTTTTTGCTGGCGATTCCGGCGGCTGCAGATCTTGATCCCGCGACGGTGAGCGAAGCGCAGACGATTGAGCTTTCGAAAAAGACGATCGGATCGGCGCATCCGTCTCCATGGCCGCTATTTCCTGGCGAAGGAGATGCGGGCGCTGCTGCGGCGATGAAACACGACACTGATGATGATTTGTGGATCGCGGAATTTACGGTGATGTTTGGAACGACGCCTACGCGAATCGGGCTGGTGGTTAGCGGATTCGGGCCGCAGGTTTAACGCGCTATGTATTTATGCCCACAATGCGGAGAAGACATTAATCAGGGGACGGAGATTTGTCCGCACTGCAATTTGGATTTGACGCTGCCGGTGGAAGGCACTGTTCCTGCGACGCCCCGCTCGCTGCGAAGAGTGCTGACGATTTGGGGAATTATTGTGTTGAGCGTGGCGGGAGCGCTGTGGGGATTCCTGTGGTTTGTGCTGCCGGCGCAGAAAGGCGATCCAGCGCAGCGCGCTGAGAGCGGAGCGATTGCGTCATTGGGCGACTTGCACACGGCGCTATCCACATTCGCGGCGGCGCAGCCGGATCACGCGTATCCGGCGTCGCTGGAATCGCTGGGAGATCGCGCGCGGGCCGACGCGCAGCTGGCGCAGAGCGTGGGATATCAACTGACGTACACGCCGGGTGATCCGGGAGCGGATGGGGTGATTCGCGGATATTCGCTTTTGGCGCGCGCTGGAAATTACGGATACCGGAATTTTTATCTGGATGATGGCGGGACAATGCGCGCGACAAAAGAAAATCGCGCGGCGAATTCGCACGACCCACCGATGTGAACACAGCTTTCCGGGCGCGGGAGCCGCGAGCGATTGCGCGGTGCTATAATTCCCGCTGCACGCCCTGACCGAAAAGGCCCGCTCGAAATCACGGAGAGGTGCTGGAGTGGCCGAACAGGGCTGCCTGCTAAGCAGTTACACCCCAAAAGGGTGTCGGGGGTTCGAATCCCCCCCTCTCCGCCAGAAACCCGATTTTCTTAGAGGCTCGCGATGGTGCGCGAGCCTCTTTTTTTGCAACGGCGCCAATGCGGAGATTGGCGCTCCCGGGAAAAACTTCAGCGAGTGGGCGCTGGGAATTGGACCTTGGGCGCTTCGCGCGATTCGGGAGTGGCGGTGAAATAGGCGTCGTTGCGCTTAAAGCCGCCCCATGAAGCGTAGATGTTATTTGGGAAAAGGCCGATGTAGGTGTTGTAGTCCTGCAGAGTGTCGTTGTAGCGCTTGCGCTCGACGGCGATGCGATTTTCGGTCCCAGCGAGTTCGTCTTGCAGGCGCATGAAATTTTCGTTGGATTTGAGAGTGGGATAATTTTCGACGATGACGAGCAGCCGGCTGAGGGCGCCATCGAGCTGGCCATTGGCGGCGATTTTATCCTGCGGCGTCTGGGCGCCCATGAGGGCGGAACGCGCGGCGGCGATATCGTGGAAAACGGTTTGCTCCTGCGCGGCGTAGCCCTTTACGGTTTCGACGAGATTCGGAATCAGGTCGGCGCGGCGCTGAAGGACGACATCGACCTGCGACCATTCGGATTTCACGGCTTCGTTTTTCGTGACCATTTGATTGCGGCGGCCAACGTAACTGCTGCCGAGGATGATGGCGATCAGTACGACGACAGCGAGAACTGCGAGCAGTTTCTTCATTGCGTTCCTCCGAGAGTTCCTGGATCTTTCGATCCCAAATTCGCGTACTTGATGACAACAAGCGCGCTAAATGCGACTCGCGTCATGCTGTTTTTTCTTCGAGACGGCGATCCACATCGTTCGCGACAGCTTCGACCATGCCGCAGTAAAGCTGCAAAGTTTCGTCGACGATTATTTCGGCTTCGGTGCGCTTGCCCTCGCGAAAATCGAGGATCGCATCAAAACCGGCAGCGTTGGCTTTCGCCAGTTTGGCGATGCGCTGAATGGCGTCGCGTTTGTCACGCGCGGGAGTTTCGCCAATTGCGATGAGCGCGTGGCGGAATAGTGTGGTGAATGTGGAAAAGGTTGCCGTCATCAGCGCTAGCAGCGATTTTTTTTCTTCGGGCGCGGTGAGAACCGCCTGGCGAAGATGCAGCCAGCCGGTGCGGAGTTCGCGTTCCACCTGAATGCGATGGAAGCGCAGCGGAACTTCGAGAGAACCGAAGAAATCGTCGCCGAAAAGCATCTGATGGTGCGCCTTCATGTCGAGAAGCTCGATCGCGAAAACATCGGCAGAGCGGCGAAGTTCATCGAGCGTGAAGATGAGCGGCGCGGGATGTCCCTGCGATTTCCACCAGATTATCGCGGGATGAAGTTCTTCGAGTCTTGGAGTATCCATTCGGCCAACGATGCACAGGAGATTGAAATTCGAATGCTTTTCGTGAAATTCGCCGCTGACAGCCGAGCCATAGAGGACGACGGCGGAGAGATTTGCTCCGGCTGAGGATTTTAGTTTTGCTACAAATTCGTTTAGATTTTCTTTCATATCCAAAACCGCCTTTTCTGAAACCTTTACCAGCTTCCGCTGGCGCCGCCACCGCCGAAGGAACCGCCGCCGAAGCCTCCGAATCCTCCGCCACCGCCGCCGAAACTTCCACCGCCCCATGAACTTCCACTGGAGCCGCCGCCCATTCCGCCAAGCATTGGTCCAATCATCCACCACGGGAAGTGACCGCGCGATGTTCCGGAGCCGGCTCGCGCGAGTCGACGGATGAAGGAAATGACGAAGATGAAAATAATGAAAATGAAAAAGAGAATTGGAAACGCAGATTCCGGCGGCGCGCTCGTTTGCGGCGGCGGAACGCTTACACCGCTTAGTGAATCGAGAGTTAGGCCCTTATCTTGCGCGATGACGGAAGCGACGCTGCGCGTCATTTGAAGCACCGCGCCGCTGTAATCGTTTTGGCGCAGAAGAGGAACGGCATCGCGGCCGAATCCGCCAACTTTGCCATCGGGAAGAATCGCTTCGAGTCCGTAGCCGACTTCGAACCGGTATTTATGTTCGCTAGGCGCGAGAAGAATCATCACGCCACGCGATTTCTGTTTTGGGCCGACGCCCCACTGTGTTGCGAGATCAATCGAGTAATCCTCGATCTGGTCACCTTCGAGAGATTTCACTGTGACGACGGCGATTTGGGCGTCGGCTTTCTGATCGATTTCCTTGCAAAGTTCGGTGAGCTGTTGTTTTACGGGGGCGCTGACCACGCCCGCGAAATCATTCACATAGCCTTGCGGCTTGAGAGTTTTGGGCTGCTGCGCCGCGACGATCGCGAGAAATAGCAGCGACGCGATGATTAGCGCGAACGAGCGCGTGGCAAATTTCGGCAAGGGGAATGTGGAACGCATCGCGTTGGGCATTCGCGAGATTCGTCATATTAGGACGGCGTGCGCAGCGGGTCAACGCGGAGCGAGTTGCGGGCGCGCGATCAAGTAGCGAGTGTAAGCGGAAGCCGGCGAAGACGCTTTCCGGTGGCGGCGAACACTGCGTTTGCGACGGCGGGCGCAACCGGCGGCACGCTGTGCTCGCCGAAACCGCTGGGCGCGACGTAGCTGGGCACGATGTAAGTTTCCACGCGGGGCATTTCATTCATGCGCACCACGCGAAAATCGCCGTAAGTGCCTTGCACGGCGCGGCCCTCGCGGAAATCAATTTTTCCGTGGAGCGTGGCGCTGAGTCCCCAGGTGATTCCGCTTTCCACCTGGCCCTCGAGACCAGTGGGATTGATGACGAGGCCACAATCCACAACGCAGACGATGCGATGAACGCGCAGATCGGTGAAATCGCGCGCGACGGAAATTTCGGCGACTTGCGCGATGTAACTTTCGCCATCGTAAACATTTGTGGCGACGCCGCGGCCGTGGAGGCGTCCATCGGTGGCAGCGATAGGCTTCGTCCATCCGGATTTCTCACGCGCAGTTTGGAGGACTTTGATGATCCGAGCGCGATCGATCATCTGGCTGCCAAGTTTTAAGATATCTGCCGGCTGAAGGAGATCGATGCGAAGCTGCAACGGATCTTTGCCTGTCGCGTGGGCGACTTCGTCAAAAAAAGATTCGCGCGCGAAGACTCTGGACGGATATTCCACCGCGCGCCAAGCGCCAGTGGGCACCGGACAATCCATTGGGACGTAATCCACTTTGAGATTCTTGAAATTATAAAACGTATCGAATGCACCCCAGGGACTTTCATCTTTGGCGAAGTGCTGCGGATCTTTCAAATCCTCCGCGCTTGGCAAGCCGAACATGGAAAGCCCGGAGCCGACGGATTTGTGCATCCAGGCGATTGGATTCCCAGTTGGGTCGAGGCCCGCGTTCATGTGTTCGATGGATGCTGGATGGAAAAAACCGTTGCGCATGTCGTCGTTGCGCGACCAGACTAGTTGCACGGGCTTGCCGATCGTTTTCGAGAGCTCTACAGCTTCGTCGGCGTAGTCCACGAATAGGCGGCGACCAAAGCCGCCGCCGAGAAGCGTGGTATGAACTTTAATTTTTTCCGGCGGCAAGCTAAGCGACTTCGCGATGTTGTCGAAAGCAGTTTGCGGCGTCTGCGTCGGCACCCAGATTTCGCATGAGTCGCTGCGAACGTCGGCGACGCAATTCATCGTTTCCAAAGGCGCGTGCGCCTGAAAAGGAAATTCGTAAACTGCTTCGAGATGTTGCGCGGCTGCGGCAAGCGCTTGCGGCGCATCGCCATCGCGGCGAATCGGGAAGCCATCCTGCGTGTGCACCGCTTTCAGATTTTCGATGTGGCGATCGGAATCGAAATCGGCGTGCGCGCCATTGTCCCATTCCACGTGAAGCGCATCGCGGCCCTTCATCGCCGACCACGTATTGTCAGCGACGATGGCCACGCCACCGAAGATTCCGCTAGTGATGGGAACAACGTAACGAACTCCGGGAACTGCGAGAGCTTTCGCTGCGTCGAAACGCGCGAGCTTGCCGCCCACGATGGGGCACCGCTCCATCACTGCGACGAGCATGTTCGGTATGCGTACATCGAACCCATAAACGGCCTGCCCGCTAACAATCGCGGGGCCATCGGCGCGTTTCAGGGATTTGCCAATCAAACGAAATTGGGCAGCATTCTTCAGCGGAGGATTTGCCGGTACAGGAAGCCGCGCAGCTTGATCAGCGAGCTGGCCGTAAGTAAGCGCGCGGCCGCTCGCGGAGTGAATTACTGAGCCGCGCGCCGCGCGGCACGTGGCGTGATCGACGCCCCAATTTTCTGCCGCAGCGGAGATCAACATTTCGCGCGCGGCCGCGCCTGCCCGGCGGAGCGCGGTGAAAGTTCCTGAACTGCTGCCGCTACCACTCGTGCGAAGCCTAATATTTTTGAAGCGCGCGCCGGGCATCGCCTGTTCGAGACGAACCTGGCTGAGTTCAACTTCCAATTCTTCAGCGAGAGCGGCAGGCAGATTCGTGCGAACACCCTGCCCCATTTCGGAGCGCGTGACCCACAAAGTAATCGCGTTGTCGGGAGCGATGCTGATGTACGCGTTGGGCTCGAAGACGAAGGTGGAATCGGCGGCGCGAAGCGGGATTTCGAAATCAAAGCCGATGACGAGTCCCGCGCTCGTGGCGGCGCTCGCGTGGAGAAACTTTCGGCGAGTTAGCGTCATTTGCGGCTCGTCTCGTGCGCCGCGCGGTGAATCGCGCGTTTCATGCGGCCGTAAGTTCCGCAGCGGCAAACGGAGTTGGACATCGCGGCATCAATTTCGAGTTCGGTGGGATTTGGAATGTGTCGAAGCAGCGCGGCAGCCGTCATGATCATGCCGGGCTGGCAATAGCCGCATTGCGAAACGTCTTCGTCGATCCATGCGCGCTGGCAGGGATGGGTGCCGTCGCCGCTTAGGCCCTCAATGGTCGTGAAACTCTTTCCATCGGCCGCAGACGCTGGAATTTGGCAGCAGCGAACCGCGACGCCATCTTCGTGAATCGTGCATGCACCGCAAACCCCAACTCCGCAGCCATATTTCGTGCCGGTAAAATTCAGCAGATCGCGCAAGACCCACAACAAAGGCATATCGGGATCAGCTTGCAGCGTGTGCTTCTCGCCGTTAATAGTTATGCTGATTTGCGACATACTTTTTTTCTTGAGAGACCTTCAACGATTTTCAGTGCGCCGCCGGCCAGCGGGACCGCCGACTGGCCGGTGGCAGACTGAACTGGTCAAGTAAAACCGACTGCGAGAATCATTCAATAACCACGACCTGGATGCACGAAGACACCAGTTTTTCCGACATACATTGGTTACGCCAGCGCGAACCGTTTCGTTACAGCGAATCCGCTCGAAGAGAATGTCCGCGTAGGCTGCGACTTAAAACTGTCTTACCCGAAGCGCGGTCGTCAAATCATGCGGGGGAACCATGCGACTGGTGTGCATGATTATTGCGAGCGTGATTGTGTTTTGGCCTTATCCGCAGGAACAGACGACACCGAATGCGACTCAACAAACGTGCACTGCAACTGGTGATCTGGAAATCCGGGATTTCAAAAGCAGGGTATTTCTCAACACCCGTAAGTTGCGCGTGTTGCTGCCACCTGGTTATCGCGAGATGAAAAACGCGCAGCGGACGTATCCCGTCCTCTATTTAAACGATGGCCAAGATTTGTTTGACGTTTGCACTGCGGTATTTCAGCCAATGGAATGGCAAGTGGACGAAACAGCGGATCGGATGATCGCGGAAGGAAAGATGGAGCCGATCATCATCGTGGGAATGGATAATCCCGGCAAGCACGAACGCCCGAACGAGTACTTACCTTTCCCCGACGACACCCTCAAGCCCTACATGGCAAATCCACACGGGACTGAATATCCGAAATTTCTAACGACAGAAGTGATGCCGTTTATCGAGCAAAACTATCGCGTGAAAACGGGTCCGGAGAATACGGGGCTGGGTGGATCCTCATACGGCGGCCTGATCACCTTTTATACGGCGCTGCATACGAAGAATATTTTTGGGCGCGTGCTGATCGAAAGTCCTTCGCTCGACGTGATGGATTTCGAGGTGCTCAAGCAGGCGGAACACCACACAGCTTGGCCCGAAAGAATCTATTTCGGCGGAGGCACGGACGAAGACCCTCCGGGAGCCGCGGAAACAATCCCCGGCGATATTGAAAAAGCTGTGCGTGCACTCGAAGCGAACGGAGTAGACCGAAGACGGATACTCGTCAACATTACAAGCGGCCACCATAATGAAGAGGCTTGGGCAAAGAGACTTCCCGCAGCTCTGGCGTTTTTGTTTCCGCCGCGCGACCCTGCTGCGGGTCGTTGAGGAAAGCGACGCTTCCTCTTATTGCTGCTTCACAGTCGGATATTTAATTCCTAGCTGCTCCAGATACGTTTTGTATTTCGCCGGATCGTAATAGTATTTTTTCAGGTCGGGAATGAATTGCGCCATCCGCGCTTTGTTCATATCGATCGCCGGTGTGTCCCCAGGCTCGATGAACGATTTGTATTTCACATCTTTCGTTTGCACGTCGCGGAAATAATCCCACGACTGTTGAACGAGCGCTGGATTCAGCAGAAAATCTAGCGCCGTCATAGCCTGCACTTTCGCGCCAGCGGTCGCGCCTTTATGGGCGATTGGCGTGGCCATCGCAACTCCGCTTTCCCAACTATGTCCCGCGACATTGGGAATATTCGATGGGTAGCGCATGTAGACCGTCGGGACATTCCACGAAATATCGCCGACATCGTCGGATCCGCCGCCGGTGGAAAGTTCGGGATGCGGTTCTTTTAGCTCCTGAATTGCAGTGTGTAATCCGACGACAGGTTTGCCAACTTCCTTCTGCAATGCCTTCGCTAGCGTTTGATCGTCTTCAGACCATTGCGGCATGCCGACTGCTTTGATGTTTTTCATCTGATCTTCGGCGATGACCTTGTTGAAAAAAGAGGGCCATGCGGAACCAACGAGCCGCTTATCAAATGTAGTGGAAGTCATCATCGCCGCTGCTTGTGCCATCGTGTTGCCAAGATCGTAGAGATCTTTGGTGTGCTGGTAATCCGACTCGCGGAAGTACCACCAATCGCCGGCTTCCGGCGGCACCACGTTGGGTTGATCGCCACCATTGAAAATCACGTGATGAGAGCGCTGCTGAATGCGGAGATATTCGCGGCGGAAATCCCAGCCAACGTCCATCAGCTCAACGGCGGCCAATGCACTATGGCCATCCCACGGATCGGCAGCTGCGTGTGCGGCCTTTCCGTGAAATGAATACTGGACTGAAACGACTCCGGTAAAACCGCCGCCGCCATAGCTTGTCGTGAATTCAGTACCCACGTGGACGCCGAGAACGAGATCAACATCCTTGAAGAGACCTGCCTGAACGTAAAACGCTTTCGTGCCGAGGAGTTCTTCAGCAACTCCGGGAAAAATTTCAGCGTGCCCGCGATGTGGTTCTTCTCCATCAAATTCTTGAGGACGATCGCGGCGGTGACGTTCACAGCTTGTCCGGAATTGTGACCCTCGCCATGGCCCGGAGCGCCGGCGACAATCGGATCGTGATACGCGACACCGGGTTTCTGCGATGCTTGCGGAATGCAATCGATGTCGGTGATGAAAGCGATCACAGGTTTGCCGGAACCATATGTGGCAACCCACGACGTTGGAATGCCCGCGACGCCGCGATCGACGTGAAAACCGTGCTGCTCGAGAATGCCGGTGACGTAGCGCGAAGTCTCAAATTCCTGAAAACCCAATTCGCTGTAGCTGAAGATTTCGTCAACCATTTGCTGCGTTAGCGTTTTCAGGCCGTCGACTTGAGCAGCGGCTTCGGTTTTCAGCGCGTCAGCCGCGGGCGCCTGCTGCGCGCTTGGCGCGATCGCAACGAGCGACGCGGCGATGATGGCACCTGCCAGAAAAGCTGCACGCTTAATCATGAACTCCTCCACGATGCGAGCGGCATGATACAGCAGGTGACCGCGGAGGTGTCACGCGCGTTTGCGAATTTGAGATTTCCGTTTTTGGCGAGCGCGCGGAGTTGGTTGGCATCGCGGGCAAAAGTGACTGCTGCGTCCCGCGACGATTGTTCGTCGAATCGCAGTTCCGCAACGAGGACATGGCTTTCCCTTGCGGCCGTATACTCGATGGCGTAATTGGTAGCTTCCTGGCTGGCCTTCTGAATCCAGAAAATCCGAAATCGAAGAACCGCGCAGGCGAATCGCAGCGGCGAGAACATTTCGCATCGCCGTGTGAAGCGCTCGCAACTGTTCCGCTTTCAAACTGGCGGCGATCCGCGCCGGGTGAATGCGCGCTCGAAAGAGAGATTCGTCCGCGTAAATATTCCCCATGCCACGAAGCACAGATTGATCGAGCAGCAATGCCTTCACACGTGCGCCGCGCGATCGAAATTGCTCGATGAATTCTTTTGCGGTGACCTCGAGCGGATCGGCGCCAAGTTTTTCCTGAAATTGGCCAATTTGCGATTCCGGAACATACGCGATGCGCCCGAAGCGGCGAACGTCTGTGTAGCGAATCTCGCGTCCGTCGTCGAGCTCAAAAAAAACGTGAGTGTGCGCCGCGACCGAATCCGCACCGGCTCGCGGGATAAGCTGACCCGTCATTCCCAAATGAACGATGAGAAATCCCTTGGTTCGCACCGCGTTATCCGCGCTGCCACCACTTGCACGTTCCCTCGGCGCGAGCCCCAGCGAAATCGCGATGAATTTTCCGAAACGCTCAACCGCTGTGATCTGCGCGCCAGGAAGATGCTCCGCAAGTGCGCCCGGATCGTCGATGAAGTCGCTCTTGCCGATGCGCACGCCGACAATGCGGCGCTCAAGTACCGACGCGCGGAGTCCGCGTACAACTGTTTCAACTTCGGGGAGCTCAGGCATAAGACACGAGAATATTCATTCTATCTCGCGTGAAAACACCTCGCCCGGGGCAAACCAGCGGATGCATTTCACGAGCGGTGAACAAACAGCGATCGAATGCTTACCGCGATCAGTGGGACCTGGGTGCAGCCGAGAATCCCGGATCCGAAATCGATCGCGTATCCACTTGTGGCGCGTACTTCTTCACGATCGGGCCAATCTCGCTTGCTTTCCCAACGATCACAAATACGAGATTGTCGGCCGGATAGTATTGATCGATCGCGCGCTTGGCGTCAGCAAGCGTCATCGCATCGATCTTGGAATAAAAATTGTCTACCTCGCCGCGATCGAATCCGTAGAACTCGAGCTGCGAAATCAAAGTTGCAAGCTGGTCTGACGTTTCGATCCGCTGGGGATACTGCCCCTTGATGTAATTCTTCGCTGAAGTCAGTTGCTCGGCGGAAACTCCCTTGTCGCGAAATTGTTTCAGCACGTCGAGCGACATATCCAGCGCGCGCTCGGTGGTGGCGTTGCGGGTGTAGCTGGATATGTAAAAGGAACCCGCGTTGCGCCGCTCGTCGAAAGCGGAATTCGCGCCATAGGTGAGGCCCGACTGAATGCGCAGCGCCGTATTAATCAGCGAAGTGAAACGGCCTCCGAAGAGCGTGTTTACCACCATTAGATTTACGTGATCGGGGCTCGTGCGAGCGATCCCGATATTTCCGATCCGAAAATATGTCTGTGTCGAATCCGGTTTATCCACCAGCAACAAATGCTTTCCTTGAATGGAAGCCGCGGATTGCACGGCCGGGCGAGGCGCTTCTCCCGCCGCCCATGAGCCGAACCGCGCTGCCAGTTCTTTCTGCATTTGCGCGGAATCGAAATCGCCGACGACAGCGAGAATCGTATTACCAGGTTTGAAGTACGTCGCGTAAAACTTTGCGATTGCGTCGCGATCGATGCGCGCAAGAGATTGCTCGTCGCCGCCCGTTGGCCGTCCGTACGCGTTCGCGCCATAGAGATACGCGTTGAAATACAATCCAATCACGCCCGCAGCCTGATCTTTCGCCGCTCGGATCCCATCGATGCGCTGCTTCATCATCTTCGCGATTTCTTCCTGCGGAAATGTGGGATGCAGTAGCGGATCGGCGAGAAGATCGAGTCCCTTCTCAAGATCTTTCTTCATGAATTCAGCGGATACGGTGGTGTAATCGGAATTCACGTTGGTACCGAATATTCCGCCGATGAAATCGATCTGTTCCGAAAATTGATCCGCTGAACGCGATTGCGTGCCGCGCCGCAAGAGCGCCGCAGTCGCCGAAGCCGTTCCTTCCTCGCCAGCCGGATCGGCCGAGGAACCCGTCTTGATCACGGCCTCAAAACTCACCAGCGGCAGATTGTGCTTTTCCATCAAAAGCAGAGTGAGTCCGTTGGGCAGCCGCGTCTTCTGGTATTGCGGCAGCTTGAGAGACCCGCCCGCCTGCGCGAACGCGCTTGTTGTCGCAAATAACGCGACAGCAAAAATAGTGATGTAGCGAAGCAACGTATAATTCTCGCGTCGAAATCTCATTGCTGCGCTCCTCCCGCGTTCTTCGTCTCAGCGTTCTTATCCGGTACCAGCGTCGCAACGGTGCGATTGTCTTCGCCGAAGTAAGTCTTCGCCACGCGCTCAACATCTTCTCGTGTCACGTGTTGGTACGCGCCTGCCGCGTCAAACAGCTTGTGATAATCGCCGAAATACACTTCGTAAGTTCCGATCGCGTTCGCGCTGCCACTTCCCGTTTTCATTTGTCGGTAAAATTGTGCCAGCAGAATATTCTTCGCTTTCTCCAACTCCTCAGGCGTCACACCAGAACTTTTCACTTTATCGAGTTCCTCGTACACCGCTTTTTCGCAAGCCTGTGGATCAACTCCCGCCTTCGGCTGCGCTGTGATCGTAAACAGTGTGGGATCCAACGCGAACTGCGAGCCGCCGCGAACTGAAAGCGCCAGTTGATCCTTATCCACCAGCCGCTGATACATTCGCGAAGTCTGCCCCGAAAACAAAATTGTCTGCAGCAAGCTCAGCGCGTAGTAATCCGCATCTGAACTGCGCGGCACGTGGTAACCCATCATCACGATCGGAAGCTGCGCGAATTTCTTCACCACGATGCGGCGTTCGCCCATCTGCGGCGGTTCTTGCGTGGTCACCGGCGGAGGAGGATCGTGCGACGGAATTGGCTCGATATATTTATCCGCGAGCTTGAAAATCTGTTCGGACGTAATGTCGCCCACCACCACCATCGTCGCGTTGCTCGGCGAATATCCCATCTGGAAATGGTGCTTCAAATCTTCCATCGTCCAGTTCTGGATATCCACCATCCATCCCACCACGGGCCATTGATAAGGATGCGCGGTAAATGCCGCGGCCCAAAGCTGCTCGTCCAGAATTCCAAAATTACTCGCGTCCACCGACGATCGCCGCTCCGACGCGACCACTCCTCGCTCCGATTTAATTTTCTCCGGATCGAATGACAAGATTCTGTATGCGATCCGCTTCCAAATCGAAAATCGATTCCAGCGCTGTGGGCGGAAACCAATCCTGATAAACGGTCACGTCGTATGACGTGTACGCGTTGTTCGATCCTCCCCCACCTTCCATCGTGCGATCGAATTCTCCCGGCCCATATTTTTTCGCGCCGTTAAACATCATGTGCTCGAAAAAATGCGAGATGCCCGTCGTCCCCGGCCGCTCGTTGCGCGACCCGATGCGATAAAACACATACAGCGCGACAGTCGGGATGGAATGATCCTCTTCCACCATTACCTTCATTCCATTTTTCAGCATGTGAGTTTTCACATCGAAATTTTGCGCCGAAGCGGAGGGCGCAACGCCAAAGACACGCCACCGCGATGGCTATTCGCCGCTTAAAATCATTCCACGAATTGCATTTCTCCCCATATGCAAGTACCTCTCTGATCGCAGTTTCAATTCTTCAATTCGCGAACTAAACACTCGAACATTGCTCATGGGATCAGCGCAAACACCCGGCACGGCCCACCGGACCCACCTTCCAACTTGATCGGCGCCGCAATGATAGTCGCTCCAGCCTCAGGAATTTCGCTCAAATCCGAAAGATTCTCCACCTGCCAGATTCCCGCGCCGAGCGCGAGATAGTGGACTTCATAGCTCTTCGACGCGCCCACATCCACGCTCATCGCATCCGCCGCCAATCCCACCACTCCTCGCGCGAGAAAAACTTTCACCGCTTCCGCCGAAAATCCGGGGAAATGCATTCCGCCCGCCGCATCGAGACCCCGATACTTCACCGCATCATCCCAATCCGCCGCGCGACCCGTGCGCAGAATTACAATCGCGCCCGCAGGAATCGCACCGTGCTTCTTTTCCCATTCCACAACGCGATCAGCCGGCAGCGCGTAATCCGCATCGCGTTCTCCATCTGCGCGAACATCAAACAAAACCGCTGGCCCAAATAATTTCTCCGCCGGAATTTCATCCACCGTCGCGCCGCCTCGCGCGAAATGAATCGGCGCATCCAGATGCGTCCCATAATGTTCCAGCGACCAGAAGCTACGCGTAAAAAATCCGTCGCGATCAAATGTCGCGTTCGGCATCGCCTCAAAGGATTTCTTATCGCCGGGCCACGGCGGCAGATGATCGTTAATCGTGTGTGTGAGATCGATAATTCGCGAAAATTTGAAAGGTGAAGCTCATTCGAAGAAACTACGCGCGCGCACCCCCGCCAGGACTCACGCGCAACAAAATCGCTTAAGGCAGCGGCAATCCCGGCGCCGCCACAATTCCAGCCATCCGCAAAATTTCCTGATACTCATCTTCTTCCAGCGGCGAAATCAGCAGGCGCACATTTTTGAAAAATTTTACTTTGCGGATCGTGCGATTCTCGCGCAGCTCCACAAGTGACACCTGCCGCGGCAGCCGCTCCAGCGCCCGCAAATCCGCCACCAGATTCTTCCCCGTGGAATCATCCGGATCGGCATATGGATCGCGCGTCACTTCCGCCAGCGCGTAGATCGCGCGCTCCGGCGCCGCGTGATAGCAAACCACGCGATCGCCGCGACGCACCTGCTTCAACTGACGTTGCGCATCCGCCTTATTCCGCGCGCCCCGCCACATCTCCTTGCCCTTCACAAAAAGGGTGTCCCAGTGATAGTGGTGCGGGTCTGCGCTGAACATCCAATGTCTGCGCTTGGGCGGTTGAACGGTCATCTCAATTTTTTACCGGAGCGTCCGGGCCTCGGTCCTGCAGGCGGCGTGCCGGACGTAGATGGCATGCCATACTCAGGCGCGAGAATATACACAACTCCCGCACGAATGTCGAAGATTAATCGAAGAAAAATGGAAGGGTGTGTGGAAGAAACCGGGCCATCCAAATTGGCGCAAATAAGTCTATCTAGTTGATTTAGCTGTACTTACGAGCAATCCACAAAAATATCTTCCCCGCGAACTTCCACCGGATAACAATTTACTCCCACCGTGGGATTCATCACTAACTTGCCCGTTGTCACGTCGTACTGCCAGCCGTGCCACGGACACGTCACCACTTTCCCGTTTAGCTCGCCTTCTGCCAGCGGACCGCCGCGGTGCAGGCACGTATTATTAATCGCGAAAAACTTGCCGTCCACATTCGCCAGCGCGATCGTCGCGCCTTCCACTTGAAATTCGCGAATGGACCCGGCAGGAATTTCGTCTTTACGCGCGGTTCGCAGAAATGCCATTCAAACTCCTCAATCGAAAATAAAACCGGGATTCGCTCAGCAAGGTCTTGCTTACCGCGGCGACGGCGTTTGCGCCACCATCACGCCGCGCTTGAATTCGTCCGCCATGCCCGTGTGCAGCCGCACTTCCGTCGGCCGCTTCGCCAGCGACATCTGATCAATCTTGTCTTGCAATTTCAGCAACGCGAAAAATAGCCCCTCGGGCCGAGGCGGACAACCCACCACATACACATCCACCGGCACAATTTTATCCACGCCCTGCAACACCGAATACGCATTGAACGGCCCGCCAACGCTCGAGCACGCTCCCATCGAAATGCACCACTTCGGATCGGGCATCTGGTCCCACACGCGCTTCAGCACCGGAGCCATCTTCAGCGTCACCGTTCCCGCCACGATCATCAAATCCGCTTGCCGCGGCGATGGCCGAAAAACTTCTGCGCCAAACCGAGCCATATCAAATCGCGATGTCGTCGATGCGATCATCTCAATCGCGCAGCACGCCAGCCCAAACGTCAGCGGCCAGATCGCGCTCTTCCGCGCCCAGTTAAAAACATAGTCCACCGAGGTAATCAGGAAATTTTTCTCGAATCGCTGATCGATTACGCCCATGGCCCCGCCCGCTCCTCCATCAAAGAAAAGTGAGTATACCGCGGCACGTCACCCTCACAAAGCCCGTCGGCACGTTTATATTCGCGCGTCATCCTGAGAGCCATCCGATCAGGATGGCCGAAGGATCGCCTCAGTGGCACAGGCACTCTTGCCTGTGCGTTTTTCCGGCCACCTACCCCGCCGTATTCTTCGTCCCCCGAATCAAAAGCGCCCCTTCCTTCCGAAACGCCTCCAACTCCGCCGCATCCTTAAACCATCTCCCGTTGTAAACCTCAGGAGTAGGAGTCGGATCGGGAATCCGCTCAGTAGCCACATCCACAAATCCCGCCGCCCGAAACATTTCCGCCCACTCCTCCGCAGAAAATAACTTCGCCGGAATCGGCAGCAACGCCCCCCACTGATGACAATAAATATTGTCCCGGTAATAATTGATCAAAATCCACGCTGACCCGCCTTCGTGCAGCACGCGAAAAATCTCCGCTACGCCTTTCACAGGATCGGGCCAATAATAGGAAGACTCCACGCTCACCACGCGCGTGAAAAAATTCGGCTGCCACGGAATTTCTTCCGCCGTGCCCACCACAAACATCGCATTCGGCAATTCAGCGCACGCGCGCCGCGCAAGCCGCACCATCTCGTCCGAAACATCCACGCCAACCACGCGGCCTTCCTCCACCTCGCCGCCAATCAGCTTCGAAAGCCAGCCGGACCCGCACCCTAAATCCAAAACATTTTCGTCCTCGCGAATTCCCATTTGCGCGAGCATCGGCAGCACAATCGGCAGGTGGTCGCGCTCCATTCCTTCGCCACGGCCCGCCTCTGCCCAACGATTGAATTCCGCGCGAAGTTGTTCGCTTTGATTTGCGTCAGCCATATTGAAAAATGTCATCGTCAGTCAAAAAAGTGCAGGCCGGCACATCATGCCGGCCCGCTCAATCACCGCGAAGTTCCTTCAATCCCGGCCCACTCACTATCCAAATGGATTTTCGTCCGCCGACGGTCCATAAATCGACGGCACCGCCACATCATTCAATCGCAGATACACGCCAAGCTGCGCGCGATGATGCACGTTGTGGTTCATCACGAAGTTTCGGATGACAGCGATTCTCGGCATCGTCACCAGAGTTTTGCCGTTCATCATCAGCGACCACGGCTTGAAAAAATCCTCATCTTTCGCCGACGCAAGCACTTCCCTCGCAACTTTTACATTCTGATCGAATAGATCGAGAATTTCCTTCCGCGTCTTCGGCGCCGGCGGCGGCACCGAACTTCCCAGTTCCAGCGAATCGCGCGTCATTGTCTCCTTCGTCCAGCTTGGCAGCATGGCGAGATGTTGCGCCAGCTTTCCCATCTTCGCCGACTTCGCGTGCGGCGCCCAATCGAACTTGTCTTCCGGAACCCGCTCCAGTTCCTTTCGCGTGTTGGGCATTTCGTGATCCATTTCTGCGAGCAACGACTGTGCAATGTTCATAATGAATCTCCTTGGCTTTGAAATCCTGCAGGGCCGCTAATTTTCGCCTTTTATTCGCCTATCGTCAAGTCCACCATAAAGAACGGGCGCGGCTTCCCGGCACCCTATTGATGCTGCACCTTCGCTAAAAGCTGCACAAATTTTTCCTGCCGCTCCGCCTGATCCTGCCCCGCATGACCTTCCGCTAGCTGCGTAATATTCATCGAGCAGAATTTCGGTCCGCACATCGAACAAAACTTCGCATCCTTGTAGAAATCATCCGGCAGCGATTCATCGTGCATCGCCTTTGCTGTCTCCGGATCCAAAGAAAGCTCAAACTGTTTATTCCAATCAAAAAGAAATCGCGCATAAGAAAGCGCATCATCGCGATCGCGCGCTCCCGGACGTTTCCGCGCCACATCCGCCGCGTGCGCCGCAATCTTGTAAGCGATCACTCCCTGTTTCACATCTTCCGCATTCGGCAATCCCAAATGCTCTTTCGGAGTCACGTAACACAGCATCGCCGCGCCATACATTCCGATCATCGCCGCGCCGATCGCGCTCGTAATGTGGTCATACCCTGGAGCGATATCCGTCACCAGCGGCCCCAAGGTGTAAAACGGCGCCTCGTGGCACAGCTCAACTTCCTTTTGCACTTGCAACTCGATCTGATCCATCGGCACGTGGCCCGGCCCTTCGATCATCACTTGTATGTCGTGCTTCCACGCCATCTTCGTCAGATCGCCCAGCACGCGCAACTCGCCAAACTGCGCTTCGTCGCTCGCATCCGCCAAACATCCCGGACGCAATCCATCTCCCAGCGAAAACGACACATCGTGCTTCTTGAAAATTTTGCAAATATCGTCAAACCGCTCGTACAAAAAATTATCTTTCTTGTGAAAATTCATCCACTGCGCCATCAACGCGCCGCCGCGGCTCACAATTCCCGTAATTCGCTTTCGCACCATCGGCAAAAATTCGCGCATCACTCCCGCATGAATCGTCATGTAATCCACGCCCTGCTCCGCCTGCTCCTCGATCACTTCCAGCATCAACTCCGCGGTCAAATCCTCCGTCCGCTTCACGCGCGAAATCGCTTCGTAAATCGGCACCGTCCCCACCGGCACAGGAGACGCTTCAATAATCGCTTTCCGAATCCGCGGAATATCTCCGCCGGTCGAAAGGTCCATCACCGTGTCCGACCCGTAATGCACCGCCCAATGCAGCTTCTTCAACTCCGCTTCAATTTCGCTCGTCACCGCCGAATTTCCGATATTCGCGTTGATCTTGCAGTGGAACGCTACGCCAATTCCCATCGGCTCCAGCGACCGGTGATGAATATTCGCGGGAATAATCGCGCGCCCTCGCGCAATTTCGTCGCGCACCACATCGGCAGCGAGTTGCTCGCGCTTCGCCACATACTCCATTTCCTGCGTAATTTTTCCTGCGCGCGCAAAATGCATCTGCGACAAGTTCCGGTTTCCATTTGCGCCGGCCGCCGCTGCAATCCGTTCTTCAATCCACTGATCTCGCAAAGCCATGAAGCGTCTCCATCCCAGCGCGCAACAACTCACGCGCCCAACCGCGACCGATTATCGCAAGAAGCGGCGCACAGTGGAAATGATTGCGTGCCATACGTGGAAGCCCCCACATTTATGTGGGGGGAGTTCGACCTATGAGGGCGAGCGCGAGAGCCCGCTTCGCGGACTACTGCACGCGAACGCCAAATCGCGCCAACATCTCCCGTCGCCCAAAACTTGTCACGGCCAGCGCCCTGCTATCCAAATCCTGTACCACCCACTTTTTCTTCAACGCGAATTTCAGAAGCGCCGCTCCCAGCGCTCCTCCCACATGCGGCTTCCGTTCGCTCCAATCCAGGCACGCGCATCCAAATCGCCGCCGCAGCGCTCGAGCCGCCTCAACATCAATTCCCAGCGCCTCCAGCGCCTTCACTCCGCGCGCAGTAAGCTCATACGAACCGTCGCCATTCGAAATCCATCCCAGTGCAGCGAATCTGATCGTGCAGCGCAACTCCCAGTGTCCCCGCGATGTGATCGTAACAAGTTCGCGCCGCGCGCAATCGGCTCGGAGTGCTCGGCTCAAATTTTCCCCGCGAACCACCCGCCAGCACGCTCAATCCTTCGAGAGCCCGCGCCACTTCCGGCCCGTGCAAACTGTAGAATCGGTGCTTTCCCTGCACCAAAACTTTTACCAGCCCCTCAACCTTCAATCGATTCAGGTGTACGCTCGCCGTCGAGGGACTCACCTCCGCCACCACCGAAAGCTCCGTGCTGGTCCGCGCGCGCCCATCCATCAAACAAAACAGCATCCGCGCCCGCGCCGGCTCCCCAATCGCCGCCGCGATCCGCGATACCGCAACCTCTGCGTAATCCTCTACATCCATACTTCGATCCTAATCAAATCATACATGTCAGTCAACGCCGCCGCAGTGGCACAGGCTCTAAGCCTGTGAGCCGTGCACCCCTGTCGTGCCACGCTCGCAGGCGAATGTCGCATTTTTGTCGTCCGGGATGCCGCACCCTTTGTCTGCTAAGGGTGCGGAAGTTGACATTCATTTCGGCGCCCACTCGGTGCCCCACGTTCGTCCCGCACAGAGGGCGGACGTGGGCTCCTTTGACGTGCGACGTTAGTGTTTGAATTCCCCTGCCATCGGCGTCCCGTATCAGGGCACGACCTCCGGTCGTGCCGTCCACCATCCCCATATCTATATCGGTTTTCCGGAGCGCCGTCGGCGCGATACCGAAGAAAGCCCACCGCGTGAGCGGTGGGTACTTGTCAAAACCAAGAAAGTTTTTCGGAGCGCTGTAAGCGCGGCACCAAACCGACGCTTTCAATCTCCCATCTTGACCGCCTTCGCCATCCACAAACTAAGCTCCCGCTTACATGAAATTCTCCGTGTCCTGAACCCGCCATAGCCTTCGCAAATGCGAAGGCGACGGGGCTGTGTCTCTGTGGTGGGTTCTGGCTCGTTTCGTCCGCGCAATCGCAACTCAAATATATAATTCCGGAAATTTCTGCTTGACATCATCTACCTCATCGGTTATAATCCGCTTTAGTTTTAGTCATTTCCCTCTCATCAAACCCTGTACCCAACCCCGAACGCCACGATTCCGTCCCGAATCGGGAAAGTGACGTATTCCGGCACGACGCGAACGCTCTCGTTGTCGCGAGCCCGCTTGAGAGAGAGACTGAAGTTGCGCCGAACCGTGCTCAAATCCGCCCAAAACGTGTCTCCGTTTGCCGCAACCCCTTTAGAATCCGCACTTACAAAAAAACAGGGGGAGTGGGGGGTACCTCGGCTTGAGAAAAATCACCCCATCATCTTTCCCAGATTGGGAATTGGCCCGCGCGGTAGAACGCTCTACCCAGAATTGGGAATCCTCGGCGCTCTACCACGGTTTCCCTGCTTCTCGCGCCACCGGAAGGTACGCCGTGATACACTCTCGGAACTTCGTACTCGGCCGATCAAATTTCACTTTCGGAGGATTTCATTGATGCGTTCCACATCTAAATTTGTGCTGCTTGCGTGCTCGATTTTTCTTGCCAGCGGAATGCTTCTGGCGCAGGCGCAATCAAATCAAGCTCCCAAGCCCGCCGCCAGCGCGAGCGCCGAAATGCTCCGCGAATGGAATGGCATCGCCGACAAAGTGATCTCCATGGCGCAGGATTTCCCCGAAGACAAATACGATTTCAAAGTGCAAAAAGACCAGCGCACCTTCGCACAAAATATTCTGCACATCGCCGGAGTCGATTTCGAAGCGATCAGCGCAGTAGCCGGAAAAAAGATGGGACCGGAACTGAAGGACCAGGAAAATCCCTCACGCGATGAGTACAAGACCAAAGCGCAAGTAGTCGCGCTGATCAAGCAGGCCGCAAGTGACGGCGCATCCGTAATCAAATCGCAGGGCGATGCGGGCCTGAATGCCGTGGTGAAATATCCCTGGGCAAACATGATGGTCCACGCCTCCGACTTGTGGACCGGCATAATCGAACACTCAGGCGAGCACTACGGCCAGCTCGTGGTGTACTACCGCGCGAATAATCTGATACCCCCAGAATCGCGTCCCCAACCGAAGTAGTTTTTTCTGCCGCGAAATTCGCGGCGAAGGATTGAAGTAATGCATCTCGCGGAAAACTCAGCTGTGCGCCGCCGCAGTTTCGTGCTGCTATTTCTACCGCTTCTTCTCGCCGCGGTCGTTTCGATGGGATGCGTCGCCGCGCCAACTCTTTATCCACTCTACGATAAATCGGTCGCAGCGACAGACGACACGATCGTTGGACGCTGGGATGGAGTAGACCAGCCGGACGCCAAACAAAAGCAGACCGCAACGCAAAAAAAGAACGATAACAAAAATAATTGCTGCTGGACCATCCAGAAAGATGGCGACTCCTACGTTTCACTCCTCGACGATACCGACGACAAACAAATTTGGGTGAGCAAACTTCATCTTCTGAAACTGGGCGACGCAATGTTTTTCGACGCTGAAAGCGGCGACGTAAGTTATTCGAAGACCACGAAAGTAAGCTCGCCGGTGCTGAAGGCTCACGGAATTGGAAGAATCTGGATCGAGAAAGATGCGCTGCGGATCGAAATGCTCAGCGATGACTGGTTGCGAGACTCGGCGAAAAATGGCGCGCCAGAGCTGAGTTTTGTGGAACCCGACAAGCAACTCATCGTCACCGCGACGACCGCGCAATTGCAAGCTTTCGCGCTGAAATACGCGAACGACACAAAAGTGTTTTCTGAAGAAACGAAGTTTACCCGCCACAAATAATTTCGCCGTGAATCGAAAGTTTTGCGATCAGGAATTCGCGACCGCGCCACTTTTCGAGCTGAGCAGCAGCGCGCTTAATCCTTCGGGAGAAGTTACCGGTGGATAACAAGTAGTTTCCACGCACACAAATGCCGCTGCGGTTTCCGCATCGAGATGCGGCAAAGTTTCCCCGAGCGCGGGCGCAAGCCAGCAACTTGCTTTTGTCTCCGGCGTAATTCGCAGCACGGCTTTGCCGAAGCGATATGTTTCCGCGGCTGCGCGTTCAAGTTGTTGTGCCGCGGAATCGTCCGCGCGGCCTGTGATTACGATTTGCATCGCGCCGCGCGAATGCAGCAGCGCAGCCAATCCGTAAGTCGCCGCGAACATTCCGTAGCGCGGCGCGACTCCCGCGAATGCTTCCAGAGTTTGCTGTGCGCGCTCCTGAAATAGTTTCTTGCCCGTGAGCGCATAAAGACGCGTAAGCGCAATCGCAGCGGTTCCATTTCCCGCAGGAGTTGGAGAATCCTGTAAGGGTTTGCGCCGCACATCGAGCCCGAGCATTTGCGGCGCATCGGATGGACGATCGAAGAATCCGCCGCCGGCATCATCCCAATGTTGAACCAGCGCGCGCACCATCGCGAGTTCCGCTGCCGCGAAATAGCGCTGCTCGAGTGTCGCTTCATACGCATCGAGCAACGCGAGCGACATGCAGGATTGATCGTCGAGAGTTCCGCTGAGCCATTCGCCGCCGATGCGATGCGGAAATCCTTTCGCGTCATCCCATTCCGCGAGAATACGATCGAGAGTCTTCAGCGCGAACGCGCGGCAACGCGAACCAAGCTCGCCTCCAAACACTCGTGCCGCATCGAGATACGCGGAGACAAACATCGCGTTCCACGAAACGTAGATCGTGCGATCAATCGCCGGAGTTGGCCGCGTGACGCGAGCCGCAAACATCTTGCGCATCGCTGACGCAAGTAACGAACGAACATCGCTCTCGGACTTGCCAGTCTTCGCGCCGATCTCGGGAATCTCCTGCGCGATCCACAGAACATTCTTCGCGGGGTTGTGATGCATCTCGCCATGCTCTTCCACATCGAAACGCAGCTCCGCGACTCGCGCTTCTTCGGGCGTGAGCGCGGCGCGAAGTTCGTCGAGCGTCCACGTGAAATAATCGCCGTCATCATCGAGCGAATAGTCAGCATCCTGGCTGCCGTAAAATCCGCCGTGCTCGCGATCGGAGAGTTCGCGGTCAACCCAACCAATAATTCCTTCGGCGATCTCGCGGTAAAACGGATTGCGTGTAACTTGCCATCCGTGAATGTGATTCTTGAGCAGCTCCGAATTATCGTAAGACATCTTCTCGAAGTGAGGCACGAGCCAGCGTTCGTCCACGGAGTAGCGATGAAATCCGCCGGCGAGTTGATCGTACACGCCGCCGCGCGCCATTCCAGTTAACGTGCGGTCGCAAATATCCAGAATGCGCGGCTCGCGCGTGCGCTGATATTCCTCGAGGAGGAGATCGGTCGCTTGCGAGTGCGGAAACTTGGGCATCTGGCCAAAGCCGCCGTGGCGCGGATCGAATGTTGCCGCGGCGCTCTCCACTATTTCGTGCACGATCGCCGCATCGAATGTCGCGCCCGCGCCAGAGAATAGTTCAGACTGCGCAACGGCTTGCACCAGTGCGGTCGCGGCTTTCTCCACTTCTTCGCGGCGCTTTCCGTACGCTTCCGATACGGCGTGCAAAATGCGTTTGAATCCTGGACGTCCCATCGCATCTTCCGGCGGGAAATATGTGCCGCCGAAAAATGGTCTGCCATCCGGCAACAAGAATGCAGTCAACGGCCAGCCGCCTTGACCAGACACAGCGCTCACCGCGGATTGATATCGTGAGTCAACATCAGGACGTTCATCGCGATCCACTTTCACCGCGACGAATAGTTCGTTGATCAGCGCGGCGATTTCGGGATTCTCGTAGCTCTCGCGATCAATGACGTGGCACCAATGGCACCAGACTGCGCCGATATCCAACAGGATTGGTTTGTTCATCTCACGTGCGCTTGCGAATGCGGCATCGCCCCATTCATACCAGTCGACGGGTTGATGCGCGGCGGAGCGGAGATATGGACTTGTTGCGTCGGCGAGTCTGCTCATTATTTGTTGGCCTGCATCTTTCGGAAAGACAATCAACTCTCGCAGTGGAAAGTGGCGAGGTCAAGTAACGGATGCTGCGCGATGTTATTGCACTGTGTTGTCTGGACCGGTGTCGCGCGGATCGATTGGCTTGCGTCCGCCGAAGCCTTCATCTTGGGCATGCCAAAAACGAATGCGATCTTCGCCGAGCCGCCAGCAAAGATAAACCGCTTGTCCATTCATGCGCGCGGGAAAATCGAGGAGCCCGATATCGAGATCTTTAACAACACATCCGGTAGCTTCGATGGTTTCCAACGCTTCGCGGAGAGAGTTCGAAAGACGAGTGTGCTCGGTGCGCAAGCGCGAAGCACGCTCATAATTTACGACCATGCCGCCGGCCATCATGATGCGCGTCGCAATGTCGCCAAGATGTCCATCGGCCTCGGCGAGTTTTCGGCGGGAGTCCATCGCTTCGATGAGCTGCGGCTCGATTTCGCGGCGCGTGCGTTCCGCTTCGGTCAGCGTGAAAAGATGCTCTTCGCGCGGCTCTGGTTCTTCGCTCATTGGACTTTAAGATTGTACATCGCCATAGCTTCCGTGTTTTTCACAGAGCAAACCGAGTTTCTGCAAACCCCAACGGTTGGCGGCGCTATGGTAAAGTTTGGCACCGATGCGGATTTTCGTTCTTGGCACGGGAGCTACCGGCTCCCTGCTCGCCCACCTGCTCGATCGACAGGGCCACGAAGTTATTTGTGGCGATAAAGATCCTGAGCGCGCGCGCAAATTTCTGGGGCGCAAGAGTTCAATTGAAGTTCGCGAAGTGAATGCGCGCAATCTTTGGGGAATTGTACGGGCGGCGCGGCGCACGCAACTGATCGTCAATACTTCTTCGAGTGTGTTCAACGAAATTGTTTTGCGCGCGGCGTTGCGGTTGCGCGCGCATTACCTGGACATGTCGAGCCATCTCACTCGCAATCCGTTTAAGGCAGAGCAGCTTCGATACTCGGAGCGATTTGCGGAGAAACATCGCGCGGCGGTGATCAACGCAGGAGCGGCGCCGGGGCTGACGAATTTATTGGCGCGGCGCGCGGCGGATCAGCTGGACAAAGTGGAAGCGATTTACATTCGGCTGTTCGAAGAAATTGAGAGTGATGATCCGGTATCGCAATGGTCGGCACACGATACGTTTGATGAGGCGATTTCTTCGCCGCGGATTTTGCGCGACGGAAAATTCAAATTCGCAAAACGATTTGCGGAGCGCGAACTTTTTCGTTTTCCTCCGCCGATTGGCGAAAGCGGAGTGGTGCTGGCGGCGCAGGATGAAGTGGCGACGCTGCCTTACTCCGTGCCGATGAAAGAAATGGATGTGAAGATCGGCGGAAATGAAATTGACCGGCTGCGCCGGTGGCACAAGCAGGGAAAGCTGACAAAGTCTCGCGGCATGACGCAGAAAAGATTTCCGAAGACGGCTTCACCGCGGATGGTGGCGCGATTAATCCGGCGGGGAGTGCTGCACAACGCGCGATTCGCGGCGGCGGTTTTAGTGCGCGGAATCAAGAAAGATCGGCGGGTGGAAATTCGCTACGACTGCCAGTTTCCTTCGCTGTATTTGATCCGGCAGCGCGGCTTGCATGTTACTCCGGTGACGTTTACGACGGCTGTGATGGCATCGCTATTTGTGAAGACTTTTCCCCGGGATGAAGAGGGAGTTTTTGCGCCGGAAAATCTGCCGACGGAAATTCGCAGAGCGATTCTTGGCGGAGGCGCGGGGAAAAGGGATTCGCATCAGCGAAAAAGTTACGCGGCTGAAGATGTTGGAAGACGATGAAGAATATTAGCGATGCAGGGCGAGGCCTGCCCGCTTCGCGGTCGAGCCTCGCCCCTACATCCTAAGAGCAAATTCCAAGCGCGCCGGCAACATTGCGGCATTCCAACTTTACGGACGAGCTTCGTAGACCAAATTGAAAGGCGTTTGGGTTGCGCGGCGGAATCTGGAAAAGCCGCCGCTCATTACGACTTCGCGCATGCGGGCTTCGCCGCTTTGCGCGCCCAAACCCAAACCAACTTCCTGCGATCGCGAACACGGCGTGCAGAGCATTGTGGAAGCGGAATAATAAACGCGGCCGACCGGATTTAGATTTTGCTCGAGCTTATCGTTTGCGAAAGGCTCGACAATCATCCAAGTGCCATCACGCTTCAGCGAACGCCGCACATGCATCGCGGCGCCCATCGGATCGCCCATGTCGTGAAGCAATCGAAAAAGGTTACGAAATCAAAATCGTTGCCGGGATATTCTTTCGCGCTGGCCGCAGTGAAGGAAGTGTTTTTTGTGACGCCAGCTTTCTTGGCGCGTTCTGTGGCGGCGTCAATCGAACCCTGGTGATAGTCGAACCCCACGAAAGTGCTGGCCGGGTAGGCTTGCGCCATCAAAATTGTGGAAGCGCCGTGACCGCAACCGATGTCGGCGACGCGCGCGCCGGCTTTAAGTTTTGCGTCCACTCCTTCGAGAGCTGGAATCCAAGATGAGACGAGATTCGCCGCGTAGCCGGGACGGAAAAATCTCTCGGTGCCGGCGAAAAGTTCAGAGTCGTGTTCGTGCCACCCAACGCCCGCGCCGGTTTTGAATGCATCTGTGATTTTGTCCACGGAGCGCGTGGCAGCTAGGGCCAATTGGAATGCGCCGGGAAGAAATGCGGGACTGTTTTCGTCGGCGAGAGCAAAAACTTGTTCTTCGGTGAGGCTGAAGCGGGCTGTCGCGGGATCGTAGGTGACATAGCCGCCGGCGGCTTGCGAAGACAGCCATTCGAGAACGTATCGCTCGTTGGTGCTGGTGCGCTGTGCGAGATCGGCAGCGGTGGCCGCGCCGCCTTGCGCGAGGGCTTTGTAAAGTCCGAGGCGATCGCCGATGACCACGAGAGCGGCATGAAATGTTGCCCCGAAATCGACTACGCCTTTGCCGAGCAATTCATCCAGCTTTTGCATGTTTAGGGACATAGATCCTCCGAGTGGCGCGTGGGCGTAATGGGCGTAATGATAAAGAAGTCGGGTTTGGGGACAAGAGCGGAAGGCGGGCTGGCGAGGGCGGAATGGCAAGTGCGCTCACCACAGAGACACAGCCCTCCGTCGCCTTCGCATTTGCGAAGGCTATGGCGGGTTCAGGACACGGAGAATTTGGTTAAGGCGGCTTACCGCAGAGACGCGGAGGGCGCAGAGAAAACTTCACGAGATCCTTCGGCTACCCTGATCGGGTAGCTCTCAGCCCCGAGTCAAAAGATCGGGGTGCAAAAGGCGCAGATGACGGGACGTGCAGGGCGAGGCCTGCCCGCTTTGCGGTTGAGCCTCGCCCCTACGACAAATGCGCCGGCGCGGCGGACGAGACGACGGGTTTGGGGAGGCGGTGATTAGCTGGTGGTGCGGCTGGGGGTTAGGAGCAGCGGCATGCCCAATTTGTGGGAGTAGTGGGGGCGGAAGCGATTGATGTTGTAGAGTTTTTCGACGTCAACTTTTACGGCGCCAAGTTTTGGATCGGGGATTGGCGCGTGGGCGTATTTTCCTTCCTGGATTGCCACCAGGCGGCCGTGGATGCCGTCGCGAATTAGGTCCATCGCGACATTTGCGAAAGTGATGGCGACCATTTCATCGAGAGCGTCTGGTTCGCCGCTGCGAAGATCGTAGGTGAGATCGCTGGAAATCGATTCGACTCCGGTGATGCGTTTGATTTCATCGGAGAGAGCCTCGCCGATGTCGACTTTTTTGCGATGGCCGTAGGCGTCTGCTTCTCCGTATTCGGCGGTGGCGCGGCCGTTCCACGTTGCTCCCTCGGAAGCGATTACGAGCGAATAGCGGCTGGGATTATTTTTGCGGTCTTCGAATAAAAGTTCGACGAGGCTATTGAGATCGAACGGACATTCAGGAATCACGCAGCGCGTGGACGTGACGTAAGCGGTGAAGAGCGCTGTGAATCCGGAATCGCGGCCGAAAATGCGGAAGACGCCGATGCGTTCGTGCGAACCGAGCGTGGTGCGCTGGCGAGTGATTAATTCTTTAGCGCGCGTGATGGCGGTGGAAAAGCCGATGCAGTATTCGGTGCCGCGCACATCGTTATCCATTGTTTTCGGAATGCCGGTGACGCGAACTCCGGCGCGATCGAGCGCGTAGGCGAAGCTGAGCGTGTCGTCACCGCCGATGACGATTAATTCGTCGATGCCGAGAGATTCCAAATTTTTCAGAACAACCGGAGTGAGATCCCACGCCGATTCGCCCGACTGAAATTTTTTCAACTCATCCTGAGGGAAGTGCGGCGGCAACTGGCTCTTCTTCATTTTTCTGGGATTCACACGCGAAGTGTGGAGCATGGTGCCGCCGGTGCGATCGATGCCGCGCGTGTTGTCACGATTGAGCTGGCGAACATTTTCGGAATCGAGTTCGGGTCCCGGGCGCATGTGCGTAAGTCCCTGCCAGCCGCGGCGGAATCCGAAAACTTCGAAACCAATCTCGGTGGATTTGTAGACGACACTTTTGATTACGGGGTTTAGGCCGGGGACATCGCCGCCGCCGGTGAGAATGCCGATGCGTCTTGGACGAGACATGATTGAAATTTTACATCAGGAAATGGGTAGGGGGTGTTGCACGAGGGGCGGAAAAAGTCAAAACACGCACCCTTGGACTACAAAGGGTGCGGCACCCTTTAAGTCAGAGGCGTAGAGAACCCACACGCAACTACGGCGTGTGGGGTACCCGTACCCGTGGGTAGGGCAAGCCCTACCCCTACGGAGGCATAACAGAATTCAGCAGCAGCGATTGATGGTGGAATATTTTCGGCGGAGGGAATCGAGATAGAAATCGCGCTGGGAGAGTGGCGCTGAGCAATTGTCGGTTTGTGCGACGCTCTTGCGGGCTTTGCTGCGCAAGTAGCTTTCGTAGGCTGCGTCGCCCGTGGCTTGGCGGAAACCGTGCCAGAGATTCGCGCGTGGCAACTCCGCAATTGCATCAGAGCTTTTCGCATCAGTCGCCCTCCGCCCATTGCGTTTGGATATTTGGAGCTTCATGGAGCTGTGGCTTTGTTGCGCCCGTAAGAATCCGCGCCCATTCCCAGAGAGCGTTTACAACCAGAGCCATCACCATGAGCGCGAGGACGGCGGTGATCGCGGCGTCGAGGCGCTGATTGAAAATTAGGCGCGAAGTGTCCGCCATTTTCGCGGCGGGGATCGAGCCCGCGGAAATTGCTGCGGACATTTGATTCGCGGCGGAAAGAAAACCCAAGCGCGGATCGGCGCTGAATATTTTTTCGTAGCTCGCCGTCATGGTGACGATGACGAGCGCCGCCGCGGGCAGCAGCGTGACCCAAATCCATTTCAGCTTGCCCATTTTCAAAAGAATTGTGGTGGCCACGACGAGCGCGACCGCGGCGAACAATTGATTTGAAATTCCGAATAGCGGCCAGAGCGAATTAATTCCGCCGAGCGGATCGAGCACTCCCAAATAAAGAAAGTATCCCCACGCGCCGACGATCAGCGCGCTGGAAAAAATAATTCCGGGATACCAGCCGTGGCGGCCGAGCTTGGGGCTGACGTGCCCCAACAAATCCTGAATCATGAAGCGGCCGACGCGCGTGCCTGCGTCAAGCACGGTGAGAATAAACAGCGCCTCGAACATGATCGCGAAGTGGTACCAGAGCGCCATCAAGTGCGCGCCACCGATGGTGTGGCTGAAAATTTGCGCCATGCCGACGGCGAGAGAAGGCGCGCCGCCCGCGCGATTCAGCAAAGTTTGTTCGCCGACCATGCGCGCGAGATCGGTCATGGTCTGCGGCGCGAGGGCATAACCCCAACTGGAAATTTTATCGGCTGCGGCGGTTGCGGTGGCGCCAACAATCGCCGGCGGACTATTCATCGCGAAATAGACGCCGGGGGAAAGAGCGCACGCGGCGACCATGGCCATTACTCCGACAAACGATTCCATGAGCATCGCGCCGTAGCCGACGAGGCGCGCGTGAGTTTCGCGCGTGATCATTTTCGGAGTGGTGCCGGAAGAAATCAGAGCGTGAAATCCGCTGACGGCGCCGCAGGCAATGGTGATGAAACAGAACGGGAAAATTTTCCCGGCGAAGACGGGGCCGGTGCCATCCGCGAATCGCGAAAGAGCTGGCATTTGAATTACTGGACGAACGACAAGAATTCCGCCAGCAAGTGCGGCGATCGCACCAATCTTGATGAAGGCGCTTAGATAATCGCGCGGCGCGAGAAGCAGCCAGATGGGCAGCGCCGACGCGGCGAATCCGTAAGCGATCAGCGAAATCGCAAGCGCGCTTCCGCTCACTGTGAACGCGTGCGCCCATGACGGTGACGCGGCGACCCACTGGCCAGCGACCACTGCGAAAAGAATCAGCACGACTCCGATTCCTGACGCTTCGAGAACGCGGCCCGGCCGCCAGAATCGCAAGTAAAGGCCGACCAGCATCGCGATCGGCAACGTCATCGCCAAAGTGAACGTGCCCCACGGCGAGGCCTTTAGCGCATTGACGACCACGAGGCCGACGACCGCGAGCAAAATAATCATGATGATGAGCACGGCGAGTTGCGCGATGACGCCGCCCCACTTGCCCACCTCTTCGCGGGCCATCTGGCCAAGCGATTTACCGTCGCGGCGAATCGAGCAAAACAAAACCACGAAATCCTGCACGCAGCCGCCGAGAACTGAGCCGATGATCAGCCAAAGCGTTCCGGGCAAATATCCAAATTGAGCAGCGAGCGTCGGGCCGACGAGCGGACCCGGGCCGGCGATGGCGGCGAAATGATGGCCGAGGAGCACCCATTTATTTGTGGGAACGAAATCGCGGCCGTCGTCGAGGCGTTCAGCGGGAGTAGCGCGATTCGGATCGAGCGCGAGAACTTTCGCGGCGATGAATGCGGAATAAAAACGGTAAGCAACAAGGAAAGTGCAGGCCGCGGCGACGATAAACCAAGTAGCGTTGAGCGGCTCGCCGCGTTCGAATGCGATCGCGGCAAGTCCAGCGGCGCCAGCCAGCGCCACCGCGGCCCACAGAATTACACGAAGCAGTTTTTTCAATGCGCGTAACTGGAATTAATGAAGCTATTGACGTCGCGATGCAACTTCGCGCGCGCCTTGTCGTCAATGTACACCATGTGCCCCGATTCGTAATACGTGAAGCTGATATTTTTGCGAATCGAGGGTTCGAGTCCCATGTGATCCACGGTGTGTTCGACGGCGTGGAAAACGGTAGCGACGTCGTAGTAGCCGCAGACGACCAGAACTTTCAGATAGGTTTGCTGAGTCATCGCGGCGCGCAAAGTTTCCGCGACCTGGTTGTAACCGGTTTGGTCCCACGGGTAAACGCGAGCGCTGACGGTGTAATACGCTTCGGAATCCCACTTCAGCTCGCTACGCGCGTAATTTTGAAATGCGGCGACGAATGCGCCTTCGTAGGAAGCTTCGCTGGGATCGTACTGGCTCTGTTCACCGGCGGCGTCGGCTTCCATGCCCTCGAAGCGCGAATCGAGACGGCCGACGGTGCGGCGCTTTTCGCGTTCGAGTTCGCGGAACCAGCGGCCATCGCTGATGCGCAGGTTGGTTTGCTCGATGTACTTCGGCGAGAGCGATGTGAAGTGCGCGAGTTCCTTGACGATCTTGTCGCGTTCGGCGCCCTGGAGCTGATCGCCCTTCATCAGCGCTGCGGCGTACTCGCCATCGGCGAATTCACGCGCCTGCTGAGCGACTTGCTCGACGGTGAGCTTCTGCAGATCCGGCGTGAGAAGATGGTGATACCACGCCGTGGTTGCGAAAGTGGGAAGGAAAGTCATGGCGGGCAAATCGTTTCCGGGGCTGCCATCCAAAGAATCGAAATTCAGCACGGCGGAAACCAGAACGATGCCATTGAGATAGATCTCGTGGCGGCGCTCGAGAACGCCGGAGAGTTCGGCGGAACGCGTGGTGCCGTAACTTTCGCCGATGAGATATTTCGGCGAGGCCCAGCGTTCGTTGCGCGTGATGTACTGGTAGATGAAATCGGCGAAATAATTCGCGTCTTCGACAAGGCCGTGAAATTGCGCGGGATTTTCTCCCGGCGCGGAGCGGCTGTAGCCGGTGGTGACAGCGTCAATGAAAACGATGTCGGTGCCATCGAGGAGCGAATCTTCGTTATCGACGATTGTGTAAGGCGCGGGCATGCCGTGGCCATCGGGAGTGAGAACCACGCGGCGCGGACCGAAGCCCATGTGGACGAAGAGAGACGCGGAGCCGGGACCACCGTTGTAAGAAAACGAGATGGGACGCTTGGAATGATCGTCGGAGCCATCTTTGGTGTAGGCGACGTAGAAGAATGTCGTTTTCGGATTGCCTTCGTCATCCTTGATTACGTACGTGCCCGCGGTAGCGGTGTAATTGATTACCTGGCCGCCGATTTTCGCGGAGTGGTGCGTGACCGAAGATTTTTCTTCGGGCGGCGGCAACTTTTTCTGCTGGTCGGCAGCTTGTGGAGTGGTTTGCTGCACCGGCGCATTTCCGCGGCGGCCTTGCGCTGCTGCGATGCCTGCCGACAGGAACACCGCCAATGCTGAAAATACAACGCGCTTCGTATTCATCGCGCTCGATCTCCTCTCGAACTTTCTCAGTCTCAACATTTCGATATTTTTTCTGAACGGCTTAGTGCGTGTAGCTGCCGTTGATAAAGTCGCCGACATCCTTGTGAAGTTTCGCGTGAGCTTTTTCGTCGATGTAAACCATGTGGCCCGATTCGTAGTAGGAGAAGCTGATATTTTTACGAATCGCGGGCTCGAGGCCCATGTGGTCCACGGTGTACTCGATTCCGAAAAACGGAGTGGCGAAATCGTAGTAGCCGCAGACGACGAGAACTTTCAGAGTGGACTCATGCGACATGGCTGACCGCAAAGTTTCGGCGACGTAGTTGTTGCCGTTTTGATCCCACGGCTGAACGCTTGCGGTCACCGTGTAATACATGTCTGTATTCCACTTCAGCTCGCGGCGGGTGTAATCCTGAAACGCGGCGACCCACGCGCCTTCGTAGGAAGCTTCGCTGGGATCGTATTCATCGCGTTCGCCAGCGGCATCGGCATCAATTCCCTCAAAACGAGAATCGAGACGGCCCACGGTGCGGCGCTTGTTGCGTTCGAGTTCTTTGAACCAGCGGAAAGAGCTGATTCGCAAGATTCGCTTCCTCGATATATTTTGGAGAAAGCGCGGTGAGGCGCGCGATTTGCGCGATCACTTTTTGTTTTTCTTCGGGCGAAATTTTGTCGCCCTTCATCAGAGCGGCGTGATATTCGCCTCTCGCGAAATCGCGCGCTTGCTGCACTACTTGATCCACCGGCAGCGACTGTAAATCTGGAGCGAGCAAGTGGTGGTACCACGCGGTGGCCGCGAAACTTGGAAACGGGAAAAGCACGCGGGCGTCGGGATCGGCCGTGGCGAAGGCTACCGTGGAGACCAGCACGATTCCGTTCAAGTAAATCTGGTGGCGATTCTCGAGGATTCCCGAGAGCTGCGCGGAGCGCGTGGTGCCGTAACTTTCGCCGATCAAATATTTCGGCGAACCCCAGCGCTGATTTCGCGTGATGTATTGGTAGATGAAATCGGAAAACCAGGTGGCGTCTTCGATTACGCCGTGGAATTGATTCGCGATTTTCGCCGGGCGCGGGACGGCTGTAGCCGGTAGAAATGGCGTCGACGAAAACGATGTCGGTGGAATCGAGAAATGATTGATCGTTATCGACGAATTCGTATGGAGCGGGCATTCCGTGGCCATCGGCGGTGACAACCGGGCGCTTCGGACCGAAACCCATGTGAACGAAGCAGGAAGCCGAGCCGGGGCCGCCGTTGAATGAGAATGCGATGGGGCGCTTGGTGATGTCGTCCGACGCCGTCTTTTGTGTAGGCGACGAAAAACATCGACGCTTTGGGCGTGCCGTCATCAGCCTTCAAAACGTAGGTTGCAGCGGTCGCCGTGTAAGCGATTTGCTGACCGCCGATGCTCACGGTGTGATGAGTGACCGAACTTTTTTCTTCCGGCGCGGGCAACTTCGGGCGGTCTTTGTCGGCCGTCGCTTGCTGTGCTTGTTCACCGCGGCCCGGGAATTGTCCTGGAGGAAAATCTCCGCGGCCTTGCGCGGCTGCGTAGCCTACGGCTACCAGCGCGCTGAAACTTGCAATGACGATTCGCTTCGTGAAGTTCGTCATGCTGCTCCTTTCTCATTTCCATCTCGCTGCAAATTTACGATGTCGCAGAAGTGCTGGGCTGCGAATCGCGGCGCTGCCTTCCGCGGGCGGCGCACAAAAGTTGCGCACTGCGTCAAAACAAATCGGAAATCGACGGAATCATACCCTGAGACGCCAAGTCGCGGCGGAGAGTTTCAACCGTTTCAAATACGAGGAATGCTAGTAGGCGGAGCTTACTTTTGAGTCGAAGCTGGCTGGGCCGTGCGCGCGGCCATTTTGGAATCTGGGCCGCTGCTGAATGGCACACATGGCCCTTGCGCGGATTTTGTGCGAATCGTAACTTTAGCGGCATGAGCGAATTCACTCCCACCGAACGGACGCAAGTGCATCGCCTGCCGAAACGCGGAATTTACGATCGCGACACCGTGTACAAGATTCTGGATGAGGCGTTGCTCTGCCACGTGGGATTCGTGGTGGATGGCCAGCCATACGTGATTCCTACGGGATTTGGCCGGCGCGAAGATGTCCTTTACCTTCACGGATCGGCGGCGAGCAGGATGCTTGGCGAAATTGCGGAGGGAATTCCGGTGTGCGTAACGGTGACGCTGTTGGATGGGTTGGTTCTCGCGCGCTCCGCGTTTCATCACTCGATGAACTACCGCAGCGTGGTGATTTTGGGTAAGCGCGCCCGGTTTTGGCTGACGATGAAAAATTGCAAGCGCTGAGCACGTTTACGAACCACGTTGTACCGGGCCGATGGGATGATGTTCGGCAACCGACGCCGCAGGAATTGAAGGGAACCGCGGTGCTCGCGCTGCCGCTTAAGGAAGTGTCGGCAAAAATTCGCACGGGGCCTCCTGTGGACGATGAAGCGGATTATTCGCTGCCGATTTGGGCGGGAGTGGTGCCGCTGCAGCTGAAAGCAAGCGCACCGGTGCCCGATCCACGGCTTGCGCACGCGATCGATCCTCCTGCGTACGCGCGTAATTATCATCGCTAAGTATTTTCTGGGCCGCGAAACATCCCGCGAACTATTCCCGCATCAAAGAGTTGCAGTTCGTGCAATCTCGTCGGATACTTTCGCGGAATGAAAACGAAGGTGCTTGCGATCAAATGAAAGCTCTCGTTACTGGCTCAACTGGATTGATCGGTTCGCAATGCGTGAAATTTCTCTGCGAACGCGGCTGGGATGTCTCTGGGATTGATAATGATATGCGCGCGTGGTTTTTTGGCGAGGGTGGCACCACGAAACCGGTGCTCGCCGATCTGCAAAGCACTTTCGCCAACTACCAGCATCACAGTTTTGATATTCGCGACCGACAGGCTGTTCGCGATTTGATTCGCGACCTGCGGCCCGGACTGATCGTGCACGCGGCGGCGCAACCTTCACACGATAAATCCGCCGACTTGCCTTACGAAGATTTCGACGTGAATGCGGTTGGCACATTAAATGTTCTAGTCGCCGCGCGCGATTTCGTGCGCGAATCACCGATTTGTTTTACGAGCACGAATAAAGTGTATGGGGACCGGCCGAATTTTCTGCCGCTCGTCGAAAAAGAAACGCGCTGGGATTACGCCAATGGCCTCGATGGAATCGCCGAAGACATGTCTATCGATCAGTGCCTTCACAGTCCGTTCGGCGCGTCGAAAGTTGCCGCGGATGTTCTGTGCCAGGAATATGGCCGCTACTTTCAGATGCCGATCGGAATTTTCCGCTGCGGATGCTTAACGGGGCCGCAGCACGCGGGGGTGGAGCTTCACGGCTACCTGAATTACATCGTGCGCTGCGCGGTGATGGGTGTGCCGTACACAATTTACGGCTACGGCGGAAAACAGGTGCGCGATCAGATCCACGCGAACGATGTCGCGCGGACGTTCCTCGATTTTTACGAGAATCCCCGTTGCGGCGAAGTGTACAACCTCGGCGGCGGACGCGAGAATGCGCTTTCCATCCACGAAACGATTTCCGCGCTAAAAGCGATGGGCTTCACGCTTGAGTCGAAATATGTGGATAAGGCTCGCGTCGGCGACCATATTTGCTACATCTCCGATCTCTCGAAGATTCGCAAACACTTTCCAAATTGGAAGCTGGAATACGACTTGAAGAAACTTCTCGACGAAATCGTGGCGCACTACGCAACGGCTGCGAAGACATAATTCGCCGGCTGCCACATGTCTTCGATAAAAAAGTAGACGCTGCGGTCAAGACGACATCCACGACTAATCTATATCGGAAATGCGAAGTATCACTCTGTCGTGATTGCCGATAATGGCCGGACGGCTGTGCACTGTCGCATGGAGATCAACCGCCACCGGCGACTCCTGATGGAAAATGTTCTCTCCGGGCGAATATTGAACGTCCGCCTCGCCAGCGGTAGCCCAGGCTGAATCTACGATCTCTTCATAATCAAAGTTCGTCGTCGTCGGCATAAACCATTCTTGCTCAGCCTTGAGTGGCATCGGATCGGGAACAGCGACAGCAGCAACAGCAACTCGAGCGACATCATCACCTATGGTGCTATGCACGCAATCTATAGGCATGAACTTCAGAAACCGCAAAAAGTGATCAAGTAGTCTCAGGCTCACGAACCAGGTGTTCGTGCCACTCGGGAAAATCCACTTGTCGCCGCGAAATACCCAGCTCTGCGCATACTCATCTTTACAGGACACCGCTGTCTCAAGGATCAGCATGCCCCCAGGTTTTAACAAGGTACGAACCAGGCCGAGTACGTGAAGCGGTGAAAACACGTGGTAAAGAACGCCGCTCAAAACAACAACGTCGAATCCCTTCGAATTGGGCGCACCGCTGAGGAAACCAGATTGCCTCGCCCGATCGCTTAGGAGTTCCTTGGCGCGAGATACGGAAGTTCTCGGAAAGTATTCGAAATTCTCTCCACAACACTGTTGCACCAAACGAACCTTGTCTGTCCAATCGCACGCATCCAGCGCGACCACGGAGCGCGCTCCCCGGCGTTTCAGCAGGATGGGTATCATGCCCTCGGCGGTCCCAATGTCGCAGATATCCAATCCGCGAGGATCTAATCTCCGCAGCAGTTCACGTGTGAACATCACATTGAAATGCTCCGCGCCCTTCGTAAATAATCCCGGCTTCAATTCAATGGTGTAATACCAATACTGTTTCAACGTGGAGGCGAATTCGGGAGAGGAGATATTTACGTCGTACAATTTTTGCCCGGGCACTGCTGCGGGAATCTGCTGAGCGCGCTCGACGCGTTCCGGGTTGTTCGCCGAAACTCCTAAGCGTGCCCGCACCCACGATTTCAGTCTCGACGCCGCGGTTCTCGTATCGCTCACAGTTTGTTCCTCGCGTTGCCGCTGAATACTGGAATTGATCTTTCCGCCCTCGCTTCACCGTCGTGAATCTGCCGCGTCTCCCGACTGCCCGACGTTTTTCGTCGTGGCAACTACTTTTTTCATCGTCCGCTGACGCAGTCCCAGCGGATGTCTCACCGGCCGGGTAAAGTTCAGAATTCCGTGCCAGTACGGCCTGAAGGCCCTTTCCACCCGCGCTGCTGGACCAATCCAATTTCTCTGCACACCATGCGGCGTCAGCTTGTGCGACACTTCGCGAATATTTCGCAAGTGCCATCCGTTCTTTCCGATCGCATAGTTGTTTCTAGTCTGAGGATCGTTCACAACGCCCGTCTCTCCGCCGGGATGGTATCCGTAATCGTGATTCTGATGCACCGCGGTTACCACTTGCGACGCATCCACCACCATCACGCCCATGGATTGCGCTCGCCAGATCAGCCAGTTGTCCCAGTAATTTCGTCCGTTTACCAGCGGAGGCAAATCCTTATACAGGCCGCGCCGAAACACAAAGTAATCCGCGCACCACTCATTCGCCAGAGCGCCCGTCTCGCGCGCGAGCCGCTCCACTCGCGCCTCCCAATCCGGCTGCGTGAAATCCACCGGCTCCATTACGTCCGTGTTTGTCCTGCGACCCACCATCAGAAACGGTTTATGCAGCGCCGCCACTTCCTCCACCGCGCGCCAAAAACTCTTCAGCAAAATGATGTCGCAATTCACGTAGCAGAGTATGTCGTTGCTCGCGATCTCCTGCGCGCGCGCAAAAAGAAATCGCAGGTACTTCGTCCCCGTCTCCGACCGCTCTACTTCGCGCTCATTCCGAAAGTGAAATTCGCGCGCGATTTCCGCCGCGCCATCTTCATCGCCAAACAAAATCACTTCCACGCTGGGATCGAGCTCCGTCCAGCTGCGGATCGCATTCCGCTGGATCATCCCCGCGTGCCCGCGAAACGGCTTCCCCGTCGAAAAAATCGTCAGCATCGGCCCATTTTATCGCTTTCCTCTCGCACGCCGCCCGCACACATGCATTTTCCCCTCACCGCCGCGCCAAGCGCTCCGCGCCCTCGCCCACTGCTCTCCCACCCATCTTATTCTTTTCGTAACATTTGCTCCAACTTTCCATCTCATGCATCGAATTTCCTGACCGATTCTCCATTATCATCCCGGTGTCCGAATTCGGTCGTGTACGCTACCGCACCAATCTCCTAGCGGAGATAAACACTTTTTTGAAATGGCAGGGCACAACTTGGGAACGCGCTCTTCTGTGTCAAATCCAATTCTTCAAGGTGATAAATGAGGCCTAAATTTTTCCCGTCTGTAATTATTCTTTTGTCCGTAGCCCTTGCAGGCTGCGCCAATTCCAGCCAGCCAGCCGTCACCACTACCAGCGCGTCCCTCAGCGCTTCATCCTTTAATTTCGGCAACAATCTCGTCAACAACTCCATCACCGATCCGGTCGTCACCGTCTCCAACACTGGCACAGCTGCGCTCAATCTCGGCCCAGACGTCTCCGGCGACTCCAGCTATTCCATCGCCACCGCCGGCGCCGGTGCCTGCACCACTACGCTCGCCGCGGGAGCAAGCTGCACCGTATCCCTCACTTATGATCCCACCAGCGCTTCCACTCCCGCCGCGCAAAACGCCACTTTGAATTTAGGATTCTCCAACGCCGCCGCTGGCACCGCAGACACTGTCGCAATCACCGGAGTCTCCGCCGCGCTCGCCGCCGGCATCGTCACGCCAACCGATAATCCCCAGGTCGCTCTCTACACAATGACGCTGCCTTTCCCCGGCACCATGACCGTCAACTTCGGCACCACCACCGGCTACGGCCTCTCCACCTGGACGCAATCCACCGGCATCGCCGGCGGCCAAGTCAGCATCTTCGTCGCGGGCATGCTGCAAAGCACCCTCTATCACATGCAAGCCGCGCTGCAATTTACAAACGGACTCTCCGCCAACGACTCCGACCACACTTTCACCACGCAAGCTTTGCCAGCAAGTCTGCTCCTCAACGTAACCACCACAACCACGCCGGGAATGACGCCGCAGCCGGGGCTGGAATTGCTGAATTCTTGAACGGAACTCCGTATGGAGTGGTCATCACCGATCTGTCGGGAGATGTGCTGTGGGCCTATGCCAATCCCGGTAACCCAGCTCAAACGACTTTATCGATGGCGCCAAAATGCTCCCCGACGGCGATTTTCTGATGGTAATTGGCAGCTCCGCGCAAACTGTCCCCACCGTCGCGAACGCATTAGCTCCGCAAGGGACCATCAACGAGATTCGTGAGGTGAATCTCGGAGGAGACACGGTTCGCGAAATTTCACTCCATGACCTGAACGCGGCCTTAGCTACTGCGACCTGCGCGGAATGCAACGTCACGCTGTTACCCTTCATCATGACATTACACCGTTGCCGAACGGTCATTGGCTCGTGTTGGCGAATACTTCCATGGCGCTCTCACGCACAAGCTCCCGCCTCTCACGAACGCGACCGTCCCAGCGGTTCTCGGCGACGTGATCGTGGATCTGGATCAGAATCTGCACCCTGTCTGGGCTTGGAATGAATTTAATCACCTTGATCCAAATCGCCATCCGTATATGTTCCCCGACTGGACGCATACGAATGCCATCATCTACTCAAAGGATGATGGGAATCTTCTTGTCTCGATGCGCCATCAGAATTGGGTCGTGAAGGTGAACTACAATAACGGGGCCGGAGACGGCAGCATCTTATGGCATTTGGGGAGGGCGGAGATTTCTCGCTAGTCGGCGGAACGGATCCCACCGATTGGGAATACGCGCAACACGGCCCAGCGTTCTTCAGCGCGAACACCACAGGAGTCTTCTCGCTTGGCGTGATGGATAACGGCGATGACAGGATTTTTCCGACAGGCGTGACATGCGGCGACCGCTGGGGAACCAGCCTGTCTATACTCGACAATTCCCATCTGGCAGATCGACGAAACCGCGAAAACCGCCACTCTCACGTTTCATCAAATCTTGCCTACGAATCTCTACAATTTCTTTGGCGGCAACGCGGCTTCGCTCGCAAACGGTAACGTGGAATACGACCTCTGCGGTGTCGGAGCATTCGGCGCGGGCTCCTTCGTATTCGAAGTAACTCAGACGAATTCGCCTCAAACGGTATGGAGCATGCAGGTTACCGGCACAGATCTCTACCGGGCTTTCCGCATCCCAAGCCTATATCCTGGAGTTCAGTGGTGAGGCACTAGATGGAATCGCTCAACACGCGGATAATGGATCGAAAGGTCTCGGGCGAAAGCACCCGAGCGAGCTCACTACTTGAACCCAATCGTTATCCGCGCTGAGAATCTCGGCAAGCAATACGAAATCGGCGAATACAGCAGTGCGCTACGCGATGTTCTCGGGGAATTCGTAAAGCTGCCGCTGCGTCTAGTCCGGCAGGGTGGGAATGGGCTCCGTTCCAAGCGTGAGAAAATATGGGCTCTGCGAGACGTTTCGCTTGAGATTTGCCAGGGCGAAGTTGTAGGGCTCATCGGCCGGAATGGCGCTGGCAAGAGCACGTTGCTGAAAATTCTTGCTCGGGTCACCCGGCCCACCACAGGTCATGCGGAACTCGTCGGTCGGATCGGCAGCCTGCTCGAAGTTGGCACTGGGTTTCACCCGGATCTTACGGGGCGAGAAAATGTATTCCTCAGTGGCGCTATCTTGGGAATGCGCAGAGCCGAAATTACTCGAAAATTCGACGAAATTGTTGCCTTCGCCGAGATCGAGCAATTCATAGACACTCCGCTGAAGCGCTACAGCTCCGGGATGCAACTGCGCCTCGCTTTCGCCGTTGCCGCGCATCTCGAACCCGAGATTCTTCTCGTCGACGAAGTTCTCGCGGTTGGCGATCTGCGATTCCAAAACAAATGTCTAGGCAAGGTGCAAGAAGTCGCGCGCGCGGGTCGCACCATTGTGCTTGTGAGCCACCAGTTGAATCAGATCCGCAAGCTCTGTCAACGAGTCTACTGGCTCGATAAAGCATCTGTCCGGCAGAGCGGTCCAGCGCACGAGGTGGTGTCTGCATACGAGATGGCGATGTATTCGAAAGACCGCACCGAGGGTCTTGAACGCACTTCCGGAGCAAAGGCACGCTTCCTAAGTTGGGGAATCGACAATCATGCGGGGGGAAACTCAAACACTCTTGCGTCGTGGGGACCCGTTACAGTTAGCTTCGTCGTCGAACTGCTGGCACCAATTTCATCTGGAGAACATGGAGTGGCCCTTTTCAGCGCCGACCGGCGCGTGATGTGGGCTAGCGCTATTCGAGACCTTGATTTGGGACCAGGTGTCCACGTTCTTACTCACTCATTCCCAAGTCTTCCGCTCCGGCCCGGGCCCTATCAGTGGCAGGTCAGCTTGTGGGATAGCGACGAGATGCTGGACCTCTGGGATTGTCTTCCGGAGATGTCAATTGCGACGGAAGCTCATCAACACTATCGAGACGAATGGAATGGAGTTCTAAATCTGCGCACCGGATTCTCGCACCAACCCTCAGAGGAGTATCGGCAACCCTCGGGGGAACCGAAGAGATGAGCACACAATCTCTCTATGAGTGAAAGTCAGACTAAAAATTCGCGTTTCGCTACCGTCGACGAGGTCATGCTGCCGGAATACCTGGCGATCACGCGAGCAATGAGCCAAATTCACGAGCGGTACGCCTTACCGGATCATACGGAACTGAATGCTGCTCGATATCCCTGGGCGAACCCGCTCTTGGGAAAACCCGCTCTGTATGGTTCCCGCATGTGGGAGTACCCGTATGCGGTACTCACCGCAGGACTCGAACCTGGCATGAAATGCGCGGATGTCGGCTGTGGTATGTCGGCGTTTACGGTCTATCTCAAAGAAGTTGCCGGATGCGAGGTAGTCGGCGTAGACCCAGACGTTTTCGAATCCGGCGTCAAGTTTGTTTCGTTCGGTGTTAGCAAAGAATATTTGGACCGGACGGGGATTAGATTCGTAAAGTCCGGTCTCGAAAAAATTGATCTGCCGTCGGACTCTTTTGACCGGGTCTTTTGCCTGAGTGTCATTGAACATCTGCCGCATGAAGGCGTGCGCGAAGGCGCAAAGGAACTTGGGAGAATCCTGAAGCCTGGCGGCCTCGCGATCGTCACGATTGACGTCAATTTACTTTCTAACTTCGGCCGTCCCTTGGACGTACTTTGGGAATCGGGCCTGTCGCCATACGGAGTTCTGGACCTCCGATGGCCACGCCGCCGCTTGGGTACGTTTGCCGACGGCAAACAGCCCGCAGACGTGTACGGCCTGGTGCTGATCAAAGAAAACTATCCTGTGGATGCAGAGTATTCTGAGATCGTAGGCGGCGAGACGAGGGTAATCGCGGCGAGTGCAATCCCGTTTGCGAGGAAGCAATTTGGAATCGATACCTATCCGCCGCCGCCGAAGCGTCCCCTATGGCGCAGATGCGCCGGCAGGGTGAAGCGGGCAGTGCGAGTCCTGGTAACCGGTCAAACGTAGTTGCCGAATCGAATTCGATGAGCAAGCGCCACTAATGCTTACAATCTTTTGCACGCCGAAGCCTTTCGTCGGTCACATCGGAATCATCCAGCGAAATGCTATCCGAAGCTGGACGCTCATGAATCCTGATGTCGAGGTGATTCTGTTTGGAGATGAGGAGGGCGCTGAAGAGGCCTGTCGCGAACTCGGGATTCGCCACGTGCCGGACGCCCATCGCACTCCTTCCGGCGTCAAGTCCCTGCCAGGTCTTTTTGGCCACGCCGAAAGAATCGCTTCCAACAACATCCTCTGTTACGTCAACTGCGACATCGTTCTTCCCCGAAGTTTTTGGAAGGCCGTAGAAGAATCCGCCTCGCTCGGAAAACCATTCCTCATGATCGGCCAGCGCTGGGATACAAATATCACCGAGCCGATAGACTTTCAGCAGCCCGATTGGGAGGAACGAGTTGTAAATTTCGCGCGAACCACAGGTAGGCCCATGGGAGTTTGGTTTGCGGACTACTTCGCTTATTCGCGCGGCCTCTACCATGACCTCCCGCCGCTCGTGATTGGCCGATGGTATTGGGATCCCTGGATCGTGTGGAAAGCTCGGACCACTCCAGGCGCATGCGTCTTCGACGCAACTCCTCTCGTTACCGCCATCCATCAGAATCACGACTACGGTTACCACCCCGCCGGGTTTGCCGGAGTGGAGGGTGATGACGACGCGAAACGCAATCACGCCATCGCCGGACATGGCCGAAGGCAGTATCCCCGCTACTTTTCAACTCATCGGGTTACTCTCACCGGCATCAAAAGACACTGGCTCGGAATTTCGCCTCTTCCGCAGATTCGATTATTTGTTCCGAAAATCTCACGCTACATTTTCTTTCGAGGTTTGTGGTTCCCATTCTTGAAGGTAACCCGTCCCGTCCGCAGATTCCTGGGGCTGAATGAAGCGTTAAAAAAACGTCTTACAGGTAAATTGGGCTCTGACAAAGAACAAAAGCCTGTCGCGACCTCCAACGATAAGTAGCCGCATAATTCTGGCAGTTCAGTCCGCAAGTTGACCTTCAACATCATCCCCAAGGAACTCCACTCTCCACGGCAACGCCGGCCTCACAACGCCCGGAATGCCTCGACCCCAATCGGCCCTAACACTCCCGGGCTCGCCCTTGTCGATTACCATGAAGGAGACGATCTCAGGCTCAATGAAGTGAATTTCATAACGAGGGTGCCGGGTGGATACTTCGGGGCACACGGTGATTCTCCCCTCCGCGAGAAAATTCCCAGGAATCGTACAGCGCGCGCGATAAAATCCTGAGGGTCGCGCCTTGCTCCCCCAAGTGCCCTCGTCAAAATCTGGCGACACGAAAAGCGTTGCTCCCTGATCATTTCCGAAGCTAAACGCTGACAAGAGCTGTGCGTTCTCCCGAAAATTAAAAAACTCCATTTCGATCGTAACGGAGTGTCGGATGTCCACGGTATCCGAGACTTCACCTTCGCAGATCACTCGCACAGCTTTCAGCCGCGCTACAGAATCTCCGGGCGCATATTCCAGATTCTTCCACACGCGCTGCGCCGAACTCCCCATGTCAGAAGTGGAATACGCGCGAGCGGCTTCGATCGCGTCCGTATCCAGAATTATTTTCCCGCCATCCAGAAGCATGCCGCGCTGGCACAACCGAGTGATCGCCGCCATGCTGTGGCTCACCAAAACAATTGTGCGTCCGCCTTTCGCCACCATTTCCATTTTGCCCAGGCATTTTTTCTGAAACGCGAGATCGCCCACCGCCAGAACTTCGTCCACCAGAAGAATTTCCGGCTCAAGATGCGCGGCGATGGCAAAAGCCAGCCGCATCTGCATTCCCGTGCTGTAGTGCTTGATCGGCGTATCGATGAATTTCTCAACCTCGGCGAACGCAACAATCTCGTCGAACTTTCGCTCGATTTCGCGTTTGCTCATTCCTAGAATCGCGCCGCTCAAATAACAATTCTCACGGCCGGTAAGTTCATGGTGAAATCCTGTGCCCACTTCCAGCAAGCTACCCATGCGTCCATGAACTTCCGCGAAACCCACAGTAGGACGCGTGATGCGCGCGAGGATTTTCAGCAGCGTGGTTTTTCCGGCGCCGTTGCGGCCGATCAGCCCGACAACTTCGCCCTCTTGAATTTCAAACGAAGCGTCGCGCAGCGCCCAAATAGTTTCGCGGCCGCGCGAGCGGTGATCATTATGTGCTTCGGAATTCCCGTTGGATTTGAATAGCTTCGCTGGCGATCGCAGCGCGTTCCCCAGCACTTCGCGCAGCGGAGGCATATATCCCGCGCGTTCGCCGATCTGATATTCCTTACCGAGACCCTCCGCGCGAATGGCGATCCGGCTCATGCGTTACACGTTCGAATACGGAGTGCGGAAATCGAGCAGCGGCATCCCGCGCACAAGTTCGTCGATTCCAGCTTCAAGATCCATCTGTGTGCGGATATCCCAGGCTTGAAATTTTCTTGTACGAAACCTCGTAGCTGCGCTTGTCAGGATCTTCGCCCACATCCGCGTAGTGCAGATAATAATCCACGCGCTTTCGAATCAATTCGCACACCTGAGCCTTGCTGTAATTCATCGATTCGGATCCCACGTTATAAATCTGGCCTTCCATGCGCGGAGAATTCTCCAGCGCAAACACAAACGCGCGCGCCATATCCGTAACGTGGATGAAGCTGCGCATGAAATGGGATTCGTAAACCACCAGATAGCGCATCTTCATCGCCGTGTTCACGAAATCGTTTACCAGCAGATCCAGTCGCATTCTCGGAGAAATCCCAAATCCCGTTGCGAATCGGAACGCCACCGTGCGGCAATTCTGCAGCAGATATTCCTCTGCCTTCGCTTTTGTCTGCGCGTAAAGGCTCAGCGGATTTAGCGGAGTTTCTTCCGTGCACACCTGATCCGTCACCGCGCCGTAATTGCTTCCCGTCGATCCGTACAGCACCAGCCGCTCACGGCCAACGATGTCGGCCAGAAGTTTTGAAGCGCCCCAATTCATTTCCTCCGCGACTTGCGGAGCTTTTCGGCACGCGGGAAAGCCGACGATCGCCGCGAGATGGATCACGGCGTCGCGATCCTTCACGGCATCACTCAAAGTCTGCTCTTCGCGAACATCGCCGCGGACAAATTCAAAACGCGGATCGCGAAAATACGCCAGCAGTCCGTGCCGCTGTATGTGAGGTTGTCGAGCGCGCGGACGTGATGCCCCTTTTTCAATAATGCGGGAACCAGAACCGAGCCGATGTATCCGGCAGCGCCAGTAACAAGGATCTTGATATAAGCCTCCAACCTGCGGAGCACTAATAAATTTCGGCGGCAGACATTGTCAAATACCAGTTTGCTGCGGATTCCAACCGTCGCAACTTGGAATCAACTATACGACCGCAGTAAATATCGTTCTGGTTCGCTTGTGCAAATCCCATTTCCCTCCCGGCGCGGTCCAGAACCGTATTTGTTTGAAGCCAGATCGCAGCCGTGGCGGCTTCGAATATCCTTCTCGCTAAAATACTTCAACGCGGCGCAGAACAAATTCGCGGAGAACAGCCTCTTCGCCTGCGGGATTCCAAATCACATCCACGATGTCGCCGATTAGATTCTCCCGATTGCGGATCACGAAATGATTTCAGCACCAGAGCCGCAACGTCAACTTGCCACCGTGCGAAGCCACTAACATAGAGTAGCGATACCACGCATTTTCTGCGAATCGCCACCGCAAATAACTTTCCGATCGAACCTGCGAAACCAACGCCTCCGGAAATCCCGCTCCAATCCTACTGAGCACTTTCAAATCAATTTTTTCCACGTACCGGCACTCGAATTTCCCGGACATCCCCGGCACATCGACGGTCTGCCGCACAAACGTCGAAATTTCCATCACCCTTTTCCACTCGGGCAAACGAGTGTGCGCCGCATCCGCCTTCGCATTCGCCATCACGCAAAGCGCGACCGGCTTGTGCTCCGCCGCAGCCGCCGCCGCGAAATCGGCGAGCCGCCGGAACACTCCCTTCCGCTGAAATTCCGGAGCCACCATAATGTCCAGCATCCACGCAACCGGCGAACATTCTCCGCTGCTCGGCACCACGTGAAATCCGTAGCACCCGATCCACTTTCCATCCGCCGCGGTCGCCACCGCCAGCCCGCTCGGAAACGGAGTCGCAAAAAACTGCCACCGATAGTAATTTTCATCCACCTTGCGCGTGTACAGCGAATTAAACAGCTCGCAAAAGCTCCGCGCATCAAACGCGTCCAGCCGCGCCATTCGCAACCGCAGTTCGCCAATCTCTCCGATGATTCGAATCTCCCATCCCTGCCACCAATTTCAATCGCGCATTATACAACCCCGCCAATTTCAGATTTATGTTCTCGTAGGGGCTGGGCTTGCCCTGCCCAGAATTTGGATCCGTAAGGCCTGGGCTCGCCGTGCGCGGAGTTCAGACCCACAGTGAACCCCATTCGCCAATAACTCTTTTATTTTCAATAACTTGACTAGTAATAGTACTAGCTAACCCCATTGTCATCAGTAAGATACAAAAACAACCCCCTGCCAGGGGTCACCCTCCATCCGCCATAAATATCGCATTATCTGTAACTTACAAAAATCAACCCCCAAAAACCACCCATTTGCGCGCGCTAATTGCAGGCTTAATTCGCCCTAATTCCCCCAAACTCATCCTTAATATTCACGATATTCTCGCTTCAACCGCCCGAAATCCCCGCATCCCGCTTGGCGCAAACCCCTCTCGCGGATACAATGTCCCCGCCTGCGCTCGGGGGAGCACGTTTCGCGCGGCTTTATCAATCATTCCGGAAAATACGCTTGGATTTCATTCTAAAAACCGAAGACTTGTGGAAGGTCTATCACGCTGGCAAGGTGGAGGTACCCGCCCTCCGCGGCGTAAATTTCGCCGTCCCCCCCGGCCGCTTCATTTCTGTTATGGGGCCCTCCGGCTGCGGAAAATCCACTCTCCTCTACATCATAGGGGGCCTAGCACAAGCGTCGCGCGGAAAAGTTTTGGTGGATGGAAATGATCTCACGGAAATGACGGACGCTGGGCGCACAAAATTGCGGCGCCACAAAATCGGATTTGTTTTTCAAAAATATAATTTATTGCCCACGCTTGATGCGTTTGGAAATATTGCGATCGCGCAGCACATTCACGGAGATGGATTCGATCCGCACCGCTTTGACGTGATTACAAAAATGCTGGGCCTCAGCGATCGTTTGCGGCACCGCCCTTCAGAAATGTCTGGCGGCGAGCAGCAGCGCGTGGCGATCGCGCGCGCGATTATCAATGAGCCGAAAATTCTGCTGGCGGATGAGCCCACGGGAAATCTCGATACACAAAATTCTGAAATCGTTCTCGCGATGCTTCGCCAGTTGAATCGAGAATTTGGCCAGACGATTGTGATGATCACTCACAATCCGGAGGCTGCCGCTTACGGCGATTCCGTTGTACACATGCGCGACGGAATAATTCCTGATACTGTAGCCGCGAACTGAAATGCGCAAGTTCGGACGCACGCTGCTGAGTTTCATCTTCTGGTCGTACGAGCGCGGCTCGCTTCAGTACGACATCGCCGTGATTTTGATCGTCGTGTTTGTTCTAGCCACGCCGCGTGGCTGGTTTCACGATCGTCCGCAGGAGGCTTCCGCAAAGCCCGCGGGTGTTGTATTAATTTCTTCTGATCCCGCTACCGGGGTGCAAACGTATCAAGTGGACATGCGTTCTCTCGCCTCGCCAATTCCCGAACCGGAATTTGAACATCTCGTTCACGATGCCGTCCGCAAGAATGTGCCGTCGCTCCAAGGCCATCCGTTTCACATTGTTGGAATGGAGCCCGTGTTCAATGAAGCAGGCGACGTGGTCTCCTACGAAGTCTCGATCAAACCCTGAGCTACGCTGCGATTGCCGATTCAGAAACACACGGCTGTTGTTTCCAGAACAATTGTTACGCATCGCGCGATTCCTGCGTCTAACACTATGGTACGATTCACGGCCTTAGTCCTCGCACGCCGCAGGGGAATGTTGGATGCACCGTTTTCGGAAATTATGGATTTGCGTTGCGCTGCTGGCAGCGATCGCCATGCTGCCGCTGCATTCCCGCGCCGCAAAAGCGCAGACCACGAAGTGGAATACCGATTCGATCCTCGATCAGCTCGATAACGAAGCGAAAAGTTTTCGCAGCCTCACTGCCGATATAGATCGCACAAAAGTCACAGTCGTCGTTAATGACAAATCCACGGAATCCGGGCAGATTCTAGTGCGCCACGATGACAAGATGCGCATCGATTTCACCAAGCCCGATCCGCGCACGATCCTGCGCATTGGAAACGATCTCTTTCTCTACAATCCAAAAATAAATCAGCTCGAAGAATATGATCTCAGCAAGCGCCGCTCTCTTGTCGATCAATTCTTGTTGCTGGGATTCGGCACTTCCGGAAACTCGCTGAAGAAGAGTTTTTTGCCCGTCCTCCTCGGCGAAGAAATCATCGATAATCGCAAAACTTTGAAAGTCGAACTCACTCCGAAATCAGACGACGTACGCAACGAAGTATCGAAAATTCAAATCTGGATTGACGAAGCGACCTGGCTTCCGGACCAGCAGGAATTCTTCGAAACAGGTTCCGGCGATTATTTGATCATCCATTACACAAATGTCGTCCGCAACGCCAACATCTCCGACAACAACTTCAAACAGAAGTGGCCCAAAGATGTTTCGCGCGTAAAGCCTCAGGGTTAGTCTTCAGCACCCGAAAAATTCCGCCCACCACAGTACACCGCAATTCCGGCGAGTAGCTCCGCGCAACGATTCCATTCGGATTATAATGCCGCGCAAATGGCGCTCACTCCCGGCACGAAACTCGGTCCTTACGAAATTCTCGCGCCCATAGGGGCGGGCGGCATGGGCGAAGTGTACCGCGCGCGCGATACGCGATTGGGACGCGAAGTGGCGCTGAAAGTTTTGCCTGAATCTTTTTCTCGAGACGCCGATCGGTTGCGCCGATTTGAGCAGGAGGCGCGCGCTGTTGCCGCGCTGAATCATCCAAACATTCTGGCGATTCACGATATCGGCGAGCAGAATGGCGCGCCGTTTATCGTGTCTGAGTTGCTCGAAGGAAATACTTTGCGCGCGGAGCTGCAGCACGGCGCGCTCTCACCGCGCAAGGCGAGCGACTATGCGGTGCAAATCGCGCAGGGACTTGCAGCAGCACACGACAAGAACATTATTCACCGCGATCTGAAACCAGAGAATGTATTTGTATCGAAGGAAGGCCGCGTAAAAATTCTCGATTTCGGATTGGCGAAGCTCGCGACGAACGCATCGGGGCCAAACGCCGAAGGCGCGACATTTACTGTGACAAGTTCGCCGACCGAAGCCGGCGTGGTGATGGGAACCGCCGGATACATGGCTCCCGAGCAGGTGCGCGGCGCAGCAGTGGATTCGCGGGCGGATATTTTTGCGTTCGGCGCCGTGTTGTACGAAATGGTTTCCGGGCGGCGCGCGTTCCAGCGCGACACTTCCGCCGAAACGATGACGGCGATTCTCAAAGACGATCCGCCCGAATTGAACGAACCTTCGCATCCTGTACCTCCGGGACTTGAGCGGATCGTGCGACGGTGCTTGGAGAAAAATCCGGAGCAGCGATTCCAATCCGCAAAGGATCTTGCGTTCGCGCTCGACGCGTTAACCGGTACTGCTGCATCGAAGAGCGCGCCGGCCGCAGCGGTTGACGATCGCGGCAAATCGCGAAACTGGCTCACGCCAGCGATCGCTGCGTTACTCGGTATGGCAGTCGTGGCGGCGATCGCGTTCTATCTGCGGCCTGCGGCGATCACGCCTGCGGTTTTCTCGCGAGTTTCATTTCATCGCGGACAGGTAATTCGAGCTCGGCTTGCTCCCGATGGAAAATCCGTTTTTTACAGCGCCAAATTGAATGGCACGCCTGCGGATACATACGTGGTGCGCGAAGATTATCCGGAGTCTGTGCCTGTAGGGCTGCACGGCGGGGCTCTGCTCTCGATTTCACGGCAGGGACAGATGGCTCTGCTGGTGCGGCCTGTGCATTACGCGCATTTCCAGTCGTCCGGCACGCTGGCAACAGCGCCGACGGGCGGAGGATCGCCGCGCGAAATTCTTGAGAATGTTTATGATGCCGATTGGTCGCCGGATGGGACCGAACTCGCTGTAATCGATCGCGATCAAAGCAAATGGCGAGTGCAGTATCCCATTGGAAAAACAATTTTGGAGCTGGACAACTGGCTTACCGATCTGCGCGTCTCGCCCGATGGGCAAAGTGTGGCGATGTTGCGTCATCCACCAAATCCAGATGATCGAGGTGATGTGATTGTGGTGAACCGTTTGGGCCAAGTGCGCACTCTCTCGACGGGATGGGAATCGGAAGAGGGGTTGGCCTGGTCCGCATCGGGGAAAGAGGTGTGGTTTTCCGCGGCGATATCGGGCGGAGAATTTTGCGTGTATGGCGCAAACTTGTCTGGCCAACAGAGAATCGTGCATTGCGGAACGGCGGCCACACGAATTCAAGATGTGGCGGCATCGGGCCGCGCACTGCTTTCAACGGAAGATCATCGAGTGACGATGGTCGTGGTGCAGCATGGCTCGAGTGACGAACGCGATTTGAGTTGGCTGGATGCGCCGTCTCTACCGTTCTTGAGCGATGACGGAAGCGAGATGCTATTCACCGATCAGTCTGGAATCGCAGGCACCGATTATTCGGTGTACGAGCGAAAGACGGATGGATCGCCCGCAATTCGAATTGGCGGCGGTGGATTTGGCTCGGCGATTTCACCGGATGGGAAATTTGCGCTCATCGTACTTGCCCGGTGACCCACAGGGACGAATACAAATTGTTCCGGTCGGTCCCGGTCAGCCACGGGTGCTGAATTTGGCGGGATTCACGCCTCAATGGGCGCGTTGGTTTCATGATGGAGAGCATATTCTCTTGAGTGCGAGCGAGGCTGGCAAGTCCGTGAGCCTATACGTCACAGACGTAAGCGGGGCGACGCCGAAGATGGTGTCATCCGGGTTCACGGTTTGGGCGGGAGCGTCACCCGACGGGAAATCGATCTACACAATGCAAAATGGCGACTGGGTGGTGAAGTCGTTGACAGATGGAAGTACTAAACCAATTCCGGGGGTTCATAACCCGGAATATCCGATTAGCTTCGCGGCCGACTCGAAATATCTGTACACGCAGTCGCCAAACGAAACGGGGCTAACGATTTACAAAGTGAATGCGGATACCGGCGCTCGCGAAGTCTGGCAAGTGATCAAGCCGAAGGAGCAGATAGGCCTAGCTCCCATTTCGCTTCCAACAGGAATAACGCCAGATGGAAAGTGGATAGCGTTTACGTATGGCACGGATCTGGGTCAGCTATATCGCAGCGATACGCTGAAGTAAAAAAGATGGCGATTCAAGGCCGCTGAACTGCGACGATTGGAATTCAAATCCGGCAAATTGTCATGAAAACTTCCTCGCGTAAACTTGCCGCGTGCGGTGGCACGCTCGCAATTCTTATTTTCTGCTTCGCATCGGTCGCGGCCGGCGGATTCGACTCAAAGTCCTCCAGGAAAGACACCAGGTGTTGAGAGGCGAATGGAGTCGCTGCAGCCCGACGCGACCTTCGCAGTAGGCGGAGATCCGGATTGGATGGCGGTGGCGGATGATGCGGTGTGGGTGGCAATTGCATCGTTGAATCGAGTGACGCAATTATCTGCGGCGCGAAATGAAGTGGGAATTTCGATCCCGGTGCAGGAACCGTGCTCGGGGCTTGTCGCTGGATTCGGGAGTGTGTGGATTCCGAGCTGTGGGACGCATTCGCTGGTACGCGCAGATCTGAAAACGGGAGGCGTGCAAGCGAGAATTCCGATTGGTCCCGCTGATTCAGAAGGCTGCATTGCTTTAGGAGCTGACAGCGTTTGGCTCGCGACGAACCGAACAGGAGTGCTTTCTCGAATCGATCCGAAGGCGAATGCGGTGGTTGCGTCGATTACGATCCCATCGGGATCTTTCTGTCCAGTGTTCGCCGACGGATTTGTTTGGGTGACTTCGACGGAGCACAGCGTGCTCGCCAAGATCGATCCTGGCGCGAACAAGACTGTGGCGGAAATTCCGGTTGGGAAAAATCCGCGATTTGCCACTTCGGGAGCGGGAGCAGTGTGGACGCTGAATCAGGGCGACGGAACGATTTCTCGCGTGGATACGAAGACAGGGAAACTGGTCGCCAATATAGCGGCGGGGTTGAGCGGGCATGGCGGTGAGATCGCATTCGGGTTCGGGTCTGTATGGGTGACGATGATTCACACGCCGATTACGCGAATCGACGCACGTTCGAACAGCGTGGTGCATCAATGGACGGGCGACGGCGGTGACAGTATCCGCGCAGGGCTGAATTCAATTTGGCTGACAGACCTTAGGGCTGGGATCGTCTGGAGAATTTCGCCGTCGAAATTGTGAAGGATGCGGATCTCAACAACTCCGCCGGTTCCTACAAGCGAGGAAGCGATGCGCGGATGGAATCCACGGAGCAACGGACTAGGTGGCAAGAGAATCACACTTACCGAAGCGAATGGCGCGGAGACCAAGACTCGGTTGTGGTCCATTTTCTTTTTTAGTAATTGCAATATTTTTTCCTAACACCGCTCGCGCACAAACTCGAACTGACGCAGCCACACCAGTAGCACCCTCCAGCGCCAGCGACCCGCAGGACAAGACCTCTCAAAACGGAAGTAACGAGATTCGCGTGCGCGTGAACGAAGTGGTTGTTCCCGTGACTGTAACCAATACAAAGGGCGAATTCGTGCCGGATCTTGAGCGCAATGAATTTCACGTGTTCGATGGCGGTATTGAACAATCGATACGGACCTGGAGTGCCGAGAATGAACCGCTCAGCTTGGTACTTGTGATCGAAACGAGTTCACACGTGGAATCGCTGATGCCGATGGTTCACAAAAATGCGATCGTTTTTACCGAGCAGGTTATGGCGCTTGAGGCCGAAGCTGGCGTGATCAGTTACGACTCGGATGTAAAAATTGTGCAACCGTTCACGCGAGATCATGACGCTGTCGAGAAATCGATCGAGCAGACAGTGAGTGGCGAGTCCGGAATCAGACTGTATGACGCAATGGGTGAATCGGAACGAATGCTTGAAGCCCAGCCCAAGAATCGACGTCGGGTAATGCTGATTATCGGGGAAGCGCAGGATTTTGGAAGCTCGGCCAAACCGAATGAAATAATGGGAAATGCGTTGCGTGCTGATATTTCGATCTACGCGATCGGACTCAGCAGCAGTGAAGCTGAATTGAAAGGCGGAGAGACTTTGCCGCTAACGATTGGGAAAGATACGCCTCCGATCTCGGCAGCGCCTCCTGGTAGAGATCCGAGATTTGATCTGCCTTATGTCGATTGGATGACGCCATCGATTTGGATCCTGGAGCGAGCGACAAACCAGATCCGCAATCACAGGTTTGCCGCGGCAATAGCGGCGACAGGCGGCGTGCACTACAACGGTCCAAGCACCTCGAGTGTGTCAAACGCCCTAGACCGTATCGGCACGGAACTCAGATCGCAGTACGTCCTTACATACGCACCGAATGGAGAGCGAGCAGCCGGATTCAATGAAATCCGAGTCACCGTTTCTCGTCCCCACGTTACGGTTCGGACGCGACCAGGCTACTGGGTCTCTGCCGAAGGCGTCTCTCAATCTAAACCGTGACCCGGAGGAAGTTAGGAATTCCGCTTGCGTTCGTGGGCGAGGAGCGCAGTTTTTTTGGCGAGCCCCCAGCGGTAGCCCGCTAGGTGGCCATCCTCGCGAACTACGCGGTGACAGGGCACGACGATCGAAACTGGATTCGTGGCGCACGCTCTGGCGACTGCGCGAGTTGCTTTCGGACGGCCAATGGCGCGGGCGACCTGCGAATAGGATCGCGTGGCGCCGTAGGGAATTTTCTTCAGCTCTTCCCACACTCGGCGCTGAAATGCTGTGGCTTGCACGTCGAGCGGCAGATTGAGTTGTGGGTGCGATCCCTTGAGATGGTGAACTATTTCGCTGACAAAATTTCCGAGTGCTGTGGAGTCGCGGCGAATTTCCGCTCGCGGATATTCTTCGTGGAGCGCGCGTTCGAGCGGAGCATCTTTGTCTCCGAGATAAACCGCAGAAATTCCGCGGCCCGTAGCCGCCACCAAGACGCGGCCCATCGGGCTCGGCGCGATCGTATATGCGATTTGCATTCCTTTTCCTCCTTTTAGATATGTGCCTGGAGTCATGCCCAGCGCGGACGAAGCCGATTCGTAGAGCCGGCTTGGCGAGCTGTAACCCGCTTCGTAAAGTGCGGTGGTTACATCGCTGCCTTTTTTCAGATGGCCTTTGAGTCGGCGCAATCGAACCGCGTCAGCGTATTGACGCGGCGTGATTCCCATTGTTTTTCGAAATGCGCGAAACACGGCGTGAGTGGAAACGCCTGATTGCGCGGCGAGCAATTCGAGTTTCACCGGACCATCGAGATTTGTTTCAATTACGCGGCAAATATCAGCGACTTGTTTCGCCATGTGTTGCGTTGGATTATTCCCGGCGTCATTCGCGAGTTGCGGCTTGCATCTTCGGCAGGCGCGAAATCCGGCGCGCTCCGCGGCCTCTGGTTGTGTGAAAAATTCCACCTGGTCGCGCCGCGGACGGCGAGAGGGGCAAGTTGGGCGGCAATAAATTCCAGTAGAGCGCACGGCGTAAACGAAATCGTGGTCTGCGTGGGCGTCGCGCAACAGCACAGCTTCCCAGCGGCGATCAGCGACGGGGTTGATCGTGCTTACGCGATCGGAATAAGAGTGTGATGCGGACATCGAAGTTGCAATCAGGGTAGCGTTCATGGGGCAAGAATACGAGTGCGAGAAAAATGGCGCTATCCGGTTCTTGCGACGAAGTTTGCCCATCCGCGGACGGTCTGACGCGCCGCTTGGTGGCACACCCAGTGCGTACAACTGATATACGAAATACGGCTTGACATTCCGCGCGCACGATTCTATAAGCCATCTCGATTCCGCACGCATGGATCGCGCGTTTACTCCAGACAACCCCGCACCGGGAATTTCCAGCAGATTGGTACGACCGCGTGTAGTTCGAGAAGATCTTGAGGAGCAACCATGAAACGAGTTATCGCCGCACTTTTACTTTCGTTTGTCGCGCTGCTTGGATTGACGGTTACTTCGAAGACTTCCACTGCGCAGGGCGATCGCGCGATCGCGATTCAGCACGTGACATTGATTGATGGCACGGGACGGACGCCGATTCCTGACGCGACGGTGATCGTGCAAGGCGATCGCATTGTGCGCGTGTCGCGCGAACAAATTTCTGCGCCGGCCGGCGCGCAGGTAATTGATGGACGCGGAAAATATTTAATTCCGGGGCTGATGGATATCCATATTCATTTACGCGGGGGGCGGGGCGCGAACGCAGACCAGCAAACGGGAATTCGCGCCCTGCAAAGCTATTTGTATTGCGGCGTGACAACCGTGCTGGATGTTGGCAACAATCCTGATTATATTTTCGCGATACGCGACAAAGAGCGCTCGGGCGAAATCGTGGCCGCACGGCTGCTCGCGGTGGGAGGCATCGTGACTTACCCCGGCAGCCACGGCGGAAGCGCGGCAAGCGGTGCGACTCTGGTGGACTCGTGGCCGCAGGGGATGCCGATTCTCGACAAGGCGATCGCGCGGCATCCGGACTTTTTGAAGCTGACATACGAAGAAGAAGGGTGGGGCACGCGGCCAATGATTCCGCTGCTGCCGATTCCGCTGATGCAACAGATTATTGCGTACTACAACAGCCACGGAATTCGATCGACGGTACACATCTCGAGCGAAATTCGCGCGCGCGAAGCGATTTCCGTTGGAGTCGATACGCTTGCGCATCCGGATATTCAGGGACCGATCACCGATAGTTTTGCGCAACTGATGGTGGCGAAGCAGATGCCCGAGGCGACGACGCTGACAATCGGCGATGGATACAGCCGGCTCGCAGATCATCCCGAATTTCTGAATGAGCCGCTGTATCAAGCGGTGCTGGAGCCCGCCGAAATTCACACGATGCAGACGACTGGAAGCGAAACGCAAAAGAAAAACCGATGGGCGCAATGGATGAAGGTGATGACGCCGATCGCGCAGGAAAATTGCCGGAAGATTGACGCGGCGGGCGGAATCATGGCGCTGGGAACGGATCAATCGGCGGGACCCGCTGTACATCGTGAGTTGGAGTTGCTGGTGGCTGGCGGAATTCCAACGATGAATGCGATTCGGATTGCGACGCTGAATTCGGCGCGATTCCTTGGAAAAGATCGCGACATGGGATCGGTGGAAGAGGGAAAAATCGCGGATATGGTTTTGCTGGACGCGAATCCGCTGGACGACATCAACAACACAAAGAAAATTAATATGGTGATGAAGGCGGGGAAAATCATCGACCGATCGAAACTGGATTTGCCGGTGAATCGCAAAGCGACTGCGGGGATGCGCGTGCCGATGCTGATGTCTCCGCTGGAAGCTGCTGAAGAATTCGAACAATAGCTGGCGTTCGAGATTGAATCGTGTAACCGTGCGGCTCTGGTTTGAGCTTCGCGTGGAGGATTGCCCTTGAGGAGAGAGCTGATGGCCAATCGATGGAAGTGGATCGCGGCAGTGGCGTGCGTACTGCTGTTGCCGAGACTAGCAGGACTGCGGGCACAGGCGATGCCGACCGCGGACGTAAAAGTGATCCATGCGGGCCATTTGTTCGACGCCAAGGCCGGCCGCATGCTCGACAACCAAGACATATTGATTCGCGGCGACAAGATCGTGCAAGTGGGCGCGAACATTGCGGTGCCGGCGGGAGCGGAAGAGATCGATCTTCGCAAGGCGACAGTGCTTCCGGGATTTATTGATTGCCACGTGCATCTGACTTCTGCGCGTGGCGGCCTGGGAATAGTTTCCGCGCCGCGGGCGGCTCTTTATGGAGCGGCAAATGCGCGATTAACTTTGATGGCGGGATTTACCGCGGTGCGAAATCTCGGAGCCGATGGCTACGCGGATATGGCGCTGCGCGACGCGATCAATGACGGCGACGTGATCGGGCCGCGCATGCAGGCGTCGGGACCGATCATCAGCATTACGGGCGGACACGGCGATATCAGTACTTTTCCATTTGACTGGCATATTTCAGGAGAAGGAGTTGCCGACGGCGTGCCGGGCGTGATGGCGAAAGTGCGCGAAGAAATCAAATATGGCGCGGACGTGATCAAGTTTGCCGCGAGCGGCGGAGTTTTTTCGAAGGGCGACAATCCGCAGAATGAAGCATTCAGTCCGGAAGAAATGCAGGCGCTGATCGCGGAGGCGCACCGGGAGGGACGAAAAGTGGCCACGCACGCGCACGCTACGATTGCGATCAAAGATGCTGTGCGCGCGGGAGTGGATTCGATCGAGCACGGAATTTTTCTCGACGAAGAAGGCATCCAATTGATGAAGCAGCACGGCACGTATCTGGTGCCGACGAGCTACGCGCTTTACTGGTTTGCGGACAACGTGAAGAGCCTGAACATGCCGCCGTATGTGGTGGAAAAAGCTGCAGTCATTATTCCTGCGGCCAAGGTGAGCATGGCGAAAGCATTTCGCGAGGGAGTGAAAGTGGCGCTAGGAACAGATGCGGGAGTGCTGCCGCATGGAATGAACGGCGGCGAATTCTGGGCGATGGTGGAGCTAGGAATGACCCCTGTGCAGGCGCTGCAGGCGGGTACGGTGAATGCGGCGGATCTGATGGGATGGAGCGACAAGATCGGATCGATCGAAGCGGGACACTTCGCGGATATCGTGGCGGTGAGCGGCGATCCGCTGACCGACATTAAGCAACTGCAGCATGTGAAATTCGTGATGAAAGGCGGGACGGTCCACAAGAACGAATTCTAGGGTGAAGGAACACCGCGACGACCGCGCGCGCTATTCGGAAATTGCGGGCTGCGAACCCACGTCGGTTGCTACCGGCGCGCGCGGGGCGGTGATCACCAAAACGACTGAAACAATGATCACTGCCGCGGCGACGAGTATTTGCGTGGTGATTCGCTCGCCCGCTACAGCCCAACCTAGAAATACAGCGACGATTGGATTTACGTACGCATAAGTGGCGACGCGGGATGGCGCGACGTTGTGCAGCAAAAACGCGTAGGCGCTTAAGCCGAGAAACGATCCGAATATCGCGAGATAAAGAATCGAAAGCCACGAGCGCAGCGTAATCGCGTGAATATCCAGCGCTGCGCCTTCGCCTAATCCAAGTCCGACGATCCACAAGAGCGTGCCACCGGTGAGCGCGTACATCGCCGCGGCAAGCAGCGCAGAACGCGGAAGACTTACGTGGCGAGACAGCATCGATCCCGAAGCCCACAACATTGAGCCAAGAATCAGCGCGAGTGCTGGCGCGATGCGAATGGCGTCGCCCGAAGCATGGCCAAACAGAGTGCGCGGACTCACGAGAAGAGCCACTCCGAAAAATCCGAGCGCGAGGCCCGCAGCTACGCGGAGTGTTGGCCGAATTCCGCCTGGTCGGAGCCATTCGATGATTGCGATCCAGAGAGAAACAGTAGCAACGAGAAGAGCGGAGACGCCTGACGGCAGGACTCGCTCAGCGTACGCCAGGATTCCGTTGCCGCCGAGAAGGAGCAGGCCTCCAACCATTGCGGCTCCGAGCCACTGGCGCTTTGTGGGAGCTTCCGCACCGCGTGCGCGCGCGATCGCGTAGAGAGCAGTTCCGGCGACAAGATGCCTTGTGCCTTGCATCAAGAGTGGCGGGATAGTTTCGACGCCGTAACGAATGGCGAGAAACGTGGCGCCCCAAAAAAAATATACGGTTGCGAACGCAAGGACGATCGTCCGCGTTGGGTGATGGGCTTCAGCGCGCGGAGCAGACGAGAGGACGGATTCGGTGGGGCCGCTCATCGCAGATAAATTATTTTAGACAAGTAGGCTCGCAAGCATAAGAAAAGTGGAGACGCGCGTCGAGCACCATTTTGGTGGCCTGAAAGAGTGTGGAGATAGTTCTCGGCGGCGCAGTTGTGCTGCAGGAAACCCTTGGCATTGCCGCGATTGACCCGTGCTGAATCACGATTCATATTAGCGCCGCTGCGCCAGAGGCGTTTTAGATTAAGGGGAATTATGCCTACGGCGCGACGATTACCGAATACGAAGCATCTGGCTGGCCGCAAACTGCAAATCTCACCAAGCGGCGAAGTACTAGAAGCCGAAGATCCCGTTGAAATCCTGCCCGGAGCGATGCTGGGAGATGGATTGAATCTCACCGGCGGGATCGAATTCCGAACTTCAAATCCAGTGGTACGGCCCGCGGAACGACGCGCGTACGCGCGTGCAAAATTGCGGTTGGCGACCAGAATTCTGCGGATTGCGGGGCGCCGAGTGGAAAATCCCGAAACGTTCTTCAGTGCGGACATCAGCTCGAGCGGCGCGCTGGTGCGATGCCCGTTTGCATTGGAGGTCGATACTCCGGTCGACATGGAGATCGAACTGATGAAACATGCCGGGCGGTACGCGCAAGTGCAAATGCTTACTGTAGCGCATGTGGTGCGGGAACAGAGCGATGCGCGAGAAGGGTGGTTTGGGCTCGCGTTCAGCTTTGACGATATTACTTTTGAGCGGCACGAACCGGCAACGCCGCGGTTCGCGGCGTAGTCCTTCGTATATACGCACAGCCTGGAAGTCTTTAGATCACTGATTCGGAGAAGAGGTGCGGTGATCTGGAGTGACCGCACCAGTCTTCGCAGGTGCCGGGGTGGCTGGTTTGTACTCCTGCCAAAGAACCGTTAGACGAACGTGAAGATTCGAATTTTTCAGAGGTACGCTCGCATCCGAGCGAATGTAAGACGGGAACCATTGTTTGGCGGCGACGTTTTCACGGAGCGAATCGTAAGTTGTGAACGGAAATTGCGGTGAGGAGACTTCGCCGAGTTCGGTAATCCATTTCCCCGTGGTCTTAACAATCGCGAAGTCCGTACTGTCTACCCAAACGACTCCGTCGAAAAGCGCGCGAGAGCGTTCCACTTGCTTGGGCTTGATTTCGAAAATGTAAGTTGTAAGCTCGTCAAGTTTTTGCATGCCGATGTATTTGACGTCGTATTTCGGAATTTGCGAAGTCGTCAGCGGGAACAATGGCATGCGATTGAGAACGTCGGCGTCTTCCGCAACCATATTCATTACCATCATGGTGGAAGGCGGATGCTTCACTACTGATTCAAATAGTTTGCCGTCGGGACCGGGGGCGTCGTCCGCCACCATCTGGAATTCACCAGTGACTTGACCCTTTTCGTCCAGCTCCTGGACACGGATTGTCTTTTGGAAGCTGTAGCCCTCGCGCGCACGGAGCATCGCGTCTTCATTGGCGGAAAATCTCTTGATGATTTCTTCCGGCGGTACAGGAGGAGCGTCAGGCGTCTTGCGCGGACCTGGAAGTATGATCGGCCCGGACGGCGGCGATTGGGGCAATGGGCCCGGGCGGCCTTGCGCGAACGCTGGGAGCGCGGAGATACACACGAATAGAAACGGCAATAAGTGGCGAGAAATCGTAGCTGCCCGCATAGGGTATTTAGATGCAGTTCCTATACATTTTGTAGTCCATCCCATCACGGAAGCGCAAGCGGTCGGCGGACTGGTATTACCGTTGAGAGTGGCTAACGAGATTCGCCTAGCGCGAGGGTCAATCTATACGTTTGCGATTCGCTCTGCGTTTTGACTGCTGGCAGTTCCCAGAGGAGGCGGGCAAAGGATCCTTTTTGATCGATCGTGAAACTTCCGTCGTGCCAAGAGAGAGAAAGTGTGGCGCGATTTAGGCTGCGGATTTCGATCGTTGTTGCTGTCTGCGGAACCTGTATTGACCGGGCATTTGGAGTGAATGGTTCACAGTGCATTTGCGCTGTGGCGCTTTGGCTGGTGGACACATTGTCCCAACAGAATTGAGTTCCGGATGCGCCTCCGGCAAAAGCAGGAAAAGAAAATTCGCTGATGAGATTGGGGGCCGGGGGCGAGTCTTGAATTTGGGGCGCGGGTGTCAGGCGGTATTCGATTTGCAAATTGTTCGCATCGAGCAGGCGAAGAATTTTTTCGATCACTAGCTGCGCGCTAAAACTTTCGGGAGTGAATCCGTGCAGATGAATGGCATTCTTGGTGGAATCGGCGTCCCAATCTGCCGTGAATACTATGTTTCGCATGATGTCGAGAACGGACGGCTGATCCGCGAAACGCAACAGATCGTGCTGACCTCCTCCTGCACCAAGAATGTCTGTATGGGAATCCTTATCTACGAGGGCCGCGATGCTCCCATCTGTTGCGGGGGAAACGATGAGCCGGAGCCGTTCGTTTTCGAGAACCCAGCTTGGAGCAGCATCGCGAGCGAAATCCTTTCGATAGCGCAGAATTGTTTTCGGGTCTTCGACGACAAATTCGATGGGCAGATCCGAATCTTTATCGCCGCCGGAAATGTGGATTAGTCCGTGCAGGAATCCATCGGAGTCAGGAAGCGGAGAGCCGCTGCCGTGAACGTCCAACGCGTACTCGTTGCGTTCTTTCGGTTCGAGCCGCAAGGTTCGCGAAGCAGCCACCACTCCCGATATGTCTACGTGGAGTGTGAGCAGCGAATCTCCCAGATTTTGAACGTGGACCAGAACGCGGCCGCCGAGGTCGGGGGCGAGATAGATCAATGGCGGATTCGTTGCGAGCGAAGCGCCTTCTCCCAGCGGAAGCCGAATCGCGTTCGCAACGGAGAAACTGAAGGCGCGAGATTTCGAATGCTCGGGCTTCGGGACCTCGGGAACGAACGGCGCATAAGGCAGGTCAATTTTCACGGTGCGTAGAAAATCCGGAGCGGAGCCACGAGGCAGACTCATTGTGAAAGTCTGCGCGGCAACGACATACTCGCCTTGGAGAGTTCGTTCCGGCAATTCCAAATGTCGCGGCGGAGCTGCAAGATGCAAGACGATTGTTGCTGTGGATGGAGCATAAAACGTCAGTTCCAGAAACTTGCCTTCCCGTGTCGCCCCGACAAATTCGGCGCCCGCAGCAATTACGCGATCATTGCATGGTTCGTATTTTCTCGCGGCGCTGCATAGGGGCACATCGAGCGGCAAGAAGAGAGCGTCGCGAGGGCGCAGCGTCACGGGCAACTCGATGTAATTTTCGGGAAGGGCTGTACGTTCGCTGATCGACGGAGGCAAGATTCGCAATATTTCCTGGATTTCGGAATCGCTCCAATTTGCGACGGCGAGCACACCCTGGGTGCAATCCTGGGCAAGCTTGCACTGGCGCGACGAGGAGTCAGCACCGCTCAATGGTGGGGTATCGGGAACCAGCTCCGACGCGACAAGCTCATCAGAGTGTGGAGTGGAGCGACGCACAGGAAGACTCGCTGATTGGTGAGTGACTAGAGTCTGCAGGTTTTCGACAGCCCACGCCGACTCCATCTGTGCGCGCGAAGCACTGACAGATTCATCTGGGTTAACCCAACCGAAGAAAGTCTTGCTCCAAACGATGATGCGACCACCACCGAGAACTCGCACGCTGACGCCATCGGTCGCTGGGAGAGCGTCCGCTTTCGCCAATGCATCGGAAAATTGATCTCCGAGCGGCAATTCGGGATTACAAATCAGCGCGCCCCCGGCACGAACGAATTCGAGAAGCGATTTTTGCGCAGAGGCAGAGAGGAATTGCTTTCCGTGCAAACTCTCTGGAATCACGAGGAGAAGGACCGGATTGTGCCCAAGCAAGGCGGGAGATTGTGCGCCGAGATCTACAAGCTCGGCAGGAATGTTTGCGAGAGTGGCGACGCGATCGATTTTGCGGAGAGTGAGATTAAAATCGCCCTCGATTTGATTCCGCACTTCGCTAGAAATGGCGTCGCTGAACGCAGAGCCGCTGCGCCAATCGACGATGCCGAGAATCGTGCGACGGTGCGAACTCGCGAAAAACGTACCCAAGCGATTCACGAGCGCGCGCTCGTGGCGGATTCGCTCTGAGTGAGGCAAGAGATCGCCGGAGAAATCGACGGCCGCATAGGGGCGGATATCCTCCCCGCGATCGTTCATCAGGTAGCCCGCGGGCGGAAGAGTATTTTGCAAATCGGTATGCATCACGCCAGCCGCGCCTTCCGTGACGAACGCGGACCAGGAGAGGAACCGATCCGCGGGAGATTGAGCCGCAGTAGGAATTTTGGCGGGAAGCGGCGACTCCATGCTGAAGTTGGAGATGATTGCCGGCATTGGCTGGGCTAGCCGCAGCGACTGAGTCAAAAGGGAAATTGCCTCTTCGGCCTTGTTAAGGTCCGAGCTTTGGACCGAATCTTGCGGCGCTGCGGTTTCGGCTGCCTCGCCTTTCCATTCAATCCATTTGCCAGCGATGCCGATAGCGTCGTCCACCGGCGCTCTCGCAGCTGCGTCGTGCGGAGTCGCGGCAGTAACGAGATAATTTGAGTCGAGGCCTGCACTTATCAGCGATTGCTTGAGCTGCGCGGCATAACGCCAGTATTTATCCGGCGAAGCATATTGAAGTGCGGCGGGCGCATCGAGCAATACGAAAAGTAATGGCGCATTTGAATCTTCGTGAGTGGCGGACTTGCCGGATGAATAGGGAAGCAGTTCATGCGCTACGGCGGTGAGCCATTGATGGCTTAGGCGGGTATGAGTTTCATTGCTCAGCCAGAGGCCGGCGGCTTCATCGGCGTTCGCTGTCATGCGCTCCGCGATTGCCGAGTCAGCGCCCGCGAGAAGCGTAAGCGCACCCATTTGAAAATCGGGGCCGGAGAGCAGCCAATCTGGATAGCCGCCATGCGGCCAGCGTTCTTCACTGACTGGTCCGAGAAGAGGGCCGGGTGCGGCAATGAGCTTGAGTCCCTTTGCGAAGATCAGACCAAGTAGCGTGCGAAGATCGCGTCGCGGATTTGTGTGGCCATCGAAATCGAATTCGCCTTCATGCGGCTCATGCCAATTCCAGGGAATACGCAGCTCAATCGTGTTGAAACCGAGTTCCTTGTAGCTGTCGAGCGTGTGTTCCCAAAGATCGCGTGGAATTGAAAAGTAACTGAACTCCGCGGCATGAACAAAAAATGGCTGGCCGCCGAGGCGAAGCTCGGGATAGCCATCTAAGGAAGCGAATTCGATATTTGATGCGGTGCGGGATGCGGTGTTTCCATGATCCGTGCTGGCCGCCTGCTGCTTCGCATACGCGCAGTGGGCGCAATTCAGCAATGAAAGCAGTAGTAGCGCAAAGAGTGCGCCACAATTGCTCCAAGTAACGCCGAAGATTTTGGCAGCACGATCCACGCCGCAGGGTTCCCGCTGGGAAGTTTACATGAGCGCTTGGGATGGCGCGAAATCAGCGATGTAGTTAGGCTCTGCCGGTGCAGAGCTCTGGTAGAATGCGTCGCCGGCCGTGGGTGATCAAACTGCAAAGCGATTTTACGTTTCTGGACTGGTGCAGGGAGTTGGCTATCGATTTTTTGCGCAACGTGTGGCCAACAAGCTAGGAGTTCGCGGTTACGTGAAAAATCTTTTCGATGGGCGCGTGGAAGTTTATGCGATCGGCTCCCTGGAAAAGCAGAAAGCGTTTCGCGACGCGCTAAGCAAAGGACCTTCGTTCGCAAACGTGAATGAAGTAGCTGAAGCTGAAGCGGAATTGCTGGAAGAATTCGCCGGCGGATTTTCGATCGAGCACGAAGACTAGATTCGAAATTCATGCAGCGTGGAGACTTGTAAATGGATAATCTAAAAAAACTGATCCGGGAAATTCCGGATTATCCGAAGCCGGGAATTCTTTTTTATGACATCACTACCCTGTTGAAGGATAAGCACGGATTTCACGCGCTGGTTGATGCGCTGTGCAAGCATTATGAGAAAGCGCACGTGGATCTCGTCGCGGGAATCGAAGCGCGCGGATTTATTCTCGGGCCCGCGCTGGCGTACAGTATGGGCGCAGGATTCGTGCCGATTCGCAAGCCGAAAAAACTGCCGGGAAAAACTTCCGTCGTGTCTTACGAATTGGAATACGGATCGGACTCATTGGAAATCCATGAGGATGCGATCATCCGAGGACAGAAGGTGCTTATTTGCGATGACCTGCTCGCAACCGGTGGCACGGCGGCGGCAACGGTGAAACTGATCCGGCAGCTTGGCGGGGAAGTGAGTGGCGCGTCTTTCGCAATCGAGCTGAGTTTTCTGAATGGCCGCAGCAAATTGCCGGGGCTCGACGTGTTTTCACTAATTCAGTACGACAAGTAGAGTTTATTTCGCGCCGGACTTTGTTCCGGACTTCGCGCCGGATTTCGTTCCTGATTTCGCGCGGCGCTGGCGCACAGCTTCGAACAGAACAATTCCAGCTGCCACAGAAACGTTGAGCGAACGCACCGGACCAGTCGTGGGAATCGACGCAAGAAAATCGCAGCGCTTGCGGACGAGATCGTGAAGCCCTCCGCCTTCGCCGCCCATCACCAATCCGATGGAGCCGGTGAGATCGATCTCGGTAAGAGTTTTTTCGGCGCGCTCATCGAGTCCCACAAGCCAGTAGCCTGATTCCTTCAACTCTTCCATCGCTTGCGACATGTTCACGACGCGCGCCACCGGCATGTGCTCCAGTGCACCGGCCGATGCACGCGCGACGGTTTCACCCAGTCCGGCGGCGCGGCGTTCGGGAAGAATCACGCCATCGGCCCCGGCGGCGAGCGACGTTCGAATGATGGCACCCAAATTGTGCGGATCTTCCACGCCATCGACAAGGACCAGCAGTCCCGTGTGGTCCGGGCTTCTTCGCTGAGATTCGCAACAAATCCTCCAGGCTCAGCGATTGCTTCGCGGCTGCCATCGCCATAATTCCCTGATGCTGCGGAGTGCCTGCCATGCGATCGAGTTGCGCGCGCTCTTCGAATCGCACGGGAACTCCGTGCTCGCGCGCACTGCGCACAATTTCTTCCATGCGTTCGCCGTGGCGTCCGCGAGCTATAACGATGTGATCCAGCGCGCGGCCACTCTCCAGCGCTTCGCGAACAGAATGAATTCCAGTTAGACGGTCCATGTGTATCGCTAGTGTAGCGCAGCGCAGAATTCGAGCATGCGCTGGCTGGTGTTTTTTACAGGCGCAAGGCCGGGAGCAACAGCGGCTGAATCCAGCAACAGAATCACACGATCAAGTTCGCCTTCGCCGCCGCGTCCCGCAAGTGCAAGACGTATCGGATGGAAAAGATGGCGGCTTCGAGATGAAACTTTCGGCCTCAGCGATTCAATAATCGCCTTGAAGTGCTCGGAATCGACAGCAGCGCCGCCAATAATTTCGCGCGCGAGTTCGCGGATGACGTCGCGGGCGCCGGTGCGCGCGAGGACTGCGTGACTGGCGGATTGAGCGAGGATTTGCGCGGCATCGTAATAAAACAATAGGGATAGTAGATCTGTGAGTTCCGTACGATCCGCTGCCTGCGGGCCAAGATATACCGCCGCTAGAGCGATCCACTCTTGCGTTTGCGAAGCAACTTCGGCAGATGAATCGAGCCACCCACGCTCGACGAGAATCGATTCCACATCAGAAGCAGTGAACAGGTTTTCGCGCGGCTGATCGGAATCGGCGGTGGAATTTGGGTTCGTCGCGAGGGAATCAGCGGACATGTCGTGGCTCACGAAGAAATTGTGGCAACCGCATAACAGGCGATGGCTTCACCGCGGCCCACGGCGTCTACTCCCTCGTTCGTCTTCGCTTTGAGATGGACTTGTTTCTCGTCGATCGCCAGAGCTTGGGCCAGCGCTTTTCGCATCGCCGGGAAATGTGGGCCAAGCTTCGGCCGTTCGAGGATTACAACGGCATCGATGTGAACGACGGCTGCATTTCGTTCTGTAAGCAGTTCACGCAAATGCATGAGAAATCCGAGGCTTGACGCACCTTTCCAACGCGGATCGGTGTCGGGAAAATGTGTGCCGATATCGCCGAGACCCGCGGCGCCGAGTAGCGCGTCGCAGATCGCGTGCGCCAGAACGTCGCCATCAGAATGGCCAACGGATCCTTTATCGAATGGAACGTCGATGCCGCCGATGATGAGTTTTCGCCCCGCTTCGAGGCGATGAAGGTCGTACCCGATGCCAGTGTGAGACGCGGAAGAATGTTCAAGCATGAGTCGCTGACGCGCGCTCCTGCTCAAGATAGAAACGCACAAGCTCCATGTCACCAGGACGCGTAACTTTCAGATTTCGCGCGGAACCAAGAATCACGAAGACATCGTGGCCTATCCGTTCCACAAGCCCAGCTTCGTCGCTGGCTATATAGCCGTCGCTCGCAGCATTGGCGTACGCCTCGCGCAAAAGCGAAACGCGAAACGCCTGTGGTGTCTGCGCGAGCACAATGCGTTCGCGCGGAATAGTCGCGGTGATGAGCGCAACATCGCCGGGCAGGCTGGTACGCTTCACTTCCTTCACGGTATCAAGCGCAGGAATGCCAACGATGGCAGCGCCGTGCTCCCGCGCCGCTGCAATGGCTCGATCGACCAGATCACACGTGACGAGCGGTCGGACGGCGTCGTGCACTACTACGATTTCTGCGTCATCTCCAATTTCAGCGAGCGCATTTCCCACAGATTCGTGGCGCGAACCGCCTCCGCGCACGACCCGCACCGGCCGGCCGATTTTCTCGCCAGCGAGTCTCGCTTTCAATGGTTCGGCTTCTTCGGCAAGCGTTGCGATTAGAAACTCGGAAATCTCTTTGCACGCAGCTAGGCGGCGCAGAGTGAAGATGAGCAGCGGCATGCCATCGAGCTCAAGAAATTGTTTTGGCGTCTCAGCGCCCATTCGGGTGCCGAGACCGGCGGCAGGCAAAATTGCGATGGTGCGCCCCATGGCGCGGAAAGCCTCCTCGTGCGGGATGCCGCGAGTCTCGTGTCGCAGCGGCTTCCCAGCCGGAGCAAAGTCTAACCGAAGCTGGCTATCCGCGATACTGCCTGGGTGCGGTGGAGTTCCCCGAGCTACTCGACGGGAGATTCGGGAACAATTGGCCGTGGGCCGCGATCGACAACATCCACCGGGCGTGGAAGCGGGTCAGCGTGCGGGGGGTCAACAATAGCGTGATTAGCGGCAGCACTCCGCACTTGTTCGTTGCGGTCGTCGAAGCGGCCAAAAATCATTTTCCCGGCGGTGGTCTGGTGAACCGAAGTGACGGTGATATCCACGGTCTTGTTGATCATGCGGCGCGCGCCATCCACGACTACCATTGTGCCGTCATCGAGATATGCAACGCCCTGGTTGTATTCTTTTCCCTCGCGAAGAATGAACACGCGCATTGTTTCCCCGGGGAGCACTACCGGCTTCAGCGCATTGGCCAGCTGATTCACATTTAGAATTTCAATCCCGTGAACGGCGGCAACTTTATTGAGATTGAAATCGTTAGTGACGATTTTGCAGTCGTAGCGCTTGGCAAGCTCGATCAGCTTCAGATCCACTTCGGGGACGTTTGTGAAGTCGTCGTTGATCACTTCCACGTCGAGATGCGTCATCTTCTGAATGCGCTGCAGCACCTCAAGGCCGCGGCGTCCCCGCTGACGTTTCAGGGGATCTCCAGAATCCGCAACCATCTGCAATTCGCGAAGAACGAAATTTGGAATTAGCAGCGTGCCATCCACAAAGTGCGTTTCGCAGATGTCGGCAACGCGGCCGTCAATGATCACGCTCGTATCGAGCACCTTTACCATCCGGCGCTGTCCGCGCTCGCTGCCGAATACTCCGCCGAAGGCTTGCAGATTGAGCATCTCTCCCTTACTCGCGCCGACGACGATGCCGATGTATGCGAGTACAAGCAGGAGCGCGAGAACGATGAAGGAGCGCTCGGCCTCTGGCATCGACGTGTGTGTAAGCACCAGACCCATCAGATAGGCCGCGAGAATTCCGATGATCGATCCGATAGAAACTCCAATTAGCCGGCGAAGGCTGGTTCGCTTCAATCGGAATTCCAGCAGGAACACCAGCCCCGCGAATGCCAGCCCCGCGGCAGCAGCCTGCCACTGGTTCAACCGGAATGGATGAAAGTGATAGCCGGTCGCCACGCAAGCGATGATAAAGATCGTGCGGATCACTACGCGGTCCCAAATGCTGCCGATCAATGTGTCTTTCGCCGGTGCGAATCCAGATGCCTTCCGCGACGGCATCTCTACAATGGAAGCAGTTTCCTGCGGCGACGCGGTGGCCCGTACATAATTGCGTGGCATAAAAGCGACCTCGTATGAACGGAAATATAAATCGCAATCAAGAGCACTCGCGTATGAATGAAATTAGTCCCGAAACGAACGATTTCGAAGAATGTGTTCCGGGCTGTAGTCTCTTGCCCCGACTTTACGGGCAGATATACACCCTGCTTCCACGCAGCGTCAAGGAAAGATGGAATAATACGCGCACGGCAAGACAATTGTTCTAGTACGCGAGCAGCACTATATTTTGGTGGATGGCCGAACGAATCGCGTGATTTAGTGCACGATGATCCGCGGCACGCGCTTGCTGATCGCGCACAGTAATTCCGATGTGGCCGTGCCCAGCAATCGCGCAACATCAGAAGCAGCCTGCGCGGGCGTATCGCCGCCGGTTTCGCGCGTGCCGTAGATTGTGGCGATGTCGCCGATCTGCACACCTTCAATCGCGGTGACATCTATCGCGGTTAAATCCATCGAAACCGTTCCCACGATCGGCGCAAACTGGCCGCGCACAATCATTCGCCCGCGGTTGCTGAGCGTCCGCGGCAATCCGTCCGCGTATCCGGCGCACACAATCGCCACGCGCGTCGGCTGTGTGGCACGGAATCTCGCGTTGTAGCCAACCACTCCGCCAGCAGCAACCTCTTTTATTGCCACCACGCGCGCGCAAAAATTTATCGCAGGTTGCAATGGCACATCGCGAACCGCATCGGCGTGCAATCGCGCAGGATTAAAATTCTGGTGATATCCGTAAAGAATCGCGCCTGGCCGCACCATGTTCTCCCAGGTTTCGGGACGGTGAATCACTGCAGCGCTGTTAGCAACATGTACGATGCCGGGCGAAAGATTTCTCTGGCGCATGTTGTCCAGGGCGGCATGAAAAACTCGCATCTGCTCGTCGCTTTGCTCTGATGCAAAATCTTCTGATGAAGCTAAATGTGTGAACGTGCCACTCAAGCGCAGATGCGGACATTTTTCGAGAGTGCGCACGACGCATTCAATCGCGCTTGGAGCAATGCCGAGCCGATTCATTCCGCTATCAATCTTTAGATGAAAATCAAACGGAGTTCGAAGACGCTTTCGCTCCGCGGCTCGTGCGCGATGCGCGCGCAGCGGCTCGCTCAAGATCGCGAAGTTGCGTGCAATCCGTAACGGCAGGCGTCAAATTATTTTCGATCAGCCGTTTTTCTTCGCCGTGCCAAAATCCTGTGAGTACCAGTACCGGCTTGCGGACTCCTGCTTCTCGAAGTTCCGCTCCCTCATCGGCGGAAGTCACGCCAAACCAATCCGCGCCGGCTCGCCCAAATGCTTTTGCAGCGGCCACAGTGCCGTGCCCGTAGCCTCCGCCTTTTACGACCGCAAGAATCTTTACGAGTTTCCCTGGAGTTGCATATAAACCATTCGTCACGGGGTTTAAATCAAGGTGTTTGCGAATTGCGCGGAAATTTGCTTCGAGCGCATCAGTATGCACTTCCATCCAGATGGGACGTCCTGCGATTTTTGGTCCGGCTGACATGTTCACTCGTGATGCGCGTGCGCGTCGAAGTCCTCGGCGTTGATTGCTGCGTAAGTATTGAGAGTAATTCAACACCGCAGCTGCCGCGAACTCCGCGAAGGCCTATGCGCTCAAGTTAGTTAACCCCAAGCTGTTTAGAAGCACGCGAACGGCCAGCGTTGAACAATCGATTCGAGCACGTAAACGACTGATTTTATGGATGGTTAGGTGAATATTGCCGCAACGGACGTGGCAGAATCCGTGGTTAAGGTGCCACGCTGTGGCGGAGTATCAACAGCGCCATTCCGCTAGCCGCGCTTGCGCTCGGCTTCTTCGAAACGCGTGAACTGGTGCAGAAACACGTAATCGAGCGTGTCCGTGGGACCGTTACGTTGTTTCGCAATGTGCAGCTTTGTTTCCGAACGTTCCTCAGGGGTCGCGCCCACCTGAAACATTTTCGGCCGGTCGATAAACATCACCACGTCCGCATCCTGTTCAATCGCGCCAGAGTCGCGCAAATCTGAAAGCAGCGGTCCACCTTCGCGCTTTTCCGGCGCGCGCGAAAGCTGGCTCAGCACTACGATCGGTACCTTTAATTCTTTGGCCATGCCCTTCAGCCCGCGCGTGATGCTTGCCACTTCGTCGTTTCGGCTGTTGAATCGTCCGCGCGAAGAAACAAGCTGGAGATAATCGATCAGGACAAGCGAGAGTCCTTTATCGCGCGCCAGACGCCTGCACTTCGCGCCCATCTCCATCACCGTAATGCCGCCGGTATCATCGATCCAGAGCGGCGCGCCGGAAAGCTCCCGCAGCGAATCCGTAATTCGTGCGCCATCAGTTCGCGAAAGATGCCCGGTGCGAAACTTGTGAGCGTCAATTCGCGCGTGATCGGAAAGCAATCGCATCAGCAAAGCTTCTTTTGACATTTCCAGGCTGAATACAGCCACAGACTTTCCGTCTTGCAGCGCCACGTTCCTCGCGATGTTCAGCGCGAATGCGGTTTTCCCGACCGACGGACGCGCCGCAATAATAATCAACTCGGATGGTTGCAGGCCGGAAGTGAGATCATCCAGCTGGCTGTAATGCGTGGTGAGGCCGGTAATTCGTTTGCCTTCATCGAACAGCTGCGAGATGCGATCGAAATTGTCGCGGACGAGATCGCCAATTCCCACCAGGCCCGCGCGCACGCGATCTTCTGCCAGCTCAAAAATTTGCGATTCGGCGCCGTCAAGAATCGTGTCGGCGTCTTCTTCCGCTTCGAGCGCGCGCTGCTGAATCGCCTGCGTGGCGTGAATCACGCTGCGAAGGATCGCTTTCTCCTTCACGATTCGCGCGTAGTGCTCCACGTTGCTGATTCGCGGAACGCCATCCACAAGCGATGCGAGATATGCCGCGCCGCCCACGGATTCAAGTTCGTTCGAGCGCTGCAATTGCTCCGTGAGCGTGATCAGATCGATCGCGTGGCGGCTCTCTGCGAGCACGATCATCTGCTGAAATATTTTCTGGTGCCCGTTGTCGAAGAAATCGGCGGGCTTCAGTTTGTCGAGCGCGGTATCGAGCTGATGATTATCCAGCAACACCGCGCCAAGCACGGAGCGCTCAGCTTCAATGTTCTGCGGCAGTGCACGTTCGAGAGTAGGTTGCGCTGTAGCCATATCAGTCGAGCAGTCTTCTTATTCGCCTTATCTTCGCCCAAGCTGGCGGACGATGCAACAATAGCTTCCTGCGGTATCGCCACGGCCGAACACACGTAGCTTCGGCGATAAACAAACATCTTCCCCTTGAAATTGAAAATTTTAGAGAACTATCGGAGGGCGCGGCAGAGGAAATCGTCACGCCCTGTGGAATTAGTGGAAATCTCGGGCATCCAACTGCGCTACTCCAATGAAACGAGTAGCGATTCCGAGAGAACTACTCTTGCGGCTCCTTCTGCACAATCACTTTCACTTGCGCGGTAACTTCGCGGTGCAGCTTCACCGGCACCTGATATTCGCCAACGACCTTGATGGGATCTGCCAGCTGAATGCGCCGCTTATCCACTTCATGCCCTTGAGCCGCGATCGCATCCGCGATATCGGCGGAAGTAACCGAGCCGAACAGCTGATCGTTTTCTCCCGCTTTACGGGTAAGCGTAATCGTAACCGCCGAAAGCGTGTCGGCTTCCTTCTGGGCTAGGTCGCGCTCAGTCGCTGTCTTCTTGGCAAGCGTCGCGCGAATTTTCTCAAGCCGCTTCAAATTTCCCGCCGAAGCTGGCAGCGCCAGATTCTTCGGCAACAGGAAATTTCGCGCATAGCCTTCGGCGACGGTGACCACGTCGCCGCGTACGCCGAGCTTTTCTACGTCTTCTTGCAAGATGATCTGCATGGCATCTCTCTCATTTCAAATGTCGAATCTCAAAATCGTTCCGCAGCCGCGCTCCGCTCAATTTCTGCGGAAACTAAAGTTCCGTCGCGAATGGAAGCAGCGCAATATTCCGCGCATGCTTGATGGCCACGTTGAGCCACCGCTGGTGACGCGAACACGTTCCCGTCAGCCGGCGAGGCAAAAGTTTGCCGCGCTCCTGCACGAACTGCTGCAGCATGTCGGCCTTTTTGTAATCAATGAAATCCACCTTGTCGACGCAGAACCGGCAAACTTTTTTCTTGCGGAAATATTGCCGCTTGCCGCCCTTGCGTCCTCCAGGGCCCCCGCCGCCGGGTCCGCCTTCACGAGGCCGTCCATATCCGCCACCACCGCCGCCAGGACCGCCGCGTCCACCACCGGATCCACCGCGCCCGCCTCCACCACCTGGGCCGCGCCCACCACCGCCGCCAAAACTTCTTCCACCGCCACCGCCGCCATGTCGCGGACCAGACGGACGTGCTCCACTACCTGGTGCCGAAGGCGCCGCACCCGGCGTTCCAGGCGTTGCTGCCGGCGTCGCCGGTGCGGCAACCGGAGTTGCAGGAGCCGCTGCCGGAGTCTGCTCGGCCGGAGCCGCAGGCGCTGGAGGCGCGCCCGACTGCGAATTTTCTTGATCACTCATTGCTGATTCACCCTTTCCCAAATTCTTCTTCGATAAATTAGTGTTGCGCCGCTTCGCTCGCGGCCGCCGGCTGCTGTTGCGCCTGTTCTGCTGGAGCCGGACGCTTCGGACGCCGCGCGATCTTCTTCTCACGACGCTCGCTGAGTTTTTTCTGCCGCTTCATTTCTTCGTCGATGCGCATCGGTCTGATACTTGATCACCGGCTCGACAACTTTCAGGCGGCGTTCGAGCTCCTTCATCATTTCCGCCGTCGGTGGTCTTCATCTGCAAATACATGAAGATTCCTTCGCGATTTTTTGCGACGCGATAGGCCAGGCGCTTGGTGCCCCAGTTTTCCATTTTTCACAATCTGTGCCGCTGTGCTCGGCGATCACCGTGCTCGAGCGTCTTCGTGATTCTTCGCGATTTCATCTTCCGGCGTTGCCGGGCGGACGATGAAAATCAGGTCGTATAGTCTCTCTTCCATGTGTCCTCGATTCCGCGGAGCGTCATTCGCTCCGTTTCCCGCTAAGATTTCGTTTCTTCTTCTCGTTCGGCGGTGACACCCGGCGATTGAACTTGATTCATCGCCTTCGCCACGCCTTGCTTCAAAATCATCTTCACTGCCTGCGCCGCCTGGTCGATCATTTCCGCCGCGTCTTCCAATTCAGATTTCCGCATCGGATGCAGCACGTATCGCCGCCAGATCTCTCACCGTCGTGATCCGGCCCCACTCCCAATCGCACGCGGCAAAAATCCGTGCTCGCAATCGACGCTGACCACCGACTTCATTCCGTTGTGCGTGCCCGCGCTGCCCGCTCGCCTCACTCGAATCATTCCCCAGGGCAACTGACTTCGTCGCACAACACAATCAATTCTGCGGGACTAATTTCCAGCCGCGCCAGCAATTCCCGCACCGCCATCCCGCTCAGATTCATCATCGTCTGCGGCTTGGCGAGCACCACTTCCTGCCCGCCGATTTCACCGCGGCCGATGACCGATCTTCGCTTCCGGCCGCTCCACGCGAATCCTGCCCATCTCCGCCAGACGGTCAACCGCCAGAAAACCCAAATTGTGCGGCGTCCAGGCGTATTCGATTCCCGGATTGCCAAGTCCCACGATGAGTCGCATGTCCCTGGCCGCTCGTGAAATTCACCGCGCGTCGAATTCCGCGGACGCGCAGCGCGCCTCTTATTTCTTTTCCTTCCCTTCGGCTCGGGCTTCTCTTCGGCCTGCGCGCCTTCTGCGCCCTCTTCGCCTTCTTCGTCCTTCTTGCCCTTCTTGATGACTTCCGGCTCGGCTGGCGTCGCCCTGCTTCTGCCGCCACTGCCTCCGCCGGCTTCTCTTCTTCCTCACGCAGCGCAACTACGTGCGCGAGCACTGCGTTGCGGGTCCGTCAAAATCTTCATTTTCGTCGGATCGTGCGGCACATCGCCGGCGCGCAAATGCTCGCCAATCATCAGCTGCAGTCACATCCATGCGGAATTCCGCTGGGAATGTCGGCCGGCAAACTTTCAATCTCCACTTCGCGCATAACAATTTCAAAAACGCCGCCCTGCAGCTTCACGCCTTGCGGCTCGCCAAATGTATGCACCGGAACTTTCACTCGCATGCGCACATCCATTGCGATGCGCAGCAGATCAACGTGCAGCAGCACGCCCTTGACCGGATCCACCTGCAAATCCTTCACCATCGCGCATTGTCGCCGTCCGGCATCTTCACGGTGAAAATCGTGTTGTGGCCAGATTCCGAACGCAGAATCGTCGGACAACTGTTTGGTATTTAGGCCACCGCTTGCGCGCCGCCCTTGCCGCCATACAGCACGGCGGGCACTTGTCCGCGAACGCGCAAGCGCCGCGCATTATTCTTGCCGCGTTCTGTCGCGGGCTGTTGCTTCCACAATAATTTTTGCCATACGTCCTTCCTTAAACTCCCAGTGTTAAACCGGGCCCAAGCCCGGCAAATTAATTCATTCCAGAACTCGCGTTAAATAAACAACTCGCTGATCGAAGTCTCTTCGTGTATCGACCGAATCCCGCGCGCCAACAATTCCGCGACGCTCAGCACCTTGATCTTGCTCAGCTTCTTTCCCGCTTCGCATAGCGGCACGGAATTCGTCACCACCACTTCCGTAATCGCCGATTTGCGATAGCGCTCGACCGCGGGACCGGAAAGCACCGCATGCGTCGCGCCCGCATAAACCGCTGTCGCGCCAGCATCCTGCAGCGCTTCGGCGGTTTTCACCAGCGTCCCCGCCGTATCAATAATGTCGTCCACAATCAGCGCTGTTCTTCCGCGCACTTCGCCGATCAGGTGCATCACTTCCGCCACATCCACATCCACGCGGCGCTTATCCACGATGGCCAGCGGCGCATCCAGCTTTTTCGCGAACGCTCGCGCTCGCTCCACTCCGCCTGCATCCGGCGAAACCACCGTCAATTTCGGCAGCCGCATCTGCTTGAAATATTCCACCAGCACCGGCGACGCATAAAGGTGATCCACCGGCACGTTGAAATAGCCCTGAATCTGCGGCGCGTGCAAATCCAGCGACAGCGCCCGGCTAGCCCCCGCCGTTTCCAGCAAGTCCGCTACAAGCTTCGCGGAAATCGGCACCCGCGGCTTATCCTTTCGGTCCTGCCGCGCGTAGCAGTAATACGGAACCACCGCTGTGATTCGCCACGCTGACGCGCGCTTGAACGCGTCGATCATCAGTCAGCAATTCCATCAGGTGAAAATCCACCGGCTGTGTGCACGGCTGCACCACGAACACGTCCGCGCCGCGCACGTTTTCCAGAATCTGAAAATAAATCTCGCCGTCGCTGAACTTACCCAGCACTGTCTTGCCCCGAGCAACACGAAGATGCCCGCAAATCTCGTCCGCGAGCGGCGGGTCTGCGCTTCCCGAGAAAATCTTAAATTTTTCGTCGATCATTTCAGTGGGAGCGAAGATTCCGGAATCAGACGCCGCCGCGGCCCCGCTGGGCACGCTGTACTCTCCCCGCGTAACGTTTCGCAGATGAAAATCTGGTCTTGCGGGAACCCTTGGGCGGCTCGGCGCGCCTGCGCTGGGCTTCGGAACAGTGCGAACACCGCCGAACCGCTACCCGCCAGCATGGCCTCCGCGGCTCCGAGTTGGAGCAACTCCCGCTTGATTTCCCCTAATCGCGAGTGGCGCGGGAAAACGGCCGACTCAAAATCATTCCAAGTCTCGGTTTCCCGCGCGCTCCAACATAGAGCGCAGAGACGTAACAGCTTAGGGGGCAACCCGCCCTTTGTCAATTTCGGCTCAGTCTTTTCCGAATCTCCCTCGGTCGCTCCTCGATCGCGCACCCAGCCGTACGCATCCGCAGTCCGCACCGCAATATCGCGCGGAGAAACCACCAGCACCGTATCGTCGTGGCCCGTCGGGCAACGGATAAATCTCGTCGCCGCGCCCCACTCCCATCGCTCTGCCGCCCATCAAAAAAAACGGCACGTCCGCGCCCAAGCCCGCACCCATCGCGATTCCAGTCGCGAGCGGCAATTCCTTCCCCACCAAACGTGAATCCCAACCAGCGCAGCAGCCGCATCGCTCGATCCGCCGCCAAGTCCGCGTCCCGCCGGAATTCGCTTCACCAAACGCGCACGCACGCCCGTCCGCAAATCCCATTCCTTCCGCAGCAACTCCAGCGCGCGAAAAACTAGATTGTCCTGTGCTCGCTCCGCCGCGAGAACTTCGTTGCCATCCACAATCAGCTCAACGCGCGGCGCGCGCAAAGTTTCCAGCTCCAAATCGATCATGCAGTGAAATCGCTTGGAAAATCGTGCGCAGCTCGTGATATCCATCCGCGCGCTGCCCCAATATCAGAAGTTGTTGATTGATTTTTGCGAATGCAGGCAGACGAATGCTAGGCATCGCGTGCGATTTCCGCGTTAGCGGACGCCACCCGGACCGCTCGACTTCGGCTTCTGTTCCGCGATGCGCCGCTTCGCCACCGCGAGCTTATTTTCTGTGGCCGCCACTCGTCCCGGATCGGCCTCAGTGGGCAGCGCGTGTCGCCATTCATCCAGCGCTTGTTCCCATTGTGCCGCCGCCAGATCCGTCTTGCCCGCGCTTGAAATAAACGTCGCCCAGGTGATCGAAAATCGTCGGATCGTGTTTCTCGCGCGTCACCGCTTCACGCAGAGCGTCCTCCGCCTCCGCCAGTTTGTCCTGCTTGAAATAAACCCATCCAAGACTATCCAGATACGCGCCATTCTGCGGATCTTCAGCGAGCGCGCGTTTCACGATCTCCGTCGCCTCCGCCAGCCGCACGCCGCTCATCCGCCAGCATGTATCCGTAGTAATTCAGCGCCGCGGCATTGTGCGGATCGATCGCGATCACATGCTTAAACGCCTGCTCCGCGAGATCGAATTTTTTCTCTCGTTCATACACGCCGCCCAAAACGTACTCCACCATTTCCTTTTCGGAGTCCTTCTCCGCAAGTTTGCCCGCTTGCGCCAGCGCCGTTTCCGCATCCTGATATCGATGGCTCTGCAAATACACCTGCGAAATATCCAGATAAATATCGATGTCCTGCGCCGAATGCGTCGTCAACCCGCGCAGTTCCGTCGCTGCGGCATCAGCGTCGCCCTTGTCGCCCAGCAACAGCGCGTGAGAAATATGGATGTCCCGGTCGTGCGGATACTGCGCTTCTCCGCGCGTAGCCGCGTCCAACGCGTGCGTCAGATCGCGATCCGCTCGATACGTATCAATAATCAGCAGCGCCGCCCGCTCCGATTCTTCCGGACCCAGCGCCGCCAGATCGTTCAACGCCTTCATCGCCGCCGCATTATTTTCCATCTCCCGATACAGCCGCGCGAGTTGCTCGTACAAAATCGCCAGCGTCCGCCGGTTCGATGGAGCAGGAGTCGCCTTCACCGTATCCACCGCCGCATTCACCACTTTCACCGCATCGTCAAAGCGCCCCTGCGCTTCGTAAATCATCGCCTCGCTGTAAATCACTTCCAGATTGCCCGGCGCGCGCTGTTTCGCTTGCACGATTGCCTGCTCTGCATCGTCAAATTGCCGAAGCTGCCGGTCCATCTCCGCGATGCGCAGATAATTATCCGGATCGTCCGCGTCCATCGTCACGAGATGTTTGTACTCCGCAAGCGCATCCTCATACTTGCCTTCCGAAGCAAGCGCTTGCGCTAGGCCTCGCCGGTGGCTCGGCTCGCCTGGTTCGAGTTCGATCGATCGCCGGTACGATTTCTCCGCGTTAGCAAAATCGTGCAGTTGCGCGTACGCGTCTCCCAGCAAATCCAGCAGACCGCCTCTCGGCGCCGTTGCCATCGCTTTTTCCAGTATCGTCACCGCTTGTTCGGCGCGATTTTCGTCCAGCAGCATCTGCGCCATCTGTTCGAGCGATGCCGGATCGGTGGAATCCTGCTTCAGCAAATCGTTCAGCACCGCCTCCGCTTTATCGTTTTCGCCGCGCACCCGGTAAAGCCGCGCGAGCCACACCGCCGAATCTTTGTCTCGCGGATCAATCCGCCGAATTTGTTCGAGTTGCTGCACCGCGCGATCCACCACGTCGTGCTGCGCCGCCGCGCCGCTCATATCGCCAAGCGTCCGCAAATAAATCCGCGCCAGCAATCGCCGCGCCGGAAGATTATCGGGATCCTTCTGCAGAATTCCTTGCGCCTCTAGCACCGCGTCCCGCGTTCGCTGCGTTTGGTAATACATTTCCGCAAGATGCTCGGCGATCGCCTGCGAACTCGGATCAAGCTCGTAAGCCTTCTTGTAAAAATCGATTGCCGCCGTCGCGTACTCGCTCTTGCTCGTCGTCAGATAACGCGCTTCGTTCAGATGCCCCATCGCATAATTGAAATAGGCTTCCGCGCGTTTCGCCGGGTCAGGCTGCGTGTAATGATCGCCCTTATCCGCTGCGGCATCCTGCTGCGCCGCATTCGTTTGCGCTCTCGCACTCGCGGGCATGAACGCCGCCGCGACAAAAAATGCCGCTACCGCGAATCGCCACGATTTATAAATGCGTTGGAAGCTCGTCATGATTGGCTCGAATCTACAATTATCCTACGCCCTTCGAAGTTCTACGCGACGCGATTCCTTGTACCAGGCCACGACTTTGTCGTGCCGTAGGTCACCGCCTCGTCAGGGTTTTAACCCCTGAAATCCTCAACTCCGCTCCCTATTCTTCGATGCGCCCGGCCACCCGCCTGTTTCCCGATTTCCAATCTTAGTGCCGAAAATGCCGCACTCCGGTAAACGCCATCGCCAGATTCCGCGCTCATCCGCCGCTGCGATCACTTCCGGATCGCGCACCGATCCGCCCGGCTGAATAACGCAGGTCGCTCCGGCATCCGCAGCTTCTATCAATCCATCCGCAAACGGGAAATATGCGTCCGACGCCACCGCGCATCCCCGCAACTCCGATTGCGCTTTCATCACCGCGATCCGCACCGAATCCACGCGGCTCATTTGTCCCGCGCCAATGCCAATCGTCCGGCCATCGCGCGCAAAAACAATCGCATTCGATTTCACGTGCTTGCAAACTTTCCACGCAAAAAGCAAATCCACGATTTCCTGCCGCGAAGGCGCGCGCTTCGTCACCATCTTCAATTCTCTCGCGCTCAATTTGTGATCGTCAGCCGTCTGCACCAGCACGCCGCCAGAAATTCTTTTCAATTCCAGGATGATCCGTCGCCCGCTCCGCGCTTCAGCACTCGCTGCCGGCAATTTCCATCAATCGCAAATTCTTCTTCGCCGCGAATTTCTCCCGCGCCGCCGCGTCAAATCCCGGCGCGACGATGCATTCCACAAATAATTTCGCGACTTCCTCCGCCGTCTTCGCGTCCATCGCGCGATTGAACGCAATCATTCCGCCATACGCCGATACCGGATCGCACGCCAGCGCCGCCAGATACGCCTCCAACAGATTTTCCTGTTCCGCCACTCCGCACGGATTATTGTGTTTGATAATCGCCGCGCAGGACGCTCAAATTCCAGTCGCCAGCCGCCACGCCGAATCCAGATCCACCAGATTGTTGTACGAAATTTCTTTGCCCTGAATTGTTTCGCGGCCGCCAAACCCAGTGCAGCTCGCCCCCGCCGGAACATACAGCGCCGCATGCTGATGCGGATTTTCGCCGTATCGCATATGCTCGCGTTCGCTCAGCGCAATATGCAACCGCTTCGGCAAATCACGTCGCGCCGAAGTTCCAATTTCCTCTCCCTCGCCGCAAGCCGCTCCAGTTCCATCGCGATCAGTCCGTCGTATCGCGACGTAGCCGCAAACACTTTTCGCGCCAGCTCAGCTCCGTGTTGCAGATCAACATCTCCGGACGCCTTCAATTTGCTCCGCCACGCGCGAATAATCCCCGGGATCGTCACAATCACGACACATCTCGAAAATTTTTCGCCGCCGAACGCAACATCGCCGGCCCGCCGATATCAATATTCTCGATCAGCTCTTCCGCTTTCACTCCCGCCTTCGCGACGTCGCCTCAAACGGATAAAGATTCACCGCCACCAGATCGATCGGCGCAATGCCGTGTTCGTCACTACCGCCTGATGCTCCGCATCACCACGGCGAAATAAAATTCCTCCATGTACTTTCGGATGCAGCGTTTTCACGCGCCCGCCCAGCATTTCCGGCCATCCGGTCATCTCCGCCACTTCGCGAGCCGCATTCCCTTATTCGCGCAACATCTTCGCCGTGCCGCCGGTCGAAACAATCTCCACGCCCAGCGCCGCCAGTCGCCTCGCAAATTGCTCAACCCCTGTTTTGTCAGAAACGCTGATCAGCGCGCGCGCAATCTTCACTCTCCGCTCCAATCTCTCCAAACTAGGGAGTCACAGTTTACCCACCCGCGCCCACTTTGCAACGTGACAGGCATTCTGCCTGTGCTCTTTAAGTGTTTCAAAAATCTGCGGAACAATGCGGGGGAATTACAGCGGTGAAAATATGGTGCTCCATGTTCGTCCCGCAAAGCGGGCGAAAGTATCTCTCGTGATCTAAAATTTGTATCTGCGATTTTCGTGCGGACTTCAGGAATTACAAATGCAAATTTTCGTCCTCTACTTTTCCTTCACTCCATCCGGCTGCCGCACTCGCGCCTTCAATTTCACCCGCCCCTCTTCAGTCGCGATCACAAACTCCACGTTCACTCCCATTCTCTCCGCGCAGCTCTTCCGTTTTCCGCGCAGAAATTCCGGAAATCTTCTGGCGTCAACTTGCTGGTGTTTTCGCCCGCCTTTTCTTTCGTCGTCGCGGAATGTTTCATAAAGTTCCCTCGTTTTCATCGATTCGTGCGCCGGATCCGTGATGAAACCCGATCTGACCCGCGCCGCCTCCCACGACCACGATCGCTTTCGCCTCTTCCTCTTGCACCGCCGCCGCCGCAATTCCCTTCTTCGCGGCCTCGCCGAAATGCCGCACCACCGTTCCTTCTTCTCGTTGCTTCGAGCCGTTTGCGGAAAATCTTCGCGGAATCGCGCGTACCGCTGCGTCAGTCCGTTCAGCGGAACATTTGCGGCGCACTTCATCTTCGGGCCGCGCTCCCTATACCGCTTGATGATCTAATCGATTCGCCACTCGATTTCCGTGGGAGGGCGCTCCGTCCTCCGCCGAAGTAATTTTCATACTCGATCTTCACTTGGCGAACGTCTTTTTCGAGTTGTCCTAGTTCTTCTTCTATGGTCGCCATAGTTTCCGGAAAGTGGGCCGCTATCGCCGGAACATCCATTCCAGCCTGCGGCCTGCTCCGGCGTCAATGTAACCACCAGTTTTGGTTGCCCCAAACAATACCTGTACTTCCCCGCGCGCGCCCCCGCCCGGGTCGTTCCCCCAGCAGTTCGGGCGAACGTGGGATATTCATCACCGTGGGTGCCGCACCCTTTGCCGTCTAAGGGGCCCGCCCGAACTTTTCTTGCTCCAAAAATCGCCTTCACGACTTCGGCAGCAGTTCTCGGCGTACTCTGTCTCTGGCGGTAAGTTTATCTGCCGTCCACGACGTTCTCTACGCGCCGAAATAGCCTCTCGGCTTGTCCTTTCCAAGTTCCCATGAAAGCCAAACGCAGCCCGGCAACCAAACCTCGCAAATACTCTGTTGCGCTCCATTCCGTCCGTGGATGAGTTGCTCACGAGTGCCGGCCTCTCCGAACTGTCTTCCCGTGTCGGCCGCGCCCATGCTGGTTGCAGCCACGCGCGCCGTGCTCGCCGCACTTCGCAAACGCATCGCGGAACATCCGGAAGATGCGTCAATTAAATTATCCGTCCGCCGCGCGAACTTGCCGAACAGCTCATCGGTGAAGTCATCGCGGATGTTGAAGCCGCGCTGCGGCCTTCACTCCGCCCCGTAATCAATGCAACCGGCGTGGTACTTCACACCAATCTCGGCCGCGCACCGATTAGCGCGCAACCATTTCGAGCACATCCGCGCTGCCGCCACGCAGTATTCCAATCTCGAATACGATTTGAATTCCGGCGCCCGCGGCGCTCGCGATGTTCACACCGCAAATCTTCTGCAACGCTTAACCGGCGCGGAAGCGGCCATCGTCGTGAACAATAACGCCGCCGCCGTATTTCTTGTGCTCGCTGCCTTAGCCCGCGGTGGCGAAGTAATCGTTTCGCGCGGCGAGCTTATCGAAATCGGCGATGGCTTTCGTATTCCGGACATCATGGCCGAAAGCGGAGCCGCTCTCCGCGAAGTCGGCACCACCAATCGCACGCGTCTCGCCGATTACGAACGCGCCATCAACGAGCGCACTCGCCTTCTGCTTCGCGTGCACCGCTCGAATTTTCACATATCTGGATTCACCGCGCAGCCGGCGCTGGCGGATTTGGTCAAGCTGGGCCGCAAAGCTTCGCTTCCCGTTTATGAAGATCTCGGCTCTGGCTGTCTGGCGGATTTATCCTCCAGTGGAGTTCAGGAGCCTGTCGTACGCGAAAGCATTGTGGCCGGCGTCTCCGTAGTTTCATTCAGTGGAGACAAACTCCTCGGCGGCCCGCAGGCAGGAATCATCGCCGGAGAAAAAGAACTGATCGCGCGCATTCGGAGTCATCCGATGTTTCGTGCTCTGCGCGTGGATAAACTAACCATCGCCGCCCTCGAGGCAACTCTGCTCGCGTATCTGCGCGGTTCTGGCGCCACAGGCCACGAAACAATTCCCGCGCTCCGCATGATTCAAGCCAGCGCGGCAGAAATCGGCGAACGCGCCAAAAAGTTAGTCGAACTTCTGCGCTCGAAATTGCCGGCAGGCGCGGCGAAATTGGAAGTCCGCGACGCCGAATCCGTAATCGGTGGTGGCTCAACTCCCGGTCAACTTCTACCCACGCGCGTTATCGTTATCGAATCTCACCGCTGCTCAGCCGCCGAACTCGAAGAGCGTCTGCGCCGCGCCGCTCACGGAATCCCGATCATCGCGCGCGTCGAAAACGATCGCCTCGTTCTCGACTTGCGCACAGTTTTCCCCGAACAGGAATCCGCTCTCGTGGAAGGCCTGTCGGCAGCTCTTTCAATTTAAGGAATTGTTTTTCTAAAGGTGATTGATCGCGCTCGCCACGCGCCCCGCGCCAAATCCATTATCAATATTCACTACGGTTACATTGGAAGCGCAACTGTTCAACATCCCCAGCAGCGCCGCCACTCCGCCAAAGCTCGCGCCATATCCCACGCTGGTCGGCACCGCGATCACCGGAACGTCCACCAGCCCCGCCACCACGCTTGGCAGCGCACCTTCCATTCCCGCCACGCAAATGATTACGCGCGCCTCGGTAATCCGTGCCCGATGCTTCATCAGTCTGTGCAGCCCCGCCACTCCCACATCGTAAATCGCTTCCGCTCGATTGCCCATCATCTCGCACGTCGCCAGCGCTTCTTCCGCTACCGGAATATCGCTGGTGCCCGCGGAAATCAATCAGCACCAATCCTTTTCCGGTAACTCTCGCGCTATCGCTCAATCGTGATCGCTCCAGAAAGCTCGCGAAATTTCGCGCCGCGCGCAACACGTTTCACCGCCGCAAAAATTTTTTCGTCCGCGCGCGTCACCAGCACATTCTCTTCCGATCCCGCCGAAGGACGCAACAGCGCGCGCACAATTGCCGCCACCTGCTTCGCGAGTTTTTCCTCGCGCAAACACCACTTCCGCGAATCCCTGCCGCAGCGCGCGATGATGATCCACTTTCGCAAATCCCAAATCCTCAAACGGCAAATGCCGCAGCCGCGCCGTCGGCCAGCCACGTTCAGCTTCCCGCGCGCGCACCAACTCAAAAATCTTCGCAATATCGTTTTCATTCATTCGGTTTGCTCTGAATCCTTATACAAATCGCATCCGCTGCCTTCCGTCATCCTGAGAGCTATCCGGCCAGGATAGCCGAAAGATCGCCTCGCCTACGCAACCGACGTCCCCATCAACTTCCGGACCGGCTGATTATCCGCATACACCTGCCACACCGCGATCTGTCCGTTCCGCACCACCGCTTTCCACGCCGCCGGAACTTCCCACGAATTTTCTTTTTTTATCGAGCCTCCCGCGGCCACATACGTTCCGCGAGCCGTTCCAAAAACCGCCACCACATTTCCACTCGCAAAAATTTCTTCGTGCGAAATCTTGTAGTCTGGAACCATCTGATAATAACCGCGCCATCCCGCGCGCATCTTCTCTCGCCCCACCACTCGATTCCCAAGCCCGTCCACAAATACATGGTCTTCACTCATCAGCGCCGCTACTTTCTCCGCGTCGCCAGAATTTATTTGCTCCACAAATTCCAGCGCCACCGCCACCGCATCGCGTTCCGCCATCCCCATCACCTCGCCCGCATTTTAGCACCGCCAATTCCTCCCAACTCCGCGCGCCTATACCTTTCAGGGCGGCCGCAGGGGCGGCACTAAACCAATTGGATTTCAAATCGCCGATCGCAAAACACTGATCGCTCCATCCTAAATATTCCAAGAATATTTGCGTTCGCCTCAATATTCTTCTTGACATCAAAATACGAATATGAGACAATCCTCACTAGGGAAGAACCGCATCCCGCGCCTAATCAGCGCGGGTTTTTCATTTTAAGGGGCGTTTATCACCCCTAGAATGTGCGCAAGCCGTCCCAAAACGGAACTGATGTCCTATAATATTTCGCATTGCAAACAAAGGACTTACGCGCCAGATCACCGAAAAAAGGGCCTTCAAAAAGTTAAGTGTTCATTCTAAAGAACTTAACTCATTTTCTGACGTAAGTGCGCATTCTAAAGGACTTACAGCCCATTTTTTGTATCAAATTCCCAAAACGGGAATCACGTTTCCAGATTATGTTGACTACCTTGACTTAGCACTACAGCTCTACCTAGACTCGGCTCACCGACTTATCAAACGAATCTCGACATGCACAAAACCATCACCATCGGCATCACCGGCGCCTCGGGAGCCATCCTGGCCCGCTACGCTCTCCGCATCCTCGAATCCGATGACCGCGTCGCCCGCGTCCACCTGATCGTCACCGAAGCGGGTCATCGCCTACTCGCTCAGGAACTCAATGTCGCATCGCAAGATGCAAAGCTTGCCCCATCTCTAATCGCCGGCACGCGCACCACAAAAATTGAGCTTCTCCCGAATCGCGATATCGGCGCCACGATCGCCTCGGGCAGCTACGCCATCGATGGCATGGCCATCATTCCGTGCTCCGCAGGAAGTCTCGCCTCCATTGCCAACGGAACCAGCGAAGATTTACTCGCGCGTGCCGCCGACGTCTGTCTCAAGGAGCGCCGCACTCTCGTCCTGTGTCTTCGCGAGACGCCGCTCAATCGCGTCCATCTCACCAACATGCTTCGCGCGCGCGGAAGCGGGCGCCGTAATCATGCCCGTGATTCCCGCGTTTTATTTCGCGCCGAAATCAATCGACGATCTCGTCGAGCAATACGTCTGCCGCGTCTTGGCGCAGCTCGGCTTAGAGCAAGATCAGCAGTATCACTGGGAAGGCACTCCGCGCTCCCGCGCCGCGAAGCCGGAAAAATCGTGAGCGAACAACGAGTGATCCAGCAATGAGCCGCCTTCGCACCGTGCTCGAAATGATTAAATTCGAGCACTCAATTTTCGCGTTGCCATTCGCGCTCACTGCAGCTCTGCTCGCGGCCACCACGCACTCTTCCCGGCGGTTCATCGTGGCCCACGTGGAAACAAATCGCTTGGATCGTCGTCGCCATGGTCGGCGCACGATCGTTCGCGATGACCATCAATCGCATCGCAGACGTAAATTACGATCGCGAAAATCCGCGCACAAAAAATCGCGCGCTCGCCACCGGCCAGTCTCTCTCGGATTTGCGTGGCTCTTCACGATCGCAGCAGCGGCGGTACTCGTAATCGCAGCGTGGCAACTCAATCGACTCGCGCTCGAACTTTCGCCTGTCGCTCTCGCAATTCTTTTTTTGTATTCGTACACAAAACGTTTCACCACGCTCTCGCACATCGTTCTCGGATTCTGTTTGGGAATTTCTCCGGCGGCCGCGTGGATCGCGATCGCCGGTTCGCTCGATCCCCGAATTTTAATTCTCTGCGCAGCGGTCACACTCTGGGTCGGCGGCTTCGACGTAATTTACGCGTGCCAGGATGTTGATTTCGATCAGCAAGCGGGACTCCACAGCATCCCGAAAAAATTCGGCATCGCTCGCGCACTCATAATCGCGCGCGCTATGCACATCGCCATGGTCGCTCTTCTCTGTTGGCTCGCGTGGAGTTTCGCGCTCCCGTGGCCCGCGTGGCTCGGCATCGCCGTCGTCGCAGGCATGCTGATTTGGGAGCATTCACTCGTCAGCGCGCGCGACCTTTCGCGCCTGAATGCTGCGTTTTTCACTGTAAACGGCTATATTAGTGTGCTGTTCTTCGTTTTTTGGGGCGCCGCTGTTTGGGTCGCCGGACAAAGCTTTATCGCTTCAGAAATATGGCCACTGCTCGACATCATGCGACCGTTCCACATTTCCGACGCTCGACTCCGGCCCATCGCCGAAAAAGTTTTCGCGGGAACTCGTCTCGACATGTCAGACGGAATCGCTCTCTATCGTTCGCCCGATCTCCTCACCGTCGGCTGGCTCGCAAATTTTGTTCGCGAAAAAAAACATGGTGACGTTTGCTATTACAACGTCAATCGCCACATCAATCCCACAAATGTTTGCGTCGCGCACTGCCGCCTTTGCGCGTTCGGCCGCGATCCCGATGCGCCCGGCGCATACACCTACGCGCTCGATGAAATTTGGCAGCGCGGCGAACAGGGCGTCCGCGCAGGCGCCACCGAATTTCATCTCGTCGGCGGACTGCATCCCGATCTGCCGTTCGAATATTTTCTAGATTTAATTCGCGGACTGAAACAGCGCTGCCCCACGGTTCATCTCAAAGCTTTCACCATGGTCGAGGTCGGATATTTTTCGCGCATCGCAAAACTCAGTATTCGCGACACGCTTCTCGCCATGAAAGAGGCTGGAGTCGATTCGCTTCCCGGCGGCGGCGCGGAAATTTTCAATGCGCGCGTTCGCAAAGTTATTTGCGATCACAAAACTTCCGGACGCCAGTGGCTCGAAATCGCGCGCACCGCTCACGAAATCGGCCTGCGCTCAAATGCCACCATGCTCTACGGCCACATCGAAACCGAAGAAGAGCGCGTCGAGCACATGATTCTTCTTCGCGAATTGCAGGACGAAACGCACGGATTCGTCACCTTTATTCCGCTCGCGTTTCATCCGGCGAATACGGCGCTAGCGCATTTGCCGCCCACCACCGGCTACGACGATCTTCGCTCCATCGCCGTCTCGCGATTGCTGCTGGATAATTTCGATCACATCAAAGCCTACTGGGTGATGATGACTCCGCGCGTCGCGCAAATCGCTCTGCGCTTCGGCGCAAACGATATTGATGGCACCATCGTCGAAGAAAAAATTTATCACGATGCGGGCGCAACCACCGCCGAGTACACCTCGCTCAAAGAACTCGAGCGCCTCATCCGCGCCGCGGGCCGCACGCCGGTGGAACGCGACACTCTCTATCGCCGCGTCACTCGCACCAAACCGTTCCCGATCTGCCGCCAGCACCCGCCGGCGGATTCGTTTCGGCAACCTCGCTGTCTCTGAACGTATAAAAATTGCGCAGCAATCGGCACTCGAAATTGCCGCGTTCACCAAAGCTTTTATCTGTGCCGAATTTGATTTCGGTTCATCCAACTTCGCAGGGGGAAAACATGATTCGCAAAGCTTCAGCAGTCTGGAATGGTTCGCTCAAAACAGGCACCGGAAAAATCTCCACCGAAAGCGGCGTCCTCTCAAACGCAAATTATTCGTTCACCACCCGTTTTGAAAATGGAAAGGGAACCAATCCAGAAGAACTCATCGCCGCCGCGCACGCGGGCTGCTTCACCATGGCACTCGCCGCGCAACTCGGCGTCGCAAACATCACACCCGATAGCCTCGAAACTTCCGCCGCCGTAACAATGGAAAAACTCGATGCCGGCTGGACCATCACCAAAATTCATCTCGACGTCACAGCAAAAATTCCCAACGCCGATCAGTCCGCCTTCGACAAAGCCGCCGCAAAACGCAAAAGAAGGCTGCCCAGTTTCGCGCCTTCTAAAAGCCGAAATCACCATGACCGCAAAACTGGCCAGCTAACGCGCCGCCCCTGGGAGCGCCAATCTCCGTATTGGCGCATTTGCTTTTGCTGTCATCCCGAATCCCGCTTTAGCGGGTGAGGGATCTGCAGTTTCTTTTAGTTACAGATGTTTTTCGGGACCGGAGCTTCAGCTCCGGCATAAACCATTAAATAAAAAGGTGCATCCATGAAAGCAATCCAGGTAAAACAATTCGGCGGCCCAGAAGTTCTTGCAGCTCGCGGAAATTCCCACTCCCACGCCAGGCCCGAGCCAGCTCCTGATAAAAATAAAAGCCGCCGGCGTAAATCCCGCCGACACCTACATGCGCAACGGCACTTACGCCGTGAAACCCGCGCTGCCCTATACGCCGGGCATCGATGGAGCGGGCACGATTGAATCCATTGGCACCGGCGTCACCGGTTGGAAAACCGGCGACCGTGTTTATTTCGCAGCCAGCACCGCCGGAACTTACGCGGAGTTCGTGGCCATCGCTCCTTCGCAGGTCTACCGCCTTCCCGATCGCATCACTTTTTCTCAGGGCGCTGGAATTTTCGTGCCATACGCAACCGCGTACTACGCGCTCTTCGGAGTCGCACACGCGCACGCCGGTGAAACCGTCCTCGTCCACGGAGCGAGCGGCGGCGCGGGAATCGCTACGGTTCAAATCGCGCGCGCCCGTGGAATGCGCGTGATCGGGACGGCCAGCACCGAAAAAGGCCGCGAACTTGTAATGCGAGAAGGCGCTCACGAAACGCTCGATCACAAAGATCCAAAACATTTCGATCGCGCGATGGAATTAACCGGCAACAAAGGCGTGAACGTAATCGTCGAAATGCTCGCGAACGTAAATCTCGGCAACGATCTGAAAATTCTCGCGCAGCGCGGACGCGTCTCTGTCGTCGGCAATCGCGGCGACGTTCAAATCAACGCGCGCGATTTGATGGCGCGCATGGCTTCCATCGGCGCGATGACTCTCTGGGGCGTTCCTCCCGAAGAACAAGCCAGCATCCATGCCGCACTCTACGAAGGCCTCGACAACGGAACGCTCCGCCCAATAATCGGCGAAGAAATTCCGTTAGCCGACGCAATCCGCGCCCACAAAGAAGTAATCGAACACGGCGACGGCGCCCAGGGCAAAATCGTTCTGATTCCTTAGTCAGAAAATAAACGCTGCACACAATAAAAAAAGCGGGTCAAGGCCCGCCTTTTTTATTTCCAGATTCAAACGGCGAATTTTATTCCGCGAAGCTCCCAACAAAAACTCCGCGCCGATAAGACTCGCTCCACGTAACGCCAAGCTGGTTGCCGCGGTACGCCGATTCCGTCGCCACCGCCGCCATTGAGTGCGTCAAATTCGCAGCCAGCGGCGGATAGTAAATTTGTTCGTTGTGGCACAGCAGATCGCGATCGTCAGCAGCTCGCGAAATTACAGTCACGAGATTCCCAGCTTTCAGTGAGGAAGCGCCATGCGCGCCTCCAACATTCGTTGCGAAGTCAATGTGCTCGGCGCGCGTCGCCACAACATCATTCAGCAACCCATCCGATTGCGACTGCGCGAATTGCACCAGCGCATCGCGTTGCGGCTGTGTCGCTGCGTCGTCCACGATGAACAAAGTTTTTGCCGGCAGCGGATTCGAATACGGATCGCCCAACGTGCTGTTCGATCGCACCACGGCCACCACGCTCATTCCATCGAGCGAAACGTTATTCCAAGTCCCATGATCCACGTGCCACGCCATCACAGCTTGTTTGCCGGCCAGATTCACTTCGGCCATCGCAAAACAAGGGCCAGTGTAAACATCGGCCGTTCGCGATTCGATGTACTGTCCGCTGATCTTTGAATTTACGGGCGTCGTTGCGGCGCTCGCTGGAATCGCGAACGTCAGCGCGGTGATTGCTGCGAATTGTATGAGTGCTTTTACTTTCATGGTAAGTCCTCCTGCGAGGAACTCAATTTTCGCACTGGGAGACACAGCTTGCAAGGCGCAGCGGAGAAAACAAAATCAAGTGTGCAACGCTGATCGAATCAAAATGCTGCGCAAAGTATTTGCGCCGAGCTCAACGCCGCCTACGCCGATTCGCAACATTCGCGCCCGCATTCCGAATGGCAATTCTCAGCCGACGCAATTTTTCCGTCCGGCCCCTGAATCCCCTGCGTCTGCGCGCACCAGAACGGCCCTTCAAGTCCCGCATTCTCGTAAAACGAAGCGGCCACCGGATCGCCCACAATCACCGGCGAATACGCCAAAGTTTTCGCGCGCAGGCACCGGCACACTGCTCCAGTTTCGATCAACATTTGCAGGCTTGGCATTTTCAATCTCCTCGCTACGCCGACGCCGAATTTCGCGCAGCTTCCAGCAACGCGCGCTTCACGCATACGCGCGCGATTTGAATTTTGTAAGCGTTCTGGCTCAGCGGTTTCGCGCCGGCCACAGCAGCTTCACCTGCAGCCGCCGCAGTTTCTGGAGTGATCGCTTTGCCTTCCAAACTTTTTGCCGCAGCTTCCGCAATCCACGGCACCGGAGCAACATGACCCATCACAATCTTCGCCGATTGCACGCGGTCTCCATTCATTTTCAACGCCACCGACGCGGTGGCCAGCGGCCAATCGAAGCAATCTCTGCTCGCGAACTTCGTGCGTCGCAGTCCGCAAATTTTTGTACGAAGCCGGAATCATAATTTCCGTAACGATTTCTCCCGGAGCCAGCGCGTGCTCTCGCTCCGAATCATTCTTCGGAATCACGAAGAAATCGCGCAACGCCATTTCGCGTCTGTCCGCTTTTCCCCGCGATTTTTATTTTCGCGTCGAGCGCAATAAATGCGGGCACCAGCGTCGAAGGACTCACAAAATATGCCGGCCCATCATTTCCCAAAATCGCGTGATATTTATTTTCGCCGCCCGGCACCAGCGACTTCCCATTTTTGTCGCGCGCCAGCAAACCAAATCCATTCCGGAAATACCAGCACCGCGGCCGCTGGCACAAATTTCCTCCCAGCGTTCCCATGTTCCGCAGTTGCGGACTCGCCGCTTCCTTCACCGCGAATGCCAGTCCCGGAACCATTTTCATCACCGGATGTTCGTGAAGTTCATCGATCGTCACCAGCGCGCCGATTCGAATTCCCGCCGTCGCTTACGGTAATTCCGTTCCACTCTTTCACGCCGCGAATGCTGATCACGCGCTGCGGCGTCACCACATGCTCTTTCATCAGCGAAATCAAATCCGTTCCGCCGGCAAGTATCGCCGCGGAATCTCCGCCCGAGCCCAGCAAGCTCACCGCCTCCTGTTTCGTTGTCGGATGAGCGTACGCAAAGGCTTCCATCAGGCCACCGCTCCTTTCGCAAGCGCCGCCAGTACGGCATCCGCGGTGATCGGCAATTCCGGCACGCGCACGCCGATCGCGTTCGCCACAGCATTTGAAATCGCAGCGCCCGGTGAAACCGTCGGCGGCTCGGCAAGTCCGATCACGCCGCGCTCGTCGTAACCCGGCCCCGTCATCATGTGCACCACCAGCTCGCCGATATCATTAATCGTCGCGAGTTTGTAGAACTCCATGTCGGCATTCAAATGCCGTCCGGTTTGCTGGTCCATAACTTTTTCTTCGTGCAGCGCATAGGTGACTCCCATGATGCAAGCGCCATACACCTGGCTTTCGGAAGTTTTCAAATCAATCACCAGCCCGCAATCCTGCACGGCCACCATTTTCTTCATTCGTACCAGTCCGGTTTCCGTGTCCACCTCCACTTCCGCCATTTGCGCGCCGCCCACTTGCTGCGACATCAGCTCACGGCCCTGCGCATTGTTGTTGTTCGCGGTGATGGTGATCGGAGTCGTGCCGAGTTTCGCGCACGCCTGTTTCCAGGTAAGCGATTTCGAAGAATTATTCGCGACCTGTATTTTTCCACCCCACGCCAGCAATTCCTCCGGCTTCGCATCCAGCGACGCCGCAACTTTTTCCAGCAATTGGTTCAGCGCCTGCGTCGTCGCCAACCGCGTCGAACTTGTAACTCCGCCCGACGTTGTCGAACCGCCCGACGCTCCCGACGGCGGATATTTCGAATCGCCAATATTTACCGTGATCGCTTCGATCGGCAGCCCCAGCGTTTCGCCCGCAACCATCGCGACAATCGTTCGCGCGCCAGTTCCCAAATCCTGTGTCGCCAGCGAAACCGAACCGATCCATCCGGATTAATCGTGCAATTGCAATTGCTCTGGTGTCCGCGGCCGCCCCAAGTATGAATCGAAAGCCCCAATCCGGTTTTCACCGTTCCGGCGCGAACTTCCGCGCGGACGCCATTTCTTTTTCCAGTCCATCAGCTCCGCGGCTTTCAAAAGTTCTTCGCGATACACCTTCGACATTTGCACGCCCGTCGTCGGATTCGCTCCGCCTCCAATCGCCGAATCCAGCAGCGGCAAATTTTTCAGCATGAAATCCAGCGGATCCATATTGATTTTCGCCGCGGTATCTTCCAGCGCGGCCATCGTCACCAGGCACCATTGCGGATGATTCGGCGCGCGCCACGCTCGAATCGGACCCATGTTCGTCTGCACCGAAGTGTGCTTGGTGCGATATGCAATGTGATCTCGAAAAATATAGGGAAGCTGCGGATTTCCTCCCGGCTGCGGACCGGAAGTTCCCCATGCTTGCGAGTCCCACGCGACGAGCGTTCCATCTTTCATCGCGCCAACTTTTACTTTCGCGTGAATCGAAGGACGCGCGCCCGCTGTGCTCAATTCCTGATCGCGCTCCAGCATCATTTTCACGGGACGCCCGGATGTCTTCGCCAATTTCGCGCGTGAGAATTCCCCAGCGGTCAGCTTGAAATTTGCTTCCGAATCCGCCGCCCATCACGGGAGTAATGATGCGCACATTTGTCGCCGGAATTTTCAGCGCTTCCGAATATTCTCCGCCAATCGAGCTCACGCTCTGCGTCGAAGCCCAAACCGTCAGTTGATCGCCATCCCATTCGCACACCTGCCCATGAGACTCCAGGCAGCAATGCGTGATTACTTTAGTTCCATATTCTCCTTCGCAAACCACTTCCGCTTTCGCGAATGCCGCATCCGGATCGCCGCCCGTTCCTTCCGCCAGCGGCTTGCTATTTTCCGCGCCCGCCTTCTCCGGCGAAGTGTCCGCAACCAGATGCGGCAGCACGTCGTATTCCACGCGCACCGCTCGCACCGCGTCGCGCGCTTGTTCTTCCGTCTCTGCCGCGATCGCCACAATTTCCTGCGCCGAAAACAAAACTTCGTCGCCGGGCTTCATCGAAATCTCAATCGCTTTCACACCGGGCATTTTTTCCGCGGCGCTTGTATCGATGCTCTTCACTTTTGCGTGCGCGTGCGGACACAAAACCATTCGCCCGAACAACATTCCCTCGCGGTGCACGTCGTAGGTGTACGTCGCGGTGCCGCCCGCTTTCCATGGACCATCCAACCGCGAAATTCTTTTTCCAATCAGCGCGCGTCGATCCGCTGCAGGCCATCGATAGTCAGCCATTACGCTTTACCTCCCGACATGCGCTGTCCCGCTTCCACTACGGCGTGCCGCACGCCCATGTACGTTCCGCAGCGGCACAAATTTCCGCCCAGCGATTCCTTCACCTCTTCGTATGTCGGCTTCGGATGCCGGTCGAGGTACGCCTTGCTCGCCATCACAAATCCCGCGGTACAAAATCCGCATTGCTGCGCATCATTATTCACAAACGCAGCCGACACCGGATGCAACTCACCTTCGGCGTGGATTCCTTCAATCGTTTGGATTTCCGCCGCTGCCATGCCCGGCCGCTGCGCCACATCGATCGCCAGCACCGTGCACGAATACATCGAGCGGCCACCGATAATCACCGTGCAAGCGCCGCACGATCCGCGATCGCAAACTTTTTTCGCGCCAGTCATGTGCAGACGGTCGCGCAGCAAATCCAGCAGCGTGACGCGCGGCTCCGCAATCACCGTCTGCGGTTTCCCGTTGATTCGCAGCGTCATTTTCACCGGCCCGGGTCCAACGAGCCCCGCCGTCGACGCATCCGCGGGTTCCTGCGTCGCATGCGCCGGCTCCGCGAGAATCGTTTCCGCGGCCAGCACGCTCGCGCCCACAGCAACGCTCGAGGTACCCACCAGCTTTACGAATTCGCGTCTTCCTAGCCGCGATAGTTTTTCGTCGGAGCTTTTCTTTTCCGCGCCGTCATCGGAATCGTTTCGTTTGGCCATGGGTCACCTCGATATGAAAGCAGAAAAAACGTTGCGCAATTACGCCACGCGCTTCACCGCGAAATCATACGTCTCCAACCTCACCAATGCAACGCTCACTCTCAAGCATCCGCCGGCGCCGCGAAATAGTTTCGCCCGGCGCACAGCAGCGAACCTGTTTTGCCATCTCAATACGTCTAATATCCGGGTTCATTCGCACCCTCTGCGACATGCGCCCCCGAACACGATATATTTGATGCGCCAACCCCGCGTGGAACGCGACACCACAATTCGCCAGCCAGCAAGCCAGCCAGCCCCAAGCGGCTCTAGTTCCGCGATCTATTATTCCCGAGCCGGGGCCGCGCGCTGGAATCTTTCACCTCAGCGATTCGCCGAAGCTCTCGACAAAAGCGCGCTGCGCAGATTTCCAGACGGCCTGCCGAAATCCGGAGACCTCGGGCGCTATTTCGATTCGCTGCATCTCGAAGATCTCGCACTCGCCTGTGCCTGCGCCGATGGCAATGAAAAAGCCTGGTCTGAATTTATGAGCGCGCATTCGCAAACTCTCTACGCCGCGGCCAACGCGATCATCGGACGCAGCAGCGATCGCAGCCGCTCGCGAACTCGCCGATTCGCTTTATGCCGAACTTTACGGCATCGGCCGCGGCACAAACTCGAATTCAAATCCGCCCGCGCAGCGCCGGCCGCTCTTTGATTATTTCCACGGACGCAGCAAGCTCTCCACCTGGCTACGCGCCGTGCTCTCGCAGCGATACGTCGATCGTATTCGCGATAGTTCGCGCTTCGTCTCGCTCGATGGCGATGAATCGCACCTCCGCGCCGCCTCGAATCGCTGCTGTGCCCACCGATCCCGAACGCGTCGCCGCCACAACTCGTCTTCACGAATCAATGGCAGAGGCAATCGCTGAACTTCCGCCGCGCGATCGCCTCGCCGTGAGCCTCTACTACGTGCGCGGAAAAAAGCTCGCCGAAATTGGCGTGATTCTCGGCGAGCACGAAGCCACTGTGTCCCGCAGGCTCGAACGTATCCGCCAGGATTTGCGTAAATCCGTCGAGCAAAGTTTCCAGAAACTTGGGCTCTCCCCCGCGCAATCAGATTTGTGTTTCGATTGCGCTGGTGAAGACGGCCCGTTCAATTTGTCGCAATCGCTCGGAGAAATTCACGAGTCACCACGAATCTCAGCAGCGGCGAATCTTCGCAGCACTCTTCGCGGACGAAGATCAGCGCGGCGCGGCGCGCCGCAGCATCACGTATCGCATCTGCCGCCCGGCGCTCCGCCATTGGAAATTCCGCCGGAGGAACAACAATGACCGGCCGCGCCGCAAGATTTTGCCGTTGCTACGTTCTAATTGTTGAAGGGATGTTCGCATGAGCTCGCAGGGAAACGACAAGCTCGCTGGGTCGCGCGATAACGATTCGCGCCGCGACGTCGCGATCGAAAAAATTCTCTCGCGCCATTCCGGTGCGATTGGATCGCCCTCCACTCCCTGTCCAGATGCCGAAGTCCTCGCCGCTTATGTCGATCGCGGCCTCGCGGAAAACGAAGTCGCGCGCTGGGAGACACACTTCGCAACTTGCGAACGCTGCCAGGATATTCTCGGCGCTCTCGCCGCAAGCGCGCCAGTTGAAGAACTTCAGCCGCAACTCGCCGTTGCAGCGGCCGCGTCTTCAACTCAGCCCGCGCAGCAAAATACCGCCGCGCGCACCGTCAATACGCCCTTAGTTATCAAGCCAATGCGCTCGAAGAAACCGTTCTGGGTTATGGGAGCGGCTGCGGTCGCGGCGGTATTCGCGTATTTCATGATCTTTCGAGGATCTCAGGCGCCAACAAATTCGCAACAATCTTCCTCGTCGCAAATCGCGACGCAAAACCAGAATCAGCCCGCAGCGCCGCCATCCGATGTCGCCAACAACGGCTACGTTCCGGTGCCGCAAGCGGCCGATTCAAAATTGCCGAAGAGCAACTACAACGCCGGCAAAACCAGCAAGCCTCTCGTGAATCTGCAGGATGCAACTAAAGAGCCCCAAATTCCGCTGAACCCGGTCGTCTCCACCGAAATCGGGAGCGAAGGAGCTTCGCCTGTTCAAGCTCGCGCTAAAACGGCTTCCGCCGGTTCTGCCGGAGCCAGCGTCACTGGTGGTCGTATCGTCGAACCGTCGCCGCAATCTGCAAACAGCTCGGCGGCGAGCGTACAAGTCGAATCAAAAGTCGCTCCTACGGCTCCAAATCCAAACGCGCAAAGCGAAAAAAATCTTGACGAAGCAGTCGCCGCTTCCCAGGGTCAGGCGCACAACCAAGTTTCTCAAAAACGCGGAATTACAGGAGCATTCGCAGCCAAAGCCCGCGATGCCGGGTCGCCTTCTGATATCTCCGCCGTCCTAATTTTTTCCAACCAGGGCAGCGTGGAATGGAGCGTCGGTCAAAATGGACGCATCGACAAGTCAATCGACTCTGGCGGTACATGGCAGCATCAGCAAAGCGGCGCAACTTCGCAATTGCTCGCGGGCTCCGCGCCAAACGATCTAGTCTGCTGGGTGGTCGGCAATAATTCCACGATTCTTCGCACCGCCGATGGCGGCGCAACCTGGATTAAAGTTCCGAATCCGCAATCGCTCAATGGCGTCTCGGTTGATTGGGTCGGCGTTTTCGCATCCGATGCGCTAACCGCGCGAATTAATTCTGTGGATGGCAAGCGATTCTCCACCACCGATGGCGGCCAAACCTGGACGGCGGTTACACCAACCACGCAATAATCGAGCGCTGCTCGGCAGAATCGAGTCGCGCCGCGCGAAATTCCCATAGATTTTCATCCTGATTAAAACAATTTCAAGCTGAAGTCCTGTAATTGGTGTCTCTATCTCCCAGAGATGGCGCAAGATTTTGCGCAACGTCCGTTCTAACTCTGAAAGCGAAATTTCCAGGAGGCGGTCATGAAAAACTCACTCCGTCCATGTACCAGAATTCTGTTTCTCAGCTTGGCCGCAACGCTGGCGATTGGCGTAATTGCCACGATCAGCTGGAGCGCGCAATCAGCCCCGCAAGAAACCGCGGCGCAACAGACAAAATCAATACCCGAGACCACCATGAACGATCAAACCGATCTCGCACTCACCGTTTACAATTCCAATGTCGCTCTCGTTCGCGATACGCGTGAGCTGTCGCTGCCCGCCGGCGAATTCCAACTCCGCTTCTCGGATATCGCAGCGTCCATCAATCCCGCCACCGTTCATCTGCGTCCGCTCGCACAACCGGAAAAACTCAGCGTGCTCGAGCAAAATTACGAATACGATCTTCTCGATCCGCCAAAAATTATTGCAGAAATATGTCGGCCGCGAAGTCACCATGCTCCACCGAATTCAAAAAGATGGATCGACCGAATGGCAGGAAGAAAAAGCCACGCTGCTCGCCAATAATGAGAGTCCCGTCTGGAAAATCAACGGCGAAATTGTCACGGGACTTTCCGCCGAAGGCTATCGCTTCCCAAGTGTCCCCGCGAATTTGTACAGCACTCCCAACTTTGCTGTGGACTGCTCGCGAACAGCGGCGCCGCTCATCAAAAAATGGAAGCCTCTTATCTCGCCGGAAATGTTTCCTGGAGCGCCGATTACGTCATCAATGTTTCGCGCGACGACGCCACCGCGGAAATCGATGGCTGGGTCACGCTCGTAAATAATTCCGGCACGGAATTTCGCAACGCGCATCTCCAACTCGTCGCCGGCGAATTAAATCGAGTGCCGGAAGCCGCTGGCGTTGCCGGTGGACTTATGAAATCGAGAGCTGATATGAGCGATGGGCCGCGCCGCAGATGCAGCAGGAAAGTTTCTCCGAATATCATCTCTACACGCTTGCTCGCACCACCACAGTTTCCGACAAGGAATCGAAACAAATCAGCATGCTCGATGCGCCCGCATTTCCCGTGCAGAAAACTTACGTCGTCAACGGACAGTATTATTACTATCGCAGCCAGATGTCGCCCGGCCAGCCCGCGCGCGACCCCGTCCTGGTTTTCTATAAATTTAAAAATTCCGAAAAAACCGGACTCGGCATGCCGCTTCCCGCGGGAACGGTGCGCGTCTATCAAGCCGATTCGCACGGCGGCGCGCTCTTCGTCGGAGAAGATCGCATCGCGCACACGCCGAAAGATGAAGACGTGAGCATTCACATCGGCAACGCGTTCGATATCGTTTCCGAACGCAAACAAACCGACTACTCAAAAATCAGCGATCGCGTTTACGAAATGGAATATCAAATCACCCTGCGAAATCACAAAGACACGCCGGTAACGATCGAAGTCAACGAACCCATCGGCGGCGATTGGCAAATGCTCAGTTCAACTTTTCCCGCGAAAAAAACCGCGGCATTCGCAGCGCAATTTCATGTGCCCGTTGCGAAAGATGGCGAATCTGTTCTGAAGTATCGCGTCCGCGTTCGCTACTAATATTTCAAATGGACGCGATTCTCGCGCGCTTCATGGCGCCAAAATCGCGTCAGCTTCAATTTCCACCAGCATTTCCGGCGAAATCAGTTCTCGCACTTGCACCATCCTCGCTGCCGGACGTATCACGCCGAAAACTTCGCCGTGCGCGCGTCCCACTTTTTCCCAGTTCGCTGATATTCGTCACGATACATTCGCGTGCGCACTACATCGCGCAAACTCGCTCCGGCCTGCGCCAGCGCCGCTTCAATATTGCGAATCGTTTGCACCGCTTGCGCAGTAAGCATCGCCCACTCCGACGATTTTTCCGTCTGGTCCCGTAGCCGTTGTTCCGGAAACGTGAATCACATTCCAACGCGCACCGCGCGCGAATATCCCACGATCGGCTCCCACGGCGTTCCGCTCGAATAATTATGCGTCTGTGCATGGCGAATTCCCCCGCGCGCATTTTACAGACTCCTCGCGAATCGCGTTGCGAACTCTCCGCAGGGAGTTGCAGCGTGCGCAAACACCGTTCGCGCCGTCGTGGAGATGCCCGCGATGCCATGCTAGACTCGCAAGATCAGCCCGATCGCATCTCGCGAAAAGACAAGAAAACCGCGCATGAAGTGCAAAAACATTCTCGAAGCCATCGGCAATACGCCGCTGGTCCGACTTGAATCGCATCACCGCCGGAACTTCACCTGCGGAAGTTTGATGCGAAAGTGGATTACCTGAATCCCGGCGGCTCGGTGAAAGATCGCATCGGCGTCATCATGATTGACGACGCCGAAAAACGCGGCCTGCTGAAACCCGGCGGAACAATTATCGAAGGCACCTGCGGAAATACCGGAATGGGTCTGGCGCTCGTCGCCGCTGTGCGCGGATACAAAATGGTTTTCACCATCACCGATAAACAATCCAAAGAAAAAATGGATCTGCTGAAAGCGCTCGGCGCGGAAGTGATTGTTTGCCCAACCGCCGTCGAGCCGGAAGATCCGCGCAGCTATTATTCCGTCGCGAAAAAACTGGCGCGCGAAATTCCGAATTCCTATTATCCGAATCAATACGAAAACCCCATGAATCCCGAAGCGCATTACCTCACCACCGGCCCGGAAATTTGGGAAGACACCGAAGGAAAAATCACGCATTTCGTTTGCGGCATGGGAACCGGCGGAACCATCAGCGGAGTGGGACGATATTTGAAAGAAAAAAATCCGAACGTAAAAATTATCGGCGCCGATCCCATCGGCTCGCTCTACTACGAATTTTTCAAGACCGGAAAAGTCGGCAAAGCCGCCACCTATGTCGTCGAAGGAATCGGCGAAGATATTTTTCCTTCGCACCATGGAATTCAAAGTATCTCGACGACATCGAACAAATTAACGACGAAGAATGTTTCGTCTGGGCGCGCCGACTCGTGAAACAAGAAGGACTCTTCACCGGCGGTTCCGGAGGCGGCTGTATTTCCGCCGCGCTAAAAGTTGCGAAGCGATGCAAGAAGGGCGATCTGGTCGTCGCGTTTCTTCCCGATACCGGCATGCGCTATCTCAGCAAAGTTTATAGCGACGAATGGATGAGCGAGCGCGGTTACGCCGATAGCGAAGTCGCTTTGAGAGCGGCGGACGTCGTCCGCGCAAAACGAATAACGGCAAAGAGCGCGAACTGATTATCGCGCGCGCAGATCAAACTGTTTTCCACGCGCTGCACACCATGCAGAAGCAGGATATTTCTCAACTTCCCGTGTTCGAGGAAAAACGTTCCTATCGGCACAATTTTTGAAGATCAAATTCTGAATCTCGCGCTGCAAGGAAAAGATTTGCGCAAACTTGTGATCCGCGAAGTGATGGGCAAAGCGCTTCCCATCGTGCAAAAAGATGCGCCCGTCGAACGCGTCACTCATTTGCTGAGCCACGAAACGCCCGCGGTTTTTGTGGACATGGGCGATTCGCATTTCGACATCCTCACCAAATACGATTTGATGAGCACCATCGCCGGAATGGCCGAGGCCATCGCGCTAAATTCGCGTTTGCCGCACTTTTCTCAGTAAACTGTTTCTTCATATCCCAATGAGAATTGAAGATTTCAACGCGCGCTTGAAGAACGCCATTCTCATCGCCGATGGAGCGATGGGTTCGCTGCTGCACGAATCCGTGCGGCCGCAACGCTGCTTTGAGGAACTGAACACCACGCAGCCCGAAGCTGTTGTGCGCGTGCATCGCGCTTACATTCAAGCCGGCGCGCAACTAATCGAGACAAATACTTTTGGCGCGAACCGTTTGAAGCTCACTCGCTTCCGGACTTGGCGCGATCAAGTCGTTCGCGCATCAATCAAGGCGGAGTGAAAATCGCGCGCGAAGCTCGCGAAGGCGCGCATCACGAAGTGATGATCGCCGGATCGATCGGCCCTTCGGGAGTTTCGCGCCACATGAACGAAATTTCCGCGCGAAGAACTTCGCGCCGCATTTTCACGAACAAGCGCAAGCGCTGGAAGAACGCGGCGTGGATTTATTTCTTGCTCGAAACTTTTTCCGATATCGAAGAACTTCTCGCCGCCATCGAAGCGATTCGCTCGTTTTCGAATTTGCCGATCGTCGCGCAAATGACTTTTTCCGAAGAAGGCACAGCTTCGGGCGGCACTCGTCCCGCTGATGCTGCAATTCGACTGGCGCCGCAAATGTTCAAGTGATCGGCAGCAATTGCACGCTCGGCCCGCAATCGCTTTTGCCGATTACTCGAAGAACTTTCGCGCGGAACTGGCGCGATTCCGCGCAGCGCGATGCCGAATGTCGGACTTCCGCGCCGCATGGGCGACCGCACCGTTTATCCAAGATCGTCGCCGGAATATTTCGCGCACTTCGCGCAGGATGCCGCTGCGCTCGGCGTGCGAATTTCTGGGCGGATGCTGCGGAACAACTCCCGAACATATTCGCGCGATGGCTGAGGCGGTGAAAAATCTTGCGCCCAGCGCTGCGCCGCGCGTCGCGTCCGTAAAATAGCAGCCGTCGATGAAGCACCGCTGAGCATCGCGAAACGCGAACCGGAAAGCGGCATCTGGAAAAAAATCCAGCAGAAGAAATTTGTCGTCGTCCGTTGAAATCGATCCGCCAAAAGGCATCGCGCTCGATCGAATTTACGAGCAAGTGGACAACGTTCTGGCCAGCGGAAAAGTGGACGCGATTGACATCAACAGCGGCGCGATGGCGCGCGTTGGCATGGACGCGTTGATGGTGGCCGGCGGCACTTGAATCGCGCGGCGTGGAAACGATTCCGCATCTGACCACGCGCGATCTAAATTTAATTGGCCTGCAAGCTTCGCTGCTCGGCGCGTGGACGGTCGGCGGCGTGCGAAATTTTTGGCGGTTACTGGCGATCCTCCATCGGTCGGCGATTATCCGGAAGTGAGCGGAGTTTTTGAAGTGGACTCGATTGGATCTGGTAAAAGTTCTGGCGAAACTAAATCAGGGAATGGATTGGTCCGGAAAAACTTTGGGCGGCGCAACAAATTTCACGATCGGCGTTGCGCTGAATCCGCTGGCTGAAGATCTGGATTACGAAATCGAGCGCTTCCACACAAAAGTCGAAGGCGGCGCGCATTTCGCGATGACGCAGCCTCTTTTCGATCCGCAACATTGGCACGATTTTCTGAAGCGACTCGGCGGGCCGCTGTCCAATTCCAGTGTTGCTGGGCGTTTGGCCGCTGACCAGTTACAAACAAGCGCTGCGATTGAATAACGAAGTTCCGGGCATCGTGATTCCAGAGCCGGTGCTAAAAGAAATGGAATCTGCTGGAGCTTCCGCGCGCGATCGTGGATTCGCTCTCGCGAGAAAAATGTTGGCCTGGGCGCGCACGGAATTGGCCGGCGCTTATTTAATTGCTCCGTTCAAACGCTACGAAGAAATTCTCGAACTCTTCGATTAACACCCCGCGATTTTTCAGCGCGCTGCGGCTAAAAAAATAAAAAGCGTTTGCGCTTTTTATATCCGCCGGAAGCAGCGCTATCGGCCGGTGGATCGGGAAGATACGGCAGCGGCCGTCCTTCAAATGCGGCAAGCGGATTTTCCACGAATAACGCGCGAGCAATTTCCTCGCCGCGTTTTTTTACAACAATGTCGTACGCTTCACGCAATTTCAGCGGACGGCTTTTCGTGTTGTGCGCGTCGCTCGCGAAAAAATGTATGCGATCTTCTTCGAGCCATTTTTCCGCGCACTTTTGCGCTTCGCGCCCGAATTTTCCCGTCAGCGATTGCGCCGTGATTTGCACGTAGCATCCCTGCCGCATCCATCGCCACATTTTTTCCGGCTGATGCACAATCAATCCGTTGCGCTCCGGATGAGTAATGATCGGATGCAGCCCTTGCAATCGCAGCGCGTGAAGAGCTTCGTCGGCATTCGGCGGAATCGAAAAATCCGCGAACTCCACCAGCAAATAACTTTTCTGATTCAGTGTGTATTTCGTCGCGTTATTCTTCACGTCGCGCAAATTCTCGATGCTCATGTGGAAGTCGCAGCCGGTCGCGAGTTGCAACCGCCCTTCCACTCGCGCCTGAATTTCGGCGCAACGTTCTCGAATTAATTCTGGACGAAAGACGTATTCCGAATTCGAATGCGGAGTCCCAATGACATGAGTGATGCCATCTGCGATCGCCATCTCGGCCATTTGCACGGACTCGTCCAGCGATTTCGCGCCGTCATCGAGGCCGTACAAAATGTGGCAGTGAACGTCAACCATTTATTTGAAAAGAATATAGCACCGGGCTTACAACGGCAACGCGAAGCACCTTGGCAAATTCAATTGCCGCGAGAAAACCAGGCGGAAGTAATCTGCCAAATCCCCAGCGCAAATAAAAATCCTGCGAATACCCGCCGCATATGCCGCGGCGAAAGTTTTTGTGCAAGGCGGCTTCCATACAATCCGCCGAGAAAAACTCCCGGCATGATCAGCAACCCTACCGTCCAGCTCACTTCGTGCGCGTGAGAATAATTAATGAACGCGAGCAATCCGGTCGGCGGTACCAGCGCGATCAGACTGGTTCCTTGCGCCACGTGTTGCTCATATCCAAAAAGCAGCGCGAGGAGCGGAACCAGAATCACTCCGCCTCCCACACCAAACAGCCCAGAACAAATTCCCACCAGGCATGCAGCGAGAAAAATCAGTGAGAGCCGCAACCACTGCGGCATGTTCATCGATTTTGTGTGGATCGCCATCCGCTATTTCTGCCCCGTCGGCAATACCGTCCCGCGCTGCGGCCGCGATTTCCACCAGAGCAAGATCGCCGAAACAATTACGAACGTGCCGAATGCTCCGCGCAGGTCGCGCGAATTCATGGCGATGGCTACCCGGCTGCCGAAAAATCCACCGAACAAAATTCCCAGAACGCACACCGTTCCGGCCGCGAAATCCACTTGCTTCTTGCGCCAGTAAATCATCAGCGCGCCGATGCCTAGCGGCGGCAGTTGCAGAAAAAGCGATGTGCCCTGCGCCAGATGCTGGTCCATTCCCAATAAGTGAACCATCGCGGGCACCAGCACTACTCCGCCGCCGATTCCCATCAGCCCGACCAGCACTCCAACAACGAGCCCCATCACGACTATCAAGGCGTAGTACATTCCATCTCCCAGAATTTGACGCAGCAAAAATTGCGCAGAGTGCAGGAAACGAGGAATCATATCCCCGCTGCGCCAGCCGACGCTATCTAGTTTGCAAAAGAGTTTTCAATTGAAGGTGAAAATTATTCGTAACGAAGCGCGACCATTGGATCCACTTTCATCGCGCGCCGCGCGGGGATGTAGCACGCTAGCATCACCACGAAGGTGAGCACCACGGCAACCGCGGCGAATGTCTCAATATCTGTCGCCTTCACGCCAAATAAAAGTGAGGTGAGAAATCGCGTGAGATACAGCGACCCCGCCAGCCCCAGCACCAGCCCAATCAAATTCAGCAGCAGCCCTTCACCAATCACCATGCGCAGAACGCCCACGGGGTCGGCGCCCAGCGCCATGCGCACTCCGATTTCGTGCGTGCGCTGCCGTACTCCGTAACTCAGCACGCCGTAAATTCCGATTGCCGCCAGCACCAGCGCCACCGCCGCAAAAACGGCCAGAAAAAATGCGTTGAATTGAGTGTTCGCTGTCGATTCGTCGAGCACCTGCGCCATCGTCATCACCAGATACACCGGCTGACGCGAATCCACTTCCTGAATCGCGTGGCGCACAGTTTCTGCGAGCGCAGTGCTGCTTGAAGCTGTGCGCACTACGATGCTGAATGATCTCGTGAAATCCGGCCATGTATTCGGCCATTGCGAAAACGGCACATCGATTTCCGGCTGCACATGTCCGCTGGGGCCGGGCTGCGTGCTGTCTCGCACCACTCCCACGATTGTATAAATCGGAGACTTGTCTCCGCTCAGGTGGATGTGCGAGCCGATCGGATCTTGCTTTGGCCAGTAATCCAAAGCGGCCCGCTGATTGATGATCGCGACAAATTCCGAATCTTTTGTATCGCTCGCGGTGAAACTCCGCCCCTGCAGCAGCGGCAATCCCATCGCGCGATAAAAATCTCCGTCAACAGCGCGAAGTTCGGCGCCGGGATTGTTCGCGGGATCGGGATATAGATGCCCAACAATTTCGAAATCGCCGTTTATTCCCCACGCTTGCACCGGCAGAAAATTAATCGCTCCCACTGCCGTGACTCCGGGAATGGCTTCAATTCTTGCCCGCGCGGGCTGCAGGAATCGCAGGCTCGAACCCACAGACGCATACTTCGCATCCGGCAGCGAGACCGCCATCGTCAGCACGCGCTCGGGAGTTGGAAATCCGGTGTCCACTTTTCGCAAGCTCGCAAATGTTCGCAGCATCAAACCCGCGCCCGCGAGCAGCACCACAGACGCTGCAACTTCCACCACCACCAAAATTTTGCTGGTGCGTTGGTGCGCGCGTCCGGCTGTTATGGCGCGTCCACCCTCTTTCAACGTTTGCTGCACGTTTACGCGCGTCGCTTTCCATGCGGTTGCCGTAGCAAGCGCTAGTGCCGCGATGAGCGCAAGAATTAGTTCGAATCCAAAAACGCGCGCATCGGGATTCACTTCCGTATACGTGGGCAATGGACTTTGATTTGCCGCTACAAGAATCTGCACCACCCATTGCGCGAGCAGCCATCCCACCGCGCTTCCCACCAGCGTGAGCAAAATACTTTCGGTGATAAATTGCCGGAACAATCGCGCGCCGCTCGCTCCCATCGCGCGCCGCACGGCTATCTCGCGCTGTCGCGACGCTGTTCGCGTGAGATTCAAATTCACCACGTTGACGCACGCAATCAGAAAAACAAATCCCACCGCCGCAAGCAGCACCAGCAAGCTTTGCCGAACAGGTCCCGCCAGTTGCCGCTGCAGCGACACCAGCACCACCGAACGGTTGGCATTCGAATCCGGATATTGTTTTGAAATTCGCGCGGAAATCGTGGTCATCTGCGATTGCGCGGATTCCATCTTCACTCCGGTTTTCATTCGCGCGACGCAGAAATATTGGTTGTTTCCCCGCGAAACCGCGAATTTCGGATCGGGAACCAGCGGAGCCCACACTTCCGCCGTCGCGGATGGAAATTTAAAATTTGGCGGCATCACTCCGATCACGGTGTATGGCTGATCGTTCAAACTAATTTTCGTTCCGCCAATCGCGGGATTTGCTCCGAGTCTGCGCCACAGCGCATCGCTCAGCACCGCAACTTGCTGGCGTCCCGCTGTGTCCTCGCCAGGCGCGAAGGTGCGCCCGAGAGTTGGACGTGTACCCATCACATCGAAAAAATTCCCCGAAACTTCGCGCCCGCTGACGTGCTCGGGATTTGCGCCGCTATCGAGATTGAAACTCCGGCTCTGGTAGATCGCGAAATCCTGGAACAAATTTGCTTGCTGCCGCCAATCGGTCCAATCGGGAATCGATGCCGTCCCAAGACCGCCGCCCTTGGTCGTGCCCCACACCTGCACAAGTTGCGTTGGATTCGCGTACGGCAGCGGCTTCAGCAGGAATGCGTTCACCACGCTGAATATTGCCGCGTTCGCTCCGAGTCCGAGCGCGAGCGTGAGAATTGAAATAATCGTATAGCCGCCGTGACGAATCAGCTGGCGCGCCGCGAATTTCAAATCGTGGAGAAAGGTAAACATCGTTGACCTCGTTCAACTGTATGACGCCCGTGCAAGAAACAATGTTACGGCTGGAAATGGAATCGCTTTCGTTCCGGTGCGAGCCCGTCGGTCTGAATTAGATTCGAAAGATCTCTAATGGAAATGGTTGAACAGCACCGCATCCGTGGAAACGCGGCCGCGCGCATACGCGATTTGCTTTGCATCGCGCGAAATCGCAAACGCCCAGATATTTTCCGAGGCGAAATGCGTCAGCTGTTTTGCCGCCGGTTTTTTCTCCGCGCCCGGCGTAAGCGGTTGCAGCCACAAATTTCCCACGCCATCTTGAAATGCAACGTAAAGAATTCCGCGGCCATCCGGCGTCCACGCAAACGAAGTAGATTCCCCATTCGACGCCGCGAGCTTCGGCTGCGGCGAGTAGTGATCTGTAATTGTTCCGTCTTTCGCCGAAACGATCGCCAGCGAATACTCCTGCACGTCTTGCGTTGCATAAAGCGTTGCTACCGATTGCTTATCCGGAGAACCCACTGGATTCGACATCCAGAAAACTCCCGGCCCAGCGCTGAGTTGTTTCGCCTCGCCGCCATGCACCGGCACGGCCATCACGCGCGAGAGGCTTTGCGCCCGCGTATCGAAATAAACCGTATCGTTATCCGCCGCGCATGTGGGGTGCAAATCCAACGGGCCATGCGTCACTTGCGTGAACTGGCTGCCATCAAGATCCGCCGACCAGATGCTGTACCCGGTGCCATCGGCGCGCACAAACGCGACGTGATCGCCGTCGCTGCACACCGAAGGTCCCGTAAAAAATCCGTCGATACCCAGCGCCACCTCACGCGAACTCGAGCCATCGGGCGCGATCAGCGCGAATTTCTGCAAGCCACCGGCGGAATATGTGTAGAAAATTTGTCCCTTCGGAGTCCACGAGACTCCGCCGTAACCTTGATTTGCTCCGAACGTGGGCGGAATATATCGCTCGTCCGAACTTCCGGTGGAAGCTCCGGCCGAAGTTGCTGCGCCTGCGTGATAGGCGCCCACCCACAAACTTGAGCGCCGCACTCGCTCCCGCGCCAGCAGTTGGGTTCCGTCTGCGCTGAGACTTGGCTCCGTGTAATCATTCAAATCGTTTGTGATGCGCGTAAAATTTCCGCTGGGATACGCTGCGAACCCCAATTGAAAATTTCTGCTCGCCGCGTTTCCCGCGGTGCGCACCACGATTAACCCACTGCCATCGGGAAGCCATGCCATTTTGTTTCCGTACGCGGCTTTGCTGCCGGCTACCGCTGTTTCCGCTCCTGTCGTGACGTCTACCATCTCGAGCGTGGCATCGGGTGACTGGAATGACGATGCAACCGTCGTCGCTAATTTCTTTCCGTCGGGCGACCATTCCAGGCACGTCACTGAAAACGGTTTGCTGAACGGATGTTTCGCAAGCACTCGCTCGCCGCTGCCATCCGAATTCGCGATCACCACCATGCTGTCGTCCGGAAGGTTTTGACGAACAAAGGCCATCTGTTTTCCATCGGGCGAAAACGTCACCGCGCTATCTACATTCGCGATCAATTGCCGCGGAGTTCCGCCCAGAGTTGGAGCAGCATACAGCGCGCTGTACATGGTGTTGACCATGCGCACGAAATAAAGATAATTTCCGTCGCGCGAAAAAGTGATGCCCTTGATGTTTCCGCCCGCGGGCACCGCAACTTGAATCGTGCTGTTTGTAGCCACCTGCCGGATTCCTAGCGAATAGCCCGAACTTTCGTCCATCGAATACGCAACCCATTTTCCGTCGGCCGAAATCACAGCATGCGAAATGTTGCCGCTGGAGGTGAGCGGCGCCACGGTCATGTCTGTAACTGTTGTCGGCGCGTGGTGAAGAAATCCCGAGCGCAGCAGCCAAATTGCCAGCCCAATTGCCGAAAGCAAAAAACCGAATATCACTAGCGTCGCTACCGGAGAACGTCTAGCCCTGACAATCGCTGACGGTGATTCCGCGCGCGCCGGCGCGCTGTCTGCGGATCGCACAAATGGTTCAGTGCGTCCCGACGATTGCTGTGCCGCTGCAGCGTGCACTGCGGAATCGCTCCGGGCCTGAGCGAAATTTCTCGACGACGCTGCGCCGCGCGCGGAATCCGCGTCGCGCTTCAATCGTTTCAAATCGGCGCGAAGTTCCGCCGCGCTCTGGTAGCGCAGCTCGCGATCTTTTTCGAGCGATTTCGCAACAATCTCATCAAACTTCGGCGGCAGCGTGGAATTCGCCGCCGAGGGCGGCCGCGGCTCGCTGTGAAAAATCGCGTCGAACACCAGCGCCGGAGTCGCGCCACTGAATGGTGGCCGCGAAGTCGCCATTTCATACAGCACACACCCAAAACTGAAAATATCGGTGCGCGCGTCAAGCTCTTCGCCGCTTGCCTGTTCGGGCGACATGTAAGCGAACGTGCCCATCGTCGCGCCCGGCGTGGTGAGATTATCCGAGCCAAGCTGCGTTACGGTTGCGCCTGCCGCACCGCCCGCGATCTGTCCAGGAGCTCGCGCGACAGTTTGTTTCGCAAGGCCGAAATCCAAAATTTTTGCTTGCCCTCGCGCGGTAATAAAAATATTCGCGGGCTTGATGTCACGGTGAATAATTCCGCGAGAATGCGCCGCGTCTAGCGCATCAGAAATCTGAATCGCGATATCCAGAAGCGCGTCGAACGAAAATGCCCCTGCATTGATGCGTTCGCGAAGCGTTTGCCCTTCGAGCAACTCCATCACCAGAAATGGCCGCCGCTCCGCGCCTTCTCCCGTTTCGCCGATATCGTGAATCGTGCAAATCCCGGGATGATTCAGCGCGGATGCAGCGCGAGCTTCGCGATCAAATCGCTCGAGCGCCGCGGGATCGCGCTCCAGTTCCGTGGAAAGAAATTTCAGCGCGACCTGCCTGCCGAGCCGCGTATCCTCCGCTTTGTAGATCATTCCCATGCCGCCCGAGCCCAGCGGCTCGAGAATTCGGTAATGGGAAACGATGGTTCCTGGCTGCATTCGAGTGCCTCATCGTAGGCCAACCGCGGCGCAACCCGCAACAGCCCCAAGTCGCGGCCGTTACAGTGTGTCTGGCCAAAATGCCGGGCTGGGCCAAATTTCTTCCTCCTAGACGTTCGACAGGGGAACTTTATCTCCCTGTCGAACGTCTAGGAAAGAGAGGGAACCCTATCCAATGAGCCCGCTGAATCAGGAACTGCTGCAAGGCACGCTCGATCTGCTTATCTTGAAAACGCTCGCTCTCGGCCCGCAGCACGGCTACGGAGTTTCGCTGCGCATCCAGCAAATTTCGCGCGAGGCCCTGCAAGTACGCCAGGGTTCTTTGTATCCCGCGCTTCACCGATTGGAGCATCGCGGCTGGATCGCATCCGATTGGGGCGAATCTGAAAATAATCGCCGCGCGAAATTTTATCGCCTCACCACGTCCGGAAAAAAACGGCTCGAAGTGGAAGAAACAAACTGGGAGCGATTGTCTGAAGCGATTCGCCTAATTTTGGAAACGGCATAGCCAACGCTGCCGCAGCACGAACGAGAACGAGAACAAGAAAATGACGAACGGGTGGAACCAAAAAATTCGCAGCAGCTTTCGAGATGTTTTTCGCCGCACCCGCGACGAGCAAGAACTCGACGCCGAAATGCATTTCGATCTCGAAGAGCGCACCCGCGCATACGTGGCAGCAGGCATGAAGTCCGACGAAGCGAGGTATCGCGCAATGAAAGAATTTGGCAATGTCACTCTCGCGAAAGAAGAATGCCGCGACACCCGCCGCACGCGATTCTTCGAAAATTTATTCCAGGATATTCGCTACGGGCTTCGCGGCCTGCTGCGGCGTCCCGGTTTCACCGCCGTCGCGATCCTGACGCTCGCGCTTGGCATCGGCGCGAACACCGCGATTTTCAGCGTGGTCAACGCCGTCCTGATTCGTCCGCTGCCATTCGCAGATTCGAGCAAACTGATGTTCGTGTTCGAAGGAATTCCGGATCTCGGTTTTCCGAAAATGAATTTCTCCGCGCCGGATTTGCAGCTTTTTCAGTCCTCGCAGCAATCCTTCGAAGCCACCGCTTCATTTCTCAATAAAGGTTTTGAAATCTCCGGCGCCGGCACTCCCGAACGCGTGATCGGCGCACGCGGCTCGTGGAATTTGTTTGACGTTCTCGGCGTGCAGCCGGTCATCGGCCGCACCTTCACACGAGACGAAGACTCGCCGGGACACAACGTCGTGATCCTCAGCCACGCGCAATGGCAAAGCAAATTCGGAGGCGCTCCCGATGCGATCGGCAAGACGATCGACCTCGACCGATCTCCATACACGGTTGTTGGAGTACTGCCTCGCGATTTCCGATTTCCTTTGCCGGGGATGATGGGTTCCAATTCGCCCGCCGCAGTATGGGTGCCCACCGCGTTCACTCCAGATGAGTTGAACGGATTCGGAAGAGGATTCAACAACGACACAATCGGGCGGTTGAAGCCCGGCGTTAGTTCCGCTGCCGCGCAAGCGGAAGCGAACGCTCTCGCGGCGCGAATTAAGGCGGGATATCCCGCGCAATTGTTGCAGGCGTTTCACAATCCCACGCTGAACCTTTCCATCGCTCCTATGCAGGGCGATACAGTGAAAGAAATAAAGCCGCTGCTTCTTATGCTGCAAGTTGCGGTCGGGCTCGTCCTTTTGATCGCCTGCGCAAACGTGGCGCTGCTGCTGCTCGCGCGCGCATCGGGACGCAGCCGCGAAATTGCAATCCGTGCCGCGCTTGGCGCGGGGCGCGGGCGTCTGGTGATGCAATTGTTCACTGAAAGTTTTGTGCTCGCCGCGGCGGGAGCAGGCGCGGGACTCGCTCTCGCAATCTGGTGCAAAAACGTTCTGCTCACTTTCCTGCCCTCCAGCATTTCGCTGCCGAAAGTCTCGGTCGATGCGCGCGTTTTGATTTTTACTCTCGCCGTTGCAATTGGCTCGGCGTTGCTGTTCGGCCTCGCTCCAGCTTTCGAAGCAACTCGAAACAAAACGCAAAGCGCGCTGCAGGAAGGCGGCCGCAGCGGCTCCATCAGCGGCGCGCGCCACCGCTTGCAAAATTCTTTTATCGTGGCGGAATTCGCGCTGGCGTTGATCTTGATGACCGGCGCAGGCCTTCTCCTTCGCTCGTTTTCTAAACTCCTGGCGACAAATCCAGGATTCGAGCCGCAGCACGTCCTCGTCATGAGCATTCCGCTGCCCGCGCAGGCCTATCCAAAAGCCGCGCAGATTCGCTCGTTCTACGAGCAAGCCATCGCGAAGGCCACGCAACTGCCGGGCGTAATTTCCGCCGGCGTCACCAACGACCTGCCGCTTAACTCGATTGAGACAGACTCGATGACCGTGGAAGGCGCGAAAGAAGGCAACGCCAATTTCCCCGCGGTGAAACGCACGTGGGTCCTGGGCGATTACCTGCGGACCATGGGCATCCCGATAATTCGCGGACGCGGAATTTCCGCCGAAGATCAATCGAACACGCAACGAGTCGCCGTAATCAGCGAAAACCTCGCGCGAACCGTGTGGCCAACTGGCGACGCAATCGGCAACCGAGTGCGATTGGAAGGCGCCGACGCGCCCTGGACAACGATCGTGGGAATTGTGGGCGACGTACCCGATCGATCGCTCGCCGCAAAACCCGAACCGCATGTGTACACGCCGTATCTACAGGAAGCGCGACTTTCGATTGGAAGATAGTGTCACCGGCGAATTGCGCTGGCTCACGCTCAGCGTGCGAACGCAAGGAGATCCGAAGGCCGTGGGTTCCGCCGTCGCGGATCAGATTCACACTCTCGATTCTTCGCTCGCGGTGGGCCGCCTTCACACGATGGCGAGCGATATCGCGGCAAATGTCGCGCCGCAAAAATTCAACGCGACACTCGTTGGAATTTACGCGAGCGTCGCGTTGCTGCTGGCGCTCGTCGGAATTTACGGCGTGCTCGCCTACACCGTGACGCAACAAATGCACGACATCGGCGTGCGAATGGCTCTCGGCGCACAACGCGCAGACATTCTCGGGCTCGTGCTGCGCCACGGATTGAAACTCGCCACGATCGGCGCAGCGATCGGACTTTGTGGAGCGTGGGGCGTCACTCGCCTGATGGCGACCCTGCTTTATGGCGTGACGCCGCGCGATCCCGCAACATTTGCTGGAGTGACTTTAGTGATGGCGTTCACGGCTTTGCTCGCTTGCTACGTTCCCGCGCGGCGCGCAACGCACGTGGATCCCATCATCGCGCTGCGGCACGAATAATTATTGCGAATGGCACACAAAGAGAGAGACGACATGGCAACCTCGAAAACTCTGTGGCAACGACTGCGCTCCATCTTCCGCGGCAATCGCGCGGAAAGTGAACTCGACGCCGAAATGCAATTCGATCTCGAGCGCCGCACCGAGGCGCACATTGCCGCTGGAATGAATCGCGCCGATGCGCGCAACGCAGCTCTTCGCGAATTTGGCAGCGTAGGTCTCGCCAAAGAAGAATGCCGCGATGCTCGCGGAACCCTCTGGCTCGATCAGCTCTGGCAGGATTTGCGATTCGGAGTTCGCTCTCTCCGAAAAAATCCCGGCTTCACCGCGGTGTGCGTTCTGACTCTCGCTCTCGGCATTGGCGCGAATTCCGCAATTTTTAGCGTAGTGAATGCCGTGCTTCTGCGGCCTCTCCCATTCCCCGATTCGAAGCGCCTCGTGTTGATCTGCGAAACCACGAATCCAACGTGCAACCTGAATACCGTTGGCTCCTATCCGGATTACGCCGACGCGAGAGCGCAAAGCCGAAGTTTCAGCTCGATGTCTGCATTTACCGTGCGGACGCTAACAGTCTCCACTGGCGAAGAGGCAAAGCTCGTTATCGGAGTGCGCGCGACGCCCAATCTTTTTCAAACGCTTGGCGCACAACCCGCGATCGGCAGAACATTTTTCGAAAATGAGGGCGAGCCCGGCGCTCCCCACGTCGTCATCTTGAGCGACTCCTTCTGGAAAACGAATCTCGCTGGAAGTACCGACGCGCTCGGAAAAAATATCCGAGTGGACACTGGAGCGGGTCCCGACAATTACACCGTCGTCGGAATTATGCCCGAAGGTTTTCGGTTTTCTCCCGGCGAACCCGAGCAAATTTATGTGCCGCTGATTCGCGACACCAACCGCAATCACGGCTATCTCAGCGTAGTTGCGCGGCTCAACGCCGGCGTCACACTTTCGCAGTCGAACGCAGAAATGAACATCATCGTACGGCGTCTTGCTGCTCAATATTCCAAAAAACCTGCGAAAACCGGTGCGGCCGTTTCGTATTTGGTGGATGCGGTGGCCGGCCCGATCCGTGCGGGTCTTTTTATTTTTCTCGGCGTTGTCGCTCTGGTTCTGCTAATCGCCTGCAGCAACGTGGCCAATTTAATGCTCGCTCGCGGCGCGACTCGTCAAAAAGAATTGGCGGTGCGCTCCGCGCTAGGCGCGAGCCGCGTGCGATTGCTGCGCCAAGTTCTCACCGAAAGTATCTTGATCGCGCTGTGCGGCGGCGCGGTGGGTCTGGTAGCGTCGAACTGGTGCTCGAAATTGCTCGCCGCTTCGATCGCGAAGAAACTACCGGTTCCGCGCATCGCAGGCACGCATACAGACGCATGGGTGATGGCATTTACGTTTGCACTTTCTCTTTTGACAGGAATTTTATTTGGCATCGTGCCTGCATTTGGAGCCGCGTCCACAGACGTGAATGATTCGCTCCGCGAGAATAGCCGCTCCGCAAGTTCCGGAGTCCGCGGTCACCGCACGCGCGCGGCATTCGTGATTGCTGAAACCGCGCTCGCGCTGATCCTGCTTGCCAGCGCCGGCGTGCTGCTGAAAAGTTTGTTCGTGATGCGCACGACGGCTCCTGGATTTTCCGCCGAAAATTTATTGACCCTCGATTTCTGGATTCCCAAAGCTCGATTCACCGCGGACGCGCAGCGCATCAATTTCTTCCAAAATATTATGGACCGCATGAATGGGGCGCCTGGAGTCCGCGCCGCCGCCCTCGTTGCTGACTTGCCGCTTCACGGCGGCTCAGACGGCCTGGGCTTTCACATCATCGGCAAGCCCGATCCCGAGCCCGGAACTCAATTCCAATCCGCTTTCAATATTGTGAGCGCTAATTATTTTCGCACCATGGGAATCCCCATCCGCGCCGGCCGTGAATTTACCAGTGCGGATTCAGATGCCACGCCGAACGCCATCGTCGTCAATTCCGCCGCGGCAAAAGAATTTTGGTCTGGTGAAAATCCTCTCGGAAAACAGATCGGCATCGATATCGCCGGAAACAAAACCGTGGTTCTCACAATCGTGGGAATTACAGGCGACGTGCGCGAAAGTGATCTTGGCGAAGCGCCCAAATCTGAAATTTTTCTCAACTACATGCAGCGCGCGCCAGACTGGCCGGATTTGACGGTTGTGATCCGCACCACCGGCAAACCATCGGATTCAGCAAGCACCATCAAAGCGATCGCCGCGTCTGTCGATCCCGGAGTGCCCGTGGCGCGCGTGCAAACGATGGACGAAGTTCTCTCCGCATCGCTCGCCGAACCAAGCGTTTATACCTGGACGCTCGGAATCTTCGCGTCGCTCGCGCTCATCCTCGCAGCAGTCGGACTCTATGGCGTCGTCTCCTACACCGCAGCGCAGCGCTCCCACGAAATCGGAATCCGCATCGCTCTCGGCGCAGGCAGATCTTCGGTGCTCGGCCTCGTGCTTCGTCAGGGACTCGGCCTCGCGGCAATTGGTGCAGCCATCGGTCTCCTCTGCGCCATCGGCGTAAACCAATTGCTGATCCATATTGTCCCAAGCGTGCAGCCCGGCGATCCGCTAACGCTCGCCGCTGTCGCCGCGTTGCTGCTGAGCGTCGCCGTCGCCGCCAGCTACGTGCCCGCGTGGAAAGCCACGCGCATCGATCCCATCACTGCCCTGCGCAACGAATAATGCGCTTGTAGCTCTCGGGAGCGACAGACTCCAGCCGGCGCTTTCTTGTGCCGCCGGCTCTGCCGTTGCCTGCCCGACTTTTTCGCTAAGTCTAATTATATCTGCAGTTACGGGAGGAGTGCCGTTTAAGTCCTTTAGAATCTGCATTTACGCGAAAGTAGGGGGGTGGGGGCCTTCCCGAATCGCGAAGGAAGTCGCCTTAGATCCCCTAAAGATCGTTTTCGGAGTTGGCGCGAGAGCTTGCGACACGGATGCCCCTAAAAAGCAAAACCCGCGCTGAGTAGGCGCGGGATGTGGTTCTTCCCTAGTAAGGATTGTCTCATATTCGAAAATTGATGTCAAGGAGAATATTAAGGAGAATGGAAGTAATTTGGCGTCGCTGAGGTGCGTATTCGAATGGGCTTTCGCCGAGTGCTAGACTGGCTGGCTTGCGAACGAATGGAATTAGAAACAGGCGCTGTTGAGGAGCCAGGAAAGGGAAGTCGATGGGTACGTTTCAAATCATAAATTTCGGATGCCGCGCCACGCAGGCGGATGCCGCCGCGATCGAAGCGGATTTGCTTCGCGGCGGTGGTGTGCGTGCGAAAGAAAATGGCGGCGCCGAAATCGTGGTGATCAACACATGCACCGTTACCGCCGCGGCGGATTTGCAGGCGAGGCAAACAATTGCCACGATTGCCAAGCAGAATCCTGCCGCGCGAATCCTGGTTACCGGATGTTACGCGCAGCGCGCGCCGGAAGAACTCTCGGAAATTGCGGGCGTGAAATGGGTGGTGGGGAATTCGCATCGCACGCAAATCGCGCAACTTGTTTGCGGCGGCGGTGAAAGCCGGGCAGATGAATCCTACATTGTTCCGTTGGAAAAATTAGTTGGCACAGCACAGACTTCTGGCGCGAATGTTTTTGTCTCAGATATTTTCGAAGAAAAATTCCGGTACTGGGATATTGCGGCAAGCGACGCGCCGTTTCGCGGGCTCGGCCACACGCGCCCTACGCTGAAAATTCAAGATGGCTGCAACAATCGCTGCGCATATTGCGTGATTCCATCCGTGCGCGGCCGCAGCAGAAGCATGGCTCCCGAAGCGATTGTTGATGCAATTCGCGCCGTTGTGCGCGAAGGCGCGCAGGAAATTGTTCTCAGCGGAATTAATTTGGGAAGTTATGGACGCGATCTTTCGCCGCGCGTGGAATTAGTGGAGCTGTTGGGGCGGGTGGTGGAAGAAACAAAACTTGCGCGCCTGCGCATCAGTTCGATTGAACCGATGGACGTGACCGAAGACATGACCGAAGTAATTGCGGGCACCGATCGAATTGCGCGGCATTTCCACATGCCGCTTCAATCAGGCTCGGACAAAATTCTGTCGGCCATGCATCGCTGGTATCGCGCCGCGCATTACGCGGAGCACGTGGAATTAATTCACAAAATGCTTCCCGATGCCGCGATTGGCGCCGATGTAATCGCAGGATTTCCAGGAGAAACGGAAGAAGATCATCACGCAACGCTGGAATTCATCGAGCGCCTTCCGCTCAGTTATCTGCACGTGTTTTCATTTTCGGCGCGACCGGGAACCGGAGCCGAAAATCTTGGCGAGCAGGTTGCTCCGCGAGAGATTCACGAACGCGCTAGCGAATTGCGCGCACTCGGCGAAAAAAAGAAATCCGCATTCTGCGCCGCGCAAATCGGAAAACAAATGCGTGTTCTAAGTTTGGAAACGCGCAAGAAATCGAGCGCGTCCGCGCGAACGCGCGCAATTTCCTCCAACTATCTCGATCTTCTCGTGGAAGGTTCCTGGCCCGCGAATCAGTGGCTGGATGTGGAAGCGCTCGCGGTTGAGAACGGACGAATGATTGCGCGGCCTGTTAGCAGCTCAAGCTTCGAAAATCACCTGCGCCAGAGCAGTGTTGGCGCTATGGGTGATGCTCAGCGAAATGTTGGCGACGCCGAGACGCGCGGCGAATTCCTGCGCGCGCCCGTGTAATTTCAAAGTTGGCCGACCGCTGGCAAGCCGCACAACTTCAAAATCGATCCAGCGCACGCCGCGCCGCCAGCCGGTGCCCAGAGCTTTCATTCCCGCTTCTTTTGCGGCAAAGCGGCCGGCGTATCGTTCGAACCGATTTTTATATTTTTCGCAGTACGCGATTTCCGAAGGTGTATAAACGCGATTCAGAAACCGCTCGCCGTGGCGCGTAATCGCCGCTTCGATGCGGTCCACTTCAGAAATGTCGATGCCGAGTCCGACAATCATTTTGTGAGAGAAATCCTGCGGGTGAATTATACGCGAGAGGCGGCTGGCTGTTACTGCGCAGGCTGATAAGATGTCCGGCGCGAAACGATTGCAATGAAAAGAACGAGAACAAAAGCGTAAAACTCCGCGCAAAATTGCGCAGCGGCGAGTGGCTACGCCCGCACCCGCAGGATGGAAATGGGAGCGCAGCGGCGGAGTGCAACTGTTGGAAGCACGCGCGCTCGAAACAATTCCGCGAATCGTACACGGATTTTCCACTCGCATCGGCGGCGCAAGTAAATTGGGGAAAGAGAGCGCGCTGAATTTAGGATTCACAGACTGGGACAAGCGCGCAGCCGTCGAGAAAAATCGCAAAGTCATTTGCAGCAGCGCTGGGCGCAGACAAAATGCAAATGGTCGCGCTGAAACAAATTCATTCGGATGTAATTCACCGAATCGATTGCGTTCCCACAAGAAGCATTGCGCGGTGACGCGCTTATCACCAATACGCCGGGCCTCTTGCTCTCGGTGCAAACAGCCGACTGCGTCCCAATTTTGCTGGCCGACAAACGCGGTCGCGCGATCGCCGCAATTCACGCGGGCTGGCGAGGCACAGTCGCCCGCATTGTCGCGAAAACAATTGGCAGAATGCAGATGGAATTTGGCACGCAAGCCCGCGGATATTCTCGCCGCGATTGGCCCGGCCATCGGCCAATGCAGCTACGAAGTGGGCAGCGATGTCGCAAAACAATTCGCCTCGCAATTCGGCGAAGCGCGCGAATGGTTTGATGGTCCCTACGAACGAGTGATCGATGACGACGCGCCAAATCCGCTGAAGTGGCTGCTGATGACTCCGCCGGGACACGATCCGCCGCTGCCCACGGTGAATCTGGATTTGATCGCGGCCAATCGCTGGCAATTGAAAGATGCAGGCGTGCCCGAAAAAAATATATCCGCCGCGAATTTGTGTACAGCGTGCAACACGAAATTTGTTTTTCAGCTACCGCCGCGAATCCGCCGGCACCGGCCGGCTGATGGCGGCAATCGGAATTACGGCGTAGCAAAAACGCTTATTCTTTCACCGCGTAAACAGGATTCCGCGCTCGGCCGCGCCGCGGCGCTTCGTTTTGAAGTTTGCGAAGCCATCGCAGCTCCAGCGCGAATTGATCGATGGTGAGAGTGAGCATCCATACAGCTTCGTGATAACGATGGCCAACTTCGTTGATCACATCGCGCAGCGTTTGTTTTTCGCGGATAAGTTCGCGTTCTAAAAATTCGCGGCGGCGTGCGATTTGTTTTTGAAATGTGCCGGGGCTCGCCTGCCACGAAAGCGCAAGCCAAGTAAGAAATGGCGGCCGCTCTCGCACCGAGGTCCACGATTCGCGCTCAAGAGCCGCGCAAGAGCGGCGCGGCCCGCAGCGGTGGTTGCAAATACGCGACGCTCGGGACCTTCGCTCGGTGCCAGCGGCGACCAGCGACGCGAAGAAATTTAAGTTGCAACAATTTTTCCAGCGAATAGTAAATCTGCGGCCGCGAAATTCCGGCCCAGTCGCGCACTTGCCGGAATTCCAGCAACTGATTCGCCTGATAACCGTGCATCGGCCGCTCGGCAAGCAGACTCAGAAGCACCAGATCGGGTGTGGTGAGTTCGGTGGTGCGGCTAGACTTTTTCACCGTTTGCCTTTCGAACGCGGCTCCAGTACCACCATTGGCATTTATCAGCAGGCAGTCGCGGATTCTTTGCCTGTGCCACTGCACTGCGGAAAACATCGAGCACGCAGGGATCTTGCCGCTCGCCGGTGAGCTGGCAAAGTTTCTGATACATGCGGCGAGGATCGGCTTTCGCGAGATCGGCGACGCTACGAATCTTGAGCATTTCGAAATCGCGCAGCATTGCGGGGCCGATCGAAATCAAGTCTTTCAGTTGGCGGGATTGCGCGGCCATAAAAATCCTCCTTGACAAGGATATCGTGAATTCGTAGACTCAACTAGTCTAATTAAGACTAGACAAGATTGCAACAGGAGATTTTCAAGTGCGAATGAATTCGATCCTGATTTTAACGCTAGCCGCAGTTTCAAGTTTTCTTGCGAAGCCAGTTCAATCGCCAATTCAATCTTCAACCGAATCAAAGGAGCAGAAGCCAATGAACGTGAAACGCATCACACCAGTCCTCTACGTAAAAGAAATCGAGCCATGCCTGAAATTCTGGGTGGAGCGCGCGGGATTTCAAACCACCGCCGAAGTTCCTGATGGAGACAAACTCGGATTCGCCGCATTACAAAAGGGAAACGTCGAACTGATGTACCAAACATTCGCCAGCCAGGAAAAAGATACGCCCGGCTGGTCGAAACAATTCAGTGGCCCCACGTTTCTCTACATAGAAGTCGATGATTTATCGGCGCTGATGAATGCGATGAAGGGCATCACAGTGGAATTGCCCGAGCGCACCACGTTTTACGGCGCGCGCGAAATCGGCTATCGCGATCCCGGCGGTCACGTAATTTTATTTGCGGAATTTAAAAATGCGCAGAAGGAATGAAGCGGCCCGGGCCGCAGAAATCTGAAACGCGATTAGTAAGAAATCTGTTTCCAGTGAAGTTTTTTCTCGATGTCTGGCCAGAACTCTTTAAACCAGTTCGCCAGAGTATCTACAGCAATATCCGTGCCCCACGTTGCGGCGGTACCGGTGAGCGACCGCTCGTCATGCGGATGGTAGGCGTTTGCGATTCCGGCGGCGACTCCATTGCCCACAATCTCAGACGCGTTGAATTGGCGGCTGCCAGAGTCGGAGCGAATCACCACGGTCCGGCTAAGCGCATATCCCGAGCGGCGCCAAAAGCCGCCGTGGGCTTTCCGGTAGTAGCGAGGGTCCTGATGGAGCAAGGAAGGAAAAATCGCGCCAGTCATAAACGACCCGATCGTCTGATCGGCAAAATTCAATGCGTAGCGTTCGCCGAACGAGCCCCATCCCTGACCCAGTGATTTCGGGTCGGTGGTGATCTGATCTTCGGCCGCGAGAGCGCCAATCAAAATAAATTCGCCGGGATCGAACGCGCCTTTGGCGGCCAGCTTAAACTTTCCGCCGACAGTTAGTGGCGGAAGCGGTTTGTTGGGATCTATCGTCACGGATTGGTAGTTGGGAACCAGCGAGAAGATGCGGTCTTTCTCCTGGTGGCAGTCACTCGCTTTGGGATCGCAAGGCGGCGTCTTCTTATCTGATTTTGTTTTGTCATCCGCCGGTTCGGCAGGCTTCGCTGCGGGATCCTGCGTTTGCTGCGGCGGCTGCGCTTGTTGCGTTTGCGAAGTTTGCTGAACTTCTTGAGCCATTACGCAGGGAACTGCCGCGAGAATTGCTCCGACGATCGCAGCGCAGCAGAGCGAGCGAGACAACAGTTTTCCCTGCATGATTGCAATCATCGCTCTTATAGACCCCGAGTCAGAATGTGCTAGCTGGCGTGCGGCTATGAGGGGTAAGCCACAAGCATCTATCCTATACGCTATTCGACTCCCGTTTGGATGCCGCAGGTTGCTCCGAAGTTGCGGAGAGTATACGAAGAGTTGCCTTCGTGCTGGCGCGGCCGGATGACTCGCGCCTTTAAGGTTAATACGCTCCAGCGAGCTGCATTCGCGCGCGCGGATTACGCAGAAGCTTCCAGCAGCGCAAGCTGGCCGCAAGCGGCCATGATGTCTTGTCCGCGCGAATACCGGATAAACACAGGAATATCTTTCGAGTCGAGAAGATTGCGAAATGCGTCAACAGTTTCTTTTGCTGGCGCGTGATATGGCAGCGCTCCGGGATTCCACGGAATCAGATTGATCTTGGCGCGGATTCCTGCAAGAAGCTTGCGCAACTCGCCGCGCATCTTCGGGCGAATCGTTTACGCCGCCGAGCAAAACATATTCGAAATTGACGTGCTCCCACGAACGCAGCGGATATCGCCGGCACGCTTCGAGCAAAACAGCGAGAGGATATTTGCGATTGATGGGCATGATGGAATCGCGCTGCGCGTCGTTCGAAGCATTCAGCGAAATCGCCAGGCGTGGCCGCACTGTTTCTTCAGCGAGGCGCTCGATGCCCGGCACAATTCCAGAAGTCGAAAGCGTAACGTGCCGCGGGCCAAGCGCCAGTCCGTGAGGATCCAGCATGATTCGCAGCGCCGCCATCACAGGATCGTAATTGAGCAGCGGTTCGCCCTGCCCCATCAGCACCACATTTGTTTGCGGCAAAAGATTTTCGCGCTGATCGTTTAGCGCAACCAGTATTTGGCCGACAATTTCGCCGGCGGATAAATTTCGCTGCAGTCCCAACTGAGCTGTGAGACAAAAATGGCAATCCACCGCGCAGCCGGCTTGCGTCGATATGCAAATTGTCTGGCGATTTCCATCTTTCCGCGGATCGGGCATAAACACCGCTTCGATTTGCGCGCTGGGAGCGCCGCCGGAATTTATTTCAAGAAGGTATCGCACAGATCCATCGGTGGATTGAAACCGGCGAACGATGCGCGGCAAAGAAATTTCTGCAATCGAAGCAATATGTTCGCGCCACGCAGCGGGAAGATTCGAAATTCCGGAAAGATCGCTGAGGCGCTCGGCGTAGAGCGCGTGATAAAGCTGCTCGCCGCGATATTTTGGCTGGCCGGTTGCCACCGCGAATTCGCGCAGCTCTTCCCGCGACTTGCCCAGCAGATCGATAAGCGCGGGTTTTTTAGTTTCGCCGAGCGAGATGAGAGCCATGAAAACTCCGGAGCTAACGTGATTTTAGCACGCGCAGACTGCATGAAATTCCCGCTGGCTGCTTATGGAACGATAGCTTGGCCGCGCGTGGCAATCGATCCATCGCTATGCAACAATGAGGTGGAGCATACACAGAACGCGAGCCGCGCAATATTTTTGGCGCAATACGTCTGAAACCAAAATTCCAATATGAATGAACCTCGTACAATTTTTCGCGACGTGCTTCCCAAACGGAATGGTGGTTATCACCGAGCCGATGAAACACGTTCGCTCGGTCTCCGCCGGAATCTGGATTCGCTCGGGTTCGCGCCGCGAACCCGCAGGCCGTGTGGGCATCGCTCATTTCATCGAGCACATGCTCTTCAAAGGCACAGAGCGGCGGACGGCGGAAGACATCGCTCGGGAAGTGGATTCGCTTGGCGGAATGCTTGACGCGTACACCGCCAAGGAAATGGTCTGCTTCAACGTAAAAGTTTTGGACGAGCATCTGCCAAAAGCGTGGGACGTGCTTTCCGATATGGCACTTCGGCCAAGTTTCGACGAAGAGGAAATCAAACGCGAAAAACAGGTCGTCCTCGAAGAAATAAAAATGGATCAGGACAGCCCTGAATCGCTGGTCCACGAAATGCTCGTTCACAATTTTTGGAACGATCACCCGCTCGGCGAGCCGATTTTAGGTACTCCGAAAACAGTGAAAGAATTTTCGCGAACCGCTTTGATGGATTGTTTTCGCAATTGGTACGCCCCGAATCACATGCTCATCACTGCGGCCGGAAATATCGAACACGCGCACATGGTTGATTTGGTGACGCAATCCTTCGGCGCGCTTGCCGCTGGAACTAACGGAGTTCGCGACACCGCGCCGAAAGCACACGCATCGATTGCTTCGCAATCGAAACACGAACTCGAACAGGTGCATCTTTGCGTCGGCGTGCCCTCCATGCCGCTGGCAGACGAGCGGCGATACGCGCTGGCGCTGCTCAATACAATTCTTGGCGGAGGAATGTCGTCGCGATTGTTTCAAAACATTCGCGAAAAACAGGGCCTCGCTTACGCCGTGTTCAGCGAACTAAATCCATACTCCGATGCGGGCTTGCTTTCCGTTTATGCGGGCACAGCTTTACAAACCACCGAAAAAGTTTTCGAATTGATCGCGCAGGAATTTAGAAATTTAAAGAGCGAACTCGTCAGCGAAGAGGAATTTCGCCGCGCCAAGGATCATTTGAAAGGTTCGTTGATGCTTTCTCTCGAATCCACCAGCGCGCGTATGTCAAATCTTGCCCGCCAGGAAATTTATTACGGCCGGTTTTTTACGATGGACGAAATTCTCGCATCCATCGAAATCGTGACGCGCGAATCGCTGCTCGAAATCGCAAATGAAATGTTCCAGCCGGAACTCGCCGCCGCGACGATTGTAGGAAATCTTGACGGCTTCGAGCTTCGCCGCGAACAACTCGCTTTTTAATGTCTTAGCTGAAACTGCGCCGCTAGGGGTAGTGCTCGATTTCGCCGCCCAGACCCAGTAATTGTATTGACGGCAGACTTTCCGTTTGCCATCATCGCGATGTTTCGTATTGTTGTTTCGTACAGCGTCTAGGAATCTCCCATCGGAATTCGAGTCTCAATTCTAGCGTCGGGCAGCTCGGGCAATCTCACATTGCTCGAAACGGAAAATACTCGCGTCCTCGTCGATGCAGGTCTCGGCAAACGCGAAACGCTGCGGCGTCTCGAAGCGCTCAGCGCGCGTATTGACAAACTCGATGGCATCGTAATTTCACACGAGCACAGCGATCACATCGGCGGCCTTCCACAAATTCTGGGATTGTGGCGCACTACCGTGTATTCCACGCGAGCCACGCAGGCAGCAATGTTGCAGGCGCTTCCAGTGACGGCGCATAAGCGGCTCACGCATCTGGAATGCTTTCAAGCGGGCGACAAATTTGAAATCGGAGAGATCGAAGTTTCCGCGTTTTCGATCCCGCACGATGCCGCCGATCCTGTGGGCTATTGTTTCCGCTCGGGCGGAACGAAAGTTGCCATCGTCACCGATCTCGGGTACATGCCGGCGCTGGTGAAACATCATCTCCGCGGCGCGGATTGTTTGATTCTGGAATCGAATCACGATTTGGAAATGCTCAAAGTGGGGCCGTATCCCTGGCACATCAAGCAGCGCGTGATGAGCCGCACTGGCCATCTCTCGAATGACACCGTGAGCGAGTATCTTGCCGATCCGGAAAGTTTCGATGGAGTGGCCCGATTCGTCGTCCTCGCGCACTTGTCTGAAAACAATAACCATCCGGATGTCGCCCGAATTTCCGCCGTTGAAGCTTTAGGCCGCCGCCCGGCGGAATCGGCGTTTCGCGGCGAACTGCTGGTGGCGTCACAGAGGGTGCCGCTGGGCCCTTTTACCCTGTAATTCCGCGCACGGATCCGTCGCCCAAGCGTTTCCCCGCGCGCGCAATCGAATTTCGCGCATCTGAATCAAATATTAGGGATTACCTGCGGCCTGCCCGCTTCCTGTACGATTGGGCAAGCCCACGAACTTATTCGCTCTTCTAGGTATAAGTCTGTATAATGTTCGCGCGTGGGGGTTTTAGATTGATGCTAGACAACAAGCGGGGCTTACTCCGCCTATTCGTGTTGGTGTTTCTGTTTGCGGCAGTTATTTTCCCAGCCGCTGCGCAGACTCCAGTTTCTCACCCTAAACTCGAAACGTCCGACGAAACAAACGCACGAATCCGCGAACTTGCGGGAACGGCGCTCATCGGCTCCAAGCCGTCAAGAATCGGTCCTGGCGATCTGATTGGCGTGGAAGTGTTTGATGTGCCTGAACTTACACGCGAAGCGCGGGTGAGCGATTCCGGATTTATTTCTATGCCGCTCGTCGGTGTTCCGATTCAGGTGAATGGACTCACAACCGCTGAAGCTGAAGAAAAGATCTCTGAGATTTTGCAGGTAAAAGGCCTGGTCACCCATCCCGAAGTGATGGTTTCGGTGCGCGAAGAAAAAAGCCAGCCGATCACGGTCGTCGGTGAAGTCAGAAACCCGCAGGTGATCCAGGCAGTGCGTTCGATGCGCCTTCTCGAGGTGCTCTCCGCCGCCGGAGGTATCTCCGAAAACGCAGGCAACGTCGTTCTAATTACCCGGCCGGCCAGCAGCCAGCCAGGCGCGAAAGCCGGCTTTGACGGCCCGAACTCGACCGACACGCCAGACGTCGAAGACCGCAAGCATGCCGATAGACCCGACGATGACGACGATTACCGTCAAGCTCGGCGATCTACTGAGCGATCCCGATCCAGTGCGCAACATCCCCCTCTATGGCGGCGACATCGTTACTGTGCCGCGTGGCGGAATTTTCTATATAGTAGGCGCCGTAAATCATCCCGGCGGGTTCATTTTGCAGAGTGACGCGGATAAGATGACCACCCTCAAGGCGCTCGCTCTGGCTCAGGGCGGTGTGCCCTCGGCAAAGCTTAAAAACGCAGTCATCATGCGTCCGAACAAAGCGACCGGGAAAGACGACATTATCCCTGTCAACTTGCGAAAAATTATGGACCGTAAGGATGAGGACGCGAGACTCTTTCCGAATGACGTGTTGTTCATCCCAGACAGCGCTTCAATGCGAGCGTTGCGTCTCATCGGCGCTGCGGCAGTAAACGCTACAACCGGCGTCGCAATCTATCGGGCGGGAACGTACTAAACTTAGTGAGCGGACAAAATAATGGATGACTCGAGCCTGATACCGCGCATCTCGAAACCGAACGACTCGATTGAGATCGTTCAACCGCAGCCGCTCTTCCCCTGGGAACAGCCGCAGCGGCAGCAGCACCTTCGCGATTACTGGCGCACGCTTCGAAAGAATCAGTGGCTGATTCTTACGTTTGTTCTTACGGTGGTTACGATCGTCGCCATCGCTACATTCAAAATGAAACCGGTGTACACAGCGACCGCGCAGATCGAAGTTGATCGCGACATCCCCAATATTCTTCCGTTCCAAGATGCCGGCTCCGTGGACTTGTTCGGCGAGGACCTCGAAGCCTACATCGAGACGCAGTCCAAGGTCTTGCAAAGCGAAAGGCTCGCTCTCGAAACGATTAAATCTTCTGGACTTGCATCGAATCCCGAGTTTGGCGGTTCGCCGGGCCTGAAAATCGAGTTGCCTTCTATCGTCGAAGGGCAGCCGCCGATGCGGCGTCCCGCGGTTCTGGGAGCTTTTCTTGGATCGTTAGTAGTAAAGCGGGTGCCGCAGAGCCGCCTGCTCGATGTGAGTTTTGAAGCTACGGATCCACTGCTCGCCGCGACCGTGCTCAACAATCATATCCACAACTACATCGAAGAAAATTTTCAAAGCCGCTACGACACGAGTTTGCAAGCTTCTCAGTGGCTCACGAAAAAGCTGGAAGAGTATCGCGGTGAGGTTGAGCAGTCAGAAGATGCGCGGCTGGAGTACGAGCGCGACAACCATATCTGGGAAATCGACGAGAAGCAGGACATCACCACTCAGAAACTCGCTGAACTGAACCAGGAATTGACTCTCGCTGAAGCGGACCGCATGAAGAAAGAGGCGGATTTCAAGCTAGCCTCTTCCGGCGACATCAATTCCGTTCCCGCCGTCCGGGACAATCTTCTGATTCAGCAGATGACACAGAAACAAACTGACCTGAAGGCGCAATACAACGAAGCGCTTTCACAGTATGGTCCGAATTTCCCGAAAGTAGCTGCGATTGCAAGATCAGGTGAAGGGCATCGACGACTTCATCGCCGATGAAAAGAAAGACGTCGTCAACCGCATCGAACAAGAATATCGCACCGCCGTGCAGCGCGAGGGGCTTCTCGGCCAAGCCCTCGATCAGCAAAAAACCGCGACAAATCAAATGGGCGAAAAGATGGTGCAGTACAACATTCTGAAGCGCGACGCCGACGCCAACAAACAACTTTACGATGGCTTGCAGCAGAAGATGAAAGAAGCAACCATCGCAACTGGATTGCGGTCTTCCAATATTCGTGTTGTGGATCCTGCGATGATTCCCGGCTCGCCATCGCGTCCCAACCCCCGGCGTAACGTGATGCTCGCCCTGCTGGTCGGATTAGTCGGTGGAATCGGCCTTGCGTTCCTCCGCGAGTACATGGACAACACTGTTAAGACTCCAGACGATGTCGAGATGCTCGTTCGCTTGCCGTCCCTGGCGGTAGTCCCGGCATTCGGACAACTTGGAACTAAAACGCGGCGCGATTTCGCGCTTGCTTAAAAGTGGTGCGAACAGTGGCGACAGCGGAAATCCGGTCGAGTCAGCTTCATTCAAAGCGCCGCAATCGCATGTTTCCGAAGCGTTTCGTTCGCTGCGGACATCCTTGTTACTTTCTCAGGCTGAGCAGCCTCCGCAAGTGATTCTTGTAACCAGCGCGCTTCCTCGCGAGGGGAAAACCACGGCGGCTATGAATCTCGCCGTGACGCTCGCACAGCTTGGCGACCGCACGCTTCTCATTGATGCCGATCTGCGCAAGCCCGGCGTCACTCGCGCATTCGATTTGATGGACAGCAAATATTCGGGATTGAGTTCGTATCTTGCCGGCGTCTCCACGTTGGAACACGTCACGGTTCCTCAATCGGGAGTCGAAAATCTTTCCGCGATTCCGACAGGCCCCGTGCCTCCGAATCCGGCGGATTTGCTTTCGTCGCACCGCATGGCGCAAGCCATCTCTCAATTGCGAAACGAATATAAATTTATCGTGATCGATTCGCCCCCAGTAATGGCGGCGAGCGATGCCGTGATTCTTTCCGTCCTTGTAGACGGCGTGCTGCTTGTCGTACGCAGCGGCGAAACTCCGAAGGAAGCTTTCACCCGCACGCGGGAAGTCCTCACCGCCGTGAAGTGCCGGATGCTGGGCGTGCTGTTAAACGCCGTGGACACACGTTCCATGGATTACTACCACTCCTATCGCTACTATCCTTATGCTTATGGGGAACGCGAACGGATGGAAGATTCGAATTCCGCTTCGTAAACCGTGAATTAGCACAACTGCGAGGAGGATCATTGCGATTTCTGATCACCGGCGGGGCTGGATTTATTGGCTCACATTTGGCGGAACGATTGATCGCTCGCGGCGATGAAGTTTTCCTGCTCGACGATCTTTCCACCGGCAGCATCGACAATATCAGCCATCTGAAGGAATCCCCGCGATTCCACTATTATCTCGAATCGCTCGACAATCGTTATCTGCTCGCAGAACTCGCCGATCAAGCAGACGCGATTTTTCATCTGGCCGCCGCTGTCGGCGTGCGCTTAATCGTCGAGAGTCCGGTGCGCACGATCGAAACGAATGTGGACGGCACACGATACGTTTTGGATGCAGCGAGCAAAAAACGCAAGCTAGTTTTGATCGCTTCCACCTCTGAAGTTTACGGGAAAAATACCAATGTGCCCTTTCGCGAAGACGCCGATCTTGTCCTCGGCCCGACCACGAAAGGCCGCTGGAGCTACGCAGCGTCGAAAGCGCTCGACGAATTTCTTGCGCTCTCATTCTGGAAAGAGCGCCACGTACCGGTGATTGTCGCGCGCTTCTTTAATACCGTCGGCCCACGTCAAACCGGCCGCTACGGAATGGTGCTTCCGAATTTCGTTCAGCAGGCCCTCGATGGCGCGCCCATTACTGTGTATGGCGATGGCAAACAGTCGCGCTGCTTCTGCGATGTACAAGACACTGTGGAAGCTGTGCTTCGCCTCGTTTCTTGCGATCGTGCTGTCGGTGAAGTCGTCAACATCGGCACAGACCACGAAATCAGTGTGGAAGGTCTGGCGCGCGTCGTGAAGGAGCGTACCGGCAGTTCCTCGCCGATCACATTTGTCCCTTACGATCGCGCCTACGAGCCGGGATTTGAAGACATGATGCGCCGCGTTCCGTCTGTCGAGAAACTCGAGCGCCTCACTGCATTTCGCCCGCTGACGACGCTGCCTGAAATTGTCGACCGGGTAATCGCGTATTTCAGATCGAAACCTCAAATGGCGGACGCGACTCGCGTAGCTCGAGCGCCAGGCGATTGATTTTTCGGTCTCAAAAATTCTCGCTGCCATACGCGATTTCTGCCTTTGCAACACTTTCTCCGCGGGAAACCATTCCGCGCTTGGTTCCCGGTATACTACGCATCCGGTGCCTCTCTGCATTCCCGCAGGCAGTTTGCGGGCTGCAACCTGAATCGGAATGGCCAACGAAACGAATTCAAGACCGCGGCTCTCGGTCGTCATCCCAGTATTTAATGAACGCGCCACCGTCGAAGAACTTCTTCGGCGGGTCGCCGAAGTCGCCATCGACAAGGAAATCGTAATCGTCGATGACGGCTCCACGGACGGCACGCGAGAAATTCTGCATAAGCTCGAAACGGCTGGGCAATCCGCATTAGCAAGTCCGGGCAATCCGGCGCCGCGCGTTCAAAATATGATCCGCGTATTCTTGCAGGAGAAAAATCAGGGAAAAGGAGCGGCTCTGCGGCGTGGGTTGCAGGAAGCTTCCGGGCGAAATTCTTCTCATTCAGGACGCCGATCTTGAATACGACCCAAAGGATTATTTCACGCTGCTTGCTCCGATTGATAGCGGCGCAGCAGATGTCGTTTACGGATCGAGATTTCTCGGCGGGCCTCACCGTGTCCTGTTTTTCCGGCACGCAGTGGGCAACAATCTTCTGACGTTCGTTTCGAATTTATTTTCGAATCTCAACCTTACAGATGTCTGGACCTGCTACAAAGTATTCCGGCGCGAGGTTCTCGCGGAAATTCAGCTGTGCGAAAACCGGTTTGGATTCGAACCTGAAGTGACCGCAAAAATCGCCAAACATAATTGGCGAATTTATGAGGTGCCGATATCGTATAATGGCAGAACCTATGCCGAAGGCAAGAAGATCACCTGGAGAGACGGATTTTCCGCGATTCGCTGCGTGCTGCAATACAGTCTCTTCGATTAACTGGCGACGCGATCTTAGTCTTGAATCTGCGCATCGAATTGCAGCACCTTGCAACCTGATAGGGGTATTCGCGTCTTGAGTTCATCTGCTGATTCGCAAATTGCCGCAGCCGCGCCTGCGATAATTCCCGGCGAACTTCCCGTGCTGCGCATAACTCCGCCGCACGGATGGCTTGAGTTGGATTTTCACGAACTGTGGCATGCGCGCGAACTCCTTTATTTTTTCATTTGGCGCGACGTCAAAGTTCGATACAAGCAAACCGTCATCGGCGCGGCTTGGGCCGTGATTCAGCCGCTGATGACGATGGTGGTGTTTACAATTTTCTTCGGCAAACTCGCACAGATGAAATCCAATGGTTTGCCGTACCAGGTGTTTTCTTACGCGGGACTTCTCCCTTGGACCTATTTTTCCACCGCGCTTTCGAATGCCACAGCTACCGTTGTGGAACAGCAGCGCGTGATCACCAAAGTTTATTTTCCGAGGCTTGTTCTTCCGCTGTCTGCGGTTTTTTCCGGACTCGTGGATTTCGCAATCGCGTTTCTGGTTTATATTCCGCTGCAACTTTACTTTCACATTTTCCCGACGCGATCGATCGCATTCCTACCCGTGTTTTTGCTGCTTGCCGTTCTCACAGCGCTTGCAGTCGGACTCTGGCTTTCCGCGCTCAACGCGATTTATCGCGATGTCCGCTACGTCATGCCATTCCTGCTGCAGTTCTGGATGTTTGCTTCGCCCGTGATCTACCCGTCTTCACAAGTGCCAGCGCGATGGCGCGCCCTTTACGGACTGAATCCCATGGCGGGAGTAATCGAAGGATTTCGCTGGTCGCTCACGGGCACCGGCCGCCCGCCCGGTCTGCTGTTCGCGATTTCTGTCGGCATGGTTTTGCTGCTCCTCTATGGCGGACTGGTGTATTTCCAGAAGATGGAAACCACGATTGCCGATGTTGTGTGAAACGCGGGGTCGCTTTCATCCATGACAAGGAATATTTTCTGGAACGATCGGCGAATTATCGTCACCGGCGGACAAGGATTTCTTGGCGCGCAAGTAATGGCGCAACTCGCAGCGGCTGGCGCGCATGCTGTGTCTTGCAGCAGGCGTGATGGCTGTGATCTACGCTCGGTCGATCAGGCTCTCAGTTTTTTCAACGCGCATAATCCCGAGATTATTTTCAATTGCGCAGCGCATCAAGGCGGCCTGGCGTATCAAAAACTTCGGCCCGCCACCATTCTTTACGACAACCTGTTGATGGGCTCCAACACGATGGAAGCCGCGCGCCTTGCCGGTGTGAAGAAATATGTCAACGTCGTCGCAGGCTGCGCGTATCCGGGCGATCCGGCCGGTGGGATTTTGCGCGAATCGGAATTCGAGGCAGGGCCTTTGCATCCTACGGTTGAAAATTATGGCGCCGCAAAACGCGCGGCTGTTGCCTTGGCAAAATGGGATCGACGCCAATATGGATTCGATGCGGTTTCGCTCATCCTCGTAAATCTCTATGGGCCGCGCGAGCATTTCCATCCCGATCGTTCTCACGCACTCGCCGCGCTCATTCGCAAATTTTACGAAGCTCATCGTGATGGCTCCGCCGAAGTGATTTGTGGGGCACGGGCCGCGCTGTTCGCGAGTGGACGTACGTGGACGATGCTGCCGCTGGTCTGCTGCGTGCCGCCGAACTCTACTCCGATTCTGAGCCGCTCAATATCGCTGTGGGCCGCGGCAATTCCATTGCTGAACTCGCCGAAATCGTCAAAGACGTCGTCGGCTTTCGCGGAAAAATTGTCTACGATTCGTCCAAACCCGATGGCGCGCTTTGCAAGGTCGCCGACATCTCAAAAATGAAATCAGTTCTCGCGTGGGAACCGACGACTCCGCTTCGCGATGGAATTCGAAACACGCTCGATTGGTTCATCGCGAATTACGACGCGGCAACTTCCGAGGCAGTCTAAATGGATTTCTTCCACACTTCGGTTTCGCCGCGCGCCATCGAGCTCGTCAACGAAACTCTGCAATCCACGTTTCTCAGCGAGGGCCGGCGTGTAAAAGAATTCGAATTAGCCCTCGAATCGCGGCTCGGTATTCGTCATCCCGTCGCGCTTAATAGCGGCACGTCAGCGCTGCATCTCGCGTTGGTGCTCGCTGGAATTGGCGCTGGCGACGAAGTGATTCTCCCCGCGCAAACTTTTGTCGCAACCGGACTCGCAATTCTCATGGAGGGCGCAGTCCCCGTCTTCGCCGATATCGATCCGCTCACCGGCAACATCACTGCTGCTGCAATCGCCGCGAAAATTTCTCCGCGCACTCGTGCGGTAATTCCTGTGCACTGGGCCGGATACCCGTGCGATCTCGACGAGATCAATTCACTCGCGGCTACGCACGGCTTCGCTGTGATTGAAGATGCTGCCCACGCTCTCGGCGCAGCGTACAAATCGAACTCAATCGGCGCGATCTCCCGTTTCACCGCATTTTCTTTCCAAGCCATCAAACATCTCACCACCGGAGATGGCGGCGCGCTCTGCTGCATGGATGAATTCGACGCTGAACTCGCCACTACGCGACGCTGGTTTGGCATCGACCGCGCCAACAGCAAGCCTTCAATTCTCGGTGAGCGCGTCTACGACATCTCCGCGATCGGCTACAAATATCATTTGAACGATCTCGCCGCCGCTGTCGGCCTCGGCAATCTTGAGGATTTTCCCGCGCGGCTCGCGCGCCGCCGCGAAATTGCGGGACAGTATCGTCGGGAACTCGCGGACGTGCCCGGTCTTCAACTGCTCACTCTCGCTCCCGATCGCACCCACGCGTACTGGCTTTTCACTGTGCTCGTCGAACGCCGCGAGGATTTCATTCGCAAGCTCGCAGCAAATAAAATTCCATCATCAGTGGTTCACTTGCGGATCGATCACAATTCTGTTTTTGGCGGAATTCGCAATGATCTTCCAGGTCAAGCTGAATTCAACGCACGCCAAATCTCCATCCCGGTTCACGAAGCCCTAACCGCCGAGGACGTAGACTCCGTCATCCGCACCATCCGCGCCGGCTGGTAATAATCCTCAGCCTTTCACGCGAAAAATGGGCATCTGCTCCCCGCCGTGCACGATTCCGGCCGCCGGGAAGCCTTGTCTGCCGGCGCGGGTGTTCCGTAATTATTGTCTTGACATAACTACTATATAGTATATTCTATTCTTGTTTCGCATCTCACACAGCCATCCGCGTTAACGCGGAATGGCGGACAGGTTTCGCAATGGAGAACAATCCCAGCCTTCCCATGCGGCGCTCCCAACCGCTCGTTTCCGTGATTCTGGTCACCCGGAACCGCGCCGAATATCTCGAACGCGCGCTTCTCGCAATCCTTGCCGCTGTAAAACAATATCCGAACACCGAAGTGATCGTCATTGATGGCGGGTCTACAGACGGAACTGTGGACCTGCTCCACCAGTACAGTCCGCATCTTTCGTACTGGCATTCCGAGCCAGATTCTTCCGTCGGCGAGGCTGTGAACAAAGGACTCGTAAAAGCCCACGGAGAATTCATTCACCTCGCGGCAGATGACGACCAGATTTTTCCTTCCGGCATTACGCACCATGGCTGCGTTTCTGGTGGATCAGCCCGAAGTGGATTCCGTGTGGGGCGAAGCAGAATACATTCAAGAAGACGCGCGAGGCGGCATGCGCGAACTCAATTGGTCTCCAGCGCGTGTCGGACGCTGGCGCCTCAAAGATATCGTCGCTCTGGATTCCTGGGGATTTCCTTCCGGCATCTGGCCTGAGCACCAGCTCACTCGCCGCAGCACCTTCGTGCGTTACGGTGGATACGATACTGGGTTCAAATACTTCGGCTACATCGATCTGTTTTGCAGGCAGACGCGCGGCGGCGCCGTATTCGTTCACATTCCAGATGTCGTGGTGCGGCGCATCTTCACGCCCAGAAGCGATATTTTCAATCAGCCCGTGCGAACGGTCGACCGCGAGCTGACTCGGATTCTGTGGGGCTACAGCGGACTGAAAGGCGTCGCTCAATTCTGGTTTCGCCGCAAACTGAAACATCAGGCAGCTGCGTGGTGGTACAAAGTTCTCAGCGCAACTCGTGAGCTGCGCCACCCGTTTCGTGCGTTGAAGGGCGCCTGAGCGGAGCTATTTCTCGTCTGCACTGGAGGTGTGGTCGTGGACGATTTGCCATCCCGGCTGCATTTTCTTGAAGATCAAAGTGAATAAGCCATGCGGCTTTTTTCCGTCGGACTTTGTGAGCTGCCATTTGCCGGTCACCATCGCGGCGTCGCGGCTCAAGACATCAATCTCTAGATCTTGAAATTCGAGAGCGCCCATTTCCTTTCCTGTTCCCTGGTAGTTGCGCTGATATCTCTCGAGCGCAGCTTGCCAACCAGTGGCGATGTTGCCGCCCGAGTAGAAAGTTAGGTCGGGCGAGTGCCAGTAGCCCTTCATAAACCATCCAAGTCACCGTGATTCCAGGCGGCCACCTGCGAACCCAGCACGAGATTGATTTCTTCCCTAGACTTTTCTTCGGCATCTCGCTGGCTAGGCACAACTTGTGAAGCCGGTTGATTTGGCGTCGCGAGGTTGGCCGCCGTGTCTTTCGCCATCCCCAAGCTGACGGCGAAAACCAGTAGCGGCAGGAGTTGCTGGAGATGTTTTTTCATTCCCGGATTGTAAGCCCAAAATTCGCTTTGCAAAAATATTGTGGCAGTTGGCCCTCTGGGCAATTCAAGCCGTCGTTTTCTGGTAAAATTCGATTTCTATTTTTCCAGAATGAGCGCAACCACAGAACTCTTCGCCAATCTACGACCCCACTTCAAGGGCGAACTCATTCGCCCCGATGATCCTGATTACCTTATTGCGCGCCGCGTGTGGAATTCCGCTGCGCAACGCAGCCCGGGTTTAATTGCGCGCTGCGCTGACATCGCTGACGTGCAGACTGTGGTGCGCGCCGCCGCCAATTCCGGAGTACTCACAGCGGTGCGTTGCGGAGGCCACAGTCTCGCCGGCTTCAGTACCTGCGACGGCGGCCTGGTGATCGATCTCGCGCATCTCCGCAGCGTCACAGTTGATCCGGAACGCGTCGCGCGCATGCCGCGGGCGGCTGCTTACTCGGCACCATCGACTCTGCGACGCAGCAGGCGGGCCTGGTGTTTCCTGCGGGCGTCGTCTCGCATACTGGCGCCGCGGGCTTGATACTCGGAGGCGGCACAGGCTGGCTCACGCGGCTACACGGCCTCTCTGTGGACAACGTGCTCGGCTACACGCTCGTCGCCGCGGATGGCTCGCTGGTGCGCGCAAATGCCCAAGAAAACGCCGAACTTTACTGGGCGTTGCGGGGAGGTGGCGGAAATTTCGGAGTGGTCGTCGATTTTGAACTCAAGTTGAATCCGTTGACGTCGCTGCAGTTGGGAGGCGCGCTGTGCTTCGGTGATGACATCGCGGCAGTGTTGCGCCACTGGCGCGACTACATGCCCACGGCGCCCGATGAATTGAAGTGGAATATTTCGCTGCGGCTCGCTCCCGATCAAGCGTCCGTGCCCGCGAATCTTCGCGGCAAGCCTGCGTTGAGCGAATCGATCGTCTGGTTCGGCGCCGAGATGGAGGGCAATCGCCAACTGAAACACATTTTTTCGCTGGGCAAATCTGTCGCGTTAACACAGGAAACCATTTCGTATTTGAATTTGCAAACCATGGCAGACGCGGAATTTCCGCACGGCCGCCGCTACTACACGAAATCGGGATACTTCAAAACTTTGAGCGACGAGAGCATCGCAATTCTAGTCGACGCAATCGCATCCATTCCGTCCGCAAACACGCAGATTGAATTCGCGTACCTCGGCGGAGCATCTGGAAGAATTGCGGCGGGCGAAACAGCATTCGGAGATCGCAGCTCACCTTTCATCATGAATTTGCTGGCCGATTGGGTAGATCCCGCGGACGACGCCGCGCATAAAACGTGGGTGCGGAATCTATTCGAAAAACTTCGCCCGGCGATGACGCCCGGCGTGTATACGAATTTCATGAGCGGTGATGAAGAAGATCGCACGCATGAAGCCTATCGCGAACGATGGGACCGTCTCGTTGCCGTGAAAACTCACTTCGATCCCAAGAATTTCTTCCGGATGAATCAAAATATTCCGCCCGCCGCGCCGAACGCAACTTCACATCCGTAAGAGCGCCGTAAGGGGCATATCCGAGAGTCCGTTCGATTGGCCCGTGGGAGAGCCAACAAAAAAAAGCACCCCTGGTGTCCCGGCCAGGGGTGCTTTTTTGTACAGAACCAAACCAGGCTGAATTTCCCTGGTCTGAAAACAAATTGTTAGAAACTGAGCTTCAATCCGAGCACGATCCGCCTCGGAGTGTTCGCTTGCGATGTGAACACGCCGAAGTTCGCCATGCTATTCAAGTTGAGCGACGGGTTTCCGAATTGGACGACGTTAAAAATATTGAGCATCTGTGCCGAGAATTGCAGTTGGTATCTCTCGGTGATTGGAATGTTCTTGCCGAACGACAAGTCAAAATTCCAAGTCGACGGCGCGCGAATGTCATCGAACGGAATCTGCCCTTGCACGCTAAGCAACGGCCGCGAGCACGAATTGTAGATAGCCGCGGGGTTGCTGAACAAGTTCAAGTGAGTTCCTCCAGATGTCCCGACACCGCCCGAGCCTGGCACACCGCCGTTGATACCGGTGTCGCTGAGGTCGCCGGTACAGATTGCCGAAGTGCCTTTGCTCAAATATTCGCCGTAGTCGCCGTCTGCTGAGATGAACAACGGAACACCAGTTGCGAATGTGAATATCCCCGAGGTGTACCAACCTCCCACGACTCGATCGAGCGCGGAGTTTGTGATTCCGTACTTGCGGCCCTTACCGACCGGAATCTCGTCGTAGAACCACAACGTGACGACGTGGCGCCGATCGAACGACTCTGAAGATTTGTCCAGGTTGATGTTGTACGGGCTATTGGAAGTGCTGCCGCTCTGCTGGTCAACACCCTGGTTACCGATTGCGTGGCTCCATGTCCAGTTGCCCTGGAATTGCAGTCCATTGGTGAAGCTCTTCTTCAGGCTGACGAATCCAGCGTTGTAGTTGGAAAACCCGCCGTCGCTAATGGCGAACGACTGGAAGGACTGAATGTTATCGACCGGAGTGGGAGTTACTCGATTGAATTCGTCGAGCGAGAAATCACTGATCGAACCGTTGATCAGGTCGGTCTCATCCTGAGCTGCCACCATCTGGCTGCAGTTTGCAAACGATGCCAACCCGACAATCTTCGTCGGCTGAGCTTGACAGTATGCCAATCCGATCTGATTGTCGAAGAATGGCTGCGCGGCGATACCACCAATCGCTGCTGCCGTCGTTCCGTTGTTCCGGAGCGACTGAGCAACGGCGTCAAACGCTTGCGCATAGGTCTGGCCGCTCTGCTTATCCTTCATCAGATAATCGGTGGCGTTATAGGAGTATTCATTGAACAGATTGCGGCTGAATCGTCCGATATATCCAGCTTCGAAGAGCATATTCCAAGGCAATTCGCGCTGGATGGTGAAATCGACGCTGTGATCATGGCCCGGCTTCAGGTACGGGTCCCATCCGCTCATCATAAACAGACCGAATGGCTGCGCGGCGGTGCCGCTCGGAACGTATGGAATGGGCTCCGCGGTCGGTGCCGGAACGGGTACGCTAGCTCCGTCTACGCCGATTCGGAACGCATTGGATGGATTCGTTGCGCTATTCGTGCAGACAACCGATCCCGCTGAAAGGACAGGGCCACCGCACGCATCGATATCAAGCAATCCGCCGGTCGTCAAAGCGAGCGAAACTTGATCGATGTCATCAATACGTTCGTAAACCATGGCATATCCGCCGCGGATCACCGTCTTGTTATTCAATTGCCATGCAGCCGAAATACGAGGCGCAAACTCGTGCCAATCTGTATTTCGGAGGTTACCGGTGTTTGGCGCGGACAGAGCGTCAACTGGCGATACTCCGAAGAGCGGATTGTACGCTTGCCCTGGCAGAACGCCGTTGTTTAGGGAATTGGCTCTCGCTTGGAAGTATCCGACGTAATCAACCGGTGTATTCGTATTCGCGTACACCAGGTTGTCAAATTTCCCGTCTCGTTCCGTCGGAGAAGGTTGAATCTGCCAATCAACGCCCATGGTAAAGGTGAACTTCGGAGTTATCTGAAAGATGTCCTGGAAGTAACCGTTGGACGCAGGAATCGTAACGTGGTCAATCAGCGGAGTTCCCAGCGGATTGGGTTGGAACTGACCGTTTCGCGTAAGTACCTGCGAACTGCGATCAACCAGACCCAGCACGGCGGTATAGAGTTCGTTGTAGCGGAGCAAGTCCGTAGACAATATGCAGTTTGCTTGCGGCAACGCTCCGTGTGCTCCGCATGTTGTCGGCTCATCCGAAGAAGGTATGGCTAAAAATTCGCCGCTGCCGTTTCCTGTGGATTCCAGATAGTCGATGGGACCAGCTGTTAGGCCTCCGGCGAAGTTGTCTGTCTTCTCGAAAATGTCGTGAGAAATGTAGCCGGAGCCGCCGAACTGGAAGAGATGTTTGCCTTTCGACCAGCTAAAGTCCTGTGCCAGGTACCATTTGCCACCGTCGAAAAACCGGCCACGAGCTGACTGCGTGGCAATTACGACCGGATCAGCAAGAAGCTTCGAATTGCTGGTGCTTGTGCCAGTCCCTTCGCCGGCAAGGGCCAGCGCTTCATCGGTGCCAGATACGAGCGGTGACGGAGCAATTCGGTCCCATCCCCACCAATCGTAGAGGAACGAGCCGTGCGTCACCGAAGTCAAATTGTTCGTGAGCTGTCCCGTAACCTGATAGGTGGCGAACCACGTATAGATTGGATCTGCCGCCGTTGACGCAGGGGGCGCGGTGTTGACAATGCTGAACTGTTCCGTGCTCACTCGGCTGGTCAGCGCATCATGCAATGTTACGAAAGCGCTCCACTTGGGATTAATCTTATAGTCCAAGCGAATTACGCCGATGTTCTCTTGAAGCGGAGTAGGGGAATTGAACGTAAAACCAGTGGTGTTTAACCCGTCGCCGAGGCCAGGATTGTTACCGACAGGATAGAGGGCCAACTGAGACTTCACTACTGGACTTATTCCGATATCCCGAGGATCGCAGAGCGTACCGCTACCGCAAGCTGTGGATATGCTTCCCGGTTGGAGCGAATACTGAATGACCGTACCCGTAGCATCCTTAAATTGCAAGATACCTGACTGAAGCGCTGGCGTTGGCACCACGGCGTTGAAGATTGCGTCGTCGTAGAACTGCCGCCCTTCATAGTTGGCATAGACGAATAGCTTGTTCTTGATGATCGGCGCTCCGATGGATGCTCCAAAGCGATTGTCGACTCCGTGCGGCTTGTGAGTGTAATCAATGCCGAGAAGTGGAGTGGGTGTGTGACCGTTCGTCCAGCTGTTGGCGTTCAGCGCGTCATCGTTGTGGTACTCGTAGACGGTGCCGTGGATGTCGTTCGTTCCAGCCTTGGTGAGCATTGCCACTTGGCCGCCAGAGGAACGCGCAAAAGTAGAGTTCGGATTGGTGGTGGCCACCTGAAATTCTTGAGTGCTCTCAACAGGTACAGGAACCACTGGGGAGGGAGTTGGTTCACCGCTCGGCGCGGCATATGTATTGTTGCCTTCCAGATCGCTCGTAACGTCCCCACCGTCTAGCGTGAAAGTAATTTGTTCGTCGCGCGCTCCGGCAACCTGTCCGGTGGGTGAAACCGCGGGTTGGTAGAACATCAGTGCGCTGGCGCTGCGCGTGTAAACAGGAAGATTTTCAAGGGCGGCGCCGCCGAGCACTTCGCCGACAGTGGCGGTGGTGGTCTGCAATTCGGCGGAAGCTGCGGCCTCAGAAACCGTCACAGTCTGCGTGGTCTCGCCGACTTTCAGCGACATATTGACCGTGTAACCCTTGAAGACTTCAACCTTCAAGAGATTTACGACGGTAGTTTCAAAACCTTTCGCGGAGAACGTAACGGTGTAATCGTCAGGGTTCACTGCGGGGAAATTAAATCGCCCGTCCGAATCTGAAAGCGTGGACTGGCTGGTGCCAGTGCCATGCTGCTGCAAGGTAACAGTCGCCCCGACGATTACTGCGCCGGAGGGATCGGTCACGAGCCCAGTTACGAGAGCGGTTGATGCGGATTGCGCGAAAAGTGCGGCCGGTGCGATCGTGAGCAAACACACCAGAGCAAAACCTACGACGAACATGAAGCGCTTATTAAACATCTTCCCCACCTCCTGGCCAGTCCCCTACGATACAAACCAATTTGGCGGGGACTATATTTGGCCGGTTCATTTGTGTCAAGCGAAAAATGTATCCTGAGCCTACGCAACTGATATACAACTTGGATACGACGAATATGGCGGAGCGGCAAAGAAAGAAAAAACTCTGACGCTCTGCGGCGTACAATTAACCGTTCCGAGAAACTCCGGCTGCGAGCATGTTGAAGAATTACGCGCTGGCTACTTAGACGATCATCGGCGCGTTTGGTTTGAACAAAATCGCCGCGCGCCGACTGATTGCGCGGATCCCCTGAGACTGGTGAGTTGATGAAAATTGTCGCGCTGGCTGGCGGAGTGGGAGCGTCAAAACTTCTGTTTGGCGTTGCGCGCGTGATAGATCCGCGCGCGCTTACGATTGTCGTCAACACCGGCGACGATCTCTCAATGCACGGGCTCGAAATTTCTCCAGACCTGGACATAGTTACGTACACGCTCGCCGGCGTGGTAAATCAAAAAACCGGATGGGGATTCGTCGGCGACACATTCAATTTCCGCGACAGGCTGGCCATATTCAACGGCCCGCAGTGGTTTAACCTCGGCGATCGCGACCTTGCGACACACATCTTTCGGACGGAACAACTCCGCAGCGGTGCAACGCTTACCAAGGTTGCTGAACGAATCCGCGTTGCTCTCGGCGTGAAGGCAAAAATCCTGCCGATGAGCGACTCCCCCGTGCGGACCTTAATCGATACGCCGCACGGCACGCTAAAGTTCCAGGAATATCTGGTGAAGTTGCGAGCGAGGCCTATTGTGCGCGGCTTGCGGTTTGAAAGCGGCGCGAAATCGCGGCCCGCTCCGGGCGTGCTCACCGCAATTTCCGAGGCGAATGTGATCGTGATTTGTCCGAGTAATCCGCTCATCAGTATTGGTCCGATCCTCGCGGTGCCAGGCATTCGAGAAGCTCTGGAAAAACGCCGCGAATACGTAGTGGCGGTTTGTCCGATCGTTGGAGGAAAATCGCTGAAGGGCCCGTCTGACAGAATGATGAAGCAGATGGGGCACGACGTTTCAGCGCTGGGCGTAGCGCGCATCTACCAGCCATTCTGCGGCAGTATGATTATTGATCGCAGTGACGCGGACCAATCTGCTCGCATCGATGCGCTTGATATGCGAACGATCGTGGCCCCAACAGTGATGAACACCACCGGCGACAAAATGAAACTCGCGCGCGTTGTACTGGCGAGTTTTGTGGGGAAAAAACTCAGCAGACGATGAGAGCTGTTCTAATTCCTGTGAAAGAGTTCGCTCGGGCAAAACAACGTTTGACCGATAATCTTTCCGCGGACGCGCGCGTGGCTCTCGCGGATGCCCTGTGGCAGGATTTTTTTGAACTGATCTCTGCGAGCGCGTGCATCGATCGAGTATTCGTGGTCTCGCTTGAGCGGCGCGTGCTCGAACGAGCGCGATCGCTAGGATGGGAAGCAATTCCGGAGACGCATCAGATTTCCGAAAGCGACTCAGTCGATTTTGCTTCACGCTGGTGCGAGGAACGCGGCATCGCCGCATTGCTGCGATTACCTGTGGATCTCCCGCTTATCGAGCCGCGCGACATTGAAATTATTTTCGAACATGCAACCGATGCGCCCTCTGCCGTAATTGTGCCATCGCGCGATGGGCAAGGTACGAATGCGCTTTTGCGCACGCCGCCAGCTATTTTCCCTTCGCGATTTGGTCCGGGTAGCTTCGAAAAACATTTGGCGGAAGCAGCGCAGGTACAGGCGCGTGTAACAGTTATGCGTAACCCGCGCATTGAAATGGATATCGACGACGCGGCGGACATCAACGTGCTGGAGGGCGCTGAAATTCGCGGCGCGCGCATGCGACAGTGGCTGGCAACGCACGCGAGGCCGATCGGTAAAAATCCCAACGGTACGGCAAAAATCAGCGCCTAACGCGCGTCAGTCTCTGGCGCCGAGCTTTCGATGATCAGACGCGCGCATCCGCGATCGGCAGACCCGTCATACGCACACCGCACGCGTGCACTTTGTATCTCATGTTGATCGCGATGAAGAGCGCGGTCATCTGCTCCAGCGTGCGCGCGTTCTCGAGACGCCCTGCATTAATCGCGCGGCATCCGGGAATTTTTTCAGCAAGCTCGGCTGCAACGGTGCGAGCTCGTTCGTCATCGCTGCAAACCAATACATCGCAATCGACGGGCGCTTCTCCTCCAAGCCGCTCGGCCGACACGTGATGGAACGCCGCAGCGAGCACAACATCTTTTGGCAAAAGTTCCGCCGCCTGTTGGGCCGCAGAACCCTGCCACACGCCAAGAGTTTTTGTAGGCGAGCCGCCGACGGAAGCAGCAAGCGGTACGGTAGCGTCAATCACAATCGTTCCCGCTTTAAACGAAGGCTTGAGCTTCTTCAAAATTGCTGCTTGCACGGCAAACGGGATTGTGAGGACGACAACGTCCGCACCGGCCACTGCTTCTGCGTTTTCCATCCCCACAATTTGCGATCCCGCTCCAGCTTTGGCGAGTTGCGCAGCGACCTCACGCGCGCGTTCCGCATCCCTCGAACCAAGTAATATTTTTTCTCCAGCGCGGGCCCAGCGAAGCGCAAGGCCGCTGCCTTCCGGACCGGTTCCACCCACAATTCCGATTGTGTAATTCATGTGTGCGAATTCCCCAGTTTGATTTTCATTTCTGAATCTTTCCAAATTGAATCCGAGCGTACTGGCACGAACGTAACGCGGCGCAAGTCGCGGTACACAACATCGCGAGCGGTAGCCGCGCGGCGCAACTCATCGCGCAGCTCCGCCGAAAAAATCGTGGGATGTCCGCCGCGCCCGCGATAACTTGGCATCACAATTTCCTTGCCCCGCGCGCGATGTGCGAATCCGAAAACGATTCGCGCGATCACCGCATGAGTCAAACGCACAAGATCCACAGGATAAAGCATGAACGCAGCGTCACGCGGCACCCGCCGCAATCCCGCCATCAATGAACTGAGTTGCCCCGCACGCCAGTTTCGATTAATCACCACGGTGGCGTTCGCGGGCACGAAGCGCGCGAGCCGCAAAGCATCGCATCCCAAGACGAAGATCGGCGCGTGCATGGTACTTGTACGATGTCCCGCGCAGTTCGTTGCGGCGATTTCGAACGGGTTCTGATCGCATGCGATGTCCGTCGATCCCGCAGGGAAAAAATGGCGAATTGAGGGCCCCGCGGCCAGAATCACAGGATAGATGTTTGAGGTCTTCATCGATCAGAAATCGCAAGGCTTAACGCACCAACACCGTACAAATTATGTCCCCTCGAAATAAAATTTCGATGCGCTTGGCGCTTCCCGCTTGAACTGAATCCGCGATTAGTCTTATCATCAGCACGCTGCACGCGCCGCACCTTCCAAATTCCGGGGTGATTCTTACACGGCGCAACCGCGCATCAAAGAGGAATACACAGTGTATACAAGTTCGTTCCGCTACGAGCGGGCCTATTCACTCTCCGAAGCATCGGCTCAACTCGTCGCGCTTGGCGAAGATGCCAAAGCACTGGCCGGCGGCCAGAGCATGATTCCGCTGATGAAGTTGCGGCTCTCGCGGCCCAGCGCACTCGTAGACCTGACTTTCATCCCAGGCCTCGCAGAAATAAAAAAACATGGCGACACGCTGCACATTGGCGCGCTCGCAACCCACATGGCAATCGCGGAGTCAGCCACCGCGTACGAAATTCCGATTTTGCACGATTGCGCCGCAGGAATCGCAGATGTACAAGTCCGAAATCGCGGCACCATCGGCGGCTCCGTCGCCGAAGCTGACCCCACCGGAGATTGGGCGGCTGTACTCATGACGCTCAAAACAGAGATACACAGCGCCGGGCCAGACGGCACGCGCGCCATGCCGCTGTCACAATTTCTGAAAGATGCGTTCACCACAGAACTCGCGCACGGAGAATTGGTGAGTGAGATCACCGTGAAAATTCCGCCGAAACATTCTGGCGGAGCCTACGTAGCATTCAAACGCTGCGCGCCTGTGTATGCGAGCGCCACCTCAGCGGTGCAGATGACGATGGCTGACGCAGACACCTGCAAGGAAGCGCACATTTATCTCGGTTGCATTGGCCTTCTACCAGTGCATGCCGAGGAGGCCGAAAGAGAGTTAGCCGGAAAGAAAATCACGCCGAAGGTGATCGCATCCGCAGCCGAAGCCGCGATGCACGCCGGAGACCCGCAGTCGGATATGCGCGGCTCGGCGGAATATAAAAAAGTCTTGGTAAAGAGTCTTACGCGCCGCGCGATTGAAGCAGCGGTTCGGCGTTGCCGCGGCGAGCGGGTGGAGGTCGGCCACGAATACATCGGACGTTGAAAAGATTCCGCTGCATGTAAAAGTAAATGGCGTGCAAATCGAACGCGACGTGGAGCCGCGCCTGCTCCTCGTGGATTTTCTGCGCGAGGAACTGGATCTCACCGGCACGCACATTGGCTGCGACACTAGCTATTGCGGCGCGTGCACCGTGATCCTCAACGGCATGAGCGTGAAATCATGCACTGTTTTCGCGGTGCAAGCGCACGACGGAGAGATTCTCAGCGTGGAAGGGCTCGCGAAAGATGGAGAGCTGCACCCGATTCAGAAAGCGTTCGCCACCTGCCACGGATTGCAGTGCGGCTACTGCACGCCGGGATTGTTGATGTCCACCTATCAATTGCTCGCGAAGAATCCTCATCCGAACGCAAAAGATATTCGCAAAGCAATCGCCGGGAATACGTGCCGCTGCACCGGCTATCAAAATGTGTTCAAAGCGATTCGCACCGCCGCGGAAAATACCGCGAAGGAAAGCAGATAAATGAACATCAGTTTCGGCGGCGATTTCTCGGTAAAGAAAACTCCCGATGAGGTCTACGATTTTCTTACGGACGCCTCGCGTTTCTGTCCGCTGCTCCCCGATTACAAGAGCATGGAGAAAGAAGACGACAAGCATTTCACCGTCACATTGCTCGTCGGCATTTCCCACATCCGCGGCGACGCCAAAGTAAAAATGGAATTGCTCGAAGCTGATCGTCCAACTCGCGCCGTGTATCAAGGCAAGGGCAGCGTGGCCGGTGGCACCGCTACTCTCACCGCCGGTTTCACTCTCGAAAAAATCGCCGACGGCACAAAAGTAAACTGGACGGGCCAAGCGCAAATCGTTGGCCGCCTGGCATCGCTCGCGGGAGGCCTGCTCGAGCCCCTCGCGAAAAAAAATGTGCAGAAGCTGATCGATAGTTTGCAAGCCGCGCTGACGTAAATAATTTCGCGCGAGGAAGCAGGAGAATAGTTCGTGAAGAAAAAATCAGCGCCGGCGAAACGCCGCAAGCCTGCCGCCCGGCCAAAGCGGCCGCGAAAGCCGCGACTGCCCACGCCGCTCCAGACACCACCTGGGTCGGCAAACCCCTGCAGCGCAAAGAAGAAATGCGGCTCGTCCAGGGCAAAGGCGTCTTCGTCGACGACAATAAAATCGAAGGAATGTTCCACGTGAAAATGGTGCGCTCTCCTTACGCGCACGCAAGAATTCTGAAAGTTGATGTCAGCGCCGCAGCCGCATTACCTGGTGTCGTTTGCACGCTAACTGGAGAAGAAGTCTCAAAGCTCGTGAAGCCCTTCCCTGAAATCGGCCCCGGCATGGGCCAAAAAATCGTTGATCTCCCGATGGGCGTCACGAAAGTGCGCTATCAAGGCGAACCGGTCGCCGCGGTCGTCGCCACTTCCGCCATGATCGCCGCCGATGGAGCCGAACTCGTCGAAGTGGACTACGATCCGCTCCCGCCAGTAATGGATTGCGATACCGCCGTAAAAGACGAATCAATCCTCCACGAAGACGCCGGCTCCAACATCAACTGGCATGGCGAATTCGAATACGGCGAAGTCGACAAAGCATTCGCGAAAGCCGCGCACGTCGTCCACATCGACCGCCTCCATTTCCACCGTTTCTCCAGCACGCCGCTCGAAAACAACGCTGTCATCGCGAAGTGGAATCTCAAAGAGGAATACATAAATTTCTGGGCCAACAATTCTTTCCCCGCGTTCGCCGCGCAATTTCTTTCGCCCGCGCTCGGTGTTCGTATCGATCAGATGCGCATGCAGAGCTTCGACATCGGCGGCGGCTTCGGCATTAAAATCACAAACTATCCGTACATGGCGATCTGCGCGCTGGCCTCGCGTAAACTCGGCGGCCATCCCGTAAAGTGGACCGAAACGCGCACCGAGCACATGCTCGCCAGCGCGCACGGCAACGAGCGGACATTCTTCGACACTCGCGTCGCTCTCGACGCACAGGGCGTAATCACCGCGATCGAATCTCGCCACATTGATGATTGCGGCGCTTACCCGCGCTACGAACCTCTCGGCTGCATCATCTGGGCGCAGGTTTTGCCCGGCGCATACCGCCTGAAAAACATGCGCATCGATTTTTCGCAGGTGGTCACCAACAAGTGCCCCGTGGGCCCCAATCGCGGCTATTCGCGCATGCAGCATTTGTGGTTCCTCGAACGCGTGATGGATATTTGCGGCCACACCCTCGGAATTCCGAATGATGTAATCCGCTTGCGCAATTACATCCAGCCCGAAGAATTTCCGTACACCACCCCCAACGGTTGCGTTTACGACTCCGGAAATTTTCCCGAGATGTTGAAGATCGCGAAAAATCTTGTTGGCTGGGATAAATGGCAGGAAAAAAAGAAGGAAGCCGCCAAGCAGGGCCGCATGATTGGAATTGGCATCGGCAGCACGCTCGATTCCGGCACAAATAATTTTGGCCAGGCTCGCATCATCAATCCCTACGCTCCGTATTCCGGTCAATCGAAAGCCGCGAACATCAAACTCGATATTTATGGCGAAGTGGTTTTGTTCCTCGGCTCGGTGCCACAGGGGCAAGGCCACGAAACCACCGCATCTCAAGTGGTTGCAGAAGTTCTGCGAATCCCGCCCGAGATGGTTAACGTCCGCCCCGGTTTCGATAGCGAGCAAAATGTTTACACCGGCCACACCGGAACCTACGCGAGCCAATTTGCCGTCACCGGACTTTCCGCGATTCATGGCGCCGCGGTGAAATTAAAAGCGCAAATGAGCCGCCTCGCGGCATTCGCGCTGAAAGCCCGCGAAAAAGATCTCGTCTTCGGAGTCGGCGAACAGGGCCCCGAAGTTCTCGATCCGAAATCGAAAAAATCCATTAACTACTGGGCGCTCGCGAATCTCGTCAACGTAAACAATGCCGAGCTGCCGCAGTCTTTTGAAGATCTCACCCTGAATTGCCGCCACGTTTACAAGGCGCCTTTCAAAGTTCCCGATCTCAAACGCAAGTACGGCAATCTCACCCTCACCTATGCTTTGCAGCTTCACATGGCGGTGATCGAGATCGATCCCGAAAACTATCAACCGAAAATTCTGGCCTACGCTGCTGTGGACGATTGCGGCCGCACCATCAATCCGATGATTGTCGAGGGCCAAGTCCACGGAGCCGCCGCTCACGGCATTGGTGCCGCGCTGATGGAAGATTGCAAATACGATCTCCACGGCGACATGCTCGCCAGCACGTTTAGCGACTACACGCCGATCACTTCGATGAATATTCCCGATTTGCTTTACGGCCACCTTGAATCCCCTTCGCCTTTTTCATACAACGGCGCGAAGGGCATGGGCGAAGGCGGCGCGTGCCCCGTACACACGGTGTGCGCCGGAATTCAAGACGCGCTCTATTCAAGCGGCGTGATCATCCACAATTCTCATAACACAGGCGATAGCATCTTTCAGGCGATGTCCCGCGCCCGCGAGAAGAAAGCGCCGCAGCGAGTGCGTTTGGATTCGAAGCGCAAGGCCAGCTAGAGGCTGCCGCGCCCGCAAATTTAGTTTTGTTTGAACCGTTGTTAATTTAATTTGCTTTGCGCCGCGCGGCCCGGAAATTTCCGGCCTGCGGCTTCATATATGTCGAAACGAATTTGTATCATCGGATGTGGAGCCATCGGCAGCCTCTACGCCGCGCATCTTTCGCGCGTTGCAGAGGTGCACGCTCTCGTGCGGCGTCCCGATCATGCTCGCGCGCTCAACGAACACGGCCTTCGCGTTTCCGGCAAGCATCAGTTCACTGCGAAATTGCACGCCGCTGTGAACCCGTCAGAAATTCCGCCATGCGATATTGGTATCGTTTGCTCCAAAGCCACGCAGACGCGAGCCGCGGTGGCATCCGTCGCAGGACATTTCAGAAACGGCGTCGTAGTCAGCACGCAAAACGGTTTGGGCTGCGAGGAAATTATCGCCGAACTGGTTCGCGGCCCGATTATTCGCGGCACCACATTCATGAGCGGCACGCGCCACGGCGATACCCACGTGCAATATGAACTCGACACCGCAACAACCATTGGACCCTTCGAACCCAGCGGCACGCAATTTTCTCAGGTGAAAGAGGTCGCCGATTTAATTGTCGCCTCAGAACTGAAAGCCATCGCGCTCCAAGATGCGAGACCCGCGCAGTGGTCCAAAGTAATTTTCAATTCCGCCGTGAATGCGGTTTCAGCTCTCACAGAACTTCCTCACTGCCGCGAATTTGCGATGGAAGAAAACTTTGGCGAACTCGGCCACGTGCTGCACGCTCTCATCGAAGAAGGCAAGAGCGTCGCCGCCGGACTCGGCATCACGCTCGATGAAGATCCCTGGGAGATGAATAAAATTGGCGCGCAAACAAATCATCCCCCTTCGATGCTCTATGACATAAATCACAAACTTCGCACCGAAGTCGATTTTCTCTGCGGCGCTATCGCGCGCGAAGCCGAAAGAAATGGACTCAGCGCCCCGCTCCACGCGACTCTCTATCGCCTGATCAAAGCCAAAGAACTTTCGTGGACTTGGACGCCGCAAAAGAAAGAGACTCACTGACGAAATGAACGAAGCAGGGAAGAAATTGCGATGAGATATCCGCTCGATCAGGAAAAATGGGCGCGCGTTCGCGCCATGATGGAAAAGAATGATCTCGACGCGCTCGTCGTCCGCGCGCCTGACAACATCCTTTACCTCACCGACTACTGGACGATGAAGGGCTACGACATCGCCATCTTCCCGCGCGAAGGCGATCCCACCCTCTTGGTAATCGAGCCGCAATTTCACGAAGCCCAGCGCAGCGCCTGGAATAAAGACGTCCGCTTTTTCCGTTTCTACCATCCGCAGGATCCGCGCCCGCCGATGATGCGTTCGCTCGACCAGTGCCTCGAAGTCTTGCGCGAACGAAAACTCACCGGCCGCGTCGGCGTGGAACTCTCGCAGCTCGCTCAAATTTGCGACCGCATGGTTGGCGAGCCCAGCCTCTACACGCTAGGATATTTCAACGCGTTTCCGCCCGTTGTAAAAGAAGTGGTCGACGCTACGCCGCTCCTTGCCGAAGTGCGCGCCATCAAAACTCCGCAGGAAATCGAGCGCATGAAGCTCGCCAATGAACTCGCCGCCGCAGGCATGGAATATGCGCGGAAAGAAATTAAGCCGGGCATGAAAGAGAGCGAAGTTGCGGCGATGATCGAAGGCCACATCCACGCGATCGGCGTCGGCTACAAAAATAAAGTCGAAATGGCGCGCGCGTTCACTCTCGTGTGGTCGGGCAAGGGAATCGCAACTTTCACCGCGACAAGTCACCGTCCCATTCAGGCAAATGAACCAACTCTTGTCGAAATCTGGGTTTGCGCCGATGGTTACTGGACCGACCTCACGAAGAACATCGTTCCGTCCGGCAAGCTCACCGACGAATACAACAAGCTGCTCGATCAGCTTCTGAAAATTTTCAATGAAGCCGCCGCCTACGCGAAAGACGGCGCAAAACTCGGCGAACTCGATCGCATGATTCGCGCGGGCATAGACGCCGCCGGATATCCCGGCCAGCCGTCGCATCCCGTCGCGCATGGAGTCGGCGCGCGCGCGCACGAACCGCCGTACTCGCATCAGGCTGCACCTGGTGTAATGAAAAAAGGAATGGTGCTCGCCATCGAACCCGGAATTTATTGGGAGGGCGGCGGTGGCCTGCGCCTCGAAGACAATTTTTGGATCACTGAAAACGGGAACGAAAAACTGTGTACCTATCCCGATGATTTTCGTTTCTAAGCTTTCATAAGTACTTTGAAGACAGGGAGGATTTGGTGGCGCTGAAAGCGGAACTTGTCGAGAAAATTCTGAAAAGTGTGGACGAGCAGGAAATGGTATCGATGGCCTGCGACGTCATCAACATCCCCAGCCCCACTGGCTTCGAACTCGAAATGGGCAAATACATGCGCCGCGCCTTCGAAGAAACCGGCCTGCGCGTCACCTGGCAGGAAGTGGAAGAGGGACGTGCAAACGTCATCGGCTCCTGGGAAGGCTCGGGCACCGGCAAAAATTTAATGTTCAATGGCCACATGGATACTTCCAACACCGGCCTTGAAACTTTTCTCACCGGCATCGGCTACAAACCGAATGCCATCGTGAAAAATGGAATGATCTACGGCCTCGGCATCTACAACATGAAAGGTGCCCTCGTCTGCTACACCCAAGCCGTTCGTGCCCTGAAACGCGCGGGCGTAAAAATTGACGGCACCATCTCCATCGCCGCGGTTGCCGGCGAAATCGAAAAGACGCAATTCGGCGACGAATTCAAAGGCAAGGAATATCGCGGCTACGGATTCGGCTCGCACTACATGGTGTGCCACGGCATTGCTCCCGATATGTGCATTCTCGGCGAGCCCACCGACATGAAACTTGTCCTCGGCCATTACGGCTCGCTCTGGGTGCGAATTTCCACGCAGGGAAATTACGTCCACACCGCATTCGGCCCGGGCCGCGAGCGTGAACATTCCATCCGCCGCATGCACGAAGTTCTCGGCTCAATCTACGAGTGGATTCCCTCGTGGGAAACCGCCGCGAGCTACGGCAAGCAAAAAGGATTCGCCAACGTCGGTGGAATTTCCGGCGGCTACGCTTGGCGCGCCAGCCGCACTCCCGCGCACACTGACGTCTATCTCGATCTCCGCGTGCCGCCCACAATGTCCATGCAAAAAGCGCGTCACGCCGCCAAGGAAATGTTTGTCGGTCTGCAAAAGAAATTTCCCGCGTACGGTTTGGAATTCGAAACCTACGTTTCCGTCCCCGGCGCAGAAATCAGCGAGAACCACGAACTGGTGAAAACAATCGAAGCCACGCACAAGCAAGTTATGGGCAGCGCGCCCGAACGCGACACAGTCTTGTGGTGCTCCGATGCTTCTGTCATGACGCGCTTCGGAATCGAAACGCTCAACTACGGCCCGTCCAGCGGCCCGCGCGACGCCGAAGGCGAAAAAGTCGCCATCAAAACTTTCGTCGAAATCACCAAGATCTACGCGCTTGCCGCCGCCGAAATTTGCGGCGCCAGCTAACGGAGAAACCTTTCGAATGCCCAGCCAACAGGAAATCGAACGCCGCTACAAAAATATTCGCGCGGCAATGCAAAAGGAAAAACTCGACGCGCTCGTCGTCTGCGGCAGCGAGTACACCGGCTTCGAAGGAGCCGTTCGCTACGTCTCCGATTTCGAAATCGTGCATCGCTACGTCTACGTTTTGATTCCTCTCGAAGGCGATCCCGTACTTCTATTTCCTCGCGAAGCCCGCTGGATCGGCGATAAGAAGAAAACTTTCGTGAAGGAACATATCTGGGCCGAGCTTCCCGGCGATTGGCTCCGCGAACACGCCCAATCGAAAAACTGGAAGCGCCTCGGCGTCTACGGCATGAATTACATTCTCACCGTCCGCGATTACCGCGCCATGGCGCAGGGCTCCTGCGAACTCGTTCCGTTCGACGTGCAATTCGATATGGCGCGCGCCGTGAAAAGCGCTGAAGAACTCGTCGAAGTTCGCGACGCCATGGCCATCATCGAAGATGGTTTCTGGGCCATGGTCGAAAAATACGCGCCCGGAAAAACCGAAGCCGAAATCATGGCGCCCGCCGTCGAGATATTTTTCGCGCGCGGCGCGGGACTTCGCATGATGAACATTGTCCTCTCTGGAGAAAATGGCGAAGCCGAAGCCTCCTTCAAAGTTCCCGGCCATCGCAAAGTAGGCGCCGACGATCTGCTTCTCTACTCCCTCGAAATCACTGGAGCAGGCGGCTACTGGGTTGAATTTTCCCGCGCGCTCATCAAAGGAAAAATCAGCGCCCGCACCGCAGCCATGGCTGAAATTTATTTCGAAGCCACCGAAGCAGCCCGCGCAAAAATGCGCGATGGCGAAATGGCCAGCGCCGTTCATCGCGCCGCCGCCGAAATTTTTGCCAAACGCGGTTTCAGTTTTGGCCATCTAACCGGACATTCCATCGGCACCACTATGATCGAATATCCCGCCATCGGCGCTCACACCGAAGTCGAGCTAAAAGAAAACATGATTTTCAGTTTCCATCCGCAAGTTGTTGATGCCGATGGAAAAGTTTGCCTCTACACGCAAGACACCTACCGCATCGGCAAAACCGAGGGCGAAAATCTCGCCAACGTGCCATGGAAATTTTATGACGGCAGCGAGCGCCCCAGCGCGAAAGCGAGCAAAGCATGAAAGTCTGCGTCGTAGGTTGCGGAGCGGTCGGCAGTATTTTTGCGGCGCATCTCGCCAAGCGCGGTGAAGCGGAAGTCTATGCGTACGACGTTTCGAAAGATCACGTCGAAGCGATCCGCAAAAAGGGACTTCGCCTTTCCGGCGCTGCCGATTTCACCGCTCCCGTTCACGCCACCACAAACGCCAAAGAAATTCCCATCTGCGATTTTGGAATCGTCGCCACAAAAAGCACTCACACTCGCGGCGCCATCGAACAGACCGCGCACATCTTCAACGAATCCAGCGCCGTCTGCTCCGTGCAAAATGGCGTCGGCAACGAAGAAATCATCGCGGAGCGCGTTCGCTACGTGATTCGCGGCACCACATTTCCAGCGGGCCACATCGTCGAGCCGGGTCACGTGGGCTACGACATTGCCGGCGACACTTGGATCGGTCCGTTCGAACCCACCAACACTCCGATGGATCGCGTGACGACGCTTGCCCAGTTGCTCAATCGCGCTGGACTCAACGTCATCGCTCTCGACGACGCTCGCGGCGCTCAATGGACCAAGCTCATCTTCAATGCGTCTACAAATCCCGTTGGTGCGCTCACTCTCTTGCATCACGGCGCGGCCACTCGCCTCCCGGCAACTGGCGATCTTTTCAATGCACTAATCGCCGAAGGTGAAGCCGTCGCAAAAGCTATGGGAATTCAGCTTCACGGCGATCCCCGCGTGATGGTGCAGAAGGGAGCCAACGCTCCCGGCAAACACAATGCCAGCATGTTGCAAGATGTCCTCGCAAAGCGCCAAACCGAAGTGGATTTCATGAACGGCGCGATCGCGAACTGGGGCGAAAAACATAATGTTCCCACGCCTCTCAACAAAACGATGTGGGCCTTGATCAAAGGCCTCGAGCATTCTTGGACGAATCCGTAGATCATTCGAACTTCAAGGAGAAAGAACGCAACCATGGCCGCGCCATTTCGCATAGGAGTTTTGCAACTCAGCATGGAACCAGTCGACGAAACAGTTCGCATGGCGCAAGCCTGCGACGCCGCTGGTTTCGATACTTTCTGGATCGCCGAAGCATATCCCTGGTGGCGCAAGCATTCTTACGAAGCGCGCTCTTCCACCGCCCTCACCGCGGTCATCGGCCGCGAAACAAAACGCATCGCCATCGGCTGGGGAATTATTTCTCCCTACACCCGCCATCCCGTGCAAATCGCGATGGAAGCGCGCGTCTTGCAGGATGTCGTCGGCGAAGGCCGTTTCATTCTCGGCCTCGGCGCCTCCAAGATTTTTATGAAAGAAATCGGCGAAGGCGAAAAGGGAAAAGAAGTCGGCCCCGCTACCGTCATGCGCGAGAGTATCGAAATCGTTCGCGCCATGCTCGGTGGCGAAGAAGTGAAATACGAAGGCAAAGCCTACCAAGCCTTCGCACCCGCTCTGAAAAAAGATGCTCACGCAGCTCGCTGGCGCACGCCGATCTACATCGGCGCCACCGGACCCGTCCTTCAAAAACTCGGCGGCTCCATCGCAGATGGCTTGCTCACCGCCAGCATCACCACTCCAGCATTCGTTCGTTACTCGCGCGACAAAATGTTGGAAGGCGCGAAAAATGCCGGCCGCGATGCCTCAAACCTTGATCTCGGCTCCGTAATTGTCGGCAGTGTTGGCGAAGATCCGAAAACAGCCCGCGAAGGCGCTCGCGAAATGGCCGCGATGTATCTCGCCAACAAAGTTCAAAACATTCGCGGCTCAGCCGACACTCTTCTCGAGTGCGCGAAATTAACCTTCGACGAAATTCGTCCCATCGCCGATGCCATGGAAACAGGTGGACGCAAAGCCGCAGCCCGCGCCGTCACCGATTCCGTTCTCGAAAAAGTTTGCCCCATCGCCGGCACTCCGAATCAGTGCATCGAAAAACTCGAAGAATATCGCGACGCTGGCTGCACTCACATTCTTCTCGAACTCTGGGGCGATGATCGCCCTGAACAAGCCGAACTGTTCGGGAAAAAAGTGCTGCCCCATTTCGCGAAAAAATAATCGCGGTCGCAAATCGATTCGCTCTACCGAGCCGCTCACACTTCGGAGACTCCCATGAAGCTCGGAAATTTTCGCGTTTTAACTTTCGATTGCTACGGCACGCTGATCGACTGGGAAGCCGGAATCCTCGCCGCTCTGCGTCCCTGGGCTTCGCGCGCCAGCGTTGATGCGGACGACATCGCGCTGCTTACCGCGTTCGGTGAAGCGGAAGCCGCCGCCGAACACGCCACACCTGGCGCGCGCTACCCGGAAATTCTTCGTGACACCCATACGCGCATCGCCGCGCATTTCGGCAAACCCACCGATGACGCCGCCGCGGAAATCTTCGGCGCATCAGTTGGAGATTGGCCCGCGTTTGCTGACACACGCGCCGCCCTCGAAAAACTTCATCGCCGCCACAAACTCGTGGTCGTCTCAAATATTGATCGCGCTTCTTTCGCGCACACACAACAGCGTATCGGCATCACCTTTGACGCTGTCGTCACCGCCGAAGAAGTCGGCGCGTACAAGCCCGATCTGCGAATGTTTCGCCGCGCGCTCGACGTGGCCGCCACCCTCGGCGCGTCGCCGCAACAAGTTCTTCACGTCGCGCAAAGTCTGTACCACGACCACGTCCCTGCGAAGCAACTGCAGCTGAGCACCGTGTGGGTGCGCCGCCCCAGCCCTCGCGCGGGATTCGGAGCGACGCGCGATCCGGGCAAAGCCGTGTGGCCCGATCTCGTTGTGAGTTCTCTCGCGGAGTTGGCTGAAAAAATGGAAAGCGAAGAAGCCGCCGCGCAGGCATAGTACGCACGGCCAGTTGCTGCAGCGGAAACGCGGCGACCGCGCGAAAAAACTATCGCGAGCGCGCCGCCCTAGAATTGAAGTTGCAAGGAGCTAGCCATGCGCCACCGCGCAACTTCAAGCACCACTTACATCGAACGCCAAATCGGAAAAATATTGGCGGCGATTTGCGCGGCGATAATTATTTCCACATTCGTCGGCGCACCGAGCGCGGCGCAAAGTTCACACGGCACCGCGGCGATCGAAGGAATCGTGATCGGCCCCGACGCCAAGCCTGTCGCGGGCGCTCGCGTTTTCTTGCAGCCTTCCGACGGGCGCATTCCTCGCGTCGCGCAAACCGATTCGGACGGGCACTACCGCTTTCACAATTTGCGCCAGGATTTTTACGATGTCCGCGCGCAACTCAATGGACGCCGCTCCGATTGGACGCGCAATGTAAATCTGCGCTCCGGCGCGCAAGTTATCGTAAATTTAAAATTGAATCCCGCGCCACCGGCGCAGCCCGCATCAACTTCGCCGCAAACGCAAAATCAAAAATAATTTTCGCAAGCGCGCCGCAAAAATATTTAGTGCTGCGGACCGCCCTGCCCCGCCGCACCCGCCGCCGGCATCGCAAATTTCGCATCGTCGATCGGCACATTCTGCTGCGCCGTATCAATTTGAATTGTGAATCTTCCGTTCACGCGAGCCAGCGTCCAGCGGAACGGCACTTTCACGCCGTCCACATCGCGATAATCCGCGTAATCGATTTGCGTAGGCAGCCGGCCAAACGCCGTCGGCGTGTAGCGAATCAGCCGCGTGAGCAATCCAGTTTTTTCATCGAAATAAAGCCGCACGGGAGTCTGATCCACCGCCAGCCCCACCACCGTATACATTTCCACGTCGCCGATTTTTTCCGGACGCCCCGCGCGCACTCGCGACAGATTTGTTTTTATATCCGTAGCAAAGTGAATGTCCGCATCCATCTTTGACGCCAGCGTCTCCGTAGGATTCATCACGCGCGGCCCGCGTCCGCCGCCCATCCATCCAACAGTTCCATCAAACGCCGTCGCGCTTTCTCCGTTCGCCGATTTCGTAATTGAAATTCTTTTGTTCGGAGCCTTCGCGTAAATCTCGATCGGCGTCCCGCCTCCCGCAAACGCGATGTTTCCTTTTTCCACGCGGCTGGTCACTTTATTGATCGCGTCCGCGCCGCCCAGCGCCGCCACATATTTATCGATCAACTGATCCGCCGTCGGCGCATCCGCTGGCGGCGGAGTCTGCTGCGGCGGCCGCATCGGCTCGCCTTCCGCAACCACGCTCGGAGTCCCCACCGGATCATTCGCCCCGTGATGGCACGTGAAGCAAGTCACCTGCGGCCGATCGAAATGTCCCTTATTAATCTCGTTCGTCATCAACATCATTTTCCGCGCCATCGAGCTTATTCTGTTTGTCGTCTTTATCTTTTCTCTTCCACGTGGCAGAAATCGCAGCCCACTCCCAGCGACGCCGAAATAAAATCCATCGTCGACGTAAGCTGATACGCGGGAATATCTTTCAGCACCTGAATATTTTTGAATTGCTCGCCAGCCGTCTTCACCGGCGCGGAGCCCATGCTCTGTCCGCCAGCGCCAGCTGCCCACAGCCTGTCCGCCCGAAGCTTGTCCACTTGACGCGGCCTGCCCTGCTCCCGCGCCTTGCTCCGCCGGAGAAACATTCGCCTGCGCGCGCGCTCCAATCAACGCCGCCCCCAGCGCCACTCCCAGCGCAATCGCGCCAACCGCATTTCCTCGCCGCTTCCGTTCCATCATCGCCTCCGCGAATCGTATTTCGTGGACCCGTAGTGTACCAAACGCAGCGCCCGCATCCCTCGCAGTTTTTATAATGCGCAAGCCGCCGCTTTCCCTCCACGGTGGCACAGACTCTCCAGTCTGTGCAGGTGTTAACCTCGCCCCCTCCGCCGACCGCCGGGTGCCCCATGTTCGTCCCAGCTTCACCGGACGAACGTGGGAGCCCCCGCCTTGGGAGCGCCAATCTCCCGATTGGCAACCTCAAATCTATCCGCTTAATTTTCCAGATCGCCGACTGCCCCATGTTCGACCTGGGTGGCACAGACTCTCCAGTCTGTGCGGGTGCCGATCGAAAATTTAATTTAGTGCCAAAGCAGTCCCACCCAGTGCCAGGTGCCCCATGTTCGCCCCGGACTCACCGGGCGAACGTGGAACTCCCACCGGGTGCCGCACCCTTCGAACCTAAAGAATGCGTGTGTTGACTTACAAGCTGTAGGAGCCGGGCTCGCCCCACCCGCCGATCCGGAGCGCCGGAAGCGCGAAATCAAATGTGAGCCCACGACGCAAGTCGTGGGTAGCCTCCCCAAAAAAAACGCCCCCCCCCACCTCCGCGCGCGGACAGCGCGCGCCCTCGCCCCAAAAGTTTCGTGCGCCCCGCGCACGAAACTACAGTTGCCTCACCGCCCGCCACGATATAACTTAGCCACTCATTCCCGCAGTACTCGAAATAGAATCATCGCATCGGCCCCGGGGGAAATATCCTTGTTCGAACAAGCCTTCCGAAATATCGACGACATTCTCCGCAAAGAAGCAGGCTGCACCACCGAGCTCGATTACACCGAGCAAACTTCCTGGCTCCTCTTTCTGAAATATCTTGACGCGCTGGAACAGGACAAAGCCGACGAAGCCGCGCTAGAAAAAAAGAAATACGAATTCATCCTCGCCAAACCCTACCGCTGGGAAGAATGGGCCGCACCCAAATCAAAAGACGGCAAACTCGACCACAACAAAGCGCCAAATGGCCCTGACCTGATCGAATTCGTCACGAACAAGCTCTTCCCATATCTCCACGGCTTCAAGCAACGAGCCACCGGCCCCGACACCATCGAATACAAGATCGGCGAAATATTCGGCGAAATAAAAAACAAAATTCAAAGCGGCTACAACCTGCGCGAAATTATCGACCACATTGACGAACTCCGCTTCCGCTCGCAAACCGAAAAACACGAACTCTCTCATCTCTACGAAGCCAAAATCAAAAATATGGGCAACGCCGGCCGCAACGGCGGCGAATACTACACTCCCCGCCCTCTGATCCGCGCCATCGTTCAGGTAGTCCATCCCAAAATCGGCGAACGCATTTACGACGGAGCCTGCGGCTCAGCAGGCTTCCTCTGCGAATCCTTCGACTACCTAACCTCCGGGAACGCCAATCTCCGCATTGGCGTTCTTAAGAATTCCGACACTCCCGGGAACGCCAATCTCCGTATTGGCGTTCTTAAGAATTCCGACACTCCCGGGAACGCCAATCTCCGCATTGGCGTTCCTAAAAACTCCAACGAAAACAAAAGCGCCAATACGGAGATTGGCGCTCCCAGGTTAACCACCAAAGACTTGCACACGCTCCAAAACCGCACCTTCTTCGGCAAAGAAAAAAAATCCCTAGCCTACGTAATCGCCATCATGAACATGATTCTCCACGGCATCGAAGCCCCCAACATCATCCACACCAACACCCTCACCGAAAATCTCGCCGACATTCAGGAAAAAGACCGCTACGAAATCGTAATGGCCAATCCACCCTTCGGCGGCCACGAACGCAAAGAAGTCCAGCAAAACTTTCCTATCCGCACCAGCGAAACCGCTTTCCTCTTCCTCCAGCACTTCATCAAGATCGTAAAAGCGGGCGGCCGCGCAGGCATCGTAATCAAAAACACTTTCCTCTCGAATACAGACAACGCCTCCGTCAGCCTTAGAAAAACGCTTTTAGAAAGCTGCAACCTTCACACCATCCTCGATTGCCCCGGCGGCACCTTCCAGGGAGCAGGAGTAAAAACAGTCGTCCTCTTCTTCGACAAAGGCACAAAAACCCGCAAAATCTGGTTCTACCAACTAGACCCCGGCCGCAACATGGGCAAAACCAATCCGCTAAACGACGACGATCTAGCCGAGTTCGTGAACCTCCAAAAAACACACGCCGACTCCGCCAAATCCTGGACGGTAGACGCCAAGACCATCAACCAGGAAACTTTCGATCTCTCCGTAAAAAATCCCAACGCCCCCGAAGCAGCCGCCCACCGCACCCCACAAGAAATCATGTCCGAAATCGCCACCCTCGACGCCGAAAGCGCGATAACACTAGAAACGATTCGAGGAGCTGTTGTGATCGGATGCTGGCCAGAACTATGCAGCTGGGGGATGTCTGCGACATTCGAAATGGTTGGACTCCCTCTAAATCAGAAGCAGCTTTTTGGAAAAACGGAACGATCCCGTGGTTCATAATCGAAGATATGCGCGACCAAGGAAGAATTATCAACCGCACCAAGCAATCATAACTAAGGCGGCGATGGGCAACGGGAGCCACCGACTTTTTCCTCCGGGATCCGATCCTGCTGTGTTGCACCGCGTCCGTAGGAGAGTTCGCATATCAATGAGATCGCAGCTGACAACGAATCAACAGTTCTAACGGATTGACCATCAAAGATCGAAACACTTGACCCCAAGTTCCTCTATTCACTTCGCGTCGACATTGAAAATAGACTACTGGATCCCAAGCGGCAGCAAATGCACGATTGAATTCATCCCGATATCGAGACTTCGAGAAATCCCTGTTCCCGTTCCTACCGCTTCCCGAACAGCAGCGCATCGTCACCATCCTCGACGAAGCCTTCGACGCCATCGCCACCGCCAAATCCAACACAGAAAAAAACCTCCAAAACGCCCGCGCCCTCTTCGATTCCCACCTCCATTCCATCTTCTCCCACCCCGACGCGAGTTGGATAGCCAACTCGTCTGGAAGAGGAAATTGATTTGCTCGCGGACTTCGCAGCCTAAGAGTGCTGAATCATACGCAAGAAGTCGCGGCATCAGGCGTTTGCGAGGAGACAACATTATCCAGGAGCTCGATACGTTGGGATGATGTAAAGAAGTGGACGCTTCATCTGACACATCCGAATATGTCCGAGATGGACTTCTGCGACTGACGATGTAGTGGTAGCGATGGATCGTCCTTGGGTTACAGCGGGCCTCAGACATGCGCAGATCGCGGGTACTGATTTGCATGTCTGCTCGTTCAGCGAACGTCTCGACTTAGATGGATCGAATCTTCAGGAACGCTTCTTTATGTACCTAATTGGCAGCTCACAGTTTCATGCGACACGTCGTCGGAGTACAGACCGGCATGCGCGCAGTTGCCCACATCAGCGGACAACAGATTCGTGATTATAAATTCAGTCGGCCTCCACTCGGTGAGCAACGGAAAATTGTTGAAATCCTCGACGAGTTGAAGATGTCCGAAACCCAACGCCTAGAATCCATCTACCGCCAAAAACTAGCCGCCCTCGACGCCCTCAAAAAATCCCTCCTCCACCAGGCTTTCAATGCCCAACTATAAGTTCCCCCCCGGGAACGCCAATCTCCGTATTGGCGTTTTACGTGGTTCCTTTATCAAACCGAAGAAACCTGCCGATGCGCAGATCGCCACTCCCAGAAAAACCGCATGGCACAGCCGCGGCTACCTCCCGCATTTTGACCCTCCCGGGAACGCCAATCTCCGCATTGGCGTTCCTGAAGTGGCCCTTCGCCGTTCCGGCGTAATTCAACACATCACCTTTCATCTAGCCGATAGCCTCCCTAAAGCTGCCATCCTGCGATTGGAATCCGAATTGAAATTTCTCCCCGCAGATAAGCAAGACGCCGAACGCCGCAAACGCATAGACGCCTACATCGATGCAGGCCACGGTTCCTGTATCCTCCAAGATCCGGGCATCGCGGCAATGGTCCAAGAATCTTTGCTCACACATGATTCGCAACGCTACCGGCTGATCGCATGGGTGGTGATGCCAAATCACGTACACGTCCTCATCGAGCCCATCAACAATTGGACAGTCGCGAAAATCGTAGCCACATGGAAAAGATTCACTGCAACAAAGATTCGCGCCAATATTCCAGGCGCCCCACTCTGGCACCGCGAATACTGGGACAGATACATCCGCAACGAAAAACACTTTCACCAGGCAATCGATTACATCCACAAAAATCCAGTGAAAGCACAACTAGCACCTAACCCCGAATCCTACCCGTGGAGCAGTGCATTCCCCGGGAACGCCAATCTCCGTATTGGCGTTCTTGTTTTTGCAAATCGCTCCAAGAAAAAAGCGAAAAGCGCCAATGCGGAGATTGGCGCTCCCGGGCTAAGAAAATGAACGAAGCCGAAACCAGAGCCGAACACATCGATCCCGCCCTCAAAGCGGCAGGCTGGGGTGTGATCGAGGGCAGCCGCGTGATGCGCGAATATCCCATCACTCTCGGCAGGCTCGAAGGTCTTGGCCGCAGAGCAAGAGCGCTAATCGCCGATTACATACTCGTCTATCGAAATCACAAACTCGCTGTAATCGAAGCGAAAGCGTGGGATGAATCGCTCACCGAAGGGGTCGCGCAAGCCAAGTATTACGCTGAAAAACTCGAAATACGCTTCGCATATTCCACAAATGGCAGAGACCTTTACGCCATCGACATGAAGCGCGGGAAGGAAGGCGTCGCGGATAAATATCCAACGCCTGATGATCTTTGGAATCTCACTTTTTCCGAAATAGACGCATGGCGCGATCGGTTTGCAGAAGTCCCATTCGAAGACAAAGGCGGCTACTTCCAGGCGCGCTACTATCAGGACCTTGCGATTGATCGCGTAATGGAAGCGATCGCCGCGAATAAATCCCGTATCCTCCTCACCCTCGCGACCGGTACCGGCAAAACTTTCATCGCGTTCCAGATCGCCTGGAAACTTTTTCAAAGCCGCTGGAATTTAAGCCGTGAACCTGTGCGCCGCCCGCGGATCCTTTTTCTCGCAGACCGAAACATTCTTGCAGACCAAGCCAAAAACGCTTTCTCTGCATTTCCCGAAGACGCACTGGAGCGAATCGAGCCAGCCGAAATCCGCAAAAAAGGCAGAGTGCCGAAAAACGCCAGCCTCTTCTTCACTATCTTTCAAACGTTCATGAGCGGCCCGCCGAAAGACGGCCAGCCTTCGCCCTATTTCGGAGAATATCCGCCTGATTTTTTCGATTTCATCGTGATTGATGAATGCCATCGTGGCGGCGCAAACGACGAGGGCAACTGGCGAGGAATCTTGGAATACTTCTCACCGGCCGTTCAACTCGGTCTTACGGCCACGCCCAAGCGCAAAGACAACATAGACACCTACGCCTACTTCGGCGATCCGGTCTATATCTACTCGCTGAAAGATGGAATTAACGATGGATTCCTCACGCCTTTCAAAGTGAAGCAGATTTCGACGACGCTCGATGAGTACATCTACACTCCGGACGACAAATTAATTGAGGGCGAGATTGAAACTGGAAAACGCTACACCGAAACTGACTTCAACAAGATCATCGAGATAAAAGAACGTGAAGCGCATCGAGTGAAAATCTTCATGGAGCAGATCGACCAGAGCGAAAAAACGCTAGTTTTCTGTGCTACGCAGGATCATGCGCTAGCCGTCCGCGATCTCGTCAACCAAATGAAAACGAGTAAGGACCCGAATTACTGCCAGCGCGTCACGGCAAACGATGGCGCACTCGGGGAGCAGCACTTACGGGAATTTCAGGACAACGAAAAGACCATCCCCACCATTTTGACGACATCGCAAAAACTTTCCACCGGCGTAGATGCGCGCAATATTCGCAACATCGTGCTGATGCGTTCGATCAATTCAATCATCGAGTTCAAACAGATCATCGGACGCGGCACAAGGCTCTACGATGGAAAAGACTATTTCACGATCTACGATTTCGTGAAGGCATACCACCACTTCAGCGATCCCGAATGGGACGGCGAACCACTAGAACCGGAGCCACAAGAACCAAAGCCGCCAATCACACCCGGCCCACCAAATCCGCCTCCCGGCCCCGGGCCTCGCCCGCAGAAAATCAAAGTGAAACTGGCCGATGGCAAAGAGCGAACCATCCAGCACATGATGGTCACAAGTTTCTGGCATCCGGACGGAACGCCGATGTCCGCCCAGCAATTCATGCAAATGCTTTTCGGAAAACTTCCTGACTTCTTCAAAAACGAAAACGAACTTCGCACCTTGTGGAGTGCCCCGGATACGCGCGCCAAACTTCTCCGTGGCCTCGCTGAAAAAGGTTTCGGCCCCGACCAAATGGCCGAGATGCAGAGAATTATCAACGCGGAAAAAAGCGATCTCTTCGACGTACTGGCATACATTGCCTACGCGTTGCCAACGCTCACCCGCGAAGAGAGAGCCGCCAAAGCCAAAATCGTGATAAGCACCCGCTTCAACACCAAGCAGCAAGTCTTTCTCGACTTCGTCCTGTCCCAATACGTGAAAGTAGGAGTCCAAGAACTAGATCAAGAGAAGCTCTCGCCGTTGTTGAAGCTCAAATACAACAATGCCATCGCCGACGCAATCGCCGACCTGGGCCGTCCCGAAGAAATCGGCACAGTCTTCTCCGGCTTCCAAAAATATCTCTACGACCAGGTAGCGTAACCCCCGGGAGCGCCAATCTCCGCATTGGCGCCGTGGCCGTTGCACTGGCTTTTGCATTGGCTCTTCGCACTGGCCGTTGCCGTTCCCCCAGCACTCGCCGATTGACAAATCAGGTCCCCAGTGCTAACCTACACGTCAACCTTAACTAAGTAACTCACCTGAGCGTCTTCCGCCCATTCACGCCGTGGCCCGATTTCGCTTTGGGAGCGGCACCACCGGAGGCAGCCCAAAACGGACGCACCAAGAATGACTCGCCAAACGCAAACTCACACGCATCCTTGCCACAGCGCCATAGCAGCGCGGCTAGCCGCACATAGCGAGCAAGTCTTAGTACTACCCCAAAAACAGCTCAAAAAAGAGGCCGAAAAAGGACTTAAGTCTTTTAGAATGAACAACTTTTTAGTAATAGTACTAGATAACCTTATTAGAATCATCACTTTGCAAAAACAACCCCCAAGGGGTGCAACTCCGTAATTGGGCCAGGATCTCTTGCTAAATATCTGAAAATACGATATTTAAGCGAATTCGCGAGCTACAACGACGCACGAACGGACACCTAAAATGCCGGGAAAGAAGAGGCAGATCTAGCATGATCAATGGCGCGCACGTTTTGCTATATAGCGAAAAGGCGGAGCTTGACCGGGCGTTTTTTAAGGATGTGCTGGGATTCCCGGCTGTGGATGTGGGGCATGGATGGCTGATCTTCGCGCTGCCTCCGGCGGAGGTCGCGGTGCATCCGGCGGATGACGCGAATGCTGACCCGCAGAAATCGGCGCAGCAGAATTCGGAAGAGAAGAAGCCGGGCGCGCAGCAATCGGGGCGCCGGCAAATCGGAGCTGTGCTGTACTTGATGTGCGACGATCTGGCGGCGCAGATGGCGCAACTGCGGGCTAAAGGCGCGAGCTGCGGTGAGGTTCACGAGGAGCGATGGGGCAGTGTTACCACGATCCGGCTGCCGAGCGGGGCGGAACTGGGGCTTTACCAGCCGAAGCATGCGGTGGCGTACGGGTTGAAAATGGGGTGAAAGGCTGCGCGGGGCCTGTCCGCTGCGCGGCCGAGCCCGCGCCGCTTCGTGGGACTAAACTACAGTGGGCGGGCCTAAACTGCTTCGAGAATCATGGGTCCAGTACTGCGAAAGTGCTGTATTTGCTGCGTTTTAGGGCGATTTTTTCGAGCGGCGGCGGGGGTAGTACCATGACCCTGGTAACAAAATCTTTGTGAGTTTCGGTTCATTGCCTGTTGGGCCGCTTCGCCCTTATCCTTCATGTGCGGGTTGGGCGCTGCGCTGCGGGGACGACGGTGCCGAGCAATCGGTGCTGTAAGCGTAACAACCCAGCCCGCTAACTTTTATTCATTCTGCCGACAAACCGGAATCCCTTCCCGGCGGCAGAATGGAGATACTGAACGCTCCTTCCGGCTTCGTTTCAAAACTCAATTTTAATCAGAGCATCTAATTTGTTGGAGCGGTTTGGCCGCGATTTTGCGTAGTGATTTTGTGGGCTGAAATCGCCGCTGCGCTAAATGCTTATGAAAAGGGGCTAAATCGGGCTAAGAGCAGCTTAAGCGGGGCTAAGTTGGGATTGATGAGGGCGAAAAGCGCAGTGCGGCGCCGACATATATATGTATGAAAGCAGCCTAAATCTGGCACCTGCGCGCGGCGCTCGCCGTGCGCGAATCGCGCCTCTCGCCGCTGCTGGTGCGCTAGCGGCGCTCGCGCTAATGTCCGCGCCGCGCTTATCGGCGGCGGCGCAAGGAGGCATCGGTTACGTGGAGCTGCAACGTGCGACGCTGCAAGCGTTTACGCGATACCAGGCGCTGACGGAGGCGCGCGTGGCGAGCGAGCTGGCTCCGGGCGGCGCGTTCCTTTATGTGGATTCGCTGGCGCCGGCGGCGCGCGAGGCGGCGTATGCGTCGCTGCGACAAGGCAAAACGCGCATCGAGGAATTGCACACGTTGGAACACGGCGAAGCGATCGCCGCGCCCGGCGGGTTGATTCATCACTGGCTGGGAATTATTTTTGTGCCGGGGGCGACGCTGGAGCGCACTTTGCAACTGGTGGAGGACTACAACCGGCAGGCGGAAATTTACGCGCCGGAAGTGGTGAAGTCGCGCGTGATTTCGCACAGCGGAAATGATTACAAAATTTTTCTGCGATTCAAGCAGCAGGATGTGATTACGGTGGTGCTCGACACAGAGCATGACGTGCACTACACGCGGATCGATGCGCAGCGCGAGGCGAGCAAAAGTATTTCGACGAGCATTCGCGAAGTGGCCGCGGCGGGAAAACCGAACGAGCACGACTTGGCCGCGGATACTGGCGGCGGATATTTGTGGCGGATCAATACTTACTGGAGATTTTTGGCGCGCGATGGCGGCGTGTACGTGCAATGCGAATCGATTTCGCTGACGCGTGATATTCCGACGGGGCTGGGGTGGATCGTGGGGCCGTTTGTGACGAGCATTCCGCGGGATTCGCTTTCGTTTACGCTGGAGGCGATGAAGAAGGCGCTGCTCGCCGCGAAATGAAAATTATTTTGCGAGAGCGAATTCCACGCGGCGGCGAAGGGGATCGATGCGTTCGGCGACAACGCGAACGCGATCGCCGAGATGCCATTCGATGGTGCCGCCACCGCGGCGACGCTGCGCGATGATTGAATGATCTTTGTCGCGATAGAAACAGCGCTCGCCAGTTTGCTCCTCGAGGCGATTTATCGGGACGAGACCTTCGACGAAAACTTCCATCAGCTCGACGAAAAATCCAAATTTTTGCACGGAAATAATTAGCGCGTCGTATTCGTCGCCGAGGCGGCTTTCCATAAATTGCGAGGTCTTCCAATCGCGCAGCTCGCGTTCGGCGGCGACGGAGCGACGCTCGGCATCGGAAGTTTCTTCGGAGATGGAATCGAGTTCGGCTTTGCCGTAGACGCCGGCGCGCGGAGTATTCGGCACGATTTCGTGCGGATGTTCGAGCGCGTATTTCAAAACACGATGCACAATTAAATCGGGATAGCGGCGGATTGGCGAAGTGAAATGGGTGTACTCGGTGAAGGCGAGCGCAAAATGGCCGAGGGGTTCGGCGGCGTAGCGCGCTTGCTTGAGAGAGCGAAGCATCAGGTAAGAAAGGATGCGCTCTTCGGGCTTGCCGGAAATTTTTTCGGCAAGGCGCTGATAGTGCTCGGGACGAATCGCGAGTTCGCCGGGCGCGGGCGTGGAGACGAACATGGGGCGTTCGCGGCTGCCGCGGGCAGTGCGTCCCTGGCGATTTTTTGGGAGAACCGTGCTGTGGCGCACCTGCACGCGGCGCTCGGCGAGGCCATCGACGCCGAGAGAGTAGCCGAATGCTTGCGCTAATTCTTCGAATTCGAGAACTTTTTTCGCGTCGGGCTTTTCGTGGACGCGATGCAGAGAGCCGAGTCCGCGTTTTTCTAGATAGCGCGCGACGGCTTGATTCGCGGCGAGCATAAATTCTTCAATGAGGCGGTGGGCAATGTTGCGCTCGCTGCGCGTGATGTCTGTCATGCGGCCTTCGGAATCGAATTCGATTACGGGTTCGGGCAAATCGAAATCGATGGAGCCGAGTTTGTGGCGGCGCGCATTGAGAACGAGGGCGAGATCGCGCATGGTGCGGAAATGTTCTGCGAGAGGCGCGTATTGAGCGGTGATTTCGGCATCGCCTTCGATAACTTTGTGGACATTTGTGTAAGTCATGCGCGCGGCGGAGCGAATTACTCCGGGCGTGAGATCCGTGGAAAGAATTTCACCGTTTTCGTCGAGCTCCATGAGGACGCTCATGACGAGGCGATCGACTTGGGGCTTGAGCGAACAAATATTATTGGAGAGATCTTCGGGCAGCATCGGCACGGCGCGATCGGGAAAATAAACGGACGTGCCACGAAGGCGCGCTTCGCGATCGATTGCTCCGCCGCGGCGGACGTAGTGCGCGACGTCTGCGATATGAACCTGCAAATGCCAGTGTGTGCCGCGGCGCTCGGCGTAAACGGCGTCGTCAAAATCGCGCGCAGTTTCGCCATCGATAGTGACGATCGGAAGCTCGCGGAAATCGCGGCGGCCGGCGATGGCTGCGGCTTCGGGTTCGTGGGCGACTTCGGCGGCTTCCGCTAAAACTTCTTCGGGAAATACGTGCGGAATCTGGTGCTTGCGAATAATGATTTCGATATCGACGCCCATGTCGCCCGGGCGGCCGAGAATTTCCACGACGCGTCCGGTGGCGGTGAGGCCGCCGTGCGGAAATTTCAGGACTTCGACGTTGACGACGGCGCCATCGAGTTGCGGAATACGTTCGCGCGGGCTGGTGGGGCGAGTGAGCTTGTGCTTCGCGGCGAGTTCAGGAGTCAGCTCCGCGCCGGGAGGAATCACGATTTCGGAGAGGCGAGACTCGTAGGGGAGGACAATATTTTCGCGCGCGCCGTAGCGGAAGAGTCCGACAACAGTGGCGTTGGCGTGTTCAACGACGCGAGCGATGCGTCCGCTGGAGCGGCCATCGGGTTCGCGGCGCATCATTTTTACGAGAACGGTGTCGCCGTGCATGGCGTCGCCCATTTCGTTTCGGGGAACGAAAATATCGCCATCGAGTTTGGCGATGGGTTTTTCGGGGACGACGAATCCGTAGCCATCGCGGTGAGCTACGAGGCGGCCGCGGATGAGTCCTGCTTCGGAGAAGGATTCTTGATTTCGCTGCGGGCGCGAAGGAGCCGATTGTTGTGTGGCTTCGGGCAGGCTGCTTTTTCGCGGGACGCCCTCCCGGCGCGGGAAGAATGATGCGGCCGCGCGACTCGCGTTCGAGTTCGCCGCGGTGGACCATTTTGTTGACAATTTTTGTGAGAGCGCGGCGGCCGAGGTGGCGCAGATTCAACTCGCCAGCGATTTCGCGCTGGGTCATTGCGCGCTTGGCTTTGGTGAGGCAAGCGATAAGGCGGTCTGGGGTAACCTCATCCCGTTCGGGGAAGTGAGCCATCCCCGCTATTGTGCCAGACGCGGGGCGCGGGGTCAGGTAAGGGCGGTGGAAAAAGGGGAGATAAATTGATGGTTGGCCGCGCAACTTTTCTGGGGGGCCAGTGTTAGAGGGTTACAGGTCAACACTCTCCCGGTTTTCCTCCGACGGACCGGGAGCGTCCCTATGATGGGACAATGAGGAGGCAGCACGACCTGGGCTGCCTCCTTTTATTTTTTCCTCGTGTTCCAAACAACCTGAAACAATCGAAGATCTTGCCTGCCGGATGGCGCGGTACGTTGCCTCAGAGCTTCGGCGCAAAAGATGGTCCGGCAGTTTCATGGATCCCAGGTAACTTGTGTTGGTAGATTGAGAAGTGTTTTGGGCCCGGGTCGCGCCTTCAAGGCGAAGCTTAAGGGCGTGTAGCCGCAGTGGAGGAAAAATGTCTGGCGGTGAAATAAAGGTGAGGAGATCGACCGTGACTCTGCATGTGGTTTCGAGTCTGGATGGGATCATCGCGAAGAAGGATAACAGTGTTTCGTGGATGGACAGCGATGGAGGCGTCTACGAAAAGGGAGTTTCTGACGCGAGCGCTGAAGACGGCGCGGAGGCGATCGAATGTTTTGTGCTTGGCGCTCGGACGTACGAGCATGCACTTGAGATTGGGTGGCCGTATGGCGACACTCCTACTGTGGTGGTGACACATCGAGATCTGCCGCGCATTCGGAAGAGCGTGGAATTTTATTCAGGCGATCTGAAGAAATTGGTGGATGAAATTCTTGCGCCGCGATACGGAAATATCTGGCTGGTGGGAGGGGCGATGCTGTGCCAGAGTTTTCTGAGGCTGGGACTGGTAGATGAAATCAGATTGGTGATTATCCCGATCTTGTTGGGTGAGGGGCTGCGCCTGTTTGAAAATTCCGATATCGAAACGAAATGGAATCTGAAAAATGTAATCGCGTACAAGACCGGAGTTGTTGAGTTGTTGTATCGGAGACAATCAACGAGCGCCCACCCTGAATATAGGCGAAGTAAGGTGTGACGGTACACCCGCCAGAAGACAGCAACGCAGCGCGTATCAGATCACGTCAGGCCCGGGTTGCCGGTCTCTTTTGAGCGAGATTCAATTCGGCTACTGGTTCCCGCCGGCGCCCTGCCGCTCTCCAGACCAATACATTGTGCGGAACGTGACCGTGCGTTTTGGATCGGGCGCACGCAGCCGCACATTAATGGCGTGTGGCCCCGGCTTCGTATCGGTTGGTTGAAAGCTGAGGAAGTAGCGGTTGCGATCGCGGCCGGCGAGAGCGTCCATTTGCACGTCGAAGGAGCGTTTGTTGTTGAATGTTTCGTAATCGCCGCCAGTAAGTTGCGCGACCGCGCCCGGGATATTCTTTCGCAGAGCGTTCACCGCCATCACGATCGGAGCCAACAGATCGGTCTGGCCGGAGTTGGGATTTTTTCCTGTGACATCGCGCATAAATTCCGCGCGAGCGGGCGAAAACGAAAGGCTATATACCAGCGTATTGGTGACGCCCACCCTCTTCACTACATCTTCGAGTTTGGCGACGTGACTGCCGTGATCGCGAGATTCGCTGATGAGAATAATTACGCGGCGATCGCCGGGCGGGCGATGATCGAGCAAATCGAGAGAGTAAAGAAGGGCGTCTAGAATTACGGCGCCCCCGTCGCCCGGCTCGAGGCTTCTGAGCGCGTTCGCTGTACCGGGAATATCTTCCGAAAAATTCTGGAGGAGTTGGATTTGGCTGTCGAATGTGACGACGGCTACAAAGGCGTGGCTTTGGCCAACGTAGGATTCCAGCATCGTGCCCAGTCCAGTGAGCGGCGCTTTGTGTGAGTGTCTGCTTGAGCTGCTGCCGGTTCCGGCAGAAAGAGATTCTGGCTGATCGAGTTGGAGTTCCGCGGTGCGTCCTGTTTGTACAGCGACTACGACAGAGATTGGCTCGGCGTCTGGCGAATCATCGAGCTGAACTTTCTGCTCGACGCCATTATCTTCAACGATGAAGTCGTTGGCGGTGAGGCCATGAATGATTTCGCCGGATTTTGTTTTCACAAGAGTGGGAACGAGGACTACCGTGGATTGGGAGTGGATTGTAGGCGGATTTTGCTGGGCGAAAGAGATTGAGCAAGCGGTGACGACAAGCAACGCAAGTGGAGCGATCGGCAGAAGGCGGAGGCGACTCGTAAGGCGCACTTGTAATTGATGTTCGAGTTGGATCACAAGTTGGCCACGAAGAGTCACAGTTCCGAAAGTATCCTAGATTGCGATCTGATCGCCGAGCGCGGGCGAGACTAAATCCTTCGACTGTCCGATTCGGATTCGCTCAGAAGGACGCACCGCTGCGCGGTCGTGCAGGCTTTGATGGTGCTAGTGCGGGATTGGGAATGCGCTGACCGTAGGAAAGCGTAGGCCATGCAGCCCAGCCTGCATTTTTTTCGGGAACGCCTACTCCTGCTACGTACATTATGGATTCGCTGAGGCCATCGATGCCGAGCGATTTTTCGATATCGGAATCGGCCAGGGCCATGGTGCAGAATGGGGCTAGGCCCTGCGAAGTTGCGGTGAGGCAAAACGTGCTGCATGCATGGGCGGCGTCGGCAAGGATCACGCGATAGGCGCGCGAAGTAGGATATTTCCACTGGGTGCGCGCGAAAACGGCCGTCATGTAAACGACCGCGGCCGCGCCGCCGAACCACCACTGGCCATTGAGATGGCGGGTGACTTCTTTTGCGCTGGAGCCTTTTCGCAAAAGTGCGAGGCGATGCGCGGCGGAATCGTAGTGATAGAGGCCGCGCGGAAGTCCATCGACGCGAAGCGCGACGACGTAGGCTTCGATGGGATGGCGCGAGCCGCCGGATGGAGATGTTTTCAGCGCGACGCGGCCCATACCTTTCAGGTCGAGCCACCATTGCACGCCGAAAGAATTTCCGAGCAGACGAGAAATTTGTGCGAGGCTCACCGGCGATTTGGCGAATTTGCGCGACGTGCGGCGCGCGTGCAACACGCGCTCAAATTCTCCGCCAGTTTCGAGCGCGGGCAAGCGAACTTGCTTCGCTCCGCGATAGCGTTTGAACGGCGACGGCATCGGAGTGATACGAGCGCGGCGGCGAAGAGCGCGGACGGAATCTTCCGGCTCGATCGGCGACATGGCATCTTTTGTGGAGAGATGAAAATAAAGCGCGGCGGGACTCCAATCTTTCCATTCGCGCAGCGCTTTTTCGCGGGGATCGCGCGGCGCGCTGGAATAATCCAGCAAGCGTGCGCGAATTAAATTTGTAACGGCGCGGCCGAGAGATTCGGCGGAAATTTCCGGGAAACTTGCGGCGAGTTCGCCGGCGGCGCGCCAGCGATCAAAAAAATGCAGTAGCTGGCACGCCTGCGGAGAAGCGGACACGCGGGTGCCCGCCGCATAGTTCTGCAAAACCAGGCGCGGGCCTTCCCAGTAGCAAATCAGGTGAGGGGAGCGGCGATAGCGTTCGCTCACTCGGGACCCTGTACTTAGCAGGGCAAAATATCCTGGGCGACTTTCTTGCAGTGCGCCAGGACTTTCACTTCGAGATCGATCGCCTTTTGCTTTTGCACGCTGGCGGTGGGACGCATCTTCTTGAGCTTGCCCAGCGCCTTGCTGATTTCCTTGATGATCGCGACGGTGGGGACGGGTTTTTTGCCTGCCATAAATTGCCTCCTAGGCTGAGATTAGGGGTATCGGGCGGAGCGTATGCCCGCAGGTAATGGGATGTCAAGCAAAGCGAGGCGCTGGCAGTGGGTCAGTTTGAGTTTCTGCGCGCGACCCGTGGGGCGAATCGCGCGATTACGCGGGAACGTACGTCAACCGAATCAGGTCATCGGCGATTAAATCGCTGGCCACCAGGCGGAGCGGCGGCCGGGGGCCGGCGAAGAATGGCGTGCCACCACCGAGCACGACGGGGCGGAGGTAGAGTCGATACTCATCGATAAGACCGGCTTCGGTGAGGCTTTGCGCCAGGACTGGTCCGCCAATAAGAATCTCGCCAGGCAGCTCAGCCTTCAGCCTGCGAATCACCGACTCGAAGTCATCCGCGACCAGCGTGGCGTTGGGGCCAACTGACTTGAGCGAACGCGACACGACCCACTTTGGCTGGTTCCGCCACGCCACCGCGAATTCGCGATCCTCCGCGTCCCAATCGGGAAGGTCTTCGTCCCAATAACGCATGATCTCGTACATACGGCGACCGTAGATGACGCCCGTCAGGCCACGCACCAACTCGATGAAGTGATGGAAGGCCGCGGGTACAGGCGGCCCAAGTTTCAGGTGATCGACGTAGCCATCCAGGGACTGGTTCAATCCGTAGACAAGTTTTGCCATGCTGCAGATCTCCCTCCCGCGTTCTTCAGAATAACTTGAGCCGACGGCGCGCGGAAGCTAGGTTGAACACTATCTGCGCACCGCATTGCCTATCCAACTGAGACGTTATCGAGAATTTCGCTTAGTGCTTTTCGGCGGGCCCGCCTTGGGCGACACGCTGCGCGAGGGCTTGAAAGCGCGGATCGGAGCGAAGCGGCGCGAATTCGGGCTCACAGTTGAGTTGCGTCATCCACTCGGAGCGCTCATCGTAAGATTTTTCTAGAAATTGAAACGCGCGATCTTTGTCCCCGATTCCGATGTAGATAAGCGCGCTGTAAATCTGCGGAACGTAGCGCGTGCGGGAAAGCTGTTCGAGCTCGGCGGCGATTTTGCGCGCCTCGTCTAATTTGCGGGCGCGTCCGTAGGCGTCGCCTAACACGCCCAGATTGCGCACGCTAGATGGGGAGAGTTCGCGGGCGCGTAGAAGTTCGCGGATGGCTCGATCGGAATCGCCCCTGGCGAGATAGGTCTGGCCCAAAAGGCTGTGGATGATCCAGTTGTTTGGCCAATCAGCCGCGAGTTTTTCAAATCGTGCGGCAGCTTCGTCAAAGTTTTTTGCGTAGTAATAGCTTCGAGCCTCATTGGCAAGAATCACCTGCGAGAGAGGATCGAGCTGCCGCGCGAGTTTAAATTCAGCCAATGCGGCATCGAAGCTCCCCGAGTAATCGAAGAACAGGCCATGCCACGCGCGGGCGGTTGCATAATTCGGATTGAGAGCGAGCGCGCGCTCAAATTCCTTTTCAGCCGCCGCGGAATCCCATTTGTACTGCCATTCGAACACAGCGAGAGACGCGTGAGCTTCCGCGAGCGAGTCATCGAGCAGAAGCGCCTTTTGCGCGGCCTGCTCCACTTTTGGCATCGTTTCGCGCGGCGGTGATTCACCATTATTCGCGAGCAAGAGATAGCCGTCCGCGAGGCCGCTCCAGCCGAGCGCGGAAGTAGGATCGAGTTCGGTGACGTGCTGGAATTCATCGAGCGCCTGACGCAGAGACTCTGGCGTGCGCTGGTTCCACAGATATCGAGCGTGCAAGTAGGCGTCGTAAGACTCGGGATTCACGGTGCGCTTTTGCGAGAAGCTCGCCGTCTCGCCGGGAGTGAGGCGTACGCTGATCTCGCCTGCAACGGCTTGTGCGACCTGGCTCTGAAGACTGAGCACATCGCTGAGGCTGCTTTCATAGCTATTTCCCCACAAGTTGCGATCGACACGCGGGTCGACGAGGCTGGCGGAGATTTTCACGCGATCGCTGGAGCGCTGCACGGAACCCTGAACGATCGCATCCACGTGAAGTTCGCGCGCAATATCGGCTAGCGATTTTTGCACTCCCTGATATTTCATTACGGAGGCCAGCGAAATTACGCGTAGCGCGCTGATCTTCGAAAGCGCGTTGATGAGCTCTTCCGTTATGCCATCGGCGTAATAAATTTGTTGCGGGTCGGCGGAAAGATTCGTGAGAGGCAGCACCGCGATCGACTGGATATTTCCGAGCGTGGAATTCTCTGTCGAGATGAACGCGCCATTTTCCTGAATAGAGCGCGACCAACAGAATACATGCCGCAACAAATGTAATACCGCCGTAGATCAGCAACGGTCTCGCGGCGGTCCAGCTGCCCTTTGCGGGCGCTCGCGGAGTGTAAATGGCCGTGGGATTCGCAAGGCGGCGCAGATCGATCAGCAATTCCTTCGCGGACTGGTAGCGGTTCTCGGGATCTTTCTCGAGACACTTCAGAATAATTTCTTCGAGGCGCGGTGAGATTCCCTGCTTGAAGGTGCTCGGAGGTGGCGGAACCGATTGCAAAATATCCGTGATGAGCGCGGCTGCGGATTTATCGGAGTAAGGAAGCCTTCCGCTGGCCATTTCGTAGAGCATCACTCCCATCGCGTAAATATCGGTGCGCGCATCGGGAGATTGCGCGCGAAGCTGCTCTGGCGCCATGTATGGCAATGTGCCGGCGATCACGCCGGTGGGCGACATCGCATCCGCGGTGGAAACATCGCTCTCGGGAATCAGAAGTTTCGCGAGACCAAAATCCAAGACTTTTGCCTGGCCCGCCTGGCGTAATCACAATATTTCTCGGTTTCAGATCGCAGTGAATCACTTTGTGTTCGTGCGCATCTTCGAGGGCTGCAGCAATTTGCGCGCCGAGCGTGACAACCTCCTTTTCGGGAAGCGCGGCGTTGTGAATTTTGTCGGCGAGATTTGTGCCGTCGATGTATTCCATCGCGAGGAAGAAAACTCCGTCGGCATTCGCGAATTCGAAAACCGTGGCGATATTCGAATGATTCAACTTGGCGAGTGCGAGAGCTTCTTTGCGGAACCGCTTCTGCGCGGCTTCATCAGAAATTAAATTCGCTGGAAGAATTTTTATGGCGACGTCGCGCTCGAGTTGTTCGTCATGCGCGCGATACACCACACCCATGCCGCCAGCGCCGATTTTTTCAATGATGCGGTAGTGTCCGAGAGTGCGGCCGAGCATGATGTGAGCGTCTTTCGCAGCATCCTAGGCTGCGTGTAAATGCAAGTCAACGCGAGTGCGGCGAACTATTTCTATCCCGCGAAAAATTGTGGCGCCACGCTAGTGAAGACGCGGCGCCACCTAGAAAAACGGCTGCGAGTGATCCGGCTACTGATTCCCGCGCCGTCCGCGCCCCCCACCTTCTTCCTGTTTCTTCGCGGGCGGAATCGAGACGCCCGGAATGTTGTGCTGCTTCATCTGCTCGTTGAGCGCGGCGAGTTCGTGGTCTTGAATGTCTTTCCACTTGGCTAGCTGCACGTCGAGCTGCTTGTTGAGATAGTCGAACACTTCGTATGTCTGCGCCGGAGGAGCGCCGTCAGCGCCCTGGACGACGTTCGAGAGATCCACGATCTGGTTCATGACTCTGATCGGGAAATTCAACGCGTCTTCGCCAGCCTTGGATTTCGTCTGGAACAGAGCTTCCTCCACTTCCGTCATCCGTTTGTTAAGCGCGTCCGCTGCATCGAAAACCGGCTTGGTGTCTGGAGTCGAAGCAATTCGCTGCCGCAACGCATCGATTTCCGCGCGGACGGCGCGAATATCGATGACGGTCTGATGCCCAAGCGAGATGCGATCGTTGATTTTCGTAGCGAACTCGTACTGCTTTCCGAGATCGGCCTGCGAAACTTTGTAATTGGGATCTTCCTTCACGTTCACAGTCGCGTCGTACGTTTTCCCATCCACTGTGAGCGTGAGCTTGTAGTCGCCCGGCAGCGCAAATCACGCCGCTTTCACGGCCGCCCCAGTACACAGCTCCGGGAACGCGCGTGGGCGCTTCGCCTGCCAGATTCCAAGTGAAGCGATTGAATCCGGTTTTCGCAGGTAGAGTGTTTGAAGGCCTGCGCAGAAATGGAAATTCATCTTCGAGCGGATTGTGCTCCTCACCACCACCGGCAGCTTTGCTGCTGAAGTGGTGAACAAGTTTTCCGTTGCTGTCGTTGATATCGAGCGTGATCGCTTCCTTTGGTTCCGCGGTAAGCCAATAATTCACCACGATGCCACCGGCTCCGCTGAACCCGCCGACGCGATACGCCGTGGCTGGCGCGAACAACTTCGTCCCAGTCATCGCTTCGCCATTCATCTGCCGCAGCGGAGAAATGTCGTCGAGCGAGTAGAACGATCGGCCGTGCGTGGCGACCACGAGATCATCGCCGGCGACTTTCAAATCATGCACCGGAGTATTGGGCATGTTTAGCCGCAGCGATTGCCACTGAGCTCCGTCGTTAAACGAAACGTATACGCCAGATTCAGTCCCCGCGAATAGCAGTCCTTTGCGCTTTGTATCTGCCTTAATCGCGTGCGTGAAAATTCCGTCGGGAAGCCCAGACGTAATCTGCGTCCACGATTTTCCGAAGTCCGTTGTCCTATATAGATATGGATGCATCAGGTCGAGCTTTTCACCATCGAGGGCAACATAGGCGGTGCCATCCTCGAGGGGTGAAGGTTCGACAATGCTCACCTTGATCCATTCAGGAATTCCTTTTGGCGTGACGTCGTTCCACGTTTTTCCGCCGTCGCGCGTCATCTGCACCTTGCCGTCATCTGTGCCCGCCCATATTTCTCCCGCGGCCATTGGCGATTCAGCGATGCAGAAAACTGTGTCGTAATACTCCACGCTGGTGTTGTCTTGCGTGATTGGACCTCCAGACGATGCTTGCTTCGGTTTGTCGTTGCGCGTCAGGTCTGGACTAATTGCGGTCCAACTCTCGCCCTTGTTTGTTGTCTTGAACACGACTTCCGCGCCGATGTAGATCACGCTGGGATCGTGCGGAGAAGTCGCGATCGGAAACGTCCATTGGAAACGATGAACGAGATCCGCTGCGCCCGCCCCCATTGGATTCAAAGGCCACGCATCCATATTTCGCGCTTGTTCGGTCTCGTGGTTGTACTCGGTAAGCAATCCGTCGTACGAACCTGCATACGTAATCTGCGGATTTTTCGGATCGGGAACCACCCATCCCGATTCGCCGCCGCCAACATCGTAGTAACTCTCGCCGCCGCCGAAGAAGCTGCCGGCACTGTGACTTGGAATCGCGACAGTGCTGCTATCCTGCTGCGCGCCATATACGTAATACGGAAACCGAGAATCAGTATCCACATGGTAGAACTCGGCGGTGGGCTGATTTTCGAGCGTTGACCACGTCTTGCCACCATCGTGCGTGACAGTCGCGCCGCCATCATTGCTATTGATCATGCGATTTGAATCCGTGGGATCGATCCACAATCCGTGATTATCTCCGTGCGGAGCGCGCAAATCGTTAAACGTGCGGCCTCCATCCGTGGATTTCAGGATCGAAGTATTCAGCACGAAAACCGTATCCGCGTTATTCGGGTCGGCAAAAATGTGCATGTAATACCACGCGCGCTGCGTGAGGTCGTGGCGAATCGTTCATCATGCGCCACGAATCGCCGCCATCATCGGAGCGATACACTCCGCCGTGTTCGGCTTCCACCGCGGCATAAATGCGATTGTGATCGGCTCCGTGAGACCGTGATGCCGATGCGTCCGAGGACGGTGGTGGGCAGTCCGTGACCGCTAATCTGCTTCCAAGTAATCCCGCCATCGGTTGATTTATAAATTCCGCTGCCCGGGCCGCCGCTATCCATCCGCCACGGACGCCGCACAACTTGCCACAGCGTTGCGAACGCGATGCGCGGATTTTTCGGATCGAACACCACGTCGATGCCGCCGCTCTTGTCATCCTTGTAGAGAACTTTCGTCCAAGTTTTTCCGCCGTCAGCAGTTCGGAAAATTCCGCGCTCTTCATTGGCGCCGAAAGCATGGCCCAGCGCCGCGACCAGCACGATATCCGCGTTGTTGGGATCGACTGCGACACGGCCGATGTGGCGCGTATCTCGCAAGCCCGATGTGCGTCCAGTTTTTTCCGGCATCGGTGGATTTGTACATTCCGTCGCCGTAAGAAATATCGCCGCGGATGCAAGCTTCGCCAGTGCCAACGTAAATCACGTTTGGATCGGTTGGCGCGGCTGCGATCGCGCCGATCGAGCGGATATCTGTGGAGTCAGTGAGCGGAGTCCAGTTGTTGCCGGCGTCAGTCGTCTTCCACACGCCGCCTGCCACGGCGCCGAAATAATACGTGTTCGGCTTCGCCCGCCACTCCTGTAACAGCGAGCGCGCGGCCGCCGCGATGCGGGCCGATCAAGCGCCACTTCATTCCCGCCCACATGGTGGGGTCGAGCGTTTGGGTCGCGGCGGGAATCGCGAACATCAATGCGACAAAAATTGCGCCAAGCATAATCCGGCGCTGCAAACGGCTGTCTTGAGACATCTTGACCTTCCTCCTCAAATTACTATCGGCGATAGCGGTGAATTCTATATCGAGACGCGCGGACGCGATAGCCCATGTTCCATTATTCACGCGGCATTTAACCGCCCCGCGAAAAAATGAGCGATCATGCTTGCCGCGAACGCTAGCGGGCGATAGCATCGCCGCACACATTTACCGGAGGGATCACGATGCTAGATCGGCGAAAATTTCTGGGTTCCGCGGCCGGAGTAAGCGCCGCAGCGCTATTCGGCGCACCTTACTCGAACGAATCGCCGCAGCGCCGCGCGAGTTGCCTTCTCGGAAATTGCTTCAGGCCAACGAGGACATGCTACTGGGCGGAAATCCGCAAACAGTTTCTAATTCCCGCCGACGAAGTTTATCTGAATAACGGCACCGTCGGCTCCATCGCCGCGCCCGTGCTGAAAGCTGTGTTCGACGGCTACAACCAAACCGAAAAAATGGAAGACGCCGATCCCGAAGACTATCCGATCTGGGGCTATGGCCCGTGGAACGAATTTCGCGATCCGCTCGCCGCATTTGTCGGCGCCACGCGCGAAGAAATCGCTCTCGTCCGCAACGCCACCGAAGCGAACAATTACATCGCAAACGGAATTGACATGAAGCCGGGCGACGAAGTTCTCACCACCGATCAGGAACACGGCAGCGGATATTCTCCGTGGGAACTGAAGGCAAAACGCTACGGCATCGTGATGAAAAAAATTCGCTTTGCCGCGCCCCGTGCCGAATCCGGCGGCGGTGCTGAATCTCTTTAGTGACGCGATCACTCCGAGCACTCGCGTAATTTTCTTCAGCCACATCACCACGGATACCGGCGTGGTTCTGCCCGCCAAAGAACTCTGCGCGCTTGCGCGAACCAAAGGATTTATTTCCGCCGTGGATGGCGCGCAAGTGATCGGCATGATGCGCTTGAATATGCACGACATCGGCTGCGACTTTTATACGTCGAGCCCGCACAAGTGGCTGATGGCGCCCAAAGGGCACCGGATTTTTTTACGTGAAGAAAGACATGATCGATCGCGTTTGGAGCACCGTCGTCACCGGCGGCTGGGACGATCCAAAAATGACCACTGCCGAACGCTTCCAGCATTTCGGCAGCTCCAACGTGCCTTCGCTTTGGGGCTTGCGCGCGGCGATTCAATTGTCGAACCAAATCGGCATGGAACAAATCGAGCGCGCGCCATCGCAAGATGGCCGATTACATTCACGCCGAAATGATGAAGCGCGGCGCCAGTCACCGTCACATCACCAGATCCGCGATGCGCTGCGCGATTGCGACCGTCAACGTGCCACCGATCGATCGCATCGAACTCGAACATTGGATGTGGAGCAATCACAAAATTCGAATTCGCGGCAGCCAGCCTTCGAAGCTGCGCCTGTGCACGCCGTATTATTTGCAGAAGGCGGAGATTGACCGCTTTCTCACAAAATTTGATGATTACAAACGCGAGAAAAAATTGGCGTAGATTAATTCGCGAAAAAAATTACTCGTGCCGCAACGCAATAATCGGATCCACCGATGACGCCCGCCGCGCCGGTATTGCGCTCGCGGCAAGCGCAACAAGCGTCGCTCCCGCCAGCGCAACGATGTAAGTGATCGGATCGCTCGCCGACAATCCATACAGCATCGATCCCAGCAATCGCGCGCTCGTAAACGCCAGCGGCAGTCCGATCGCGATTCCCACCGCGCTTACGATCAAACTCTCGCGCAACACCATCCACAACACTTGCCGCCGCTGCGCTCCCAGCGCCATCCGCACGCCAATTTCAGAAGTGCGCCGCGCCACACGATACGCAAGCGTTCCGTAAAGCCCGATCGCCACCAGCAGCGCCGAAAGAAATCCAAAGAACATCGAAAGCCGCGCGTTCAGCCGCTCTTCGGAAAGATTCATGTCAAATTGCGCTTGCTGCGTCATCGGTTGCAGTATCGGCGCATCAGGCGTCAGTTGGCGCATCACACGCTGCATTTCCGGAACCAGCGCAGCCACGTTTCCGTTTGAATGCACCTCAACATGCATCGTGGCAATTGCCCCCACTTGTACGTACGGGATGTACGCCATCGGCCGCGCTTTTTCCTGTACTTGCGTGTACTTGCTGTCCGCCGCCACGCCTACGATCGTGTACTGATCGGCATCAGATTTGTCCGAGAGTGCCAAGTGGTGGCCGATCGGATTTTGCTTCGCTAAATATCGGTCCGCGAAAGTTTTATTGATCACGGCGACTTTCGGCGCATTTGTCCCATCAGCCCCACTGACGTCGCGTCCCGCGATCAGCGGCACTCCGAGTACATGGAAATAATCCGGCCCCACCGGATTCCAGCGCATCGGCGCGTCACGGTCACCATTCGGATTCACTCCGTCCACGTAAGCGCCGGTGTTGTTGCTCACGCCGCCGCCGATACGGTTATCCATCAGAGTCACGGATTCCACTCCGGTGATTCCGTGCATTCTCTCGATCACCAGCCGGTAAAACTGGATCATTTCTGAATTATTTCGAATCGATGCCGGAGGACTCACTCCAAACACATAAAGTCCCTGTGTACGCAATCCAAGTTTCGTATTCTCCAAATTGTGCAGCGTGCGCACCAGCAGTCCCGCGCCAACAAGCACGGTGAGGCACAGTGCCATTTGCAGCGCAATCACAGCCTGGGCGCTGCGCGACTTTCCCGCGATCAGTATTGCTCGTCGACGTCGAAGTCTTCAGCACCGTGCCGATCGCCACCCGCGAAATCCTGCGCAGCGGCGCCAATCCAAACGCCAGCCCAGCGAGCATCGAAATCGCCAGCGTAAAAAACAGCACAAACTTATCCGGCTGCAAATCCAAATTCAGTTCAGACCATGCCGCCAGCGCGTGCGTAGCCCACAGCGCGAATATCCATCCGAAGAACGCTCCACTCAGCACCAGTATCAAACTCTCCGTGAGCAATTGCCGGAACAGCCGCACTCGCGTTCCGCCCAGCGCCAAACGCAAAGTGAATTCGCGCTGTCGCGCCGCATTTCGCGCCACCAGCAGCATTCCCACGTTTGCGCACGCAATCACCAGCACCAACCCCACCATCGCCATCAACACATACAGCGGCTGCTGGTAATCGTCGTTCACTCCTTCAATCCCACGCGCGGTGGTAAAAAATAATTTCGGCGGTTTTGCCTTTGCTTCTGGATCGTTAATCGCGCCGCCGGAAATCAACGTCGCATCGAAAATCGGATCGAGCCGCGCCAGCGCCTGCTGCTGCGAAATTCCCTGCCGCAGCCGCCCGATCTCTAGCAAAAACCACCAGTCTGGACTTCCGTAAACCGTCAACCGTGTATCCGCCGCCGAATGTCCCCACGGTTTCAAATCCGCGCGGCTCTGCAGCGGAATCCAAACGTCGGTTGACCGGCCGTGATCCACGCCAATAAAATCCGGGGGCATTACGCCAACCACCGTGAACGGAACACTCTTTATGTAGATCGCTTTTCCGATGATGCCCGGCTCGCGTCCCAGTTTCCCCGTCCAAAATGCATAGCTGAGCACTGCGTTGAGCGTGTGATTCGATTCGTCTTCCATCGTGAAGCCGCGGCCTGCTACAGGCTGCACTCCAAGCCCAGAAAAAAAGTTGCCGCTCACCATGTCCGCTTCGGCTTCCTGCGGAATCGCGCCATATCGCACCGCGACTTTGCTGAAGCTCAGCGGCACGTACGCCATCAAATCCGAAAAAACATCCGTCTGCTTCCGCAAATTTTCAAATACCGGTTCGGGCAGCGAAGTATCTCCGTACCCGCTCTGCGAACCCGCAATGTCCCCCGTATGTAGATAAAAAACTTGCTGTGGATTTGGCACCGGCAGAAATCGCAGTAGCACTGCGTTCATCACGCTGAAAATTGCGGTGTTCGCGCCAATTCCCAGCGCGAGCGTAAATATCGCCACCACCGCGAACCCCGGCTGCTTCGCCAGCATCCGCAGCGCGTAACGAAGATCCTGCCAGAGCTTATCCATGAAACAACTCCTGGAGCGCGCCGAGGCCAACTCGCGCGAGGGACACCAATGCCCCAACTAGATAGACGCGCGACCAACAGGAACGTCAGCAGAACAGTTTCGAGGAAATAGCTTTTCTCTGCGTACTCTGCGTCTCTACGGTAAAGTTTTTAAATTTTTGGATCTTGCCGCCGCGCAAAAATGTCACTCGTGCCGCAACGCAATAATCGGATCCACGCGCATCGCTCTTCGCCCAGGAATGTAACTAGCCGCCAGCACCAGCATCGCCAGCAACACCGAAACTCCCGCAAGCGTAATCGGATCTCGAGCCGGCGTTTCGTACAGTAAACTCTGCAAAAGTTTCCCCGACGCAATCGCTCCCACCACTCCAATCGCGATCCCCATCACCGCCGGACGTAACCCCTGTGCAACAATCATCCACATCACTTGCTTCGATTGCGCGCCCAACGCCATGCGAATCCCAATTTCGCGCCGCCGCCTGCTCACACTGTACGAAACCACTCCATACAATCCTGCCGACGCCATCACCAGCGCCAGCGCCGCAAAAATACTCAGCAAAGAAACCATCAGCCTCGCCGAGCTCACCGAATCCTTCAAATCTTGCTCAAGCGTTCTCACCGCATACACAGCCTGCGTCGGATCGATCTCATGCACCAGCTCACGGATCGGCCCCGCGAGCGCCGAAGGATCACCCGACGCGCGCACCATCACCGTCGGCGCGTTTTCTCCAATCTGCACCTGCGGAAAATAGAGCTGCAAAAAGTGTGGCTGCTCCGTGTATCCGTAGAGCCGAACCGTCGGCACCACTCCCACCACTGTCATCGTGCTCATCATCGGCGAACCGCGCCAAAAGATCAGCCGCTTTCCAAGCGCATCCTCACCTGGCCAGATTTGCCGCGCGAACGCCTCATCCACAACAATCGTTGGCGGACCCGAACTCTCTTCGCGTCCAAATGAACGCCCGTGCAGGATCGGAATGTGCATCACCCGAAAATAATCTGTATCCACCACACTGATTTCTGCCGACGGTTCCTGCCCCGGCGCGAATGGCGCGTGTCCCTCTACTTCAAAATTTGATTGCCAGTTTGTATCCAGCGGCGCCGCGCTATCCAGTGTCGCTCCCGCAACGCCTGGCAACACGCGAATGCGTTCTAGCAATTGATCGTAAAACGCATTCACTTGCGCCTTTTTTGCATACCGATTGCCCGCGAGGTCGATATCCAACATCAGCAATCGGTTCGGATCGAATCCCAGCTTCACCGATTCCGTCCGCTTCAGGCTTTGGATCAGCAAACTCGCGCTCGCCAGCAACACTAGCGTTAATGCAACTTCCGCCGTGATCAACGTCTGCCGCAATCGCGCCTGGCCAGATACATCAGACGACCCGCGTCCGCCTTCTTGCATCACGTCGCGCAAATTCGTACGCGCCAGTTTCCAAGCCGGCGACAGCCCAAATATAATTCCCGTGAGCAGCGAAATTCCAAATGCGAACGCAATCACCGTTCCGTCCACTCGTGTATCTGGAAATCGCGCCGCGTTCGCAGGACTCATCGCCACAATCGCTCCGCGCGACACGAACGCCAACAGCACGCCCACCAACCCACCCATCATCGCCAGCAAAATACTTTCGGTAAGCAGTTGCCGGATCAATCGCCCGCGCCCCGCTCCCAGCGCCGACCTCATCGCCAGTTCCTGTTCGCGATTCGCTCCGCGTGCGTACAAAAGATTCGCAAGGTTCGCGCATGCGATCAGCAGCACAAATCCCACAGCGCCCGCCAGCAGAATTAATTCCTGACGGTATTGGCCCACCATCGTCTCGAGCATCGGAGTCAACTGCACTCCCATCCCGGTGTTCGACCCAGGATACTGTTTCGAAAGCCGCCCTGCGATCGCCGTCATTTCCGCGCGCGACTGTTGCTCCGTCGCGCCATTTTTCATCCGCCCGATCGCCGAAAATCCCATGTGATTATCGCGTCGAGCAAGTTGCGGCCGCGCCGCCTGCAATCCAAAATTCGTCCACAGTTCCGCGTTTCTCGGAATGCCCTGCACATCACCAATCACGCCCATGATCGTGAATTCCCGATCGTCCATCGTCATCGTCTGCCCCACCACATTTCGATTTCCGCCGAATTGCCGCTGCCAGAATCCGTAGCTCAATACGACTTTCGGCGCGCTCGTCGGCAAATCGTCATCTGCCGAAAAAGTTTGGCCCACCACCGCATTCAATCCCAGAATTGGAAATAAATTTGACGACGCCACCGCCCCGCGCAAATGCTCCGCGTCACCCATCCCGGTCAGGTTCAAACTTTGGCCGCGATACAAAGCCATCCGTTCAAAAACATCCTGCTGACTCTGCCAATCCTGAAAGTCCGGATAACTCACTGACTCAGATCCATGCTCAGCCGTTCGTTCCTGCATCACCATCAATCGGTCTTGCTGGTAATAAGGCAGCGGCCGCAGCAGCACCGCGTTCAGCACGCTGAACATCGCCGTGTTCGGCCCAATCCCCAGCGCCAAAGTAAGAATCGCAATCGCCGTAAATCCCGGATTTTTCCGCAGCGTCCGCAATCCGTACCGCACATCCTGCAGCGCATCTTCCAGCCAGCGCCATTCCCACATATCGCGCGTCGTCTCGCGCACTACGTTCTCATTTCCGAACTCGCGCCGTGCACTCGCCCGCGCATCTTCTTCTGACGCACCGCGCTCAACCCGCTCGTCGGTAGCTTGGCGCAGGTGCTGCTCCAACTCACTCTTCAATTCGCTCTCGCGACCGCGCCGCTTTCCCCACCGCGTAAATCCCATATCACCCTCACCCCCGCTGTCTCAGGCTATAGAGAGCCTATATCCCTAGCCTATAGGACGTCTATACCCCTCATTTTGTCACCATCAAATTTCATGTTTTTCGTATGGGTCGCCCTTGAGGGGTGCCGCACCCTTTGCTTTTTAAGGGTGCGGTTTTGACTTTTTGATCTAACGCCGTTGATCCAAGCCCGCCGAATCCTGACTTCCCGTTGGTGCTATCATTCCTCGCCCCGCACGCCGGGACGCCTTCGCCATGCCCAAGAAAGCGCACGCCGTCGCGACAATTCCTCCCAATATCAACACATCGCGCTATCTCCTCGTCCTAATCCTTCTCTTCGCAGCCAGCGGCTGCTCCGCCCTAATCTACGAAATCGTTTGGTATCAGCTCCTTCAGTTAGTGATCGGTTCCACCGCCGTTTCCCTCGGAGTTCTCCTAGCCACCTTCATGGGCGGCCTCTGCCTCGGCAGCCTCGCTCTACCGCGAATCCGCGCCGCAAACGATAAACATCCTCTGCGTGTTTACGCAGCGATCGAACTAGGTATCGGACTCTGCGGCATCCTCGTCCTCTTCCTAATTCCCCTCGTCGACAAAATCTATATCGCCGCCGTAGGCCATGGACTCTCTGCCATCCTCTTCCGCGCGCTCATCTGCGGAGTTTGCCTGCTCCCTCCCACTTTCCTCATGGGCGCATCTCTCCCAGCCATCTCGCGCTGGGTCACAACCACATCGCGCGGCGTCGCATGGCTCGGACTCCTCTACGCGGGCAACACTGCAGGCGCGGTTTTCGGCTGCCTCCTCGCCGGTTTTTATTTGCTCCGCGTTTACGACATGGCCACCGCGACATTCGTCGCAGCCGCAATCAATCTCGCAGGCGCCGCAATCGCCTACGTTCTCTCCAGCCGTCTCCCAAATCACGCCACGCCCGAAGACGACACCCCCCAAAACCCCGCCGATCTCGCGCCAGCTCCAGTCGCGCAGCTCACCACGCAACCGCCATCCACAAATCCCTGGCCCATCTACATCGCCATCGCTCTCTCCGGCGCATGCGCGCTCGGAGCCGAAATTGTCTGGACGCGCCTCCTCGGCCTCCTCCTCGGCGCCACCGTCTACACTTTCTCCATAATCCTCGCCGTCTTTCTGATCGGACTCGGTCTCGGCAGCGGCGTCGGTGCGATCCTCTCTCGAAAATTAAATGCCGCCGCAGTTCTCGGTTATTGTCAGTTGCTCCTTGTCGCTGCGATCGCGTGGACAGCTTTCACCTTAAGCAAATCCCTCCCGTACTGGCCGATCAATCCGCTCATTTCCAGCGGCCCTGCCTTCACTTTTCAAATCGATTTCGCGCGCGTCATCTGGACCATTCTTCCCGCCACACTCTTCTGGGGAGCAAGTTTTCCGCTCGGCCTCGCCGCCGCAGCGCGCCGCGATGAAGATCCCGGCCGCCTCGTCAGCGCCATCTACGCCGCGAACACCGCCGGCGCAATTATTGGCGCGCTAGCCTTCAGCTTGATCTTGATTCCATCCATTGGCACGGCCAATTCCGAACGCGCCATGATCGTAATCTCCGCGGTAGCCGCGATCGCTGTCCTCGCACCCTACATCCGCGCATCGCGCTCAAAAGTCGCAGCCGCGTGGCTCGTGCTCGGCCTCATCGCCACGGGTTTCCTCACCGCCGAAGTTACTCCCGTCCCCGGCGATCTCATCGCCTACGGACGCCGCATCATGAATAGCATCGGCCACTCTCAAATTCTCTACACCGGTGAAGGAATGAACTCCTCCATCGCGATCACTCGCTGGGAAGATGGCGCAATTCAATTTCATGTCAGCGGAAAAGTGGAAGCCAGCTCTGAAAGTTACGACATGCGCCTCCAGCGCATGTTGGGACATCTCCCCGCGCTGCTGCATCGCGACCCGCGCTCAGTTCTCGTTGTCGGATTCGGCGCGGGAGTCACTGCCGGTTCCTTCGTCGTCCATCCCGAAATCCAGCGCATCGCCATCTGCGAAATGGAAAAATTAATTCCGCCGGTCGCCACCGAATATTTTGCCAACGAAAACTACAACGTGATGCACGATCCGCGCACTCAAATCATTTACGACGACGCGCGCCACTTCGTCCTAACCACCCGCGAAAAATTCGACATCATCACCTCCGACCCGATCCATCCCTGGGTAAAAGGCAGCGCCACTCTTTATTCCAAAGAATATTTTGAATTGGTCCGCGAACATCTGAATCCCGGCGGCATCGTCACGCAGTGGGTCCCGCTTTACGAAACCGACGACGCCACGGTGAAAAGTGAAATCGCCACATTTTTCGCCGTCTTTCCAAACGGAACCATCTGGGCAAATTCAATTAACGGCGGCGGTTACGACATCGTTCTTCTCGGCGAAGCCAATCCAGAAAAAATTAATGTCGACGATCTTCAGCGCAAATTCGATGAACCCGATCACGCCCGCATCGCACAATCGCTTCGTCAGGTCGGACTCGGCACCGCCGTAGATCTTCTTTCCACCTACTCCGGCCAGGATCGCGACCTCCGCCCCTGGCTTGGCGATGCCACAATCAATATCGATTCCAGCCTTCGCCTCCAATACATGGCCGGACTAGCACTCAACGACAGCCGTGAAGCCACCATCTTTAGCGACATGCTCCGCTATCGCCGCTTCCCCCTCGATCTCTTCTCCGGTTCCGATGCCACCCTCCGCGCCCTCTCCTCCGCGATAGAAGCCTCCGCTCACTAACATTAATAATTTCCACACACTTAATTTTTGCGCCTTTCAGTCGTGAGCAGCTTCGTGGCTAATTGCCTTTCAACGCGGCAAGCAGCGCCGTGCCATCCGGGCTGCCCAGCCCCGTACACGCGTCCCATCCCGCCCCTGCGGAATAATTTCCGTTCGTTCCCACCGTGATGTCATGAAATCCTTTTTCAGATTTCGCCGAATACAGCAACGGATTTACATAGCCCACGTTTACGCCGAGCGATTGATTGATCAGTGCCAGCAATCCCGCCCACAAAGGAGCGACCGCGCTGGTGCCGCCAATCACCGTTTTTTCTCCATCGACTACGACGTTGTATCCTGTCTCAGGATCGGCATCGCCTGCGACATCCGGCACTCCGCGCCCCACAAAACCATTGGGAGCTTTCGGTACTTTCGCGCTCGCCTGATAACTTGGAACGGTAAAAACTTCGCTCACTCCACCACCCGTCGCTCCCTCGTCCGCTGAAAGTTCGTTCCATACTTGCTCGCTTCCAATCGCAGATCCCGAAAGCGTCAATTTCGTGCCCCCACATCCCACCGCGTACGGACTCGCTGCCGGAAAATCGACGTTAGCTGTTCCGTCCGTACTTCCGTCCGATGAGCCGCTGTCACCCGAAGCGGCAAGCACCGTCACTCCCATCGTTGCGGCATCCTCGCACGCGGAGTTCAGCGCGTCGCGCGATTGTTGCGTCCAGGAATTTTCCGGACCGCCCCAGCTAATCGAAATAATCGATGGCTTCAGCGTCGCGTCATGCGCAGCTGTTGTCACCGCGTCGATAAATCCCTGATCCGTATTGGGCGCGAAATATGCTGCGATCTGCGCTCCGGGCGCAATCGCTCCTGCCACTTCGATGTCGAGTTCCACTTCGCCATCCGGCCCGCTCGAATCTCCCGTCGGAGAATTTGCGCCGCCGTCAACAGAAACCGCAGTAATTTTCGGCACCGAAATTCCGAGACCTCCAAAAAACGAATTGAGATCGGCGGTCTTATATCCCCCTCCCAATTCGATCACGGCGATGCACTGTCCCGCGCCTGTCGCGCCCGCCGGAAATCCGTACGCTTTGGCAACTTGAACGGGCGAGTAAGAAGCCGCTGCCGCCGCTCGAGGCGAAACATTCGGATCAATCTTGCGAATTCGAAAATGTGGTTTTGCTTGCGGCCGGTTGTCTAGACCGAATACCCCTTCAATCACAGATTCCAGTTCCGCGGGAATCGTCACGCTTCCCGTGCGGCAGCGGTATTCTCGGGAACTGTGCTGGTAGCGGCGCAGGTTCACGCCAAACGCCTTATTAAATGCTTCGACCGTGCCGCCAAGTTTCACCGTTCGGCGCCCGCCGTCTTCGCTCACAATTTTCAATCCATACTGCGACGCAAACGCACGAATTTTTTCAATGTCGCCGACCGCCGCGCCATGCACTCGCGCAAATTCCTCGCGCGTCAAATATTTTCGTGCAGATGGAAGTTGCGCGCCAATTTTCTCCATCTCGGGAAATTCTTCTGGTTTCGATCCCCGGCGCAACAAAACCGTCACTTCGATCTCTTGCTTTGGATCGGCCGATCCTGCGTCTTTCCCGCCCGGAAGCGCTCCCCGCGCGCTCCCCTTCAGCTCTACCCGTTCCAGTTGCTTTGCCACGGTACGCCTCCCAGAAATCTCAAACGCGGATTGCCATGGGCGGGTCCAAAATTATATTCCCAGCGCTCCTCAGCCCACCACCGAAAACTCTGCCCCTCAAATTTATTTGCAAATTCTTTAATAATATTCTGCTTGACAGCGTTTTCAGAATATGAGACAATCCTTACTAGGGAAGAACCGCATCCCGCGCCCAATCAGCGCGGGTTTTTCATTTTCAGGACCATTTTGGAACGCCTGCACCCTGCAAAACACGCTCCGATGTCCTATAATATTTCGCGCTGAAAACAAAGGACTTACGCCAGCCCGAAAGTAAAAAAGGGCCTTATAAAAGTTAAGTGTTCATTCTAAAGAACTTAACTCAAAATTCGGCGTAAGTGTTCATTATAAAGGACTTATGTGCAATATTTTCTGTCAATTTCGCGAAAAATCGCCACAAAAATGAGCGCCGCAGGAATTATGTTCGGATTCGTCTATCTTCCACCATATCAACAACTTAACCCAAGAAACGTTCTGCCGGAAATAATCGGCTTTCATAGGGGTACGGCTTCCCCGACCCGGTTCTTTACCGCCTAAACCGTGCGTTAACCGCGCGCGGACCCGGCTCACGCACTCAAAAACTTTTCGCTATAGGAAACGAAAAATATGTCGCCATACCATCTAACTCACGACGCCGTGCTCTCCCGTGCAACTTCCACTACACGTTCCACTACAACCTTCTTCCCGCGCGTCGTCGTGATCACCACCACGCTCACCAAAATTAACAAACTCCCCACCACCGTCCGCGCGCTCAAATCTTCGCCGCCCCAAAAATATCCGATCGTCACCGCTACAATCGGATTCACGTACGCATACGTCCCAACTTTTGTCGGCGATTGATAATGTAGCAGCCACACAAACGCGGTGTACGCGATGATCGATCCCGCGATAATCAAGTACAGCAACGAAAGCCACACTTCGCGCGACACGATCGACGGATGAAAATTCCGGTACTCACCGGTAAGCACCGCTGCGATCGCTAGAAAAATTCCGCCGGAGAGCATCTGCGCTCCCGAACTCATCGCCTTCGATTTCGGCAGCGGCACCATGCGCGTCACCGCAGACGCGATCGACCAGCTGATCGCCGCAAAAATCAGCGCCATCGCGCCCCATTTATCAACCGGCGCGCCGCCAAGATCGAGAGACCGGATCATCAGCAGCGCCACTCCGCCGATCCCGATCAAGAGCGCCAGCGCCAATCGCGCCGTAAGCCGCTGCGTGCGCAGAAAAATAATTTCGGAGAGCGTCATGAACACAGGAATCGTGGCCAGAATCACAGCAGCAATTCCGGAAGGCACTCGCTGCTCGGCCCAGAATAAAAGTCCGTAATCGAAAACAAAAATCACGATTCCCAGCAGTGACGCCGAAATCCATTCGCGCGCGCTCGGAGATTTTTCCCCGCGCGCAATCAACCAGAAATAAATCGCCACTCCTGCCGCGGCAAAACGCATCGCCGCCAGAATCAATGGCGGAACTTCGCGCACGCCCACGCGTATCGCGAGAAACGTCGAGCCCCACACCAGATAAATAATCGCGAACGCCAGCACCGTCTTCCAAGCCGGCGGACGCGTTTCAATAGTCATCGCACAACATCTCTACGCGAAATTAATTTCGCCGCAAGAGCCAATTTGTTGGCCGCCCCGGGAACGCCAATCTTCGCATTGGCGCCCCAGCCTTGGCCGTCGCTTGTGCCTTTGCCGTTGCTGTTGCTGTCATCCCGAACCGTTTCAGCGGTGAGGGATCTGCAGTTGCCGTTCGCGTCAGGGATTTCAACCCCTGGTGCCATAAGGAACCGAGCATGACTTTCACAATTGGCCCACAACTTCCGCGGAGGGTACAATCCGCCGCTACAACTCATTTCGAGTCAAAACGCCGTTCCGTTTTCTTCCGGGGAAATATCCTGACCACTCCGCGTTCAAAAATCTTCTACGGCTGGTGGGTCACGGCAACAGCCGCACTAGGACTCTGCCTCGGCGCCGCCCCCATCATCGTCTACGCTTTCGGAGTTTTTCTCAAACCGCTCAGCGAAGCGTTCCACGCAAACCGGGCCGCAATTTCATTCGCATTCACATTGCAAAATTTGGCAGCCGCCGTTTTCGCGCCTCTCATCGGTCGCCTCATCGACCGCTTCGGACCGCGAAAAATAATTCTGCCGGGCACACTAATACTCGGGCTGCTCCTAATTTCCAGCAGAATGCTTCCAACGCAAATCGGGTACTTTTACATTTTCTTCACGGCCCTCGGAATCATTCAGGGCGGCACTTCGCCTCTTTCTTACGGTGTAATCGTTTCGCATTGGTTCAATCGCCGCAGAGGACTCGCGCTCGGCGTCATGATGCTCGGCATCGGTATCGGCGCGATCGCGATTCCGCCCGCCGTGCAACGCATCATCGCGCTCTACGGCTGGCGCATGGCATACACAGCTTCCGGAGTTGCCGCGATTCTTATTTCTTTGCCAATCGCCGCAATATTTCTTAAAAACGATCCGAAAGAAAAAAATCTCCTGCCAGATGGAGTCATTCCGGTCGATTCGATCGCGGAACGCGAAGCCGAAGCGCGAAAAAACGAAGAGGGATTAACGTGGCGCGAAGTCTGGCATTCGCGCGAATTTTGGCTCCTCACCTCAGCGTTTTTTCTAGCCAGCGCCGCCGCCCACGCCTGCGTCCTGCACATGCCCGCGATGCTTTCCGATCGCGGAGTCACCCCGCAAGCCGCTGCGATCGCCAGCTCCGTAATCGGCGTCGCACTTCTGATCTCAAGATCGGCCACCGGCTATCTTCTCGATAAATTACCCGCGCCTCTGCTGGCCACAATATTTTTCGCGGGCGCCTCAATCGGAATTTTTATTTTGATGATGGGCGCCGCAGGAACCGCCGCGCTAGCCGCCGCATTCCTGATTGGCATGGGCTTCGGAGCCGAAGGCGACATCATCGCCTACTCTCTCACGCGCTATTTCGGCCTGAAATCTTTCGGCACGGCGTATGGCTACGTCTTCGGCGCCTTCCTTCTAGCGGGCGCCACCGGCACGCTTCTAATGGGCGCGGGCTTCGACCACACCCACGCCTACAAAATTCCGCTAGCCGGATTTTTCGCCGCGATGCTAGCAGCCGCATATCTAATGACGCGCCTCGGCCCCTATCGCTACATTCCCGATAGATCTAGCGAGGATCTGGACAGTAGCGGAGCCGGGGGTACGGACATGAAATTCTCACCGTAATTTCGACTTGAGAGCTCGCTTCCTCATCAGCACTGCGAAGCAGATGCTCGCGGAGGCAATTCCAACGTACATGCTCACCTTGAGGGCGACGTCATCACCCGGTCCGGCGCACGGACGTCTGAACGTCTCCCACGCAAGTGTTAGCGGAAGTGAAAACACAAATCCAGGAAAAAAGAATCCAATTCCGAGAAGTACCGGTCTCACCCAACCGTTCCTTGCAGTGATAGAGCTTTTCCAGGCAAATCGCAGAAACCGAACTGCTATCACAAAGATCGCGACGGCCATCGAGAGCATCAAGAATGCCGCGATTGGATCAGCCTTTGCAGTTGGACCTGGAGTCGAATAGCCGTCGGCCGCAGAAAATGCGTATATAAGCGTGACGCATCCCGCGACGACGGCAATCAGACCGACTAGCGCTGCAAGAATTCGTTTTGGCATTTAGAACTCTAGTTCGATACGAACCTATATTTTGCGCTCAGATGGTCCCATCTAGAAAGGTTCGTTATCGTTGACGTTAACTGTCAGGAACAGAAAGTCAGCATGAGCCACACAGGGTATCCCATGTTCGTCTCCCCAAAGCGGAGCGAACGTAAGGTTTTTCGCATTACCTTTTTATTTTCGCTTCGTTGAACTTTCTCGAACCCAATCTCGTTTCATTGAAAGGCGTTCCCCTTGGCTAACTAGGAGAGCACGCAATACCCTCCTAGCTAAACTAGGAGACTATAAATTTATGGGCAAAACAGCCGATCTACTTCCAGGCACACTGGACATGCTGATCCTCAAAGCAGTCTCTCTCGAACCGCTGCACGGTTACGGAGTCCTGCTCCGCATCCAGCAAATCTCCGGCGATGCGCTGCAAATTCCGCAAGGCTCGCTGTACCCCGCGCTCTATCGATTGGAGCATCAGGATCTCATTTCCGGAAAGTGGAACCAGAGCGAAAACAATCGCCGCGCAAAGTTTTATACGCTCACCGCCGCCGGTCGTCGCCGTCTGCGTGAGGAAAAAGCAGGGTGGAATCGTCTCGCATCCGCAATCGCCGCGGCTATGAACACCACTTCGGAGGAAGTGTGAAATGTTAAAACGCATTCGCTCAATATTTCGTGCGCTCGCCACGCGCCGCGAATTCAATAGCAACATGTCCGAAGAAATGCGCGATCACATCCAGCGCTGCTCCGACGATCTAGTGCGCCGCGGCATTCCGCGCGAAGAAGCCGCTCGCCGCGCGCGCGTGGAATTCGGCAGCGTAATCAGCGCAAAAGAAGATTGCCGCGAAGCCCGCGAACTTCATTTGTTCGACGAGCTTCAACGCGAAGTCACCTACGCCGCGCGGCTGCTCCGGAAATCTCCCGGCTTCACCGCAACCGCCCTGCTCACGCTGGCAGTCTGCCTCGGCGCGAATCTCACAATTTTCGCGGTGATCGATTCCGTGCTGCTGCGTCCGCTTCCGTTTCCCGAAGCCAGCCGCTTGGTCACGATGTACAACACCTATCCGAAAGCAGGAGTCGATCGCGACGGCTCCTCGATCGCAAATTATTACGAACGCCGCGGCCACATCCCCGCGTTCAGTTCGCTTTCGATCTACCGCTACGCCAATTCAATCGTCGGCGATTCCGGTGCAACACAACGCGCGCCAATCATGCGTGTTTCTCCAGAATTTTTCGCCACAGTCGGAATCGGCCCGGAAATCGGCCGCGTTTTCACTGAAGAAGAAACCGCTCCTAACACTGATACTATCGCAATTGTTTCTGACACTTACTGGCGCCAAAATTTCAACGCTGATCCGCGCGCACTCGGAAAACAAATCCGCATGGACGGCGAATCAAAAACCGTTGTCGGAGTTTTGCCTCCAAATTTCAAATTTCTTTCTTCCGACGCGCAAATCTTTTTGCCTCTCGCATCCCGCGCCGAATCTCGTGCATCCTCGGAGCGCCACTCCGGCGGAAACACAATTCAAATCATCGCGCGCCTCGCTCCCGGCGCCACGATCGAGCAAGCGCAATCTCAAATCGATGCGCAAAATTCTTCGCTGGAAATTTATGATCGCGACGCGAAAATGATCGCCGCTGCGGGATTTCGCACTCCGGTTGTCCCACTCCACGCCGATCACGTCGCCGCGATCCGTCCCACATTATTGTTGCTGCAAGCGGGCGCACTCGCTCTTCTATTAATTGGCGCCGTAAATCTCGTGAATCTTCTTCTCGTTCGCGCCAGCAGCCGCACGAAAGAATTGGCCGTGCGTCAGGCGCTCGGCGCAAGCCGCAGACACGTCGTCACCGAGGTTGTAGTGGAAACCACGCTGCTCACATTATTCGGAGGGTTGCTCGGCCTCGCCGTTGGTGCCTCCGGAATAAAACTTCTCGCCACATTCGGCGCCGCTCATCTTCCGTTGGGCAGCCGCATTGCTTTCGATGCGCGCCTCGCGCTCGTCTCACTTGTCGCCGCGGTCGTGCTAGGTTTCGTCCTTGCATTTCCCATCGCGTGGTTTAATTTGCGCCGCCAACTCGGAAATGCATTGCGCTCCGAAACTCGCGGAGGAACCACCGGCCGCGCCGCACAATTTCTCCGCCACGGTTTTATCGTTTCTCAAATCGCACTTGCATTCATGTTGCTCTCTGGAGCCGGTCTCCTCGCCCTCAGCCTCGAACGCGCCATGGCGATTTCTCCCGGCTTCCAGCCCAGCCACATTCTTACCGGACAAATTTCACTTCCGTGGCAAGCTTATCCAAACGGTGCAGCACACCTCGCATTCATTGAAAAAGTTTTGGACCAGGTCGGCCAACTGCCGGGAGTGATCTCCTCCGGCGTTGTAGACAACATTCCCTTCAGCGGAAAAAGTGGCAAGAGCGCAGCCACAGTGAAAGGGTTCGTCCCGCGACCCGGTGAATCCGCGCGTGGTCACTACTCCTACGGAGTTGGCGGCGAATATTTTTCCGCGATGGGCTTTACATTGCGCGGCGGAAGATTTCTTGACGGCGAAGATACAGTTCGCCCAACTCGTGTCTGCGTAGTCGATGAAGATTTCGCGCGATATTATTTTCCCAGCGGCAATGCGATCGGTGGAAAATTATGGGAGGGCTCGGGAGAAAAATCCGATGCCGAAGCTTTCACAATCGTCGGCGTAGTTGGCTCCGCGAAACAAGTGGGCCTCACGGAAGACCAAGCCCAGGGCGCGATTTACTATCCCTATGTCTTTCGCACAGACAACAATTTGTATGTAGCCATCCGCGCAAACCTCGCGCCCGAATCGCTCAGTCTGACGTCTGCAAAAAATTGTTCGCGAAATCGATCCCAATATCCCGGTCAACGATGTGCGCTCAATGGAGACCAGAATTTCCGATAGCCTGGTCACGCGCCGCTCGCCCGCGCTGCTCGCCGCACTTTTTTCTGCAATCGCATTGCTGCTAACGGCCATCGGCACTTACGGTGTGCTCAGTTATTCCGTCTCGCAACGCCGCCGCGAAATCGGAGTTCGCATGGCGCTCGGCGCGCAGCCATCACAAATTCGCGCTCAATTCTTATCGCTCGCGTTGCGCCTGTTAGCAGTCGGATCGATTCTCGGAATTTTCGGAGCCTGGCTCGCTGGCAGCGCGATGCAAACAGTTCTCTTCCACGTCCCCGCTGCTGAATCTCGAAATTCTTGCGGCAGCTGCGGCGGTGATGGCAGTAGTTTCTCTAGCAGCGTGTCTCATCCCATCTCAGCGCGCCGCGCGTATTTCGCCGCTGGAAGTTCTAGCCGGGGACTAGCGCTCGCTCAATCGAATCGCGCTAGTCCGCCGTCTATTCATTTTTCGCCGGAATAAAAAACAGCGCCACCGCGCCGCTCGCCAATGACAGCGCGGCGCAAATGAGCATCACAGTTCTGAATCCGAATACGAACGCGCGGGAAATTGCCGCCTGAATTATCGCTGTAGCATTTGCATCAGTGCCTGTCGGCACAGTAAGTCCGGCAAGTCTGATTTCATTTGCGTGAACAAAATCGAGAACCCCAGGAGGAAGCGATGTGCTCGCAAGAGTGCGATCCAAACTCGAGCTGAATAATTTCACCATCACGATTCCAAGTATCGCAATCGCGAGCACGCCCGCAACGCGCGCCACAGCATTGTTAATGCCCGACGCAGCCCCGGCTCGATCTTGTTCCACTGAACCCATCACCACGGTAGTAAGCGGAGCCACGCTTACCGCCATGCCAAAACCAAGTACTACGAACGCAGGAAAAAACACTTTCCAATAATTCGCTTGCGTACCGGGCACGGCGAAAAGTGCAAAACCAATCGCGGCAATCAGCGGCCCGATAACCAGCGGAATTTTCGCGCCGTAACGCTGCACCAGTCCGCCGCTCCACCGCGAAAGAAAAAACATCAACAGAATCAGCGGCAGCGCGGCGGCACCGGCCGCGGTCGTCGAATACTGCTGCACTTGAATCAGATTCATCGGAAATAAAAAAAAGAAAATTCCCAGCGCTGAGTACAAAAACAAAGTAAGCAAGTTCGCGCCGCTAAAACTGGGCGAATGGAACAAACGGAGAGGAACCATCGGTGATTTTGTTTTCGCTTCGACAAACCCAAAACCAATCATGCTGGCGCTTCCCACAATCAGACTTCCGAAAACCAAGCGGATCGCTCCAGCCGAAGCTTGTCGATTCAATCAGCCCAAACACCAACCCGCCCAAACCAATTGTCGCAACCAGCGCGCCCAGCCAGTCTATTTTCTCCACGCCTGCGTTGCGGCTTTCCGGAATATGCCACAGCGAAATCACAATCACAGCGGCCGCCACCGGAACGTTGATGAAAAATGCCCAGCGCCATGTCGCGTGCTCGATCAACCAGCCGCCAAGCACGGGACCAACCGCCGTTGTCATCGCGGTGAACCCCGACCAGGTTCCGATTGCGCGGCCGCGATTTTTCTCCTCGAAATTTGCGCTGATAATCGACAAACTCCCGGGCACCAAAAACGCAGCTCCAATTCCCTGTACGCTTCGCGAAATCACCAGCTGCTGAATATTCGCGGAGAAACCGCAAAAAATTGAAGCAACCGCAAAAATAATTACTCCGACTAAAAATATGCGGCGGCGTCCAAACATATCGCCGAGAGAGCCGCCAGCGAGAATCAAAGCCCCGAGAAAAAGTCCGTATGCTTCTACAACCCACTGCACTCCGATAACAGTCGCGTGCAGATTCGATTGCAGTGCAGGCAGGGCTACGTTCACCACAGTGCTGTCAATGAACGCCATGCTCGATCCAAGAATCGTCGCAGCCAGCAACCATCGTCCGGAAAATTTGCTACGCGGCGCGGAAGCATTCGCCGATCTGATTACAGCTTCATCGCATGGAGGTTTCATGACGGCTCGCGCCGTATTTTCGCGTTAATTACCGATCAAGGCCAGCAAGGAAGCAATCAGTTTCGGCGCGCGAAGCTCCGCAGCCGAATACGCGAGTTCACAAGAGGATTTTAGAAGTGACAATCTCAAAAAAGATTTCTTGGAGCGAATTCCGCGCGCGCGAAAACTTATTCGTGCCGCAGCGCCACGATCGGATCCACTCGTGAAGCTCGCAACGCCGGAACAAAACTCGCCGCCGTCCCGATGAATGCGAGCATCAACCCGACAGTAATAAATGTCGCCGGATCGCTGCCACCAATTCCGATCAACAATCCGCCGATCAATCGGCCAACTGCGAGCCCAAGTCCGGCTCCGATCACAAGACCAATTCCGATGATCACCAAACCTTTCGAGCAAATCATTTTCAGAACTTCTGCAGGGCGTGCGCCGAGCGCCATTCGAATCCCGATTTCGCGAGTGCGTTGCGTCGCCGAAAACGAGACGACTCCGTAGAGTCCGATTGTCGCCAGCACCAGTCCAAGAATTCCAAGCGACGCCGCGATGCCCGCGCCAAGTTGAAACAGGAACATGCCGTTAATTCCGTTCAGCGATTGCGTCATCGTCTGCACGCCGTACACCGGCATTGTTGGCGCCACCGATTGCGCCGCTTGAATCACCGGAGTCGTCTGCGCCTCCGGCGCTCCCATCGCGCGAATTTGCAGCGTGGTGAGCGAAATGTAGTGCTGTGACAACGGTGCAAAATAAAATGGATCGTTATTATCGAAAAGACTTCCGCCCTTAAAGTTGCGCGAGATGCCGACCACTTCGATCGAATGTTTAGTGTCGTCTGTTGATGTAAATCGCCGGCCGATTGCATCCTGATTTGGCCAGAATTCCTTGGCCATTCGCTCGTCAATCACCGCCACGAATTGCGTGTTCGCTTCGTCGGCGTCGGAAATAGATCGTCCGCGCAACAGCGCGATTCCCATCGTCTCAAGATATTGCGAAGTGACGTAATTGCAGTTCGCCGATGGTTTTGGTTGGCCGCTATCCACCGCGCGTCCCTCAATGTTCAACCCGCTACCGAGCTCAATATCGCCGCCGGGTATTGTTGCCGACAGTGACGCTGATTGAATTCCGGGAAGCGAACGAACGCGCTCGAGAAGTTGTTTGAAAAATAGTTGGCCTTGCGTTTCGTTGTAACCAATTTCGTGCGGATCCATCGTGAGGTTCAAAACGTGTTTCGGATCAAATCCCAGATCAGCAAACTGCGCTTTCGCCAGGCTTCGCGTGAAAAGGCCGGCGATCACCAGCAACATCATCGAGCCCGCAACTTGCGCGGCAACCAGACGCTCCGCGCAGCCTCTGTTTTCCGCCGGTCGCCGAACGTCCCGCATCGTGCAGCATTTCGCCTACATTCGCGCGCGATGCTCGCAACGCCGGCACCAGTCCCGCCAGAATTCCTGTGAGCGCCGCCACGCCGAACGCATACGCAAACACGCGCCAATCGAATTGGAAATCCAGAACCACTGGAAGGCTCGTGCGCAAATTCATCGCGCTCACCGCGCGGCTCGCGGCAAATCCAAAAAACAATCCTGCGGCGCAACCGATCAGCGCGAGCAGCATGCTTTCCGCGAGCAACTGCCGGATCAATCTTCCGCGCGCTGCGCCCAGCGCAGTTCGAATCGCCATCTCGCGTTGCCGCACAGTCGCGCGCACCAGCAGCATGTTTGCAACGTTGAGACATGCCAGCACCAAAACAAGCAGCGCCAATCCGAGGAAAAGTCCCGCGACCGCGTCCAAAGCGCCCGACGACGAGCTGCCCCCAGGACCCATCGGACCCGCTTTCCAAACTTTCAGTTCGAGGCCGCCATCAACATCGGGAAATTGCTGCGAAAGTCTGTGGCCCACCACAGTCGCAGCGGCACGTGCCTGTTCGAGCGTCGCGCCATTTCGCAATCGCGCCATCAACACCATGCTGCGCGCGCTGCGATTCGTCATGAAATCCTGGGCCATGCCAAACATCGGCGATTTCATGCCGGTGGGCATGTACCCTTGCGTATCAATCATGTTGAAAATTCCGTGGAACCCTTGCGGCGCGACGCCCACGATCGTTACCGGCAATCCATCAACCGCGACGCGCTTTCCGATCACTCCGGGATCGCTGCCAAATCGAGTGCTCCAGTAGGAATAACTCAGCACCAGTACAGGATCGGCGCCAATTACGCTTCCTTCCGTCGGAAGAATAAATCGGCCCAAGCAGTGGCTTGATCTCCGGCCATCGGGAAGAAACTTCCGGTGACGTAACCGATTTGAATCGGCTGAGTTTTTCCGTCTGCCGTGATTCCGTCTTCGCCGAAATCGTAGCCCGCGACGTCGGAAAAAACTCCGGTCGTCCCCGAACGAATATCGTTGAAATCCAAATAAGAAAATCCGTTGCTGAATCGACCCTTCTGCTCGAGCGAAAGTGTCGTCATCTGGCTGGGTGCGGCGATCGGCAGCGGACGGAGCAACAGCCAATCCACTATGCTGAAGAGCGCGGTATTCGCGCCGATACCCAGCCCCAGCGTGAGAACCGCGATCGCTGTGAATCCGGGATTTTTGCGCAACAGCCGCAAACCGAACCAGATGTCGCTCCAGAGATTTCGCATGATGTGCTTCGCTCCTGGTCCAATGTACGGAATAGCTCGCCGAAAGGTTTCACACCGGAAGCACTCCGGTATTCGCGCCTGGAAATTCGAAGGTGGGTCACGACCGATGAAGAGAAAAAATGGTCAGCCGAACGGATCGCCAACAATTTATAAAGACAAGATTGGTGCCCAAGAGAGGACTCGAACCTCCACTCCCTTGCGAGAACTAGCTCCTGAAGCTAGCGCGTCTGCCAATTCCGCCACTTGGGCATTTCAGTCGGCAAGAAAAACCCGCGTGAACCGTGAACTCTGAACAACGAGGGCAAAGTGAATTCTCCGCGACCCGGCAGTCATTGTCAACGCGGCACGCGCGCGAGTCCCAGTTGCATTGCGGTGGTGATATACTCCCGCGCAGAAAAGCGGTACCGTTTCCTTTGGATTCACCTGCGCTGGATTACGCAGACCGGCAGTAGGAGGAAGCCATGGATGATTTCTTCAAACCTCCCCTGGAATATCTGGCACTCGCATGGGCCTCGATTACCGTATTGTGGCTCCTGGTGCTGGGTTACCGCGGAGTGATCGCCAATCGCGAAGAAGATCAGCTCTATCTCGCGAAAGGCGAAGAGCACATGCTCGTTGAGCAGCAAGCCGTAGCGGGAACACTCATAAAACTGAGCAAGCCATTGTGGGTGCTCGGGATTCTGAGCGGCCTGCTGCTGATCACGATGATTTGTTTCTGGCTGTGGCAGGGAATGCAATCGAATCATCTTTAGTTTTTTGATTCGCAGCATTACCGCGCTGTGTGAGGGAACGAACATCGCCATTCGCGCGACGGATTGCCTTAAGTTCGCGGTGCGGATGGCGGGAGTTTATTTCGCGCCCGGCTATTTTGTCCGTGATTGGCTCAACAAATTAATAAACAGCCGGAATGCTCCGGCATTGCCTTCTGGCAACTGGCGGAAGAATTCGATTCCAGAATAAATGTAAACGCCTTTTCCGAAGTGCGTCCACACCAGGCCGCCGGTTTCTTCGTTCTCGCCGGGATCTTTCATCGCGAGCACGGCCTGATAGTGGGAATCCCACTTCGACCAGAAATAATTTCCGCGTTCCTGCACCCAGCCGTTGAAATCGTCCATCGTGATTTTGTTCGGGAAATTTAGCAGCGGAGAATTCGCGTCGATAAATCGCACCGGAGAATTTTCATCGGTGATCCGAATCGTAGAACCCATCGTCGCGTCGTAGGGCGATGGCTTCGGTTTCAAATCGTCCCAGATATTTGAGCGCTCATATTCCACGAGCAGCGTGCCGCCTGCGGTCACGTAATCGAGCAGCCGGTGATTATTCGCGAGAAGGTCGCTGCGAAGTTCGTACGCGCGGATGCCCACGATAATCGCATCGAAGCGACGCAAATCGCCGAACGCAAGCGTCGGCCGGATCGATCATATCCACCTGCACGCCGACGCGGCCGAGCGCGGCAGGAACGGGATCGATGTCGGCGGCGATGTAGCCCACTCGCAGATTTGCGGGCACGTTGATCGCGAATGCGTGTACCGGAAGAGTTGCGGGCTTGGTCCATAAATACGAAGGCAGAGACGGCAGCGGCGCAAGTGATTCGCGAAATTCCTGCGTGCCGCGCTTCGCCCAAGCTTTCAATTCAAATGTGCCCGCTGCGAGTCCCGTGGGCGGAGTCACAACGAAACGTTGCAACGCATCGCCGCCGGCTTCGAGCTGTACATTTTGCGGCGCGGAAATTTTCCAGCCGGAAGGAACGTCAAGGCCGATAGTTATTTGCGCGGCCGCATCCGAATACGAATGCGCGCGCAACAAAACGTCGAGCGGCTTCGCGCTTTCCTGCGCGTTGCGTCCTTCAGGAATGATGAATTGCTCGGGCTCAAGAGTGAGCGAAACCGCCGGAACCACGCGCAGAGATTCGGTCGTCACCGTCGTAGCATTCGAGTGCTGCGCGAAAACGCCCGTGCTGGAATCAAAATTGTAGCCGTCAATCTTCGCGCCAACGTGCGCGATGACGAGCGGTAGCGGGAAAGGCCGCATGGCGTCGGGTACGTGTAATTCCGAGTATTCCCGTGGCGTCTGCGGGCACACGCCGGCTTGTGCAACACCAGGCCCTGTTTGTTGCGGAACGCTGACCTTGAATGACTGACCGGCGTTCGCGCCCGCGGACTTGTCTTCCGAACTGTTCCAGCACGCCGGCAGTTCAAGCACTGGCGCGTAAAACATGGAATCCGCAAATCCCTGGCGATGCTCGACGTCAACTCGAACGTGAAACAATTCGCCGTCAACCAAATTGCTGCGATCGGATTGCGCGTTGATGTGAATAGCGGTTGCGATCGTGAGCGCTCGATCGATGTGAGCGCGCACATGCGCGAGTTCGTATTCGGCGTCCGAATCCTCACTGCCCCGTGATCCGACTTGCTTCTGCAGGATTTGGATCGTGGTTCCGGCTTTCGCCAATTCGCTCGCGGCGCGTGTCCAATCGAGAGCCAGCACCGCCGCATTCGCGCGATCCAACGATTCAGTGGTTGCGGTCAACGCGGGCCCCAAAATGTCTGCGTACGCGGGAAAGCGCGTGGCGAGCCAGGTGATCGGCTCCGCAATATCTGTAGCTTCGAGAGCCGCTCCATCAGAACGCGTAATCGTGGCTGGCCGCCGCAAGAAAGGAGAATTCTGAAACGCCACGACGCCTTGCGACCGCTGATTCACGAATCCATCGCGCGCGATCTCGCTGTAGGTTTCTCCGCGCAATGGAGAAACTTCGTTAACCGGCAAGCTGACGCCGCCCGAATTTCCGCCGCTGCGATCGGATTGCACGAGCAGATCAACGTGCCACGGTTTTAATCCTTCGGCGAATTGCGATTTGTATGCGTTGGGATCTCCGGCAGCTTCCACTGCTTTTGGCGTAAGCACTCCAGAAGCCTGATGATTTCCGTGGCCGCCGCGCACACCGGCCCAGCCGTTGATGACAACTTCTGGCTTGAACGCGCGAATCACGCGGACCATATCGTCTTCCGCGGTGTCGCCCCAAACGTGCAAAGTTTCTTCCAGCGTTTTGGAGTACCCGAAATCGGGCGCGCGCGAAAAATAAAGTTTTGCGCCATACGTTTGCGCAGCCGCAAATAATTCCGCGCTGCGAATCACTCCGAGTTGATCGCCTTGCTCGGGACCGATCGCGTTCTGCCCGCCTTGCCCGCGAGTGATAGTGAGCATCGCCAGTTCATCGCCAGCGCCGCGCGATAGATATGTGACCACGCTTGACGCTTCATCATCGGGATGCGCGGTGATGAAAAGTATACGGGTGGCAACTCGCGCGTGATGAATCGCTTCAACCGCATCAGCAAGACTTTCGCCATTGGGATCGATCGCCGGTTTCTGCGCGGCGACGCGGTGCGGCTGGAAAATCAGTGCGGACAAAAGTACAGCGAGGAAAATGACGTGCGATAAAAATCTGGTTGGACGATTCACGGAGCCACCCTCGTTTGCGGCTCGGCGAACGGCCATTCGCGCCGAACATGCGCCTGAACCAGAAATGTTATGACGCCGAGAGCGATCACCAAAACTCCTCCGAGCGCAAAAAACTTGCCCGTCGCCAAAAAAAGCGCGGCCCAGCCGAAAATCGTAACCAGAACCGGCAGCGGGTAAAACCACATTTTAAAGGGCAGGCGGCTGGCTGGCCAGCGGCGATGCAGGATCATCAATCCGATGGCCTGGCCGATGAATTGGATGAGCAGCCGCATCGCGAGAATCGCTTTAATCACGAAGCCCAGCCTGAAACTCAGGCTGAATACGAATGCGGCAGCGCCAAGGAAAAGCAGAGAAACGTGCGGAAAATTTTTCGTGGGATGCACGCGCGCGAAAACTTTGAAGAAATTTCCATCACGCGCAGCGGCGTATGGCACGCGTGTATATCCGAGCAGTCCGGAAAAAAGCGAAGCGAACGCAATCCACAGAATCATGATCGTAACAGCCTGCGCCGCGCGATTTCCGTAAATCCGTTGCATGAAATCGCTTACCAGGAAATGAGATTGCGCAGCCTCGCGCCAGGGCACCACTCCCAGAATTCCCGTGTGCATCGCGAGATAAAGAATCGCGATGCCAACAATCGAAAGAAAAATTCCGCGGGGAATATTTTTTTCGGGCTCGCGAATTTCGCCGCCCAGATTGCTGATGTTGTAGTAGCCCCAATACGTGTAGACGGTGTTGACCATTCCCGCGCCGAGGCCCGCAAAAAATATCCACGACCAATTCCACGCGCCAGCGGGATAAGTGAACGCAAGCTCGCGATGAAAATGCGTGGCGCCGCCGTAAATCACCCACGCCATCGTTCCCATCACGCCGATCCAGAGCATCACGGAAATTTTCCCGATGGTGGTAATGCGGCGATACAAAATGATCACCAGAAGAATAACAAGCGCGCCCGAAACTGCCTTTTGCCCAACACGGCTGAGCGGCGTGAGATAGGTGAGATATTCCGCGAAGCCGATTGCGCCGGAAGCGACCACAAGCGGCGCCTGAATCAGCGTTTGCCAGATAAAAAGAAACGAAAAAAGTTTGCCCCAGCGCGCCGCTCCGTAGGCCTCGCGCAGAAAAACGTAGCTGCCTCCAGCTTCGGGCATCGCCGCACCGAGTTCAGCCCACACGCAGCCATCGAGCAGCGCGAGAACCGCGCCCGCGGCCCACGCGAGCAAAGCTTGTGGGCCGCCCATCGCTTGGATCACCAGCGGACCGACGATGAATGGTCCGATGCCCACCATGTCGATCATGTTGAGAGCGGTGGCGGGAAGAAGTCCCAGCCCGCGAACGAGATCGCGCTTGGGCTCGGAGTTTGTTTGGGCGGGCTGCATCGCGTGAAGAATGCTTGTCGATCGAATCGCGTGCGCTATGCGGGCGGTAGCATAGCAGAAGCATCACCAGAGCCGCCCGGAACACCTGTACCACGGGACTTTCTAGGCCTCAGTCCGTTTGCAGTAAAATGTTTCTCGATTGAAAGTGAGCAAGCTATTCGCGCGCGCTGCATTCTTTGTAACTGCGATTTTCTGTATCGCCGCGCACCCATCCAGCGCGGCTCAACAACCTGCACCGCAGGCCGCAACACAGGGAATCACAGAGCGCTGGCAGCTTCCGCCGCAAGCGACAAATGTGATTCAGCTTTTGTATAGCGGAAACAGCGACTCAGCGTTGACGGCGGCGCGGCAAATCGAAACCGCAGACGCGCAGAATCCTCTGGGCTATTTGCTGGAAGCGGAAATCGATTGGTGGACAATTTATTGCCAGAATTTCGAATTCCGATGGAATTTTCTGGATGTTTGGCATCACCCGGTCGAAGACGCGGTGCAGCAATCGTATCTCGATCTCGCATCACGCAGCATTTCGCTCGCGGAATCGCGCCTCGAAAAACAAGAGACCGCAGAAATGCATTTGTACGCGGGAATGGGCTACATCATGCGCGGGCGTTTACTCGGTCTGCGCGATGATCGCCGCGGCACCGCGCGCGCTGGAGTAAAAGGCCGCGAACATTTGATGCGCGCGCACGAACTCGATCCCGGAATGGCAGACGCGGAAACGGGAATCGGCCTCTACAACTATTACGTGGATACGCTTTCCACCATCATCAAAGTGCTGCGATTTTTTATGGGGATTCCCGGCGGAAGCAAAAAAGATGGCATCAGCGAGCTGGAAAACGCGATGGAAAATGGACAGCTCACCGCCGTGGAAGCGCGATTTTATCTTGCGAAAAGTTTGCGCACCTACGATCGCGAATACGAACGCGCCGCAGAACTCCTGGAGCCGCTGGTTCGAGAGTATCCGCAGAATCCCGTTTTCGCGATGATGCTGGGAAATATGGACGCGCTGTTAAATCGAAAAGAAAAAGCGGCGGAGAATTATCACGCCGCTGCGACGATGAAAATTAGCGATGTGGCGTGTGCGCAGAATGTGAAAAAGGCAGCGCAAGAAGGCCTTGCTGCCCTGAGTGCAACTGAAAACCAGCCCTGATTTCGCGGCGGATTATCGATCCGGATTCTCCATCCAATACGGTGAACAATTAATCGCGCGCGGATTCGGATTGTTCAAACGCGTGGTACGAAGAGCGCACCAGCGGCCCCGATTCCACGTGACGAAATCCCATTTGCTCGCCGATTTGTTTGTATTCCGCGAATTCATCGGGATGAACGTAGCGCACGATTGGCAGATGTTCGCGCGTGGGCTGCATGTATTGGCCGAGCGTCAGAATATTTATGTGCTGCGCGGCGAGATCAGCCATCGCGGCGATCACTTCGTCGCGCGTTTCGCCAAGCCCAGCATCATTCCAGTCTTCGTGGGAATTTCCGCGGAAAATTCTTTCGCGCGGCGCAAAAATTCCAGCGAGCGCTCGTAAATCGCGCCTTTGCGAACTTCGCGATAAAGCCGCGGCACGGTTTCCATGTTGTGATTCAGCACGTCGGGCCGCGCGTTGCAGAACAGTTTCCAGCGCCGACCATTCGCCGCGAAAATCGGGGATTAGAACTTCCACGCTGCATCCGGGAACGCGCCGGCGAATTTCCTGAATTGTGCGCGCGAAAATTGCCGAGCCACCATCGGGCTGATCGTCACGATTCACGGAAGTTACCACGGCATACCGCAGTCCCATTTTTGCGACGGCTTCGGCGACGCGCTCCGGCTCGTCTTCTTCCGGAGGACCGATTGGTTTCCCCGAAGGCACCGCGCAAAATCCGCAGGCGCGCGTGCAAATGTTTCCGAGAATCATGAAAGTTGCGGTGCGATGCTCCCAGCATTCGCCCATGTTCGGGCAGCGCGCGCTTTCGCAAACGGTGTGCAGTCCCAGCGTGCGCATGATGCTCTTCAAATCCTGATAATTTGCGCCGCCGAAAAACCGAACTTTCAGCCAGTCCGGGCGCGGGTGCGTCTCAGGCAGCGGCATGGCAGGCGTGAAATTCTCGTTGCCCGGCAGAATGTTGAAAGGTGACGCCATTTGGCTTGGTTCAAAAACATATTACGCCGGGCAAGGCCGGCCTGACAACAACGCAGCGCATAGAGCCGTCATCGCAACTTGCGATTAGCCGAGTGGCAAAGACGCAACAGGAACGCACGCAATTGGGCACATTGTTGTACGGTTACCACACTTCGCGACGATGGCGTCTTTGTCTGCCTGTAAGTGATTGAAAACAAAGCTACAAATTGCAGCTAACGAGGCCCGCAAACTGCTAATCTAAGGATGACAGTGGCTCTACAAACTACAATCGAGCGCTCAGTAGAAACCCAGGGAATCGGCCTTCATACGGCCGTGCACTGCAAAATGCGGCTGGTGCCGGCGCCGGCGGATACGGGAATCGTGTTCCGGCGCACTGACCTCGACAATTTTGAAATCGAAGCGCACGGCCGCAACGTCGCTCGCGTGAGCTACGCCACCAGCCTGATGAAAAAGGGCGTGTGGCTTTCCACCACGGAGCACGTACTGGCCGCGATTTATTCGTGCGGCATCGACAACGTCTATATCGACGTGGACGCGCTCGAGCTGCCGATTCTGGATGGCTCCGCGCGGCCGTTTATCGAAATGATCGAGCAAGCGGGCGTGCGCAAGCTGCGCCGCCGCCGGCGATATTTGAAAATTCTCGCGCCGCTGGAAGTGCATGAAGGCGATCGCCGCATCGCAATTTATCCCGCAGAAAATTTTCACGTGCACTGTTTCGTAGATTTCGCGCACCCGATGGTGGGCGAGCAGGAAATCGATCTCGATGTGAATCGCGAAACTTTCACCAACAAACTCGCGGATGCGCGCACGTTTTGTTTTTTTGAAGATGTGGAAATGCTGCGCGCCGCTGGCCTCGCGCGCGGCGGCTCGCTGGAAAATGCAATCGTGCTTACGCGCGACGGAATCATGAATGGTCCGCTGCGTTCCTCCGATGAATTCGTGCGGCACAAGGCGCTCGACTTGATTGGCGATCTCGCGTTGGCCGGCCGTCCGCTGCTGGGCCGCGTGGAAGCGCACAAAGCGGGGCACGCACTACATACGCGGCTCGTCACCAAATTGCTTGCGAATCACGCGCTTGTGGACTGAAACCACATCCACTGAAATTTTTGCTGAACCCGAATCCGCCAGTACCAGCAGAACGCGAACTAGAACCTTCTTCCGCGCCTGCTGCGGACTAATTTTTCAAATTTAATTTCGAAATTCTCAATCGCCTAAGCGTGCCCGGGTGGCGGATGCGCTAGACGTGGTACTTGCGTCATGCTCCGCGCGGCGCTCATTGCGAAAGTACGCGACCCAAGCGAAAATTCATCTCTATGGCGAATAAGGATTTTGCCGTCGTGATTCTGGCTGCGGGCAAAGGCACGCGGCTGAAATCGAATCTCGCGAAAGTGCTGCATCGCGCGGGCGGCCGCACTTTGATTGAGCACGCGGTCCTCGCGTGCAAGGGCCTCGGCGTCCGGCAAATTAATGTTGTGGTGGGGCATCAAGCGGACGATGTCGCCGCCGTCGTGGCTCCGCTCGGCGCGAAAACTGTTTTGCAGCATCCGCAACGCGGCACTGGGCACGCAATGCTTGCCGCGCGGCGTGCGCTATCCGGCGCGCGAAATGCGCTGGTGCTTCCCGGCGACGCGCCGCTGGTGCGCACAGAAACGCTCGCATCGCTGATTCGCGCGCATCGCGAAAATGAAGCAGCCGCGACGTTGCTCACCGCGGTGATCGCCGATCCCACCGGTTACGGCCGCGTGATTCGCGGCGGTGACGACCGTGTTTCCTCTATCGTGGAGCAGAGCGCTCTCGCGGAAAATCAGCGCGAGATCAACGAAATTAATTCCAGCATTTATTGTTTCACGCTGGAAAAACTTTGGCCGGCGCTCGCGCAGCTCAAGCCGAATAACGCGCACCACGAACTTTATCTCACCGACGCGGTGGGACTGCTCACGAGAAATGGCGACAAAGTGATCGCGCAAATTGGCGATGCCGAAGAAATTCTCGGGCTGCAACACGCGCGGCGAACTCGCGGAAGCGGATCGAATCTTGCGGCGGCGCATCACGGAAAAATTAATGTCCGAGGGCGTGAGCATTCAGTTTCCCGAAACGGTTGTGATCGATCCCGATGTGCGCATCGGCGCGGATACGTTGATCGAAAATAATGTGCAGCTGCTGGGGCACACAAAAATTGGCGCGAATTGCGTGATCCGATCCGGAAGCGTGATCACCGACTGCACGATCGGCGACGGCGTGGTGATCAAACATTATTCGGTGCTCAATTCCAGCCATCTCGCGAATTCTTCGCAGACGGGCCCATTCACACATTTTCGCGAAGCAGTCGATCTGCACGAAGGCGCGCGCATCGGCAATTTCGTGGAGGTAAAAAAAAGCACGATCGGCGAAAACTCGAAAGCAAATCACCTGAGCTATCTAGGCGACGCGAAAATCGGAGAGCAAACCAACATCGGCGCCGGAACCATCACCTGCAATTACGATGGCGTGAACAAACATCCCACATCAATCGGCCGCCGGGTATTTATCGGCAGTGATACCGCCCTCGTCGCACCAGTGCGAATCGGCGATGGCGCGTATGTCGGCGCCGGCTCGGTGATCACGGAAAATGTTCCGGCAGACGCGCTAGCCATTGCGCGCGGCAAGCAGGTAAACAAGCCCGGCTGGGCGAAAAAACGCCGCAAAGAATTGGCTGCTGGCAAAAAAACGTCTTCTCATTCCAAGCGCCGCGCTCCAAAACGCAAATCGCGCTCGCGATCAAAGCGCTCCCGCAGCAAGCGCCGATAGCTCGCCGCGTATGCTAGAATAAGTTTCCGGAGGCGCGATGAAATTCGGCGTAGTAGTGTTTCCCGGCTCGAATTGCGATCACGACGCCTACCACGTGATCGGCAACGTGCTGGGCAAGCCGGTTCAATTCATCTGGCACGAATCGGCTGATTTGCAGGGCGTCGACGCCCTTGTCCTTCCTGGCGGTTTTTCCTACGGCGATTATTTGCGCACTGGCGCGCTCGCGCGTTTTTCTCCTGTAATGAAGGCCGTGGAAAAATTCGCGAACAGCGGCGGACTTGTTCTCGGCGTCTGCAACGGATTCCAAATTCTTCTCGAAGCCGGACTTCTTCCCGGCGCAATGTTGCGAAACGCGGGCCTGCGATTTGTCTGCCGCCCGGTCTACATTCGCGTGGAAACGAACGCAACTCCGTTCACGTGCGCCGCGAAAGTTGGCGACGTAATCGAAGCCCCCATCGCGCACGCAGACGGAAATTATTTCTGCGATGCGGCAACGCTTGCAGAACTCGAACGTAACAACCAAATTGTTTTTCGCTACACCACGCCAGATGGCCGCGAAGAACCTTCCGCGAATCCGAATGGCTCGCTTGCGAACATCGCCGGAATTTCCAATCGCGAACGCAACGTCGTGGGCCTGATGCCGCATCCCGAACGCGCATCCGAAAAAGAACTCGGCTCGGCAAGCGGCCTGGTGGTTTTTCGTTCAATGGCGCAGTGGCTCACGCAACATTCTTCGCCGGCGGCCAAAATTTCCGAGCACTCCGCGGAAACGGCCGGCGCGCGCGTCTAAATCGAACTTCAAATTTTTTGCAGTTGAACCAGTTTCATTAGCGAGCCCGATTTACCAACCGATGCTCGACACTGAAATCAAAGTCACTCCGCAAATCGCCGCGGAACACGGCCTCACTTCAGAAGAATATTCGCGCGTGCAAAAAATTCTGGGACGCGACCCCAGCATCACCGAGCTTGGAATTTTCAGCGTGATGTGGAGCGAGCACTGCTCCTACAAATCCAGCCGCGTGCATCTGCGCCGCCTGCCCACGAAAGCAAAACAAGTGGTGCAGGGCCCGGGAGAAAACGCCGGCGTCGTCGATATCGGCGAAGGACTTTGCGCCGCGTTCAAAATCGAATCGCATAATCACCCAAGCTACGTCGAGCCATTTCAAGGCGCGGCCACCGGGGTCGGCGGAATTCTCCGCGATATTTTCACGATGGGCGCGCGGCCCATCGCCGTACTTGACGCTCTTCGCTTCGGCCCCATCACGAAAGATGCATCCTCGCGCGAAGTTCCCGCCGATTCCATCGCGCGAAATCGCCGCATCGTCGACGGAGTCGTTCGCGGCATCGGCTACTACGGAAATTGTTTCGGAGTGCCCACTATCGGCGGCGACGTTGATTTCGCTCCGGGCTATTCCGGCAATCCGCTCGTCAACGCTCTTGCCCTCGGCATTGCTCGCCGCGAAGATTTATTTTTCGCGCGCGCCAGCGGCGTGGGCAATCCCGTGATGTACGTCGGCGCAAAAACCGGACGCGACGGTATTCACGGCGCATCGCTTCTTGCTTCCGCGGAATTTTCCGAAGAGTCGCAGCAGAAACGCCCGAACGTGCAAGTGGGCGATCCATTTCTCGAAAAACTTTTGCTCGAAGCGTGTCTCGAAGCCATGCAAACCGGCGCAATCGTCGCGATTCAAGATATGGGCGCCGCTGGACTCACCAGCTCCAGTTGCGAAATGGCTGCGCGCGGAGAAGTGGGCATCGATATCGATCTTGATAAAGTTCCGCAGCGCGAAACTGGCATGACGCCTTACGAAATCATGCTCAGCGAATCGCAGGAGCGCATGCTGCTCGTCGCCGCGCGCGGCCGCGAGCGCGAAGTGATAAAAGTTTTCGCGAAGTGGGGTCTCGACGCCGTCGAGATCGGCCGCGTCACCACCGGTGGTTTGCTCCGCATCATCTCCGGCGGCAGCGTAGCCGCGGAAATTCCGGCCGAAGCTCTCGCCAACGAAGCGCCTGTGTATCAGCGCCCAATCGCGCCGCCCGCGCATCCGCGCGGCGAAGGAAAACTTTTCGAATTCGCGCCAGATTCCACAGCGAACGCAAACCTCACAGAAAATTTTGTGAAATTCCTGGCGCATCCTTCGATCGCCTCTAAGCACTGGATCTGGGAGCAGTACGATCAATCCGTGCGCACCAATACTCTCGAAGGCCCCGGCGCCTCCGATGCCGGAGTGCTTCGCATCAAGGAAACGCCGCGCGGCCTCGCGCTCACCGTCGATGGAAATGGCCGCTGGTGTTGGCTAAATCCGCGCGAAGGCGCGAAAGCTGCCGTCGCAGAAGGCGCGCGAAATGTTGCGTGCTCCGGCGCGCGTCCCTGGGCCGCGACAAATTGCCTGAATTTCGGCAATCCAGAAAAACCGGAAGTGATGTGGGAATTCAGCGAATCCATAGACGGCATCGCGGAAGCTTGCAACGAATTGAAAATTCCCATCACGGGCGGCAACGTAAGTTTTTATAACGACACGCTCGGCCAATCCATCTATCCGACTCCCGTTCTCGGCGTGCTCGGATTATTCGAAGATGTTTCGCAAGCAATCGGCATCGCGTTTCGCAATGAAGGCGACGCGATTCTTCTGCTCGATGGCCGCGCGAACCCAAATGCAAACATTGCCGCGGCACCCGATAAAAATAATTTCGCGCGAGAATTTTCTTCTTCCGAATACGCATTCGCGACGCGCGGCATCGCCGCAGGCGCTCCGCCCACCGTAGATCTCGACGCGGAAAAACGTCTCATCGAAGCGCTTCTCGAATTATCCGCCGCAAAACTTTTGAATTCCGCGCACGACATCAGCAACGGAGGCATCGCCGTCACAATCGCCGAATCTTGTTTCGCTGCGAAATCGCACGCCAAAAATTCCGCGCCGCTTTCCGCGAAAATTAATCTTAAATCCGCCGAGCCGCTCGAATCCGCGTTATTCGGCGAACGCGGAGCGCGCGCCGTGGTTTCTGTTTCTGCCGAATCGCTTGCCCGCGTGCGTGAAATTGCGCGAAAATGGAATGTCACCACGGAGGAACTGGGCCACGTAACCCGCGGCGATTTCCAAATTTCCGTGAATGGCCACGCCGCGATCGCTTCACCGCTCCACCGCCTGCGTGACGCCTGGAGCGGATCGCTCGCGCAAATTCTGGAACCAGTCACTCACGAACAAGAATAAATGAACGCCAGAATCCAAAACGCGCCACTTCCCGCCGATCGAATCGCCGGCATCGTCGACGATCATTTCCACGATCACTGCGGCGTCTTCGGCGTGTTCGGCGAACCCGACGCCGCGAAAACCGCCTACCTCGGCCTCTACGCCCTGCAACATCGCGGTCAGGAAGCTGCCGGAATGTGCGCTTCCGATGGCACAGAACTCCGAGTCGTAAAAGGTATGGGACTCGTTCCCGATGTTTTTACCAATGAGCGGCTCGCGTCTCTCACCGGCGATTCCGCCATCGGCCACACGCGCTATTCCACTGCTGGCGACACAACTCTCACCAACGCGCAGCCGATTCTCATCGATTGCAACAAGGGCCAGCTCGCGCTCGCGCACAATGGAAATCTCACGAACGCTTCCAAGTGGCGCCGCAAACTCGAACACAGCGGCTCGATCTTTCAAACCAATAGCGACACCGAAGTAATCGTCCATCTCATCGCGCGCAGCAACAATCGCAATCTTTCAAACGCCATCGCCGATGCACTGAATCTCGTGGAAGGCGCATATTCGCTGCTGATTCTCACGCGGGATGAACTTTACGCCGTTCGCGATCCTCGCGGCTTTCGTCCTCTCGCTCTCGGCCGCTTGCGCGATCGCTGGGTCGTTGCATCCGAAACTTGCGCCTTCGATCTCATCGGCGCAACTTACGTTCGCGATATCGAGCCCGGCGAAATGCTGCGCATCTCGCGCGCGGGACTCGAATCCATTCGCTTCTCCGCCGCCAGAGATCCGCAGTTCTGCATTTTTGAACACGTCTATTTCGCGCGGCCAGACAGCATGGTTTTCGGCCGCTCTGTAAATCACAGCCGCGAAATGCTCGGCAAACTTCTCGCGCGCGAACATCCCGTGCCCGCCGATGTGATTGTTCCCGTGCCCGATTCTGGAGTTCCCGCCGCAATCGGCTACTCGCTCGAATCCGGCGTTCCGTTTCGCATGGGACTTATCCGCAATCACTACATCGGCCGCACATTTATTCAGCCCGCGCAATCGATTCGCGATTTCGGCGTGAAGTTGAAATTAAATCCAGTCCGCGAACTCATGGCGGGCAAGCGCGTAGTCCTCGTCGACGATTCCATCGTCCGCGGCACCACCAGCCGAAAAATTGTTCGCATGGTTCGCGAAGCGGGAGCCAGCGAAGTTCACGTGCGCATCAGCTCGCCGCCAACAATTTCTCCTTGCTACTACGGAATCGATACGCCCACTCGCGAAGAACTCATCGCGTCCGCTGATTCGCGCATCCGTCCGCGTCTTCCGCAAACAAGCGCGCAAACAAATGTGCCCGCCTCCGCGCAAGCCGTAGAAGAAATTCGCGCCTTCCTCGAAGCCGATTCGCTGGGCTATCTTTCGCTCGGCGCGCTGCGTGAAGCCGTCGGCGACTCAACCGGCCAATTTTGTACTTCCTGCTTCACTGGAAATTATCCAACCGATCTTGTTCAGCTCGAAGTGAACCATCGGGACAATCAGGCGCACCGTGACGACACAGCGCCGGCGACGGCGACGGTGACGCGTGAAATCTGACCAGCTAGAAAAAAATCAACCTGTAGAAGAGCAAGCTCCTCTCGCCCAGCGCGCCAAAAGCGAAGCCATCGCGTGGCTCTGGATCATCCTCGCATTTCTTTTCATTAATGGCGTGATCGGCCAGGCCCGGGTGATTCCTTCCGCTTCAATGGAAGACACTCTGCTCATCGGCGATCACCTCATCATGGATCGCCTCGGCTATGACGCCGGCGTGCCCTTCACAAATTGGCACGTTTCGCTTTGGCGCATGCCCAAGCGCCAGCAAATTATTATTTTTCGCCCGCCCTATGGCGGCCCCGATCTCATCAAACGGGTGATTGGCATGCCCGGCGACACGCTCGAACTTCATGACGGCGCGATTTGGATCAACGGAAACAAACTCGATGAGCCGTACATCAAAGCGCCCATGGACCCTTTCGAGCGATTTGGTCCGACGCAAATTCCCGCGGGAAATTATTTTGTGATGGGAGATAATCGCGCAGATTCTTACGACAGCCGCTATTGGGGCACCGTTCCTCGCGCGAATCTGATTGGCACTCCGGTGATGATTTATCTTTCGATCATCGCGCCGGCTCCGGCCACCGGCGGTCCAACGCAAGCGTGGGAACCCGGCCATTTGGTTGAACGATTCGAAGCGTATGGCGGCTCGCTGATTCATCCCAGCCGCATTCGCTGGAATCGTTTCTTTAAAATGTTTTAAGTCAGGGGCATGCCCGGCGAAAATTGCCGCGCTTCTTTTTCAAATGCGATATTCCGAAGCTGGCGTAAACATTTCTCTCGCGGATCAAGCGAAGCAGCGCATCGCTCGCCTGGCTGCGCGCACTTTCACGCGCGGAGTACAGGGCGGCATCGGCGCGTTCGGCGCGCTTTTTGCCCTCGATAAAAAACGCTGGCGCGAGCCGCTTCTCGTTTCCAGCGCTGATGGCGTCGGTACTAAACTGAAAGTCGCCGTCGCGATGAATGTGCATTCCACCGTCGGCGCCGATCTCGTCAACCATTGCGTCAACGACATTCTCACCCTCGGCGCAGAGCCGCTTTTTTTCCTCGATTACCTCGCCCTCGGAAAAATGGATCCGCAACTCGTCGAGCAAATTGTAGAGGGCATGAGCCGCGCTTGCCGCGCCGCTGGCTGCGCGCTGATTGGCGGAGAAACTGCCGAGATGCCCGGATTTTATCCGCCCGGTGAATATGATCTCGCGGGCTTCATCGTCGGCGCTGTAGAAAAAAGCCTCGCGCTTGGTCCGCACCGCGTTCATGCAGGCGATTCGCTGATCGCGCTTCCATCCGCGGGACTTCACACCAACGGCTATTCGCTCGCGCGAAAATTGGTTTTCGATCAGGAAAAATTGAAGCCCGCAACCTACGTCGCGGAAATCGGAAATAAAATCGGCGCCGAACTTCTGCAGCCGCATCGCTGCTATTTGCCCGCTTTGAAAAACGCCATCGCTCGCGGATGGATTTCCGCGATGGCTCACATCACCGGCGGCGGAATTCCCGGCAATCTTCCACGAGTTCTTCCGCGCGGCGCACGCGCAGAAATCGAACTTGGTTCGTGGCCCGTTCCAAAAATTTTCAGCTATCTTGCGAAAATTGGGAAGCTATCGCGCGAAGAATCTCTCGCCGCTTTCAATCTCGGCGCCGGAATGATCGTAATCGTTCCGCCGAAACACATCCGCGCCATGGAAGCCGACCTAAAGCGCCGCCGCGAAAAATATTTTCGCATCGGCCACATCAAAACCGCCGCCACCGGCCCCCGCGTAATCTTCAACGGCACCCTACCGAAATAAACAGTGGCACAGGCACTCCTGCCTGTGCGCTTTTCTTTTCCAGCCCGCTGGTGTCAGAGCCTTAGCTCCAACATAAGACACAACCAATCAAGCAGGGACCCAGCGGCAAAAAAGAGCCTCCTTGCCTCCCTGCCGCTTCCCTAATGCGCTCTCCCCGCGCAATTCGGATGTCCGCACCGGCAATCAATGTCCGGAGTCTTCTCCATCGCCTCGCACTCCACGCTGCAATATTTCCCGCTGCTCACCTGACAGCTGCAATTCGGGTGCTCGCACTTCTTGGTGTGTTCTGCCATCATCATTCTCCTTGGAAGATTCCACTCCTGCCATTCGATGCAAATCCGCAGCCGCCGGTGGCATTACCCGCCGATCGCGGACGGATATTAAATTATTTCTTTCCCACTTCCGTCAACCCCGCCGCCTTCAATTTCAAATTAAGCGCCGCGATATCTGACGTCCGCACCGCATTCCACCGCGCGATCAACGCCGCATATTCGTGCTCTGCCTCCGTAGCCGCATTCATCTGCGTAATCGTTGGCGCGAAATCGCTTCCGCTCGCCGCACTGTAAGATTGCCCCAATTCGCCGGCGACCACTGCGAGTGTTGGCGGCCCGCTCGGCGCCGCGCCCCGCCCGCCTCCGCCACCACCCGCACCGCCGCGACCTCCCCGTCCCCCGCCAGTTTCGCCGCCGATCGCACCGATCTTCGTGTCCAACTCTCTTATCGCCGCAGCCAAATCCGCGTGACTCGTCGCCGCACTTTGCGCCGCCTGCAATTCCGCGCGCAACGCACGAATCGCCGCTACGGCATCCGTAGCGTTGTGAATTTCATCCGCCAGCCGCATCTCCAAAGCATTTGTCGCCGCCAATTCCAGCGCGGTCACATGAATTCGCGGATCCATCTTCACGTTCACGCTTTGCGTATAACTTTTCCCATTCACGGTGAGTTTCACGTTGTAGTGTCCGGGTAAAACGAAAGCGCCAAATGGACCGCGCGGCGTATCGTGCGGAATCGTTCCTCCGCCGCCGCCGAATCCTCCGCCCGCGGCTACCGCCGTCCATCGCAAATCCCACACAAACCGATGCATTCCCGGCGTCGCCTTCGGCACTTCCGTATCGGGCGAACGGAACCAATACATCGGCACATTTTGCATTTCCGGATCGATAGGAGACGGGTGATCGTCGCTGGAATATTTCCTTACCAATTTTCCGCTGCTTGTGGAAATTTCGATCGTCAGCGGACCGACCGCCGCTTCCCTCAGCGTGTAATCGATCAACGCGCCATCTGGCGGATTCTGCCCCGCGGGAACTTCCGGCGGCAGCGGCGTATCTTCATTTTTGTACCGCCGCAATCTCACCGCGTCACCCGGCTTGAAAAGATGCGCATCGGCTGCCGCAATTTCCGCACTCATCTGCCGCAGCGGCGTCACATCGTCCAGAATCCAAATCCCGCGCCCGTGCGTTCCCACCACCACGTCGTCGCCGTGAATCACCAGATCGCGCATCGACGTGTGCGGCAAATTCAGTTGCAGCGCCTGCCACAAATCGCCGTCGTTGAATGAAACATAAATCCCACCTTCGGTCCCCGCAAAAAGTAGTCCCGCTTTTTCCGGATCTTCGCGCACCACATCCACCGGCTCATTCGGCAATCCATCGGTAATTCTCTTCCACGTCTTGCCGCCGTCGTGCGTCCGGTAAATATAAGGATGCATATCGTCGAGCCGCAGCCGGTTGATCGCCGCGTACGCCGTCATCGCATCGTGGCGCCCCGCATCCATAATCGAAACTTTGCTCCACGGAGTTAGATCCGGCGGCGTCACGTTCGACCACGTTTTTCCCGCGTCGCGCGTCACATCAATCTGTCCGTCGTCCGTTCCGATCCAAATTAAATTTGCGTCGCGATACGAAGGCGCGATCGTATAAATCACTCCGCGATGCTCCGCTTTCGCTTCAACGGTCTCCGCAAAAATTCCCATGTTCGCGGGCACGCCAGGATTTTCGCGTGTTAAATCCCCGCTGATCGTCTGCCAGCTTCGCCCGCCATCAATCGTCTTGAATAAAAATTGCGACGCGAAATATAGCGCGTGCTTATCCACGGGACTCCACACCAGCGGAGCCGTGCGGTTGTAGCGATATCTCATGCCCTTCGGCGGCCTCGGCGAAACATCTTGTGACGCGCCCGTATCCTGAAACATCTTCCGCACTTTTCCGCCATAAATAATATTTGGATTCGTCGGATCGGCCACCACGTATCCGTACTCGTCGCCAACTGCCGGATGCCAGTCGCGAAAAGTAATTTCGCCATAATCGCTGCGGCTCGCCACCGCCGCCGTTCCCGATTCTTGCTGCCCTCCATAAACCCAGTACGGAAATTGCGTGTCGGTGCTCACGTGATACAGCTGCGCCGTCGGCTGGTTGTACCAGGAGCTCCAAGTCTCGCCGCGATTCGGGCTGATTGTTGCGCCCTGATCGCTCGCAATCAAAATAATGTCGGGATTTTCCGGATTGATCCAAATCGTATGGTAATCGTCGCCGCCCGGAGCACCCTTAATCGCCGTAAAACTCTTTCCGGCATCCATCGAACGATACGTGGAAGTATTCGCAACGTAGATCGTGTCCTTATCGCGCGGATCAACTCTCACGCACGCAAAATCAGAACCGCGTCCCCAAATTCTTTGTTCGCGATCTAATCGCTGCCACGTAGCTCCGCCATCATCCGAGCGATAAATACCTCCGTGTGTCGCGTCCGCATCCACCCACGCGTACAAACGATTCGAATCGGATGGCGCGATTCCAATTCCAATTCTTCCGCGCCCTTCCGCGATCGTCGGCAATCCTTCCGCCAATTCCTTCCACGTATTTCCGCCGTCCGTAGATTTAAAAAGCCCGCTCGTCGTTCCGTTGATCGAATTTCCAATCGTCCATGGCGGCCGCCGCGCGCTCCACATGTCCGCGTAAACGGTTTGCGGATTCGAAGGGTCTAGCTCCACCGCGATCGCGCCGGTGTTTTCATCCTTGTACAAAACTTTTTGCCAGCTCGCGCCGCCATCCGTCGATCGATATACCCCGCGCGTTTCATTCGCCCCATAGGGATGCCCTAGCACCGCCGCGAAAACTCGATTCGGATCGTGCGGATCCACTGCAAGCTCGCCGATCTGGAATCCGTCTTCCAATCCAATGTGCGCCCACGTTTTTCCGCCGTCCGCGGATTTGTACATTCCATTTCCCACGCTCAAATCAGGGCGCTGCAATCCTTCTCCGCTGCCCACATAAATTACTTTCGGATCGCTTACAGACACCGCCAGCGCTCCGATCGATCCCGTCGGCTGGTCGTCAAAAATCGCGTTCCACGTCTGTCCAAAATCCGTGGTCTTCCACACGCCGCCGTTATTCGCCGCCACGTAAAAAACATTTTGCTGGCTCGGAACTCCAGCTGCGGCCACTGTCCGCCCCGCGCGAAACGGTCCGATGTGCCGCCACTTCATTTCCTGAAAAAGTGCCGGATCATATTGCGGTGCCGCGCCGCCACTCATCTGCCCCGCAGCCGCACCGCGCGCGTTGTTCACCGCAGCGTTCATCCGCACCGTCGGCCAAACAAACGCCGCGCAAACTCCCAACATCGCCGCCACAAATATGATTGCTCGTCTCAATGAAATTCTCCCTTACACAAAAACATCCCAATACGCGTGCCGATTCTATCCAAATCCGCTCGCGTCGGGAACGCTTTTATTGAATACTTTTCGTCTCAAGTCTGCGCCATCTCCCATTCACCGCAGCCTATTGCCGTTCAATGGAAATTTACCCACATTGACTGATATCGATTGACTCCTTTTATAAATTTGCTATAATGTGCCTAGGGGAGAAGTGTCGATACTCAATTATTTTACTTAACTGCGGACAGTTAACCGGCACTCGCAGTCCCAGAACGGGAAAAATCGATTTCTACTCAAAAAAAGGCCTTCTAAAACTTAAGTGTTCATTCTAAAGCACTTACAGCCAATTTACGACGTAAGTGCGCATTCTAAAGGACTTAGGGGCCAAAAACCGACCATTCTTAACCGAATTTGGTTAAGTAAGCGATGAGATTCTGTCGCGACACTAAGCGAGATTCCGTCATCCTGAGAGCGATCCGATCAGGATAGCCGAAGGATCTCGTATTTTAAGTGCCCAGCGCCCACCAAATACTCAGCGTCAATCAGCTCTGCACCTTGACACTCTGCCGATACTCCCGTATCGTTCCTGTGGAACTCACGCCGCTTTTTCGCCTGAGTTCTCATGCAGAGTGGCCGAGGGCACGGGCCCGATGACGCCACGGCAACCGAGCCGGCGCAATGCCGGTTGACCGGTGCCAATTCCCGCCCCGAGTCGCGGGGGACATGAGAAGTTAGGCTTGCCCCAAAATTTTTCGGCCGCAAGCTTTTTATTCTCGTCCCGGACCTGAGGACTTTCGCCGCCGCGTTTTTTTCGCCGCGTCAATCGGTGAAACGCAAACGCCGAAAGATTCTTCATCCTGCTTTCAATGGCAAACCGCAATCCAAATTCTCGGTGGTACATGAGGGCGTGATGGCAGAAACATTTCAACTCCGTTGCGGTGAATGCGGGAAAAGTTGGGGCAATGCTCCGCTCACAATTTGCGAAGATTGTTTTTCGTCGCTTGAAATTTCATACGACTACGCCGCGATTCGCGGCACGATCACGCGAGATTCAATCACAGCGCGCGCTACAAATCTGTGGCGATACTCCGAGTTGCTTCCGTTGCCGGAAGATTTTCGCTCTGAACTCGCTGCAGGATTCACGCCGCTGGTTCGCGCCGATCGTCTCGGAAAAATAATTGGCAGCGGCGATCTGTACATCAAAAACGACGCGGTTTGCTTTCCGTCGCTCTCGTTCAAAGATCGCGTCGTCGCCGTCGCGCTCTCCGCCGCGCGCCGATTCGGATTTGAAACCGTAAGTTGTTCTTCCACCGGAAATCTCGCGAATGCTCTCGCGGCGCAAGCCGCGCGCGAAGGATTTGACAGCGTGCATCTTCGTTCCGGCCGATCTTGAAGCCGCGAAAATTCTCAACACGCAAGTTTTTGGCGCGCGCCTCGTTCGCATTGCCGGCAACTACGATCAGGTGAATCGCCTATGCTCGCAAATCGCGGATTCGTATCGCTGGGGATTTGTAAACGTAAATCTGCGCCCGTACTACGCTGAAGGGTCGAAAACTGTCGGCTTCGAAATCGCCGAGCAACTTGGCTGGCGTTTGCCCGATAACGTTGTTGTCCCGATGGCAGGCGGTTCGCTGATTCGAAAAATCGCCAAAGCATTTCGCGAATTTGTGGAGCTCGGAATTGTGGAAGCGAAGCCCGTAAAATTTTTCGGCGCGCAAGCCACGGGCTGCTCGCCAATTTCAGATGCGATCAAAAATAATAAATCCGAATTCGATCCGCAAAAGCCGCAAACCATCGCGCGTTCACTCGCCATCGGAAATCCGGCAGACGGAAACGCCGCAGCCGCGATGATTCGCAAAAGCGGCGGCTGGGCAGAAGACATCAGCGATCTCGAAATTGTTGCCGCAATTCAGTTACTCGCGGAAACCGAAGGAATTTTCGCCGAAACAGCGGGCGGAGTTACCTGCGGAGTGGCGCAGAAATTAATCGCGCAAGGCTGCATTTCACCAGCGGAAACAACGGTGATTTGCGTCACCGGCAACGGATTGAAAACCACGGATGCGCTCGCGGGCCGCTTCGAATTGCCGGACGCTATCGCTCCCCGCCTCGCCGATTTCGAGCGAGCCATCACAGGCACGCTGCGAACAGCCGCAGCAGGAGGGAATTGAGCATGTCGATCACAGTGCAAATTCCAACAGCGCTTCGCAAACTCACCGACGGCGCGCAATGCATCGATTTTACTGGCGTGAAATCACTTTCCGATCTTCTCGATCAACTCGGCGAGAAATTTCCGCAAATCTCGCGCCATCTTCGCGACGATCGCGGCGCTCTTCGCCGCTTCGTAAATGTTTACGTGAACGACGAAGACATCCGCTTTCTCGGCGGCGCTGATTATCTTTTCAAGGAGGGCGACGTGATTCTTCTAGTCCCTTCCATCGCCGGCGGAGTTTTCCCAAGAGCAGCGCGAAGCCAAAAAAACGCGAGTAGGAATATCCATACCCGCGCACTCAAGAGGAGCGTTCCGAAAATAGAAATTCAACGGAGAATAATTTTCATGGCTCGATTCCCGCATATTTCGGAATCGCGCCGCGCGGCACATTTTTGTAAACGACGCCGCCTTTCATCACAAACGTAACGCGTCGCACAGCGTTAATGTCGTGCGTCGGATCGCCTTCGAGCGCAATGATGTCCGCCTCGAGTCCCTTATCAATCGCGCCAAGTTTGTCGCTCATGCCCAGCGCTTCGGCGCCGATCGAATTCGCGGAAACCATCGCGCCCATCGGGTCCTGGCCGCCGTCTCGAACGCGATCGATAAACTCTTCGGCGTTTCTTCCGTGCGCTCCGGCCACGGCATCTGTACCGAAAACAATTTTCAGTCCAGGAGTCGCCACCGAATGGCGAATTAAATCGTGATCGATCGGCAAAACTTTTTCCATCGCGGCAAATCCCTCTTCCGTATAGCCGCCGATGCCGATGTACTGGGCCTTATGCGCCAGATAATTTTCAATCACCAGCCCGGCCTGCGGATCGAAAAATGTTCCGTGCTGCGCCATCAATTTCAAGTCGTCGTCCGTGCAAAGTGTGCCGTGCTCGATCTCCGTGCAGCCAGCCATTGTCGCGGCGCGCACTGCATCCTTGTAAGCGTGCACCAGAGTACGCAGTCCCAACTTTTTCGCTTCGTCGCACGCGGCATTCAATTGCTCCTGCGACAAAGTCATGCCGCCGCCCTGGCGAATACTCTGCGACGCAAAAATTTTAATCACGTCTGCGCCCGCATCTTTTTGCTTGCGAATAAATTCGCGAATCTCGTCAGGAGTTCCAGTTTCCGGTCCGCGTCCCGACAGCGGATTTATCGCCGTCAGAATTCGCGGCCCGGGAATTTCGCCGCGATTGATCGCATCGCGCAGCGGCACATCGGCGGGCGAACCCACGCTTTGTACCGTGGTGAATCCGGCCATCAGCGTCACCCACGCGTTCGACGCAGCGTCCAGCGCTTCCGCCTGCGTCTTGCCGCCTTCGCCCGCGAATCTGCCGTCCGCGCCGAAGTGCCACGTGATATGCACGTGCGCGTCGATCCAGCCCGGCAGCACGGTAAGCCCGCGCAAATCGTAATCCACGGGCGAAGCGTTGGGATCGATCGCCACGATTTTCGAGCCTTCCACAACGATCCGCGTATCGTGAATTATTTTTCCGCGGCCATCGAAAACAGTGCTCGCCGCGATCACAATTCTTTTCCCGGAGGATTGCGCCGGCGCTTTTGTGGCGCACAACAAAAGTAATGCCGCGGCGATCAAACAAAATCCGCTCGCCATTTTTCGATGCTGATTCATAACCATCCTCCGCGCGCATTCTATCGCCGCGCGCGCATCACTGTAAAAAATATTTCCGCAACACCACAATATTCTTGATGTTCTGCAAAATGCAGCTATAACGGTAATCACGAATGAAAAATATTTCGCGCATCGCTTCGCCCGCAAAACTCACGCTGCTTCCTCTCGTCGCCGCAACTTATTTCATGGTTGCCGGCGGCCCTTACGGACTCGAAGACATCGTGCAAATGTCGGGAATCGGCGGCGCGATTTTAATTTTATTTCTGGTCCCATTCTTCTGGAGCATTCCCACCGCGCTCATGGTCAGCGAACTGGCCAGTGCATTGCCCGAAGAGGGCGGCTTCTATGTTTGGGTGCGCCGCGGCATGGGGCCGTTCTGGGGATATCAGGAAGTTTGGCTTACCTTTGCGGGAAGCGTTTTTGAAATGGCCCTCTACCCAACATTGTTCGTGGATTACTTGGGTCATTTCGCGCCGTCGCTCACCAGCGGCAATCGCGGAATTTTTCTCGGCCTTGCCATGATCGCGGTTTGCATCGTCTGGAATATTCTTGGCGCGCGCGCCGTGGGCAATGGTTCCACGCTCATGACAATTCTTTTGCTCGCGCCATTCGTTGTGCTCACTTTTTACGGACTCGCACATCACGCCGCGAGCGGCGCAGCAAATATTTCGCAAACCGATCGCAGCCACTTTGATATTCTTGGAGCGATCCTCGTTGCGATGTGGAATTACATGGGCTGGGACAACACATCCACAATCGCCGGTGAAGTGGATCGTCCGCAGCGAACATTTCCGCGCCTCATGTTTTTCGCCGTGCTGTTGGTCATGCTCACTTACATCATTCCGGTTGCCGGAGTCGCTCGCGCAGGAATAAATCCGGATGCATGGTCCACCGGCGGTTGGGTGGATGTTGGCAAACAGCTCGGCGGAAATTGGCTCGCGCTCGCAATCGCAGCGGGCGGAGTGATCGGCGCGATCGGCACATTCAACGCGCTGATGCTTTCGTTTTCTCGCTTGCCGGTAGTGATGGCGCGCGATGGATATCTGCCGAAAATTTTCGCGCGAATCAGTCCGCGCACCGGGACTCCGTCGGTTGCGATTTTGGCCTGCGGAATTTGTTGGGCGGGCTGCATGTTTCTTGGATTCGAGCGGCTCGTAATTCTCGACGTGCTTCTCACCGGCTCAAGCATCATGTTGGAATTCTGGGCGCTGGCAGCGCTGCGAGTTCGCGAACCAAATCTGCCGCGCCCCTATCGTGTTCCCGGTGGACTTGCAGGCGCGATCTTTCTGGGTTTGCCTCCGCTCGGATTGATGATCGCTGCGGCGATCCGAAATCACGGTGAAAAAATTGGATCCGTCAGCGGACTAAGCGTTGGCATTGCTCTCATCGCGATCGGCCCGATTCTCTATTTCGCAACGCGCCATCGCGCCGCTCGCAACGCTGCACTGTAGCGTCACTTTCTTTCGCGCGCGCTGGACGGGCTAAACTGATACTCTAATTCTCGTTCTTGCAATTTTTAGTAAGCGATATCCCTGAAACGTGCCACGGTGGAACTGCGATGAAAGATGTCGTTCGAGTCGTCCTGTTTGCTCCAGGCAGCGAAGAACCGCGCCTGCGAAAACCATTTGAAGAACTTGCGGAAATGATTCGCAACGAATTGGGTAAAGACCGCGCCCGCCTCGCCTACGTAAATTCCGCGAGCCCAACACTCGCGGATGTCGCGCACGAAGCCGCGAACGACGGCGTCACGCGCCTGCGAATTCTTCCACTTTTCTTGTCGCCTGGCGGCCCAATCGAACGCGACATCCCCGAGCAAATTTCGGTGGTGCGCGCGCAAGTGCCTGGAATCACAGTCGAATTGCTGCCGTCCGTCGGCGAACATCCGCGCATGCGCACATTAATTCACGCCATCGCCCGCGAAGCCGCGCACTTTTAGATTTCAATTTTTCGAGCGCGCGTGAAACACATTCACCTGGTGCGCCGTCAAATTTTAGCGGATGGCGTTTAGCTTAAGTGGCATCCGTTTCATCCAATTTCACGGCGTTCGAATCTTGGTGTACATTACTTATTGGGACCACGCAGTATCGGCACTGGACCGCGAACCACATGAATCCCACTCAAACAAAACCGCAAGCGGCGGGCGCGCCCGCGCAAGGCCGCGGCGATTCCATCACGATCACCGATAATCGCACGGGCAAATCCTACGATCTGCCGGTAGTCAACGGCACGATTCGCGCTCTCGATCTTCGCCAGATAAAAACGGATGCCGACGACTTCGGCCTGATGGCCTACGATCCCGCGCTCAACAACACAGCGTCTTGCATCAGCCGCATCACTTTCATCGACGGCGAAAAAGGAATTCTGCGCTACCGCGGCTACGCAATCGAAGATCTCGCGGAAAAAAGCACGTACCTCGAAACCGCCTATCTAATTCTGCATGGCGAACTTCCCACTCGTCCGCAGTTAGCAGATTGGGTGTACCACGTCACGCACCACACGTTTATTCACGAGAGCATCAAAAAATTTCTCGATGGATTTCACTACGACGCTCACCCGATGGGAATGTTGATTTCCACCATCGCGGCGCTATCCACTTTTTATCCCGACGCAAAAGAAATTTTCGACGAAGAATCGCGCCGCAAACAAACCTGGCGCCTCATCGGGAAAATGCCCACGCTTGCAGCCTTCGCGTATCGCCACAGCCTGGGTATGCCGTACGTGTATCCTGATAATGAGCTGAGCTATCCCGGAAATTTTCTGAACATGCTGTTCCGCACCACCGAACTGAAGTACCGTCCAAATCCCACGCTCGAACACGCGCTCGATATTCTTTTTATTCTCCACGCCGATCACGAACAAAATTGCTCGGCCAGCGCGATGCGCAACGTAGGCAGCTCTCATGCCGACCCGTTCTGCGCCGCAGCCGCCGCCACCGCAGCGCTCTACGGCCCTCTTCACGGGGGCGCAAACGAAGAAGTTTTGCGGATGTTGATGCAGATTGGTTCTGTTGGAAACGTGCCCGCTTACATTAAGCGCGTGAAAGCCGGCGAAGTTCGCCTGATGGGTTTCGGCCATCGCATTTACAAAAATTACGATCCGCGCGCGCGCATCATCAAGCGCGTGGCCTACGAAGTTTTCGAAATTATGGGCAAGAATCCTCTGCTGGAAATCGCGCTCGAGTGCGAACGCATCGCGCTCGAAGACGATTATTTCGTCTCGCGGCGCCTGTATCCCAACGTGGATTTCTACACGGGTCTGATTTATCAGTCGATGGGCTTCCCCATGACGATGTTTCCCGTCCTCTTCGCCATCCCGCGCACTTCGGGATGGATCGCGCAGTGGCAGGAAATGCTGCTCGATCCAGAGCAGAAAATCGCGCGTCCCCGCCAGGTTTATTTGGGTTCTGACGAGCGTCCTTACGTCCCGCTGGAGAACCGGGGCTAACCCTTACACTCCAAGCCAAATACTTATTCGGCCACCTGCCGCAGATAGGTGCAAACTTTTTCTGCTCTGTGGCGTCCATATAGATGGTCAATCGGGTGGGTCGGGGTGTCCGAATTCTCAAGTCATGCGTGAAAGCACGCAGGATTTTCCGCGTGCGCGTTGGCAGCGGGCCGACGAGCATCTCATAAGAAACAAAATAAATGAGCGACGCACTAAATTCTAAATCTCCGGTGCATGGCTGGACGGCCAACCGTTCCGTTGCGGGAGTGGAAACTCCGTCCGCGGAACCCGTTGCCCCGGTCGTGCCGCCACCCGCTCGCAAGCAACCGCACTTCAGCAAGCCTTCGCGCTGGAGCAGCCCGCTGCTCTGGGTAGCTCTCGCAATCGTTGTAATCGCGGTGGCTGCTTTCGCCGCCACTCGAAGTCGCCGCGCAAACGCCGCCTCACAAAATTCGGGCGAGCCTGTGCGCACCGCCAAAGTTGAGCGCCGCGATTTTGTCCGCAGCGTTCGCGTAAGCGGCACAGTGGAAGCGGTGCAATCGCATCCAGTCTCTGCGCCGCGCCTTACAGGACAAACCGCCAGCACGCTTGTCATCACCAAGCTGATCAAAGGCGGTACGAAAGTTCATGTCGGCGATTTCCTGGTGGAATTCGATCGCCAGCAGCAAGTGCGCAACGCGCAGGATAAAGAAGCCGAGTACAACGATTTCGTCCAACAAATCAAAAAACTCCAGGCCGATCAAGCCACCGCGCGCGCGGGCGACGACAACGACCTCAAGCAGGCTGAAGACGCCGTCTCCACCGCGCAGCTCGAAGTAAAGCGCAGCGAAGTGCAGTCGCGCATCCAAGTGGAAAAAAATAAGGAAACTCTCGACGAAGCCCAGGCCAAGCTCGCGCAATTAAAACAAACCTATCAGCTGAAACGCACCGCCGAAATTTCCGCGCTTAAGGTCCTCGAAATTCAGCGAGACCGCTCCCGCGGCGCCATGGTTTATGCAAATGGCAACTCAGAAAAAATGATTATCACCTCGCCGCTCGATGGCCTCGCCGTTCTTAATTCCGTAATCTGGCGCGGCAATGTTCCCACAGAGCCACAGGAAGGCGACGAGGTACGTCCCGGCTCCGCTTTCATGCAGGTTGTGGATCCCACTGCAATGCGCGTGCGCGCCAAAGTGAATCAGCAAGACATGGCGGGATTTGTAGAGGGAACTCCAGCGCAAGTTCGGCTGGATGCTTATCCCGAACTCACTTTTACCGGACGCCTTGCGCAGATGCCCGCGATTGCCGTCACCAGCGGAATGTCGCCGAAGGTTCACACCTTCACCATTTTATTTTCCATCGACGGAATGAATCCCAAGCTGCTCCCCGATCTTTCCGCGGCAGTCGATGTCGAACTCGAACGCGTGCCCAACGCTCTTGTCGTGCCGCGTGATGCGCTCGTCAGCCAGGATGGAAAAATGTACGTCCGCGTCCAGACTTCCAGCGGCGATGATCTCCGCCAGGTTCGCGTGGGAGCGATGAATGAAGTGGATGCCGTAATCGAATCGGGTGTCCAAGCCGGCGAAGTTGTGGTTCGCGGCGTGGCTCCCAACAGCAATCCAACGGCAGCGCCGGCCGCGACCACCGCGTCTGTAGACAAAAAGAATTAGTCGCCGAAAGCCGGAAAATTATGCCGAACGCATTTCAAAAATCGTGGCGAGACCGCAAAGGAATAACGATCATCGCGTTGGCGCTATTCGTCGCCGCGATCCTCTACGGCGGCTTCAAACTTTTCGATTCTCGCGCAAGCGCCGCATCAATCTCCGCGCCGATGGGAATTCCAACAGGAGTCGTCACCAAGGGCGATCTCGTGGATACCGTTGAACTGCGCGGACAGATTCGCGCAGCGCGATCCGCTTCTCTCACTGCGCCTTCCAACGCTGGCGACATCCAAATCATGCGCCTCGCCAAGAATGGTTCGGCAGTTCACAAGGGCGACGTAGTGATTTCCTTTGATACTGCCACGCTTGAAAACACTCTCGCGCAGCGCCGTTCCGATCTGAAGCAGGCTCAGGCGCAAGCCGAAGATGCCCGCGCCAAAGCACGCCTTTCGGCCCAGCAGGACGTGACCGATCTGATGACGGCAACGTACGACGTGGAGCGCGCAAAACTCGACGCGAGCAAAGCCGAGATTCTCTCCGCGATCGACGGCGAAGAGAAAAAACTTTTACTCGCCGACGCTGAACAGAAATTAAAACAGGTGCAGACGAAATCCGATTCCGATAAACACAGCTCCGAAGCGGACATCAACGGCTTTCTGCAAAAGCAAGAGAAAGCACAGCGCGACGTAAAACAATATGAAGACCGCATCGCGCAGATGATTGTGCGCGCGCCCGTCGATGGCACCATGATTATGCTGCCCAACTATCGCGCGGGCGGCGCATTCGGTATGTCTGCCCCCGAATTCAAGGAGGGAGATCGCGCCTGGGCCGGCGCCGATATCGCGGAATTGCCTGACCTCGGCACGATGTATTTGAGCGGCCACGTGGATGAATCCGACCGCGGCAGGCTGCAAGTTGGCGAGACAGTTTCTTCGCGCGTGGATGCCGTCCCCGATCGTGAGTTCGCGGGAACCGTTGGCGATATCAGCCCGCTTGCGAAGCCTGATTATTCGGGTTGGCCGCCGACTAAAAATTTCGATCTTGCGGTTGCTCTCGATCATCCGGATCCGCGACTTCGTCCCGGGATGAGCACGACGATGCGAATCGCAGTCGAGCGCATTCCAAACGTCATCGTCGCTCCCAGTGCGGCCGTGTTTACACGCAACGGACACAGCGTGGTTTACGTCAGCCAGGGCGGATCCTCCAGCTCGAAGTATGAGGAACGCCAAGTGGTGATCGGACATCGCGGCAGCGGCCAGGCGGAAATAAAAAGTGGACTGAAACCGGGCGAGCGCGTGGCGTTGCGTGATCCGCTCGCGGTGGTGAATCCATGAAAAGCAAAACCCGCTCGCGAATTATCATCTCCGCTTTGGTGATTGTTGCCATCGGCGCGGGCGTCGCGGTTTCCGTAGCGAAATTGCGCAACGTCGAGGAAGTTTCCACTCCCACCGCGAAAGTCAGGCGCGGCGATGTCAGTCTAAGAGTTTTCACGACCGGCGACCTGCGCCCGCCCCGTTCCGCCGTGATGGTTGCGCCATCCGTTGGCACCACTCTGCAGGTGGTTCATCTCACGAAAACCGGCACGGTCGTGAAGACCGGCGACATCATCGTGGAATTTGATCCCAGCGAGCAGGAATACAATCTCGAACAGGCGCGCTCGCAGCTCCAGCAAGCCGACGAACAGATCGCAAAAGCAAAAGCGGATAGCGTGGTGCAAACCGCGGTGGATCAAGTCGCGCTGCTGCACGCGAAGTATGCCGTCCGACAGGCGGAACTCGATTGCAGCTTGAACGAACTCGATAGCGCGATTGATGCAAAGAAAAATGATCTCGCTCTCGAAGAAGCAAAACGCAAACTTGCCCAGCTCGACCAGGACGTGACTTCGCGAGCCGCCTCCAATAAAGCTTTGCTCGACGTCGCGCAAGAGCAGCGCAATAAAGCGCTGCTTGATATCAAGCAGGCTCAGCAACGCATCGACAGCATGACTCTTAAATCGCCGATGGATGGCATCGTCACCATCAAAGAAAATTCTGATGCCGCCGGCGGTTTCTTTTTCGGAGGTATGTCTCTTCCCGAATATCAGGAAGGCGACCTCGTTTCCAGCGGCCGCTCTGTCGCGCAAGTACTTGACACTTCGCAAATGGAAATTGTGGCTCACGTTCCCGAAACCGCGCGCGCAGATTTAAATGCAGGGCAAAGCGCTCAAGTAAATGTGGATGCGCTTCCTGGAGCGTCTTTCACCGGGAAAATTAAGACTGTCGCCGGACAAGCCACCACCGATATGTTTTCCGACGACCCGACCCAGCGCTTTGACGTTACCTTCGCTCTCGATCGCACGGACTCGCGCCTTCGCCCGGGGCTCACATCGCAGATCGTTGTTCTCGGCGAGGAACTCAAAAATGTTCTCTATCTTCCGCGCCAATCGATGTTTATCCGCGACGGAAAACCTGTTGTTTACGTTCGTGTGGGCCGCAGTTTCGAACCGCGTCCCGTCAACGTTGTCCGAATGACCGAAAGCCAGATTGTTGTGGACGGTTTGCCCGAGGGCACCGAAGTTTCGCTCATCAATCCGGAACGAGAGACAAATTCTCACGGCGCATCCGCAGCCGGCGCCGCTTCCAAGGGCGGTGCATGATGGCCGCCATCGGCAAAACCGCCTCCGGCTTTCGCTCGCGAGCGCAACCTCTCTCAGTACTTGCCGGATCTTCAGCTTGGCTTGCAAAACTTGATGCAGCACAAGCTGCGATCTTTGCTCACCATGCTCGGAATGATTTTCGGCGTCGCCGCCGTAGTCTCGATGCTCTCAATCGGCGCCGGCGCGCAACAGCAGGTGATGGCGTTCATTGAGCAGATGGGGCTTCGCAACATCGTCGTGGAAGCGAAGGAAGTAAATAATTGGCAGGACCTTCAGAAAATTCGCAAGATTTCGCCGGGCCTTACGTTTCAAGATTACCGTGTGATTCGCGCGGACGTTGGCGGCATCAGCCAATCTTCTCCGCGCAAACGATTTACGCCGACAAAGCTGCTTCCAAAACCCGAACGCGAAACGCCCGTGATTTATGGCATCGAGCCGCAGTACCAGCAGATCGCCAGCCTGCGCGTGGTTGCGGGACGGTTCTTCGACAAAGATGAAAGCCTGCGCGGCGCACCTCTTTGTGTTCTTGGTCAGGCCGCCAAGGCGAATTTATTTGGATCAGCGGAAGCTGTCGGTCAATTCGTCAAAGTAAACACACAATGGTTCCGCGTGATTGGAATTGTGGGGCCACAACTCACCACGCAAACGCCGGTCTCTGGTTTGCCGACGCAAGATTTCAACAATTTGATATACGTTCCTCTGAACGCCGCAATTTTTCGCCTGGAAGACAATTCCAGCGGATACAAAGACGAAATCGATGGCGTATATCTGCAAGTGGCTTCAACCGATCAGAGCGTGGAAACCGCGGAAGTCGTTCGCGGATTGTTGAGCGCGTCGCATCGCAGCGCGGATGATTTTTCGGTGATCGTTCCCGCCGAATTGCTCGCCGAACAAAAACGGACGCAGCGAATTTTCGATATCGTCATGGTCGCGATCGCTTCAATTTCTTTGCTCGTCGGCGGCATCGGGATCATGAACATCATGCTCGCCAGCATTCTCGAACGCACTCGCGAGATCGGCGTGCGTCGCGCTGTGGGCGCGCGGCAAAGCGACATCATTCGCCAATTCCTGATCGAAGCAACTCTGATTTCTTTTTGCGGCGGCTTGATGGGAATTCTGGTCGGGCTTGGCATGTCTCAATTAATTGCCTGGCTCGCTGGCTGGACCACAATCGTCACGTCGATTTCCATTGCGCTCGCGTTTATCGTTTCGGTTTCCGTCGGCCTGATCTTTGGCATTTATCCCGCGCGAAAAGCTGCGCGGCTCGATCCGGTCGAAGCCATTCGTTACGAATAAATTTTTCGGAGGTGTTTTGTGCGGAAGCGTTTCCTTGCCGTTGTGTGTTCGCTTATCGCTTTCGGATTTCTGTCTGGCAACCTTTTCGCGCAGACCGTCACATTTCCCCAGCCCCAGTGGTTCCGCGAAATGATGCAGCGGCCCGATGCGTCCACTCAACTTCCCGGCCCCGAACATCTGCGCGATTACGTGGTAGATGGAAAAGTGCGCCTCACTCTCGAACAGGCCGTTCAGTTGGCCATCGCCAACGATCCCGATTTTCATGTGGATGAACTGAGCTATCAAACCGCGCGGTTCGGAATTCTGCGCGCCTACTCGGTGTTCGACCCTTTCGTCAGCACAAGTCTCAGCCTTTCAAAAAGCACTTCGCCCACCACAACGCAATTACAAGGCGCGCAAACTCTCACTTCCAATTCCACCTCGCTCGATTTTCAGTACTCGCAACTATTTCAGACTGGCACGCAGCTCAACGTGGAAGTAAACGGCGCGCGCAGCTCCAACAACGATAGCTTCAACACTTTCAATCCATTCATCTCGTCGTTTCTCACTGCCACCGTTTCGCAACCATTGTTGCGTGGCTGCTGTCTTTCGATCAATCGCGCTCCCATCCTTATCGCCAAGCGCAGCCTCAAACAATCGCGCACAGCTTTTCAATCACAAATTATCGGAATTATTTCGCAGGTAGTGAATCAATATTGGGACGTAGTCCAAGCGGTGCAAACCCTCGCCGTCAACCGAAAGTCATTGGAAGAAGCGCAGACTACTTACGATCACGATAAAAAGGAACTCGAACTCGGCGGTCTTGCCCCCGGAGATATTTTCCGTTCGGAAGCCGGCGTCGCTACCCGCCGCGTTCAGTTGATTCAATCCGAATATCAGTTGAAGCAGGCACAAGATGCGATCCGCCGCACGCTCGGCGTCGATCTCGATTCTTCTGTCGCAGCGATGGATCTCGATTTCATCGAGCCTGCGCAACCCACCGGCGAGCTAGTTTCCATGGACGCCGCGATCCGCAATTGATCAGGCGATGGCGAATCGCCCGGAGCTGGAAGGTCTTCGCCAGCAGCTCGCGATTGACGACATCAATCTCCGCGTCGCCCACAATGAACTTTTGCCGCAGCTGAATCTTTCCGGTTTCTATACGTCCAACGGCCTCGGCGGCAACGCAATTGATACCAGCGTCACTCCACCCGTTGTGATTTCCACGGGCGGCTTGATTCAATCGCTGGATCAGCTCGGCTCATTCAAATACCCCACGTACGGAATGACTCTGCGGCTTGGCTTGCCCATCCGCAATCGCGCAGCGGAAGCCGATTACGGCTCGAGTGAAGTAGGCAGGCGCCACGATCTTTTCGCCGTTCGCCAGACACAAGATCAAGTTCGCCTCGACGCACTCAATGCAGTCCACACGCTTGAACAATCCAAACTCACGATGGAAGCGGCAAGAATCGAACGAGACCTTCAGCAAAAAACTCTCGATTCCGAGCAGCGTAAATACGATCTCGGCGCGGGAACACTTTTTATTCTTCTGCAATCGCAGACCGATCTCGCAAACGCTGAAACCGATCTTATCTTTGCTCAGATCAATTACCAGCGAGCTCTCACCGCTCTCGATTCGGCGACGGGCACTGCGCTCGATAAGCACCACATCGTGATCCACGATCCGCAACAATGATTAGCAGCAAGGCACCGCGACAGTACTTCGATTCTGAAATCGCAATTTTATTCTTGAGATTTGCCGTCATTAACTATCGGGACATTTTCGGCCAACTGCTCATTGACATCGCCCAAGCGGGGAACATCATCGGTTTCCCTTCTTAGAGCCCGTTCGTCCACGGCTATGCTTTCCGAAAGCTGTCTCGTTCTAAAAGCGACCGTCGTCGCTTCATCAGCTCTCATCCATGCAGCGCATATCGTTCCGCGCGGCGAAAAATCGCGTCTTGGGCGTCGCACGATTCATTCGATTCCCGGGAGGTCGTCAACATGCCCGCGCAACATACGCTTTCAAGGCTGCTAAGTATTCTCGTGGTCCAACACGACAAAGCCGACGCCGATCTTTGCATCCGCGCTCTGGAAAAACTTGGCTATCCCGTTCATGCAGATATCGCCAGTTCACGCGAAGAATTCGAACGTCACGTTCGGCTCCACAATCACGATATCGTTCTTTCTGACTACCGCATGCCCGAATGGACAGGACTCGATGCTCTTTCGTTTCTTCGCAGCATCGGCAGCGACGCGCCCTTCCTTCTTGTCACCGGCGCGCTCGGCGATGAAATCGCCGTCGAGTGCATCAAGCAGGGCGTCACAGATTATGTTTCGAAGGATCGCCTCGCGCGCCTCCCGATCGCCGTAGAGCGCGCGCTCGGTGAACGCCTCTTGCGCAAGCAGTGCGATCGCGCGGAGGAGATGCAGCGCCGCAGCGAGACTGGCCTGCAATTGCTCTTCTCCAATAATCCGCTTCCGATGTACGTGTACGACCTTCAGACTTTTCGGTTTCTGCAGGTCAACGATGCCGCTGTGGCGTTCTACGGCTTTTCGCATGAAGAGTTTTCACGCATGAGTTTTTTTGACATCCGCTGCGCAGACGAGAATTCCACGCATCCGCCCGCGCCGATTGATACAGCACAGACGGTGTGGTTTGCAGGCGAGTGGCGGCACCAAAAGAAAAATGGAGAGGTCGCGGACGTGTCCGTCATCCGCCATTTGATTCAACATTACGGCCGAGATGCGGGTCTCGGAGTAGTGCAGGACATTACCGCTCGAAAAAATAATGAGCAAGAAATCACGTCGCGAGCGTGCCAGCAAGCGGCGCTAGCCGAAATGGCGCGCCGCGCGCTGGAAGGTCTCGACCTTGATGCCACATTTCACGAAACCGCGCAGATGGTCGCGGAAACTCTCGGTGTTGATCTCTGCGGAGTTTTCGATTGGAACCCCGCCGACTCTCATTTAGTGCTTCGCGCGGGGATTGGATGGAAGCCAGACGTTTTGAGTTCCGCTGCGGTCCACAATATCAAAAGCTCAGAGCTGGGCTGTGCACTTCTTCAAAACGAGCCAATCGTAATTGAAGACGCGCAACACGAAACACGTTACGAAAGATCGCCGTTGCTGGCCATCAACGGCATCGTCAGCAGCATGGCTATCGTCATCCCCGGCGTAGGACGGCCGTTCGGTGTTCTCGGCGCGCACTCGAAAACTCGCCGCGTATTTCGGCGTCACGAAATTGAGTTCCTTCAATCTGTCGCGCAATTTTTTGCGGCAGTGATCGAGCGCCGCCGCTCCGAGCAGGCGTTACAAGCATCAGAAGCGCGCCATCGCGAATTTGTGGAGCACACTCCCTATGGCGTCTATCGCGCCACTATGTTTGGCAGATTTGTGGATGTGAATCCGGCGCTCGTTCGGATGCTGGGTTATTCGTCCGCGGAAGAACTCATCGCAAAACCGCTCAGCGCAGTCTACGGAAAAGTAGAAGACACCGATCTCTTGATCAGCCAATACGCAGAAGCCGGCGTTGTATCGGGTGTCGAAATACCCTGGAAGCGCAAAGACGCGAGCACCATTATCGTGCGACTTGCCGGCCGTGCTGTGCCAGATTCAACAGGCAATCCGCTCAACCTGGAAATCATTGTGCAAGACGTGACGGAACGGCGCGAGCTCGAAAAACAACTTGGCCAGGCGCAAAAATTCGAAGCGATCGGCCAGCTCGCTGGAGGCATCGCTCACGATTTCAATAATGTCCTCGGCGCGGTGATCGGATGGGCAGAACTTGGATTGGAGCAAGCCTCGGATCGTCCCCGGCTTCGCGAATATTTTAAAAAAATCGGAGACCAAGCCAGCCGCGCCGCTGGGCTCACGCGCCAGTTACTCGCGTTCGCCCGCCGTCAAGTCTTGGCGCCTCAAAATATTCAAATCAACGGAGTCGTCACCGGAATTTTTGGCCTGCTCGAATCAATTCTCGGAAAAAATATCCAGCTCGAAACTAAGCTCTGCGTCCAGCCCGCGAACGTACGTGCCGATCCCACCCAGCTTGAGCAGGTACTCATGAACCTCTGCTTGAACGCGCGAGACGCCATGCCCCAAGGAGGACTTCTCAGTATCGAGACGAAAATTTCCCAGGCTCCAGACGAGTTGCAAATTCAGGGACTCCCTCATGGGACTTACGTGCAACTCATCGTTACCGACACAGGCACGGGCATGGATGCCGGCACGCGCGAACATATTTTCGAACCCTTCTTCACCACGAAGGAGCCGGGAAAAGGTACCGGGCTCGGCCTCGCGACGGTGTTTGGAATCGTCAACCAACACGACGGATATATCAAAGTGATTTCGGAACCCGGGCATGGCTCGACTTTCGATATCGCGCTGCCCTCTGTGACGGCAGAACCTCGCCGAGCGAAACTTCCCGAACGTCCACGTGAAACCATACGAGGAGGGAACGAGATCCTGCTTCTCGCTGAAACTCACGAGGGTGTTCGTGAAATTGCGAGGGTAGCTCTTGAGCGTGCCGGGTATCGCGTGTTGATCGCAAACGATGGTCTCAATGCAATTGAGCAGTTCCGCGCAAACTCCGGAATCGCTCTCGTGGTAATGGATCTTGTGATGCCGCGTATGGGTGGCCACGCGGCCATCGCCCAGATGCGGGCGTCGCGTCCGGATTTTCCCGTGATCTTTACCACCGGTTACAGCGCGGACTCGGCAGCCATCGTCAACGCTCAAGAGGGACGTGACGTCGTCCTACAAAAACCTTACGAGACTTGCGTACTTCTCCGGCATGTGCGCGAATTACTCGATAAACGCTCGCTTCACGCGATGCTTGACACTATGTCGAGCGACGTGTTATTCAGGCATTCAGAGGGCGCGTAATCGACAGGATTTTGTTCGCAATTCCAAATTTTGAAAAGCGAAAGTGTTCGAATTCGGTCGCGCGCGTCCGCTAATATTTCTTGAGAGTTTATTCCAGCAACACCCCACCCCACACCGGGAGGTGATGGCCGCTTGGCCCTCACCTCCTTTTTTATTTTTCTGCCGGTGTCTGTGAAATTAAGCGCTGCTGGAGATGCGTTTCAAGGAGTGCGGTATCAAACGGCTGGCGCCACCAATTCCATAGATTCGCTTGTTTTCTTTCGCGAACGCTTTTCCGCGTAGAGCAATTTGTCTGCGCGTTCCAGGAATTGTTCGGTGGTTTCGCCTTGCTCGTACCCAACCCAGCCGGCCGAGAAAGTCACCGGTATTTCGCGGCCACCATTTATGGCCGTGATGGACTGAAGTCGATCGATCATTAGTTGGATCCGGTCCGTCGGGCATTCAGGAAGAATCGCCAGGAATTCATCTCCACCCATGCGCACCGCGATATCTGAAACGCGGATCGCGGCGTTTAGGCGCCGCGCGAATTCGCGCAGAGCTTCATCGCCCGCGCTGTGGCCGAAGGAGTCGTTGATGTCCTTAAACTTATTCAAGTCGAAAGAAATCACAGCCAGCGGATGTCCGTGCCGCTGCGACCGGTTGGCTTCGGCCGCGAGCCGCTCTTCTCCGAATCTGCGGTTGTAAAGTCCAGTAAGCGGATCGATCGTCGCCTGTTTCTGGAATTCTTCCGCGCGGATGAACAACCGGCTCATCGAATCGAGCTGTTCCGAAAGTTGCCGCCGGAGTTTCTTGATCTGCACCTGCTGGTAAATCGTGTAGGAATTGAAAAGAAGGACAAGTCCCGCGATTCCACGAACAGCTTCATTTAAGCTGAATTGAAAAACAGGATCGGAAAACTGCATCAGTCCCGGAAAACTCAGAGAAAAGATTGCCACCGTGAGCAGCAACATCACGAAAATGGCGATGGCCCACAGCCACCAGTCGCGGCGCTCGAGCTTCCTCAGGCTCGCATGAATTTCCTGCATGCGGCTGATGTTCGGAATTTCGGCTTGAACCAACTCTGTTTTTTTCATTACTCCAACCGGCTTGCGCACCACTTCGCTGCAATCTGCTCGTACGTCAATTATAAGGGCGGCGCAGGCGCACGAATGGAATACCGCATATCCGCTATTTGCATATTGGGCGCATGGGGTACCAGCCCGAACGTCCAGTCCTAGTGGACACTTCCCCAACGGGTTTCAAGCAACACCCCGGACGCTGAACGCATCTTGGTGCTAGCTGATGTATTCCGTTCGTCGGGGAAAACACTCGGAAAGTGGCTCTTAAAAGGAGGCCGTCCATGAAATCGCTCGTGCTGGCGTTGGCTTTGTCGTTTGCTCTTCCTGCCGTCGCACAAAACCAAAAACCCGTAACATTGCGTAGTATTTTGCTCGAACAATTGCGCACCACGCATAAGACGCAGGATTGGTTTGTGCCGCCTAGCCTGGCGATAGCAGGCGTCACTGCGGAACAAGCGACTTGGACGGATAAGGCCGGAAATCATTCGATCGGGCAGCTCGCGAATCATCTTCTGTTCTGGGATTCGCGCGAACTTGTGAAATTCGGCGGCCACGCGCCTGCGAAATACGATGGGAACAACGACGAGACCTTCAACAGCTTTGACGCAAAAAGCTGGGCAAGTACCGTGGAGCAGCTCGACAAAGTCTTGACCGACATCGAGAAGTTTGTGGAAACGTGCGACGACGCCACCTTGCAGAAGTATGCCTCGGAGATTGCACATATCGGGACGCATAACGCGTATCACACCGGCCAGATTCTCTATATACGCAAATTGCAAGGAATTTGGGATCCTGCGAAAGGCGTAAAGTAGGGTGAGCTTCCTATCTCCCAAAAGATAAAATCAGAATCCACGTACTGGAAAAAATAGAGGAGTGTTGTCCACGATAGTCAACACTCAAAATTGCGAACGCGAATAAACTGCTGGCGAGGCGTCAAATTTGAAGCGCGCGAAGGGGAGTTAGATAATTATTTCTCGCGAATGATCTAGTCAAAAGGATCAATGAAATGGCGCAAGGCTTTGAGCTTTTCGGGCTAACTCATCCAGCCAGCCATTGAGGATGTAGCGCTGCTCTACGTTGAGGTCCGAGAAAACCACTCCCATTCCCCAACCTTCGTGTTTGTAAATCGTCCTGCCGGCAACGTCGCACTTGCTGCCGCCGTATCGAATGCGAAGACGCAACTCAGTGCCCACGGGAAATCCCTCGGGCGTTTCCAGATAACAACCTTTCGCACTGAGTTCCGAAATCTGCGCGAGAAGGCGTGTGCCGTCGTGGTATGCGATAGCTTCCGCTTCGGCCACAAAAGAAAAACGAGGAACCGTGCGTTTCGCGGAAAACGGATCGTCAGTCATCGAGATACCTCTTTGCCACCGCTCGGGATGGTTGGTTTTGAGGATGGATATACATCCATTTTACGAGAGCACGTCGCGGGCATTTCGGAGAATTTCAAATGGTGGTGAAAGATGTAGCTGGCCGAAGGTACAGGTGGTGCTTTCGAGAGGCCATCGCGATTCTGCCCGCTGATCGGCCAATATTTTCCGCTACTCTGATTATGTGGAAGGCGAACAAATTCCGGAAATTTTCGCGCCGGGCGCAGCGCCAAGCATTGCGGCGAACAAGCGCGTACCAGCGTGCCACTCTTCGAACGCAAAGACTACACGTACCTTTTCTTTTTCTTGATCGGCTGCTTGCCGTATTTGAATACGTTGAGGAATGGGCTTGTTTACGACGACCTCGATCAAGTGGCTGGCAACGCTTTCATTCTGAATTTCCATCACCTTTGGCAGATTTTTACGACCTCGGTTTGGGCATTTAAGACCGCCTCGCCGGGCGTTGTTTATTTCCGGCCGACTGATGAATGTCACGTTCCTGGGGCTGCACGAGATTTACGGGAACGTCGCGGCTGGCTATCACATTTTCAATCTGATACTGGCCGGGTGGATCGTCTGCGTCGTGTTTGCCGTGACCATGCGGCTGACGAAGAATCGTCCGCTGTCGACAATTGCCGCCGTGATTTTCGCGCTGCATCCGGTTCACTCGGAAACTGTTGCCTGGATTTCAGACGTAACCGATCTCGAAGTTTCACTTTTCGTGCTGCTCGCATTCTGGAGCTATCTGGCGCTGAACGAATCGCGATCATTTTCGTGGCGCCGGCGACTGGGAATTGCGGGATTCTTTGTACTGGCTCTGCTCTCAAAAGAAATTGCAATTGTGCTGCCACCTGTGGCGCTGGTGTTTGAACACTTCTATCGCGAAGATCGAAAGAGCACCGATTTCTTCGCGAAGGTTAGCCGTTACGCCGGCTTGTGGATCGTCCTGGGATTCTATTTCGTCTATCGGCGGCTCGTTCTCGGCGCGGCCGGGGCGGCCGTACACAGGAAAGGCATGACTTTCGCCGAATCTGTTTACAGCGGCTTTCAACTTTTTTCGCACTACTTGTACAAACTATTCTGGCCCGCTCACTTGCAGGCATTTTATGTTTTTACGAAATCGACCCATTTCTGGGAGCCCGCCGTCCTGGTGGGAATGGCCGCATTTCTATTTTTGTTTATCGTGGCGCTGCGTTTGATGCGCTCGAAGCCTTTGATCTCTTTCGGTATCGTTTGGTTTTTCGCGTTTCTCGGGCTGGGACTGAATGTGCGGTGGCTGGCCATAGCGGCGTTTGCGGAAAGATATTTATTCCTGCCATCGCTTGGATTTGCCTGGATTGCAGCAACCGGAGTTCTGGCGCTTTGGCGCGTTGCCAGTCTACGGCGCAGCGCGATTCTTCGGCCCGTTACTGGCATCTGCCGCGGCAGTCTTGGTGATTCTCTCTTTCGCGCGAATCTATACGCGAAATCGCGTGTGGTACGACAACACATCGCTGTTTGAGTTCACGCTTCAGCAAGAACCCGACGCTTACATTATTCGCACTAATCTGGCGATTCACGATTGGGATGCCGGGCAACACGATCTTGCGATCAAAGAATGGCAGCGCGTTTACGCACAGGTTCCAAAGTTTTTTCCTCCGGTAGTGAATCTCGGAATGGCCGCAGTTTTCCAGGAAGATTGGCCCGCCGCGGAAAGTTATCTGAATCATGCCGTGGAATTAGCGCCGTCGGTAAGCGATCCGCACGACTGGCTGGGAGTGCTGCGTCAAAGACAGGGACGTCTGCCGGAAGCCGAGAAGGAATTCCTGCGCGCAGAAGCTCTTTCTCCGTATGACATGTCGGCCTACACCGATCTCGGGCACCTGTACATCGAGGAAGGGCGTCTTGAGGACGCGGTGAAACAGTTGAATGTGAGCACATCGCTATCGGACGATCCTCTATCGCGAGACGATTTGGGAGACATATACCTGCGTCTCGGTCAGATCGAAAATGCGGAAAGCGCATACCGTTCCGCGCTCGATACGAACCGATACGATTCCGGATCGCACATCGGGCTCGGCCAAGTTTATGAAAAGCGCGGGGATACATCGCGAGCCATTCAAGAATACAAATTAGGTTTGCAGCAGCAGGTAAACAATCCCATCGCGCTTGCAGGCCTCGCAAGACTGCAAAAATCGAAACCGAGTTAGTGGGATGATTCGTTTCCGGCAAGTCCAGGCTTCTATCCGTTCCCAAACTCTGCGAACTCTCCGCGTTTGACAGCTCCGACGAACTGATCCGCTGCGCGCGTGGGAAGCGGGATGCGGAATCCGTCGCAGACGGCCAGGGTGAGCTTGATGGCGCGAGCAAGCGAAATGCGATGGCCCTGCGATACAAAGATCGGATTGACTGAGTCGCGCGTGCGCAGTGCGGCACCGATACGTTCGAGTTTGGGGCTGGCGTTCGTCTTCGCGATGGAAGATTTCGCCACAGTTTTCCCGCCAGCAAGCGCAGGAGCAAGAAGAGGAGTCCAGGAACCCGCGGTTCGCGCGGGCTCTTCATAGCTTCCGATCAGCACAGATTTAGCGCAGCCGATTGTAGGCGTATCGAGAACGATTCCAAGATGCGACGCGATTCCCAGCCGGCGCGGGTGCGCATAACCGTGCCCATCCACAAAAATCAAATCGGGTGTGGTGCGCAATCGCGTGAACGCCGCGATCAGCGCGGGAATTTCGCGGAAACTGAGTAAACCCGGAACATAAGGAAATGTGAGCGGCTGTTCAATCCATACGCGTTCGACTTCTTCGAGCGATGGGTAGCGAAAGACAACCACTCCTGCGATGGCGGACCCAGCGCCAGTTTCCCAAGAACGCGCGTGCGGAAGGCGAAAAGCTAAATCGGCGCCGGCGATGTAACTGGATGCGTCCCACACGATCGCGCAGTTCGACTCGATCGCGAATACGCAACTGGATATCGCGAGCTTCGCGAGGCGTCACATTCCAGCGATGAATTCGCAATGCTTTCATTCACGATTAGATTCAAGATAGAAAGCGCGGCGCAATCGCGCAACTTCGACAGGGTATTGGGAATGAATTCACTCTCTGCGCACACTGCTTCCGCGGTGACTACCGAAATGTGCCTTGTGAGCGTCACACACATTGAGACATTGCACGCGCCTTCGGCTGGTCAGCGTATAATGCAGGCCGATTGGCAAGCCTGCCTGCTGCCGGGCCGGGCAATCTGCACCGCAGCTTGCGAGTTCAACGATGGAGCACGAAAAACTAACGGTTAGCAGCAGCAAGCGCGGAGATATAACCGTGGTGGAAGTCCATGGCCGCGCGACTCTGGGCGAGAATAGCGAAGTTCTCGATCAAGAACTTCAGCGAATCGCGCGCGAAGGAAATCTGAAGATGCTGGTGAACCTCACCGGCGTGGTGCAGATGGATAGCTCAGGAATCAGCGCGCTGGTGCGGCAATGCACGGGACTTTCGCGAAAGGGCGGCAGCCTGCGGATCGTGTCCAAAGTCGGCAGCCGCGTTTACGATGCGCTGAATGTTACTCGGCTGATCGACGTGATCCCCACGTTTGAAACTGAACCGGAAGCGATGGCGAGCTTTCAGCAAGCCGCCACACCCAAGAAATAATCCTGCCATTTCGCGATGCAGCACGCATTTTCTTCGCTGCCGAAGAACCAGGAATAAAATTTAGAATTTCAGTTACGAGCTTTTGCGAAGTTCGGTAAGCACAAGCTTGGCGAGATCGCGGAGCGTTTCAAATACACCGAGGCCGTTGACCGCAACCGCCTCGAGAATCGGCTCACCCTTCTGCTGCAATTTTTTGGTCAGCTCATCTACCGGAAGAATCCCAGGCATGTCGCGCTTGTTGAGTTGCAGCACGTAAGGAATGGAAGCGAAATCGAGGTTGTGCTCCTTCAAATGCTCTTGAAGATTTTCAAGTGTTTCGAGATTCGCATCGAGGCGCTCTTCCTGCGAATCTGCGACGAACACCACGCCGTCCGCGCCTTTTAGAATTAATTTGCGGCTGGCTTCGTAAAAAACCTGTCCAGGAACGGTGTAAAGATGCAATCGCGTTTTGAATCCGCGAACCGTGCCCAGATCAATCGGCAGAAAATCGAAAAACAGAGTGCGATCGGTCTCCGTGGCCAGCGAAATCATCTTGCCTTTTTGATTTGAGCCGGTATGTTCGTAGATCCACTGCAGATTGGCAGTTTTCCCGCCGAGACCGGGACCGTAGTAGACGAGTTTGCAGTTAATTTCGCGAGCAGGAAAATTTATAAATGGCACGGATTCCCCGGACAATCACTGCAATGTACTTATAGCATACGGCTTGGGCCTCACCAAAGAGCAAGCGCGACCCAGTTTCTCCTAAGAAAACAGTCTTGAGACGTCCCACGTTCCCGTTGCACCGCAGTAATACGTGAAAAAGTGCTTAATTTGACCGAGTTGACCCGCGAATCCGCCTCTGCTAGCATTCAGGTATGGCACGGGCACGCAAGACCCCAAAACGGCGCAGCGCACGCACTCCGGCGGCATCCGCTGGACGTGCTAAGTTAATGAAAACAAAGATGGTTAAGAAGCCGGAACCGGTGAGGGCGCCGGCCATCGACCTGGTCGATCCCAGGGTACAGCTTCAGTTGAAAAACTACGAAGAGGCTCTCCGAAACTTTCAGCAGCAGAAATTTGCGCGTGCCAAGGAACTCCTCGAAAAGACGACGGAGGGCCCCAGCAAAGAGCTCTGCGACCGCGCCACGATGCATATCCGCGTGTGCGAGCAGCGCATTAGCAGGCAGCCAGCCTCCGCGCCGAAATCGCCCGAAGAACATTACCAGCAAGGCGTGGCGATGATGAACCTCGGCCGCTGGGATGACGCGCGCGAGCATTTGCAGCGCGCACGGAAACTGGCTCCAAAAGCGGATCACGTGCTTTACGCGATGGCTGCCCTTGATTGCCTAACAGGCGAAGCGGAATCGGCGATGCAAAACCTCAAGCTGGCGATCGAGTTGCGTCCCGAAAATCGCTACCATGCGCGTAACGACGAAGATTTTGCATTTCTGCAAGAAGACCCACGATTTACTGAGCTTCTCTATCCCGAACGGGAACACGCCAGCTAGTTCAGGCCGGCGAGCAAACACTTGAAACGCAAGACGTCAACGCGACCGAAGCGCGGACGGGTGGTGGTAATCGGGGGAGGCACGGGCCTCTCGATGCTGCTGCGCGGATTAAAGGAATTTACGCCGCGGCCAGGAAAAATCGCGCGGCGGAATCGTGACGGACCTGACGGCGATCGTCACAGTGACCGACGACGGCGGCAGCTCGGGCCGCTTGCGCCGCGAGTACAGCGTGCTTCCCCCTGGCGACATCCGCAACTGCATGGTGGCGCTGGCGGATGACGAAGCCCTGCTGAGCCAGCTGTTTCAATATCGATTTCGTGGCGGAGAAAGTCTAAGCGGGCATAGTTTCGGAAATTTATTTCTTACCGCACTGACTCACATCACCGGCGATTTTGCGGACGCCGTGCGCTTGAGCGGACAACTCCTCGCGATTCGCGGCAGGATTTTCCCGTCGACAAATCAAAACGTGACGCTCGAAGCGGTCACGAAATCCGGCCGCACGATCAAATCTGAAACGCGAATCACCAAGACTCGCGAGCCAATTCGGAAATTGCGTCTCGCTCCCAGAAATCCAAAACCGCTACCGGAGACATTGGAAGCAATCGCGAAAGCCAGCCTGATCGTGCTTGGGCCGGGTTCGCTCTACACGAGCGTGATTCCAAACCTTTTGGTCGCCGGCGTTTCGGATGCGATCGCAAAATCGCCCGCGACATGCGTGTACATCATGAACCTGATGACGCAGCCGGGCGAAACCCGCGGAATGACGGCAGCGCAACATGTAGCGGCGATTCACCGTCACACCGGCAGGAAAATAATCGATTACGTAATCGTGAATCGGCGAGAACCCAGGCCAGAAGTCGCGAAGCGCTATCGCGCTCAAGGTGCCGAACCCGTCTCCATCAATCCCGATAGCGATGAAGCGAATGGGGCTGCGCTGCATCTTCGACGATCTACTCGAAGATGAAGGTGTAATCCGGCACGATTCCCGCAGCTTGGCGCATGTGCTCGCGGAGAATTTCCTCGGCTTCCGCGCGACTCGCTGAAAAAGGCGTTTGGATACAAGATTTATGAGCGTATTGCAGAGGGCTGGCTGCGCTCGTATACTGGAACGCCGCTGGTGATCAGCGAAGCGAATATCCCGCCGAATGGAACGGCGCGGCACATCGAGTTCATACGATCCGGTGCAGGGTGCTCGCGGGAGAGGTGTCGTGGTCAAGTTAGATAACGAATTCAACGTCTACGAATCCGCGGAAGTCCGCTTCGAAGAAGCGGCCACGCGCCTCGGTCTTGCGCAAGATCTTTACCGCTACATGAAGTATCCCAACAAGGAGATCACCGTCTACATTCCCGTCAGAATGGATAGCGGTAGCCTTGAGGTTTTTGTCGGCTATCGCGTCCATCATTCGATCGTCCGCGGCCCATGCAAGGGTGGAATCAGGTTTTCGCCAGACGTTACTCTCGACGAAGTGCGCGCGCTCTCCGCGTGGATGACCTGGAAATGCGCGGTAGTAAACATTCCTTTTGGCGGAGCCAAAGGCGGCGTGATCTGCGATCCTGCAAAACTTTCCATGGGCGAAATCGAGCGTATCACTCGCCGTTATACCGCTGAACTCGGCGAATGGATCGGGCCCGAGCGCGATGTACCCGCTCCAGACCTGGGGACCAACGAACAAACTATGGCCTGGGTGATGGACACCTACTCGATGCACGCGCGCCACACCACCACCGCAGTCGTCACAGGAAAGCCTCTCGACCTCGGTGGCTCGCTCGGCAGAAAAGAAGCTACGGGCCGCGGCGTCCTCCTCGCCTGCGATCGCGCTGCCACCAAGCTCGGCATGAAGCCTTCCGAAACTCGCGTCATCATTCAGGGTTTCGGCAACGTCGGTTCGATGTCTGCAATGCTGATGGCCGCGGCCGGATACAAAATCGTCGGCGTTGCCGATATTCATGGCGCGCTCTACAACGAAAAAGGCTTCGACATTCCAAAAATGATGGAGTGGTGCTTCGGTCAAAAAAAGAAGCTGCCCGATTTTCCCGGCGGCGGCACCAAATTCACTTCACACGAAGTCTTGTTCCAGCCGTGCGACATCTTGGTTCCCGCCGCTGTCGAGAACCAAATCACCACCGAAAATGCGCATCGCGTGCAAGCAAAAATTTTGTGCGAAGGCGCTAATGGCCCCACCACTTTCAAGGCGGATAGCATCATAGACAGCAAAGGCATTTTCGTTATTCCGGATATTCTCGCGAATGCCGGCGGAGTCACCGTTTCCTATTTCGAATGGGTGCAAGATCGGATGGGTCTGTTCTGGCGCGAAAGCGAAGTGAACGAGCGCCTTCGCGACGTGCTTGAACATGCCTTCGATCAAGTAGTGCGCTACTCGGAAACGCATGGCGTCAACAACCGCATCGCCGCTTACATGTTGGCGATCGATCGTGTGGCTTTCGCTTTGAAGCAGCGCGGAATTTATGCGTAGAGTTAGCGCGAATTCCTCAAATCAAAAATCGTAGCGCAGAATGATTGCTGACACCATCGCGCCGGGTCACCTGAAGACCGAAGATGAGCATCGGCGCGAGTTGTGCTTGGCTGGCCAGTGGTTGTATGAGCGCGGATTCGTACCCGCCACAGACGGAAATCTGTCCGTGCGCCTCGATCCCAACCGCATTCTGATTTCGCCCAGCAATCACTGCAAAGGAATGCTCCGCCCCGATGCGCTGGCGATCACAGATCTGAAGGGAAAGATGCTCGTGGGCCGTGCAGGACCTTCCTCCGAAATCGGAATGCATCTCGCGATTTTTCAGCGCCGTCCAGATGTGAACGCAATTTGCCACGCGCACCCTCCGACAGCGACCGGATTCGCAGCCGCTGGGAAAGCGCTCGACAAACCGCTGCTCACCGAAGTGATCGCCACGCTCGGCGCGGTGCCGCTCGCGGGTTATGCGATGCCGGGCACGCACGAGGTCGCTGAGTCGCTTTCGCCGCTGATCGATAAGCACGATGCAATTCTTCTGAGCAATCACGGCGTAGTAACGTACGGTCCAGACCTTCTCACGGCCTTCTTCCGCATGGAGACGGTAGAGCAGCTCGCGAAAATCACGCTCGTCACCGAGATGCTCGGTAAACAGAGCTTGCTTTCTGGCGGCGATGTGGAAAAATTGCTCGCAGCCCGCACATACGCAAGTTCTGAAGCTCGTGTGAAGCCGCAACGCAGCGGGACGCAAGACGCTACGGCCGCCGCGCGAGACGCTCAGCAAGGCGAAGCACGCGTCACATTGACGCGGCAAGAGTTGGAAGATTTGATCGAAGAGGCGCTGCGGCGCGATCGCGCGCGGCGCTAGCACAGGAATCAGATTCGATTTCAAGTTGGTTTTCCGAAAAAAGTTTGCGGTGGAGGAACACGAATGGGCGAAGCACTCGGCATGATCGAAACTCGCGGCCTGATTGCAATGATCGAGGCTTCTGACGCGATGGTGAAAGCGGCGAAGGTCACGTTGGTTGGCTGGGAGAAAATCGGCTCAGGCTACGTGACGGCGCTGGTTCGCGGCGATGTGGCCGCCGTAAAAGCTGCCACCGACGCGGGAGCAGCTGCAGCTCGCCGAGTGGGCGAACTGATCGCGGTACATGTGATTCCACGGCCACATCAGTCGCTCGAAGATGTGCTCCCGATTGGTAAAGCTGAAGTAGCTGCAAGCGCGCGCTGATTGACTTTCGATGCATCGCAGTTTTCGCGCCGATGATGCAACACGCGAATTTGTAGATTGATATTCTCCTCCGGACTGGGAGCCGGCAACGAATCGTATGATTCTCGCCCGCGTAGTCGGCACAGTGGTTTCCACCCGCAAAGACCCGCGACTCGAAGGAAACAAACTTCTCATTCTGAAACCCATCACGCCTGAAGGCGCGGACGAGTCCGGCTACGTCGTCGCCGTTGATACCGTTGACGCAGGATTTCGCGAAACGGTTCTTGTAGTCTCCGGAAGCTCCGCACGCATGGCGGAAGGATGCAAAGAGCGGCCCGTGGACGCCGCCATCGTGGGAATCGTAGACACGGTAATGGTGGATAGGCCGCAAGAACCAGAACTCGCCGCAGGAAAGAAAAAGTAAAATCATGCAACTCGGGCGTGTGATCGGAAATGTAGTCTGCTCGATGAAAGATGCCAGGTCTCTTTGGCCGCACGCTGTTGGTCGTGCAGCCGCTCGACGGAAGCGGACACGACACAGGCCGTGCATTGGTCGCGATCGATTCCGTAGGCGCTGGTGTGGGCGAGATTATTTATTGGTGCCGCGGAAAAGAAGCGAGCTTTCCGTTTTTGCCGGATGAAGTGCCAACGGAAGCGACGATCGTTGGAATCGTTGACGAAATGCATCGCGGAGCCGAGAGAATTGCTTTTCGTTAGTCATGACGGCCGCACACAAAATCCAATGCTGATCGCGCAAGTTGTGGGAGATGTTGTCGCGACGCAAAAAAACGCATCGCACGTAGGGCGCAAGATCCTGCTTGTGCAACCTCTAAATTTAGATGGCAGCGATCGCGGCACTCCCGTCCTCGCGCTCGATTCCGTCGACGCGGGCGTCGGCGACCGTGTGTTGCTTACTACCGAAGGCTTCTCCGCCATGACCTCCGTTGGCCGGCCAAATTCTCCGATCGATATGGCTGTGATCGGCGTGATCGATTCGATTCACCTTCACGAAGACTCGAAGTAATTCTGCAAAATACCCAAGCAGGCGAGGGTTTTGTTGGCCGTCGCGCGATGTGCTAACTTGCCTTATTCATGGCCAAGAAGATTGGAATACTGCTCAGCGGCCGCGGCTCGAATTTTGAAGCGCTGGCCGACGCCGTGTCGGCGGGCCGAATTCCGGGCGCAGAAATCGCGATCGTAATCAGCAATCGCGAAGGCGCGCCTGGCATCGCTGCCGCGAAGTCGCGCGGAATTCCGGCGCGTGTCATTGCGTCGCGAGGCCTCGAGCGCGAAGCTTATGATCGCCTGGTTGCCAAAGAGCTGCGTGAACGGGGAGTGGAACTTGTTTGTCTGGCGGGATTCATGCGATTGCTCTCGCCATTTTTCATCGCAGAATTTCGCGGACGAATCGTGAATATTCATCCCTCGCTTCTTCCTTCATTTCCGGGACTCGAGGCGCAGCGCCAGGCGCTTGAATACGGCGTGCGTTATGCCGGCTGTTCGGTACACTTCGTCGACGAGAACTTAGACGCGGGACCAATTATTTTGCAAGCGGTGGTGCCGGTGATGGATGACGACACGGAAGAAACGCTCGCGGCGCGCGTGCTAAAAGAAGAGCATCGCATCTACAGCGAGGCTGTGCGGATTGTGCTAGAAGGCCGCTATCGCATTGACGGACGCCGCGTGATTCACCTGGATGCCCAGGCCAAACATTGATGAGCGCAATTCACAAATTCGCACCGGTCGCAGAACAGCTTGAATATTTGCGGAAAGGCTCCGCAGAAATCATTCGCGAGGAAGAGCTGCGCGAGAAACTCGCTCAGTCCGCAAAAACTGGCACGCCGTTGCGCATTTATCTCGGCGTAGATCCCACGGCTCCGGATCTTCACCTCGGCCACACAGTCGTGCTGCGAAAGCTAAAACATTTTCAGGATATGGGCCACACCGCGATTTTTCTGATTGGCGATTTCTCCGCGATGATCGGCGACCCTACTGGCCAATCCGAAACGCGTCCCCCGCTCACGCGCGAACAAGTCGATGCGAACGCGAAAACCTATCTAGAGCAGGTGTACAAAATTCTCGATCCGCGAAAAACTGAAGTGCGCTACAACAGCGAATGGCTAGGAAAAATGTCGAGCTTCGATGTTGTGCGCCTGTGCGGAAAATACCGCCTCGCCCGCATGTTGGAGCGCGAAGACTTCCGCTCGCGATTGGCGAACAATCAGCCTATTTCCGTTCACGAATTGCTTTACCCGCTGCTCACGGCTCTCGATGCCGTCGAACTCAAATCTGACGTAGAACTTGGCGCGACTGAACAAAAGTTCAACATTCTGATTCACCGCGATATCCAGCGCGAATACGGAGTGCCGCCGGAAGTTGTCTTCACAATGCCGATCCTCGTCGGGCTCGACGGCGAACGGAAAATGTCCAAGAGTCTCGGCAACTATGTGGGAATCACTGAACCCCCGGACAAAATGTTTGGCAAGTTAATGAGCATTTCCGACGAGATGATGTGGAGTTACATGGAGCTGCTCACAGATCGCACTCCAGCAACGATCGCAGAAATACGCGCTCAAGTCACAACGGGTGCGGCGCATCCGATGGACACGAAAATGGCGCTTGCCCAGGAAATTATCGCCGGATTCCACGGAGCAGACGCCGCCGCGCACGCCGCTGAGAATTTCAATCGCGTTTTCCGCGAACGAAAATCACCGGAAGAAGTACCAGAAATTCGCATCGTCCCGGGGCCAGCCGAAGCGTCTTATCCGCTCGTCATCGCTGAAACTGGTGCTCGCTGCTCGCGCGCCGAAGCAGAGCGCCTAATCAAGCAAAACGCGGTGGAAGTGGACGAAAAAGCATGTTCGGATGTGAAACACGAACTCTCAATGACGCGCAGGCGCAAAATATCTCGTGCGCGCAGGCAAAAAGAAATTTGTTCGGCTTCGTGGTGGAATAGCCGAATCCCGCCGATCGCGAAAGTCCACAAACTGCAGAGCTATTTTCGTTCCGCGAGTTTTTTCAGCCGCGCGAGATAACTCTTATTCCGGCGTTCGACTCCGCGTCTCGTGAACAAGCGATCGACGAAACGTGCCATCGCACTCGGCATTTCGTATTCGCTAATCATCCGCACACGGGTAAGTAACTCGGAAACGCCCTCAACTTCCCACCGCTCCAATCCCTTCACACCGTATCGATCCTGAAATCGCCACTCGAAGGCGCGGCACCAATCGTAGCGGGTTACGACCGCTGTATGGCCCACTTCCCGCTTCCCAAGTTTTCCCACAACGCGAATTTTCTGCGATACCTGAAACTCCGAAGCTCCTTCTTGAACTTCAAGTTCCGCGCACATTTCCTTGCCATACCAATAAGCCATGCGCTGTGGCACGAAAAACACAAAAACGTCTTGAACTGACGCGGCAATATCGATTGTGGTTTCGATACGAGACATAAATCGGAGGTGAGTTTAACATCGCGCGCACAACATCACGCGTATCGCACGCTACGCCAAATCAGTAAGGGATTTCTGCGACCCCAAGCACACGCAGACCATGCGAATTCTGCAGAAATACCACCGCCCGCAAATTCTCGGGCTTCCAGTCGTGCTCGAGCTTTACAACGGTTTGCGAATCAAAGCTCGCATCGCTGCCGTGCGGATTGATGCGGCCGATCGCGCTCAATTTGCGCACAACTCCCGTGTGATCGAGAGACTTCCCCGAATTTTCTCCAGCGCGAACATTGGAGTGTAAATGGTTCTCGGTAATCGCAAGAAAAATCTGCGGTTTTTCAGCGGCTGCTCCAGCCGGAAGAGAATCCACTTTCACGTGCAAAGCGCGCTCGGTTCCACTGGCCGCGCCGGCCCACTCCAGATGAATCTGCGCTTTCGCCGCTCGCGCAGCCTGCTCGATCGCTTGTAGCGCGAGCTTGCCGTTTCCACCGACGAATCCTTCGCCACCATCCACCACCATCTGCGGCGTATACATCTGATCGCCAGAACGGCCGAACGCGTACATGTGCTGGCGATCCGTATAGGCAGGCGAAGAAAATCGATCGCGCCAATCGCCATCCCAATACGTTACGTGCAGTTCGAGCACGATCACATCGGCCGCCGCGACCGGCTGCCGCGCGTCAAGCGCTGACAGCAACGCATCAGCAGGTGGGCAATCCGAGCAGCCTTCCGAAGTAAAAAGTTCTACCAGTACGGGATTGCGGCTAGTGGCGCTCTGCTGCGCAGAATCTTGTTTGCTTGCCGACAAGCCCTTAGCGTGCGACGCGCCGTTTGGTATCACGAGCGAAATCACCACGATGAACGCCATGACGAATGTGAAAAAAATCCAGCGACGATGCATGTTCATGTCCTTTTCAGAATGAAACTTCGCAACCGTTCGCAAGGTCAACCATCGAGATCCATCAGTGCCGAATAAATTCCGGCGCGCGCCCTTGCGACCAGGGATCGTAATGCAATGAGAATTGGATGCGAGTTGCAATCGGCGGGTGGTCGTAAAACCAAAAGACGGCTAGCGGCGAAGGGTCGGGTTCTTCGAGATCCACCTCGCCCAGAATTTGATCGGATTGCGCGGCAACCTGCGGCGCGTTCGGCACAACTCCATGAATCACTTCAAGGCCGAATTGATCGGCCTGGTGCTCCATGTAACGGCTCACGGCGCTCGTGAGCGGCGTGCTGAAGAAAATCAGCAGCGAAGCAAGCAGCCACAGCAACGCGAGCGACGGCCAATCGGCAAGCCCGCGAATTCCAAACGCCGCTCCCCATTTCGCAATCGCACCAACCAAGCGCTCGCGCCAGCAGCCACAAACCGAACGCGAGCGCAATCGCGCCAAGCGCGATGCCTTTCCACACGTGCCCCAAAACGTAGTGCCCAAGCTCGTGCCCGAACACGAAAAGCGCTTCATCGTCGTTCATCTTTGCCAGCAGCGTGTCCCACATCACCACGCGTTTCGAAGCACCGATCCCGGTAACGTATGCGTTCAGCTCATTGAGTTTCCGGCTCGCAAGCATTTCGTAGATTCGATCCGGTGGGATTTCCACGCCAGCGCGCGCCGATACTTCCTCGATCTTCCGCGTTAACTCCGCGTGCGAAGCGGCCAGCGGCCGGAAATCGTAGAACATCGGCTCAACCACGAGCGGCTCAAGAAATGCCCCCGCAATCGTCAGCGGCACTGCAATGCACCACACTCCGATCCACCAATTGCGCGGACTGCGCCGCAGAAAAGCAAACGCAACCCAAGCGAGTAGCGCGCCAATCGCAATCGTGATGAGTTCACCCTTTAAATTATCGGCGAGCCACGAGCTCCAGCTCTGCACCGATAGATTGTAGTGGAGCACCAGCATGTGTCCGCGCGCATGAAGAGGCAGCGAAAAAATATGTAGGGTAAAGAGCAGCAGAAATGAAAAGACCGCAGCCTGCACAATTCGAAACCGGCTCGCCGCTTCAGCCCAGTCGCGAAATTTCGCGATCACTCCCAAGCGAAGCAACGCAAGTAACGCAACAATGCTCATCGCAAATTCGGCGAAGTACAGTTCGCGTCCAATCCGCGCAAGATCGATGGAAGCTTGAAGTTTTCCAGGAGAAAGCGTGTAGCCCGTAACCGTCGCTTCGGAATGCAGGGCAACAGGTGACTGATTCATTTGCTGCGCGCGTGTTGAGGCGATTGGCACAAATGTCGCGACGATCGTAAGCACGAAGAAAGCAGCCAATCCGCAAAATTTGTTCGAGATACGCACCGGATAGGAATGTTAGCACTGGGAACGGCTTGCGAGGGAGACGTCCTGCTTTCATGAGGAAGTCGAGAGCGATTTTCTCAAGATGCTCTTCGCTGCATTCTCTTGGCTTCGCTTCGCGGACCACTTGAGGCTCGCAACTCCCACTTTCGAAGCCACCGAAGCTCGCTCTCAAGTTGGTCTATGTTTAACCCCATCACCCAGTCGATCGCCTGCGACTGCGTTCGGCCTTCCTTGAGTGACAACCGGCGCATGTTTTTTTCTCGCGCAAGCTCTCTCTCGATGAAGTCCGTCCGCCGCCGAACTTGTCGCCGCAGCAATTCTGGCGCTAGGTCGTGTGCGAGCGCGATCCACGCTAGAAATACCGGTCGCGGGCTCTGCGTTGTCCAGTACTTGCGGCTCAGCGATTTTTCGAGAGCCTTGCCACTCTCAAGGGTGGGTGTGAATACGCGGCGCTGCCGCGGCGGTGGCACGTCGCCATTTTCTACCGCGCAAATCAACCCCATCTTCTCAAGCTTGTTCAGCGACCAATAGACCTGCGGGCGCGAAACTCCGGTCCACGTGCGGAGTTTGCGCCGCGCGAGCTCAAGGCTCGCCTGGTGGCCGTGCATGGGGCGCTCCCCGAGTAGGCGGAGCACCACCATATCCGACATCGTGAGATCGCCTCTTTTAATCGCCGGCATCAGACAACTCTTTCGTTACTTCGGTATGACCGGTCAATTCTCCGAACGCTAAGCGACTCAAAAACACATAACGAATTGCGACCATCGCTCGCCAAGACCCAGCGCATTTCGCGACAGGGTCTGGCGAGAACAGCATCCCTCATTCTTTAGAAGTGGAATCCTAGTTCGATCGTCTCTGTTCGCGGACTCACATAGTGGGTTCCGCTAAACGTCGAGAGGAAGTTGTAGAGCGCCACTTTGTTAGTGAAATTTATGACCGTGAATCGCAGACTCCACTTGCGGCGATCGCCACCGAACAAGTTGTCGTCGCCGATCGTCGCATCAAAAAGATTGCGCGGGGCGATGCGCGGCGGATTGTGATCGTCGTTTTCTGTTCCAGCTGCGGGAATCTTCACCAGGTTGGAACCGTATGACGACGCAGGACACAAATCCGCACCAAGACTCGAACTGATAGGAGTCGTCGGAGTAGCCTTAACGGATCCGCAGAAAAGTCCCGCCTCAAACTGCTGGTCGGGACTCAGTCCGGAAACATCGACAACAGAATCGCTCCCGTTCGGTCCGTTCGCGCAGTTCGTCAAATCCCCTGCGCATGGAACCGGCCCAGCCACGAGTCCGCTGTCGTATCGCCAGTTAAATCCGAACCACGGCCCGCGCTTCCACGGTTGATACTGCACGTGAGTTGTCTCGTCGAAGTTTTCGTCGTGGTCGATACGAAACACCGCCGTGTTTCCCGCTCCTGACGGCGTCGCTCCAATCCCCGTAACTTGCGGCCCGAAGAATCGCGCAGCCACGTGCGCCATCACGACGTATGCGCTCACGCCGTGAAAATTCGGCAAGCTTCCACGAACCGTGTACCCAGGGATCTTGGAACTCTGCCACTCAATCGGAAACGTGATCGGAGTATTTCCCAGCACGCTGAAGTCGTACGCGTAATGCGTGTACTTCCAAATGTATTCACCGCTCAAAACAAAATATCTGCCGAACGCCTGCTCGAATCCTGCGTGAAACTCATTTCGCCAACCAGGTGCGAGCGGCACATTCAAGCATGGGTAGCCCTGAACCGTAGCCATCACGAGATTGATAACGGGATCGTTGCAACCCTCGCTCGCAAGCGCCAGATTTTCGTTGAAGGGCGTCTCCATCGTGCGCGCATACGAAATCCGCAACACAGTTCCGGTCTTCTTGACGTTGTATGCGACACCCACCCGCGGCTCCGGCTGCGCCGCAACGGTGAATCCGTTATACAAATCGCCGCGAATGCCGAGATTGAAAGACCAGTTGTCCTTTGAAATTGTGTCTTGCACATACATCGAAAGCTCTTTTATGTCGCCATGACCGCGAAAATAATCCGGAGCGCTTAGGCTTTGGCCAGCGGAGCAACCATCCGATACGGGCAAGTGCGCCGCAGCGTTCGATCGCGTCAGATCGAGACACGCGAGTAATGGTTGAAATGCCGGGTCCGCCGAACCCCCAGGATTCAATGTACCGCCGCACTGCGTCTGGCTCACGATTAGCGGGTTGATGTTGATACTTCCATCGGCGTTGTCACAAACTGGATTGAACGTAGGGTCCACGATTCCAATGAAATCGTTTTCCGTGATGAACGTCTGCTCGTAAGTAATCCCAGCTTTTAAATTATTCACGCCCTTTACATACGAGTAGTCGCCACGCAGCCCCGCGTTCGAGAGTCTGCGATCTTGCGCGATGCTCTGCGTCTGCAAGCCTGGCGTTAAGTCAGAAAATGGATCCGCGCTCGGGTAATAGTTATATTCGTCCTGCCGGTAAAATGCGCCAAACGTCGCCAACGAAGTGGTGCTAATGAGATGTGTAAAGGTCGGCGCAATATTAAACGTCCTGATTTGCGACCTCTGATCCTGCGCTGGGATCGGAAGTCCGTTTGGACCTACGCCACCGCAAGATTCCGTCTGCCCAGCTGGGCATGCCTGGCTCACATCTACGACGAGCGGCGAGCCTAGCCCCGCCGGAGGAACCCATCCGGTCGCGTTCTCTGCGTCAAAGGAGTTGGGATTCTGGATCCACGATCGCGTGAATCCCAAATTAAGTTGAAGCGTATCTTTATCCGACAGCTTGAAATCCACGCGATCAAAAAAATTCTCCTCGTTACCCTTGTCGTGGATCACTGTCAGTTCAGGCCCGTCGAGAAATCGTCCAGTATCCAACCCGCTCAAGGACACAAAGTTTCCCCACTTCGCTCCTCCATCCAGAAAATCAAATCCCGCCGTAGGTGTCCCAAAACTTCCATACGAACTCGTGATGCTGCCGTGCGGCTCGGTCACGCCAAGCCCGGATCGCGTAGTCGCCACGATCACGAGGCTGGTCTTGTCCCCATACTCTGCGGGCGGCGCGCCTTCGATTACTTCCAGCGATTGCACCGCATCTGACGGCAGCTGATTCGAAAATATTTTGCTCTGCTGATCGGTGATCGGCTGCCCATCGACGGAGAAAGAATTCGACGCATGATCTCCGAGCCCGTGAAACAAACCGTTCGAATCGGCTGCCACCCCCGCAGTGGTCAGCGTCACCAGCGAACTTAGCGACGACGATTGGCTCTCCAACGGAACCTTGTCGAACAAATCCTTGTCGACATCCGTGTGATCCGTGGAAGTATTTTCGATCAGGTCCGCAGCTTCGCCAGTTATCGTCACGGTTGTTGTGGAGCCCGCAACTTTCAAACCGATTCCTACCGAAACCGGCACCGAGGATCGTAAATCCACGTCCTGTGTGTAATCCGCGAACCCGGAAGCCTTCACCGTGAGATGGTAGGAATTAAACGGAACGTTTGAAAAAGTGAATCCGCCCTGGTTGTCGGTTTTCGCATTCCCGATCGAATCCGCTGACGACGTACTGGATCTCAACAATGGCGTTCGGCACAGCCGCCCCGGATGGATCCTTCACGACTCCCGAAATTGTTCCGGAATTCGCGCCTTGCGCATGAACCGCCAATGCCACAGCAAAAAACGAACACACCACCAGTAATGCAGCAAAATATTTGCGTCCCAACATCATCTCCTCCTGGATGGGCCCATAGCCCGCGCCAACCACGGTTGAGTGAATGCCGAAATCGCCATCAGCGCGATGGCGCCGGCGGTTTCTCTTTCCTGGGTTTTTAGGCTGCGACTACGCGGTTACAGGAGGCGCGCGAGAGGTCTTCGAGGAACATACAGGCGCCGCGCGAAAAATCGGCGCCGTATTAGATAACCGAGCCAATCACAACAGGCTCAGGCGAAACTACATCAACAGTGAATCCGGTAATTGCAGGCGCGTGCCCGATGTGGCACGCGGTACAAGCAGCTGCGGCTTCAGGACTGCTGTGAACGTGCCAGATACCTCCGGCAACGATCGTGATCAGCAACGCCAGCGCAGCCGCGCACAACAACATCCGGGTAAATCCGGAAGAGTTCCCGTGACGCGTAAGATCGGATTTTGAAACGCGCTTCATTTGTGGCCAGCGGAATCGACGCAATACCATCGAACGTATCCTAGAATCGAATTCCGCCAAGCTTCAAGAGAAAAAACACATTCGCCAAAAATTTCATCCAAACAGTGAACTCGCTCAAACTCAGCGTCTAACGTAGACGGAAACGCACGCTGTGTGTTCCACTCTGCAACAAAAAAATGAAGCCGCATCACACTTGCAGCACATCGCCTTCGCGCGCGACCACTTGATACAGCACGGGGTTCACAAAAAATCCCAGCAACAGTCGCGACACCAATCCCGCCACAACAACAATCGCAAACGGTTTCTGTGTATCGCTTCCCACTCCGGTTGACATCGCCGCGGGCAACAATCCCAAACACGCCACCAGCGCCGTCATCATGATTGGCCGCAGCCGCAACAAAGACGCTTCGCGCGTCGCCAATGGAATCGACATGCCTTCCAAACGAAGCTTATTGATGTAGCTCACCAAGATCACCGCGGTTTCCACCGAAACGCCAAGCAGCGCCAGCAATCCCAAAATGCTCGACACGCTAAACGGCGTGTGCGTCAACCTCAGCGCAATCAGCGCGCCTACCGGTTCCGTCATCACCACTCCGAGAGCGATCGAAACCGGGAATTTGAAATTTCCGTACAGAGCGAAAAGAATCATGAAGATCAACAGCACCGCCAGCGGACCAATAATTACAAGCTGCGATTTTGCCGCCAGCAATTCGCTGTATTCGCCGCCCCAATCGAGCCGGTAACCGGGTGGAAGCTGCACACTTTTCGAGACGCTCGCCTGCCCCGCCCGCACGATTCCTTCCAGGTCGCGCCCCTCGATCGAAAACTGAATCCCGATGTACCGAGAATTATTTTCGCGATAAATAAACGATGCGCCGGAACTCTCCGTAATCGTCGCCAGTTGAGACAGCGGCACCTGTTGCCCCGATGGAGTTGGCACCAGCAGTCCAGCAATTTCCGTCGCGCTCGAACGGTATTCCGGCTTCATTCGCACAACCAGATCAAATAATTTTTCTCCTTGAATCACCTGCGTCGCCGCCTGCCCGCCTATCGCCGCCTGCACCACGTTCTCCACATCGGCCACGTTGATGCCGTAGCGCGCGATCTTGTCTCGATCCGCATCCACGATCAAACTCGGCTGCCCCAGCTCGCGCACCACCGTCAGTTCCGTGAATCCCGGTGTTTGAGCGAGAATATTTTTTATCTCCACCGCCTTTTGTTGCAGCACTTCGAGATCGGGCCCGAAAACTTTCACCGCCAGCGAACTCTTCAGCCCCGTCAGAGCCTCGTCCACGGCATCTTCGGCAGGCTGCGTGTAATTAAAAATAACGCCGGGATACGCGCTCAACTTGCGATCGAGGTCCGCTGTAAGCTCCGCCTTGGTGTGGATCGATCCTTCCTTCCACGATTTATCTCCGTAGGGCTTGAGTCCCATATAGAACTCATCGTTGAAAAATCCGGTGGGATCGGTTCCGTCATCGGGCCGCCCCAATTCCGAAGCGATAATCGTCGCCTGCGGATACGTCATCAGAATGTCGCGAATTTTCGGCGAGAACGCTGCCGCTTGTTCAAATGAAATCGTGTACGGCATCGTTGCCCGTATCCACAGCGCCCCTTCATCAAGGTGCGGTAGGAATTCGCCGCCGATAAAAGGCACGATCAGCAGTGTCGCTCCGAAAATCAGCGTCGCTCCGATCATCGTTATCGCCGGATGCCCCAGGCACCAGTCGAGTAGCACCGCGTAGCGGTCGCGCACCCAGTCGAAAATTACGTTCCGCGTCTCTTTCACTCCAGACTTGAACCAATACGAAGTCAGCACCGGCACAAAAGTGAGCGTGAACACCAGCGCGCCCAATAACCCGAATGCCATCGTGTTTGCCATCGGATGAAACAGTTTTCCCGCGGGTCCGGTGAGCGCGTAAATCGGCAGAAAACCCGCCACGATTACCGCAATGGAATAAAAAATCGGCCGGTCCACATCGCGAGCAGCCGAAAGAATCACGTCACGCAGTTCGTACGACTGATCCTTTCGCTCGGCGAGTTCGCGATAAATGTTTTCCACCATCACGATGGTGCCGTCGATGATGATTCCGAAATCGATGGCTCCGATCGAAAGCAAGTTCGCCATTTCGCCGGTTGCATGCAGAAAAATAAACGCGAAGAGCAGCGCCAGCGGAATCGTAAGCGCCGTAATCACCGCCGCGCGGATGCTCACCAGAAAAAATATGAGCACGATCAGCACTAGCGCCATTCCGCGCAGCAAATTTCCTTCCACCGTATCTGTCGTCACGCGTACCAAATCGCTTCGGTCGTAATACGGACGCACTTTCACGTCCGGCGGAAGAATCTGCGTATTCAGAATTTCCGTTTCCTGCTCCACCCCTTTCAAAACATTCTGCGTCTGTTCTCCCGTGCGCATCAGGATGACGCCTTCCACGGCATCATCGTTTTTCATGAATCCAAAAATTCCCAGCCGCGGCGCGTGTCCAATCTCCACGTTCGCGATATCTTTCACGCGTATCGGAGTACCGTTCTGGCTTCCCACCACCACGTCGCCGATGTCTTCGGTGTTCCGCAGCAATCCCAATCCGCGCACGTAATAAAATTGCCCGCCCTGCGAATAAAATCCGCCGCCGGTGTTTGAGTTATTCACCGTCAACGCGTTCAATACCTGCACCACCGGAATGTGATACCCATACAGCTTCGCCGGATCGAGCAGTACCTGGTACTGCATCGTCGGCCCGCCAAACCCAGAATCGTCCGCAACTCCCGGGACAGACCGGTACGCGCGCTCGATGATCCAATCCTCAAAGGTGTGCAATTCCTGTGGAGTCCGGTCCGGGCTCTCAATTACGTAGCGATACACGAGTCCGCTAGGGCTAAACAGCGGCGACATGCTGGGAGCTACACCGGTAGGCAGCGACGCATCCGCAATTCGCTGAAACACAACCTCGCGCGCGAAATACGGATCGGTCCCGTCGGCAAAAGTCAGGATCACATCGCTCAAGCCGTACAGCGAAATCGAACGCATCACCGCCAGATTCGGCGTTCCGTTCATCGCCAGTTCCAGCGGCAGCGTGGTCTGTCGTTCCACTTCTTCCGCCGCGTGTCCCGGCCATTGCGTAATCAATTCCACCATCGGCGGCGACAAATCCGGATACGCATCCACCGGCATTCTCTGGAATGAGATCGCCCCTGCGACGATCACCAGAAAAGTCATGATCAGCACTAGAAACCGCTGCCGCAGGGCGAATTGTACGATTCGATGAATCATAGATAGGCTCCGCCCTCTTTAGTGTTGCAGCGAATTTTTGAATTGCAGAAACACGCCGCCCTCGGCGACGACTCGGTCGCCCGGTTTCAGGCCGCTCAGAATCTGCGTCTTTCCTGCGATACTGTCTCCGAGCGTTACTGCTTCCCGCGCGAATTGATTTCCAGAAACCTGCTTGTACACAAACGGTTGATTCTCGGTATCGCGCAGCACCGAATCGTCTGGAACTACTAGTGCGTTTTGGATCGTCCCGGCTCGCACCGTCGCATTCACATACATATTGTTCTTCAACTTTTCGCCCGGATTTTCAGTCACGATTCGCGCTTGCAGTGTGCGGGTGTTTGGATCCACCGTTGCGGCCACATACGAAATCTTTCCGTGAAACTTGTCCGGATACGCATCGGTCGTAATGTCCACCGGATCGCCCACCCGAATCGCTGCCAGGTCGTTCTGATAAACGTTCACCAGGACCCACACCGAATTCATATCCGAAATAGTGAAGCATTGTGTCGCGCCCGCTTGCAGCAGTTGCCCCGGTCCCACGAGACGATCCGTAACTTCCCCTGAGACCGGTGCGAGCAGCGGCACCTGCGCCGAAGGCGGATTTTTCACCAGCGTTTCCGGATCATTAATTCCCAGCACACGCAGCGCATCCGCGCTCGATTCCATATCTGCTTGTGCTTGCGTCCGCGCGGATTCCGCTGCTTGCAAATCCGCTTCTGCAATCGCTTTATGCTCGTACAAATCTTTCGAGCGTTGGTATTGCTTGTCCGCAAGTTGATACGCGTCGCGCGCCTTCAAGTACGCCGAGCGATCCATCGAATAATCAGGACTGTTCACTGTGAGCAGCGTCTGCCCCGCCGTCACGTTTTGCCCCGGCGACACCAGAATTTCGTGTACCGGGCCGCCCACCGCCGAAAAAACCGGCGTCGTTTTGAACGCGTTGTACGACACCGCGCCCGTCAGATGAAGTTCGCGCGAAATCGCCTGCTTCGCGACGTCCACCACCTGCACGTGCGGCATCTGATCCTGCGGCACCGTAAATAATTCAGCGGTGTCCACCTTCGCCTCGCTCGCCGTGTACGAAGTCATTTGCGACGCGCTTTCTCCTGCCTTCCCGCATCCCGCGAGCAAAACTCCGCTCACAGGAGCGATGGCGAGCCCCAGCAATATCGCCAAATAATTTTTAAGATGATTGCGTTGTGTCATCATTGTACGTTCCTCGTTCCCACTGCTTCCCGCAGTTGCTCCACTGCCGTCATATAGCTCGCCAGCGCTTGCCGGTAGGCGAGTTGGTTTGATCGGTAGCTCCGTTCCGAATCTAGAAAATCCAAAAGGCTTGCTGCACCGCGCTGGTACGCGTACTCGCTGATGTCTCGCGATTCCTTGGCTTGGTCTACATAACCCGAAACATACAGTTGAATGATTTCGTCGTTCTCCCGCAGATTCCCAAACGCCTCCACCACATCGCTCACAACTTGCTCCGAAGCTTCGTGCTCCTGCTCTTGCGCCTGCGTAATCGCATATCGCGTCCGCGCGATCTCGCCCTGGTTTCGGTCGAAGATCGGCAGGTCGATGTTGAAGAAAAATGCGCCGGAGTTCACGTCGTTGGTGTGCGTGAAATCAAACGACACGTTTAAATCGCGCTTGCCGTTCGCCTGCGCCAGCGATTCCTGGCTCTGTGCCGCCACCACTCCGCGTTGCGCCGCAACTAGATCCGGACGCGATCGCAGCGCCAGCGATTCCAAATCTTCCAGGCTCCTCTTCACAGGTTCGTAATTCAAATCGCCGGCCACTTCGTAATTTTCCGGAACCGATTCAAATCCCATCAATTGCCGCAACGCCGCCAGCGCCTGCACTCGCGCCAGTCTCGCCGCCGAAACATCCGTCTGGAACTGCAGCATCTGCAGCTTGATTTTCAGCAGGTCTGCCTCGCTCATATCGCCCGCCTTGCGCCGCTCTTCGCTGATGTTCACCGTCTGCTGAAAACTCTTCAGATCCTGTTCCGCAAAACTTAAAGTTGATTCCGCCAGCAGCGCATTGATGAATTGCGATGCAACATTGAAAATCGTCGTCCGCTGGTCGTCGTCCACTTGCGACCGCACTACGCTCGTCTGATCCTGCGCCGCCTGCAGCCTGTGTTGTCGTTTCTTCCCGCGTTCAAACAGGTAGCCAAGTCCCAGGTCGAATTGCGCGTCATCCTTGAAATATGTCGCCGTGAAATTGCTTGGACTGAAAAGCGGCAGGAATTGCGTGTCCCAGGAAATCGTCGGGTTCGGCCTCAAATTCGCCGTAATCTCCTGCGCTTTGCTTTGATCAATCGTGCTGCGTTGTGCCGCCAGCGCGTGGTTGTGAGAAATGGCCAGCTCCACCGCCTGGTCCAGCGAAACCTTCATTTCCGCCGGCATGCTCGCTGGCGGAGCAGGTGGTGGCGCCGTGGGATTCGTAGGCGGAATCGGCGGCATCTTCTGCTTCTGCGCATCCGCCTGTCGCGCCCCACCCATCAAGCATGCAAACACCAATGCCACCGCGCAGCTGCGTGACACGATTTTCGTGACCGCTCGCGCCACTCTGTCGCGGCGGATGCTCCAATTTGGAAATCCTGAATTTCGATCTGGGTGTGCCATAAGCACCTGCTCTTCTCCATAAATTCAAATAGCTTTGGCGGATTCGGGTGGACCCCGCATTCAATCGGCAGGTTCGCGCGCGAAAAGACATTTCGCGAACGCAAATGTGCCGCAGCGGATCCAACGGGTAAGCAAACGCTCCGTTCGAGCGTTCGTTAAGGAATTAGCTGAGGGGAGGTGCGCGGGAACCGATAACGCGTAGCGCCGGTCCACTAACGGGAATCGGATCGGCAACCAGTTGCGCCGTCGCCACAATCATCGGCGAAACTACGCGGTTAGATACCAGGGGCTGGTCCACCGGCTGATGGCCAACATGGCAAATCTGGCAGGTAGTCTCAGAAGCTCCGTGGTGATCGTGGCACACGCCCGCCGCAAATGTCGCTGCGACCAACAACATCACGGCCATCGCGACGAACAAGCGCTGCGTTAGGTGTGAGCGGTGCATTTCTATTCGTCCCGAAAGACGAGCCAATAGTCTAACCCAGACTCACAAATAAAAATACTCAATCTAGCGAGAGCCTCGAATCGGTCATTCCGCTCCCAATACCGAACGCCACACTATCGGCCGCCGTCGGCTGAGCAATTTCGATGGACAATGAGCGCTAATCCTGCTACCTTCAATGCAGGGAATTATCGGGCCCGAGCCAAAAGCTCGGGCCTTTGCAATTCTAGGGCAGCCATTCGTGGCTGCGGCCTCGCAAAATTTTTATTACAAATCCTAAACCGCCCAATAAAGCCTCCGGGTGGATATCGAGACTGCCAGATGCCTAGATTTGTGTTCGCATCGGGAGCGAAAACTTGGACCTGCGGGAAGACCAGAAGGAGCTACTAGTAATGTCAGACATGGTCGAATCCATTAGGTTCAACTATTCGGCCGTCGTCAAGATGCGACGTTGAAATCACTCAAAAAACACTCCCAAAACAGACCTAGCTCCTTTAGAATCAACAAGTTTTTAGTAATAGTACTAGATAACCCCTGTAGTATCATCACTTTACAAAAACAACCCCTAGGGGTGCCGTCATCCGTTCCTTCGATTTAAATATAATACAATCAGCATCTTACGGTTGATTTCACGGGGAATCATGCTCCTAACAAACCCAAATAATGGCCATTTCCCTCAAGGATTCCGAGGGGTCTGTTGTACCGGGGTTCTGAATCCTACCGTACCCAACTTGGGTTCACACGATTAGAAAAGATGGAGTATACTCCCGCCCCTTATCACCAGACCGATGGCGGTAATCGGATCAGAATCAGGCAAGCAGGTGAACAGGCAAAGGAAGTAAGGTGAGGACGCCGCGCGGCACGCTGGGCATCTCGATTCAATAGAAACCGCGCGCGAACCGCATGCGTCCTAAGAATAGGACAACCCCTATATGAAACTACCGAATTTCATTAGCAACCACAGGTTTGCCACGCTCCTCGGTCTTTTGTTGATCATCGTCGTTCCCACGGGCTTCGCGCTGAAGAGCCACGGAAACGACATCCGGTATCAGACCGCCGCGGTGTCGAAAGGCAATATCACTTCGGTCGTGCAGGCGACCGGCATCATTAACCCGCTGACCACGGTTCCCGTCGGCTCATTCGTTTCGGGCACGGTCCAGTATGTCTTCGCGGATTACAACACCCGCGTGAAGGCCGGGCAGGTTCTCGCGCTTCTGGATCCTTCTTATTACGAAGCGCAGTACATCACCGCACAGGGCAACTTGACGAATGCTCAGGCCAACGTCCGCAATTTGCAGGCAAATATCGAATCTTCGAAGGCCACCATCTCGATGGATCAGGCCAATGTGGATAAGCTCAAGGCTGATGCGAACTATGCCGAGGTCAATGGCAAGCGGGTCACCGATCTTTCCACTGCGGGAATCTACACCAAGGATCAAGCCGATCTTGCTGGTTCCACCACAGCCCAAGCCGAGGCCGCCGTCGTTGGTGGCGCTGCCCAATTGAACCAGGCGAAATCACAAGAAGCGCAAGCAGTCGCGCAATACGATTCGGCCAAAGCGCAGGTCGAAGCCAGCGAAGGCGCTCTGAAGCAAGCGGAAACCAATCTTCTATATACGGTGATTATTTCTCCGATCGACGGCACCATCACCGCGCGAAACATCACCGTTGGCCAGTCTGTCGCCGCTTCTCTTCAGGCGCCGCAGGTCTTCACCATCGCGCAAGACCTGAAGCGTATGCAGCTCTACGCGAAGACTGACGAATCTGATACTGGTTCCATTCGCGGCGGTACCGATATCACCTTTCAAGTGGACGCCTTCCCAAATGAGATTTTTCACGGCCGCGTAAACAATATTCACTTGAATGCCTACACGGTGCAAAACGTGGTTACCTATGACACGGTCATCGACTTCGAGAATCCCGACGAAAAGTTGCTTCCCGGAGAGACAGCGTACGTAACAATTCCGACTGGGCACGCGCAAGACGCCCTTCGAATTCCAAACGCCGCTCTTTCGTTTACTCCAGATATGGCGTTCAAAGATTTGCAGGATCTCTACAAACAAAACAATATTCGCCGCGAAGCTTATGCCACTCACATCGGCGGCTGGCAGGTGGTGTGGACCCTTGAGCAGCCCGATAACAAGCTCAAGCCACACGCCGTTCGCGTTGGCATCACCGATTACAACCAAACGCAAATGATTGAGGGTGACCTCACCGAAGGAATGCAGCTCGTAACCTTACAGGAGGGCGGAAACAAAAACGCCCAGGCCGGCCGCAATCCTTTGACTCCGCAACAGCAGGGCCGCGGCGGACCCGGCGGACGAGGCGGAAGGTAGAGCATGAATCCCCGCGAAGTACTTCGCCTTGCGCTCCGATCGCTGGCGCGCAACAAAATGCGCACCGCGCTCACCATGCTTGGCATCATCATCGGCGTGGGAGCCGTGATTTGCACGGTCGCCATCGGCGAAGGCGCTTCCGACCAGGTGCAGCAGCAAATTGCAGCTCTTGGTGACAATTTGCTTTACATCACCGCAGGCAACGTCACGTCGATGGGTGTTCGTCTCGGCAGCGGCGCAACAAAAACTTTGATTCTCGATGATGCGAAGGCCATCCTGGAAAATATTTCATCTGTGAGCCGCGTTTCACCGGGCGTCAACGCCGGCGTTCAGGTGGTCTATCAGAATCAAAACTGGTTCACTCGGTCCAGCGGCGTCGGTCCGGATTATCTTTCGATTCGTCACTGGCCGCTCACTCGCGGTACAAACTTTGGCCAGCACGATGTTGACACCTCCGCTGACGTTTGTTTGATCGGTCAAACGGTTGCCACCAATCTTTTCGGGACACAAGACCCGGTGGGAAAAACGATTCGCGTTTCCAACCTCCCGTTCGAGATCATCGGGCTTCTTTCTCCCAAAGGGCAGTCGGCCGCGTTCGGCAACGATGAAGACGACACCGTCATCATGCCGTACACCACAGTTCAGAAAAAGCTGAGCGGCATCACCTGGCTTCAGAACATCGCAGTCTCCGCAATTTCGCCGGATACGATGGACGCCGCGCAAAAGCAGATCGAACTCCTGCTTCGCCAGCGGCATCACCTTCGCTCCAACGCTGACGATGATTTCATCATCCGCAGCCCTCAGGATTTGGCGGCGACTCGAGAGCAAACTGTTCGCGTGATGGAATTACTTCTGGCCGCGATCGCGTCCGTATCTCTCGTCGTCGGCGGCATCGGCATCATGAACATCATGCTCGTCTCAGTCACCGAGCGTACTCGCGAGATCGGCGTGCGCATCGCAGTCGGTGCCACCGAATTGGATGTGCAGCGTCAGTTCTTAAGCGAGGCAGTCGTGCTCAGCATGTTCGGAGGAGCCATAGGCGTGATCTTTGGCTTCCTGGCGTCGAGCCTTGTCTCGAGCGCATTGAAGTGGCCCACCACAATTCCGTTGATGGCTGTTTTCATTGCCGTGATTTTTTCCGCGGTTGTCGGCATTACATTTGGCTACTACCCGGCGCGCAAAGCCGCGTCGATGGATCCTATCGAGGCGCTACGTTATGAATAATTTTCGAAAATCGATGCTCTTGAGTTTTGTTTCGTTCGGGATGTTGCTCGGCGTGTGTGCGCCGCGCGCGTTCGCGCAGAAATTAGCAAAAACCGGCGATGAATTCTTCGTCATTTCATCCATAGACCGGACCAAGCATGTCCTTGTGCTTCTTCAAGCCACTGAGATCAGCCAGATCATGAATATTGGCGATAAAACTCTGTTCGCTGACGAGCACGGCAAAGCGCTCAAACTCACCGATCTGCGATCGGGAGACACCGTTTACATCGTCTCCCACAAACAGCAGGATGGCTCTCTCATCGCCGATAAGGTCACCGAGGGCACCATGACGGTTTCTGAACTGCGGCGCCGCTACGTACCCTACTTGCCCGCCAATGCCGGCCAATTCGCTTCCGGCAATGGGCAGCCCAAATAAGATCGCGCCAGCGGCTGCGTAGGAGTTTTTGCGAAGTAGTTTTGGTTGAATCGTGATTGAAGAGGCGCCAAGGGTGGCGCCTCTTTTTTATTCATCCCTGATTTTAATGGCCCAGCGAATTTAGCATCGCTTCCAGATAGCTTCCCCAAATCGCGGGATGGCTGTGCGTGCTGTGTCCGGTCGTCTGATCGCTGATGGGAATCATCACGAATCGCCCGTTTTTCACTTTTTGAATTTCGCGTTCGGCGATTCCAAGTTCTGGCGGATTGATTTGATCGTCGGCGGAATTAATGAACAGCACCTGCACCTGAATTAATTCGAGTTTGGCATCGGGATTGTAGTTCCGTGAAGCGTTGAATGCGTACAGCATGTCATTCGCGTCCGTCGTCGCCATACGCGTCTTGATTTGATCATCGAGATACGCATCGGCTTTGTCGCGCGTCGGATAATTTTTCTGCCACTGCAGCGGAGCGCTTCCCATGAGCAGCAGAATGTCGAGCGCGCCTTGCAGTCCGTGTGGCTGCATTTTGTAATTTCCATTTTTATATTCCGGATCGCTGGTGATTTCGTCCATCGCCATTTTGCGCATGATGCGGTTTCGTCCCGCAATTTCCACGGGCTCGCACGCGAGGGGTACCAGCCCATCCATGAAATCAGGATAAGTTTCGCCCCACACCCAGGAGTGCATGCAGCCCATGGACGTGCCCATGACGAGGAGCAAATGATTCAGATTCAATCCAGTAGTGATGAGCATGTGTTGCGCGAGCACCATATCGTCGTAATCGTAATGCGGAAATTTCGCGCGCAGTCCGTCGCTCGGTTTCGACGAACGGCCGTGCCCCACGTTGTCCGGCATGATGATGAAATATTTTTGCGCATCCAAAACTTGGTCGGCCCCAAACGCAACTCCGCCAAAATAGGAAGTGAGGAATTGCCGGCCCGATCCGCCGGTGCCGTGCAGTAGCAGAATCGCGTTATCTACTTTTCCCGCGGCGTCGCGGTGCGGCGAGCCAACCGTGTAGTAGTGCAGCTTCATCGCGGGAAGTTTTTCGCCAGTCTTGAAAGTGAAGTTCTGTATCGTGTATTCGGCGGATTTCAGTGTCGCCGTCCAGGCTCCGGTGGGTTCCACCTTCCCGCTCAATATGTCGGTATCTTGTTGTACTTGTGTGGAACTCTGCGCAAGCACAGGAACTGCGAAGGCTGCGATCGCGAAAACACATGCGACTGCCAAACTTCCGCCGCAAATTCTCTTCACTTTTCCTCCTCGTACAAATCCTCACCAGATACGGCAGCGTTCTTCTCCGGAGCGCACCATCGCGTCGCCCGCTTTGCATCCGAAGGCGGCCGCGAATTCCGGCATGTTCGACATCGCCGCAGGCCCGCGGAATCGCGAGAGTGGATGCACGTCCGCAGTCGCGAGCATGCGTTCAAATTCCGGACGCGAAACTCCGCCCCACACTCGCCCGAACGCAACGAAGAACCGCTGCTCTGGCGTGAATCCTTCTTTCATCGCGGTGCTCTTCGCTTCGGCGGTCATTTCGAACGCAGCGTGTGCGATCACCAGACCGCCAAGATCCGCGATGGATTCACCCAATACCAGCTTTCCGTTTTCGTGCAGGTCGCCCTGCACCGTGAATGCATCGAACTGTTTTTCAATGCACAGCGCGCGATCGTTGAAATTTTGCGCGTCTTCCGGTGTCCACCAGTCTCTCAAATTTCCCTTCGCATCGAATTGTCTTCCTTGATCGTCGAACCCATGCGTCAACTCGTGCCCGATCACCGCGCCCATCGCGCCATAGTTCAGTGCGTCATCAGCCTTTGGATCAAACATCGGCGGCTGCAAGATCCCAGCCGGAAAAACAATCTCATTAAATTGAGGGTTGTAATAAGCATTCACGGTCGGCGGCGAGAGTTGCCATTCGGCGCGATCCACAGGCTCGCCAATTTTCTTCAGGTCGCGATGAAATGCGAATTCATTTCCGTGAAAAGTATTTCCGGCATACGAGTCGCGATTCACGCGGTAGGTGGCGTAATCGATCCACTTATCGGGGTATCCGATCTTCAGCATAAGCGTATTCAACTTCGCCAGAGCTTGCGCGCGAGTGGGAGCGCTCATCCAGTCAATCGATTGAATGTCTGCTCGCATCGCATCAATCAGGTTGTGAACCATTTCCAACGCGCGCGTTTTCGCGGCTGGCGGAAAAACTCGCTCCACATATTTCTGTCCGAGCGCTTCGCCCAATTCATGATCGGTTGCAGCAACACAGCGCTTCCAGCGCGGCTGTTGTTCCTGCGTGCCTGTGAGCGTCTTTCCGAAGAAATCAAAATTTTCGTCCACGAACGCCTGCGAAAGAGTGGGCGCCGAGGTGTGAATCAATTCCCAGCGCAAATACACTTTCCAATCGTCGAGGGACACATCTTTGAGCCGCGCGTCAAACTGTTTGAAGAATTCCGGCTGGCCGACATTGACGACTCGAATTCCGGCAAATCCAAGGTCCCTAAAATAGGCCTCCCAATCGAAATCCGGAGTGAGGGCTTTCAGCTCATCCCAACCCATGCGGTGATATTGCGAAGATGGATCGCGCCGCTCCACTCGCGTCATCGACGCGGCTGCGAATTTTGCCTCGAGCTGCATCACAATTTGTGCTTCGGCATCCGCGCGCTCGGTATCACCGGCAAGCGCCATCATTTTTGCGATATGTTTTTGGTACCCGACTTGAATTGATTTCGATTTGTCATCTGTCTTCGTGTAGTAGTCGCGATCGGGCAGCGCGATTCCGCCTTGCTCCGCGCCGCCCGTCTGCTCCGCGCTGTTTTTGAAATCGATGGTCGATCCGAAATTGAACGCCGCATGCACGCCCATACCTTGCAGGCGGGCGATCTCCACGACCAGCGATGCGCGATCCGAAATATTTGCGATGCGCGCCATTTCGTTATCGAGCGGATGAATTCCCGCAACGTCGATCTTTGCGGAATCCATACACGCCGTGTAGAAATCGCCGATCTTTTGTTCCACGGTTCCGTCGGGAGCGTGCGTCTTCGACACTTCCTCGAGGATGTCGTGCAGCACATCGCGATTGTGGTCCGACAAAATATTCATCCGTCCCCATGCCGGATAAGCCGCGGGAAGCGGATTGTGTTCCACCCAGCCGCCGTTTACGAATTTGTCGAAGTCATCGCAGGGTTTGCAAGTGCGGTCGAAATCCGCGGGATTCAATCCAGCTTGCGCATCAGCGGTCCTTGGTTTTGTTGGCGCCCGCTGGCTGGTCTTCGGCGTCATACTCTTTACCGGAGGCGGTGGATTCTGCGCCGATTGGCCACTTTGAGGCGCCGCGCTGATGCACGCGAGCACAGCAATCGTAATCACCAACAATATTCTCGAAGAGAATTTCATTACTCCCCCAAAGGAAATTCTCGAACTAAAGTTTAGGATGCTGCTTTTGAAAACCAGTGGCTTCCTGATACGCGCGCGCGAACACGAGCATTTTCGCGTCGCCGTACAAATTTCCTAGAAATGTGAGGCTCACAGGAGTGCCCGGCCCTCCGCCAGAATCCTCATTCAGCGGTTTCGGCGCGTCGTCGCCGCGCAATCCGTTTGGAAGAATCACAGAGGGATGTCCAGTGAGATTTGTGATCACGAGCTGACTGCTATTCGTCGGCGCGACGATCACATCTAAATCGGAAAATATTTTTGCCATCGCTTCGATCGCCAGCATGCGCGCGCGGTTGGCCTGTATGTATTCCACCGCCGGGTAGAACCGCGCTTCACGAAATGTATTCGGCCAATCTTCCGGCCCTTGCTCGGTGAGCAGCTTGTCGCGGCCGCTTCGCGTGAGATCGTCAAAAGCCGCCGCTGCTTCCGCTTCCAGCAGCGGCTCCATCCCGCCGTAGGGCAGGTCCGGCAATTCCACGGGCTTCATCGTCACGCCTATGGAGCGCAGCTTGTCGAGAGCAGCTACGTCAAACTTGTGATCGTATTCGCGAAACGCCCTTCCGCGAGCGCGATTTTCTTTTCTCTCTTCCCATTTTTTCTTTTCATCGTCCGTCATTTCGGATTCAGGTTTTGGCGGTTTCATTTCGGTAGCTGGCTGCAGCTCGAAATCTTTTTGCAGCACTCCCACGCGCAACTTCCGCCAGTCCAGATTTGCATCCCAATTGAACGCTGCGGGCTTCACGCTGCGATCTTGTTCATCCGGCCCGTAAATCGCCGACATAACAATTGCGCAATCTTCCACGGCGCGGCAGATCGGCCCCAGCTTATCCATCGACCAGGAAAGCGCCATCGCTCCCGTGCGCGGCACAAATCCGAATGTTGGCCGAAATCCTGTGACGCCGCAGCGCGTGGATGGTGAAGATATTGATCCAAGCGTTTCCGAACCGATTCCGAAACCAACACAACCCGCCGACGTGGCCGATGCCGGTCCCGCTGACGATCCGCTGGAACCCTGCTTCGGATTCCACGGATTGCGCGTGATGCCGCCATACCAGTGATCACCTTCAGCCAGCGCGCCAAGTGTAAGTTTTGCGACGAGCACTGCGCCGGCTGCGTCGAGCCGCTTCACAACGGTCGCGTCTTCATCAATCATTTGCTTTTCATAGCCGCCCGCGCCCCACGTGGTGGGATAACCCTTCACGGCGAGCAGATCTTTCGCACCCCACGGAATTCCATGCAGCGGACCTTTGTATTTTCCTGCAGCGATCGCGCGATCGGCTTCGCGCGCCTGTGTTTTCGCGCGCTCTTCGGTGAGAGTGATCACGAAAAGCAGCGTTGGGTCGTAACGCTTGAGGCGTTCGAGATACATCTCCGTCAAATTCAGAGATGAAACTTTGCGCGTCTTCACCAACTCCGCAAGCTGACGCACGCTCCAGAACGCAGTGTCCTCAATATTCTTCGGCGCGCTCGCGGCAATCGCAGGCGCAGCGGAAATGCGGGGAGACATTGCGTCTTTCGTCGTGGAGAGTTTCCAGCCTGTTGGCAGCGGATCGAACACTAGCGCGGGCGCGACGCTATTCGAAATGTGCAGCTTGTAGATTGCGTCGAAATGTTCCGACTGCGTGGCGAGGTCTTCGATCATCGCCTTCTTGTAATCGTCCGCAATCGTGATACCGGCGATTCGCGCCGCTGCGTCGATCATGTCGTTTGTGACGGGTGATTTTTCATCCGCGAGCGCGAGCAATGCGCCCGGGAAGAGTGTGCTTGAAATTCCAAGTGAAGAACACACGGCGAGAAAATTGCGGCGATTGACCACGGAATCCCTCCAAGTGAAAGCGGAAGGGAAGTGTAATACATCCGCTTCAAATGCGGCGCGTGGACTTCGCTAACTCGTGCGACGTCTACTTTTCGGAAGGCCCGGTCATCTTTTCGGGCTTCATCAACGAGTCGAATTCTTCGCCCGTCAAATAACCTAGTTTCAGGGCGGCCTCGCGCAGACTTGATCTATCCACATGCGCCGTGTGAGCCACTTTCGCCGCTTTGTCGTAACCGATTTTCGGATTCAGCGCCGTCACGAGCATCAGCGAATTCTTCACATAGAAATCGATTTTCGCGCGATCGATTTCCATGCCCTTGATCATGTATTCCACAAATCCGTGGCACGCATCGTGAATTAGCGTAACGGAGTGCAGAAAATTGTAGATGATCACCGGCTTGTATACGTTGAGTTCGAAATTCCCCTGTGAATCGCCGAAGGCAATCGCCGCGTTGTTTCCGTGAACCTGTACGGCGACCATCGTCATCGCTTCGCACTGCGTGGGATTCACTTTTCCAGGCATGATCGAAGAGCCCGGCTCGTTTTCCGGAATGCGCAGTTCTCCCAAACCGCATCGCGGCCCGGAAGCGAGCCAGCGAATATCGTTTGCGATTTTCATCAGTGAACAAGAGAGCGTCAAAATCGCGCCGTGTGCGAATACGATTTCGTCGTGCGAGGCGAGCGCGGTGAATTTATTTGGATGCGAGTTGAATGGCAGCTTGGTAAGCTCGGCTACTTTTTTCGCCGCGCGCTCCGCAAATTCCGGATGCGTGTTGAGCCCTGTGCCCACTGCCGTGCCGCCGATCGCGAGTTCGTAAAGTCCGCCAAGCGTTTCGCGCAGCCGCGTGACATCGCGTTCCAGCATTGATGCCCAGCCGCCCATTTCCTGGCCCAGCGTAAGCGGCACAGCATCCTGCAAATGCGTGCGGCCGATTTTCACCACGTCTTTGAATTCGGCGGCCTTCGCGGCAATTGCCTTCGCAACTTCGGTGACGGCGGGAATTAAATCGTTGTGAACGCGCTGCGCCGCGGCTATGTGCATCGCGGCTGGAAACGTATCGTTCGAAGATTGCGACATATTTACATCGTCATTCGGATGAATGGGTTTCTTCGAGCCCATCACGCCGCCGGCGATTTCGATCGCGCGATTCGAGATTACTTCGTTCACGTTCATGTTTGTTTGCGTGCCGCTTCCGGTTTGCCAAACGCGCAGAGGAAATTGATCGTGTAATTTTCCGGAGATTACCTCGTCAGCGGCTTGCTCGATCAGCCGAGCTTTTTCGGAGGGCAACTTGCCGAGATCCTGATTCACCAGCGCGCACGCTTTTTTCAAAATGCCAAACGCGCGAATCAGCTCGGGCGGCATTGTGTCGCGCCCGATATCAAAGTGCAGCAGCGAGCGCTGCGTTTGCGCGCCCCAGTACACATTCGCGGGCACTTCGATCGTGCCCATGCTGTCGCTTTCAGTGCGCATCTTCACGTGCGGCTCGCTCGGGGACATCTACACCTCCGCGCATCATTATATATAGGCTTTGGCTCAGCCGGCTGATCGACCGTCGAGTGTGCGCGCCGCTTCTTTGTTTGTGTACGCGTTAACAAAGGTGCCGAGGATTGAGGCGACTTCAGTTATCAGCTCGGTGTAAATGCGAACCACCGCCGAGCAGCTTGCTCCAAACTTCTTTCGGCGATTTCCAATGTAATGAAGTGGGATCGAGCGACACCGCGACTCCTGTGGACCGTGTGCTGGTATCGCTGAAGGGAAGGATCAAAACGGGGATGCCTTCGCGCCCGCTCGCGGCCGAGTGGTGACGATAGACATATCCGCCGACCAAATACCCGATCGCTGAACCCACCAGCGCATCCGATGGAAAATGTTCCTGCCCGGTAACGCGCGTGACGGCTGTGCTGGCCGCTAGGAAATATAGACCGATGTGCAGCCAAATATTTCCAGGCGTCTCATCTGAAATTACGTGCGCAACCGCCCAGACGATCGCCGAGTGCCCCGACGGAAACGATCCGTTCGTCGTGAAATTGTCCGCGTCGTCCTCCCAGAATGGGCCAGTGCGCGGCCCAACATTTGGCCGCAAGCGATTTGTCGCGAGCTTTAAGACTTCGACGGCGACCGTCGCATCGATTACCGCTTCGATGCCCAGCACACCTGTTTCGCGCGCCTTTTCGTTGTGGGTGATTTTGCCGAGCAAATACAATCCGGCCGCCGCGCCGATGGAACCATCCTCCATCGCGTTTGAAAAATCCTTACTGAAGCGGATTCGCGATGGATTGAAGCCTACTGCCGCGGAAACCGATGCGTCCGTAGTTAAAGCCGCCGCGGTTAGCGCGCCCAATGGCAGTAACCACAGCGCGTCGCGCTTGTGGATGCGCAGGGGGCTCGTCCACATTCCAATTTCATCGTCGAGCAGATCCTTGAGGCAGCGGCTGAGGGAATCGATGTCGCACCTTGGCGGTCTCAAAGTTTTATTTTGCGTGTCTGGAATCACCGGGGCCGCCGCGATGAAATCGGGATCTGGGATTTTTTCGTCGGGTGAATCGAGGTTTGCTAATGCAGCTCGTTCAATCGATGGAGTTTCTGTGGATGTCGCCGCGATTTTCTCCGGCTTCGCCGATTCTTGATCGAGCGTAGGTAGCAGGAAAACTCCGGCACGGATTGTGCCATCGCCGCATCGCAAGGAAGCATGAGCGCAAGAAGAAAGCCAGACCACAAACCCAGGATGCGAAGACGGGTTGAGAAATTCATCTGACCTTTTTCGGCGGTGGATCAGTTTAATTCGCGCCGGTGGACTTAAGCGAGTTTATCAGCCCTACCTTAATAGTCGCTGAAGTTCATTGGCTCTAGATGTCAGACGAACCAGTTTGGCTGCTCGAATCCCCGTGTGTGAACGCTTACTTCGTCACAGGGTTTCCGACCGCAATCGCCTGCACTCCCTGCTCGGCTGCAAATTTATTAAATGCTGCGCCCTCGGTCGCCAGGAATTGATCGAACGCATCCACCTGTTTCTTCACTTCGCGGGTTAGTTCGGTCATTTCATCGAGTGACATCTGGCTTGGCCCCGCGCTGTAATTTCCAGTGAACTGGCCGCCGAGGCGCGCCACCCTATCGTGCAGCCGTGCCAAATAGTGCAGATACGCTTTGCTGTCTGTGAGCGCGGCAGCGTTGTAGAGCAACTCTTCCATCGCTGCGACTTTCTGCGCCAATTCGCGCGCGCGGTTTGCAAGCTCTGCGTTGCCGGCAGTTCTTTGAATGGATTTCAATTGGGATTGCGTTGCTTCCATACGATTGAGGAGCACATCAAGATTCGAAAGCAGATCGCGGGCTTCGAGCGCGGCTTTTGTTTGCGCGGCGAAAATTGCGGCGTCGACTTTTACGCGCGGGTCGGCTTCCACCCGACATCTTGCTTGCGGTTTGGCCGTTCACAGTTACTGCGACGTGGTAGATGCCCCGCGCAACCCGCGCGCGCCTCCCGCGCCCGCCGCCTTCGCCCCCGCCCGCAGCTTCGCCTTCTCTATTGAAATTGAGCGCAGTTGCGCCTTTGTAATTCAACGGCCAGATTGCTCGATTGAAACCGGGGCGCACGGTCTCGCTCATCTTGCGCACCGTTTTCCCGGAAGCGTCTGTGACGACGATCTCAGCACGAACGGATTGATTCGGTACCGAAATCGTCTGGCGCAAAGAACTCATCTCTGCCGTTACGGTCGTTTCGCCGATCGCTTCTGCGCTGACGTAATAATCAATCACCGCACCGCTCGGCGCGTTCGGCGCCACGAACGCTCCCATCGAAAAACCGCCGCCACCTGAGTTCATCCAACGTCGCGCCGCAGCAATCGGAAAAACCTGTAACCCGTTGTCGCTGGTCACACTCTGCATCTGCTCAAGAGGCGTTACATCATCCAATACAAAAATCCCGCGCCCGTGCGTCGCCACAATTAAATCGTGCGACTTCACCGAAAACTGCAAATCAAAAACCGGCGCAGTAGGAAATCCCGCTTTCAACGCCGTCCACTCGCCGCTCTTCGACGAATAAAAAAGTCCGGTATCGGTGCCCGCGACCAGCAGGCCCTTCTGATTTGGATCCTCGCGCACCACATGCACGGGCGTGTCGCCAGGAATATTCCCCGTGATCGACGTCCAGGTTTTTCCATAATCCTCGGTCTTGAACACGTACGCTTTCGCAACTTGAAAATCGACAGGCCAA
>CAWAVH010000006.1:0-207794 GCA_963785395.1 uncultured Acidobacteriota bacterium | reverse complement strand
ATCACAACGAACTACAGCCGCCGTATCAAGGCCATAAACCAAGCCGTAAGCCGTCTTTACGTCCCAGGAAGAGCAAGCCGCTTGATAAGCAAAAGAGACCCCAGGGAATCGGGCTCCCGCGGGTCTCGCACAATCGGCCCTGGCCCTACAACCCGTAGGGCCAGAACCATGTCCGCTAGGGCCACTACGACCAAAAAGGCCAGGTCACGCGTGGGCCGTACAAGATTTGAACTTGTGACCTCTTCCGTGTCAGGGAATTCCAGGACGGTTCCGGCTGTCTGTCATGGTCGGACTGAGTTGAATTGCGAGCACTTGACCTGCACGAATATTCTGAGTACGTCGCGCTGGGTCTGAGGACGGCTGAAGACGTTGGCTCCCATTTCTGGCTCCCACAGCGTTTGGGGGGCCGGGAGCCGCGCAAGGCGCCTAGATCGTCGAGGGCTGCTCGCAGGTCGATGCTGCCCTGACGAAACGCTCGGTGCGCCGTCAGGCTCACGCTGACGGCGCTGCTAAGGCGCACCCGATACCGCTCAGGGCTAACCGTCTTCCAGCTCCCGGCTTACGAGCCAGAGCTGAATCCGGTTGAGCCGGGCGAACTCGTCAGTGAGGGCCTTTTTTGTTTCCTCTGGTATGGTGAAACGGATATTCATCTCAAGTACTGACGGCTCACCTGCAGCTATCCGCGCCGGAAGCTCATCATCATACGCCACAAGATCATCGACGAATTTCCGATAGGCGGAGATTGAGCTGTCATTAATACTCGACAGAAGCTCGAAATATCTATCAAACTTGGAGGGCCTGCTAACTCCGCGTACTTTCGCTGCCCAGTCCATGAGGGCCTCATAGATGCTGTTCATGCTCTTTGCCAAACGCTCTATAGCCTCGGCGTCGCCGTCTTCGCCCGGCGCACCGAACGCGTGTTCCTGCGCATCTTGGCTCCAAACACGAGGCATGTCTTCACCCATCAGGCGCATCGCATCTCGCATGGCCCTGTCGGCGTAGGCAGCGAAATCTTGATAGCTGACAATAACCACGCCGCTTGGTACGGCATAGCCCTGTACATGGTCACGATATTTGTCCTCTACTGAATTGCGCTCGTAGAGCAACCGGGCGGCGCAGTAAAAGTATTCCCATGGGTACGGCCGTTCACGAAGAAGCTGCTGCCGCTCCGCCTCGGTTCTTGGGACGCGTTTGATGCTGCTTTCGACACGCTGGGCACTTCCCGGCTCCTCTAGAGCGGATTCCCTAGTCGGAAGTCCGTGCCGGCCGGCCAGCGAGTCGGCGCTGACACTGGAGAGGTTGGCGTACGGCCACGCGGCTTCCTCGCCATCCTGGCTGGAGCCGGCCAGCGAGTCGGCGCTGACACTGGAGAGGCTGGCGTACGGCCACGCGGCTTCCTCGCCATCCTGGCTGGAGCCTGCCCATGCTGGCGCCGTGGGTTCAGCCGGGAGGGACGACACGGCGGCCACACGGCCGCTCTCGGCGGCGGACGCTGCCTGGGTGCGGCTGTTGCTTATGGTCAGGTTGTCGTCTCCGCCGCTTAGGGCGCCACTCGCCCGGAGATCTGTGATGAGGGCCTGCATGCGCGCTGTGATGTCGGGGCCGCGCCGGGTCCATCCGTAAAGACGGGCAACTCTTGTGGCCAGGTTGTCCTGGCTCACTCCGCCAGCATCATCTACAAGCCTGATGAGAGCAAAGGCGAGTTCGTCGTCGTGGACTTCAGCGATATCACGTCGGCAGGACTGGGTTGGCGTGCGGACTTTGGTAGACATCGCATCTGACGGGGTGAGGAAATCACCGTCGCGCAATACATTGGCGTTGCGGATAGCCGCGTCGATGTTGGCGCGGATGCGTGAGCCGATGCGCCCGATGTTCCAGGTGTCGCGCAGGCGTTCGTGCAGTACCGCCATGTGGACGGGTCCTTCCGCGGCGACAACGGCGCGGATCGCGGGGATCATGTGATAGTGACTGCCCGGCTCGCTCGGGTCAACCCATGACGGGAGGCGGGGGACAGCCGCGGTGACATACGGCGTAGCCCATGCCGGGATCTGGTCGAAGGTCGCCGGGACAGTCTCAACAGCTAGGCGGTCATGGACTGGAGGTAGGCCGGCCTCGGCGAGGAGCCCGCGGACCGGCGCAGCGAGCGCGTTTTCGATGGCGATGCGGAGCTTGTATTCCTCGCCGTGACGGTCCCGATACCAGGCCGTTCCCCATATCCGGTGCAGCCGCCAGCCTAGACCCCGCAGGACCTCCTCGCGGAGCCGGTCGCGGTCACGCGCTACCCGGGAGGAGTGGTAATAGTATCCGTCGCATTCAACACCAAGAGCGAAAGCTCCGGGATGGCCGGGGTGCCGGATTCCGATGTCGATACGGTACCCGGCAGTGCCAACCTGTGGGGTGACCTCATATCCCCAGGAGCGAATGACGCTGATGACGGACTCTTCGAATGGTGACTCGGCGTCACCGCCGGTGCTGGTATCCAGCGCCAGGGCTGGCATGCCGCGGGCGGCGTAGTCGAGGTAGCGGCGCAGCTGGCGGACGCCTTCTGCGTTAGCCGTTTCCGGGATGTCGCTCGCCTGGATGCTGCTGACAATCTCGTTGCGGTAGTGGGCACGAGTGATGGCGACGTTGAGGCGCCGCCATCCGCCCTGCTTGTTCAGCGGGCCGAAGTGCATCGTGATCTTCCGATTCTCATCCGGCCCGTAGCCGACCGAGAAGATCAAGACGTCGCGTTCGTCTCCCTGCACCGATTCCAGGCTCTTGATAAAAAAGCCACGCAGCCGGTCATCGGTGTCGAAGAACCTGTCCAAGTCAGGCCGACCCTGGCGGGCTTTTCTGACGGCGGTCTCGATTGCCAGGGCCTGCGCCTCGCTGAACGTCACTACGCCCAGGCTCCAGGTGGGGCGGGTGTCGCAGTGGTGAATGACCCGCTCGGCCACCTTGACGGCTTCGTCAGGGTTGTCCCGCGACGAACCGCGCCGGTAGGTCCCGGTGACCGGGAACAGCTCGACGCCGACATCAGGGCCGTCGCTGTGCACGCTCGGGAAGGTGACCAGCCGTCCTTCGTAAAACGAGGCGTTAGAGAACGCGATAAGCGCCTCGTGGCGGGAGCGGTAGTGCCATCGCAAGGTCAGGTTCCGGTAGACCCCAGCGGCCTTGGCCAGGTCGAGCACCGATTCGAAGTCGGTGACGTCATCGGCATCTTCGGACCACTCGTCTACCTCCTCCACAAGCGCGCTGGTGAAGAAGTTGGTTGGCGGCAGCTGTTTCTGGTCGCCGGCCAGGATGAGGGCCGAGCCCCGGTAAATGCAGTTGATAGCGTCGCCGGGGCTGACCTGGCTCGCCTCATCAAAGATGACCACGTCGAAATGCATGTCGGCCGGCAGGAACTGGCTGACCGAAAGGGGCGACATCATGAAGCACGGCTTGATCGCCTGTGTGACATTCCGGGATCGGTCGATGAGCGTCCGGACCGGCATGTGCTTTTTCTTTTTCTCCGCTTCCCGGCGGATTACAGCGGACTCCCCAATGTCGGTGCGTGGACGTCGTGCGTTGCAGGCACGGATAATGTTCCCCGTGGCCGCAGTTATCAGCGCCCTGTCCAGTTTCTGGTATTCGGCGACAAGCGCGTTCCTGTCCGTTGCGCGCACGAACCGGAAAGCGGGATCGGTCTTCAGCTGGTGCTCGGCCCATTCCTGCAGGAGCGCCCGCTCGATGACTTGCGGTACCTGCTGTGATGGCAGACGTTCGGAGATGCAGAAGTCGATAGCATCGGAGAGCCCGAACCTGGCCAGTGCCTTACGGGCTGCTTGGTAGGCATGCCATTCGTCCTGGCCGCCAGTGTCCTGCCGCAGGGCCTCGATGAGATCTGCACCGTCCTCATACTCGTCGAGTTCCGCGGCGAGATCCTGGCGGCGATCCGCGTCGAATGCCTCCAGCAGCGCGTTGCGTGCCTGGTTCCAGGACTCGGCGGCCGCAGGGAGGTTACCCGTTGGCACTGCCGTGTCGATGGCTTTGATTTGGGCTGGGATGAGAGGGACATCGGCGCCGTTGACGCTGCTCCGCAGCGACCTAGCCCATTCAAGTGCCAGCCTGATAGCCCTGATATCGGTTTCCGGGCCGATATAGAGCTCACCGAACGTGTCGCTGAATTCGGCTGAGTGCTCTGTAAGCCGTTCGTGTGCGGTGTCAGCTTCGCGGCGCAGCACCATAATGTGGCGGGCCTGGTCGGCGGTCAGCGGGCGACCGATAGCGTCGCTGACTGCCCGGGTGAATGCGGTTGCGGTCTCCAGCGGCGCAAGGTGCGGCCGCAGCCAATCGATAGCGTCGCGGATGCTTCCGCCAAGGAGCTCCTGCGGGCAGGGGGCAGGGGCTGAGCGCCATGCGTTGAGGTCCTCGGCGGTGTCATGCGCAATGCTGGTAGCTGGGGCTATCGGAAGCGAGTCTCGGGCGATGTGATCAGCGGCGCGGCTCAGGTCCTGACCGCGGCTTCTGCGGATCGCGGTTTCTGCAACCCGAAGTGCCCTGTCGAGCTGCTCGAAGTCCGTCAGGCGTCCCGTGTAGTAGGCGCCGAGCCTTCTGGCGTGTGTGTGCTCGGTGTCGCCGAGCGCCTGGGTGGCGTGTTTCCAGGCGACAGCGAGCCCAAGGTGCTGGTGCGCGGCGTCCTTGCTGATGACTTCGCGGGTGAACCCGGCAACGGTCTTCTTGTCGGCGCGGTACTCTCCGGAGAGTTTCCCCAGGCCATGATGCTGGGTCGTGAACCGGTGCTCGAGTCCGTCAACGTCTTCTCCGAGTGCCGTCGGCGTGTAGTAGGCGCTCGCGTTCGTTTCGGTTTTGGCGAGTGTGTGCTGAGCAGAGCGCAAGGCTGCTGCCGCGTCGGTGGCAGCAGCCAGCCCGTCTCGGGTAAGCCATGACCGTTCAGGCAATTCCGGGGCCTCAGCCAGACGCGTAAAGGCGAGCAAGTCATCAGCCTCGGCGAATGTCACCGGGGCACGCAGGCCAAGCAGCCCGGCCAGCCCGGCCAGCCCGGCCAGCCTGTTCTCAAGCATGTCCGCGACGGCGGTGAACCTTCCCAACAACGCGGCGATCTGGTCCGCCTGCAGATCGCCCGGATCGACAGCGGGAGGCACAAGCGTGCCGGGAGGCCGGGTATCAGCCGGTGCAGGGAGTGTGTCGGATCCTGGCACGGTCCGCCACGGCACCCCGGCGGCCTGGGCAGTCCGCTCTTCCCGTGTGCTGATCTGGTCCAGGCAATCAGCAAGCCGGGCCACGGCGTCGGTTACGGCATCTAGGGCCGTGGCGGTCAGCCAGTTCTCGGGCAGTCCGGCTGATCGGGCCGCTAGGTGCTGCAGAAGTCCGGCAAGAGCCGACGCATCCGAGGGACGAGTCAGCCCTGTCGCTGCGGCGAGCGGGGTATTGACCTTCGCGATACCGTCCAGCGTTGCCAGTGCGGCGGCGGCCTGGTAGAGAAGCCAATCAAGTGACCCTTCCTCCGTCACGCCGCGCCATATAAACGACTGGCCCTCCATGGCCGGCCGCCAGGCCGCCGCCAAGACGGCGGCAGTTCTCCTGATCTCGCCGAAGGCCTCAACCGTCAGGTCAACGGGCGCGAGGCCGGTCATCGGAGCCGCTGGCACGGCGTGCAAGCCAGCGAGCATGCCCAGCACCGCGTGCACCGAGTAGCCGAGCGGCTTGCGCACCTGGTTCATGGCGTCGGCATAGGCGTTAAGCTGCTCACGCCGCTTGCGCACCGAATCCACGTCAATCGCCGACATCGAGGCCGGGGGCACCAACCGCGTGTCGAGCGCCTTCCCGAGCTCGACGGCGACTTGCTTCCGAGTCGCCTTGTGCGAATGCAATTCGAGGAGGTAAGTGCGCAGGCCAGCCGCGTCGAGCCGGTCACGCACCACGTCCAGCGCGGCGGCCTTCTCCGAAACGAACAAGACTGTCTTCCCTGCATGTAGCAGTACGCCGATCATGTTCGCGATGGTCTGGCTCTTACCGGTACCGGGCGGACCGTCCATAACAAACGAGCGGCCAGCTAGCGCGGCGGCGATGCAGGCACGCTGGGAGGAATCCGCATCCAAGATGACCGGTGTGCTCTCCGGCGGGGCGCGCAGGTCGATCTCACGCTCAGGTATCTCCTCGAAAGTGAATGTAGGGCCTCCTGCAGCGCCGCCGCCGCAAGCGAGTGCCCCAACGGCATCGTGGGCCGCGATCCGGTCCTCGTTAGTGAGTAGGTCCCGGTACATCGCCTCCTTGGCGAAGGAAAAGCATGACAGCGCGAGGCTCTCGCGGACCTGCCATCCGTCCCGGCCAGCCACGGCTACGCGAACCGCGTCAAGCAACCCATCCAGCGAGATCTCATCCAGATCGTCCACACGGGGCAACTGGATCCCGTACTTGTCAAGCTTCAGGGCAAGCGCAGGATTGACGACGGTGTCGTCCTCTGTCGGCCCCACCACAGGCAGCTGCTTGTTACCAGCCGCAACAAGCTGCACCGGGACAAGCAGCAACGGGCTCGCATATCGCGTCCGGTCCTCGTCTAGCCATACCAGGGTGCCGAACGCCAGGTAAAGGATCGAAAGACCCTGGTCCAGGTACGCCTGGGTCGAGCGCCGCTGGAGAGAACGCAGCGCCGCGACGAGCTCCACAGGGTCCTTATCGATGTCCAAGCAGTCCGCCGAAGATGGCGGAACTGTTACTTGCGCGGCGGCCTCTTCCTCAGTTCCAGCCTCTGCAACCCTGGGCCTGAGCGGACGGAAGCTAAAGCTCTTACCCAGACCGATGCGCGCTAGCACCTCGCCAGGCGCCGGACGAGCCACCGCGACCATTCCGGTTTTGCTCGGCTTGAAATTGAGCAGCCGGTTCGAACCCAGTCAGGTTGATGAGGCTATCGCGCCACTTGCCGATAGCCTGCCGGATCTGCGTCCGGCGAAACGGCGCGTGCGGGTCATAGCCGCCGTCTGGCACCTGCGCCTCCATTCACACAAGGCAGCGCCGACTCGCTAGGGCCCAGCCCGTACGTCCTTGCAGAATCCCGCGCATCGCTGAGCGGCACATCCGCCGCCTCCCACCCAACCACCGCCATCGGCCCCACGACCACTCCCACCCCTAGCCTTCAGCCGCGATTCATCTCGAACCCGCCATGACAAGTGACACCCCACCGCCAACTATTTCACCATAGGCCTTTAACGTCGCGGCTATAAGACTTGGGCTCGACAGTTGGGGTAGCGGTCTAGTCGGTAAATGTTGGCGTTGACCTGCGGGTATGCATCATCGCCCGATGACGGGGCGTGTCACTAGGCGCTGGTGGACGTGCTGGTCAGGGCTTCGCGCTGATTTCGATGATCTTCTTGGGTGGGTCGATGTCCAGTGCGGTCAAGATGTCGCGCTGTGGCTTGGCTGGTTCGGTGGCCTGGCGGAAGGTCCCGGCCGGGCCGGTGTAGGTGACCGCGTGCAGCCGCTGGAGCTCAGTCCGGATCCGCTGCCAGGTCCAGGGGCCGCCGGCGGTGGTCTCGGCGACCCGGATCAGCAGCAGGGCGAGCCAGCACAGCAGGACGTGGGCGCGGATCCGGTCCTCGCGCCGGTGATAGACCGGGCGCAGGTCGAGGATCTGCTTCATGTCGCGCCAGCCGCGCTCGACTTCCAGCAGCTGCTTGTATCCCAGGGCGATGTCCTCGGCGGACAGGTGCGGATCTGAGCAGCGCAGCAGGTACTTGCCGTCCAGGTTCGCCTCGGTCCTGATCTTCTGCTTGTCGATGCGCAGCAGCCCGCCCGGGGTGGTGCGCAGGAAGCGCTTGAGTCCCGGCTTGTTCCCGAGCGCGCCCTCGATCTTGGCGCGTTCCACGGCAGTGAGCTTGTCGGTGCCGGCGATGACGTCTTCGAGCTGCGCGACGAGCTTCGCGCGGATGATCGCGTCGCGTTCGGCCTGGGCCGGGTTGAAGCAGAGCACGAACCGGTCGTCGGTGCCGATGCTGACTTCCTTGACCTGCATGTTGTCCTTGACGGTGGCATAGCGGCCCTGGCGGGACAGGGCGGCCTTGACCTCGGCGGAGCCGGACCGCAGCTTCTCCCCGATGATGTACCCGCCGCCGCCCTGCATCAGGGCCCGCCGGTTCTCCCGGGAGGTGAAGCCGCGGTCGGCTACCCAGACGACCCGCGAGAGCGTCCAATGCCTGAGGTCACCGCGGACCTGGCGGATCAGGTCGGTGTCGGCGGTGCTGCCCGGCCAGGACCACACCCGCACCGGGATCCCGTCGCGGGTGACCGCCATCCCGACCACCACCTGCGGCAGATCATCGCGCGAGTCCTTGGACTTCCCGTGCGTGCGGAACCCGGTCTCCTTGACAGCGCTCTCGTCGCCCTCCTGCACGCGCTGGCCGTCCTTATCGCGCGGCACCGGCTCATCAGCCTCGCCGGTCTCGAAATACGTCGAGGTCGTGTCAAAGAACAGCAAATCGACTTCGAGGTTCAGCAGGTCGGTGACCTGGAAATAGGCCGCTTTCGCCAGGTCAGGCTCGATGGTCAGCAGGTAGTCCATCGCCCGGTAGCACGACTGCTCATCGATCTCATCCAGGCCGTCGATGTGCACATCGTCCGCGATCCAGCCGGCCGCGGCGAGCTTCGATGAGGCGGCCAGGGCCCGGTTGGCGACCAGCGCGAACAGCACCCGCTCGACCCTCGGATCCAGCTTGCGGCCGGCCAGCTGGCCGCGGATCACCGCGTCCAGGCCCAGCCGGCGCCACAGCTGGTCCAGCACATAGGTGCCGCCGACCGGGCGCGAGGACGTCAGCGTCAGCTCGCCCGCCGACGTCGCAGCGAGCGCATCAGCTGGGTCCAGCAGCCGGGACAATGCCGCGACCAGCCGCTTGACCGCGTCCGTGTCGAGTTCGTCCTCGCGACCGAAGGAGTGCAGGATCTTGGTGCGCGAGACCCCGGCCTGGGCGTCCCACTCGTTATGGGCCAGCTGCAGGTACCGGATGACCTGCCCGTCCTTCGTCTTACGCGACGACGCCTTCACGTACACGAACTGAAGGCTAGCAGGTCTGCCGACTAGGAGATCATGTTATTCCCCGAGGTAAACGCAGTGTAATCGCCCATATCGTGTCACTAGGCAGTTTCACGGTTCGCCGCTAGCCGCAACCCGCTGACCTGCACCATCATCCCACCCGCAGCCCAGAAACCCCGCTCAAGTGTCGAACCCAGGTAAGAGCTCCTGGCTTCTCGCTCTCCGTCCGGTTGCCCCCTGAGTGCCTGCTGACCTTGAGCTGCCTCGCGAGGATGGTGCTCCCAAGGTCCTGACTGCCCGCTCAGGCCTAATGCTGCGCTGCGTTTCGTTACCGTGCCTGCCTCGCCTTGGCGTCCGGAAGGTCGCCGACCCCAGGCGCGAACGGACCTACATACCGGTGCTGGAGACGATCGGTTCCGGCCGACCATCCGCGATCCCTGGTAGTACCGCCACCGGACTCTGCGGGCCGACGCGAAGGTGCCGGAGGCGGCGAGGCGGCCGCTTTCGCGGCGGAGCCGAGATTAGGTCACGTGCGCCCATGTCTTGCGGTGGACAGCCGCGTAGGCGGACACGTCGCTGATGCCGAATTCGGTGGCCAGCTGCCGGTAGGTCAGGCCGTCGGCCCGGCGTGACCGGAGCTTTCTCACCTTGTCGTCGCTGAGCTTGGCCTGGGGATTACCCACGCCGACTGCGCCGTCATAGCAGCGATGGCATTTGCGGCACCGTGGCTGGCCAGCCCGGATCCGCCCTGGGGTAATGCTGGTCGCCGGCAACTGCCAGGCCCAGGCGGTCGTCCGGGTGGTGGCTGTCGATGACGACGGGCAGGTGCACTTCACCGTGCTGCCCGGGTCCGTGGACAAGAATCGGCACCTCATCGGCCGCGCTCTAGCCTGAGCGCCGTCAGTCCGAGACGCTCGATTACGGCAAACGACGAAGGGACCGAGCGCCACGTGGGGGCGACGGGTGGGCAAGTACCTAATGAGCGGATGTCAGCTCGATGCCTGTCAGGACGCTGGCCGTCTAGATCAGGGTATTCTGTGCGCCCTGCCCCGCGGCTCAGGCCGCGTTACAGGGCATCACTCAAGATCCGGGCGCGCTCGGATAGCAGCTCACGGGCCCGCGGAGGTAGTTCCGCGCCGACTTCCACAGCGAAGTCCAGGTACCCCTGATGACCGGGCAGTTCCTTCAGGCACTCGGTGACCAGCGTGGCGGCCTGGGCGACGTCACCGCGGCGCCCCGCGATCCTCGCGCGCAGGAACGTGAGCTCTGGCCCGGCAAGCGCCGGGCTGACGGCGAGCCGGTCCAGCAGCTCATCCTCGGGGGATCCCGCGAACCGGTCGAGGAACATCCCGTGCCAGGCTGCGAGGTCCTTGGTGCGCTCGTGGCGTCGGTAGCGAGCCTCGTCGAAACTTCCGTACACGGTACGCGGTCGCCTCGGGTCCGTCCGTCCGGCCGCGTCCAGCGCGTCCAGGTAGGACTCGGCGAACGTCCGCCACATGTCCGGCGTGGTGAGCAGCCGGGCGAGCGGAACGGCCAGGGCTGTCTCCTTTTCCGGCACCTGACCGTAACCCCGTCGAGTCCAGCCGTAGTCCGCCTCCCAGCGGATGAGCTGTTCCGGCACGCGCCGGGCGAAGGCCGCGAAGCCGTCATGACGGAGCACCGACTCCCACAGGACGGCGACGGCATCCGAAACCACGAACTTGGCGGCCTCCACCGGGTCATCGGAGTGGAAGTAGTCATAACTCTTCATGTCGCAGGCAAGGTCAACCATCTCCGCGACGGCCTGCTGCGCTGGCCCGGCATCGTCGGCCTGGAGTGCCGCCAGCGCGTCGCCCGCCAGCCGACGGAACGTGAGCCGCCACTTGGACCGCTCGGTGTGGTGCACCCGGCGGTCCCCGGCCATGTAGGCACCGTCCTTCGCCAGCTTGACGAACGTCGTCACCTCGCCCAACACGGTGTCCGGATCCGGCAGTTCCTTCTTCGGCTTCACTTTCGGCTGTTCCGGCGAGCGCAGCTCGTCCTCGATGCGCTCGCGAAGCTGGGCGTTCCCCCGCCAGTAGAGAGTCCACAAGATCTTGCGGAGGCGCGCGTCGTCATTCGGCGCCATCGCGACGTAGAACCTGGTCGCGGTTCATCCGGTTCGCCGGCACGACAACCCATCCTAGGCGCGAGGCAACCGCCGCTGCAGTATGTCGAGCCCGCACCGGCGTGGACTCCCAGACCCGACCACCGCCGAGCTCGGCCGCCGCCCCGGCACCTTCTCGTTGGTGATGCCCTTGTCGTCGAACCTGAGGTACTGCTCAGGGACGCGGTAGGGGGAGTTGATGATCGGGTTATCGATGATCCGATCCGCCACCGGTGGCACCCCTCGTCTCTGTTCTTGGTCTATGCGCAGCAACGGTCGGATGTTGCTCCGGGGTTGAATGACCCGTGGTATTGGTGGTGAAATAGGACGGTATTACCCTAAGCGAGCGAATTGAACAGGTAGGCGGCCTGGAATGTCGGAGGGCGGTGCCAGAATAACGCTTGGCACCCATTCTCGGGCTGCCACCTCAATGACCGCACTTCCCTAGGGGTCGATGATGACCGATCTGACGCAGATGGCGAGGCTGGACTCCTCGCTCCTGCACACCCGGCTGCTCGCGGGAGCGCGGCAGGTGGGTGGGATCTACCAGCTGGACTTCCAGCACGCGCTGATCTCCACCGACGACAAGTGGAAGGCAGACGCTGGCGGCATCCCGCTGCACAGCTTCCTGATTGCCACCGTCATGCCACTCGGGGCGGTCGCCGACCGCGAGGACGAGGAGGTGCTCCTGCTCCGGGTGGATGACACCTGCCAGCTGCCGCGTCAGGCGGAGCTCGTTGAGGTCCGTGAGTTCGCCATGCGCCAGATGCTGACCGACGGCAACCTCACCATCGACGTGCTGACCCAGCAGGAGATGCAGCGGTCCGGGCTGAAGTGCCGGATCCTCGGCACCTTCTACCAGACGGACCTGGCCGACGGGCAGTCGTTCCTCGACTTCGGCGCGGACATCGACAACCTTTACGCGGCAAGCAGGTACCGCGTCTACAAGCCCTCGCCGGACGCTCTCGCGGTCGTGGCCTCCTATCCGCAGATCACCGAAGATGAACTCCACGCGGGCACGTTGCCGCACCTACTGGAGATCGGGACGGTCCGATACTCCTCGACCCGTCGCCGCGCCAGGGAACACGACGAGCACCGCATTCCTGTTCAGGTGCGGGTGGCCGACTTCATCGAGATGAAGACCGCCGTCTTCGGCATGACCCGGATGGGCAAATCCAACACGATGAAAACGCTCGCCGTCGCCACCTACCGGCACGCCAAGCGGATCGCCGAGCCGATCGGGCAGCTGCTCTTCGACCCGCAAGGGGAGTACGCCAACCCCAACTCGCAGGACGATGACACGGCGCTCGCGCAACTCGGCGGTGACGTGGTGATCTACCGGTTCGGAGCAAGGGCGGGTGAAGTCGGGGTACGGCCGCTGCAGATCAACTTCTACGACCCGGCGCAGATAGACGCGGCCCAGGAGGTCATCGGGGACGTACTCGCGGGAGCTGCAAAAGGTGAGTACATCAACAACTTCATCGCAGCGGAACTCGGCGATCCGCAGCCCGACGCGGACGGTCGCGTCAACTTTTCCCGCAGGAACCGTAACGCGCGGGCCCGGTTCTGCTTCTACGCCTTGCTCGCGAAGGCGGGTTTTAGTGCGCGAGCGAATCATCGGTTTACAACCGTGATGGACAGGGCGCTTGTGGAGGCGTTCAACAGTGCAAACTCAGACGCTGGTATCACTCTCGTTTCAACGGACGGGCGCGGAGGCGTTGCCGTAGAAGGCGCCGAAGCGCTGCAGGCCGTCGTGGACTGGCTGATGGACGCCAAGGAAAACCGAAATGCGGCGGCAACCGAGTGGCTTGACGACCGGTCGATCGATGCGATCCTCGCGCTGTATGCCCCAACCGGAGGAAAGCTCGGATGGCGGTGGCTGGGGCGACTGAGGGCCTTTCACAGCTACGAGGCTCGGGAAGACTACGCCGACCGCATCTACACTGACCTCGTGGCTGGTCGACTAGTGATAGTCGACCTATCGCGCGGCACGGAGCAGGTGCTTCAACTGCTCTCAGAGCGGGTAATCAATTATCTCCTGGCCAAGGCCACAGACCGGTTCGTGAGTGGTCAGAACCTGCACCGGATACAGATCGTCATCGAGGAGGCGCACCGGCTCTTCGACCGGAAAGCGTACGACTCCGCCAGCCCCAACCCGTATGTTCGGCTGGCCAAGGAGGCCGCGAAGCTAAAGATCGGCCTGATCTACGCGACCCAGGAGGTGACGGCGGTCGCCCCCGCTGTCCTGGCCAACACGAGCAACTGGATCGTTGCGCACCTGAACAACAGCGACGAGATCAGGACGCTGTCGAAGTACTACGACTTCAAGTCGTTCGAGTCGGACATCCTTTCCGCCGAGGACCGCGGGTTCGTTCGCATCAAGACCCGGTCCGGCAAGTACATCGTGCCGGTCCAGGTGCTCAAGTTCGACCGGACCATGATCAACGACGCCCGCGTCGAGGCGGGCCTGGCGCCGCTCGATGCCATTCCGGCCCAGGGCGGGCGGTGACCGGCGGTGCCCTACATTCATCCGGAGGGCGCGCCCGAGCGCGCCAGCAGGCTCGGCCACGTCCGCACCGCGATGGACCCCTCGGTACGCCAGGCGCTCGAGTCGTACTTCCTGCCGCCTGCCATGAGCGGGCCGCCGCCGATCGCGGACCTGCTCGTCGAAGCAGCCACGCTGCCGGTCAGCGGCCTGCCGAAGCCTGCCTACGCGATCTCGATCGACGGTTCGAAGCAGGAAGTCGAGGTCCGGCCGGAGTTCCCGTCGGCCCGCGTCGGGTTTGCCCAGGTCGCAGGGGTCTTCAGCCAGATGGACGCGCTAGCGCCGGCCCCGCCTGGCGGGTTTGTCGACCCCGTTGCGATCGCGCAGGCCACCCGGGCCGCCTTGGTCAAGGGGGTCGTTCCCACTAGCGTCGTGACGATCCGGTCCGGCCAGACCATCCACCAGGCCTGGCGCGAGGCGGTCTGGGAGCTGTTCACGACGTGCGAGCTTGAGGGGCCGGCGGGCACGAATACTAGGCTCGCCGATGTGCTCGCGCACGTGTTCGGCATGCCGACGGTACCGGTACCAAGCGTCACCCTGGAACGCTGCCCGGGACGACACGACAGGGACTGTGACGCCGGGGGGCTCGTTGTCCCACTCGGCGGGGCGACGTGCGAGAAGTGCGGCACCGCCCTCTACTTCACCGACGCGACCAACACGCACGACGAGGTGGTCGAGTTCGGCTCCAACGACAACGCGCTCGGCAGGCTGATGCTTGTACTTGAGCTGCTGACGTTCCTCTGGCAGATCCGCATCTTCTCGATGGTCGATCCTGGCCGCGTGTTCCCGAGGTGCGCCTTCCTGCTAGACGGGCCCCTCGCCATGTTCGGGCGGCCAGCCGGGCTCAAGCGGCATGCCCTGCGGTTCCTCCAGGCCATCCACGCACAGGAGTTGGCCGCCGGGAGGGCAGGCCTGCCCGTCGTCATTGGCATCGAGAAGGGCGGTGCGCTCGCCGAACATGCGGAGCACATCCGTGCGTACATCCCGCCCGGATATCTGCTCTGCCTGCCCGACCGGTATATCCGGGAGCACGTCCAGCACCGCGAAGGGAACCGTGCGTACGGGTATGACACCGACTACGGGCGGCGGTTCATCTACCGTGCGCGCGATGGCAGAACGCTGGTCTTCAGCATGCCGCCGATGCCATCCGGTGACCCGACAGACGACGCGGAGACTGTGGACTTGGCGCACTACCCGAGCCTGGACACGGCGATCGGCCTGCTCGACCAGGTGGGCACGATGCTGTACCGGAATGCGGTCATCCCGGTCGCCTTTGCGCACAACTACGCATCCCTGCCGCTCGGCACCGGCAGCCAGGTGCTGACCTACCTGGCTCAGGACGCGCTGGGCGCAGCACGAACCCAGGTACGGCCCACGCCTTTCTTTTAGAATGTCCGGCCTCAGTACTAACGGGAGTGGGTGGCGATGACGGCATCGGAGACTGGGCGGGCGACTGTTCCGGTCGCCGCGGCACCCGGCACGGCGAGACTTCCCATGTCGGCTTGTGGGTTGTCGGGCATAGCGCCTCATCCACGTCGGCTTGGCGAGCCCGGACCCCTGGCGGACAAGTCGACCGCCGCAATGCGCTACCAGTCGCCGTTGCGCTATCCCGGCGCGAAGTCCGGTCTTGCCGCCGTGATCGGTGAATTGATCGGGAATGCGGCTGCGGAGCTGGGCACGCCTGAGCTGTTCGTGGAGCCCTTCGCCGGCGGAGCGTCAACCGGGCTGCGGCTCGCCGGGGCCGGCGTCGTGCGGCGTGTCTTGCTTGCCGACGCCGATCCGCTCGTCGCGCGGTTCTGGCAGGTCGCGGCGGCGGACACAGAATGGCTCATCGACCGGATGTGGAACGAGCCGGTCACCTTGGAACGATGGGATCACTGGAAGGCGTGGCAGCCGTCGGACCGTCGGGACCGGGACATCGCGGTCAAGTGCCTGTTCCTGAACAGGACCACGTTCTCCGGCATTCTGCACGGCCGGGCCTGCCCTATTGGCGGGCGGAAGCAGGAGAGCGCCTACCCGATCGACTGCCGGTTCAACAAGGAGGCACTGGCGGCTAGGCTGCGCTTCGTCGGCGACCTGTACGCGAGCAACCGGCTTGCGGACGTGTGGTGCAAGGACTGGGCAGACACGCTGGGTGACGTCGCGGAGTGGTACCCGCAGCTCATCCCTAACCGCGTCATCGCGTACCTGGACCCGCCCTACTGGTCTAAGTCCCCGAAGCTTTACGCGCGCTCGTTCGACCCGGCCGGTGGCTACGCCGAACGCGGTACGTCGATACCGAGCGAGCGCGGCAAGAGCCCGCTAGAGCAACATAACTGGCTCAGCGGTCTGGATCACTATCGGCTGGCCGGGTATCTGTGCCATCACGCACAGGTCCGGTGGATCCTCTCCTACGACGACCACCCAGACCTCGCCGAGGACGAGAACCTGTATGCGGCGACCCAGACGGCCCCGACCCCGACCGACGGCGACCGGCAGTGGCACATCACCAAGCGCCTAGTTGACCTTCGGTACAGCGCATCCGCCACTAGGGCCCACCGTGGGAAGCGCGAGGAGCTGCTCATCACCACGCTGCCCGCGTCCTCGGTCCCGCTCGATGACTGGTTCCGCGCCTACCCGTCTGATCGGCGTGGGTAATTGAGGTACAGCCCACAGCGGGGCCGCGATAATCGCGGACGGCAGCGGGTCGGGGATGTCGATCGAAGGTGTCACTGTCACGTCCTTTGCCTCCATCATGATGCGCTATGGCGGGCGGTTAGTGAGCGGCCTCGGGAGATGTGTCGTGTTCTGCGGCGAGCTGGAGGATCCTCGCCAATGGGGTGATCTGCGGCTTCGGCGGCTGGAGGATCGCATCGCGGCCAGGCGGATTCCAGTCGGGGAATGCCGGACCCAGGTCGTCCCAGTCGGGGTCTTCGCTGGGGACCTTGAGCCCTTGGAGTTCTTCGAGCTTCTCGCGGAAGGTCTGGCGCTTGGCGGCAAGATCGCGGACCCAGGCGGCCATCTCGGCGACTTTCTTGTCCGGAGTCAAGGCCAACTCGTCGCGGTTGGTGTCGCTGACAGGGGCCGGTTCGGCAGACCGTAGGGGCTCGATCCGCTGGTCCGGGTGACGGCGGCGCAGTTCGGCGTGGGCGGCGACGGCTAGGTGGCGGGAATGCTCGGTGGCGTGCTCCCACTCCAGCCGGTCGTCCATGGTCTGGGCGAAGATGCTCTCTTGATGCCGGTAGTGGTCGCTCATCGCCTGGTAGCTGGCGGCTAGAACATCGTGCCGCGCGGCACGGTCGTGGTCGCCGACCTTGCGTGCGGCTTCGGCGTCCGCCCCAGCGCGGGTGGCGTCCAGGTCGGCCCCAGCCGCGCCAAGCCGGGCCAGCCGCAGTTCCTTGCCGACGTGTTGAGGAGCCCAGGCAGTCTCGGCTGCGTAGGTATCACGGATCAGCCACAGGCGGCCGTCGGGCATGGAACGGACGTCAGGTCCGTCCACGGGCCCGAGAGCAGCGAACGCTTCGTGCCACGCGGCCCGCTGGTCCGGAGCGTCCCCGGTGGGTTCGGGTCCGATCGGGTCCTCGGGGTGGTCGTAGCCGTATGTCTCGCGGTAGGCGCCGATCGAGGACGCCTTGGTCTCCCACTGGCAGCGGGCGTCCGGATCGGCGGGTACCGGGCCAAGGGTATTGACCGCCCATGCGGGCGCGGTCTGGGTGGCGTGCTGGCCGAGGCGTTTCTTACGGTCGTCCATCATGGCCGCGATTTCGGCCAGGTAGGCCTGGCGGTCGGGGTCCGGCAGGTCGGGGACGCGGCTGGACCAGGGGCCCAACTGCTGGGGGAGCAGCGGAGAGACCTGCGGCCTGATCCGGGCGTCCAGGACGCTGGCGATGTCCCGCGCCCCGGCCAGGTCGCGGGAGGCGATGGCCGTGCGGATGACCTCGGCCGGGTCCAGGCCGGCCAGCTCGGCTGCCCGTATGGTGCGGAACAGCCATCGGGCTTGGGGGGACAGGTCCTGCCGGTAGCCAGGCGGGAGCGCGGCCAGGACCAGATCGCGGTACCGGTTATGGCGGGCGCCTGTGGTTTCGGCGATCCAGATTGTCTGGAGGATGCCCAGGTGGTCGGCGTTGGCCAGGTTACGATGCCGTGTCGCGGAGGCGGACAGCGTGGCTCCGTCGCGGTCTAGGACGTCGGCGAGCACGGCGATCGGCTCCCGCGGGTCGGTGCGGCTCCGCTCGGGCGCACTGGCCTGGTCGGGGAGGAATCCCTGGCGTTCGTGACGGACACGTTCGTACCTGTTCAGCTCGCGGGCGGGCCGGGTGCCGGGCCGCGGGTCGGCGGGCCGGGCCGGGGTGGTGAACACGAACACGAGGTTGGCGTCGGTGCCGCGGGTCATCGCCGGGTAGAGCCACTGGCGGTCCTCCCCGCCGGTGACCAGCGTGATCCCGGTGTGCACGGTGGCGCCCTGGGCGGAGTGCCCGGTGATCGCGTAGGCGAGATCGCACGACTGGTAGTCGGTGTAGCGGAAGGCCTGGTCGGTGAACCGCCGCTGCCCGGTCAAGCGGTCCGGCTCGAGGAGACGGCGCACCATGATGGCGTCGCTGGTGATGGTCTCGATCCGGAGGATGTCCCCGTTGGCCAGGCTCCGGCCCCGCTCACCCGCCTCGATGCCGTGGTCGTTGCTGCGGCAGATGATCAGGTCGCCTGCTGACGCCCTGGCGCCCTCGGCGATCCGGACGGCCGGGCCGGGATCGACCAGGCCGAGGTGAATCAGGTCCTCGCGGATCCGGGCGGATAGTTCCCGGCACCGGGCCCAGTCCGACGCCATCAGCAGCACGTCCCGGCCCGCCAGGTAGCTGGCCACGTACGCCTTCGCGGCCTGGTCCATCGCTTGCTCGGGCGGGGCGCCGCGGATCCGGCCGTGCTGGTTGTACTCATCCAGCGCGGTGGCGTCCCCGCGGCGTAGCCGCAGCGACGCCTCGCGTTCCCAGGCGGCGGTGAACCGGACCGGCTCAGCCAGCTGAACGTAGCCGAGCCGGTCCGCGAGCAGCATCATCGCGCCGCCGCCCTCGACCGCTGCCAGCTGTTCCTGGTCCCCGGCCAGCACCAGCTTGCAGCCGTTCCGCGCCGCGTAATTGACGAGTGCGTGCAGGTGGGTCATGGATACCATCGAGCCTTCGTCGGCCATGATCAGCGAGCCCGCGGGGATCCGGCAGCGTGCAAGGTCGGCCAGCAGCCGGGTGGTGTTCGCGGCCACCTGGACGCCCGCTTGGCGAAGCTCGTTGGTGGCGTTCTGTGATGTCGCGGTGCCGAACACGGGCCCGTCCCAGGCCCGGGCGGTGGCGGCCAGGACCCAGGTCTTGCCGGTCCCGGCCGGCCCGGTGATCACCTCGACGGTGCGGCCCGAGGTGAGCACGTGCCAGACGGCAGCGGCCTGATCAAGCCGCAGCCCGCGCGGCGTGCTCTGCGCGCGCGCCGCCTCCTGCGGCCGCCCGCGCAGCTGCGCCTCGAGCAGCGCGCGGTCGGCGCCCAGACGGCGTGCGGCCAGCTCGCCGGGAAGCCGCGGCGCGCCTTGCGTCTGCGCGTGGGCTGCCAGCTGCTCCTCGGCCGAGAGCTGCGCGGCCGTGGCGTACCGCGCGGTGCCTGGCCGCGTGTAGATGCTGCGCCGGTCCAGGTCGCGGCGCAGCGACCGGGGCAGCGGCGGCCACTCGGGTGCTTCCAGGGAGACGATCTCGTTAGCCCGCCTGGACAAGGCTTCCTCGGCCAGCCCGAACAGCAACTCCTGCGCGGCCTGCGGGTTCATGTTCCGGGTCTGCGCGGGCATCACCAGGGCCAGCTGCTTCAGCAGGTCATGCCTCGTCCAGGTCGACTGCTTCGCCGTCACCAGCGCCAGCGCCTTCTCCACTGTCCTGGCCTGCTCCTCCCGCGACGGCGGCCCGCTCTCCTCGGGGCTCCCGGGTTCGTGGTCACCCCGGGCCGCCGTGGGGCTCCCGGCCGGGCCGCGTGCGTTCGATACTGCCGGGGCGACGCGCGCCAGTTCCCCGCCGATCGTGGCGTCCCAACGCGCGGCTAGCGCGTCCCAGTCGATCTGGCTCGCGTCCTTGCCTTTGCGTGACTGCAGAGTCGCCTTGTTCGCGATGTAGTACAGCTCGCGTGAGTTCGGCGCGCGCCCGTTCCGTCGTTCCCATGCCCGCGCGAGCTCGCGTTCCTTCTCGTGCACCTGCACGGTCCGCGTGGAGTATGCGTCCATCTGCGCCTGCGTGATCCCGCGGATCTCGTTGCCGCGCCCGTCCGCGCGCGGCACCCACGCCACGCCGAACTCGGCCGCCAGCTCGCACTCCACCGCCGTGGCCGCCACCGCCTGCAACGCGCCCAGGACCGCGCGCAGGCTCGCCGTGTCATGCGCGCGCCACTTCCCGTCGCCGATCGTGCGGGTAATACGCGCGATCTGGTTATGAATGTGATCCTGCGGATCGCCGTCCCGGCTGGTGCCCTGCAGCCACGACGTCACGATCAGCCCGGCCTCCTCGAACCGGCCCGGCTCCTGGCCGTTGACCCGGATCCCGTGGTAACCGCTCCGGGTGACACCCGCCCACATCTGCAGGTACTCCAGCGCGGCCCGGTTGCCCCGGTGCAGGATGTCCTGAAACTTGGTCTCCTGTCCGGCCCAGTACACTGCCGCCCGCTTGTCCCCGGCCAGCTGCGCCCGGCGGATGTTTTCTCGGAGGGAGGCGTGCAGCACCGAGATCGACTTGGAGAACGAGACGGTCACGTCGGTATAGACGGCGGGCTGCCGGGCCGCCCTGGCCGCCTCCCGCTCCAGCTCGACCACCCGCTCCGCTGTGGCATACGGCTCAGCGGCCCGCAGCCGCGCCAGGTGATCAGCAAACTTGGCATAGCTGCCGCGCGGCCGCCCCAGCTTGTCCCCGGTCTCCGGGTCGCGCTGCTGATAAACCGCCTTATACGACGCACGCTCCACCATTTGCCCGGGCGAGAGGCCCAGTGCTTGAGTTCCCGGGCCCCACCACCGGCCCGGAGCCTCCCCGGCCTGGGCAGCATTGATGTAATAGCCGCCGGTGCTCCGCTCGGCACCGGCCTGGCCCTGGTTCTTCCAGATGTAGTCCAGGTCGTAGCCCTTGGCGACGGTCACGACCACGGCCAACAGCTGCCTCCCTCCACCTCACGCGGCCGCGAGACTGACCATGATCATTCAGATGAATGCAACGGTCTGCGCGGCTGCAGACCATGGTGAGGACAGGCAGCACAAGATCGCTGGCAGCGGCCAGCGCAAGAGGGTGCAGCAAAGGAAGGGAGAGCAGATTGACCAGGAGGAACAAGAAGTTTAAGGAGCGCGGCAGAAACGCTGGTTCTTAAGGCGACGACGGTCCGACGACGCTGCGCTAACGCAATCTAGGCTGTCGAAGATCGCGACCGTAATGGACAGCCACGGCCTTCCGGCTGACCATGCCCTTAATCCGATGCCTGTGGTCGTCTGGCGAATGCGAGGCTAAATGCCAGCGGTCTGGCTCATAGTGCCAGTTCACGGCCGGTATGAGAGCGCTCTGCGGAACCGCCCGCCGACGACGATCACGTTCAGTGGCGTTCCATTTGGGGACACCGCCGGTGCCGGGTTGACGGCCCTGGGGGCATGACGATAGGCGAGGCCCGACGCGAACAGCGCGACAGGGTTGGCTGCCGGTCAGTGGAGTCATACTGGGCTGGTCCGATTAGTTGGAAAGTGATTCCAGGGTCGGCGGATGGGCCCGCGTCCGCTCTGCGGAGCCGTTGAATTAGGAGGGGAATGACGTGGCGGTCTTGGTGCAGGTTCCGATTGAGGATGCCGAGGGTGGGGCTGTCGTGCTAGTGGAGTCCGATCGAGGGGACATTCCGGGCGGACTGACGTTGGCTTCCCCGGAGCCTGGTCAGGCGGCGGCGAGGGCGGCCCGGTCGTTGTCGGCGTCGCTGGAGCAACTCGAGCCGGTGTTGCGAACGGTGAAGGACAAGCTGGTCGCGTCGTCGCCGGAGCACCTCGTGGTGGAGTTCGGGGTGAAGTTGGGAGGCGAGACAGGAATCATCCTGGCGAAAGGCACGGCGGAGGTAAACCTGAAGATCACGATGACGTGGGATCGGCAATCTCGGCAAGCAGGGGATGCGAGTGGCCACGTATGAGACGGCGATCGTCAGGCTATACGGCTGGGGGGCAAGCAGACCCACGGCGGGTCTGGGTCTCCTAGTCGGCGTCGGCCAGCTGGTGACCTGCGCGCATGTCGTGAATTCTGCGTTGGGTCGCGGACTGCGTGAGCAGGCCCAGCCCGGCGAGTTGGAATGGGTGCAGGTAGATTTCCCACAGCTGCCGGACACGCCGGTGCGCCTCGCACGGGTCGTAACGTGGGTGCCGCCGCCGAGCCGAGCCGGTGGCGGCGACATCGCCGGGATGGTGCTCTCCGAGGTCGCGCCTAGCGGCGCCGTCCCGACTCGGTTCGCGGCGGCGGTGCCCGAACCTGGGACGCGGTTGCGGGTGTTCGGTTATCCCGGGGAACCTCCGCGGGAGGGCGGGATGTGGGTGGACGTCGACCTTAAGGGGGAGGTCGGCGGGCAGCTCCTGCAAGTTGAGAGCCGCAGCGGTCAGACCGTCAAGGCGCAGCCCGGCTACAGCGGATCCCCGGTGTGGGATGACGGCACGGGCGAGGCGGTCGGGTTGCTGCAGTCGGCGCCGTTTGCCGACGAGCCGGAGCGGGACGCCCACTTGCTGCCGCCGCTCGCGGTCGCGCGGGCGTGGGAGGAGCCGTTCGACTACCTGCTGGTGCCGGAGAATCCGTACTGCGGGCTGGAACCGTTCACTGCCGAGCAGGCCGCGGTGTTCTTCGGCCGTGACGCCGATATCGCGGCGCTCGCCGCGCGGGTGCGCGCCCAGCCGGTGGTCATCGTGGTGGGACTGTCGGGCGTCGGCAAGTCGTCGCTGGTGCAGGCGGGCCTGATCCCCGCGCTTCAGCAGGAACAGCGCTGGTCGCTGGCGCTGGTGCGACCGGGGCAAGATCCCTGGCTGCGGCTAGCTGGAGGGCTGCTGTTCGCCCAGCACGGCCAGGGGGTGGTGACGCAAGAGGAGACCGAACGTACGGTCGCCCGGCTGCGCGCAGAAGGGCTCGGCCCCGTGGCGCGGTTCCTGCGCAGCCGGGACCGCCCGTTGCTCGTGGTGGTCGACCAGTTCGAGGATGTGCTGGCGACCGGTGAGCGCCCGGATCAGGACCTGCTCGACCTGCTGCTTCCGCCGCCGGACGCGGCCGATGCTGCGGTTCGCCTGGTGTTGACCATGCGCGCAGACTTCCTGCCCATCTTGCAGTCCATTCCGGGCTTTCACACCCGGCTGAACGAGCGGCTATACATGCTATCGCCGCTGACTGTCGGGCAGATGCGGGACGCAGTGGTCCGCCCGGCAAGCGCCCGTGGCGTCGGCTTCGAGCCTAAGCTGGCCAGTCAGATTCTCGGCGATGCGGCCGGCGGGTCCCTGCCGCTGCTCGAATTCACGATGACGAAGCTGTGGGGGACACAACGCCGCAGGACGCTGACCTTTGTCGGCTACCACCAGATGGGCGGCGTCCCGGGCGCGCTGGACAGGTTCGCCAGCGAGAAGGCCGTCGAGCTCACGGGGCCCGCGGCCGAGGTTCTGGACCAGGTGCTGCTAAGGCTGGTCCGGACTAGTAGCGGCGGCTCCGATCTAGCTACCCGCCAGCGAGTCCTCCGGTCCGAGGTTCCGGCCGCGGAATGGGACGTCCTGCGGCGGCTGGCCGATGCGCGGCTGGTCATTCTCGGCACGGATTCGGCAGATGGTGAGCCGTACGCCGAACTCGCACATGACAGTCTGATCGTCGCGTGGCATCGTCTGCGTGACCTAGTGGCGGACAACGCCAGCTTCCTTCATTGGCTCGCCTGGGTACAGCAGCGTGCCGCAGAGGGCGATCCGCTGCCGGAGGCGCGGATCGCCGAAGCGCGACGCTGGCTCGCCACCCGGCCCGGCAACGTCCCAGATGACGTCCGGAGGTTCATCGACAGCAGCGAAACCGCAGCCGAAGCCAGGCTACGCGAGCTGCGTGACGCCCGTGACCGCGCCGAGGCCGCACGAGAACAGGCGGAGGCCGCACGAAAAGAGGCGGAAGCGGCAGCTCGCCGCGCCGAAGCGCTGCGCCTGGCCGCCGATGCGGAACGGGCACTGCATACCACGCGCTCGCCGATGATCGTCGCGCTCGCGCTGGCCGCAGAGTCCGTGCTCACCATGCCTACCGTGCAGGGCGATCTGGCGGTCCGCCGCATCCTGCGCCTGCATCCCAGGGTGCTGTCTCGGCTCGACCACGACGGCAGGGTGAGGGCGGTGGCGTTCAGCCCGGATGGCACCCGGGTGGCTACCGCCAGCGTCGACCGGTCGGCGCGGGTGTTCGGCGCGGCCACGGGGGTGCAGCTGGCCCGGGTCGACCACGACGGCGATGTAAACGCGGTGGTGTTCAGCCCGGACGGCACGCGGGTGGCTACCGCGAGCGGTGACGGGTCGGCGCGGGTGTTCGGCGCGGCCACGGGGGTGCAGCTGGCCCGGGTCGACCACGACGGCGACGTATACGCGGTGGTGTTCAGCCCGGACGGCACGCGGGTGGCTACCGCGAGCGTCGACGGGTCGGCGCGGGTGTTCGACGCGGCCACCGGGGTGCAGCTGGCTCGGGTCGACCACGACGGCGACGTATACGCGGTGGTGTTCAGCCCGGACGGCATCCGGGTGGCCACTGCGAGCGGTGACGGGTCGGCGCGGGTGTTCGACGCGGCCACCGGGATGCAGCTGGCTCGGGTCGACCACGACGGCGAGGTATACGCGGTCGTGTTCAGCCCGGATGGCATCCGGGTGGCCACTGCCAGTGGCGACGGTTCGGCGCGGGTGTTCGACGCGGCCACGGGGGCGGTGCTGTCCCGGCTCGATCACGATGGCGCGGTGACGGCGGTAGCGTTCAGCCCGGACGGCACGCGTTTGGCCACCGCCAGCTACTACATCCGTGGCAGCTCGGCGCGGGTGTTCGAGGCGGCCATGGGGACCGAGCTCGCCCGGGTCGACCACGACGCCGCGGTGAAGGCCGTGGTGTTCAGCCCGGATGGCACCCGGGTGGCCACCGCCAGTGGCGACGGTTCGGCGCGGGTGTTCGAGGCGCCCACGGGGGCGGTGCTGTCGCGGCTCGACCACGATGACGCGGTCTACGCGGTGGTGTTCAGCCCGGACGGCACCCGGATGGCCACCGCGAGTGGCGACGGGTTGGCGCGGGTGTTCGAGGCGGCCACCGGGACCGAGCTGGCCCGGCTCGACCACGACGGCGATGTAAACGCGGTGGTGTTCAGCCCGGACGGCACCCGGGTGGCCACCGCCAGCATCGACAGGTCGGCGCGGGTGTTCGAGGCGGCCACCGGGACCGAGCTGGCCCGGCTCGACCACGACGGCGCGGTGTTCGCGGTGGTGTTCAGCCCGGACGGCACCCGGGTGGCCACCGCCAGCGGCGAGGTCCGTGATGGTGGCGGCGGGTCGGCGCGGGTGTTCGAGGCGGCCACCGGGACCGAGCTGGCCCGGGTCGACCACGACGCCGCGGTGAAGGCCGTGGTGTTCAGCCCGGACGGCACGCGGGTGGCCACCGCCAGCTACTCCATCCGAGGCGGGTCGGCGCGGGTGTTCGAGGCGGCCACCGGGACCGAGCTGGCCCGGGTCGACCACGACGGCGATGTAAACGCGGTGGTGTTCAGCCCGGACGGCACCCGGGTGGCCACCGCCAGCGACGGCGGGTCGGCGCGGGTGTTCGAGGCGGCCACCGGGACCGAGCTGGCCCGGCTCGACCACGACGGCGCGGTGTTCGCGGCGGTGTTCAGCCCCGATGGCACCCGGGTGGCCACCGCCAGCGGCGGTCACCGCAGTCGCGGGGGCTCGGCGCGGGTGTTCGAGGCGGCCACCGGGACCGAGCTGGCCCGGGTCGACCACGACGGCGCGGTGTTCGCGGTGGTGTTCAGCCCCGATGGCACCCGGGTGGCCACCGCCAGCGGCGGCCCCCGCGGCCGCGGGGGCTCGGCGCGGGTGTATGAGGCCACACCTGACCTGCTCGTGCAACGTGCCATCGACGTGATGATCCGCACCCTGAATACTGCTGAACTGCGCCGGTACTCGCTCTCCCCTGATTGCCGACACGTCCAACGGTGGCTCCTCCGGGGCGATCCTGACACAGCTGGGCGTGGCTCGGGCAACCTAGGCCGCGCGATCACGTGGCGGCGGGTTTGGTCATAGCAGCTCAGGGTGAGTATGACAGCGGTCTGTAAACTGTCGGCTCTACCTGCCGTCACGCGATGACCGGCGATGCTACGCAAGTGGCGTAGCGCAGGCCCAGACGCGCTCGAAGCTCGCGAGGTAGAGCGCGGCCATCTCGCTGCCGTCTATTTCGCATAGGCAGAACACTGGTGCCTGCGCGGCTGGGATTCCGTAGGTGTGCTGATTGACGAGAAGCTGTTCGTCGGCGCGGTAGATCGAGTTGTAGAGCACTGTGCCGTGGAGCCTGATCTCGATGTTCTGCACGGCACAAAGCGGCCGGTACAGCGTGAGGGCGTTGCGGATCTTGGCGGCCATGGCATCGCCGATGCCTTCTTCCTCGCCGCGCTCGGCGACGGTCGGCCCGTCGGGGTCTCCGAGCGCGATCCGCACGGTGACGCCCGCGCGGCCCTTAGCGGCGAGGATCCGGAGGATCCCCGTGTCCTCGGCGAGGAACAGCGCACTGTAGGCCAGTATGGCGATCTCCTGCTCGGCCGACCCGAACAGCCGCGTCCATACCTCCCGCGGGACAGCCCATCGGTGCGGGTAAACCGTTCCCAGCTCTTCGGGTCGGCTCCGCGCCGCCAGCGGCCCGCCCGCATCCGGCCACAGGTCGGCCTCGTCCGCGTCGACGAGCTCGGCGATCGCGGCCCGGTTGTGCGGGTAAGGTGTGCGCCCGTTCAGCCACCGCCGTACCGTCTTGGGATCAACGCCCAGCCGAGCGGCGACGTCATCTTCCCGTAGCCGTACCCGTAGGAGCGCTTGGCGTAGTGGCTCGTTCACCGTTGGCGCCTCCCGGACCGCGAGGACACTCCGACCGTACCAGAAGACGTCCCTAGAAGTCCCTCCGGTGGTCTTTAGAAGTTCCCCTCGCCTGGACCAGCCTGGCCTGCAGGGTCGGTGTCCCCGACCCCGTGGTCACAAAGACAACAATGCAGGCAGGAGAACCAAGATGGCCAGGTCGGTCCGGCTGTACACCCCGGCGCAGTTCGAGGAGGTCAGGACGCTTGTTGACCTGCTGTCCGAACGATCCGACCTGTCGCCCGCCGAACGCGACAAGCTCAGCGCGTTCCGCGCGGATCTGCAGCAGACGGTGCGCGAAGACCGGCGCCGCGCCAGCGGGGCGGCGCGCCTTGCTCGTGGCGTCGAGCTGATCTGGCATGCGAAATGTACCGGCCACGGCCACCTGTTACGCGGGCATCTATCCGGGGCGGGCGGACCAGGTAAGCCTGGTCCGCCGCGCGGTGGCCCGGCACCTGGCGGGCTGCCCAGCCGTCGATGACGCGATCCTGGTCCTGTCCGAACTGGCCGCCAACGCCGTCGTGCACTCGGCCAGCCGCGGCCAGTTCTTCACTGTCCGCGCCGAGCTGTATCCCGATTACGTCTGGCTCGAGGCTGAAGACCTCGGCGGCCCCTGGCGTCGCAGGCAGCCCGACGGCCGCCCGCACGGCCTGGAGGTGGTCGAAGCGCTCACCGGCCCGGACGGCTGGGGCGTCGAGACCACCACCGACGGCGGCCGGGTCGTCTGGGCGCGCCTGGACCTGGCGCCGGGGGAGTGAAACAGCATGTCACTGTCCTCGCCACGGACACGAACATCCGCACGATCACGCTGAGCCTGACGACGCCGAGGCAATTTGTCCGGTTTGTGACGGGCGGGGGAGCAGGGACGTTCCAGACGTCTCCAGACGGCAGGCCGCGTCCGTGAACGTCCCGGCCCGGCCGCCTAGCCTGGGTCTTATGGAGGAGACACTGTCCGCATGGGCCGAACGCCTTGCCCGCACCCTGCTCGAACGAGCCCTGCCCCGCCGCTGGGCCCACGTCCAGGGCGTCGCCGCCCGGGCCCGCAGCCTCGCCCCCGCCATCGGCGCGACGCCGGCCTGCTGGAGGCCGCCGCCTGGCTGCACGACATCGGCTACCTCCCCGAGCTCGCCCCCACCGGCCTGCACGGCCTGGACGGCGCCCGCTACCTGCGCGACACCCAGCACGCCGACCCGATGCTGTGCCGCCTGGTCGCGCACCACTCCTGCGCCGTCATCGAGGCCGAAGAACGCGGCCTGGCCGACGTCCTGCGCCGCGAGTTCGCCCCGCCGCCGCGACCGCTCGCCGACGCGCTGACCTTCTGCGACATGACCACCAGCCCCGACGGCGAGCAGGTCCACGTGACCCGCCGCCTGGCCGAGATCCACGACCGCTACGGCTCCGGTCACCTGGTCAGCCGGTCGATCCGCCGCGCCACCCCGCTGATCCTCCAGGCCGTCGACCACGTCCACGCCCGCAAGCCCTGACCACGGCCGGCAAACCAAGCCGACGCGAAGACAGATCACCCGAGATACGGCGAGCCGCTGCGGCCGGCCAGGTAATGCTCGATCCGCATCCGCATCGACCGGTCCATCTGATACCCCGCGACGTCCTCCCGCGGAACCCACCGCACCTCGCTGCTCTCGCTGCTCGGCGTGGGCTGCCCGCCGGTCGCGACTCCGGTGAGCAGGATGGAGAACTCCTGCCGGACCTCCCCGTTGCTGGTGTACAAGATCACGTGCTTCGGGTCGGTGTAAATCCCGACCAGCCCGGTGATCTCGCACTCGATCCCGGTCTCTTCCCGCGTCTCCCGGACCGCCGCCTGAACCATCGACTCGCCCAGGTCGATTGCGCCGCCCGGCACCGCCCAGTTGTCGTTGTCGGAACGCCGGATCATCAAGCACATCCCCGGCCTCGTTGACCACCACCACGTTGACCGAAGGCACCAGGCTGTTCGCCTTCGGCGCGGCCGGGTCGTCGTAATAGTCGATCCGCCGGCTCACCGCTGCGTTCCCTCGTACGGCGTCGCGCCGTCCCAGACCCGCTCGAAGCTCTCGATATACGTGCTGGCCATCTCCCCGCCAGAGATCTTGCGCAGGTGGAACACCGGCGCGTTGTTCGCCATCACCCCGTAGATGTGGGTGTTGACCAGCAGCTGGTCATCGGCGCGGTAGATCGAGTTGTACAGCACCGTGCCGTGCAGCCGCAGCTCCACGTTCGGCTCGGCCAGCAGCTTGCCGAACAGCATGATCGAGTTGCGGACCTTGGCCGCCATGCCCTCGTCGATGCCCTCGGCTTGACGCCGCGCTCGGCCACGTTGCGGCTGTCCGGGTCACCCGAGCAGCAGCCGGACCCGGACCCCGGCCCGGGCCCGTTCGGCGAACAGCCGGTGCACCCCGATGTCCTCGGCCATGAACATGCCCGAGTACACCAGCGCCCCGATCTCCCGTTCGGCCTGGGAGAAGAAGTGTCTCCCAGGTGTCCCGCGCCGACCGCCCACCGGTGCGGCCACACCTGCACGACCTCGCTCTGCGACACCGCGGCGACCTCGTCCCGGCCCAGGGCATCGGGCCAGATGTAGGACTCATCCACCCCGAAGAACGCGGCCACGTCAAAGCGGTGCTTGCGATAGGGGATCCGGCCGGTGGTGATCCACCGCTCCACGGTCTTGGCGTCGACGTGCACGGCTTCGGCGAGCTTGTCGAGGCTCTCCCCGCGCTCGAGCAGGAGCGCGCGCAGCCGTTCGTTCCGCATGTCACCCGGCCCGCAGGACGTGAAAGGACGGCTTCACCCTAGCGGGGACGTCCCGGCACGTCCACCCGCAGTCCTGGCGCGTAGTAACCGCGTCCTGACCCTGCGACGCATCCTGCGAGGCACGACAGCGAAATCCGCCCCGCCCAGAAGGAACATCCGTGCATCCCAGCCTCACCCCCGCACCCGATCCCCGGGTCCTGCTCACCGCAGCCGACATCTGGTCCCCGGGCATCCACCTGACGAGCGGCACCCTCGCCCCGGCAACCGCCCTCCCACTGGCCCTGTTCGGCCCGTCCCTCGCCTACGCTCGCGATCCGGGCAACGGGCCCAGGCTGCAGCCCGGACGTACCGTGCCCGGCGGTGACCGCTCGGGCCTGTGGCTGCGTAACGCCGCCGCCGGGCTGTGCGTCCTGGCCGCGGCCGCCGCAGCGGTGAGCTTCACCGCCCAGTACCGGATGGTCGACGCCACCCGCCACCTGCCCGCCATCGCCGCCCTCGAGGCCGCCATCCCGGACGCCGCCGCCCTGGTCTTCGCCTGTCTCGGCATCGCCTTGGCCCTGCACGGTCGCCGCGCGCTCCGCGCCCGGGCGCTGAACCTGGCCGCGGTCGGGACCAGCGTGTTCATGAACGCGATCGCCGCTGCTCCGGGCTGGCGGAACCTGGCCATCTGGGCCATGCCCCCCATCGCCTACGCCCTGGCCAGCGACACCTTGATCGGCGTCGTCCGCGCCTGGACTCTGGCCCGCCAGCACCACCTGACCACTGCGCTGGCCGCCGACGCGGCCACCCCGCTGGCCGTCGCGGGCGGGCTGATCTTGTGGCTGCTGCGCCTGGCCCTGGCTCCCGCCTCTACCGTGTCCGGGTTCCGCGCCTGGGTCCTGGCCGAATGCCCGGTCGCCCCCGGCCGCCGCGCCCCGCGGCCGTCTCCTGGCCGTCCGGGCCGGGGGAGGGCGACGGTCCCGCGGAAGGCGACCAAGACCGCCCGGTTCCTTTCTTTGGTTGCCGAACGGAACGGCCCGCTTGCCTCCATCCCCCTTGATCGCGTCGCCCAGATCAGCGCTGCCCTGGCTCCCCAGGTCGACCTGAACCCCGGCGCCGCCCGCACCGCCCTGCGCAAAGCCGTCCTCGCCGCCCGGAACGGAGACACGCGATGATGCTCAAGTACGCCATCGCCCTGGCCATCGTCCTCATCGTGGCCGCGTTCATCGCGTGGGCGTTCCTGCCCGCCCGCTACCTGCCCGGCAACCGCGCCCGCCACCTGCGGATCCGGCTGCACCTGCGGCTGCACCCCGGCAAAGGCTTCGCCCACACCTTCAGCCTGTGGCTGCGCTGGGGCCGCCTGGCCGCCCTGCGCCGCTCCGGCCGCATCCGACGGTCCCTCCCGCTGTGGTACCGGATCGCCGAACCCCGCCAGCACTCAGTATTCCTGGGCCGGGCCAATTACCGGCACCGGCTGCGCGTCCCGCTGGAAGAACACCTGCTGGTCATGGCCCCGCCCCGCACCTACAAGACCGCGTTCCTCGCCGATGTCATCCTGCGCTACCCCGGCCCGGTCATCGCCACCACCACCAAGGCCGACATCTACGCCCTCACCGCGGCGGTCCGCGCGGGCCTGGGCCCGGTGCACGTGTTCAACCCCCAGCACATCGGCGGCGTGGCATCTACCTTCCGCTGGTCCCCGGTCGACGGCTGCCAGGACCCGGCCACCGCCATCCGCCGCGCGGATGCGTTCGCGTTCGCTGTCGCGCACAAAGGCGTCGAAGACGGCACCTTCTGGTCCGCCAAAGCCAGCGACTACCTGCGCGGCTACTTCCACGCCGCCGCCGTCGCCGGCTACGACCTGCGCACCGTCGCCGCCTGGGTCACCGGCGCCGAACCGCACGTCCCCGAGGGCATCCTGAACGCCATCGGCGCCCGCCAATGGGCGCTTACCTTGGCCGAGCTCCGCTCCGAGGCCCACAAGACCACGGCCACCGTCCGGATGGTCATGTCAAGAGCCCTGTCCTTCATGGCCGACCCGGCGCTGGCCACATGCGTGCTGCCCGCCCCAGGCGAAGGGTTCGACATCCCCGCCTTCCTCGCCGACCGCGGCACCGTCTACCTGATCGCCGAAGCCGTCTCCGAAGAAGCCCCGGTCGCCCCGCTGTTCGCCGCCATGGCCACCGAGATCCACTACATCGCCGCCCAGCTCGGCCAGGCGTCCGAAGCGGGCCGGCTGGACCCGCCGCTGCTGATGGGCCTGGACGAGGTCACCCAGATCTGCCCCGTCCCGCTGCCGCACTGGCTGTCAGACTCCGGCGGCAAGGGCATCCAAGTGGTCGCCGTCGTCCACGGCGAAGCCCAGCTGGCCGGCCGCTGGGGCGACCACGGCCGCCAGGTCGTCCTGGACACCAGCTCGGTGAAGGTGTTCCTGCCCGGCATCACCGACACCACCACCTTGCAGGCGGCCAGCACCCTGTGCGGGCAGGCCTCCTGGAAGGTCCGCGGCCAGGACCACGCCACCCGCCACGACGTCGCGACCCCGGACATGATCCGCCAGCTGCCCGCCGGGTTCGCCCTGATCATCCGCGGCGGCTGCGCCCCCGTCATCGCCCGGCTGCCCCGCGCCTGGAAGAACCCCGCCTACCGCCGCGCCCGCCGCCTCGGCCCGGCCCCGGCCGGCACCTCCGCCCAGACCGCCCGCTACCCGGCGCTCCCGGACCCCGAACCCGACATCCCCGACCACGTGCCCGCCGACTGGATCCCCGGCAGCGGCACCGACTACCCCTGGAGCTAGACCATGACCCCCGACCCCTTCACCGCCGTCCTGAACCAGCTCGCCGAACACACCGAGCAGATCATCCGCCTCGACACCCGCGAAGCCGAGCACTTCACCGCGATCACCGGGCGGCTGACCGAACTCACCGACCTGATCACCGGCATCGGCCAGACACTGCAGGACGACACGCCCGCCCTGACCCGGCTCGAGGCCCTGGACCGGCAAGTCACCGACCTGGCCGCCCAGCTCACCGGGGCCGACGCCCATCCCGGTCGACTACCACCCGGAGCCCGCGCCACCATGGTGGAAGCTCCCCGCCGACCAACGCCAGGAACCGGTCACCCGGCTGCGGGCCTGGGTCGAGCAGGTCTACCGGCCCGGCTACGGGCACCTGGCCGCCACCCTCGGCCCCTGCTGGCCCTCCCACGACCTGTGCCTGTACGGCCTGGACATCCTGTCCGGCCTGTGGTCGGTCCTGTACCTGCAGCCTCGCACCACCAGGCTGCTGTCCGGCCAGGCCGAATACCAGGCCCGCATCCTGCCCGCCCTGGCCGCCCAGCTGATGACCGAGACCTCCAGCTGCGGCCACCCCCGCGACCGTGTCCCCAGGCCCGGCCCCTCGTGGAGCGCGCCATGACCGACGCCATCCTCCGCCAGGCCCTGGCCTACGCCCGCCGCGGCTGGCCGGTCTTCCCCTGCCTGCCCGGCCAGAAGATCCCCGCCACCCGGCACGGCTTCCGCGACGCCACCACCGACGAGCAGCAGATCACCGACTGGTTCGGCCGCGGCGCCAGCTGGAACCTGGCCATCGCCACCGGCGCCCCCGGCCCCGACGTCCTGGACATCGACCAGCACGGCCCCGCCGGAAACGGCTACGCCGCCTTCACCAGGCTCCGCCGCGCCGGACTGGCCGACGGCGCCGCCGCCTACGTACGGACCCCAGCCGGCGGAATGCACGCCTACTTCACCGGCTCAGACCAGCACAATGGCCGCCTGCCCAGCCACCACCTGGACTTCCGATCCGCAGGCGGGTACATCCTCGCCCCGCCCTCCCAGGTCGACGGCCAGCCCTACCAGCTCATCAAAAGGCTCGGCGGTCGCGGCGGCCTGGACTGGAACAAGGTCACCCGGCTGCTCGAACCCCAGCAACAGCCGCACCGTCCCCAACCACGCCCGGCTCCAGGCCTCGACCTGACCCACCTGACCCGGTGGGTCGCCAGCCAGCCCGAAGGAAACCGCAACGCCGGCCTGTTCTGGGCCGCCAACCGCGCCCTCGACGCCGACCACGCCGCCGATCTCAGCCCGCTGGCGGTCGCCGCCCGCCAAGCCGGACTCGGCGACAAGGAGATCACCCGCACCCTGGACTCCGCCCGCAGAACCGGCCAGAACCATGCCCATCCGCGTGATCGGCAAGCCGAGGCAGGTGAGCCGGCATGAGCACCGCCACCCAGCCCACGCAAGGCACGACCCACGACCCCGCTCCGGGCCAACCCGGCACCACCGCAGTCGTCCTCGCCATGACCCGCGGCACCGCGCCGTGTGCCCGCATCGACGCGGGCGGAACCCGGCTGCGGCTCCGCGCCCTGCACGTGATGGGCCACGGCTCGGCCCGCATCGCCCGCGCCCTCGGCGTCCGCGAGATGACCATCCTCGCCCTCGTCCGCGGCAACGCCACGACCATCAGCCCCAAGCTGCGCAATGCCATCGCGGACCTCTACGACGCCTGGTGGGACAAGCGCGCCCCCGAACGCACCCGCGCCGAACGCGCCGCCGCCAGCGCCGCCCGCCGCCGCGCCCGCGCCGGCAACTGGTGCGCCGCCGCCGCCCTCGACGACGACCAGCTCGACGTCCCCGGCTACCGGCCCCGCAGCAACTGGCGGCCCGCCACCGGCACCGGCACCGCCCCCGACATCTACCCGCGACGCCACCAAACCAAGAGGCGCGCATGACCGACCAGCGGATGAACCCGGACCTGATCCACGACATCCTGGACGTGCTAGACCGGCACGGATACGCCCGCGCCGACGACGAGCACACCGGCCGCGCCATCCTGCTCATCAGCGACCTAGCCCACATCTACGAAGGCGCCCAAGACCACCCCTTCGGCCCGCACGTCAACGAGGCCCCGCCATCTAAGACGCAGCCATCCCCGTCCGAACCGGCAGCCCAGGACGCCGTCCACCGTCCCAGCAGACCAGGTCAAGACCCTCCTGGCCGCGCTGGACATCGCCGCCGACGATAAACGCGACCGCGCCGCAGCCTGCGCCGACTGCACCACCCAGTCCTGTCCCACCTGCCAGTCGCGTCTCCAGCACGCCCGGGCCTATGACCGCATTGCCGCTCACCTGATCCAGACCACCGAGGCCTCGGCCGACGCCACCGCTAGCCACTCCAGGCCCGTCCGCCAGCCCACAGCAGACCGCGAAGCCGGCCAGTGACCGGGCACCGCACAGCGCCCACCCACCTGGTGATGCCGTGAAGCAGCCCGAAGACAGCGACTCGCGCCGCGCAGCCGACGGCAGGCCCCCGGAGTACGTGGTCGTCCTCAGCGCCAGCGACTGGGTCAAGGAGCATTTCCCGGCCGCCGGAGCCAACCTGTGGGACGCCCTGCACACCGGCAAGGACCGCCACCGCGACCCCGAGCCCGACCTGGAAGCCGAACCATGACCCCGACCCGGAAGTGACCGCCATGGCCCTCACCATCAACGACACCACCATGACCAGCGACCAGACCGCCCACACCGCCCGGCAAGCGCCCGGCCGCCAGCACCAATGGGAAGTGTCCTGGCTGCCCGGCCAGACCCTGGACCGCAACACCGCCATCACCGCGATGGTCCTGGCCGACACCACCGCCGAACCCGACCTGCACGAGGGGCACCGGCTCTGGCCCCACATCCAGAGCTGGGCCGGAGAACTCGGCCTGACCGCACCCGACGCGATCACCCGGATCTCCCAGCCACCCAGCGACCTCAACCGCCAGCAAGAACAACCCAGTCGGCAGCCAGACCGCGAGGCAGCCGACTGAACAGCCAGGGGCAACGGCACTCTGCCGCATCGGCAGCCAGCTGCCGGTCGAGCTCCCGTTCCCGCAACCACCGCATGACTCATGTACAAGACCGATAACGGCCAAGAACCTCCAGCAGGGCCCGGCTACCAGCTGCCCGAAGCCGGGCCGCTCCCCGACCTTCCCCTGTACGAGCGCCTCATCGACGACGGCATCGCCGAAGCCGACAGCCGCGGCACCATCGTCGACCACGTCACCGCCCGGCGGCTAGCGATCTGGCTGGCCGCCCGGCCGCAAGAACCCGTCTTCGCCCACGGCCTGGTCCGCTTCGTCGAAACCGGCGCGGTCCACCCGCACCTCAAGACCGAGCTGCGCAAACACGCCCGCTCCGGCACCTTTCCCGACCAGCCGCACGCCGCCAGGCTCCTGAGATACTGCAACAACCGCGGCACCGAGCTCGGCCCGATCGGCGAGAACTTCGCCGCCGTCTGCGACCAGATCGACCGCGCCGACGTGAAACTCGCCCAGTTCCACGACCGGGTCCGGCAAGGCCGCGTCCACCCTCGAGCAGGCCTGGCCCGAGACCGACGGCCCCCGGATCCTCGCCCTGGCCCGCCGCGACCCCGAGACCCAGACGGTCAGCCTCGTCCTGGACGCCACCACCGCCAACATCGCCATGTTCGCCATCGCCGCCCACGCCGACGAACGCGAAGCCCACGTCCGCGAAGTCGAACGCTCCGGCCAGAACCTGCCCGAAGGCTCCTACGGCCGCCGCAACCGCCAAGCCATCGCCGCCCGCGAGACCCGGATAGCCGCCCGGCTGCGCGCCGTCGAGCACGCCTACCGGATGGCCATCGAGCGCGACGCCGTGTTCAGGCCGCCTGAGCCCACCAGAGCATGCCGTTCTCCTGAGCATGCGGCCGACAGGGAGATCGAGCTGGAGTGAGCGCCGAGCCAACCATCGCCAGACCATCGCGGATGCGCGCTACCCGGTGTCATCATCATGGCAGACACGTGAGTCGCGAGGAAACAACCGATCGAGTAGGCATTTCCTCTCTAGAAGTATTTCTTGTCGGTCTATTAGCAAGTACGCGCGGGTGGTAAATTACTGACTAATTAGTCGCCACTTCAGCCCGCTCCAGGATAATCAGTCAGACCAGATGGCGCGGTGCTAACTTACACTCCAGCGCATGGCCTTCTGCCTGTCGCCTGGCACTTCTGTCTGATTAAAGAGTGCGGCTTGGCCCTGAGAAAGTCGGCCAGGGCGTTGTCGTGGTCGCCGCCCTTTTCGTGAGGTAGCCACTGATGACGGCAGAGCTTCCGCCACCGCCGATACCGGACCAGCGGGCTGCGTTACTCGAACCGCATCTGGATCAACACCGGCCTCACTCCACTTTCGCTCTGCGTCAGCTCTTACAGTCTCGCAGAGCGTCAAGAGAAAAGGATCATGTGCGCAATATCGATCCATCTTAGTATAGACGAGCAAGTACTCCTCTGGCTCCCAAGTCTTCAGGCTTGCGAGATTATGTTAAATCTGAACCTCAAGTTATCGAGCGCCTTAGCTAGTTAGCCTCGTTAGTTATGGCCTCTTCATACTCCATCCAGAGCGAATAAATCTCATTACCCAAGGCCGGATCGAGAAGAGATCGAATATGCGATATGGCGGCTCGTTCATGAGCAGTCTTGAGTTCCTTTACTGCTCTTTCCGTGAATGGAACATCTCCAGTTTCTGCCTCAACGAGGTCATGCACCAAAATCATCTTTAGAACTCGGCACACATCTATGGGACAAGCCAGGCGACCCGAAACGAGCATAGCCATAAGAGCCATCTGCCAGGAATGTTCAGCTACACTCTCCCTGCGGCCGCTGGAAAGCCAGCTATGCCTAAGCTCGCACTTGAGACGCTCGGACAACCGTACGAAGTCCAGCACTTGCTGCGCCCGCCGAAGCCAGCTCCACAGGCTCCCCACCCTCGGGCACCGTCTGACCGCTCATGCACAGCAAGCATGCCATACTCACATCTAAATCGCAATGTGTGTACGAAATCTCTCTCTGACCTGCACTTTCCACATGTCCACAGCAAAGATTTCCACATACGACCCCGCGATCCTCGGTCACCGTCTTGCTAAGTTGCTGTGCTAAGCGAACGGCCCTAGGATTATCTCATCTCCACCGAGACCATTTAAAGCAGGACAAGACGGAGCACTCTTTTGCTAGCCATATCCGCACCCAACGCCGCAGAAGCATGGGAGCAAAGCCTTCTGGCCTTCCTAAACCATGAGCTCAAACTGCAAGATGGCGGGCAAATCGGAGGGCCGTTCCTCGAACTTCCCAACACAATATTGAACATCGACTTCCCACTCGAGAACCGCAGGTATCGCAAGCATACGCCTTCCCGGATACGCTGTTTCGCTTTTTTGCTCCGGATATGAATCGATACCGTGAGGCAAATCTAGTACATGAGCGAATGCAACGCTGGCCTACTGAAAGCAAAGTAATAGATCAACTCGGCTACATCTTGCGGCTCCTACGGCGCTCGATTGGTAGCCGCCGCGCTGTTATGGCGCTCTGGATCCAATCGTTGATCCTCATGAAGACGATGCGATTGCCCCTTGCCTAGTACAGTTCCGATTCGTAGACAATGGTCTGACGAGAGGGCTGGATCTCACACTTATTCTTAGAAGCTGCGACGCATGGGTCGGAGCACCAGTCGATCTAGTTGCCTTGAGTAACTTACTTGAATACGTGAGTTCGCAGCTAGACGTTGAGGTCGGGCGTCTTATCTATCATGTAGTAAGCTATCATCTATATCAGAATGATGTTCCAGCCGTTCGACAGGCGCTGCTATGACCGACAGACCTAGCCTCTTCGCACATCAGGCGCAACTAACCCCGTCGGCTTTGGATCTAATCGTCTCGCACCTGATGCTCTTCGCCCCTGCCGTTAAGGTTACCTTAATTGTCAGGTACGTCCGGAAAACCTTGACATCGAGGTGAAGCTAACGAACTAGTCGACGGAGGTCTAGTGGTGCCCTGGGCATTGCCTGGCGAAGTGCCTACGCGCGGCGGTTGGTCGGCTCGAACCCAATTGCGAGAAGTCGATTCAAGGCAATACTCACGCACTGCTGAGATGGTCCCGGCTCCGACAGCTAATGCTACAGGAGCGCTGGGACAGCAGCGAACTCTCCGTCCGATCGAGATTGTGCAACTGTCGACGTGCGCGTGGCAGTCGGGACTTGCCGAGAGCCTCGAAAGCGAGAGAGTCGTTGGTCCGCGTCGCAGTTTTCCGGGCTTGCTCGCGGCCTTGAGGCGAACGAACTATCAGCAGAATGTTGCACAAGAGTTCCTCGGACTGGTCGCCGATCTTCCAGTAGGCCTGTTGCATTGGCCACCGAAGACATCGTGTTGCTGCAGTCAAAGTATCGCAGAAGGATGTCGGACTGGCTTTTCCCACACATCAGTAGCTGGCCTGCGGAGGTGGATTGGTCAATTGCGTCACAGACTGACACGGCAATCCGGGATCTTCTACAAGCTTATTCAGTCGATACCGCCGATGCGTTGTCAAAGCGCCGACGAAACCGGCCTCAAGACTTAGCATCGCTTAGCACTGGACATCTTGGGCTTCTTCTTCTGGCCAGCCGGACTAATCACAATAGGTCAGGAGCTAGGTGACTGGTTGCGCGATCATCAGGTCTTTCGAGTGAGTTGTTCCTAGCCGATCTAAAGAAGGCCTCTGAAACGCAGGCTAGGCGATCGAACCCGCCTGAAACCGGAGATGCGGCGGCACTTCCGCCCGCATAGGGAACCCTGTCTTTAGGTCTGTCTTTCGCCAGAGCGAAGTGCAAACCTCGCGCATTATGCTACTGATGCCTCCTCCTATGCTGGCAAAGGCGGTAATCTGATCATAAGCCATATTGGCATCAGATAGTGTCGAGAAGTGAGCACTATACATATAGTTGCCAGCGTCAGACCTGATGCGGTAAAATGCCGAATTCTGTAGTAGTCGTTCAAGTCGCGGTTCGCCAAGCTGTTCTGTCGCGGGAGGCGCGAGCTTGATATGAATGTCAGCAGCGCGTTTTTTACCCGGACAACGTCGTAACCTGGGGCGCCCAAGTCGGCATCACTACAAGGGACCTTTAGGCGAGTGAAGGTCGATTCCTGGAAGGGGAAATGCTTCAGCTTACTTCGGGATCAATTCTGCAGCGGTAAACTTCATAATTCGCCGAGTCGTGTAACATTCGGTTCAAGCATCCCGTTATATCGGAACTATTTTCAATTGCTGTAGCCGCCATAGAAGCAGCTTGCCTTACCTCGGTAAATAGTTGCGACTTGGCGGCTCATTGCCAGGGGATCCTGTGCTGTATAGTGAAATGCCTGATGTACTGAGGAGGATGTATCTCAGCGAAATTGTCTGGCTCGAAGCCAAGCAATATTACGTTGGCAAAGCAGTGACGGCGTTATGCCGGTTAGGTCGATGTGAGCTTCGATCACGGCGTAGCGCTCGGGGTTAGGAATAGTTACGTTCAATAGTGCCCGGATAGCGTCGGTGAATCTGCCCTTACGAGTACTCGATTGCAATGCCCTGCTTATTGCCCCGGCGATAAGATCATCGGACAATTCAGAGAATGGCGTCCGTTCTTTGGCAAGAGGAAGGACGTAGGGGGAAGACGATAGGCGCGGACAGCCGAGGAATGAGACTGGAGATGTCATAGACGGATTCGACGACCTCTGGGGGCTGTTTTGCAATAATTCTCTAGACGGGTTTGCCGCACGTATAGCTCCGGTGGATACGATCTAAGAGGTCGACGGAGAGTTGAACTCAGTGAGATTTTCCCCAGAAGGCGTGACGGTAAACGGCCTATGCTTCTCAATACTCTCCGGCACTGTGTTGATGTCATTGAAGGGGCCAGAGTGCGCCAAGATCGCGATGATGCAGGAGTAGCACTGCGAAAGGCATCCGGGCATCCTCTGGCGCAATAAGGCGGGACTATGTGATCAAACCATCGCAGCCTGGAGCCAGTGACAAACCAAGTGACGAGCGCTCCAGGCAACGGCAGACTCAGTGCGACGCACCCAGACGCCAGTATGCCTCTGGCCTGCGGTAACCCGACCCAACCCGATGCCATCAGACGAAACTAGCTTTGCATCTGATGGAGACGGAGATCTTGGCAACTTCCAGCATCCGCCAGGGAGCGGGTGGCTCCGCTCCTTGATCGCATCAAGGGATGGAGTAGCTGGCGGGCGCCGTTCCCGAGAGACCGGGTGCCGTGGGCGCTACGACATCCTCCGGCTCGAAAGTGCTCGCCGAGCGGCAAGATCCTGAGTCCTCAGACCTGCAAAAGCAGCATTCCAAAAGTTCTGTTCGTAACCCCACGGCCCCGGCGAGTTTGACCTTTGCGCCCCGGTGAGGCTGTAGTCCTCGTGTGCCGCGTGTCGGCTATGGGCTTGTGCCTGGTTTGACAGACGGGCACGGCTTTCCAGGATCGAAGGTGCCAACCTGGACCGACCCGTGGAAAGACCATGCCCGTATTCCTATCTTCCCTGATTGACGCCCCGGCGGAGGAGCTGGCCGGAGCTCTCGCCTCTGACGAGTCACGCTGCTGCCTGCGTGACTGGCTGGCCGTGGTCCCTGACCCCGCTCGCGGCTGGGCCGGTGGCACCTGCTGGAGTCTTGATCTCGCGCTCTCGTCGCGCCGCCTCGCTGCGAGTGGCAAAGTCTTCCGCATGAAAAAGTTTCCACGGGCCGCGATTCTTGATGGAAAACGTGCGATTGTTGTTGTGTTCGAAGATGCGCTTGACGAGATTTTCGGAATGACCGACATAATAGCGCCCCGTTGTCTCGCTTTTCAGAATGTATACGTGGAATGCCACGGGTATTCGTAGGAGAAATGGTGGGCCTGGGTAGACTTGAACTACCGACCTCACCCTTATCAGGGGTGCGCTCTAGCCACCTGAGCTACAGGCCCAAACTCGAAGCGATTTTAGCACGCTACAAATCGTACTGATGATTTTACCATGACGCCGCTGGGCAGCAAATTCGTGATTTTCAGCGAACGATAAATACTATAATGCTTGAGTTAGGAATATAAATCTTAAACTACGGATGGTATATATGCGCCGAACAGGACTGCTTTGTTTGCTTCTTATGATGCCCGGCGTCACGCATGCCCAAGCCAGGAATGATTCATGGGATACGATTCGAAGTTTGCGCGTTGGCGAAAAAATCGAAGTGGTTGAAGGCGGCATGAAGAAACACACTGGAACATTCTTGATGGTGAGCGATGAATCGATTCAAATGCGCGAAGGCTCAAACGAAATTGGCGTCAGGAAAGAGAACGTTGCGCGCGTGAGCGTGCTCGACAAAAGCCACCGGCTGCGAAATGCGTTGATTTTCGCGGCAGTTGGCGGCGGCGCAGGAGCCGGAATCGGCGCACTCGCTGCGGGATCCAACTCGTTCCTCGGCCGAGGGCCTGCTGCGGCGGTCGGCGGAATTATCGGGATTGCAGCGGGCGCCGGTTTGGGAGCGGCATTACCGAGCCATCCAACGCTGTATCGAGCCAAGCTGCCGAACGCAAATCCCCCGCATTGATATCTTGTCGCATAAGCGTGCGTTAATGGCTGCTCGCCTTTGCTGCTCCGCGCGGCGCGCCGATCTGCGCCAGCAATTCGCGGACGGCGGCATCGAGTTGCGAATCGTGGGTTGAATAGCTTTCGCCAACGGGGCGCGTAACGGCTACGTCAACCGGACGCGGATGCAGTTCCATCGGCTCGCCTTCGGCTGTGGTGATACGGATGAAGGGCATGCGGACCGTGGTGCCGTCAACGAGCGTGACGCTGGAGGTGTAGATGATCCAGCCGGCGGTGGGCTCGCCCACTACCTTGCCGAGTTTCAGAGCGCGATAGCCCTCGGTGAAATCCTCGGCGTCTGACAGCGAATGCTGGTTGGTGACGAGAATAGTGGGCCGCTCGAGCGAGTGCTGGCCCAGCTGAGCGCGAGCGGGATAGGTATCGAGGCCGCGCGGCGTCATGGTGAGATAGGGACGGCGCGAAAGAACGTCGATGGCGTAGACGTTGACGAAGCCGCCGTTGTTGTTGCGGACATCGATCACCACGCCTTCGCGCGCCTGATTTTGGACGTCGAGATCCATGTAGAGCTGCTCGAGCGATTGCTCTGACATGTCCGGCATGTGGACGTAGCCGAGGCGGCCGTTGCTGATTTTTTCCACGTAGGCGCGGCGCTGCTCCACCCATTCGCGATACAAAAGATTTTTTTCCGCACCCATATTTGTGGGACGCACGATAACGATGTGCTTGTCATTGCCAGACAGCAGCAGACGCTACAGAGAGTTCAACGCGATGCCCGGATTTGTGCTGAAGCAGAGAATCGAGATTCATGCGGGCATCGATCGCAGCGCCATCAACAGCGAGGAGATAATCCCCAACTTTAATACTGCCGGAGATCGCTGATGGTCCCAACGGGACAATTGCAGTGACGCGAAGGTGGCCATTGTTTTCGTATTCGGCGCGATCGAAGGCGAGGCCGAGGCGGCCGGTTTCGTTGTTACCGCCGCCGGTGAAGGGAGCGCCAACTCCAGAATGCGATGCATTTAGCTCGCCCACCATCAGGCTGAGAATGCGGCGAAGTTCATCGGCATTCGCGGCAGCGGCGACGCGGGGCTCGTATTCGGCATGGACGGCGTTCCAATCCTGGCCATTCATTTTGGCATCGAAGAAATTTTCGCGCAGATAGCCCCAAGCCTGCTCAAACATTTCGAATTTTTCGCGCTGAAAATCCACGTCCATTTCGGCGGTGACGGAAAGAGGCTTGCCCTGGCGCGATTCCACCGGAATTGTCTGGATGCGGCCCTGCTCGAGATAAAAAACATCCTTGCCGTCGGGAGAAAACTGCGCATCGCGCTTGAAACCCGCGGTAGATGTGAGCTGGCGAGCAACGGCAGGCTCGCGCGAGAGTTCGTCGAGCGAATAAATGTACAGATTATCCTGGCCCGCGACGGCGGAATTAATGAGGAGCGATTTGCCGTCGGGGCTGATGACTTCGTCGTTTACGTCGAGGCCGATGGGGACGCGGGTGAGGCGTTCGCGAATGCCTTCGAAAGTGATCTGAACGGGCTTTGCGGCGGGCTTTTTCTTGTCGGATTTGTCGCCCTTGTCGGACTTGTCAGCTTTGTCTTTGTCGCTGGATTTTTCTTGCGAGTCGGATTTCGACGAGTCTTGAGGCGCGGTCTGCGCGGGTTCTGTTGGATTCGCCGGCGATGGTTGTGTGTGCTCGTTCGCAGGACTCTTTGGCGCTTCGTCGAAAAGTTCGCGGAATTGATCTTCGCGGAATTTCGGCGCGTGTGGAATCAAATCCACTCGCACTACCTGACCGGGTTCGGTGCGCTGGCTGGTGATGAAGAGCAGATATGTGCCGTCTGGGCTCCACTGCAACGAGCCGGCATTTGAATTTGGAACAAAAGTGATGCTGCGCGGCTTCGCCGCCTTCGACGGGCACGACGAGCACGTTGCGAAAACCGCGAGAGCCGTAATCCAGGAACGCGATCCATTTATTATCGGGAGAAAATGCCGTGGCTTGAGGCGCGCCCAGCGGAGGCCGCTCAAGCGCGCCGGTGGCGAGCAGGCGCTCTTTTTTGGTGGCGATGTCGAGAGCGCGCAGCTCGTGATCGCCGCGGATGAAGGCGAGCGTCTTGCCGTCCGGCGAAAATTGGGGAAACGAATCGCCCGTTGCATCGTGCGTGAGCTGGGTCTCCTGATTTTTCGTGAAATCAAATTCGAAAATGTGCGGCGCGCCTTCGCGATCGGATACGTAGACAATTTCTTTGCTATCGGGCGCCCAGATCACGTCGGATTCGTCGTTGGAAGTGTGGGTGACACGCATCGCGTCGCCGCCATCTTTTGCCGACGCCGCAAAAATTTGTCCGTGCGCGGTGAAGACAACCTTCTTGCCATCGGGCGAAAGCGCGAGCCCGCTGAAATTGCTTGAGAGCGAGAGATGTTCCGTGCTCGTTGTGGAAGGAACGCCGATGCGGGTGATGTGAACTTCAGACGAATTGCCCGTCGCGGTATCCAGCTTCCAAATGGCGAAATTGCGCTCGAAGACGATTGTTTTGCCGTCGGCGGAAATCGTGGGCCACAGCACGCGGCCATCCTTGAATTGAGTGATCTGGCGCGCCGCGCCGGTGGCGCTGGCGGGACGCACCCAAATGTTTTGCGCGTTGACGCGATCGGAAACGTAATAAATTTCTTTGCCGTCGGCACTCCACATGGGCCACATCTCTTTTGCGCCGGCATCTGTCAGGGCTTCGTAAGTTGGCGGAGTCGCGGCATCGTGGACGAGATCGATTTCGCTTTCGTCGAGATGGCTGTGGCCTTTGCGCCACCACTGGGACGAGCTGGTGCCGCGCGCGGTGATCGCGAGAACTTTTCCATCCGGAGAGGGCGCCGCGAAAAATTCATTCGCATAACGATCGGCAGCGACCGGCATGGGAGTGCCGCCCTCAACGCGGACGCGATAAATGTCGTTCATGCCGGAAATATCGTGGCCCGTCGTCTGGAAATAGATCCAGCGGCCATCATGCGACCAGCCTGTGGGCTGCTCGTTCGCGTCGTCATAGGTGAGCCTGCGGAGATCCCCGGTGGCGAAAGTGAGGACGTAGACATCGCCATTTCCCGTTCGAGTGGACGCAAACGCGAGCTTGCTACCGTCTGGCGAAAAGAGCGGACGCGATTCGATCGCAGGATGGGAGATGAGCAGGTGCGCTTCGCCGCCGGAAGAAGATACGGTCCAAATATCGCCGCCGGAAACGAAGGCGATTTGTTTGCCGTCGGGAGAGATGCCGGGCTCGGAAAATGCGGGCGTGCGCGGCTTATCGGTGGCGGCGTCGCTCAGATTGCTGCGCAGACGGGGACGCTACGATTGGCGCAAAGATCGCGAACGCGCAAACTGGAAGTAGAGTTTTCAGCAGAATACGATGAGGCAGCATCGGTTTCCCCCTGTTCGCGCGCGCGAAAACTGCACTCGGCAAGCCGCGAAAATTGTTGCGATTAAGCCGCGGATTATAGCATTGGCGTTCGACCAAATCGTCGCAAGAGTGAAGCGAAAATTGCGAGCCTAGCGTTCGATTCCGCTGGTTATCCATTGGCCAACCGCAAACCGATGGGTGATGGCGAAACGACAATTCGCATCCCACACTGAAAATCCCTATGACAGAGACCCTGCAGGCAGAAAACGTGGCCACCGAAGCCACACAGACTGAACAGACCGAAGCGATACCGCGCGCCCAGCACCCAAACGGTGGCGGAGAGAGTGTCCACGCCGAAACTGATCGCGGCGATGGTACGTGCCACCAAAAATGTGAGCGACCTGATTTTTTCGCCGGGGCGCGCACCGCAGGTGGAATCGAGCGGCCAGCTGGTGCCGGTGCCTGTGTTTGGCATTGAAAGTTTGCTGGCGGAAGACACAGCGCGCATCGCGGCGGATTTAATCGGCAACAACAAGAACGCGATCGACAAGCTTCGCGAACAAGGCTCCTGCGACATTTCGTACAGTGTGAATAAGCTGGCGCGATTTCGCGTGAACATATTCACGCAGCGCGGAAGTTGCGCGATTGTCATGCGCGTAATTCCGAACAAGGTGCCCACGTTTGAAGCCTTGAATTTGCCGCCGCAACTTCTGGACATCATAAATGTGAGGAATGGGATCGTTCTGGTGACGGGGCCGACGGGATCGGGCAAGTCGTCTACTCTGGCGGCGATCGTTGATCGCATTAACGATACGAAGGCGTATCACATCATCACGATCGAAGATCCAATTGAATTTCTACACCTGCACAAGAAAGCAACAATCCACCAACGCGAACTGTACAGCGATACTCCGTCGTTTGCGTTGGCGCTGCGCGCGGCGTTGCGGCAGGCACCCAAAGTCATCCTGGTGGGCGAAATGCGCGATCGCGAGACAATTGAAATCGCGCTGGAAGCGGCCGAAACGGGGCACTTGGTGTTCTCGACTTTGCACACGATTGACGCTTCAAAAACCGTGGAGCGCATCGTTGGCGCGTTTCCTCTGTCTGACCAGCACGTAATCCGGCTGCGCCTGTCGAAGGCGTTTCGCTACATTATTTCGCAGCGTTTGGTGCCGCGAAAAGACGGTGAAGGGCGAGTCGCGGTGATTGAAGTTCTGAAATCCACAATGAGAACGCGCGAATACGTGGAAGTGGGCGAGAAGGAAGGAAAGTCCCTTCTCGACGCAATGCGCGCGGGGTCCACCGAGGGCATGCAGGATTTCGATGGCGAACTCGAACGTCTGATCCGCGAAGGCGTGCTCGATGCCGAACTCGCTCTGGGTTACGCGTCGAACCAAGGCAATTTGCGGCTACAGCTTGCCGATCTACCAAAAGATTCCGAAAACGAATTGGAAGTCTGATACGGCAGCGATCGAGATTTTTCGCGGCTAGATCAAAGCTATGACTTCGATTTCCACTCGCACATCCTTGGGCAGGCGAGAGACCTGTACCGTAGCGCGTGCTGGCGGATTCGCCGGAAAATATCGCGCGTATACTTCATTCATCGCGGCGAAATCATTCATGTCGGCTAGGAACACCGTGGTCTTCACCACTTTGTCGAGAGAAGAGCCGGACGCTTCCACAATTCCCTTTAGGTTTTCCATCACGCGTTCGGTCTGCGGCACAATGGCGCCCTCGATCACCTGTTGAGTTTTTGGATCGATCGCGACTTGCCCCGAAACGAATACGAATCCATTGGCCTTCACAGCCTGTGAATACGGGCCTATGGCTTTTGGGCCGCGATCTGTTGTCACAATTTCCCGCATACTTCCTCCTTGAGAGTTTCTTTTTTGACAAAACCTCTGATCTTCATTTTATTGAATCGCATTGATCGGTGCGCTGCCGTACTTCGATCGAAAATCCGCTGGAATTCCGGTCTGGCTGAGCCAATCGCGGAAGAATTTCCCTAGATCAGATCCGCACTCCGCCTCTGCTGCGGAGCGAAGATCATTGGTGCCCCACGTTTCACCGCCCAATACTCGCACAATGCGAGCGAGTGCATGATGTAGTTGGGGCGCTCCGCAACGATCTTCCAACGCGATGAAGAATAATTCACTTTTTACGAACGCAAGGTCGCGGACACCGGAACCAGTATCGCGTGTGATTGCGCCTAGAGATTTTGAAACATCCGGAGTGGATTCGGCGGGTAGAAGCCTCATCAATCGACCTACCGCCGCGGCACGCGACGCGGGGTTGCGAGAGACGCCGAGCGAAAACGAGGCGTAGTCCGGTGCAGCAGCGATCGGAAACATCGCAGCGTTTGTCTCCACGCGGGCCGTGAAATAGAACCATGTAGCTGCGAGTTGAGCATCGATCGATTCAAGAATCTGATTTTCCGCGCCCGCCGCAGCGGACTGCGATCGCGGCGCGCTCAAAAACCCCTCGGGCACAATCGCGGCGCCCGGGACCCCGACACATCCGTCGCCGGCAATCCAAGGCCGGGAAGCCAACGCTGGCAAACTGGCAGGGCACTCAATAATCCTCACATCATGGGGAAAATTTTTACGAGGTCCAAATTCCGCTTGCAAGAACTCAACGCTAGCCGCAACTCGATCCGCCAGTTCATGGGCGCGCGTTGCCGGAACCGGAGCTACGCTCCAGAGCGACACCATTCCGATTTTCACTCTAATGTCCTGCTGCACGAAAGGACCAGCAACGAGAAAAGGTAAATAACCAGTATCGGAATTCCCAGAGCGAGTTTCCGACTTTCCGTTTTGCCGCGAATGCCCGCGATCGCGGCCTGACGAATATGCGATGTAATCCTGCGGTACGCTGACTTTCATTGCCCATTTCTTTGGTGCAACTCCACCCGACGCCAAGAGTCCTCCCGGCGGCTCCAATTCTGGGTACCACTCGCCGGCTGGCAGAAACACGGGAGAGTTCGTGCTGGAAGTCGCCTCTCCATTCTTGGATCCAGTTCGCACATCGTACGCAATGGTCAGTTCATTTTGCACCCGCGGCTTCCAGCCGGAGCTGAGAGGCAGATGAAAACGTCTTTCGGAATCGCGAGTGGATGAAGGCTGAATCGCCTCTCCGTTCCATTGAATTTGGAGCCCGCGCATCACAAAAAATCGTGGATCAGGAAGATTAACGTCGAATGACGCAATCGAAGTCGCGCCCACATTTTGTAACCGATAAGACGCGCGGATGGAAGCAAACCCCGGTGAACTTGCAGGATAATTCACGTCGATGTGCTGGTTTTCGACGACGTAGGCGGGGCCGAACGATACAGCACAAGCCGCCAACTCAAGCGAGAACGCGACTGCAATCCAAATCCAAGGCATTCGCACTAGGAGTCGAGAATTCAAGTTACGCAAATTCTACCGACCAGCGCAAAGGACGTCAAAGTCTCACGATCAGAATGCGCAGGGACGCCGGTTTGAAAGCCGGTATATGGAAACGATTATCGGTGGCGCTTCGCCGGAGCGCGGCGAACAAATCCATGCGGGACTTCAGCTTGCTCGTGCATCGCAACCAGCTCACCCGCTTGCTCATCGGTGAGCCCGCGACCTATCAGCGCGAGAACATCCTTCTCGCTCATTCCAGTATTCTTCAATTCCACGAGGGACGACCCCGAAATTGTGGCCTGACCCGACGCGCGGCGCCGCGCCACACTCATCATTACGTCGTCGGAATATCCTGCGAGTTTCACTCCCTGGGCATCCACGGCCCACGGGCCAAGCTGGCCGAGCCGCGCCAGTTCCAGCGCATCGGCATCAGAGACGCCAACGCGAAGCAGGCCGGCGATATCTTCGCCTTCCACAAATTCCTTCTGGTGACTCCGCGCAATTTGTATCAGCTGGATGCAGCCTTCGTCGGAAAGCCCGGCCTGATGAACTTTTATCAGTTCACTCACTTCTGAATCGCTTACATTGAGGCCGCGAAGTTGCTGAATCGTGTCTGACCACAATCCGGATTGGTAAAGAGGCTGGGTATCCGCGTGCTGAAATCTCTTGCATCCCGCAACGCAGCAAAGCGCAGCAGCAAGAATCACTTGCGCGCAAAGAGGCCAACGTTGGTGCGCTGCACCGATTCGCATGATTCCCATTCTAACGGGCGGGTGAGTTTCATATTGTTCGCGGCACACTCGCTGTGTTGCGAGCGTCAACCCCGTTAGAAAAGAGAATAGAAGCGATTACACGTTGTAAACGCGCTCAACTCCGAACACGCCCGAAACTTTCTTCATGTTTGCGATAATTCGTTCAAGCTGCTTTCGGTTTTTGATTTCGAGGCTGATCTCAACCATCGCCCTCAAATTATCCGGCCGGCTCGCCAGAGTGCGAATGTTGGAGCCCGAGGCGCTGATAATCGATGTAAGGTCGGCCAGCATTCCGGGACGATCCTGGGTTCGCACGATGAGGCCAACACTGAATTGCTTTTCCGATAAGCCGCTCCACTCGACGGCAATGCGGCGCTCACTTTGGTAGAGAAGATTTTGCACATTGGGGCACGAAGTGTTGTGTACCGCAACTCCGCGGCCTCGCGTTATGTATCCAACGATATCGTCGCCGGGAATCGGACTGCAGCACTTCGCAAGAAATACCATCAGCGCATCGTGGCCATGCACCTGTATCGTGTCTTGGTTCGCGCCGAGCAACCGCTTGACAGTGGAAACGATGCGCGCGGGCGAAGACGGCGCAGATTCTTTTTCGCGAGGCTCTTCGATCGGCTCACCCAGCGCCTTTGCCAGAATCTGCCGCGGCGAGTATTTTCCAAATCCGAGATCGGCGAACAAATCATCCAGGCGCGCGCATCCGTATTCGCCCGCGACTCGCAATAAATCCGCTTCCGGAATGCGCTTCAAACTGCGGCCGATTTGGCGAGCTTCGCGTTCCAGAAGACGCCGCCCAACCGTAGCTGCCTCAAGCCGTTCATTAAGCGTGATCCAATGCCGGATCTTGCTTCGCGCGCGCGATGTTTTAACGAACGTGAGCCAGTCGCGGCTCGGAACGTGCCCCTTCTGCGTCAGTATTTCAACGACGTCGCCGTTCGATAGTTCGTGACGGAGAGGAACAATCTGCCCATTCACTTTCGCGCCGTTACACTGATTTCCGATTTCAGTGTGCACGATAAACGCGAAATCCACGGGAGTGGCGCCTCGCGGCAACGCAATAACTCGGCCTTTCGGCGTGAACGCATAAACTTCATCAGGATACAAATCCACTTTCAGCGTCGAAAGGAATTCGCCAGGCTCCTGCATCTCGCGAACCCACTCGATCAATTGCCGCATCCACACGATGCGCTGATCATCGGCGTCCGAAATCTGGTGGCCATCCTTGTACCGCCAGTGCGCCGCCACTCCTTGTTCGGAAACGCGATGCATTTCCTGCGTGCGAATCTGCACTTCGAATGGTTGGCCCTCGTGCAACAAAGTGGTGTGCAGCGACTGGTACAAATTCGGGCGCGGCACCGCGATGTAATCCTTGAAGCGCCCTGGCACTGGCGTTCCAAGTTGATGGATCACTCCAAGCGCCGCGTAACAATTCCGAATGTTGTCTGTAATGATCCGAATCGCGAGTAGATCGTAAATCTGATCGAGCGCCCGCTGCTGCCGCTGAATTTTCTGCCGAATCGAATACAGCCGCTTCACTCGGCCCTCTACCTCAGCGGGGATTCCTGCCTCGACCAGCTTCTGCTGAATCAGATCCTGCACGTCATGCAAAAATTTGTCGTTGGCTTTACTGCGCGCAGCCATGTCTTTCTGCAACTCAAGGAAGGCGTCAGATTCAAGATAGCGAAACGCAAGATCTTCCAGTTCGCCGCGAATCAATCCCATACCAAGCCGATGCGCGATCGGCGCATAAACGTCGATCGTTTCGCGTGCGATGCGCTGCTGTTTTTCCGCTGGGAGATATTCCAGCGTGCGCATATTGTGAAGACGGTCGGCAAGTTTGATCAGCACCACGCGTACGTCATTCACCATCGCCAATAGCATCTTGCGCAGGCTCTCTGCCTGCCGCGCTTCGGGCGCCAGCAAATCCAGCCGGCTGATCTTGGTGGCGCCTTCCACCAACCTTGCCGTTTCCGCGCCAAATAAGTCTGCAATTTTAGAAATTGGAATCTGCGTGTCTTCCACCACATCGTGAAGCAGCGCCGCCGCGAGCGCCGTCACATCCAGCTTCATATCCGCCAGAAGATGAGCTACTTCCAGTGGGTGAGAAAGAAACGGTTCGCCCGACACGCGTTTCTGCGAACGATGTTGCTCGGCGGCGAATTCATACGCACGCCGCAGCAATTCGGCATCATCAGCGGGCCGGTTTAGCTTGAGCGTGGCGATTAGCGCATCGAAACGCGCATCGAGAGCGCGCGCAGACCGGTCAAATCGAATCAGTGGTCTGCCTGACGGGGCCATGGAGATATTCTACTGCGGCGAGAGAATCATCGCCTGCGAGGATGCATTCAAACGCTGTAAGAGATATCAAACGTACAGGCCAGGGAGCAACGCAACCCAAGCACGCTATAAATAGGCAAGAAGAACCGTCCGCTTATCCCGCCGGCGTGACGCTTTTCTTCTGCTTGATCTGCTTTACCTGCTCCATCAGCTGGTCGGCGGTCTTCAACAATTGTTCGCGCTGAGATTGATCAGCCGTCATGTCGGCCTGCTGCCGATTCAACAGGCTCAAATAAGCCATCGCATCGTCGTAATCAGGCTTGCGATCCATCGCCTTTTTCAGCGCGTCCATGCCTTCGCTTACCGTCTGGCTGTATTTTGCGGAGAATTGATCCCGCAGGTCGGAGGGAAGGGGCTGATCGTCTTTAATCTGCTTCGCGGCGTGAGCGCGATTGTAGTCCGCGCGAAATTCCTGGTTTGCGTGCCACGCCAGAGTCCAGTCAATCACTCCCACCCAGTAATACGGATCAGGATCGTCCGGCTTCAGAGCGATATGTTTCTCGTGATAGCTCTTTGACTCTTCAAATTTTGCCGGCGTGTACGGCGTGGCTGCCATCGCATACATCAGCGAACCAATTCCATCGAGAGCCGTAAGGTTGCTGGCGTCTACGCTCAAAACCTTTTGATATTCCTCAAGCGCTTGAGTCCCGTTCCGCTTATTTTCTTCCGATGGCGCACCGGGAATGAACTGTCCCTGATAAGCCGTGGCCAGATACAGCCTCGCCATCAAAAGCGTAGGATCAAGATCAGTGGCCTGCTTGAAATCCTCGATCGCCTTGTCTGTCAGGCCGTCCTTGTAGGCTTGCGTTCCCTGGTTTAGCAGATCGCGTGCCTTCAGCTTGTCGCAGCCGCTGAGGCCGGTCACCATCAGCGCGAGCGCAGCGAACACTGTAATCGCGGAATATTTTCGGGAGTGAGGAATTGCGTTCATGGCTCGCTTTCCATATTGCCCGCCCAAGTCACGCGGCGGAAAGAGTGAACTGACCGGCGGTTTCAAGCGCGCCGCCATCGCGCGAACTCGATGAATCCTACTGGCCCTGCTCCATGTGCGGCGTTAAGAATCCAACGCTCTCGATTCCAGCGTCGCGCATCATATCGATTGCTTTCGCGACGTCTGCAAACTGCACATTATCATCGCCCTTGATGAAAGCAACCTTATCGGCGCGTTCCTTGAAAATTTCTTCCAGCCGCGCTTCCAGTGAGCTCCAGGAAGAATCTTCTTCGTTGATCTTGACCTTCCCGTTTTCCAGCACCTGCACAACGATCGTCTTCTGCTGTAACTCTTGATTCTGCTGCTGGTTCGGAGGCGTGGGCTGCGGCACCAGCGCATTCAACCCCTGCTCGTTTTGCGGGTTGATCACCATGAAGATGATCAGCAGCACCAGCAAAATATCAATCAATGGCACGACGTTCATTTCCGCTACCGCGCCGCCCTTATTCCCGCCGACTGACATTCCCATAAGGCAACTCCGTTCTTAAATAATTTCAGGACGCTTCATCGCTCAATCCGGCAACTTCTCCGTCGCACCGGCCGCGAGAAGCCCAACGTCTGTAATTCCCGATTGTCGCATCACGCCGATTGCCCGTGCGATATCCGCGAATTGCGTCTTGCTCTCACCGCGGACGAATCCAACTTTCTCCGCCCGCTGCGAATAAATCTCGCTCAATCGCGTGCCTAGCGAATCCCACGACAAATGATTCTGATTCACCGCCACCGATCCGTCGGCGCTTATCTCAACGACCACCGGCGTTCCGATTTGAAGCCGCATTCATCGCCGCCATCGGAACTTGCGCCCGCAAACCCGCCGGACTGATTGGTGCGATCACCATGAAAATAATCAACAGCACCAGAAGTACGTCGATCAGCGGAACCACGTTCATCTCCGCCACCACACCGTGTACTTCTCCTACCGTCATCGCCATATCGCTAGCCCTCCGATACAGCACCTTCCATCGCCCGTTGAATCGGCCCGGAGCCGGGGCCGATTCCTCTACTGGCCCGTGGGCGGCGGAGGCGCCATGCGAGTTCTTTCAACCCGCTCGGTGAGCAACCCAACTTTATCGACGCCTGCGTTACGAACTTCATCCACCACTGCGGCCACGTCGCCATATTTCGCGCGTCCGTCGCTTCGGATAAAGATCGTCTTGTCGATTTTGCTCGACACTTGATCCTTGATCACGTCGGTCAACTGGTCTTTCGGAGTCTGAGTCGTGCCCACGTAGACCTTGCCGTCGCGTGTTACCGCGACGATGATCGCGTCGTCTTTGTCCGCATCGGGCAAATCCGCTGGATTGGTCACATGCGCCATATCCACCGAAAATCCCTTCTGCAACATCGGCGTCACCACCATGAAAATGATCAGCAACACGAGCATGATGTCCGCCATCGGAATCACGTTCGGCGCCGCCATCATTGCGCCTGCTTTTGGTTTGTAAGCCATTTGCCCGCCTGTTACTTCTTTGCGTTGCGCCGTGTGATGAAATAGTTGATCAACTCCATCGAGGAGTTGTCCATTTCCACGTCGAACGATTCGACTTTGTTTGTGAAATAGTTGTACGCCCACACCGCGGGCACCGCCACGAGCAAGCCCATTGCCGTGGTGACCAGCGCTTCAGAAATACCGCCGGCCACCGCCGAAAGTCCGGTCGCCTGCGACGATTGAATTCCCTTAAACGCGTTGATGATTCCGGTCACCGTTCCGAACAATCCCACGAACGGAGCCGTGGAACCGATCGTGGCCAAGCCGCTCAAGCCCGCGCTTCATTTCGGCGTGAACGATTGCCACCGAGCGCTCCAGTCCGCGCTTGGCTGCTTCGATCACTTCTTCGTCCGGCACCTGAGCGGAGGCCGACTGAAATTCTGAAAGCCCCGTCGCCACCACCTTGGCGATGTGGCTCTTCTTGTTGCGCTCGGCGATTGAAATTGCTTCGTCGAGTTTTCCTTCTCGCAGCGCGCCCGCCACTTGCTGCACGAATACACGCGATTGCTTCCGCGCCGCCGAGTACATCAGCACGCGATCGATCATTACGCCAAACGACCACACCGAAAGGCCAAAGAGAATGAACACCACTCCCCTGGCGATTCCGCTCATCGTGTTCCACATGCTGCGGAGATCCCACGAGGTCTCCGCCTGTAACATCATCGTCCAAAGCACAACCGTCAGATTTGCAAGCATTGCTTGGCTCCTTTTTTGGTCGCAGCCTGAAAGCCGTTCAGCCGGGACGCCGAACGGCCATTCCCCCACAGTCGGCGCGACTGCGGACCGCGCCGCGTGCGATTAACCACCCAGATTAAAGATAATTCGTAATCGTCGTATCCACGTCCACCGGCTCATTGTTCAACATCGTCGGCGAATAGCGGAATTGACGCACCGCGTCCATCGCCGCCTGAATCAACAGCGGGTGAGTCGAAGAAACCACGCTCAAATCGCGTTGCCGTCCATCCTTCGAAATAATCGCGTGGATCACAACCTGTCCTGAAATGTGCGCTTGCCGCGCCAGCGCGGGATAGACAGGCTGCACGTGATCGATGCGCTTCGACGCCATCACGTTGCCGCCCACCACAACCGGCTTGGTTGACACCGGCTTCGGTGGAGGAGGCGGCGCGCGCGGACGGCGCACCACCAATGATTCCGCCCAGCACTCCACCGATTTGGCCGCCGGGAACTCCTCCAGCGACGCCACCGGATACTGCCCACCGCGCCGACATCTGGCGGAGGCGCTTCTTCCTTAATAATATTTACCTGTTTCGGGATCTCGCGCGGCGCCATCAACTTGCCGGCTTGGATCAGGTGCGCTACCGGCTTCGGTATCACCTTCACCACGTTCTGCCGGAGGCGGCGGTGGCGGCGCGGGCGGCGGAGGCGGTGCCACCAGCATTGACGCAATCAGCGTCTTCGGAAATGGATTCACGTGAAGAATCGGAATCAAAATCAGCAGGGCGAGAAACACCACCTGCGCGATCCCCGATATAATCATCGTCCAGCTTTTGTTCGTCTTCTTCTTGCCACCGGGCGTACATTCCACTAGTTCTTCAAACATCTTATCCTCCTCCCGGCACAGCCTAGGCGGTTGACCGCTTAGCTGAACCAGGTTTGTTACCGGCTGCGGTCCGGTTGACGCAACCTTGCTCGGACCACCTCTCCAGCGATTCCAGGCCACCACCATTGGCGCGGCGATCCCAAAACTGGAGTAGGTTCCTACCACAATTCCAATCACCAACGCAAAAGAGAAACTCCGCAGCGCCGGGCCACCCATCAAGAACAACACCAACACCGTCAAAAATGTCAGTCCGCTCGTCAAAATCGTTCGCGAAAGCGTCTGATTAATCGAGCGATTCACGATATCCGGGAACGGATCGCGCCGCATCAGCCGGTTATTCTCGCGAACGCGATCGAAAATTACGATCGTGTCGTTCATCGAATAACCTACCAGGGTCAACAGCGCCGCGATTACCGTCAGCGAAATCTCAAACTTCAGCAGCGCAAACAACCCCAGCGTAATCAGCACGTCGTGAAATACCGCAATTACCGCCGCAGCGCCGTAAATCCACTCGAACCGAATCGCAATATACACCAGCATGCCCGCCAACGCGTACAAAGTTACGTACACCGCCTGGCGCCTCAGATCCGCTCCCACTTTGGGCCCTACAATCTCCACGTTGCGCACCGCGAAAGGTCCCGCGTAATAAGCCTGCTGCACACCCTGCACCACCGGCGCAGGAACGCCCGAATTCGACAAATCACTCAAATCCGCGATCAGCCCGTTGCGTTGCTTGTCCCGGAAATTTGTCAGTTGAGTCGCAAGTTGCGTGTACCGGTCGCCCGCTGTCGTAGTCAAATGCAGCGGATCGAGCCGCGTCAAATCGTCTGCCAAATCAGACGGCCCCACTCCATTGAAATCCTTTTTTCCTACATCCCCGGCCGCCGGCGGAAAACTTTGGTGCAGCGCATTGATGATCAACAGTCTTATCTGCGTCCAGACCCTGCTCGTTCTCAGCGGATCCTTCGAGGCCAATCTCAAGCTCGTTCGTATTCGGCGCCGCGACATCATGGATCGGCACGAATCGAACTTCGTCCCAGCCCCTGCGCCTGCAAATCGTTCCGGATCGCATCCACATTCGGCGGCTGCACAAATCGCACGTACACCAGCGTTCCGCCTTTAAAATCAATTCCGTACGTCAATCCGCCGCGATAAAAATAGGCGACGATCCCCACGAGCAGCAAGAATCACTGAAAGCGAAACGAAATACTTCGCCTTGCCCATCCAGTCATAATTCGGTTGGTGGAAAAATTCCATTAGGTTCCAGTCCGCTTAAGTTAGACACCGACAAGTACTACAGGGTTCCCGCGCACCAGGGCCAGACTGAGCTATTAGATGCTCAATTCAGCCTGCCGCTCCTTGTCGCTTAGGTGCCAGTCGAAAATCACCCTTGAGACATACACCGACGTAAATAGGTTGGCCAGCAAACCGATCGTCAAGCTCACCGCAAATCCCGTAACTGGCCCGGTGCCAAATAAAAACAGGAAAAACGCCGACACGATCGTCGTCACGTGCGTATCAATAATCGTCACAAACGCCCGCTTGAATCCCAAATCCACCGCCGTAACCGCAGCTTTTCCCGCGCGCAATTCTTCTCGAATTCTCTCAAAAATCAGCACGTTCGAATCAACGCCCATGCCGATCGTCAAAATCACGCCCGCAATTCCGGGCAGCGTCAGCACCGCCTGAAAATACGCCAGCGCCGCCAGCAAAATCATCAAGTTCAGCAGCAACGCAATCACCGCGTTCACTCCCGCCTGCCGGTAGTACACCACCATAAAAATCAGCACGACGATCAAGCTCATCAGCGAAGCTTGCCAGCCGTGCCGGATCGAATCCGCGCCCAGCGACGGCCCAACAGTCCGCTCTTCTTCATAGTGATGCTGGCCGGCAGCGCTCCCGCCCTCAGAACCAGCGCCAGATCATTCGCTTCCTGCTTCGCTGAACGTTCCTTCGATGCGCCCGGAATCTTCGATCTCGCCCTTCGATCGTTGCCACCGATTCCACGCGGTGATCCAGCACAATCGCCATCGGCCGGTTAATATTCTGCTCGGTAAACGGACCAAATCGGCGCCCAGCATCGGTCGGAAAGTGCAAATTCACCTGGAATGTTGGAGGTCGCTCCGGGTTGCGCGCAGAATCAGCGCTTCGCAAGTCGCGCCCAGTTACGATCGGCACGCGATCCAGCAAATACCAACTTTGCCCTGTCGCATCGGGCGAAGTGCCTACAGACTTTGCCCGGCACCAGCTCCGTATTCGGCGGCAAAATTCCGTTGTGCGCCTGCAACGCCGCGGCCTGTGAAGGATAAGGCGTCTGATCTTCCGCCAGCCGGACTTCCAGTTGTCCGCCTGCCTTAATAATGTCCTTCGCTCGGACCGGATCGCCTTCGCCCGGCAATTCCACAATAATTTCATTCTCGCCGTGGCCGTAAGGCGCCACCACCGGCTCCGTCAATCCCAGCTGATCAATTCGTCGCCGGATCGTCTCGATCGATTGCGCCATCGTCCGCGCTTGTATATCCGCGATCGTCGATGGCCGCATATTCAGCACGTAGCCGTTCACTTCGCCGGCCGCGGGAACCAGATCCCACACGCCGAACACATCGTTCACCACATTTCGAAAATTTCCGATTTGGTCTGGCGAAAGTCCAGTCGCTTTGATTTGGGTATCTGTGTTGCGGATTACTTGGTCAAACAAAATATTCTTGTCGCGAAGTTGTTTCGCAAGCTGATCCACTGCCTGGTCCGTCTCCAGCCGCACCGCTTCATTCACCTGCACCTGCAACATCAGGTGCGTGCCGCCTTGCAGGTCCAGTCCCAGCTTGATTTGTTTCGCGAAATTCTGCTTGATTCCGCCCAAAGACGTCGGGAAATCCGGCATCCCCACAAGTCCGTAAATGCACAGCAAAATCACGGCCGCGATAAACATAGCCTTCCATCTAAGGTTTGACTTCATCGTAACTCCCAGCTCACCCTCGCGCCGTTTGCGCTTTTACAGATGCAATCTCGCCGCTTTAAGTTTTCTGATTACTGTTCCTTAGGTTCAGGCTGCAAACCCGCCACCGCGCTGCGAAGCACTTTCACTTTCACTTGATCCGAGATTCGCAGTTGCACGGCGTCATCTTCCAATCCCACGATCGTTCCGAACATTCCGCCGGTGGTGATCACCTTGTCGCCGTTTTTAAGCGCGCTCAGCATCGCCTGCGTTTTCTTCTGCCGCTTCTGCGCCGGCAAAATCAGCAGCACGTAGAAGATCACCATGATGATGATCAGCGGCAGGAACATTCCCAGCTGCCCGCCCATGCCCTGCGCTTGGAAAATCAGCGACGCAAAATTACTCGTGAATTCCACCAGATTCCTTCTCCCCGAGCTGCAACTCTCTCAATTTCTGGATGCTTTGAAGACGTTCCCCACCCACCGCCACCGCGCCACGATAACCAACCCAGGCCTTCCCTGGCAAGGCCGCAGCACCCCGCCGCGGTACCCTGAAAACGAATTCTGCCTCTCCGCGCCTAAACGGAGGGCAGGAAGTTTCACTTCTCTTGATGAACGCCAGGAAGCTGCTAGCTCCGCTTCCCGATATTTAATCAGGACCCGCTGCCAGGCGCGTCTTCCACTCTGAGGAAAATTCCGCTATATCCCCGAACTCGATAGCCTGCCTCAGTCGTCCCATAAGGTCAAGATAAAAATGGATGTTATGGTGGGTCGCGAGGATCGCTCCCAGCATCTCGTTTGCCAGAAAAAGATGCCGCAAATACGCTCGCGAATACCGCGCGCACACCGCGCAACCGCACGCTTCATCCAGCGGCTTCGGGTCGTCCGCATACTTCGCATTTCGAATCGAGAGCCGCCCTCGCGAAGTAAAAATACATCCGTTCCGCGCATTCCTCGTCGGCAAAACGCAATCCATCATATCGATACCGCGCGCGATGTAATCCGGAATATCTTCCGGCAATCCCACTCCCATCAAGTATCGTGGCTTCTCCGCCGGCAGCACCGAAGTCGCCTCCGCTGCCATCTCGCAAGTAACTTCATGCGGCTCGCCCACCGCAAGCCCGCCAATCGCATATCCCTCAAAATTAAGATCGATCAAATCGCGCGCGCTCTGCTTCCGCAAATCAGCGAACGTCCCACCCTGCACGATTCCAAACAACGCCTGTCCAGTTGGCGCGTTCAGCGAATTCCGCGCCGCAAAATCTCGTGCCGCTTGCTGCGCCCATTTCAATGTTCGCGCTGCCGCTGCCTGCGCTTGCTCGCGCGTCGCCGGCGCCGCGATGCATTCATCCAGCACCATCATGATGTCCGACCCCAGCGCCACCTGAATTTCCAGCGCCTTCTCCGGCGAAAGAAAATGTTCCGATCCATCCAAATGCGAACGAAACGTCACACCTTCATCCGTCACCTTCCTCAATTTCGCCAAACTAAAAATCTGAAATCCGCCCGAGTCCGTAAGAATCGGCCGCCGCCAGCTCATAAATTTATGCAGCCCGCCAAGCTCGCGAATCCGTTCATGTCCGGGACGCAAATAAAGGTGGTAAGTATTCCCCAGCAGAATTTCCACACTCAACTCTTCCAGCGTCTGCTGCGTCAATCCCTTCACCGTCCCAGCAGTCCCCACCGGCATAAACGCAGGCGTCTCCACCACTCCATGCGGAGTGTGCAACCGCCCCCGCCGCGCTCCCCCCGCCGCCGTCTTCAACAATTCAAATCGAAATCCCATCCCCCGCAGTGTAGCTCACCCTGGGAACGCCAATCTCCCGATTGGCGCCGTTGACTTTACCGGGTGCCGCACCCTTCGCTGTCTAAGGGTGCGCTCTGCGAATCCTGCTCGAACCCACCACACAACGTAATCCCAACACACCCCCTCGTGTCAGGGCATGACCTCGGTCATGCCAAACCGCTCTCCCCACAAAAGTCAGGTGCCGCACCCCGCGCTGTTCAAGGGTGCGGCTGTTGAATTTTTCTCGAAGCCCACGCCACACAGCACCCGCAAAATTCCGTAGGCGCCGGGCTCGACCGCAAAGCGGTCAGGCCTCGCCGAAGGATCGCAGCCCCGCCGATTTATCGGCTGCGCCCTGCGACCTCTTCTCGAACACACCGCACAACGTAACCCCAACACACCCCCATCGTGTCAGGGCATGACCTCGGTCATGCCAAACCGCTCCTCACAAAACTCAGGTGCCGCGCCCTTCTCCCTCCAAGGGCGCGGTCGTTGAATCCTTCTCGTTTAATCCCACGACAACAATCCCAACTCCGGATTACGTGTGTCAGGGCACGAGCCCGCTCGTGCCACGCTGCCCCACCAAACTTTAGGCTCCAGCCTCTGGCCAACTTCCCTCACCCTCCCCAGACCCGCCCGCCGAAACCTCCTAAGCGCCGCAGGCGCGGCACCAAACGTGAGCCCAGGCTGGCAGGCCTGGGTACCCTGCCGGCCAGAAGCTTCCTGAGCCCCGTAGGGGCGGCACTAACCAGCTCGCCTTAACCCCGCTCTCGAGCGCGCCTGCACCTGCCAAAGCAGCGAAAGTCCTAGTATTACTAGTACCATTTTCTCATATTTATTTCTTGACATCATTTTCGGAATTTGAGACAATACTATCAGGGGATATTCGTCTAAAACGTAGGCTCGCAGGCCAATTGGACCGTCATACTTTGTCCAATCCGTTCCGAAACGGGAAAATTTCAGCGCGCACATGCTCGCTAGTCTGCTAAGTCTATATATATCTGCACTTACGGGAGTAGTATTACTTAACTCCCTTAGAATCTGCAGTTACAGAAAAAGATGGGGGAGGCGGCAGCCAAATGCTCGCGGCTCGGCGATTCAACTCTGAAGGCAAAGGCCGTTTTCACCGTCACAGTTTTTCGTTAACTCTCTTAGAATCAATGCTTTCTGCAAAAATAATGAAATTTAGAGGGGGAGGGGGGTATCCGCACAAAAAAAGGTAAAGATCAGGGCATCCCGAACATAACGATCTGGCGCGTGGGCACACGTATCCCGCCGTCGATAATTCCCGTAAGAAGATGTCTAAAACGCTGCGGAGATCCCGACCTTGATCAGCACAAAGACAGCCCACAATCCGAAGACGATTCCGAACGCGGTCCCAGAGCTGATTTTCTTCGGATTCGCTTTGTTGTACCCGATCGCCATCAGGATCATTGTCCAGATCCAGAAGATTTCGAGCGATCCCCCTAGCGAGACTTGCCATGATGGCGCATCCGCTGGCAGGAACGCAGCAACTCCGGTCGCGAGCATACGTGTCGGATCTACATCCCCGTATCGCTTTAAGGCGAGAACCACCACCGTAAGTATCGAGGAGACGAGCGAAGGAACAAACGCGTAGGAAACGATCCCCATGGAGGTCCCAAATCGTATCTGCGCGCCACTCATCACGTTGAAAGACACCATATAAATGAACGCAATTACTACAGCGGCTAAAGCCGGAATTATGGCGCCGGCGACCCATGCAATCGCTGGAGCGAATTTCGCAGCGATTGCCACCTGCCGGTCTTTGTCTTCCGGGGATAGATTCTGGAAGCCCGACCTCTTTTCCATTTGGGTACGCTGGAAGCTTGCCCAGTCCATTTTCTGGTTTAGAAAATATGTCACGCACAGACTTAGAACGGTGACCAATGCGATTGGCAGCAGCCAGCTGGCCTTTCGCGCAATATCGGTAAACGTCGCTCCTGGACTGAAGAGAACTCCCGGAACGCGAGCGAAGTCGCTGATCTGCTGAGTTGGCTCAGGCGGCGTAATCACAGGGGTAGCCATTCGGGATTCTCCTTTTTAGGCAACGATGAAATGCAAATGCGATTCTCGACATCGACCGTTACAGTGAATACGAATCAGTCTCGCGGAAATTTCACGACCGCGGCGAATACTTTCGACGGCTAATCGCCGCGATCGGCGACTGGCAGTTCTGGTACCGCTGCCAGCAACGCCTGTGTATATGGGTTTTCGGGGTGGGTCAACACTTTATCTACGGGACCCTCTTCCACAAACCGGCCCGCGCGCATCACCGCGACGCGCGTCGCGAGTTGCGCCACAACAGGAAGGCTATGAGAGATCACCAGATACGTGAGAGAAAATTCGCGCTGCAAATTTCCCAGCAGCTCGATGATCTGCGCGCCGATCGAAACGTCGAGAGCGGAAACGGGTTCGTCTGCCACCAGAAGTTTCGGACGCAGCACCAGCGCGCGCGCGATACAAATTCGCTGGCGCTGTCCGCCGGAAAATTCGTGCGGATATCGCGCCGCCGCGGATTTTTCCAAGCCCACGGCGGCGAGCGCCGCGAACATTTTGTTTTCGCGCTCGGCGCGTTTCAATTTCGGTTCGTGAATTTCCAAAGGCTCGCCAACAATTCCGCCCACTCGCATTCGCGGATTCAGCGAAGAAAATGGATCTTGAAAAATCATCTGCATTTGCGCGCGAAGCTTTCGCAATTCCGTTCCGCGCGCGGCGAGCAAATCGGCGCCCAAAAATCGGATGCTTCCCTGGTCCGGCTCAATCAGCCGCATCAAAAGCCGCGCGAGAGTAGTTTTTCCGCTGCCGCTCTCGCCAACAATTGCGAGAGTTTCTCCGGCAACAAGCTGCACGCTGACGCCATCCACGGCCTGCCGCCGCGCCGCGCTTTTTGAAACGCTGCGCGAAGTTGCATAACTTTTTCGCAAGTCGCGCGCGTCGAGTAGAAGTTCAGCAGTCATTTTGAATTTGAGAATCGTCCTTAAATATCGAGAAAGAATTTTTCATGAACGATTCACACATTTTTCGCGGCAACTTTTTCGCCAACCATGAACACCGTGGGCAAAGTGTATTCCAGTCCACGCTCGCCGATTCTCGCGCGCATTCCAGCGGTGTCGCCCGCGATCGAATCTTCCACCAACTTGCGAGTCGCCGAATAAATCGGCGATCCCGGCGGCGCGTTGACCACGCTCATCCACTCGTCAAAATTTCGAGTCTTCTCATGCACCACTTCGTCGATCACTCGCAATCCGGCGCGAGCAAAAATCGCGCGCATCTCTTCGATCGTCAGCGCAATCGTGTGCGATCGATCGCGCGCTCGCTCAATTGCAGTGTGAGCGTCTCGTTGTTCCGCGCTGCGCGTCACCATGTCCGCGATCGCTACTCGGCCGCTCAGCCGCGCCACTCGCGCAAGTTCAGCGATCACGCGCGCCGCATTCAGCACATGATGAATGCTGTAGCCGCATACCGCGAGATCGAAACTGCCGTCGAGAAATGGAATTCGATTTCCATCACCAGCGGCAAACGCGCACGAAGAATTCACCGCGCTCACCGATTCACGCGCGCGAATCAGCATTGCAGGAGTCAAATCCAATCCGACAGTAAATCGCACGCGCTTCGCCACGGCTCTCGCAAAAGTTCCCGGGCCGCATGCGAGATCCATCGCTCTCCACTGCGCGGCGTCAGCAGCGCCCGCCGTTGCCACCGCGGCGAATTCATCGGCTTCGGCCGCACGATTTTTCAAAACGAAATCGCCGAACACTTTCGCGGTGTTCGTGAAATTTTCGCGAATCAATTCCAGTTGTCGCGCTTCGTCCGAAATCGCCAATTTATTTCTCCGCAATCACACGCAAGTCTGTCGCGCGCGAAAATAAATTCATCACGCGCGAATGCATCTCGCCCATTGCTCTTCGGCAACAGCACGCATTTCGGGCACAGCGGCCACGCACTCGTCGATTCGCAGCGGACATCGCGGCGCAAACGCGCATCCCGGCGGCATCGCATCGAGCGCCGGTACGTTGCCGGGAATCGACTCGAGTTTTTTTCGCACCAACTGCGGCGATGCTCGCAACAATCCCGCTGTATAAGGATGCTTCGGCGCGCGCAACACTTGCATCGCGGGGCCATATTCCACCACGCGCCCCGCATACAGCACCGCGATTTGTTCGGCGACCTGCGCCACCACTCCCAGATCGTGAGTGATAAAAAGCAGCGCCAATCCCAATTCGCGGCGCAACCGCGCGAGCAATTCCAAAATTTGTTTTTGCACGGTAACGTCGAGCGCAGTCGTAGGCTCGTCTGCGATCAAAACTCGCGGCGTAGAATTGTCTCCAGCAGCGAGTGCCATCGCGATCAAAACGCGCTGCCTCAATCCGCCGGAAAGTTCGTGCGGATATTGCCGCGCACGCGCGGCAGGTTCCGGCACCGCCGCCAATTCCAGGGCTTCAAAAACGCGTCGCTTCAAATTGGCGCCGGAAGCGGAAGAATCATGTGCGCGAATCGCTTCTTCAATTTGCGCGCCAACTCGCATCACCGGATTCAGAGCCGTCATCGGCTCCTGAAAAACCATTGCAATGCGCCGGCCGCGCAGTTGAATCCAATCGTCTTCGCTGGCATCAACAAGATTTACAGCGCGCGAACCATCGCCGCCGAGAGTTGCCGCGCCGCGCACTCGCGCGCCGGGTGGCAAAAGTCCCATCATTGCCAGCGCGAGCATCGTTTTGCCCGAGCCGGATTCGCCCACCAAACCGAGCGATGCGCCGCGTTCGAGTTTCAACGACACTTCGTTCACGGGACGAATCCATCCGTCTCGCGTCGGCAATTCGACCGTCAAATCGCGCAGTTCGATCAGCGCCGCCATGCCGTCATCATAATGTTTTGCGGTGAGAGAATGAAAACAGACTCGCGATGCGGTGTACAAAAGCGATGCGTTCAGAGTTCAACCCACCGCGCGCGTCACGTTGAAATCTTTCCGATCAGAATCGGAGAAGCGCACTGTTTGCGTCTGGGTGCCCGTCATTGGAAGCATCGCAAGGTTGCGAACATTGCTAGCAACGAACCGTTGCGAGAGAATCGGCCATACTTTGTTTCGAAGTACGTCTTGAGGAATGGAGGAATCGGATGCTCCCCGGAATGAAAGCTCTGCTCAATTACCATCCGATGTTCGTCCATTTTCCGATCGCGTTGTGGCTCGCGGCATTATTTTTCGAGCTTCTCGCAGTGGTTCGATCGAGCGACGAATTGCATCGCACGGCGGTGCGGCTTCTGTATCTCGGTACTCTCGGAGGATTCTTAGCGATTGTTTACGGGACTCAACGCGCAGAACTCGGTCGAACCTGCGCGCGAAATTCAAGATGTGCTCGCGCAGCACAAATTAATAATGATCCTCGCCACAAATTTCGCGCTCGGTCTGTGCATCTTTGCGTATTTCATTCGCAAGCGCGCGGCCGATGGCCTTCGAAAATTATTGCTTGCGGCTCTTTTTATTCTTGGCGCGCTTGTGATTTTTGGGGCCGATCGCGGCGGTTTTCTGGTGTTCCACTACGGCCAGTCGATTAATTCCACTACAACTCACTGAGACTTGGCGCCATGGCAAATGTAAACAGCACGGAATTCGCCGATTACTTCGACAAGGTTCGCGGTCGCACAACTCGAGTGGCGAAATGCATTCCGCGCGACAAACTCGAATGGACGTTTCGCGAAGGCCGTTTCACCTTTGGAGATTTGCTCCGGCACCTCGCAGGCACCGAGCGTTACATGTGGGCCGAAAATGCAAAGTTTCGCCCGACGATTTATCCCGGACATTCGCGAGAACTCGCCGATGGTTACGATGAAGTGTTTGGGTATCTTGACCGAATGCACGCTGAATCGATGGAAATTTTCCGCGGCGTGACAGATGAGGATCTTCTAAAGAAAACGCAAACGCCTGACGGCGCAAGCATCACGCTGTGGAAATGGTTGCGGCTGATGGGCGAACACGAAATCCACCATCGCGGACAAATTTATCTGTATCTCGCGATGCTCGAAATTCCCACGCCGCCGCTCTACGGCCTGACGGAAGAACAGGTGCGCGAACGAAGCCGCGCGAAAATCGAATGAGCGAAATTCCAAACGCGAACGCGCCCGCGCCGAAACAAAAAGTTTGCGAAGCATGCGGAGAAACTTTTTCGTGTTGCGCTCTGGCGGGACCTTGCTGGTGTGACGAGGTAAAAATTTCGAAGGAGACTCTGGCGATCTTGCGCGCGCGCTACGCCGATTGCCTCTGCGAGAAATGTCTAAACGCTGCGGCGAAAAATGATTTGCCCGCCGGCGGCGCTCACTCTCAGAGATAATCGCGCGAAGGCCCTTCCAAAAACGCGCGCAATTTTCGCGAGCGTGAAGGATGACGCAACTTCCGCAGCGCTTTCGCTTCGATTTGGCGGATGCGCTCGCGAGTTACGGCGAATGATTGGCCGACTTCTTCGAGCGTGTGCTCGCTGCCGTCGTCCAAACCGAATCGCATCTTGATAACTTTTTCTTCGCGCGGTGTAAGCGTTTTCAGCACCGAAGAAGTTTGTTCTTTCAAATTCAGATTGATCACCGCATCGGAAGGCGAAACAACGGCTTTGTCTTCGATGAAATCGCCCAAATGTGAATCTTCTTCTTCACCAATGGGAGTCTCCAGCGAAATCGGCTCTTGCGCGATTTTCAAAATCTTGCGGACTTTCGCGACAGCGATATCCATCCTCTTCGCGATTTCTTCCGAGGTGGGTTCGCGGCCCAGCTCCTGCACAAGTTGCCGCTGCGTGCGGATCAGCTTGTTGATCGTTTCGATCATGTGCACGGGAATGCGGATCGTGCGAGCCTGATCGGCGATTGCGCGAGTAATGGCCTGGCGAATCCACCAGGTGGCGTACGTGGAAAATTTATATCCGCGGCGCCATTCAAATTTGTCCACGGCTTTCATCAAGCCGATGTTGCCTTCCTGAATCAAATCCAGGAATTGCAATCCGCGATTCGTATATTTTTTCGCGATGGAAACCACCAGGCGGAGGTTGGCCTCGATCAATTCTTTTTTGGCTGCTTCCGCTTCCGCTTCGCCGCGCACGATCACTTGCAGCGTGCGCTTCAATTCCATCAGCCCGACTTCGCTGCTGGTTTCGATTTCGCGAAGTTCAGTGCGCCGCGAGCGCAATTCTTTGCGCGCTTCGGCGGCGGTTTCGCCTTTGCTGGCGTCCGCGCGGCGTTCCAGTTTTCCCGCTTCGCGCTCGAGAGATTGCAAACGCTCCACGGTTTGTCGGATGTGATTGATCAGCCGCTTGCGCTCGAGGAGTGAAATTCGAACGAGCGCATGCACCATCGACATTTCAATGCGCGTGCGCCAAAGCGCGAATTTCGCGTGCAGGTACGGCCGCTTTTTTGCCTTGGGAATTTTGTCGAGCTTCTCAGCCATCTTCAGGCTGAGGGTCGTACAGCGCCTCGACCTTGTCGAGCAGCTTCAGAGTCGCGCGGGTCTTTGCTTCGATTTTTTCTTCGGTGAGCTCTTCGTCATCGAACTGAACAATTTCTTTGATCGATCGCGCGCCTTCGCGCAAATCTTTTGCAACACCGAGCAATTCTTTCAAGACGATTGGCGAGCGCGAAATCGTCTTCATCACCAGGTTCTGTCCGCGCTCGATGCGTTTCGCGATGGCGACTTCGCCTTCGCGAGTGAGCAGCGGAACAGTTCCCATTTCGCGCAAATACATTCGTACCGGATCGTTCGTTTTTTCCAGCGCGCCGGGAGTTAAATCGAGTTCGCTTTCTTCGCCGCTGGCCGGTTCATCTTTGGAAGTTGGAGTTTCTGTTTCGCTATCGCCATCGGCCGCAGCGCGCGCGGCTTTTGCGGTGGCTGCATCTTCGTAAATATCGATTCCGTACCGCTCAAACGTGGAGAGGAAGTCGTCAATTTCTTCGGACGAATGAACTTCCGCAGGAAGAATATCGTTGACTTCGTCATAGAGCAGGTAGCCCCGCTCTTTGCCCATGTTGATGAGCTGTCGTACCTGATCGTATTTTTCTTCGAGAGCCGCCAAACGTTGCCTCCCCACTTCAGCTACTAATTGGTGGGTTCGTTAAACATCGTAGCGAGCGTATTCATAGCGCGCAACTCATGGTGCGCGGAACCGTAACGGGATGCTGACAAAACGCGTAGTGACGCATCTCAGCGCGAATCGGAATTTGGAATCGCAATTCCCGGAATTATTTTTGTCTGTCCGCTCAGCCGCCACAAATTTTCGCTGTCGCTTTTTCGAACGCGGACACGACCCCTGGTTCCAAAGTTATTCGGCGCAGATATTCACGCACGAGTTACTCCGGAACCGCAATAAGGTTAAAGCGTAGAAGGAACACCAGTCAAATGAGCACACGATGATCTGCGTTTCATCCGCGATTGTGAATTCGCATGTCCACAAGTTCATCGGGAGACAAATTTTTATGTCCGCGGCTTTGGATTTCCTTTACCCATTCGGGTGTTACGCCGTGAATGCGAAGATTCACAAGATCATCGGCAGAAAGATGATCGTAGCCCGCTTCTCGAAATCCTTTAACGTAGTCGAGGGTTACTCCGTGGATTCGCAGATTTACAAGATCATCGAGATCGGGGCGCTTCACTCCGAGATCGGCGAGGCCGCGCGCAAATTCTGGACGCACATCGTGAATTCGCAAGTTTACAAGTTCGTCCGCGCCGACTTTGTTGTAGCCGAGCGCATGCAGGGCGCCTGCGAGTTCGGGCCACACGTCATGAATGCGAAGATTCACGAGTTCATCGGCGGAAAGTTTTCCGAGACCCTGCTCGCTCATCGAATGAGCGTAATCGGGGCTCACACTGTGAATTCGCAGATTCACGATATCGTCGGCGTCGGGCGTACCGGAGATTGAATTCACCATCGTTTTCAAATAATCGATGGAAACATTGTGGACGGCGAGATTTATAAACTGATCGAGCTTTACGTTGCCCAAGTTTGAAGCACGCACTTCCTGAACGTAATCGCTTCCGATGTTATGGCGCGCGAATTCGAAACAGTCGTCGAGATTTAATCCGGAATAGCCGAGACCGGCCATGGTGCGACGGAATTCGTCGCGGCAGGAAAATTTGAATTTGCCCGATCCGGAATCGCCATCGAAGTGGCCATCGAGCGTGACGGTGCCCGCTTCGCGATTCACATCGCAGTGGACGTCGCGCTTACCGAGCTGGTCTTCGCAGACATGCAGCGAGCGAAATTGCGTGAGGCTATTGGATTCGCTCCAGTTTGAATTCGAAGTGGAGGTGCGCATCTGGGCTTCAAAACGGAAATAATCGCGTGCTTCGCTGAAACTGGCGCGCCATTCGCCGTTTACAGTGTCTTCGCCCGTTGCGGGCACGCCGATGGCGATTGCCGTGGTAACTGCAATTGCACCTGCAAGGAGTATTGCTGAAAAGGACTTCATCTCGTATGCCTCCACAACCCGTGTATATAAAGACGCGGCAGCGTGCGATTTGTCACAGGTTGATGTTGATCTTTGCGGTGTGAAGAGGGATGGGCGCTTGCGAGTGGAATACAGCGTCTTCTGGAATTTTCTGAATGATTTTTTCTGACGGCGAGCGCGTCCGCTGGGGATTTCGCGCAATCTAAATTTCGAAGCGGCGCTGAAGTTTGCTACCGCGCGAAATAATCTGGAGGATGAAATGGCGAAATATGGAAAGGCCGCAGCGAAAAGCGTGAAAAGTGCGATGCACCGCGAAAAACGGGGCACGCTGAAATCGGGAAAAGGCGGCAAGGGCGGAACGGTGACGAGCCGAAAGCAGGCGATTGCGATTGGGCTCTCTGAGGCGCGGAAAAAGGGCGCAAAGGTTCCGCGCAAAAAATCGAGTTAGGTTACGGTGATTCGCAGAGTGTTGCGGGCGCTTGCTATAATAAAAGTTCGCTTGAGTGTTTGTAGACGCTCGGCGCCACTAACCGATGTTTGAAAATCTTTCCGATAAACTTCAGCGCGCGTTTAAGAATTTGCGCGGCCAGGGCAAGCTCAACGAAGAGCACCTGGACGCGGCGCTGGGACAAATTCGCGAGGCGCTGCTGGAAGGCGACGTGAACGTGGGCGTCGCGGACGAATTGCTGGCGCACATTCGCGAAAAAGCGCTGGGCTCGGAAGTGTTGCTGCAACTTTCCCCCGATCAGCAAGTAGTGAAAATTGTTCGCGATGAATTGCTCACGCTGCTGGGGAAACATGCCAAGCCGCTTTATGCTTCGCGGCCGCCATCGGTGTGGATGATTGTGGGCTTGCAGGGTTCGGGAAAAACCACAACCACCGGAAAACTTGGCCGCTGGCTGAATCAAAACGGACATCGCACGATTGTTTCATCGACAGACGTGTACCGGCCTGCGGCGCGCGAACAACTGGCGCAGGTTGCGAAGGCCGCGGGAATTCGCTGCTGGCCCGCGCCGGGAACGGATAAGCCGCTGGATATTGTTCGAGGCGCGACGCGCGAAGCGAAACTTTCGGCGTCGGATGTGGTTCTCGTCGATACGGCGGGTCGGCTGCACATTGATTCGGAATTGATGGACGAGCTGAAACAATTGAAGCGAGAGCTTCAACCCAGCGAAATTCTTTTCGTTGCTGATGCAATGATTGGGCAGGACGCGGTGCGCAGCGCGGGGGAATTCCACAAGCAGCTTGGAATTACCGGCGTGATTCTTACGAAAATGGATGGCGATGCGCGCGGCGGCGCGGCGCTGAGCATCGGAAAAGTAACCGGCGCTCCCGTGAAATTTATCGGCACGGGTGAAAAATACGACGCGCTGGAAGCTTTCTATCCGGATCGAATTGTTTCGCGCGTGCTGGGCATGGGCGATGTGCTTTCGCTGATCGAAAAAGTTGAACTCGCTGTCGATCACAAAGAAGCGATGGCGCTGGAACGAAAAATGCGCCGCAGCGAATTTACGCTCGGCGATTTTCGCGATCAGTTGCGGCAGGTAAGGAAAATGGGTCCGCTGGAGCAGGTGATGGACATGCTGCCGAAAGTGGGACCGTTTGCGAATCTTCCGCGCGACGCGCATGTGGACGACAAACAACTGAAGCATGTGGAAGCGATCATCAACGCGATGACGAATTCAGAGCGCGACGATCACGATTTAATTGATGGGCGCCGTCGAAAAAGAATCGCCGCCGGCAGCGGAACTTCGGTGCAGGAAGTGAATCAGGTGATCAAACAATATCTGCAGATGCGAAAAATGGTGAAGCAGTATGGAGCGCTTGCGGCGGCGGGACGACTGAAGGGCCTTACCGGGAAATTGAAAGACAAACTTACCGGTTCGAATTAAATGTAATTCCATCCAGAGTGGGCGGGGCCTGCCCGCCAACGCGGGCGAGCCCCGCCCCTACGGAATAAATAGATCCGCGACTTTGAGCGCGAGCGCGTTCGGATCAAGATCTACGCGATTGCAGAGAATAATGATTGTTAGATTCTCATCGGTGAAGCGATCGATCACGGTGCGGAAACCCATCGAGCTGCCGCTGTGCCACATTCGTTTGCGGCCTTTGTAGGGATCGAGATACCAGCCGAAACCGTATTCGGAAATATTTCCGTCTTCGGAGTTGCGAACTTTTTGCGAGCCAGGCGGCAGCGACACGGGCGTAATTGCGGGCTGCATTTCTTCGGCGCTGAGGAGGGTGTGATTGCGAAGCGCGTCGTCCCATTTGGTTAAATCTTCCACGGAGGTATAAATTCCGCCGTCGCCCAACGTGGCAGATGTGGGGCTTTGATCGGTTTCGAGCCAGACGCCGGCATCGTTCGTGTATCCGTAAGCGCGTTCGGCGACGGTATTTTTGCCGTATTCGTAAGCAAGCGTGTGCGACATTTTGAGCGGCGCGAAAATTCTTTCGCGCAAAAATTCGCCGAAAGTGTTTGCCGGATTTTTTCTCGACGATTGTGGCGAGCACCACGAATCCGGAGTTGCTATATTCCCAGCTGGTGCCCGGCGGAAATTTTGTGGCGGTTTGCTGTTTCATCAGCGCGAGAACTTCCGCATCGTGAATCTGCGGAATTTCTTCGGGGGATTTCCCGGAGTACTGCTTATCCATCAGCGATTCGTAATCGATGAGTCCTGAAGTGTGATTCAGCAGATTGCGAATCGAAATGGATTTGCCATACGCGGGGAAATCGGGAAACACATCGGTGAGTTTATTGTCGTAGCGCAATTTTCCATCATGCACGAGCAGCATGATCGACATGGCGGTAAATTGTTTTGTGAACGACGCGAGCCGAAAATTTGTGGTTGGCGTAATTTGAAGCTGCGAACGCAAGTCGCGCATTCCGTAGCCGCGCTCGAAAATTGTTTGGCCATTCTTGCGGACGACTACAGCGAGGCCGGGATCGCGCGGCGAAGTTACCGCGGTAAAAATGGCGTCAATTTGTTTCGCGCGCGGGTCTTCCGCGGTGGATCCGTAGATTGCGAAGACCAGAAGCAGGGCCAACGAGGAGATCGCGCTCAAAAACAATCTGCTCAGGGCTTTCAATTGGGTTTCTCCTCAGTTTTTCGCGTGCCTACTACTAGCAATGGTAGTAGCTACTGTAACTTTTGAACCGGGTGCCACCACCTAGTTTACGTTCGTCAGATACGAGAGTTTAAGGCTATAATGTCGGTTTCCACAGGAGGTAGTTTTCGTGCTGGCAATACGATTGGCAAGATTCGGTAAGAAAAAGAAGCCGTTTTACCGCGTGGTGGTAATTGAGAAGAGCCGCGCGCGCGATGGCAGGACCGTGGAAATCGTAGGCACCTACGACCCATTGAAGAAGCCTGCGGCCGTTACGCTGAATGCAGAGCGCATTAAGCACTGGCTGGGCCACGGCGCGCAACCGAGCGATACCGTCCGCAGTTTTCTCCGCACACAAAAGATCGCCTGATATCTCGTCCGGTACTCAATTCTGGGGCATCTAATATCTGAGCATGAAGATGCCCCGGTAAACCCGGCTTCCGGATGGTTGTGGCATGTGCTGAGAGGCGGCAGATGAAAGATCTAGTGGAGGCGATTGCGAGAGCTCTGGTGGACAAGCCAGATCAGGTACAGGTGAACGCGATTGAAGGGGAACAAGTGACGGTGCTGGAATTGCGTGTCGACCCCACTGACCTGGGAAAAGTAATTGGAAGGCAAGGAAGAACGGCAAAATCCATACGAACGATTCTGGGCGCAGCAGGTATGAAGTTGAAAAAACGGCTGACGCTTGAAATACTTGAGTAGTGGGATCCGAACCTCTGACTGAGCGCGTCACCCTGGCCCGCCTTCTGCGCCCTCACGGACTTCGCGGCGAAATCGCAGCGCAAATTTTCACGGACTTTCCGGAACGGCTTACCAAGCTGAAGAAGATTTGGCTATGGGATGGCCGTCCGGATGCGCGCGAAAACGAACCGCGCGAAATGAAAATAAGTCGTGCTGGTTGAGCCCGAGCCACGGCGGGCAGGCTGTATTTCATTTCGAAGGAATCGATACGATCGAAGCTGTGGAGAAATTGCGCGGACTGGAAGTGCAAATTCCGCTGGCCGATCGAGTGAAAATTCCGAGGAACAATTATTTTGTAACGGATTTGATCGGCTGCGAAGTTTGGGAAGAAGGGGCAGCGGAGCCGCTGGGAAAAGTTCGCGACGTGATGAGCAGCGGCACTTCGGTTCTCGCGATTGACACAGCTTCAGGCGAATTGCTGGTTCCATTGGCGACAGAAATTTGCACGCGAGTAGATATTGATGCGCGGCGAATTGAAGTGAAGCTGCCAGAGGGATTGCGCGAATTAAATCGCGGCTGAGAGCTAAAGGTGTTAGAAATCATCTTGTTGGCTTGCGGTTGGTTTGATGGGCGACAAAAATATTGAGTTGAAATTGAAAATTTTTGAAGAGTTTTGGGGATAGCGATCGCGGCGCGCGAGAAGAAATGTTTCAAGAAGAAACGCTCTAGAGGCGACTGTGGCACGAATTAGACCACTTGCGTTGGTTTGTAACCACACCACTACAAATAGGTACGAGTGACCTCTTAGACAAGATATCTTGCGTTTTCCTCTTGACAAGTTTTGTACACACCACGATACTGCGCATCCAGATTCGGGGACACGCGAGCGACCGGGAGCGGCGACGACACCGCCACTGCCGGACGTTCGCGAAGCCAGCCGAAGACAATCGAAAACATCAGAGCGGGTGCGACTCCCGACGCCAGCGTGAAGGACGCTGGCGGCGAAACGGTTTTTGCGAAAGACGCCTTCGCAAAGCCGTCACGGGAGTTTTTTCCGTTTTTTATTTGAGTGGCGCCGATTATTTCGATTGTCTCGTGGAATCCCAAGGATCGAGCGGCTACCGACAACGATTCGGAACCGAACCTTCAAGCTGACGCCGTCCCCACCCGGCCGCGGTTGAGGGTAAAATAAGAAGATCCCTCCGCGAGGGACCTTCTTCTAACGCGCGGAGGCGGAAGATGGCGGAAGTTAAGATGGCACTGAACGAGCAGACATTGAAGACAGCAACCGAGAAAAAATCAGAAGTAGCGCAAAAGCGCGGCCTGGCGTTCAACAGGCGATTTACAGACGGCATTGTGTCGCCCTTCGACAAGGTGGAGTGGGAACAACGCACCGCGCTGATCGGCAACGAAAAAGGGACGGTAATTTTTCGTCAGGACGACATTGAAGTTCCGAAGTCTTGGTCGCAGACGGCGACGAACATCGTCGCGTCAAAATATTTCCACGGAAAAATAAATACTCCGCAGCGCGAAAATTCCGTGCGGCAATTGATCGGCCGCGTGGTGAACACGATTGTCGGTTGGGGCGAAAAGGGCGGGTACTTCGATTCGCCGGCGTCGCGCGAAGCTTTCAAGGACGAGCTGACACATCTGCTTGTCGAGCAGAAGATGGCGTTCAATTCGCCGGTGTGGTTCAACGTGGGCGTGCAGGCGAAGCCGCAGTGCTCGGCGTGCTTCATCAATTCGGTTCGCGACGACATGGGCGCGATCATGGATTTGGCGAAAACGGAGGGAATGCTTTTCAAGTGGGGCTCCGGCACGGGGACGAATTTTTCGGCGCTGCGCGGAAGCCACGAAACACTTTCGGGCGGCGGAATCGCGAGCGGCCCGGTAAGTTTCATGAAGGGGTTTGACGCGTTTGCAGGCGTGATCAAGAGCGGCGGAAAAACTCGGCGCGCCGCGAAGATGGTGATCTTGAATATCGATCATCCGGATGTGGTGGAATTCATCGAATCGAAAATGAAGGAAGAGCGCAAAGCTCAAGTGCTGATCGAGCAGGGCTACAACTCCGCGATTGATGGCGAAGCGTATTCCTCCGTATTTTTCCAGAATGCGAATCATTCGATTCGCGTGACCGACGAATACATGCAAGCGGTGGAGCAAGACAAGCCGTGGTGGACGCACAACGTGAACGACGGTTCGCCCGCAGCGGAATATTCCTCGAAAGAACTTTTGCAGAAAGCGGCGGATTCCGCGTGGCACTGCGGCGATCCGGGGATGCAATACGACACGGCGATCAATCGCTGGCACACGTGCAAGAACACGGCGCGAATTAATGCGTCGAATCCCTGCTCCGAGTACATGTTCCTTGACGATACGGCGTGCAATTTGGCGTCGATCAATTTGATGAAGTACACGAACAACTCCGGGCAGTTTGATGTGGAGGCGTTCAAACACGCAGTGGACATCACGATTACGGCGCAGGAAATTCTGGTGGATAACGCGAGCTATCCAACGCCGCGAATCGCCGAAAATTCTTTCGCGTTTCGTCCGCTGGGACTTGGCTACGCAAATCTTGGCGCGCTGCTGATGTCGATGGCGCTGCCGTATGACTCCGACGCTGGCCGCGACATGTGCGGCGCGGTGACGGCGCTGATGACCGGCGAAGCGTACGCGCAATCGGCGCGTGTGGCGGAGCGGCTCGGTCCCTTCGCAGGATACGAAGTCAATCGCGAGCCGATGCTCGACGTAATTCGTATGCATCGCGATTCGCTGCGGCCGATCAAGGAAGAAAATGTGCAGCCGTCTTTGCTGCGTGCGGCGCAACAAGCGTGGGACGACGCGCTCGATCTTGGCACAAAACATGGATTCAAGAATTCGCAAGTTTCCGTGCTCGCGCCGACTGGAACGATCGGCTTCATGATGGATTGCGACACCACCGGAATCGAACCCGATCTCGCGCTCGTGAAATTCAAGAAGCTGGTGGGCGGCGGAATGATCAAGATCGTGAACAACACCGTTCCGGGCGCGCTGCTGCGGCTTGGATACACGTCCCGAAGAAGCAGAAAAGATTGTCGCTCACGTGGATAACGCGGGAACGATTGAAGGCGCGCCGGGATTGAAGCCGGAGCATCTTCCAGTTTTCGATTGCTCGCTCGCATCGGGGCCGAACGGACGCTCGATCGCGTGGCAAGGCCATTTGAAAATGATGGCGGCCGCGCAGCCATTTCTTTCCGGCGCGATCAGCAAGACGATCAACATGCCGCAAGAATCCACTGTGGAAGACATCATGCAGGCATACGTGGAATCGTGGAAGCAGGGACTGAAAGCCGTGGCGATTTATCGCGACAATTCCAAGGGCAGCCAGCCTTTGGCCGCCGCGGGCGCGAAGAAAGACGAAAAATCAGAACCGGCAATGAGCGCGGCAGCGAAGCAGCAGGAACTTTTTGTTCATGCGCAACGCCACAAACTGCCGAACGAACGCAAATCGATCACGCACAAATTCAACGTGGGCGGCCACGAAGGCTACATCACCGTCGGCATGTACGAAGACAATCAGCCGGGCGAAGTGTTCATCAAGATTTCGAAGGAAGGCTCGACGCTTTCGGGAGTGATGGACGGTTTCGCGCTGACGATTTCGCTGGCGCTGCAATATGGAGTGCCGCTGAAATCGCTGGTCGATAAATTGATGAACACGAATTTCGAGCCTTCGGGCTGGACCGGCAACAAGGCGATCCCTCATGCGAAATCGCTGCTGGATTACATTGCGCGCTGGCTGGGCGGACATTTTATTTCGTCGAGCTATCTAAATCAGGGCGTGGAAGGATCTCCGGCGGTGGCGATGCCTGCGGGATTCGAAATTCCGCGCGCGCCATTCGCGGAAGTTTCGCAATCCGATGCGCAACGCAATGTCATGGCAAATAAATCGAGCAGCTCTGTGATTTGCGCGACGTGCGGAATGCTGATGACGCCGAATGGCTCGTGCTACAAGTGCGAGAATTGCGGCGGCACCAGCGGGTGCAGCTAGGGCAAACGCTAATCATTTGCGGCATCATGGAAAAGTGGACGCCGATAGAATTCTTCCCGAGGCGCGGAGCAATCCGCGCCTTTTTTATTGCTGCGCTGAAAGCTTGAAGTTCGCTCGATCGGTTACGGGTTATATGTCGGCGGTGGTTGAAATGAAAACGCTACGAAGATCGGCGCGCTAATGAATTTTCCGTTGTAGCGCGGCGCGGCGAAGAGCCACTTCTTCAACGCGTCGTTGGCGACGGCCGTGAATGGAGGCAGGTCTTTCACGGCTCTACTTTCTTCTACTTCACCACCGCTGTTAATGCGCAGTTGGAGCACGACTCCCGGCCACAAAACTGCTGAACTGTAGAGTGGACTTGACGGCCGATAGTGCGGACAGCACATCGGGCGGTTGTGGCGGCAGAGTCGAGTCTCGCGGGTCTTCATCACTACTGGCCGAAAGTGGCTGCAATTTGGCGGTCGCCGGCCCGGTAAAGGGATTGAACATGATAGCGATTTCTACCCGAGAGCGAACTGGCTTGTCGTCGAGAGTTGCAGGGCGGAAGCGCCAGTTCTTAACCTCAGCAACCGCGGAGGCGGTGAGTGACTGAATCTCGCGAATGGCAATGATTTTGCCGACGTCGCCATTATTCTTGACGACCGCTTGCAACACCACGAGTCCCCAAGTGTCACTGTGAATCGGAAACGGAATCGAAGTGGCGGAGATAAGTTCAGCGGGTTTGAACTTCGGACTTTCGCCGGAAGTGGTTTGCCCAGAGGCACAAAGCAGTGTGGAGAGGAGCAGGCTCGCTGCCAGGACGATGGAATGAGGGCGCATACTAAATTAGACGGAATCCGGGTGGAAGGCGTTGCGACGAGAAATTCAGTGTTCTAAAAGCAAGAAGGGGGTCCTCATGGGACCCCCTTATGCGACACCCCAAAAGGCCCTTGCGGCAACGGGCAGCTCGGACCTAACCCCGGGAGCGATATTTGAAGCTATGTAGTGCAAATGGCTTGCCACGCAGGATTCTGGCTTGTGGAAAGGCGTAAGTCATATTCTGACAATGGGTTGCGGCGAGCGGGGAAACAATGACCGGAACTGAGCGATGCTAATAGCTATGGTTTTTCACATTGCGGCGGTGGGGCTCTATGGCCGCGCGGATGTTGAAACCTAGGCGAGGCCGATTGCGGACTGGATCGCCGACGCGATGGCCGAAGCCCAGCGCTGGACGTCCTCGAGTTTTTCCGCTTCAACCATGACGCGGGCTTTGGGCTCGGTGCCGGAATAACGCAAGACAACACGGCCTGAATTTTGGAGAGCTAGCTCGGCATCGTGAAGCGCTTTCGCAACTTCGGGGAGCGATTCGAGCGGGGGCTTTGATTTTACTTTTACGTTGACGATTGTTTGCGGATAAATACTGAGTCCCGAGATAAGTTGCTCCAGCGGACCGCGGATGGAAACGAGGCAAGCCATTTTCAGAGCGGTGAGCAGGCCATCGCCGGTGGTAGCTTCATCGAGAAAAATAATGTGGCCGGATTGTTCGCCGCCGAGATTCGCGCCGGAGCGCAGCATTTCTTCGAGTACGTAGCGATCGCCGACAGGCGTGCGAACGAGCGAAATATTTTCGGATTCGAGCGCGCGTTCGAGGCCGAGATTCGCCATGCTGGTGCCGATCACGCGTCCGGTGGCGAGTTTGTTTTGCGATTTCATGTAGCGCGCTTGCGCTAGAAGCACGCCATCGCCATCGACAAGTTTTCCGCCAGAGGTGACGAAGAGGGCGCGGTCGGCATCGCCATCGAAGGCGACGCCCATCGCGGCGCGTTCGGCGACGACGCGCTTTTGCAAAGTTTCGGGATGGAGCGAACCGGAGTTTGCGTTGATGTTGCGGCCATCGGGCTCGCAATTAATGGAAATTACTTCTGCGCCGAGCGAAGAAAATAATTCGGGGCCGAGTTTGTATGCGGCTCCATTCGCGCAATCGAGAACGAGTTTCATTCCGGCTAGATTCGCGCCCAGAGTTTTCAGGCCGCGCAGAAAATCGAGATATGCAGCGTCGAGCGACGGATCGGCGGAGACACGCGCTTCGGGGCCGGGTTCGATGCTTGCGGCGAGAATTTCTTTTTCGAGATCGGATTCGACATCATCGGGAAGTTTCATCCCTGACGCGGAGCAAAGTTTGATTCCGTTGTCGGTGTATGGATTGTGCGACGCGGAAATAATGATGCCTGCGGAAAAACCTTTTTGCTTTACCAGGCACGCGACACCGGGAGTGGTGATCACTCCCGCGCTGGAAATTGCGGCGCCCGAAGCGGCCAGCCCCGCGGCGATTTCGCCGGCGATGTGCGGGCCGGATTGGCGGGTGTCCATGCCAAGGAGGACGCGCGGCTTGGGCGTGGTGCGCGCAAGATACGCTCCTAGAGCGCGGCCCACGCGATAAATCGTAGCGTCGTCCAGTGGATAAACACCGGGAACACCGCGGATTCCGTCTGTGCCGAAAAGTTCGCGTGCCATATTTGTAGTCAGCAGAAAATGAGATGCGCGAGAAAAAATTCGGTTCAGTCTAGCATGGCGATTAGCGCGGCAAAGGCACGGGCTGGCGGTCAATCAGCTTAACGTGCACCTCGTGGGGGGTGATGCGAACGACGCGGACGCCGAATGGAACGGTGACGTCAGAGGGTTCGAAACTGATGGAGGTATCTCCCGCGGAGGCATGCTCAAGATCGATTGAAAGATTTACATCGGCGGATGTGAGGCGCCGCAAGAGAACGGAGCGGCCGCGGAGCCGGATCACCGTCTGGATCGGGACGTCGCCGGAAATTTCAAGGCCGTGGGGTATGTCGCGGAATTCGAGAGGCACGGCAAGACCGATTTCGCCATTCGGTTCAGCTGTGTAGCTGACCCAAAATAGTGTGGCGAGTAGGAGCGAGGTGACCTTGAGCGGCCAATTTGCGGTAAGCCAACGAAGAAGGCGGCGCATCGTCACTCGCCCCCGTGTTCGACGGGTCTGCGCACGCTACCGGGGACGGATGGCAGAGCAACATGCGGGCGATAGCTGCTGAAAAGTTCGGCGAGACGAGCGGCGAGAACCGCAGGCGTCACGTTTTCTTCGAGCTTTCCGCCAACGGCGAGCGAAATTCGAGCGGTCTCTTCGGAGACGATCACCGCGATTGAATCGCTTTCTTCGGTGACGCCGATCGCGGCGCGATGGCGCGTCCCGAGCGGAGTGGGAAGCGCGGGATTCAGCGAAAGCGGCAGAAAGCACGCAGCAGCGGTGACGCGATTACTGCGAACAATTACCGCGCCATCGTGCATGGGCGATTCGGGATGAAAAATCGAGAGGAGCAAGTCGTAACTTAGAATTGCGTCCAGCGGAATTCCGCTTTCGACATAGGTGCGCAAGCCCATGCGCCGTTCGAGCACGACGAGGGCGCCGACTCGATTCTGCGCGAAAAAGCCCATAGCCATCACAAGATCATCGTGAGCCTCGGTGGCGTTGCCGGAAAGAAAACGCAGCCAAGCGGGAGTCTGGCCCGCGCGAGCGAGCGCGCGGCGAACCTCGGGTTGGAACAGAACGATGAGCGCGATCGCAAGATACGGCAATGAAGTGGTGAGCAGCCAATCCACCATCGCGAGATGCGACCAGCGCGCAAGTTGATAGAGCGCGACGAGAAGAAGGATCGCGGTGACCAGCTGAACCGCGCGAGTTCCGCGAAAAAGTCTGAGGAGGTAATAGAGAAGCGCGGCGATGATCAGGATATCGAGAGCCGCGCGCACGTCGAACTGCGCGAAGGGATTCCAAACGGCGAGCGCGGCGGACATCGCGCGGTTACGTTAGCGCAGGCGCGGCGCAGGGGCAAGAATGGATCGCGCGTGAAGGGCGGCAATCTCGACAGTGCTAACTCGGCATGGCCAGAGTTCCGAAATTTAGTTGTGAAAACTACATAGCTGCGTGACGCGGCCTGAGGTGATGAATCTCAACTGTGATTCTAACGTCGAGGAGACAATCGAATTTCGCTAGGTTTTTCCTGCGCAAGAGGCGGTGTGATAGCGTGAATCTAGCTACTGAAATGCGCATCGTATCTACATAACGAAAATGGACGAAATTCTTAGGCATCGCCGAATCTACGCAGACTGCCGCACCGACCGCGCCCGTCACTGCTCCACCCCGGCGGCGCAGCACAGCGAGCCAGCGGATCATCGCCGCGGGGATTATCGTTGCGGCGTGCATCTGGGCGTCAAGCGTGATCATGACGCTGCTGTTTGCGGTGCTTGCGGCGTATTTTCTGGATCCGTTCGTGGTGTGGCTGGAGCGAATCCACATGCCGCGCGCGTTGGGAGCGATGCTGGTGGTGCTGCTGGCTGTATCGTTCGTGGCAGGACTCGGCTATCTGGCGATCGATCGGCTGGATGAGTTTTCGAATGATTGGCCGCGCTACAGCGCGGTGATTAAAAAAGTTACGACGGACGTGAATAAGCGTCTTGAGCGGCTTGAATCGCGCGTTTCTGAAATCACGCCGACGGAACCGAAATCTCACAGCGTGGTGAACGTGCAGCAGGAGCAGCGCCCAGTGCGCGATTTGCTGGTGAGCGGATTGGGCTCGATTTATGTGACGATTCTTCTGCTGACATTCGTACCGTTTTTGATTTTGTTTATGCTCGCGGGAAAACATTCGATCTGGCGCGCTACGCTCGGATTATTTCCGGCGTCGCAGCGAGACCGCGCCAAAGAAGTATTCGATACGCTTAGCAGCGTGCTGCGAGGCTACGTCGCGGGAACCGTTTTTGTCGCGATTATTCTGGCGCTCGCGAGTTGGTGTTTTTTCTGGGCCATCGGGCTGGCGAATCCATTTCTTGCGGGAGTTGTTTCGGGACTGCTGAACTTGGTGCCGTATCTCGGCGCGGTGCTTGCGTGGATTCCGCCAATGATTATCGGCATGACCACGTGGCACACGATCGGCCCATTCGTGGGAATAGCCGGAGCGTTGCTGGCGCTGCACATTATCGCGAACAATGTTTTGATCCCCGCGATTGTTGGCCGCCGCGTTCATTTGAACGCGCTTGCCGTGACTCTTGCACTTTTATTCTGGGGATGGGCGTGGGGCGCGATCGGGTTGATTCTCGCGATTCCAATCACTGCCGCCGTAAAAGTGATTTGCGATCACGTGGACGGCTGGCAACCAGTTGGCAACTGGCTTGGATCAGGCGCATAGCCAAATCAAAAATATTCGCGTGCGATTAGTGTTTCGCTGCCGATGGCAGCGAGCGAACGTAGTGAACTAGATTCCAGATTTGATCGCTGCTCAGCGAACTGCCGAAGCCGGGCATCCCGCTCATGCGAATTCCATCGTGGATGATGATGTAAAGCTCGGCGTCGTTGTAATTCTGCACTCTAGGAAGCGCGAGAGATGGCGCGCGCGGGCTCATTGATTCGCCCAATTTCGTGGGGGTGCGGCCATCATAGCCGTGGCAGCCCGCGCACGTAGATCCGTATTGGACGTGGCCTTCGGTGGCAGAGTCGGCAGTGGCCGGGGTTTCGGTGGGAATCGAGCCTTGCTCAGACGCGCGGTGCACGAGCCAGTGTTTCGCGCGAATCGCGGCGTATTCTTCAATTCCTGATGGAGGCTGCAGCGCGCTGATGCCAGTGGCGCGCACATAGAAATAAACTCCAGCTCCAGCTAGTGCGATCAAGATCAGAACGAGCAAAGCAAGTGTTCGCATGGGTCCTCAAATTACACGATGCGCTGAACGCTCGAATCGTTAACTGCTCGCGCGAATACGCGTCACAACACCGTGCAATTGATTAGATTCCTGAAACAACCGGATGGCCGCGATTCCCGCGGCTCCGACCCTAAAACATTCCGGCATATTTTCCGCTGTAATGCCGCCAATTGCCAGCACGGGGAGGCGAACTGCGCGGCAAATCGAGGCCAGCATCGCGATTCCTTGCGGCGGCCCAAATGCGGCTTTCGATGGCGTGGCAAATACCGGCCCGAAAAAAATGTAGTCGGCGCCATCTCGTTCTGCCGCGAGCGATGCATCGACTGAATGGCATGATGCGCCAATCGTGAAGCGATTTCCCAGCGTTGAGCGATCTCGATATTCGCGCACTGCCGCGACAGGCAATGACTTTTCGCCCAGATGTACGCCGTCTGCACGCGCGGCTATCGCAATGTCGAGCCGATCGTTGATCAAAACGCGTGTGTTTGAATTTGGAATACTGCGAACAACGGTCACAGCTTCGGCGGCGAGTTCAAGAAGTTCGCGGCCAGAGAGATCTTTCTCGCGGATCTGAATCCAATCTACTCCGGCTTCCGCTGCTGCGCGGATCTGCGTAATCAGAGTGGAGCTTTCGGCAGCTGCAGATAACGCGCGGCGGTCGGTGACGTAACAGAGGATGGGTTCAGTGCGATTGATCAAATGGTTCGGGCAATTTCGCGGCGGGGCTGGAGTCTGCGAGAGGCCGTGCGCGCCGGAGCATCCCGATCGCTACCATAATATCCAAAAATCCGAGGCCCGAAATAATTCCGCGCATCGCCGGGTGAAGCACGATGTGAATCAAGCTGGGATTGTGCTGCATGAAATAGTTCTGCTCCCAAATCGTGGACCACGGCAAGAAAATTAGAAACACACCCAGCTCGAACAAGATTAGGACGATCAAAACGCGCAGGATGCGATTCATGGGCCGGTAGAGTGTACCAAGCTATTGAATTTACTGCTTGCGGAGGGAGGCGATGCGCTCGCCGACATCCCGGTAATCAATATTCATCGCATACACTTGCTGAAAACTTTTGAGGGCTGCGTCTGCCTGGCCGCCCAGCTCTTGCGCAAGACCGAGATCGTAGCGCAGCGCGAGGATGGATTCCATGTCGAGTCCCGGCGTGCGGAGCGCACGTTCGTACCAGAACGCGGCAATTTCCGGCTGGCCTTTTTCCATGAACGCGAGGCCAAGGAGAGTGCAGCACTGCATCAGGTCTTTGAAAGTTTTGCCGCGATCGTGTGCTTGCGCAACTTTTTGGAACTCGCTGATGGCTTCTTCCAAGAGACCCATTTCGCGATAGGCGATGCCAAGATTGTAATGCGTCTCGGGATCTTCGTCGGTTTGCAGCTCGTCGAGTTGCTCGCGGAATTCTTTGAAAATTTCGCTTAGGGGTCCGCCGGCATCGGATGCGCCGCGAAGAGGAGCGTTCGCGCGTGCGGCGAGATCTGCATCCTCAAGGTGTTTCTTTTTCCCACGGCCGTTATCGCCACCGAAGCTGGTCGCGGGACCGATCGCGGCATCGAGTTCGGCGGAAAGATCGCCGAGACCATTCACTGAATCTTTCGCCGGAGCAAAAGCCGCCGAAGAATTTCTCGGTTTTGCAGCGACGAGTTCGAGTTCGTAGTCCACGCCCGCTACGGATTCCGCGCCATTATTCGCGTTGACCGGCATTGGAATCACCGATGGCGGTACAACCGCCGCTTGGCTGGAGTGTACGGACGAGGCGCGCGCGGAAACACCACTTGCACTCAGCGCTTCGAGCATTAGATCCATGCTGCCAGCTGATTCCGCGGACGCAGCTTCAACCGTTTCGCGCTGTGCAGCTTCGAATTTCGGATGAATTAGGAGTTGCGGGTTCGTCTTGCAGTACAAATGGCGCAGGATTCGAGGTAGCGCCAGAGCGTGTTGGCTCATTATCAAATTCGATGCTCTCAAGTGCAGTTTTGCGATTGGTCTCGCCGACTTGGCCCGAAATTTCGGCCCACTCGTCGGAGAGATCGATCTCGCGTACTTCGCCGGCGCTTGCGGCAATATCGATTCGCCGTTGAATAATTTCTGATTCCGCGCGCTTCTCCGCGGCTTGAGCATTCGCGGTTTCTATTTCTGCGAATGCCGCAGCCTCATCTTCGGTTACCGCGGATGGGCTTGGAAGCTCGAATTCGGAAGACGCGAATGCGGGAGTGGGAGCTGGCGCTTTCGCCGCGGTTTCGGGCGCGGCAGGAGTAGCGCGATGAAATCGCCGGGCCAATTCCTGGAATTTTTCGGCCTGCACTGAATCGCCGCGCGCGATGTGAAGCTCCGCCAACTTCGCGGCCAATTCAGCAGTGCGCTCGCTATCGCCTTCGCCCAGAGTCAAATCGAGAAGCTTTTCGAGGGCGCCGGTGTGGCGCGGCGCGCGCAGAACAACTTTTTCGAGCAGATCAACAGCTTTCTGCGTGAGGCCGTAACTTGAAAACAAATCGACATCGGTCAGCGAAAGCGTGACAAATTTTTGTGTCTCTTCGTCGAGCGGGACGTCCACAAAAGTTTCCGCGGTATCGCCCTCATCGGCCATGCCTTCGCTGGGCGGTTCGGCGCGCGGAATATCGGAAGGCGGCAAGCTCAGTTGAGAGCGGATTTGATCAAGGTTTTTGCGAACCGTATCGTCGTTTGGAAGGATTGCGAGTAATTGCTCGTAAGCCTCTCGCGCGCGCTGCAAATTGCCGGATGCGGCTGCCGTTTGTCCGAGCTGCGAAAGCGCGCCGGGCAAGCGAACTGCATCATCCATTTGGCGGTAAAGATCCACAAGCCAGTCATGTGGTTCAAGACGTCCTGGCAAGCGAGCGGCTGCAACGCCGAGCGTGGCCGCGAGCGTCTCGTGTCCGCCGGTGCTGGCCATCGCACCGCGGATCACGCCGAGAAGCGCGAGTGCACGCTCAGAATCGCCAGATTCAAACAAGTGCTTGCACGACCTGGTGCGCGTATTTGTATCGCTTTGCATCGCGAACGAAAATTTTCTGCGCGAATTTTGCGGCTTCATCGCCACGCGACTGCTCCAGATAAAGTTCAAGCAAGCAGCGCGGACAACTCATCATTCGTTTCCACGCCGGGCAATTGCTCGAGCAACGAAGTGGCTTCGAGTCCGCTTCCCGCCGCTGCGTATGCGCGTACCTTAATCACTTTTGCGGGAACGCTATCGGGAGTTAGTTGCAGCGCACGATCGGCCAGCTTGATTGCTTCGCCTGGCTGTTGATTGGAGATTTGGCGCTCGGCGCACGTGAGGAAAGTCTGCGCAGCTTCCGTCGTATTTCCCATGGCTTGCTGGATATCAGCCAAGCGCATCTGCACGCGGAGATTGTCGGGTTCGGCTTCGAGAAGTTTCCGCAATAGCGCGGCGGCTGGTTCACGGCGATTCGCTTTGAGATGCGCTTCCGCGAGTTGCAGGAAAATGGGGCGAGCTTCGCTAAGAACTCCTTGCTGCACGTAAAGTTCGGCGAGCTTTTCGAGGGGCTTCGTCTCCTCGGGAGCGAGCTTCGCGATTTTTTTGTAGATCGCGATGGCCTTGGTTACGAAACCGTCGCGCGTGAAAACTTGCGCGAGACGCTCGAAGTATTCAATCGCTTGAAATGTTTCGCCCTTGCGGACGAACAAATCCCCCACCGTCATCAGAATGATCTGATCGTTGGGCTCGTGCTTCAGGACCTGTTGATATTCCGCGATCGCCTGCGGGAGTTTGCCCTGGCTGAGGTTCTTCTGCGCTGCGTCAATGTGTTTTGATTTGTTGTATGCCATCCGTAACGCCCTGCCTGACTCAGCCTGAGGGGGCGGGCCTCTCCGCAATGCGGTAGAAGTCCCATTAGGGCAGGCTAGCGACTACAGATTCACGCTAGCACTGGGGATAGGGGGCGTCAATGAAACCTCAAGGGGTGGGTTCGGGGCAGTTATCGGCCTAAAGGACAGTTAAAACCGCAATTCTGAGCGGTTTTTGCCGAATTAAGGACCGGAATTCGTGTGTCCAGCTCTACAACACTAACGCAATTATGGCGCACCCGGTACGTCGTCGGTGCACCGGAAACTCTTCGTCGATCAATTGGGTGCGATCGATAATCTCAAGCGGCAAGGGAGATTGCGCGGCACCCGCCGCCCATGACATGCAATTCGCGTACCGGGGCGAACGAGTACCGGTGCAGCGGGCTGGGGCCGTGCGTGCGCAATGCCTCCAGATGATCGGCTGTCGCATAGCCGCGATTGTGTTTCAGGCCGTACTGCGGATATTTTTCGTGCCACTCGTCCATCATCGTGTCGCGATGCACTTTGGCGACGATGGAAGCGGCGGCGATGGAAACTGAGCGCGCGTCTCCGTGAATCAGCGATTTCTGTTCGAGGGGAAGATCGATCGCCATCGCGTCCACCAGCAAATAATCGGGAGATTGTTTCAGAGCGCGAATTGCGGCGACCATCGCCTGCCGGCTGGCTTGATAAATATTCCAGGCGTCGATGCGCGCGGCGTCCACTTGCGCGATAGCGAAATCGAGCGAGTGTTCGCGAATGCGTTCGGCGAGTGTTGCGCGGCGATTGGCGTTGAGTTTTTTGGAATCGTCGAGGCCTACGATGCGTCGCTTTGGATTGAGCACGACCGCGGCGGCGACTACGGGCCGAAGAGAGAACCGCGCCCGACTTCATCGACTCCCGCGATGCGCATCCAGCCCTGCTGCATGGCCAGTCGTTCGTATCGGCGGCAACAAAGCCGGTGCATGGTTCGCGATTCTAGCACAGGCGAATTGTGCGGGCTTGGTTGGCGAGTGGAGGTTTGAAGGAAGATTTTCCAAAAACGAAGGCACCCAAAATAAGAAAGCCGCGGCGCTGGCCGCGGCTTCGAAACAAAATCAATGTGCGAATGAGTCCGGCAGACGCTACTTCTTCGACGCTTCGGCAGCCTTCTCTTTCTCGGATTTTTGCGCCTCGGGCCGGCCGGCGTGCTTGATGCGGGCCGATTTGCCTCTGAGTGCGCGCAAGTAGTAAAGCTTGGCGCGACGGACTTTGCCGCGTTGCACGATTTCAATCGAGCTGATCATCGGCGAATGCAGGGGAAATATGCGCTCCACGCCAACTCCGAAGCTCACGCGACGTACGGTGAATGACGCCGAATTCTTTTCGCCACGGCGGCAGATCACGATTCCTTCGTATGGCTGGATGCGTTCCTTTTCGCCTTCCGCTTCCTTCAATCGGACGTGTACGCGAACCGTGTCGCCCGCGCGAAACTCGGGCATATCACCGCGCAGTTGGCTTGCGTTCATTTTTTCAATCACGGCGTTCATGGCTGCTGATCCTTACCGGAACCCCTTGAAATGCCTGCGTCGCGCAGGACGGGGGACACAGAGAGATAATTTGAGGTGTAACTATAACGAATTTCGGGAGTTTTGGCCAGAGACGTCCGGGAGTCGGGCGCGGATAGGCGCATTGAGTAGAGGGGGGCTTCACCTAATTGTGGCCGAACTCATACAATATCCGGGCCACTTCTTCGTCTTTATTGGTAGATGGAAGAGGCGCTGCGCATCGATCGAATGGCCGCCGAACAAGATTCGCGGATCACCAAAGCCGTGGAACGCGAGCGCGGGCGTCTGCGGAATTTTATCCGCAGACGCGTGACGAATGACGAAGACGCGGAAGATATTTTGCAGGAAGCCTTCTACGAGCTCGTCGCAGCCACGCGATTGACAGAGCCGATCGAGCAGATCGGCGCGTGGCTTTTTCGAGTAGCGCGCAATCGCATCATCGATCGCTTCCGCAAGAGCAGGCCAGAAGTATCGAGTACCACGAGTTCGGAATCGGGCGACGAAGGCGAGCGGCGCTCGATCGAAGACCTGCTGCCCTCGCCGGATGCGGGGCCCGAAGCCGAGTTCGCGCGAGGCCTGCTAATCGAGGCGCTCGACGAGGCTCTGGATGAATTGCCGGATGACCAGCGCGAAGTTTTTGTGGCGCACGAAATCGAAGGCCGCAGCTTCAAGGATATCTCGGCGGAAACGGGCGTGAGTGTGAACACACTTCTTTCGCGCAAGCATTACGCCGTGCTGTTTTTGCGCGAACGGCTGTACGAGTTTTACCAAGAAACTGGAAAGGGCTGGTGAGAAAAATGACGAGAGGCAAAAAAATTGGCTTCTATGGACTGGCGTTCGTGCTCTTCATACTTGTTGCCGTTCCTCTCTTCGGCTACGTGACCATGCATCTCTGGAACTGGCTGATGCCGCAACTGTTCAAGTTGCCCGCGATCACGTTCTGGCAGGCGCTGGGACTGATCGTGTTGGCCCGGACGCTGTTCGGCGGATTCAAATGGAGGAGCAGGATGCGCGGAAATTGGATCAATCGCCGGGAAAAACTCACGCCTGAGGAACGCGAAGCATTTGCTCGAGCGATGCGGGATCGATGTGCTCCGTTTCAATCGGGTCCGCAAACACCGCCCGCTTCACCTGCGGCGAATTTGTAAACTGTTTGAAGGGCCGGACGGTGCGTGGCTACAACAAATCGGGGCGGTTGCGCTTTGTTTTTTCCAGCGCAGCCGCCGCGCGCCACTTACGAATTTCTTCGTGATTTCCGCCGATTAAAACTTCCGGCACGGCCCAACCGCGGAATTCCGCAGGTCGCGTGTAGTGGGGGAAATCCAGACATTCGTGCAAAGGCGCACCTGCCGGTTTTCTCTCGCGCGCAACTCGAGCAGAAACTTCACTGCCAGAATCACCCTCCGGCGCGCTGAATGATTCGTGGACAGCTGACGCTTCATTTCCTAATGCTCCGGGGAGAAGGCGCGTGACCGAATCGAGAATAAGAGCAGCGGCGAATTCGCCGCCGCTCAATACAAAATCGCCAATCGAAATTTCGTGCGTCGCGAGATGATCTGCGACGCGTTCATCAACTCCTTCGTAGCGCCCGCACAGAAAAATTATTCGCTCTAGCTGCGCGAATTGTCTGGCCGTCTCCTGGCGAAACAATCGCCCGGCGGCGGAAAGCAGCACTACCGCAGTTCCCGGCACAGGCGGCGCTGGATTCGCGGCATCGCCAGAATTGTGACCGGTTAGTTTTTCTACCGCGTCGAAAAGCGGCTCAGGTTTCAGAACCATACCCTCGCCGCCACCGAATGGACGATCGTCTACCGTGCGATGGCGATCGTGTGTAAATTCGCGCAAATCTTGAATCTGCACTTCGGCGATTTTCGCTTCGCGCGCGCGACGAACGATTCCATGATCGAGCGGCCCGGCGAAAAACTCCGGGAAAATAGTGACGATGTCGAAGCGCATTTAGATCAGCATCTTACCGCGAGGATGAATTCGCGAGAAGGAACGTTGGCCAGCTTGCACGACCGGCATAATCTGAGTTCGATTGGAACTGAACCAACCAATCCTAGGGCATGCGGCGTTGCTGTTATAGGATTCGGCCAATACGCGACAGCGAACTAACGGTAGATGCCGCCGATCAACCTCGCAGAGAGGAGGATTCGTATGACGCCCTCGTCGAACATTCCAAACCCCGGAGAAACCACTCCGCAAGAGGATGTGCTCCAATCGCGAGCTAGCGGCTGGAGCTTTGCGCACCGGGTCATTTTCCGCTTCGTGTTCTCATTCCTTGTCCTTTGCAATTTCCCGTTTCCGTTCAGCACTAATCCAGGAAGCGTGTACGAGACCACGTGGTGCGCCCGGATGTGGTTCGCAGTAGCGAGATGGATGGGAACTCACGTCATGCGCCTGCCCCCCATGCCGGCAGATTCCTGGAAGTTCCTCTTCTCGGACTCGATTGAAGGGTGCGTGGTCCTCGGGGGCTTCGGGATACTGGCAGCTTTGGCCACAGTCGCGTGGACGGCGCTCGATCGAAGGCGTTCTGAATACAGGACTTTGCATGAGTGGCTGCGGATTTACATCCGCTACGCGCTGGCGTTCGCGATGCTCTACTACGGAATGGATAAAATCTTCGCGCTGCAATTCAATATGTATCGTCCCAACCCCCGGACACTTGCCATGCCATTAGGCGATTATCAGGCCGATGGAACTGTTGTGGACTTTTATGGGCTATTCGAAGGCGTATACAATTTTTGCCGGAACGGGCGAGGTGATTGGCGCGATGCTGCTGTTCTTTCGCCGTACTACGACGCTCGGCGCGCTCATCGTCTGCGGCGTGATGGCCAATGTTGTCGCGATGGATTTCAGCTATGGCGTCACGGTAAGGATTCTTGCGAGCTTACTCCTCGCTGAGGCAATATTTCTGGCGACGCCGGACGCAACGCGGCTGATAGACGTTTTCGTGCTTGAACCGGCCCGCACCCGCCGCGAATTTGGATAGCCCATTTAACAAACCGTGGATGGCGAAACCTCGCCTCGCGCTGAATGCCGCGATCTTGGTCTTCGCGCTTTACTGGTCAATGGGGCCAGCCATTAAAGTTCCACGAAAAAGGGGCAATTTCGCGAAGTCGCCGTTTTATGGCCTGTATCAAGTTGAGTCGTTCACGCAGAATGGAAAGCTGCTACCTCCCAGTGATTCAAATTGGCGGCGCGTGATTTTCGAGCACGAAGATTATTTCACTGCGCTCAGGTTAGACGATTCGATCTCGGAATTATGCGACCGATTTCGACACGGCGAAAAATAGGGTCGCGATCTTCGGGTGGGACGATGCATCTGATCGTGAGAAAAGGCCAAGGTGGAAGGGTGAATTCTCGTATTCGTGGAAGGACGCGGAAAACGTTGAATTGCAGGGAGACTTCAGGAACCAACCGGTGGTAATCGATCTGCGAAAAGTGGACCTCTCGAAATCACCGCTCCTAAGTCGTTGGTTCGCGTTGGGAGGACGCTGGTAGCGCGAAAAGTGGCCCCGCGACTAAAGTTGGAAACGGTACGATTTTGACGTTGAACTCGGGTAATGTGCCGCAAATTGTTTCACGTGAAACAATTTGTGCCACGCACCTCGCGTCAATCGGAACTACTCGTAGCGCAGAGCTTCCACTGGATCCAGCCGTGAGGCCTTCATGGCGGGCCAGACTCCGAAAACGAGGCCGATGAAAATCGAGACGCTTAGGCCAATCGCCACCGCCCAAATGGGGACCACGGCCGGGATTGAGGTCCACTTGTGGATTGCTAGAACTAGCGCCTCAATAAGCGCGACAGCGCATAAGCCGCCGAAGCAGGTGAGCGACATAGCCTCGAATAAGAATTGCAGAGTGATGTCTTTGCGGCGCGCGCCGATTGCTTTGCGGACTCCGATTTCACGGGTGCGCTCGGTAACGCTGACGAGCATGATGTTCATCACGCCGACGCCGCCGATCAGCAATCCAACGGAGCTGATGACGACGGTGGCGAGCACCACCATGCCGATGATCTGATTGAATTGTTCCACCTGTTCCTGCGAAGTATTGATTTCAAAACTATCTGGTTTGTCAAATGGAACGTTGCGGCGGCGGCGCAGAGCTTCGCGCGCTTCGTCTACGGATTCATCAAGCAGATCTGGTTTGGCCTGAAAGCGAATTGAATTTTCGTATGAAGCGGGGAAAGTTTTTCGAAACGTATCGTACGGAACGAGCACGCGGCGGTCTTCGTCATTTCCGCCCATGCCGCCTTTGGCGCGTTCGAGCACGCCGACGACCGTGAGAACGGAACCGTCGATGTTTACTTCGCGATTCACGGCGGCAGATTCGCCGAACAATGCTTTCGCGGCGTCCTGACCGAGCACGACAACATTTTGGCGATGTTCGTTTTCCGAGTCGGTGAAGAAACGCCCTTCCGTCAAAGCCGCGTTCGCGTAGACCATCGGATAATTCGTCTGAACGCCGCGGTAATCGATTCCGGTGACGGTATTGTTTTGATAGCGAACCTGGTGGGCCACTTCCCAGTAGCTAATCCATACGGTGACGTTTTTTACGGAAGGGCACATCGTCGCGATCGCCTGGCCATCTTCCAGAGTGAGAGGCTTGCGTTCGCGTTCTTCTTTTGGCCGCTTGCCGATTTGCGGCCCTTGCGGGAAGCGGCTGACAAACGCGGTGTCTGCGCCGAAGGAAGAAAGGTTGTCGATTACGTTTTGGCGAAAACCCTGAATGAGCGCGCCAACCAACATCAGCACGCCAACGCCGATTACGACGCCGAGCACGGCGAGAAAGCTGCGCAGTTTGTGCTCGCGCAACGTGTCTACGGCTAGATTGAGATTCTCGCGAAAATCTTGCGCCATTTGATTCCTCTAAGCTTCCATGCGCAGCGCTTCGATCGGATCGAGGCGCGCGGCGCGCATTGCCGGATAAATTCCAAAGAAAAGTCCCACGCACGTGGAAAGGATCAGCGAAATCACCACCGCATAAATCGGCGTGGACATGGGGAACCCGACAGCGTTGCGCACGAGCCACGTGATTCCCGCCAGCGCAGATGACGCCGACAATTCCGCCAGTTGCGGAGAGCACCGCGGATTCCACAAGAAATTGCATGATGATGTGCGAGCGCCGCGCGCCCAGAGCTTTTCGAATGCCGATTTCGCGAGTACGTTCCGAAACGCTGGCCAGCATGATATTCATGATCACGATGCCGCCGACCACCATGAATACAGCTGTGAGCCAGACCGCAAGTCCGAAAATATTTCCAGTGAGCTGGGTCCACAGGCCGGTAATGGAATCCGATCCGATGATTCCGAAGTCGTCCGCGTTTTCGAATGGGACGTGATGGCGCGCGCGCAAGAATCATGCGCACTTCATCTTCCGATCCACCGACGATATCCGGGCCTTTTGCCTGCACCCAGATGGTGATCGAGCTTTGCGCGGTGTGCCAGACTTTTTCGTAGCTTTGAAATGGAATCAGCACGATCTGATCCTGGGATTGGCCGAAGACTTGGCCGATCTGATTCGCCACGCCGATCACCTGAAATTCCTGCGTTGCGATCCTCACGGTCCTTCCAATCGGATCTAGATTGGGGAATAACCGCTGATAAACGTCCCAGCCGATCACACAGACGTTTGAGCGATGATCGTCATCGGAATCGGTGAAAGACCTGCCCAGAGCAATGCTGAAAGAGCGCAGATCGAGATAATTTGGAGTGACGCCTGCGATGGTGATGTCTTCGAACAGTTCGCCATTTCCGCGAACGTCGAGCGTGGTGTTATCCAGGGCCGCGACCGAACTGGCAAGTTGCAGGTTGCTTTCGAGCGAGTGAAAGTCGTCGGCATTCAGATACGGGCGCTTCTGTGCCTTTGTGAAATCGTCCATATTGGTGATGATGCCGAAGCGGTTCACGACAAAAACATTGGCGCCGAGGTTTGCGATTTTGTCGGAGACGTAGAGGTTTAGGCCCGACACGACGGACATCACGCCAACCAGGGTCATCACGGCCAGAATGATCCCGAGCAAAGTGAGGAAGCTGCGCAACTTGTGCGAGCGCAACGTATCGAGCGCAAGACGGAACGTCTCCGCCAGCGCAACGCGCGTTGAAGCTCGATTTTCTGTCATTCGTAGACCTTCATTCGCAAGCCTTTATTCACACACTCGGGCGTTCGCACAGTCCGGCCTATGCTCCTGCTAAGGGGCTCTTACTTATAAAACGTCTGGAGGCCTTCAAAAGTTTCGCGCGCCGCCTGCCAAATGGACTTTATGATCGGACAGCTATTCTTGGCTCCGATCGCATCAAATGAGCGATTGCGGGGTAATCTGTCGGGCGCACTGGATGAACCGGTTCAGGCCTCAGGCGGAGTATTCAGGATAGCATTTCCAGTGAGCGTTCTGTTGCGCAGCCAGGGCCATCCGTTCTCGTTAGGAAACGATCAGCATCGGGAGTGGCGGCCGAGAACGATTGAACCGAACTGGAACGATACCTTGGGGAATGTAAAGCTCTAATCGTGCGCCGCCAAACCATCGTACTTATTTTCGTTGCCGCAATAGCTTCGCCTTCGATCGGCTTAGCGGTTACTTCAGATACCGCGAGCGCGCAGCAACCGGTGCCACTGCAGAAAACTTCGATCTATCAAGGGGTGCTCGCGCACCAGCACGCTAACGATCAAATGCTGCAATTCTTTGAGCGCACCGAGCACCGGCAGCTACGCGAGCGCGCGGCTGATACTATTCCCGCGGGAGACAGGACGAGCCGTCTGGTGCCAACGGGCGCGGGTTACGTTCACATCGATCTGGCCGATCGCGGCCACGATGTTGACGCAGCCACTCTGCGACATGAGTTGGACGACGCGGCGCGGGCGCTGCAAGACGCGGCGAGCGGGAATTCGTCTGACGTGCGCGCGGAGAGAGAAAAATTTCAGCGCCGAAAAAACGATCGCGCCGAAGTATTGGATTCCATTATGGACGGCTTCATCTTTACCCGCATCGGACACGAGATGAGGAATGGCCGCGACACCGCAAAAATTCACCTTGAGCCCGATCCCAATTACAAAGCGCACACACGCACCACGGAATTTTTGAAACACGCGAACGCAACGCTGTGGGTAGACGAAAACGCGCAACAGGTTGTGCGCATTGAAGCCGACGTGGTGACGGATGTGGCTATCGGAGGAATTCTGGCCAAGGTTTATCGAGGAGGACACATCGTGCTGGAGCAATCGGAAATCGAGCCTGGCGTGTGGCTTCCCACCTACTATCAAGCGGATTTTACGGGACGAAAATTATTTCTGCTCTTTGAAGTTCACGAAAAAACGGAAACGTCTAAGTACAAACGAGTAGGCGGCGCTGCGGAATCTTTAGCGATGATTCGGCGGGAAATCGCGGCCTCACAGCCCACACATAGTCAGTAACGAGCATCATTTCACTTTGCGTGTTGCTGCGGCGCGAATTAGTGAGTGCCGAGAGAATCGCGTACACGGCCATACTGAGCGCCCCACGCATCGGTCATCTGGCTGCGAATTTCCCAAAGCTCGGGGAAGAAACGATGGTGCAACCCTTCGTTGAGCATTTCCACCGCGCGGCCTTTGAGCGATTTTGAGCCAAGCCCGATCGTGCGCTGAATGAGTTGCATGTGGATCATGCGAAAGCGCGCGAAGAGTTCATCAAATTCCGCGAGCGCTTCGGCGACGACATAAGCATCATCGTGTTTGTATTCGGAATTATAGATTTTTTCGATGGTGAGGTTGTGCTTGTCGAGATAATTTTCTTTAAACGACGTCCAGATATTTGGCTGCATCCGCAAAATCACGCGAAATCCAGGTGATTCCTGACCGCTGCCGTTGCCGAGTTGAAGACGAATTTCCTGATACTCCTTGGGAGACATCGTTTCCAGCAGCGCGAGCTGCTCGATCATTAAGCGCAGCGCGATGTGGACGCGGCGATAGAGCGTGAGGACGCGATTGGTATTTTCCTGCTGCAAGTAATCATCGATATCGAGCATCGTGTAATTGATCAGCTTCATCCAGATTTCTTCGGCCTGATGCACCACCTGGAATTGCAGCTCATCGGCGTTGCAAAGCTTGTCGAAATCTTTCTGGCAGGAAAGCAGCGCCTTGCTGTTCAGATACAACTCGTAATCGAGAGTACCTTCGCCATTCATGATGGAATAGAAGTGCTTTCGATCCACGAGATGTCTCCTTGCGAGCAGGCGCGAACGAATGTGTTTATTTTATACGACAAAATGGTGTGGCAGGCGGTAAGCGCTATTTCGAACCGAGACCGGAAACGATTTGGCGAAATTCGGCGTCGGTGAGAAGGCGGCGAGCGGCGATACCCTGTTTTTTTACGGCGGCGAGCACGGATGGGCGCTGCGCATCGGAAACTTCGAGGCCGAGTTGTTTTGCTTTCCAGGTGATGCTATCGAGCCCGCTCTTTTTTCCGAGGACGATTTCGCGGCGCGCTCCCACGAGGTCCGCGGAAAATGGCTCGATGGCTTCGGGGATGTGAAATTGGCTGGCGACCGCGCCGCTTTCGCGCATGAAAAGATTTTCGCCGACGAGCGGCTTCCAGGGCTCTAGTTCGTAACGCGAGGTTTCGCGGACCACGCGGGAGACTTCGCGAATCTTGGTGAGGTCCATGACGACTGGGACGTTGTAAATGCAGCGAAGCGCGAGAGCAACTTCGCCGAGATCGGCATTCCCGGCGCGCTCGCCCATGCCGTTTATCGTGCCTTGAATCCACGTGGCACCCGCGCGGATCGCGGAAATTGCACAGGCGGTGGCGAGACCAAAATCGTTGTGTCCGTGAAAATGAATCGGAATTTTTGGGCCGAGCCATTCGCGAACCTGGCCGACCAGAAATTCCACGGCCTCGGGGCCGCAGGCTCCGATCGTGTCGACGATTACAGCTTCATCGGCGCCTGCATCGAGCGCGGTTTTGTAGATCGTTTTCAAGAATTCGAGATCGGCGCGTGTGGAATCGACGGGGAAAAATGCGACATAGATTCCGTGCTCCTTCGCGAATTTCACTGCGTCCGTGATGCGGCGAAGTGCTTCTTCGGGAGCGATTCCGTAGGCTTTCAGCTTGATTTCGCTGGTGGGAATTTCGATGACTGTGTATTTCAGATTTAGTTTTACAAGTTCTTCGAGATCAGCGCGGGCGGCGCGAGAAAATCCCCAGATTTCAGCTTTCAAATTCGCGGCGGAAATTAATTTGATGGCTTCGGCATCTTCCACGGAAACGCGCGGAAATCCGGCTTCGATGCGGCTAATTCCCAGCGAATCGATATGACGGGCGAGATCGAGTTTCTGTTCGGGCGAGAGAACAACGCCTACGGTTTGTTCGCCGTCGCGAAGGGTAGTGTCGTAAAAACGTATGGGAGCAGACACATTCAACTGAGGACGCACGCTTGTTTCGCGATTTAACTCGCTAACCCAAACACCCTGATTGGCTTGCGCGGAGGCGGTCATCGCGCGCCTCCGGCGGCGGGCGTCTTTTTGCCGTACGCGTCTTCCCAGGAAATGACTGGATTGCGAAGCACTCCGATTTTTTCGATCTCGCATTCCACCACATCGCCGGGTTTGAGATACAAGGATTTCGGATCGTCGCTGAACGCGGCGACGCCGGAAACGGTGCCCGTGGAAACAACATCGCCCGCGGTGTAACCCATCGCGGAATAGTGCGAAAGGATCTCGGGAATTTTTACGGACATCTTGCTGGAGTGCGAACGCTGCCGTGATTTGCCATTGACGCGCAATTCCATCGCGAGATTATGCGCATCGGGAATTTCATCGGCGGTGACGATCCACGGGCCAAGCGGGCAGAAGCTGTCGATTGCTTTACAGAAACTGAACACGCCGGACTTCATCTCGGTGCGCTGGATGTCGCGCGCGGTTACGTCGTTGAAAATTACGTAGCCGCCGATGTAGTCCTTGGCTTGTTCAGCGTCAAAGTGTTTGCCGGATTTTTTCACGACGACTGCGAGCTCAAGTTCGTAATCGACTTCTTGCGTGAGGTGCTCGGGATAAATGATGGGATCGTTTTGGCCGATGATCGCGTCAACATTTTGGAAAAACACGATCCACGGCATCACCGGATGCGAGAAGCCGGCCTTTTGCGCTTCTTCGTGGTGCTCGCGAAAATTTCCGGCGGTGTGGAAGAATTTTTTTGGCTGGATCGGAGCGCGCAGGCGAGTGGTCGCTGCGGGATAAAATAATTTTTCGCCGCTTGGTCCGGTGGCCTTTTCGCCGAGAGTCTTCGCGTGACCGAGTGCTTTCTTCGCGGCTTCGAGGCTATGATCGCCGCCCTCGAAGAGGCCGCGCATGTCGGCGGGAACGCGCGCATCGGCGACACGGTAGAAAGCTGGTTCGTGTTCGACGTCGCGCAAATAAAGCGCGTAAGCAAAATTCAGGTCGACGATTTGTTGGTCGCCTAGAAATGCTCCGATTCGAGTTTGGTGCGGAGCGGAATCAAAGGTGGCGAGTCGCATGGTTTTCTGTGGGCTTCTTCCTTTTTTCAATTTCCTGAAACGAGCGGCTATCTTAGCGGCAACAAAATGAAAATGTCCATTCGCGAAAAACTAGCGAAAAATGTCGTTCTCTTTTTTGCGGATTAGATCGGCGCCGCTCCCCGCATGTGTCCGGCTCGCAATTCCTTTCACGATCGCGACGGGAATCCGCTCCGATTTCTTCATCACGAGTTCGGCGGCAGAGGCAATTTCGTCCGCAGCGGCGATTACAGTTGCATGTAGCTCTTTGCCTGAAGCGTCGCGCTTACCCCGGTAATCTTCTAGCGAAGACATTCCGGCAACACCGAGCGCCACATTTACGAGGCCTTCGCGCCACGGCCGTCCGAATGTGTCCGAGACAATTACCGGCGTGTGCGCCGCAAAGGCGCTGCTGAGTTTCGCGTGCAGATCCGCGGCCGCGCGATCAGGGTCGTCGGGAAGGAGCACGGCGAATCCTTCGGCGACATTTGAAACATCCACGCCAGCGTTGGCGCAAACAAAACCGTGGCGCGTTTCGGCAATTATTACGCCGCGCTCCATTTTGATGATTCGCTGCGCTTCGCGTAAAACGATTTCGATTACGCGCGGATCTCTTTGGTATTGCTCAGCCCATTCAATCGCGCGCGCGCTGGGCTTGACGGAGTCAAGCGCAACAACTTTGCCTTCGGATTTGGAAATAATTTTTTGTGCGACCACAAAAATATCGCCATCGCCGATGCGCAAATCATTTTCGCGCACTGCGGCAACAATAAATTTTGCAAGCTCATCGCCACGCTCAAATTCAGGCAGTCCGGCTAGCGGCAAAATCTCAATGGAGGAAAAAGTCACAAAACTAAGCTCGGTAAAAATGTAGGTGTATGCCGCGGGCGCACAAAATTACTGGAAACGAGCCGCACTATGATGATCACCGCTCGCAAGGCGCAAAACTTTGCCGCGCGATTGCAGAATATGTTCGCTCATTAGTTTGCGGGCGAGTTCGCCATCGCGATGCCGGATCGCTTTGATAATTTCTTCGTGCTCCTGGACGGGAGCTTCGCCGTAATAACCGATGTCGATGGCGGCAAACATCACGCGCTCCATGTGGCAGCGCATATCGGCGACGTATCGCACCAGCATCTGATTGCGAGTGAGCCGCGCGATGCCCATGTGGAAAGAGGTATCGGCTTTGATGAAGTGTTCGTAGCTCGTGGAATCGTTGGTGACGTATTCGGATTGCGCGAGCTTGCCCAATTCATCGAGAAGTTTTGCGTCGTTGCCCTTACGCGCGGCGAGCTCGGCACATGCGCCTTCGATGGCGGCGCGAAATTCATAAATTTCGTTGAGCCAGCCAATCGTCATCGAGCTGACGAAGTAGCCGCGATTGGGAACGATGCGAAGAAGATTTTCCTGCTGCAATCGCACAGCGGCTTCGCGAACTGGAGTTCTACTGCCGCGGTAACGGCGGGCCAACGCTTTTTCGCCGAGGGCTTCGCCCGCAGGGTGCACTCCACGAATGATGTCGCGCTTCAGCGCCTGATAAACGCGCTCGCTGAGACTGACGCGCGAGCCACCGCCACCGGTGCCATTTTCGAGGAATGCCGACCTGGATTCCGAGCGGCGAGAAGACGGCTTCGATCTCGGTTTCGACTTTACGGAACGAGAGGGCTTGCGACTCGATTGTCTTGCAATCGCCAAGGGGGTGCTCCCTTCGTGTTGCGCAAAACAAATGACGTTGCCGGAAATCTTAACAGAAACGGTATGCATCCGCGAGGCGAACATCGGCCAGAACAATGAATATTATCCTGACATGCCCGTGGTATACACGATGCACCTGCCTTGACAGCGCCGCGCGGCGCGGTGTAGCCTGCGCCGCCTAGTCGCTGCGCGATTTGGCGCAGGAGACGAAAGCAAATGGCGACCCCGAACGAAACCAAGAGTCCAGGCAATTCATTTCCCGTGGCGGAAATTCGGCCACTTTTTCCGGCGCTCACTCGATTCCGACCGAGTTCATATTTTTCGACAACGCAGCAGGCGCGCAGATCCCGCAAAGCGTGCTGGACGCGGTGACGCACCACCTCACAAAGTGCAACGTGCAGCGTGGCGGCCGCTATTCGAAGAGCGAGGCGGTGGACGAGACGATCGCGCGCGCACGAAAAAGTGTGGCCGCGCTGATCAACGCTGCCGATCCCGAGGAAATTGCGTTCGGGATGAACGCGACCTCGTTCATTCGCATCGTCAGCGTGGCGATTGGCCAAACTTTGACGGATCGGCGCGAAATCATTGTTAGCGACATGGACCACGAAGCGAATGTTGCGACGTGGGCTGCGCTCGAACGCGACGGCGCCAAGCTGGTGTGGTGGCGCATGCGGGAAAATGGGAACCTGTGCGTTGAGGATTTGAAGCCGCTGCTTTCTTCGAAGACACGCCTGGTGGCATGCACGGTTACTTCGAACGCGCTGGGATCGATTGTGGATGTGACCGCAGCCGCGAAACTTGCGCACGCTGCGGGCGCGGAGCTGTTTCTGGATTGCGTGCACTACGGACCGCACGGAATCATCGATGTGCAGGCTTTTGGCTGCGATTATCTGGTGTGCAGCGGATATAAAATTTTCGCGCCGCACATGGGCTTTCTGTGGGGGCACCGCGAACTTCTGGATCGCTTGCCAACATTTCGTGAAGATTTTGTGCCTGACACAGCGCCGACGAAATTTGAAGTAGGCACTTACGTTTACGAAAATGTCGCGGGGATGGACGCGGCGGTGGTTTATCTGGAATCGCTGGGCAAACGCCTCGCAGGAAACGGTGCGGGCAAATCGCCGAGCGAAAATATTATTCATGCGCTGGACTCGATTCGCATTTACGAAAAATCGCTCTCGCTTGAATTGCATCAGGTGCTGGTGGATTGCAAAGCCGACGTGTATGGCGTGAACGATCCGGCGCAATTCGATCATCGCGTGCCGACGTTTCTTTTCAATCTTGCCGAAAGTTGCGCCGGGAACCGTGGTGGAAAAATTGGCGGCCGCGGGAATCGGCGCGCGCGATGGACACATGTATTCGCCGCGGCTGATGAAGCGGCTGGGACTGGCGATGGAAAGCGGCGCGGTGCGCGCATCGCTGGTGCATTACAATACTTCCGCGGAAATCCAGAAGTTCCGGGAAATTCTCCAGGGAATTGGCCGCTCGGTCTAGTTAGTTCCGTGCTCACGCTCAGGTTTCGAGTGGATGGCAGAACACACGCCGCAGCGTCTTCATCGTGCATCTGGCATACGACTGATATACACTAAACATACGTAGCGCGTTCCGCTGGGGCTGTGATAAGCTCCGGCCTCGGTCGGGAATATGTTCGCGCTGGCAAATTGCGGAGCGGACGCCCGACCGAGCGTACCGCCGCAAGCTGGCAATTTTTCTAAAAGTACGTAAGATGGCGGCAATTTTTGGCGGTCCGCCCGTAAAGCTGCAAACAGGCCGGTAACAAAGGGACGGCAATCCATGCTTTCCGACGCAAGCATTCAAAGTATTCGTTCACGTTTCCCCATCTTTAAGAAAAAAATCTATCTCAATTCCTGTTCTCAGGGCGCGCTCTCGGATGCCGTGGAAGCGGCGTTCGGCGAATATCTGAAGAGCTGGCATGAAGCCGGCTCGCCGTGGGATGTGTGGGTGCAGCGCTATGAAGAAATGCGCGCCCAGTTTGCGCGGTTCATCAACGCTGATACCGGACGAAGTGGCGGTAGTGCCCAGCGCATCTGCGGGAATTAATTCGGTGGCGAGCGCGATTGATTTCACCAAGCGGAACAAAGTGGTGATGGGCGAATACGAATTTCCCACGATGGGCCACGTGTGGCTGGCCCAGCGGAGCCGCGGCGCAGAAATCGATTTTATCGACGCGAAGCACGACGACATTTCGGCTGACGCGTACGCGAAAGCGATCGACGAAAACACCGCGATCGTTCCGCATCACGCATATTTGTTTCAAGAATGGTTTCCGGTCTGACGTAGCGCGAATCGCGCAAGCGGCGCACGCGAAGGGCGCGCTGGCGTTCATGGACGATTACCAGGATTGCGGCACGCGTCCGATCGATGTGAAAGCGCTTGACGTGGATTTCTACGTAGCGGGCACGCTGAAATATCTGCTGGCAGCGCCGGGACTCGCGTTTCTGTACGTGAAAAAAGATATCGCGGCAAAACTCAGACCGACGATCACCGGCTGGTTCGCGCAACGCAATCCGTTTGCGTTTGACGTGAAGAATCTGGATTACGCGCCCAGCGGCGCGGCGTTTTGAATCGGGTACGCCGCCGATTCCGAATATCTACGCAGCGAGCGCGGGGATCGCGCTGCTGCAAGAAATCGGGATGACGGAAGTAGCGGAACAGGTGGGCAAGCTCGCAAAGGCGCTGATCGATGGCGCGCGAGAGATGGGGATTCATATTAAGACCCCGCTGCGCAGCAAGGGACCGCTGGTCGTTCTGAAATCTTCGAATGTCGAGACGGTGATCGCAAAAGCTTGCGGCGAAAAATATTATTGTGTCAGGGCGTCTCGATGGACTTCGCATCTCGTTTCATGTGCACAACACGCTGGACGACGTGAAGCAAGTTCTGGGCGCGCTGAAAGAGTGCGGCGACTTGATGGTTCGCGAACGGCAGCCGGCCTAGCTTTAATTGAAAACCAGATGGAAAATCACGCGCAAAACGCCGCGATCATCGATAAGGAAAAAGGGTTATCGCGTCAACTGACGACGCGCCACATGGCGATGATCGCCATCGGCGGCGCGATTGGCACCGGCCTTTTCCTCGGCAGTTCGCTCGCGGTGCACTCCGCTGGCCCCGCAGTGCTCGTGTGTTATTTGCTAGGCGCGCTGATGGCACTGTTGTTGATGGGCGCGCTTTCGGAAATGGCGGTTGCGCATCCCACGGCTGGTTCATTCGGGGTCTACGCAGAGCTTTACTTGAATCGCTGGGCCGGATTCGTCGTGCGCTACACGTATTGGGCTTGCCAGTGCATCGCGATTGGCGGCGAAGCAACGGCAGTGGCGATTTATTGCAAGTGGTGGTTTCCGGGAGTGCCCGCGTGGGTGTGGATTGTAGTGTTCTCCATATTTTTGCTGGCAGTGAATGCGGCCGGCGTGGGAAGTTTTGGCGAATTTGAATACTGGTTCGCGATGATCAAGGTCGTTGCGATCCTCGCGTTCATCGGATTTGGCGCGATTGTACTTTTCGGATTGCTGCCGGGGCCGCATCCGGGGCTGCACAATTTCACCGGCGAGGGCGGATTTTTCCCGAATGGTTTCAAAGGCATGTGGATGGCGATGTGTTTCGTCATTTTCAGCTATATCGGCACGGAAGTAGTTGCGGTGACTGCGGGCGAAGCGCAAAACCCGGATGAAGCAGTGCCAAAGGCGATGAGAACGATGGTGTTTCGCCTGATTCTTTTTTACATCGGCGCGATGATCGTGCTGGTTGGTGTTGTGCCGTGGACGCAGATTCAGCCGAGCAGCGACGTAACCGCAAGCCCGTTCGTAACCGTCTTCAAATTGATGCACGTGCCCGGCGCGACGCACTTGATGAATTTCGTGGTGCTTACGGCGGCGCTTTCCAGCATGAATTGTGATTTGTATCTGGCGACGCGGATGATTTTTTCGCTTTCGCGCGGAGGGTACGCGCCGAAATCGCTCGGTGTAGTGTCAAAGCGCGGAGTGCCGCTGCGCGCGTTGCTGCTCTCGACGACGGGGCTGGTCATTGCCACTGTGATTGCCATCGTCTACCCCTCGAGCGCGTACGTGTATCTCTTTGGCATCGCGCTATTCGGCGGACTTTTTGTGTGGATGATGATTTTTGTGACGCACTTGCGCTTCCGGAAAGCCTGGGATGCAGGCGGAAATAGAAAACTTCCGGTACGAATGATTGGATATCCGTTCACGTCGATCCTTGGCGCGGTACTGGTTGCAGCGATCATCATCACTACGTGGTGGGTTCCGGGAATGCGTCCGACTATTTATTCCGGATTGCCGTGGCTGGCGCTGATCACGATTGCGTATTTCATTCGCGCGCGAAGCATGCCGGGGCGGAACGCAGGGCAGCCAATGGAGACGCCGGAATAGTTTGAGTGTTTGTGGAAGGTCCGCTACGCGAAGAGTTTTTTAGACGTCGTGTCGATTCTGCAATTTAGCAACCGGAGTTTGGAGTTGAAATCCTTGCAATTCTTTTTTGTGGTGACTCGGAGGGAACTACGATGACCGATAGTCGAATCACCGGTATTTGGTCCGCACGCCGCATCGGATTTGTGGCGATCTTTTTTCTTGCTGTAACCGCATTTGCGCAATCATCTCCACCGAACCAGTTTGAAGGTTTGCGATGGCGGCTCATCGGCCCGTTTCGCGGCGGCCGTTCTGAAGCTTCGGCGGGTGTGCCCGACGATCCGATGGTTTATTACTTCGGCTCGGCCGCCGGCGGAGTATTTAAAACCACCAATGGCGGAATCAGCTGGGTTCCAGTTTTTGACCGGCAATCGCAGGGAGCGATCGGCGCGATCGCGGTTGCGCCCTCGAATCCAAGCATCGTGTACGCCGGCACAGGAGAACAATGCATTCGAAATGACATTGTGGCGGGCGACGGAATTTACCGTTCCGACGACGCGGGAATGACATGGCGAAACGTGGGGCTGAAAGACAGCGAGCACATTGCGACAATCATCATCGATCAGCAAAATCCCGATGACGTATTTGTCGCGGCGATCGGCCACGCATTTGGTCCGAACGAAGAACGCGGCGTGTTTCACACCACAGACGGCGGTAAGAACTGGCAGAAGATTCTTTACATCGACGACAAGACCGGCGCCACCGATCTCGCCGTGGATGCGCACGATAAAAACATCATGTTCGCATCGATGTTCGAAGTTCGCCGCAACGGATTCAGTCTAACCAGCGGCGGCCCGGGAAGCGGCCTCTACAGAACCGCTGACGGTGGAAAAAACTGGAAGCATCTGGAAGGTCACGGCCTGCCGGAAGGAATTCTGGGAAAAATCGGCGTCACGATTTCGGGCGGCGATTCGAATCGCATCTACGCAATGATCGAAGCAAAAGAAAACGCGATCTATCGATCTGACAATGGCGGCGACACCTGGACGATGACGAATAACGAAACATCTGGGTGCGGCCGTGGTATGGAAACCATATTTTTGCCGATCCGAAAAATCCCGATGTTGTGTGGGTGCTCGACCTCGGCACTTATCGGTCTACCGACGGCGGCCATGTGTTCACGCAGATTCCACGTGCCGCACAGCGACGATCATCATCTGTGGATCGATCCAACGAATACAAAGCGCATGATCGAATCAGACGATGGCGGCGGATCGATCAGCGTGGATGGCGGAGCAAACTGGACGCCGGAAAATAATCAGCCAACGGCACAGTTCTATCACGCAATCACCGATACCGACTTCAACTACAGCATGTATGGCTCGCAGCAGGATAGCGGCAGCGTTGCAATTCGCAGTCGCACCGACGGCGGCGCGATCGACGATACGCAATGGCATGCCGTAGGCGGCGGCGAATCGGGATACATTCTGCCCGATCCGCGCGATCCGGAAATTGTGTATGCAGGCGATCACAACGGCCACTTCACGCGCTGGGATGGGCACACCGGCCAGGCGCGTGACATCGCGCCGTGGTTTGGCGCACGCGCACACGTGCCGGCGGATTTGAAGCACCGCTTCCAGTGGACTTCGCCGATGGCACTTTCACCGTTTAATCCAGATGTGCTTTATCTGGGCGGCGAAGTGCTTTTCAAATCGACGACCGGCGGAATGAGCTGGACGATCATCAGTCCGGATCTCACCCATAACGACAAGAGCAAACAGATTTCTACGCCGGGCCCGCTAACACCCGACAATTCCAGCGCGGAATATTACGATACAATTTTCGCTGTGGCTGAATCGCCAGTGCAGAAGGATTTGATCTGGGCTGGCTCCGACGATGGATTGGTGCACATCACGAAGGACGGCGGTAAAAATTGGGTAAAAGTAACGCCGAAGGATTTGCCCGATTGGTCTCGCGTGAATTACATCGAGCCATCTCCGTGGGACGCAGGTACAGCGTATCTCTGCGCCGATTTGCACTACTCCAACGATTACCGCCCGTTCGCATTTAAGACTATCGATTTCGGCCAGACGTGGACGCCGATTATCAACGGGTTCGGGCCGCGATCATTTGTTCATTCCATTCACACAGATCCGAAGCGCAAGGGGCTGCTCTACGCCGGAACGGAGATGGGAATTTACATCTCGTTTGACGATGGAGCGAACTGGCAATCGCTGCAGCTCAATTTGCCGCCCGTGCCGGTGTATGACACCGCGATTCACGGCGACGATTTGATCGCCGCGACCCACGGGCGCGCATTCTGGGTGCTCGATAACATCACTCCGATCCGGCAGGCGAAGCCTGAAATTGCTTCTCAGCCAGCGTTCCTCTACACGCCCGCGATTGCGTATCGCACTCATGCCGGTGGAAGAGGCGGCGGTGGAGGCGGAACTGCCGGTGGAGGCGCTCGCGTGGGGCAAAATCCTCCCGCTGGCGCTGTGATCGATTATTCGCTGGGAGCCGCGCCATCGGGACCGGTAACTATCGAAATTACCGACAGCAAGGGCAACGTGGTACATCACGCAACCAGCGGTGAACGCGCTGAAGGCGGTGGCCGTGGCCGCGGAGGCCGGGGTGGCGGCGGAGAAGGCGGCGCACCGACAACGCGCATCGGACTCAATCGCTTTGTATGGAATTACAGACTGGACGCGCCGATTCCGGTTCCCGGATTTGTCGTGATGGAATCAAACTCCGGGCCGGCAGTTCCTCCGGGGAAATATCAAGTGAAGCTCACGGTGAGCGGCGCGAATTACACCGCGCCGCTGGAAGTGAAACCTGATCCTCGCGTGAAAGTGAGCCAGGCGGATTTCGACAAGCAATATGAATTCGCCGTCAGGCTTCGCGATCGCGTGAATGATATTCATCACACCGTGCTGGAAATCATCGCAGAGCGCACCGCGCTTGAAGCGGCACGCGCAGGCGCCAACCCGGCCAAGATTCAAGCCATAGATGCAGCAGAGAAAAAGATGGCGGATATCGAAGCTGAGTTGACGCAGGTTCACGACACGAACCGCGATGCCGCGCTGGTATTTCCGATCATGCTCGACGCGCAAGTGGCGGATTTGATGAACGTTGTGGAAGCGGCGGATTCAGCGCCACCGCAACAAACTATCGAGGAGTTCGGTGATTACGACAAGAAATATCAGGACCTCTCGGCGCGCTGGAAAGCGATGCAGGGAGAAATCACGCAGTTGAAAGGGCAGTAAGAGCGAGCGACTTAGGAACTAGGGACGAACGTTAGTCGGAAAATACAAAAGCCGCACGCGCATCATCGCCGTGCGGCTCTTGTATTTCTATTGAAGCGCTAGTCTATCTCTGCTGCCGGTCCCGGCGCACTCGCCGAGATTTCTGGAACTCCCAGCGGCTTCAACTTCGCGTTTAGCGCGGGAAGTTGCGTGTCGAGCGTTTGCTTCAGCGACGCCAGCAGTTGATCCAGTTCCGCGGTGAGCACGGCTGCTACTTGCTCCTGCTGCTCCGTGGGACCGAAATCATTCTGCGTGTTGCCTTCGAGCGATGCGATGCGGCTGTTTAGCTTTAGCGAGTACACCAACGTTTGATCGTCGAAGCCGGTGAACCGCGGTTCGTAGAGTTTGCCGACGATCGCGTTGAGATCATCATTCAATTTCTGCGCCGCATCTTTCGCGGATGAATCTGAACTCGCTTTTTGCATCGCTTCTGCAATTTGCTTTTGCACGTGATGAATTTGATTCACGGCATCGTGGTCGGCAGAAAGTTTATCGCGTAGCGAGATCGCAAGTTCAAATTGTTTTTTGTAATCTTCGGGAGTGGTGGCTTCACGCGGATCTTTTTTGATTTCAAAATTCTGCGTGGCTGTTTGATCGCCGACCGTCATTTTCACTTTGTACTGGCCGGGAACCGCGAGCGGACCTCGCAAACTGCCGCCCAAGAAAAAGGTCCCGCCTTCGATGCCGTGAGCGTCGGGATAACGCATGTCCCACGAGAAGCGATTCATTCCCGTGCGTGTGGTTGGAGCAGCTTCGCCACCGCCGCCACGGCCGGGTCTGCCGCCTGCGGGAGCCGCTTCAGTGCGCGGAGTGCTGTTGAAAGTTTTGATCACTCTGCCGTTCGCATCTTGGAATTCCAGCACGACAGGCTGAGACGGAGCGCTCGCGAGCCAGTAGTCAACAACGACGCCTCCCGGCGCCGCACCGCGCCCGCCGCCGCGTCCGCCCGCGCCGCGATATGTGGCGCGCGGCGTAAGCAAACGCATTGGCGAAGAAGCTGTGTCTGAAGTGGTCTGCTCGAGCGGCGAAATGTTATCGAGTATCCAGAACGCGCGGCCCTGTGTGGAAGCAACGAGGTCGCCATCTTTGATCGTGAGGTCTGTAATTGGCACGACGGGCAGATTCAACTGCAGGCTCTGCCAGTGATCGCCATCGTCAGACGAAACGTGAACGCCGGTTTCAGTGCCCGCGAATAAAAGTTTGGGGCTGACGGGGTCCTGGCGAATGGTGCGAACGAAAGTGTCTTCCGGGATTCCGGCAACCACATTCGTCCAAGTTTTTCCGTAATCGTGAGTGCGGTAGATATAAGGATGGAAATCGTTGACCTGGTAGCGATTCGCGGCGACATAAGCGGTGGCCGGATCGTGAGGGGAAGCTTCGATCACATTCATGCGCGTCCAGGGCACCACTTCTTTCGGGGTCACGTCCGTCCAGGTTTTGCCGGCATCGCGCGTGAGATGGATCAGGCCATCATCAGAGCCGGCCCAAATCGTATTCTTATCTGCGGCAGAAGGCGCGATCGTGAATACCACGTCGTAGACATCTTCGAGGCGGCCCTCAGCCTCCTTAGCTTTGTCGTTGCGCGTAAGGTCGCCGCTGATAGCCTTCCAGCTTTGACCTTGGTTTGTGGATTTGAAAACCACGTTGGCGCCCGCGTACACCGCTCCGGGTTCGGCTGGCGTCACTGCGATGGGATAAGTCCACTGGAAACGGTATTTGGTTTCAACTCCGGTGCGGCCGCCGGGCTGATCTGGCCAAATGGAAATACTGCGGCTGACGCCAGTGTGGCGGTCGAACGAAGTCATCAGACCCCAATAAGCACCGGCGTAAATGATGTTGGGATCGCGGGAATCCTGCACCACGTAGCCGCTTTCACCGCCGCCCACTTCAGTAAATCCGGGACCACCACGCCCGCCGCCTGTGCCCGAACCTTCGCTCGACGCGGAGACGGTGGTGTTGTCCTGCTGCGCGCCGTAAACGTGGTATGGGAAATCGTCGTCAGTACGCACGGTGTAAAACTGCGCGGTCGCTTGATTGTCTTCTGAGCTCCAGCTCTTACCGCCGTTAAAAGTCACTGTCGCACCGCCGTCGTTTGCGTTGGCCATTCGCTGATTGTCGCGAGGATCGATCCACAGATCGTGGTAATCGCCGTGCGGAGTCTGAATGCGGCCGTAAGTTTTGCCGCCGTCGGTGGATTTGTAGAATTCTTTCGAGCAGAAAGTGTAGACGGTGTCCAGTTCCTTGGTATCGGCAAAAATGTGGCCGTAATAATACTGGCGCGAGTGCATTTCGAAGCTGCCGTTGAGAAGCTTCCAGGTTTTGCCCGCATCGTCGGAGCGGTAAATTCCGCCGTCATCGCCGCCGATGGTGGCCCACACGCGGTTCGTATCTACGGGAGAAACTGTTACTCCAATCTTTCCCATGTCTGTTTTCGGAAGGCCTTCGGTGAGCTTCGTCCAGTTGTCGCCGCTGTCCGTGCTCTTATAAATGCCGCTGCCAGGGCCGGTTTCATAGATGTTCCACGGAGTACGAAGAACTTGCCATGTCGTTGCGTAAATAATTTTCGAATCGTGCGGATCGAAACTCAGATCCGCGGCGCCGGTTTTGTTGTCGACAAAAAGAATTTTCTGCCAGTTTTGGCCGCCGTCCTTCGAGCGAAATACACCACGCTCTTCGTTCGGTCCATAGGGATGCCCGATGGCCGCGACATACACGAGATTTGCGTCGTGCGGATCTATGAGCACTTTCCCAACCTGGCTGCTGTCTTTCAGGCCGACGTTTGTCCACGTCTTGCCCGCGTCGGTGGATTTGTAGACTCCGTCGCCATGCGAAATGTTCGAGCGGAGGCATGCTTCACCCATTCCGACGAAGATTATGTTCGGGTCAGAATCCGCGACCGCGATCGAGCCTACCGAGCCAGTCTTGAAAAAGCGGTCAGAAATCGGAGCCCAGGTGATCCCGGCGTCGGTGGTCTTCCAAACGCCGCCTCCGGTCGCACCCATGTAGTAAGTCATCCGGTCGTTCAGAACGCCGGATACCGTGGTAACGCGGCCGCCGCGGTCTGGGCCGATCGAGCGCCAGCGCAAAGATTGGAAAGGATTAGCGGTGGTTTGCGCGTGAATCTTGCTCGCACCCATCCATGCGGCAGCAATTAGTATGACCAGCCCCACTACGCGCCATAGTTTCATTACGGCCTCCTTACCTAAGTCGACGTTCTATGAATTTCGTGGCGGCCGTGACTTTTCCGCGCACTTCACCGCAGCGCGGAGCGAAGAGAGGGGCTTCGCAATGACGTAACAATCGCCGCTCGAACTATGCCGTATAGCATACTCTCGGTATACCGGCAACATATTCATCGTATATGAAGTTCGGGCACCGCGCGAATGGCAACAAGTAGCGGCACAGCTTACATTTCCGGCACGGAGCACATCGGCTTGGCATGGGGAGCGAGCACTTTGGCGCTTCGCTGGATAATACGGCAGGCGACCTGCCCACTGGCCAGTTGCCCGTCTTCTTGCTATTATTCATGCTCGCGTAAATCGATATTCGCAGGGGTTAACATGGCACAAAAATGTGAACTTTGCGGCAAAGGGCCGCACTTCGGCAACGTAGTCAGTCACGCAAATAACACCCGGCGCCGCCGGTGGAATCCAAATCTCCAGCGCGTCCACGCTCTTGTAGCGGGAACCCGCAAACGGTTGCGCGTCTGCACGGCCTGCATTCGCAACGGTAAAGTGCAAAAGGCCGCCTGAGTACCCGCCATCCCATTCCGCGAAGGAGCTCACCGTGAAAAGTCGTTTGCTCGTGTCGGGAGCCGCGGTGTTGCTAGTTGCGTCGCTGGCAGGGTGCAAGAAAGAGCAGGCGCCTTCTCCCGATGTTTGGGCGGTGGTGAACGGCCACGAGATCCATCGCGACGAAGTGGAAAAGTATTATCGCGGAGCCGCGCAAGCGCAAACCACGCCTCCCTCAGCCGAAGAACAAATTTCGCTCAAGCTCAACGTTCTCGATGAGCTGGTAAATAACGAGATCCTCCTACAACTCGCTCAAAAGCAAAACCTCGTCGCAAGCGATGGCGAAGTCGAAGATAAATTTACGGAAGCGAAGAGCCCGTACACCGAAGACGAATTTCAGCGCCAGCTGAAAGAGCGCGGCCTTACTGTTGACGATTTCAAACAGGATATCCGCCGCACTCTTTCCATCAACAAACTTGTCAATCGCGAAGTAGTCGCGAAAATCACCATCACCGATCAAGACGTCGCGGATTTCTACAATCAGAACCGCGCGCAATTCAACGTCGCGGAAACTCAATATCGTGTCGCGCAAATCGTCGTCACTCCGCGCAAAGATCCTCAAATACGCAATCGCAAAAATGATGACGCCACCTCCGAGCCGGAAGCCAAACGCAAAATCGCCGCGCTAAAACAACAGCTCGATTCCGGCGCGGATTTCGCGCAGTTAGCCGGCGATTACTCCGAAGATCCCACTACCGCTGCAACTGGCGGCGATGTCGGCTACATCCCCGAATCCTCGCTCGATAAGACCGATCCAGCGCTGAAGAAGGCCGTACTTGCCCTCAAACCCGGCGAGACTAGCGGAGTCATTCAGCTCCGCGACGGCTACTACATCTTGCGGCTGCAGGCGCGCGAATTGCCCGGACAGCGCAATTTGCAGGATGCCTCCGTCCAACAATCGATTCGCGATACGTTGCGCAACAGGAAAGAACAGTTATTGAAGGCCGCTTTCCTTACCGTCGCGCGCGAGAACGCCAGAGTCACGAACTACCTCGCGAAACAAGTGATCGAAACTTCCGGCAAATTGCCGTCCGCAATCACCGCGCCTGCGATGCCTTCAGCCGGTTCTACGACGCCTAAATAATTCCACCCGCAAACTTTAGACAACCACGGCGAGTGTCTCCCCCGCAGTAACCGCAACGCCTTCCTTCACAAACAGTTTCTCAATCGTCCCCGTTTTCGGTGATCGAATTTCATTCTGCATTTTCATCGCTTCCACCACGAGCACTCCCTGCCCAGCTTCCACTTTCGCGCCCTGCTCCACCAGCAGCCGCACGATTTTTCCCGGCATCGGCGCCAAAATTTCCTGCCGGCCCTCCGCCTCAAGCACACCGCCGCGCCTGCCCCGCCACGCGCGCGGATCGGCTACATCAATGACAAATTCGTGCGCGCCGATGTGGACGTGCAGACCGTCGCGTTGCGAATCAATTCGCGCTTCGAATGATCGGCTGCCGATCAAAATCGAGTAAATGCCAGGAGAAATTCTGCGTGCGTCAGCCTCGATTGCGATTCCGTCGCGCACGATTCGAAGTTGTTGTCCTGCGCGCGTGACATCGACATCTAGCTTGGTCGCTTTCATTTTCGGCGATCCGCCTCGTGGTTCGGAAATGGTGAGCGCGAGTTTCACCGGCGCCACCGCTCGGGCGCGCGGTCGCTAAGGTTGCGCCGCTGGCCGGGTACAAATAACGGCCCCGAGCCCGCGGATTCGCTCAAGATGTTCGCCGCAATATCGTTCCCATCCAAATATTCCGCGAGCGCACCTGCAATCGCCGCATCCTGCGCCGCAGCATCAATTGGCGCCTGAATGCTGCTGGTTCCTGTCGCAGATTGCTTGAGCCAGTCATCAAGCCATCGCGTATAAATTTCGCCGCGCGCAAATTCGGGCGACTCCAGAATTCTGCGAAATAATTCCGTATTTGTTTTAATTCCACCCACGTAATATTCGCCAAGCGCGCGATGCATCCGCGAAATCGCATCGCCGCGGCTCGCCGCCCACACGATCAATTTCCCAAGCAGCGGATCGTAATCCATTGGGAACGACCCAGCCTTCGTAAACTCCTTCATCGAGCCGCACGCCGGGCCCGGAAGGCGCGCGCCGCGAAGTAATTTTCCCCGGCGACGGAAAAAAATTATTGTCCGGATCCTCCGCGTAAATGCGGCATTCGATCGCGTGCCCGCGCGGATGAATTTCCTGCCAGTGAAAGGGCAGCGGCTCTCCGGCCGCGACATGAATCTGCAACTTCACCAGGTCGAGCCCGGTCACCACTCCGTCACCGGATGTTCCACCTGCAAGCGCGTGTTCACTTCCAGAAAATAAAAATTGCGTCGCATCGTCCACCAGAAATTCCACGGTGCCTGCGTTGGAGTATCCGGCTTCGCGCGCCAGGCTCACCGCGGCCTTCCCATCTTGCGGCGCAGCGCCGCATCCATCACCGGCGATGGCGCCTCCTCGATCACTTTCTGATGGCGGCGCTGCACGGAACATTCGCGTTCGCCCAGCGAAACCATGTTCCCGTGCTGATCGCCGAAAATCTGAATTTCGATGTGCCGCGGACGCTCCAGATATTTCTCGATGTAAAGCCGCGCGTCGCCGAAAGCGTTCATCGCCTCGGACGCCGCATCGCGCCAGCGCCGAATCAATTTCTGCGGCGCGCGGAAATCAGACGCATTCCTTTTCCGCCGCCGCCAGCAACCGCTTTCAGCAACAACGGGAAATCCGATTTCCGCGGCGATTCGCCGCGCTTCTGCAATTTTCTCGATCGGATCGAGCGCGCCCGGAACCGTGGGCACTCCAGCGCGCTTCGCAAGCTGGCGCGCCGCAGTCTTCGATCCCAGCTGTTCCATCGATTCCGGCGATGGCCCGATAAACACGATGTGATTCTTGCCGCAGCACAGCTCGCGGCAGCGCCGGATTTTCCGCGAGAAATCCGTAGCCGGGATGCAGCGCATCGCATCCGGCGCGCCGCGCCACTTCCATCAGCTTGTCGATGCGCAGATAGCTTTCGCGCGAAGGCGCGGGCGCCAATCGCATACGCTTCATCGGCCAGCCGCACGTGCAAACTCGCGCGGTCCACTTCGCTGAATACTGCGACGCTCGCGATTCCCATTTCGCGGCACGCGCGAATCACGCGAACCGCAATCTCTCCGCGATTCGCGATCAGAATTTTCTTAAACATATTTGTTTTTTCCGCGGCGATTGTAGCATCGGCGGGCGACTACAACGGGATGTTGCCGTGTTTCTTACGCGGATTCGTGTCGCGCTTGTTTTCAAGAGCGCGCAGCGCCGTAATCAATTTCGCGCGCGTCTGCGCTGGCTCGATGATCGCATCGATGTAGCCGCGCTCCGCGGCAACATAAGGATTCGCGAAGCGCTCGCGCAACTCCGCAATTTTTTCTTTGCGCAACCGCTCGCGGTCCGCTTCTGGCGCGCGATCCATTTCGCGTTTGTAAATCAATATTTACCGCGCCCTCCGGCCCATCACCGCAATTTCCGCCGTGGGCCACGCGAAATTCGCGTCCGTGCGAATGTGCTTTGCTCGCCATCACGCAATACGCGCCGCCATATGCCTTCCGCGTGATCACCGTAATTTTCGGAACCGTCGCTTCCGCAAACGCAAAAAGCAATTTCGCGCCGTGCTTGATGATCCCGCCAAATTCCTGCTGCGTGCCCGGAAGAAATCCCGGAACATCCTCGAAAGTGATCAGCGGAATATTGAACGCGTCGCAAAATCTCACGAACCGCGCGCCCTTCACCGACGCGTTGATGTCCAGACACTCCCGCCAGAACCGCCGGCTGGTTCGCCACGATTCCCACGGGCCTGCCATCGAGTCGCGCAAATCCCACCACAATATTTCTCGCGAAGTGTTCGTGCACCTCGAAAAAATCTCCGTCATCCACCACCGCATGAATCACATCCTTAATGTCGTAAGGCTGCATCGCGATCTTCCGGCACCAGATGATTCAGCGCTGCGTCCGCGCGCATCCACCGGATCGGCACGCGCGCCGGATCGGCGGATCTTCCAGATTATTCGACGGCAAAAATCCCATCAGTTCGCGAATCATCGCCAGGCATTCGCGATCGTCGCGCGCGACAAAATGCGCCACGCCGCTCGTCGCGTTGTGCGTCATCGCGCCGCCCAGCTCCTGCTTCGTCACTTCTTCGTGCGTCACCGTCTTGATCACGTCCGGCCCGGTCACGAACATGTAAGAAGTGTCGCGCGTCATGAAAATAAAATCCGTGATCGCCGGAGAATACACCGCGCCGCCCGCGCACGGACCCATCATCGCGCTGATCTGCGGAATCACGCCGCTCGAAAGCGTGTTCCGCAGAAAAATATCCGCGTATCCCGCCAGCGACATCACGCCTTCCTGAATTCGCGCGCCGCCGGAATCGTTCAAACCAATCACCGGAGCGCCCGCGCGCATCGCCAGATCCATGATTTTGCAAACTTTTCAGCGCATTGGTTTCAGAAAGCGATCCGCCGAAAACCGTGAAATCCTGCGCGAAAACGTAAACCAGCCTCCCGCTCAATTCGCCCGTATCCGGTTACAAATCCATCGCCCGCCGGCCGCTGCTCGTCCATTCCAAAATCCGTCGAGCGGTGCCGCACAAATTTATCCAGCTCCTCGAACGTGCCTTCGTCCAGCAGAAGTTCCACGCGTTCGCGCGCCGTCAACTTGCCGGCTTTGTGCTCGCGCTCGCGGCGTTCCGCGCCGCCGCCGGCTTCCGCTTCCGCGTTCATCCGCCGCAGTTGCTCGAGTTTTTCTTCGTGTGGCATTTTCTTGTGAATCAAGAAAGGCGTGTGCCAGCTAAGAAAACTTCTTAGTGATCCATCTTCAATCCAATCGGCCCGATATATTCCGATTGCGGACGAATCAAATGATCTTCGGCGTGCTGCTCGATCACGTGCGCGCACCAACCGGCCACGCGTCCGCACGCAAACATCGCCACGAATTGCGCCGGCTCCAGACCCAAGCGCTTGCAGCACCAGCGCCGTATAAAATTCCACGTTCGTGCGCAAATTTCGTCCGGGCTTCGCTTCAGCCAGAACTCGCAGCGCAGTTTGCTCAATCGCTTCGCGCCAAATCATACAACTGACGATTCTCCAGTTGCGCGCCTTGCCCATTTCTTCCGCCACGCTACTCAATACTTCCGCGCGAGGATCGCGCACGCTTGTACACGCGATGCCCAAATCCCATGATGCGCCGGCCCTGCGACAATTTCGTTTCGAAGCCACGCCTCAGCGCGATCCGCTGTCCAATCTCGTGCAGCATATCCAGCACCGGCCCCGGCGCTCCGCCATGCAGCGGACCTTTCAACGCGCCCAGCGCGCCCGTCACGCTGCTCACCATGTCCGAACGAGTACTCGCAATCACGCGCGCCGTAAATGTTGACGCGTTCATTCCGTGATCCATCACAGTGACCCAGTACGCGTCCAGCGCTTTCGCCGCGCCGGATCGGCTTCGCGTCCGTGCACCATGTACAAGAAAATTCGCAGCCAGCGATAAATCCGTTCGCGGAGAAATCGGATCTTTTCCCTTCGCAATCCGCGCATGCGCCGCAACGATCGTCGGAAAACACGCCGTCAGCCGCATCGCCGCCGCAGAAATCCGCTTCAGGAGTAATCGCGTTCGGATCCTGCAAGTCCCAGCGAAAGCGTCGCGCACGCCATTCGCAACGCATCAATCGGCGGCGCCTTTTTCGCCTCGCGCAAAACTTCCAGCGTCAGCGGCGGCAAGCTCGCGCAATTCCGCCATTTCCGCGGAAACCATTTCGCGCAGTTCCACGCGATCCGGCAACCGTCCGCGCCACAATAAATGCGCGCCCTGCTTCAAATGTCGCGTGCGCCGCCAAATCTTCGACGGAATATCCGCCGATAATCAGCACTCCGTTTTGCCCATCCACGTGGCTCATCCGCGTCGCCGCAGCGACCACTCCGTCGAGACCTCGTGAATTTCCGGTGGCGTTCGGACTCATGCAATCTCCTGAAAAATGGCCGCTGCCCTCGTTCTCCGGGTGGAATCGAGAGCAAGCAAGAGTGCCACAGCCGCGAGCATCACGGCAAGGAAGCCAAACGATACTGACTCAAAGAAAAGTATTGCGCGAAAAAATTAGTGGATGCCAGACCAATCGTCCGCAACAATAATTGAATCGCTCGGATTCGAAGTCTTGTATTTGATGCTCGCCGATTGCCCCGCGGCAAGTTTCGAAAACCGCACGCGCTCTTCAAGTCCAGTCACATCCTGCGCCGTCTCATATGTCACGCCTGAAATCGTATAGCTGTAGCAAACGAGTTTGCGGGATCCAGGTGGAATCACTTTCGTTGCGGCCAGCAAATTGCAAAAATCCACGCTCGCGCGCTACTTCCGCTGGCATTCTCCAGCAATTCTGTCACGAATCCTTCCGCGATCCGCCCCACATGATTGATGTGCAATCTGCGGCGCCGCTCCAACTCATCCAGCGTAGGCGGCTGATTGAACTGGCGGTAAACAAAATACCCGCCGATCACGGCGATGGACGCTCCCGCGCCAGCCAAGAATTCGCCAATCGAATGGCAGATTTCTCAACGCGCCGCTCGCGTCGCGGTCTGGGCCGCTGCGAAAACATCGCCCAGCGAATCTTTCGCCTTATCCCAATCCTTTTGAAATGTTTCCAGCCCGCGATCGGTAAGCGGATGCTGGAAGAGTTGTTCGAAAACTTTGTACGGCATCGTTCCGATATGCGCGCCCATCTTCGCGGCTTCTATCACGTGAATCGGGCTGCGCAAACTCGCGGCCAGCACCTGCGTCGGATAATTGTAAGCGCGATAAATCGCCATAATCTCCGCCACCAATCCCAAACCGCTTTGCCCGATGTCGTCCAGCCGCCCCAGAAACGGGCTCACAAAATAAGCTCCAGCTTTTGCCACCAGCAGCGCTTGCGCCGGAGAAAAAACCAGCGTCACGTTCGTGCGAATTCCTTCTTTCGAAAGCTGCGCCACCGCGCGAATTCCATCCTGCGTCATCGGAATTTTCGCCACGATGTTCGGATGCCACGAGACTACTTCCCGCGCCTGCCGCAACATTCCTTCCGTATCCGTCGCCACAACTTCCGCGTTCACCACGCCGGGATCCACGATCTTGCAAATTTCCAGAATCAACTCGCGGAAATTTCGTTTTTCCTTCGCGGCCAGCGTCGGATTTGTCGTAATCCCATCCAGAATTCCAATCGACATCACCTTCCGGATTTCATCCAGGCTTCCCGTATCCAGAAAAAATTTCATGAGGAGCTCCTTGCGCGCGGCGGGCAATCAACCAATCAGAATTTCAGGCGTCTGGTCCCACAACTGGATTTCGCAGTGTCCCCACGCCGCTCACCACCACTTCCACCACATCTCCCGCGGCTAAGGGTCCCACGCCCGAAGGCGTGCCGGTCGCAATCACATCGCCCGGCTCCAGCGTCATCACTCGCGAAATCCATCTGAGTATAACATCAACCGAAAACATCATTTCTGACGTACGCCCCGATTGCTTTCGATTTCCATTCACAAAAGTTTCCACCGACATCGCGCCAAAATCGAATTCCGTCTCAAGGAACGGTCCGATCGGGCAAAAAGTATCGAAGCCTTTTGCGCGCGTCCATTGCCCGTCCGGATTTTGCAAATCGCGCGCCGTCACGTCATTCACGCACGTCAGTCCCGCGATATATAGCGTCGCCGATTCGTTGTCGCCGAGCCACGAACACTTTTTTCCAATCACCAACCCGATTTCACCTTCGTAATCCACGCGTTTCGAAACTGCCGGCATCACGATCGGCTCGTCGGTCGCGATAATTGAGGACGGCGGCTTCAGAAAAATCAGCGGATACTTCGGCATCTCGTTGCCAAGTTCGTTTGCGTGCTCCAAATAATTTCTGCCCACGCAAACAATCTTGCTCGGCACCACCGGCGGAAGAAGTTTCACATCCTCCAGCGGCCACGTGCGATCCGTTGTCTGCAAATTCGAAAATGGATCGCCGCTCATTTCGCGGACGACGGTCCCGTCTATCCGCCCAACTAGCGGTGCAGGATGCGCGGACGCACTTCCGTGCGACGGTGCTTCGAACATCATCGGCTGAAAGCGACAGAGTTTCATGAGTGGTTCAGTGTGTGATGGCTCGCGTGACTCACATGACTCAGGTGCCGTTCTCGCCGCTCGCGAGCCGCCAGCAGCGCACGACCCAGCCACGCCAGCGCCGCAACAAATCCGTACACCACCGCGCCCATCATGAAAAGTCGCAGCGTGTTCTCGCGATCCAGCTCGTCAAAATAAAATGTCCACGTGAAATAACACGCGCAGAGCAACGCCCATGCAATCACTCCAGACAGCAGCACCGCTCGCGGAGACCGCGCGAATTTCACCACCGGAATGACGGCGACGATCAATCCCAGAATTCCCGCGACAATATTTCGCGTCGCCGCATACTGCTCGTAGTTTGGCGCGCGATTTGCGATCAGCAACCACGCGCTCACCAGCGCAACCATCAAAACGCCGGTTGCGAGCCCCACGCGAATCGCGTGCCGGTACGTCGACCTTATCCGCAGCGTTCCTTGCGGAAAGTTTTTCTCCATCGCAAACGATTTCTTTGCGCCGCTTTGTTGTGAATCTGTAATGGAAATCTCCCCGTTCTAATTCTACGGCACGTCCACGGCAATTGCGGCGCTCGCTTGGCTCTCGTTTCCAGCCTGGTCCACCGCCGCCACGCGATAAAAATAATGTTTCCCAGCGGTCACCGTCGCATCACGCGCAGCAGGACTCAGCGATAGTTGCGCGTTGATTCGCTGTCCCTGCGCGCTCGAATCTTCGCTGCGGTACACCCAGTAGCCCGCCAGATCAGATTCTGCGTTCGCTTCCCACGAAAGTTCGACGTATGCAGCCTGCCCGTTGGTTCCAGGAACAATCGCCGCCACAAGTCCCGTCGGCGCTTCCGGAGGAAAAATATCCTTCGGAGTCAGAAACAGAGGCGCCGAATCCGCGGATTCCACAAGCTGATTTTGCGAATCATCTTGCGTTCCGCTCGCAGCCCGCACCGTGTACACGTAGCTCACTCCAAATTCAAAATGCTCGTCGCGAAAATTAATTTCAGCGGGAGATCCAATCAGCCCCAATGGAACTTTCAATTTCGCTAGCGCAAGATTTTCACTCTGCGGAGCCGCCGGATCGAGTTCTCCGCGATACACGCGGTAACTCGCCGCTCCGCGGAAAAACTCCAGAAGCATCGGCAGCCGGCGCACTCCACGAAAGTTCAATCGCATTTTCCGTAACGTTCGCGTGCAGCTCACCCGGCGCGCCCGGAGCCGCCACAAGCTGCACCGCCGCAATATTCGAATCCGCCGACGCGCGCTTCTTCGAAGTCCGCGTCTTTACGATGTACACCAGACTTTCGCGCCGCTGCATCGCCGCCGCATCAAGCGCATCCGTAATTTGAATTTTTCCATCGCGCAAATAGGTATCCACCGCCGCGCTCGGCACCGTCACCACCAGTTGCGTTTGCTGCTTCGCCCCCGCCACTGCCGCGACTCCGCGATACACATCGATGTCCGGTGCGGCATCAAGCGGATCGCCCGTCACGGAATTTTTCGGCAAAGTAAAACTCAGCACCACCGCGGACCCCTGCTGCCGCGCCGCAAGATCGCCAATCGCTTTTGGAATTCCCGCGCGCGGAGGAGTCGGCGGGCTCGGCGCAGCGCATCCACAAATCGCCATCGCCGCGAAAAAACAAATCGCGCCCACACTCAAAATTTTGTTTTTCGCGTAGGAGCGGGCGCGTCGCATGCCGCTGTTCGCCGTTACAGAATGTAGCGGCTCAGGTCCTGGTTCTTCACGATTTCAGAAAGCTGTTTCGAAACGTACGTCGCATCCACCTTCACGGTTTTTTTCTTCAGGTCCGGCGCGTCAAACGAAATTTCCTCCAGCAATTTCTCCATGATCGTGTGCAGCCGCCGCGCGCCGATATTTTCCGTCGTCTCGTTTACTTTCGTCGCGAATCGCGCAATTGTCTCGATCGCTTCATCCGTAAACGAAAGCTTCACTCCTTCCGTATCCAGCAGCGCCAGATATTGCTTGATTAGCGCATTTTTCGGCTCCGTCAAAATCCGCACGAAATCAGCTTCCCCAAGTGAAGTCAGCTCCACTCGTATCGGCAGCCGTCCCTGCAATTCCGGAATTAAATCCGAAGGTTTGCTCACATGAAACGCGCCCGCCGCGATAAATAAAATGTGATCCGTGCGAATCATTCCGTAGCGCGTGTTAACCGTCGTCCCTTCGATGATCGGCAAAATGTCGCGCTGCACTCCTTCGCGCGAAACGTCCGGCCCGTGGCCCGATTCGCGCCCCGCAATCTTGTCGATTTCATCGATAAAAATAATTCCCATCTGCTCCGCGCGCTCCACCGCCACGCGCGTCACCTGATCCATATCGATCAGCTTGCTCTCTTCCTCCTGAATTAAATAATCGAACGCTTCCGCCACCGTCATCTTGCGTTTCTTTTTTTGCTGCCCGAAAAATCCCGAGAGCATTTCCTTCACGTTGACGTCCATCTCTTCAACGCCCTGCTGCGAAACAATTTCAAACGACGGGCATCGCCCGCTCGCGCACTTCCACTTCCACCATCCGCGTATCGAGTTTCCCGTCGCGAATCTGCGCGCGCAATTTTTCCCGCGTGCGATCGGCTTGCTCGCGCGTCACGCTTTCCGCCTGCGGTGGCCCTCCGTTCACCTGATCCGCGGGAGGCACAAATGGCGGCAGCAATAAATCCAGCACGCGTTCTTCGGCCGATTGCTCCGCGCGCTCCGCAACTTCATCCAGCTTTTCTTCGCGCACCATGTCGATCGATGTTTCCACCAAATCGCGCACCATCGACTCCACGTCGCGTCCCACGTATCCCACTTCCGTATACTTCGAGGCTTCCACTTTCACAAACGGACATCCCGCCAGCCGCGCCAGCCGCCGCGCAATCTCAGTTTTCCCCACGCCGGTGGGCCCAATCATCAAAATATTTTTCGGCAGAACTTCTTCGGCCATTTCAGGAGTCAGTTTTTGCCGCCGCACGCGATTGCGCAGCGCGATCGCCACCGCGCGTCTTCGCCTTCGCCTGCCCCACAATATATTTGTCCAGCTCCACCACGATTTCCCGCGGCGTCAATTCGTCAAACGACGGAATCGCTACGGGCTCTTCTTCGCGTTGTTCGCCCGGCAAATAAATCACCATGTCCTTCTCGGCTTTCTCCGTCATTCAATCAGTCCCTTAACTCGCCCCGCATTTTCAGAAATCGCCCGCAATTTGCGTCACAACTCTTCGAACGTGAAATTTCGAATTTGTGTATATACAAATATCCGCTCGCGATCTTCATCGCTTCCTGCACAATTTCCCGCGCGTTCATCTTCGTATTCTTCGCCAGCGCCCGCGCCGCGGCAAGCGCAAACGATCCGCCCGATCCAATCGCCACAATCCCATCATCCGGTTCGATGATGTCGCCGTGGCCCGAAAGTAAAAATGTCGCCTTCGTATCCGCCACCAACAGCAGCGCATCCAGATGACGCAGCGCCCGGTCCGTCCGCCAATCTTTCGCCAGCTCTACCGCCGCGCGCGCCAGATTTCCGTGATGCTCCTGCAATTTATTTTCGAATCGCGAAAAAAGTGAAAATGCATCCGCCGTAGACCCCGCAAATCCCGCGATCACTTTCTCCTCATACAATCGCCGGATTTTTTTCGCCGAATGTTTCACCACGCTCTCGCCCAGCGTCACCTGCCCATCGCCCGCCATCACCACTTTATTGTCGCGGCGCACACACAGCACGGTTGTCCCGTGCATCAATTCAATCCGCTGTTGCGAAGCCATCCGTGAATTATAACTCCCGCGCCCTCCCCGCCAAAATCACGACCAAAATTCTCCCTAGGTCACGCTGCGTATCGGAGGAACGACACCCCACGCTCGTCACCCGTAGGGGCGGGGCTCGACCGCGCAGCGGGCAGGCCCCGCCCACCCTCACATTTTTGACCAAAATCCCGCACCAGTCCTAGAACTACTATTACTATAATTAATCAACTTTAGCTTGACTCCAATCGCCGCCATGCTAAAATGTGAATGGAGAAGAAGTGTCTCTCGGCTTTTCAATCCCGTAACTCAAAAAGCTCCGCCCAATCAATATTCATATTGCCGCCCACCGGGATCACTTTCCCGCTGGCCGAATTTGCTTTGGGGGACAAAATTTGCGATGGCAGAGACGCGGAACGCCCCTCAACGCCTCAAATTGGGGCTCAGTAGACGTTCAAGTTTATACATTAGTAATCGACGCTGATTCTAAAGGACTTAAGGCCGTCGCGACAGCCTTTGGACCCGAAAAAATGGCGTTACAAAAGTTAAGTGCGCATTCTAAAGGACTTAGCTCAAATTTCCACGTAAGTGTTCATTCTACAAGACTTAAATGCGAAAGACGATGTTAACTACATCAGTATTTTAAGCGTCAACGTCGATCGCGATTATCTCTGTATGGCCGCAGTCACGCGCTTCCGTCGGGGTGAGAGTCTGACAAGACTGTAAACTTTTGAGGGAGCTACTTCGGCTGTTTCTTTTTCTTTTTACCGCCAAGCGTCGCCCACTTCTGCTGCAGCGATGCTTCGGTAAAAAACTCGGGCGAAATCCCGGAATTATATTTGCACGAATTGAAAAATCCTTGATACGAACGCTTTCCATCGCGTTCGCGCGAAATCTGATAAGGAGTCTGCACTCCATCCAGCAAATGCCACTCCGAATAAATCGTAACTTCCTGCGTCGTATCGCCAGTCTGTGCGTTTTTCGCCGTCATCGTGCTGCGCACAGGCAAATGAGTGGACTGATCCACCGCGATCCGAAACGTCCGCTCGTCCGAATCGGTGATCTCCACCAGATCAGACGGCCGCAGATCCACCACGTCGAATCCCGCGTACCGGTAAAACATGTCTGGCTCGTTCAGCCGATATCGCAGCAAATTGCTCATCGTGGTTTTCAGTTGTCCCTGAAACAGCGCCAGATCCGCGGCCGGAATTTCTTCCACTCCGCCTTTATCCAGCGTCCATCCTTTGTCGCCGCTGTAGACGTTCGTGATCACTCCCGTCTTTGTGTATTCCACGCGCATTTTGTCAGGCAAAATTCGGTACTCGCGAAAAAGCGTGTAGCCGGTCAGGTCGCCCGACAATCCAAAATTCGACGCGCGCCCAACGCAATCCGAATCTTTCACGTTCATGTATGCGTCGCCGCCCAGTCCTTGAATCAGTTGCTGCAAAATTTTCTTTGCCTTCGCCGCGCTCGCGTCCGGCGTCATCGTATCCGGATTTTGCTGCGCCGAATCCGCCGGCACGAATTTCGCGCACGGCAACGCCAAAATCAGCGCCAACAAAACTGCCGATCCGAATTTGCAAAGAGTTTTCACGCAAATCATCCGCACAACACGGAGCCTCCGTTTACATTGAGGACCTCTCCGTTGATAAAGGTTGCCAGGTCAGACGCCAGAAAAACGATCGGCCCCGCGATTTCTTCCGCAGTCGCAACACGCTGCAGCGGAATTTGCGCCATCGCCAGCTTCGCGCCCGCTTTCGTCTCCAAAACTTCGCGCGACATATCCGTATTCACCCAGCCCGGCGCAACGCAATTCACCAGAATGTTGTGCCGCGCAAGTTCGGTGCTCAGCCCTTTCACAAAACTGATGATGCCGCCTTTGCTCGCGGCATAATGCGCGTGAAACGCTTCGCCGCGTTGTCCGGCGGTGGAGCTGATGCAAATAATCCGTCCGCTGCGCTGCGAAATCATTCGAGGTACCGTGAAATGAGTCACGCTGTAAACGCTTTTCAAATTGATGCGCATCATGTCGTCCCATTCGCGCTCGGTGATTTTTTCGATCGGCGCATCCACCGAATTCCAAATGCCCGCGTTCGCCACCAGCACATCCAGGCGCCCCAGCCGCGTCGCCGCGTAATCGATCAATTTTTTCGCGTCCGCCATCTTGCTCAAATCAGCCTTGAAAGATTCCACTCGAGTGCCGCGCTTGCTCGCTTCCTGTTGCACTTGTTCGGCGGCTTCGCGATTTTTTTGGTAACTGAACACCACATCCGCGCCGGCTTCCGCGAAAAGTTTTACCGCCGCTGCGCCGATTCCGCGCGAGCCGCCAGTAATCACAACCGCTTTGCCAGCAAGTGAAATCATTCTTTCCCCCAGTCGGTGCGTGCCGGTGCTTGAAAAAATCAGAAAGGCGAGTGCGGATTTTTGTTTCGCATTTCAGATCTGCAAAAATGAAACTCGACAAATCAAAATCAAGTAGCTTGCGGAGCCACTCCCGCTGCCGCTCGTACCAGCGCTCGAAACAATGCCGCGGCAAACACGCCGCCCGGCAATTCGTGCGCCATGCGCTCAGGATGCCACTGCACCCCAAAAATCCAGTCCGCGGAATCACCAGCGGAAACTGTGGAGCCTTGCTCGTCCGCGCCAACATACTCCACCGCTTCGATAATTCCGTCCGGCGAAGCAGCAGCAATGCGCAACCCGCGTCCCGGTTCGAAAATTGCCTGATGATGCGAACTGTTCACGATCGCGAATCCAGGTTTCCCGGGAATTTCTCCGTGACAAGCGCGCGCAAGTTCCAAAAGTTTTGTTCCCGGCGCCAGTCGGATTTCGTGCTCGGGATCATCCGCCGGTTTCCGCCAACTTCGCCGGTCGGATGTTTCGCGTGCTGCGTCGCTCCTTCGATTTCCGAAGGAATATCCTGAATCAAGCTGCCGCCCAGAAAAACATTCAACGATTGCACGCCGTAACAAATCGAAAGGACAGGTTTATGCGTCGCAAAAGCATGTTTGTAAATCGCCCAGTCAGTGCGCTCACGTTGCGAATCGGCCGCCGCGGTCTTCGAATTTCGTTTCGCGCCATATCTCTCGGGATCAATATCGGCGGGGCTCCCGGGAAGCACAAACGCGTCCATCTCCGTAAGCAATCCAGCCAGCGCGTGATCATCCAGACGCAACGAAATCGGAACCGGCTCGCCGCCGGCCTCGCGCACCGCCTGCATATAAAATTCGTGCTTCCGCGAATCGCCTGCCGCCTCTTCCTCAGCGGTGCGATAAGGCACTCCCACGCGCGCGCGATCTTCGATCGATGTCCCCATACCCATTCAAATCGTAACATCCGGCAAGAGGTGCGGCAACAATGTGCGATAACAACGTGCGTCCATAATGCGCGCCGACGGCCGTAGTGGAACTGTAGTGGAAGTAGTGACACAGGCACTCTTGCCTGTGCGCCGTCGCCCTTTGTGGCGCAGACACTCGTGTCTGAAATCTCTTAGCGAAATAGGGGTTCCTACTTCGCCTTTGCTAAAGTTCGCCCATGCCACCATCGCCGCATGTCGCCAACAAGGTAAAGCGATCCCGTAACAAAAATCACGTCGTCAGCTCCGGCGTCAGCAAGCGCGTTTTCAAACGCTTCGCGAGCATCCGGAATCACTGACAATTCCCGCGCGTTGTGCCCGGTAATTTCCGCGAGCGCAGCCGCGGAAATCGCGCGCGGCTGATTCGCGGCAGTCACAGTCACACGCGCAGCGCGTGGAAAAAGCAGTCCGGCAACTTCGTCAACAGCTTTGTCGCGCACAGCGCCATAAATCAAATGGATTTTTCGATCGCGAAAATGCTCATCCCAAAACGCAGCCAGCTCGCGCGCGCCCGCAGGATTGTGCGTGCCATCCAGATAAATCAGCGGCCGCTCGCTGATTCGTTCCAGCCGTCCGGGCCAGTGAACGTCCGCGATTCCCACCGCGATCGCGTCATCATCCACGTGCGCTCCAGCAGCGAGCACGCGAGCCGCGGCGAGCGCAGTAATTGCATTTCGAACTTGGTGCCGCCCCGGAAGAGGAACATGAAAACGAATCACGCTCGAATCCGCAACATCAGTAACGCGCGCGCGATAAGTCCCATCATTTTCGGGAATCGCCTCAACCGAATACCGCTCGTCGATTTCAATCAGCGGCGCCGCCATTTGCTCCGCGCGTTGGCGAATCACCCGTATCGCGTCGGGATTTTCCGCCGCGCACACTACCGTAACTCCGCGTTTGATGATCCCGGCCTTTTCGCCGGCAATTTCCGCAATGGAATGGCCCAGAAAACTTTCGTGATCGAAATCAATTTGCGTAATCACGCGCAACTTCCGGCGTCACCAATATTTGTGGAATCCAGCCTTCCGCCCATTCCAATTTCCAGCACCGCGAATTCCACGCGCGCGCGCGCAAAAACATCGAACGCCATCGCCGTCACGCATTCAAAAAATGTCGGATGCGCCGCAAGCTCTCCCGCGCCCAGCATCTGCTCGATCAGCTCATGCACGCGCGTAAACGCCTCCGCAAATTCCGCGTCCGCTGATTTCCGCGCCATCCAACGCGGATCCGCTCGTTGATGCTTTCCAAATGCGGCGAAGTGTAAAGTCCCGTGCGATATCCCGCGCGGCGCAAAATCGATTCCATCATCGCGGCCGTGGAACCTTTTCCATTCGTTCCGGCGATGTGAACTGCTTCGGAATCTATTTTGTGGATTGCCCATTCCGCGCCGCCAGCGCGCGAATATTCGTCAATTCGAATTTCGCCGCGCGCGCGTGCGAAGGCGCGGCCAGTTCGCGGCCCAGCGTCAGCAAATAACGTCACTGACTCGGTGTAGTCCATGCGAGCGCCAAGGGAATTACGAAATCAGGAAAAATTCAAATGCGGATGAGATATAATTCTTCAAATCCTTTCGGCGCACCACCGCATCCAGAAATCCATGCTCCAGTAAAAATTCCGAGCGCTGAAATCCTTCCGGAAGTTTCTGCCGGATCGTTTGCTCGATCACGCGCGGCCCGGCAAATCCAATCAGCGCGCCGGGTTCCGCGATATTAATGTCGCCCAGCATCGCAAAACTTGCCGATAACTCCGCCGGTGGTCGGGATCCGTCAGCACCGAAATATATGGCACGCGCACTTCATCCAGCCGTCGCCAGCGCCGCGGAAACTTTCGCCAGCTGCATCAGCGAAATCGTGCCTTCCATCATTCGCGCGCCGCGATGACGCACGAAACAATCACCAGCGGCACTCTCTTCTCCATCGCCAGTTCAATCGCGCGCGTCACTTTTTCGCCGACCACCGCGCCCATCGATCCGCCGATAAATCGAAATTCCATCGCGCAGCACACCACCGGCGCGCCCGGTCAAAAATCCTTCGGCGCGTCATAATCGCGTCTTTCATGCCGAGTTTGCGTTGCACATCGCGCAGTTGCGTCGGCGTAAGGCTTTGGTGTCCACGTAAATTGCAGCGGATCGCGTCGACGCCATTTCCGCATCGTGTTCCATCCAGTGGCCATCCAGCAATAATGCAAGCCGCGCCGCCGCGCCCATCGGAAAATGATGCTGGCATTTGGGGCAGACGTGCAGATTCGCTTCCAGATCTTTTTTCCAGAGCATCGTGCGGCAGTTGTCGCACTTCGTCCACAAGCCCTCCGTGCGCACGCTGCGCTCGTCCGGCGGCACCGCCTTGTCGATCGTTTTTCTTTACGCGCTTAAACCAGGCCATGATTTCTCTCTGCGAATCCGTTTCAGTAATCTATCCCGCGCTGCGCCAGAATTCCCTTCGTGTACGGATGCTTCACTTCGCGCATCTCCGTCACCAGATCCGCCAGCTCCACCAATTTCGGATGCGCGTTGCGTCCCGTGCAAATCACATGCAATCGTTCCGGACGCCGCGCGCAGTTCGGCCACAACTTTTTCCGCGTCCAGCATCTTGTAGCTGATCACGTAATTAATTTCGTCGAGCACCAGCAAATCATATTTGCCGCTGTGCATTTGTTCCACGGCCCAGCTCCACGCTTCTTCGCACAGCCGCAAATCCTCGGGATCGGTTTCCGCGCCGCCGATTTTCACGAACCCGCGGCCCATCGGACGAATTTCCATTTTATCGTCGCCCAGCATTTTCGCGGCGTCGAGTTCGCCATAATGCCACGAACCCTTGATGAACTGCACCATCAGCACGCGCAGCCCCTGCCCCACCGCGCGAAACGAAGTGCCCAGCGCGCAAGTTGTTTTTCCCTTGCCGGGGCCGGTGTAAACAATCAGCAATCCTTTTTCTTCAGGCATCTAAGTGGCACAGGCACTCTTGCCTGTGCGATTTTCTCAATCTCGCCAAAATCACGAAAGCGAAAATCGCCGCCGAATTTCTTCAGCTATTCGTCCGCAGTTTTCCCGCGCTCCAGCCGATGCGGGTTTTCCGCCGGCCGCGCCGCTTTCGCGCAACACGATCCACACACCCGGCCGAAAAATCGCGCCATCCGGACAAATCGCGCCCGTCAGTTGCACCAGTTCAAGTTTCGCGGGAGGAAGAAGTTGCTCAAGCACAACGCGCGCATCATCCACAAGATCTTTGAATCCCTGCGTCACAAGAATTCCATCCACTTCGCGCGGAATAGCAGCTTCCACTTCCTCCAGATCGTAATCGGGAAGCGGGTTCATGATCGCAAGTTCTATTTCAATTGTCGGCGCCGCGGAATCCGGTGCGATTCGAATAGCCATATCTGCCTGAGTTTAGCGCGGCACCGCGACGCGCGCGACCTGCCGTCCTCGCAGCGGCAAATTATTTCGAGTACGGATGCCCGCCAAGAATTGTAAACGCGCGATAGATTTGCTCGGCCAGCACCACTCGCGCAAGTTCGTGCGGCATCGTCATCGAGGAAAGCGAAAGTTTTGCGGTGGCGGCACGGCGCATTTCTTCCGGAAATCCGGCGGCGCCGCCACACAGAAACACCAGCGCCTGAGCGCCTCCGCGATCGCGTTGTGCGCCAATCCATCTCGCGAATTCCGCAGTGCTGAAATTTTTTCCGGCAGCATCAAGCAGTACAACGGCAGTCGCAGGTTCAAGCTTGAATTTACGAAGTACAGCGGAATCTTCGCGCAGTTCGGTGATTTCTATCGTCGCGTAATGCCGAATCCGCGCGGCGTAATCATCAAACATCGTGCGGCATTCCGCACGACGCGTTTTACCAAGAAAAATAAATTGGATGCGCATCTCGAATGGAAATATTTAACACAACTGGCGTGAACAATGCAGGAGTGGCCACAAAAATGATTTCGCGATTATTCCAATCCGTAGCGTTTCCGTTTATCGAGCAAAGTTTTTCGGCTGATTCCCAGAATTTCCGCGGCCTTCGCGATTCGATAGTGCGTTGCTTCCAGCGTCGCCATGATCACTTCGTGTTCCACTTCTTCCAGCGACCGCAATTTCGCGCCGCCGTACGAACCGCCGCTCGACGCACCGCGAATTCCTTCCGGCAAGTCAGCCGCGGAAAGCTCGTCGCTCTGCGCGAACACCAGCGCGCGCTCGATCGCATTTTTCATTTCTCGAATATTTCCCGGCCACGCGTAGGCCGTCAGCGCGTGTTGCGCGTCCTCGGTGAGAGTGACTTCGCCACGCGCGTGAATCGGCCCCAGCCGCGCCAGCATCAGTTCCGCCAGCGGCACAATATCCGCGCGCCGTTCGCGCAACGGAGGCAGCGCAATGCTCACAACATTCAGCCGGAAATAAAGATCCTCGCGAAAACTTCCCGCTTCAATCAGCGCGGGAAGATCGCCATTCGTAAGCGCAATCAGGCGCGCATCCAATCGCAAAGTTTCGTTGCCGCCCAGCCGCTCAAACGTGCGCTCTTCCAGCACGCGCATCAATTTCGATTGAATCGGCGGGGTCAGCGCCGCAACTTCGTCGAGCACAATCGTTCCGCCGTAAGCCATTTCCAGTCGGCCGAGTTTGCGTTCCACCGCGCCGGTAAACGCGCCGCGCTCGTGTCCAAAAAGTTCAGACTCCACAAGTTCCTGCGGCAGGCTTGCGCAATCGATTTTCAAGAATGGCGCATCGTGCCGCGCACCAAGTTCATGAATCATCCGCGCAAGATGATCTTTTCCCGTGCCGCTTTCGCCGGTTATTAAGAGTGTCGTGCCGGTGCTCGCAACTTTTTGCGCAAGTTCATACACGCGCTGCGACGCGGGATCGTTCGCGATCCACGCGATCTGCGGCGCCGAAAGGACAGATGTTTGATCGCCCGTCATGCCTGTGCTGCTCCTTGTTCCATCGGCGGCGAGAGCGGCGGTTCCAGATCTGGAATCACGATGCGATTCGCGCTGCGCCACAGCCGTTCCAAATCGTAATAGTGCCGGGCGCGCTCAGTGAAGATGTGCACGAGGAAACTCCCGTAGTCGAGCAACACCCATTCGGTTTCGCCGCGGCCTTCGCGATGTTCCAATTTCCAGCCGAGGTCGGCGAGCTGCCGCTCGATTTCCTCTCCAATACTAACAACCTGTCGGCTGCTGAAGCCGGTACAAAGTAAAAAGTAGTTCGTAAATGCACCGAGGCCGGTCAGGTCGAGCACGGTCACTTGAGAAGCTTTTTTGTCTTGCGCGGCGTTTACTGCACAACGCAGTTCGGGAAGGAGGGAATCCACGTTCACCGGTATAGGCCCTGCTTTCGAATGTAATCCTCCACGGCGCGGGGAACAAGTCCGCTGATTATTTGATTGCGCCGCAGCCGCCGGCGGATGTCCGTTGCGGAAATATTCTTGGCCACAGATTCAAGCGGATAAATAGCGGTGGATCGCAGCTCGATTTTTTTCAACCGCGCTGGATTTTTCCGCGCGCGCGGATTTTTGCGATACCACGGCAAGCATTCGCTGCGGAATCGCGCTGCGCAATTTTTCCAAATCGAATCCGGGGCGATTCGCCACAATGAAATCGCACAGCCCCAGCAGCGTCGCGCAATTTTTCCATGTTGCGATTCCAAGAAACTGGTCCGCGCCAAGAATGAAATAAAGTTTCACGCCGGGTCCGCGGTAAATTTTTCGAAATCGTTTCACGGTATCCACGGAATAAATCACCGTACGCCCCAGTTGATCGGGGCCCGATTCCGCCATCGATACCACCAGATTAGGACTGTGCGCGCACGCCAGCGCCACCATCGCGAATCGGTGAGCGTACGGAACCAATTGCCGCGTTTTATGCGGCGGACTTCCCGAAGGAATGAAAATTACGCGATCGAGTTTGAATTTCTTAATCGCGGCTTCCGCAACAGCAAGATGCGCGGAATGAATCGGATCAAATGAGCCGCCAAACAATGCAACACGCTCCAGAGATTTCGCTTTCGGTGCGCGTCGAGCCGTCATACGTCTTCGTGCCCCGTGCTCGCCGAAGGCGCTTTGTCCCAGTCCCACTCCGCGTCTGCTTCGGCAACGGTCACGCGCGGCAATACGATCGAGCGCATCGGCAATCGCATAAACCAATTCCGAAATTCCTTCACCGGTCGCGGCGGAGACAGCATGAAATTCGAATTTATTTTTCGCGCAATACGCGCGCAATTCATCCAGCTTCGTCCGATCCGTCGTCACATCGAGCTTCGTCGCCACCACCATCATCGGCTTCGCGGAAAGCGCTTTGCTGAACGCGTCCAGCTCGCCGCGAATAATTTCGAAATCGCTCACTGGATCGCGCAGCGAAGCATCGCTCGTATCCACGAGATGCGCGATCAATCGCGTCCGCTCAATGTGCCGCAAAAATCGCACGCCGAGCCCCGCGCCTTTGTGCGCGCCTTCAATCAATCCCGGCAGATCGGCTACAACAAACGTGCGCATCTTTCCGCCGTGCTGCGCTTCGCGATGACCTTCCGCCGATACCACACCGAGCGAAGGTTCCAACGTTGTGAACGGATAATCAGCGATCTTCGGACGCGCCGCGGAAATTCTGGAAATCAAAGTGGATTTTCCAGCGTTCGGAAATCCCACCAGTCCAACGTCCGCGAGCAGTTTCAATTCCAGCCGCAGGTCCCGCTCCTGGCCTTCTTCGCCAGGTTCCGATTCGCGCGGCGCTTGATGCCACGGCTTTGCGAAATGCTGATTGCCGCGTCCGCCGCGTCCGCCGTGCGCAACTTCCACGCGCTGTCCTGGCGCTGTGAAATCCGCGAGCTGCTCGCCGCTGGATTCGTCGTACACAACAGTTCCCACAGGAACCGCGAGCTGCATGTCGTCGCCCGTCATGCCGGTGCAGTTCGATCCTTCGCCGTGGCGTCCGCGATCCGCGCGAAACAATCGGTTGTATCGGTAGCGCAGCAAAGTATTTTCATGGCCCGAACTTTCCAGCCAGATGCTGCCGCCGTTGCCGCCATCGCCACCGGAAGGTCCGCCGCGCGGCACATATTTTTCGCGGCGAAAAGCCACACACCCGTTGCCGCCATTCCCAGCCTTCACATGAATTCGAGCTTCATCGACAAACACGGAACGTCACAGCCTCTCTTGCGATGCGCAAGCGTGCGCGCAAAAACGCGGCGGCGGCCCCGAAGAAGCAGGCCGCCTCATAAGGATACTGCAATTCAAAGGAGTCAGTTCGCGGGAGCCGCGGAAACCTGATGCGCTGCCGTTTCCGCCGGTGTAACGCTGATGTTGCGGCCACGATTGCCGCGGTCTTCAAACTTTACAAATCCATTGACGAGCGCGAAGAGCGTATCGTCTTTCCCGCGGCCAACATTAATTCCGGGCTTGTGCCGCGTGCCGCGCTGGCGAATCAAAATCGTGCCCGCGTGAACCCATTCGCCGCCAAAGCGCTTCACGCCCAGCCGTTGTCCCTGTGAGTCGCGGCCGTTTACGCTGGAGCCGCCGCCTTTCTTATGTGCCATTGCCGGTGCCTGCCTTTTTTAGAGGGCGATGTCGCCGATTTGCACGGCAGTGTAATTCTGCCGGTGACCGCGCGTGATTTTGTATTGTCCGCCGGTCTTGAATTTCAAAACTCTGATACGAGGACCGCGATCTTGTTCAACAATTTTTCCAGTAACCTTAACTTTAGTGGCGTCTTCACCCTTGAGAGTCTTGGAATCGTCCGTGCGCACAATCAGCACGTCCGCAAAGGTCACCTTGCCGCCGACCTTGCCTTCCATCCGCTCCACGCGCACGGTCTCACCGGGCGCCACACGATATTGTTTTCCACCGCTGCGAATCACCGCGTACATCACGCCTCCAGAACTATTTGGAATCTAACATTATAGGGGGGCCGTCCGAGCCCGTCAACCCGCGTATACATCAGAATTTAAAGAATTTAGGGTGGCGCTAAAGACGATACTTGCGCTTTAATGACGCTGCAATTATTCGCAGTCAGGATTCACAGGTCACAACTTTGCGTCCAAATTTGGGTTGAAATGGTCTAATACGGGTACAAAGTACGTAAGGAGAAAGGACGGCCCCCAGCCGCTCAAACGTCTCGAAGATATATGAACATCCCATTCCTGAATTTTGCCGGCCACAACTGCACTCACTGCGGGAGCGCCGATGCCAGCCGCTCCAAACGCCGCGGAATTTTCGAACTGGCGCTGCTGCACTATTCGTCGTGGCGGCCGTATCGCTGCAACGTGTGCGATCATCGCTTTTATGCTCGCGCGAAACATCCCGAAGCATCCGCGCACCGGACAATTGCTCCGCCGGTGCGTCATCTTTAACATCAAAGTAATTTAATCTAATAGTTAATATTTGCTAGGCGCGGGGGTGCGCCTTGTCGTACACATCCATCAGCTGCCGTATCGATGCGTGTGTGTATCTCTGCGTGGAAGAAAGCGAAGCGTGCCCCAGCAATTCTTGAATTGACCGCAAATCCGCGCCGTCATTCAGCAAGTGCGTCGCGAACGCGTGCCGCAGCGCATGCGGATGCAAATTCCAATTGAGGCCGGCCTGCCGCGCATATTTTTTAACAACGCGGCCTACGCTTCGGCTCGTAAAACGTTTCCCGTTTGGATTCAGAAAAATTGCTTCGTGATCCGCGCGCTCTCCGCCTTTCGCCAAATATGCCGTGCGTTGCGGCCAGTAAGCGTCCAGCGCCGCTCGCGCTTTGCTTCCGAATGGCACGATGCGTTCCTTGCGTCCTTTTCCGAGCCGCACACGAATTATTTCCTGCGGCCGATCAATATCCGCAAGATCGAGCGCCGTGAGTTCGCTCACGCGAAGTCCGGACGCGTACAACAATTCCAGCATCGCGCGATCGCGGTGTAAATGATTCGCCGGATTTTTTCGCGGCGCTCGGGCGGTTTTGTTTTTGGTTTTTGCGCGGGCAATGCTTTCCGTTTGCCGCCCGCCAATCGTGCGGATAATTTTATCGCTCGGCGGAACCGCCGCGCGCGGCCCGCCCATATTATCCAGAAAATTGTTCAGATCTTCGGCAGGCATCACTGCCGGCAATCGCTTCGGAAGTTTCGGCGTGGCCACAAGTATCGCAGGATTTTTCTTGATGAATCCTTCACGGTGGCAAAATCTCATCAGCCCGCGAATCGAGGTCAGCTTGCGCGCCACGGAACTTTTCTGCATCCCGATGCTGTGAAGATGCCCCAGATATTCCCGGATCAGCCGATGGCCGATATCGCGCGGCGCCGGAATTTTTCGCAAACGCGGAGCCAGCGCTTGCTGCCCGCGTCCCTTCGCCGCCCGGCGGCATCAGGTACGCGACGAACTGTTCGAGATCGGATAAATAATTCTTCAGAGTATGCGGCGAAACATTTCGCTCGTGTTCGAGATATCCAAAATATTTTCGAATTGCTTCTTTCAGATCCATTGGAAGGTAATCCGCCGCCGTGCCGCCGCGAAAATTTCGCGCCGCGTGTTACGTGGTGACCACAACTTCCGCCTGCGGCTGCGCCACACCTTCAGGCACAACCTGTTCCCAATCGCAGCCTTCTTTTACGCACGCGCGCACAGCGCCCAATTTTCCGCGTTTTTCCACGATGAATGTCGCGCCGCATTTCGGGCACGCTTCGGGAATCGGCGTGTGCGGCGTGGTGAAATCGCATTCCGGATATCGATTGCAGCCGAAGAAAACTCGCTTGCCTTTGCGCGCCATGCGCTGCGTCAATTCGCCGACGTCGCATTTCGGACATTCAATTCCCAGCGTCTTCGCGCGAATATATTTGCACTTCGGATATGCGGAGCAGCCGATGAATTCGCCGTAGCGGCCGTAGCGTTTTACCAGCGGCGCTCCGCAGTCCGGACATTTTTCGTCCAGCAGTTCATCCGGCTGGCGAGCTTTTCGCGTTCCTTGCACCAGCCGCAGCGTCGTTTTGCAATCCGGATAAGCGCTGCACGCGAGGAACGTTCCGAACCGGCCGCGCTTGATGATCATTTCCTTGCCGCACTCGGGACACATCTCCACGTGCGCGCCGCCTTCGCCATCGTGTGCGGGAACTTCAGGCGAAAGATCGCGCGTGTAATCGCAATCCGGATAGCGATCGCAGCCCATGAAAAATCCGTTGCGGCTGATGCGCTCGAGCAAATTTCCCTTATCGCACTTCGGACATTTTTCCGTGGTGGGAATTCCACTCTTGTACGATTCCATTTCGTCGCGCGCGAGTCCCAAATCTTTTTCGAAGCGATCGTAAAATTCGCCGACAGCTTCCTTCCATGGGCGCTTGCCTTCTTCGATTTCGTCCAGCTCTTCTTCCATGCGCGCGGTGAAGCCGAGAGTCGAAAATATCCTCGAAACTTTTCACCAGCAGGTTGCTCACTTTTTCGCCGAGCATTGTGGGAGAGAATTTGCCCTGTTCTTTGGTGACGTATTCGCGCTCCACGATTGTGGAAATAATCGCGGCGTATGTGGATGGCCGGCCGATTCCTTTTTCTTCCAGCTCTTTCACCAGCGTCGCTTCCGTGTATCGCGGAGGCGGCTCGGTGAAATGCTGCTCCGGACGCACCGGTACAAGCGGCGTAGTTGCCGTCGGTTCGTCGCGTCGCCGCGCGAGTTTCAGAATTTCGTTTTGCGTCACGCGCGGCAGGCGCTTGCCTTCGGCTTTCGGCGTCATCATCCTTTTCGCATATCTTCTTCGCCGGAGCGATACGCCGCGAGATATCCCGCGAATTTTTCCACGGAACCCGATTCGCGCGGAAATGTATAATCTCCCGCGGCGACGTCGATCGTCGTTTGATCGAAAACCGCAGGAACCATTTGCGACGCAACGAATCGTTGCCAGATCAGTTGGTACAACTTGAAGGACTCATCTTCCAGATATCGGCGGACGGATTCCGGAGTGCGCGCAGCATCCGTGGGGCGAATCGCTTCGTGCGCATCCTGCGCATCTTTCTTGCTCTTATAAAAATTTGGTTTTTCCGGCAGATAATCCGCGCCGTACTGTTGCGGAATCAGTGCGCGCACTTGCTCCAGCGCGTCGTTCGATACGCGCACCGAATCTGTGCGCATATAAGTGATCAGCGCGATGGAGCCTTCGTCGCCGAGCTCGACGCCTTCGTACAATTTCTGCGCGATGCCCATCGTGCGCTTCGCCGATATAGCGCAGACGGTTGTACGAAGCCTGCTGCAATTTGGAAGTTGTGAAAGGCGGCGGCGGCGTTGCGGCGCTTTTCTTTCTGAACGACTTCCGAAACTGTGCCACTTCGCTCTCTTTACGTCCTCGACCACTTCATCGTGGCTTGCGCTTCATTCGGTGATTTCAATTTCTTCGTCTTTGTGGCGCCAGAGCTTCGCGGTGAAAATCGGCGGCTCGGCGGCTTGCAGACGCGCGTGAATCGTCCAATATTCTTTCGGGATGAACGCTTTGATTTCCAGTTCGCGTTCGGCGATCAACCGCAGCGCTACGGTTTGCACGCGGCCGGCGGAAAGTCCGCGGCGCACTTTGTCCCACAGCACCGGAGAAATTTTGTAGCCGACGATCCGGTCCAGCACGCGGCGCGCTTGTTGCGCGTCCACTAGATTTTCATTTACTTGGCCGGCGACGATCGAATGCCGCGCGAATCGCCTTCGGAGTAATTTCGTTGAACATCACGCGGAAAATTCTCTTCCGCATATCTTTCGGAACGTCATTCCGCTACAGGAGTCTCAACTTCCGCGCTATCTTCCGCAGCTTTTGTTTTTCCGCTGCCGTTTCTGGCTTTGCTCCTCGGCCCCAGCGATCCACCGGCACGGCATCGTATCCCTCGAAAAAATTCTTCCTTGGACATCGTGAGTACTTCGGTCAAATGCGCGCAGATTGCTTCGCCTTCGCGGTCCGGGTCAGCCGCCAGATAAATTGCGTCGGCGGTGGCCGCAACTTTCCGCAGATCATTCACAACTTTTTCTTTGCCGGGAATCACTACGTAGGTCGGTTCGAACATTTTCGCCGGATTGTACGGCTTCACTTTTACTGCCGCGCTTTTTCTTCGTGCTGGCGCGTTTCTTGTCTTGCGTTTTCTCTTTTTCGGCTTGATTCTTCGTCCGGATGGCAGCACGATACCAATATCCTTTTTGCGGCAGGTCCATCATGTGGCCGATGGAGGCCTTGACGCTGAAATTCCGTCCCAAATATTTGTTGATCGTCTTCGCCTTTGCCGGCGATTCAACGATGACGAGTGACTTTCCCATGGTTATTGTTTTAAACCGAAAAGCGCGGAGGGAAGCCGTGTGTCCTTTTCACTACCTTGCGCTCCAGAAACTGTAGATGCGCACGCTGGCTACTGCTATTTTGATTGCGCCGCCAATTTTCAGAGCTATTTCCAGTCGCCGCCAACTTTCTGTCTGGATTGGTTTTAGTCGCGGCCCGCGCCGCTCGCGGCGGCGCTCGCGCTACATCATCACTCTAACGAATTGTTTGCCCGGCATTTGGCGAATGATTCCCTTCAATTCCATTTCGCAAAGCGCCGCGAGACCGCCGAAGAAGTCATGCCGGACTGTTTCCACGATCTCGTCGACATGCAACGTCTGATCGGTGCTCAACAATTCGTACAGCTTTTTTTGCTCCGGTCGCAGTGCTTCCGCAAAAAGTGATTCGCGTTCTGCCAGCCCCCGGAGTTTCCACCGGGAATAATTCCGCGCGAATTTCGGTGGGAAGCTCCTCGACGACATCTTCCCATCCGGTCACAAGTTTCGCGCCCTGCTTAATCAATTGATTCGGCGCGAAGCTGGAAGGTTGCGTGCAATTTCCCGGCACGCCGAAACTTCGCGTCCAAATTCCATCGCCAGCCGCGCAGTGATCAATGATCCGGAATACTGTTCGCCCTCTACGATCGATTGTTCCCAAACTCATTCCCGCGACGATTCTGATTCCGTACCGGAAAATTTTCGGGAGCCGCGTGCGCGCCCAGCGGGAATTCGCTGATCAATCGCCCCGCGCTTTTCCACTTCCGCGAAAACTTTTCTATTTTCTTTCGGATAAATCACGTCAATTCCCGTGCCGAGCACGCCGATCGTTGCGCCGCGCGCCGAAGCGCATGCGCCTTGTGCGAAGACAATCGATGCCGCGCGCCAGGCCGCTGACGATCACCAGGCCACGATCCGCCAGATCGCGCGCGATCCTCTCAGCCATTTAATTTCCGTAAGGAGTCGGACGCCGCGTGCCCACCATCGAAATCGAATGCTTGCGAAGCACCTGCATATCTCCGCTCACATAAAGCATCGGCGGCGGGTCGTAAATCTCCAGCAGGCGCGACGGATACTCGCTCTCGTCCCAATTCAGCAGCTGAAAGTTTTCTTTGCGCAGAGACACTAACTCGCGCTCGGCATCGCGAAATCCCGCCCGGCTTCGCACCGCCTGCACTACTGCTGCGGGCAGACTGCACGATTCAAGCGCCGTCAGCGACGCGGCGAACACCGCGTCCGCCTGCCCAAACGTGCGCAGCAGTTTTCCAATTAACCGTGAACCCAGGCCGGTGGTAAATCCCAAGGCCAGCCAGGGGAGGGAAGCTTCCAACTCCATCGCGACACAACATTAACTACAGACTATATACATTGTCAAGTACTCTACGTTCGATGCGAACTGAAGGTCTACGACCGCAACGGAAACGTCGTAGCCACACCCGGACCGCTTGCGCTCTACGATGTTCCCAAGTTCTCCCCCGATGGAAAGTCGATTGCAGTTACGGTTACGGATCCGAAATCGGGAGCCAGCGATATATGGGTCTACCCTGCGGCCGGAGGACAACCCGCGCGAATTACCTACGGACCGTGGGTTTGGTTCGCGGTCTGGTCACCAAACGGAAAAGAACTCGCCTACATGGTCATGGATCACGGAAAGTTTTCGATTCGGCGCCGGCCGCTCGATGGCAGCCGTCCCGAAGAAACCGTCTACTCGAACGACGCCTTTACATACATCATTCCCATCGATTGGTCGCCGGATGGAAAATATCTGTCGGTGCATACCAGCACGAAGGAAGAGTTCTTCTCGAATTGGACTGTGCCTCTAGACGGCGGAAAAGCTTTTCGGCCAGCGGCCACCGCCGGGCTGAAAGCCAGCGAATATGAAGGCAGATTTTCTTTCGACAACCACTGGCTTACTTATTTTTCTTATGAAACTGGACGGCCGGAAGTCTACGTGGTCCCATTTCCAGGGGAAGGATCAAAATCCCAGATTTCAACCACGGGAGGCTGGCTGGCGCGATTCAGCCGCAATGAATTGTTTTATGTCACGATGGGAAACCGATTGATGGCGGCGCAGTTTCATCTCTCGCCGACCTTCGGCGTCGATTCCATTCACCCAATGTTTCAGTTGGATTTCCCAAATCCCCCGGATCGCACTTCACCTCTCTACGACGTAAGCCCCGATGGCCAGCGTTTCGCCGTCCTCACCGCAGACCGCACGAAGACTTCCTCAATTACTCTCTTGACGAATTGGCCCGCAGAACTGAAGAAATAAATTTGAACGCGCGGCCTCTTCCGCATTCTCACATTCTGGAACGTTTCACCGGACGGGTTTTTGTCCGGCTACGGAATCACGACCAGCCTGTGCGCGTGTGCGTCGCGTTTCCAGGCATTCTCGATCTCGGCGAGCGGAACGCGCTCGGTCTCAATGCGCAGTTTGCCGCTCGCTGCGTGGTTCATCACTTGTTGGAACGCGTCGCTGAGTATTTCCCAAGACGGCATCCCTCCGGTTCCTTGAATCGTCAGCGCCGTGCTTCGTAGAACTGCCGCGGGCAGAGTGATCGTGGATCCAGCGCTCTCGCCCACCTCTATAAGCCGAGTCACCGATTCCCCAATCGCAAATTCTTTTCTGGTGATGGCTGCGAGCAGAGCTTCGGTCGGGCGGCCCCATAGATAGTCGATGATCACGTCGAAATGTTTTTCGCCTGCCTCGCGGCGGAAGTCTGCGATCAATTCTTCCTCGGGTTTGTCGAGGCGAATCGTCGAGTCGGCGCCCAGCTCGTGCAGTGTGCTCAAAACCTGTTCGTTGCGTCCTGCCGCAACCACGCGTCCCGCTCCCAAAATTTTCGCGATCTGTATCGCCAACTTGCCTGTGACTCCGGTGGCGCCAAGGATCAAGACGGTTTCGCCGGCAGCGAGCTTCGCGCTGTGCTTGAGAGAAAGCCACGCCGATACACCGGGATTTGGAATCGCTGCGGCAGTGACATCGTCCAATTCTTCTGGGATGGAGAAACATTGCACTCGCCGAACCACTGTGCGCTCGGCCATCGCGCCGTACGGCCGTCGCGCTCCGCCAAAGAATACTCGCGTACCGTCATCGAGCCGCCCCACGCCATCCATGCCGCAAACAACAGGAAATTCTTGAGGGCTGGCGTAGTGCGTTCCCGCCGCCATTTGTTTATCCACGGGTTTGAGCGCGGCGGCGCGGACATGTACGATCACCTCGTTTTCTTCCGCCATGGGTTCGGGAAACTGCTCGAAGTGAGGTGCCTGATTGATAGCATGGAGCACAGCAGCGTTCATATTTACGTCCTTTCACGATTGCTGAATTTGCTTCGACCTGTGTTGGTTCCATTTCTTGTGTTTCGCTTGCATGCCCCGTAATCTAGCCAGCTTCCTGTTGGCCTGCTAACGGGAAAGTGGCTATTTTTATCGGGAAAGGGTCAATCGCGTAGATTCATGTTCTCAGTCCCCAAAAATGTGGAGGAACTCCGCCGCCTTGCTGAGAGCAACGCACCTGTGCTTGCATTTGCTTTCAAGAGGCGCGGGGCTGAGGACTGGGCACCCGAGCACAGTCACGCGCGTGGACAGTTCATTGCACTGACTCGGGGACTGCTGGTGGTGGAAGCAGGCAGTGAACAGTGGATGTTTCCCTCCGGCCGTTGTGCCTGGATTCCTCCTGATTGCAGGCATAAGGCGCGTTCTGTGGGCGGCGCGGCGGGGTCAATGGTTTACCTGTCTTCCGAGATGTGCCGGGGACTGCCCAGGACGCCGTGTCTGTTTAGCTCATCAGAGTTGTTGTTTACGATCGTCGATCGCGTTCTTATGTGGGATCCCTGGCAACCGCTCAACCCGGCACGGAAGCGGCTAATCAGCGTTCTTCGTGATGAGATCGCGCAGCCTCAAGAGCAGCGTTTGCGTTTGCCCCTGCCCCGGGACAAGAGGTTGGACAGAGTTGCGCGTGTTCTGCTGGATGATGTTGCCGACGACCGCGGGTTAGACGGCTGGGCGCAATTTGCTGGAATGTCGCGCCGCGCTTTCATGCGTGCCTTTTCGGCTGAGGTAGGTATGCCGTTTGGCCGTTGGAGGCAGCAGGCACGGCTCTTCGCCGCGCTTGAAATGCTTGCTCAAGACGAATCCGTTACGGATGCGGCTATCGCCGTTGGTTACGACAGTGTGAGCGCATTTATTGAAATGTTTCGGAAGATGCTGGGAACCACGCCACAGATGTACTTTCGAAGTAAGCGAGGTTCGGTGCCAATACAGTAGGCTTTGGAAATCCTGAATCGGCGACCCGAGTGATAAATGCGAGTCGCGGAGGCAACACCAATTGGGTCCAGACCGCGCGCAATTCTGAAACTGACTCGCACCTAGAAATTTTGTGGTGCCGAACTGCTCGTGTCTAAATTTTTTCCCGCGCGAATTCGCGGCAACCTACCTGTACCTCTGTACAATTGTTCGCTGCGCTTTTCCACGCCACACTCTTCCTGCAGTTCGTCCCTGCACCATGCGCCCAACAAATTTCAAGAAACGCACGCTCATCTTTGTCCTGCCCGCGGTTCTTGCGTTCGTCGCGGGATGCGCAACTGGCGGCTCGTCGAAAACCGGCGGCGGATCAAATCCCACGGTCACCGCGAGCGTTTCGCCAACTGCGCCCAGTGTGCGTATCGGCGCGAACCAGCAATTCACAGCTACGGTGAGCGGCTCGTCAAATCAAGCTGTCAGCTGGTTCGTCAATAGCGTCGCTGGTGGAAACGCGACAGTTGGAACCATCAGCGCGGCTGGCATGTATCAATCGCCCGCGAGTGTGCCGAATCCTGCGAGTGTTACTGTCTCGGCCGTCACAGCCGCCGATCCCAGCGTGCAAGCAAATGCAACTGTTGCGATCGAGAATCCAGTTCCCGTGCTTACCGGTGTAAGCCCGACTTCTTTTGCCACAGGCTCGTTCACGCTTTCAATTACCGGCTCAGGTTTCGTGAGTGGCGCGCAGATTCTTTTTTCTGGGACGCCACTTGCCACTACTTTTGTTTCTGCAACTCACCTCACCGCGGGCGGAACCGCTTCCACCGCGGGAACTTTCGGCGTCGCTGTGAGCAATCCAAATCCCGGCGGGAGCACAAGCGGCTCAATTAATGTACAGGTGACGAACGGCTCGAATCCGCCGCCTCCTCCGCCGCCATGCAGCGCAATGGCCACGGGACAAGGCGCGAGCTTGAATGGTTTTCTTCCGTTCCCTGCGGATAATCCCTGGAATCAAAATATTGCCAGCGCGCCGGTGGATCCAAATTCCGCCAACATTATTAATTTCATCGGCTCCAGTATCGGGATCCATCCGGATTTCGGCTCGGGACTCTACAATGGCAGCTCGATCGGAATTCCTTACGTAATCGTCGGCTCGGCGCAGCCTTTTGTGGATGTGAATTTCACCGCGTATGGCGACGAAAGCGATCCTGGTCCGATGCCCGTTCCAAGCGACGCTCCGATTGAGGGCTATCCGAATCCCGGCACCGGCGATCGCCACGTGCTCGTTCTCGACAACAATAATTGCTGGCTCTACGAGCTTTACAATTCCGCCGCCGGAACTGGAACTTCATGGAATGCCGATAGCGCCGCTGTGTGGGATTTGCTCAACGACGAGCAGCGGCCATGGACATGGACTTCTGCCGATGCCGCGGGCTTAAGTATTTTCGCGGGGCTTGTGCGCTATGACGAAGTCGCCGCCGGCGCAATCAATCACGCCATTCGATTCACACTGCAAAATAGTCGCGCGGCGATGGTTCCTCCCGCGTCGCACTGGGCCGCGAATTCCACAAATGCGAATGCCGCGCCGATGGGCATGCGCATGCGCCTGAAATCTTCAGTGAATATTTCGGGATTCAGCGCAGCGAATCAGGTGATCCTCACCGCGATGAAGCAATACGGAATGATCATGGCCGATAACGGCTCCAACATGTACATTAGCGGAGCGCCGGACGATCGCTGGGACAACGACGACCTGCACAATCTCGGCTCCATCACAGCATCCGATTTTGAAGTGGTGCAGATGAATCCGATTTACACGCAGGCAAATGTTCCGCAAGGTTCAGCGCCAACAATTTCGAGCTTCACCGCCAGCTCAACTTCCATTTCTTCGGGCACGCAAATCACACTGAGCTGGGCCGTCACCGGCGGCGGCTACACCATCGTCTCGCCGCAAATCGGCGCCGTCCGCGGCACCAGCGTAATGCTCACGCCCACCCAAACCACCACCTACACCCTCTACGCCACCAATCAATTCGGCCGCTCGACAGCAACCGTCACGGTCACGGTCCACTAGCCTCGCGGGACTCATACCCGTGTGCGGATAGGCCAGGTCGCGTTGCCGGCTGCTCGTGCCGCCCAACGGGTGGGCAGCCCCACAGCAAACCCCATTCTCCCGTAAGTCCTTTAGAATGTGCAACTTTTTAGTAATAGTACTAGCTAACCCCATTAGATTCAACAATATCCAAAAACAATGGGGGCGGGGGTGGTCAGCCACTAAAACGGAGTTAAATTATTAAAAATAAAGGCTTTAATGACATAATCGTCGCGAAAACGATCCCTTCGCGACCGCTAATTCACCCTTAAATCGCCTCTAAAACCGCCTTTACCAGACGTCCCAACCATCATCTTCGCCGATCGGTTGCCCATCCGGAGCGCACTCCCGGCCGCGTGAGATCGAGCTTCTTCGGATCCGATTGGAACAATTTGATCTGCTCGCCAGCGTAAAAATACGCCGCGTGCCAACCCTCATCCGTCTGCGGCTGATGCGAAATCCAGTCGCGCAACTCTTCGAGTTTCAGCGATGCGATCGCGCGCGCCTGTCCTCCAGCGTTTGTGTCGGCGGCGAGCGTCATCAAATCGTAGAGCACCGTTTGATCCACAACGCGCTGAATTTCCGCGGCATAACCTGAGGCAGGCTGCGCCTTCCATGTCGCAGCAAAGATGCGATCGATCACTTCGCCGAGGCTGGGACTGCTTGCGTCCTGCGCGTGATATTCCACCAGCCGCTGCGCGCGTTCGGGATCGAAGAGGAATGAAACCACGTGGCTCGCGGCTGCTTCCGCTGGAGCGAGCGAATCGAACACTGGCGCGGTGCGGCGGCGGAAATTCTCGCGCGACTGCGAATATTGCGGCGGCCGCGGCGGAATTAATTTCAGCAGCGAATCGGGAAGCGCGAGCGCATCGGGCTGCAAAGTCGCGAGCACTGCATCCAGCGCGCGCATTTGCTCCGCGGCAGGCACAGGCTTTAATGGAGTGAGCGCGTCGCCGCGCAACGCGAAAGTGTAATCCACCGCGCCGACAACTTTTGCAGCAGCTTCCACTTGATAGCGATGGAGCATGTACAGCGGCACCAGAACATCTTCGAGCGTCGCCATCGGCGCGCCGACAGGAATATTATTTTCGCCGAATCGATTCAGCGCAGCGGCGCGAACTTTCATGATGCGATTCAGTTCGTCGACGGCATTCGAACCGCGAATCCCACAAATGCGCGTAGGGACTTGCGGCCGATGCCGGGCGCGCATCTTGATCGGTGAGATAGCGCTGGCCGTGGCTGTACGCGTCGTTCATCATTTTGTTGAGCGCTGCGTTTTCGTCGGTGCCCGGCGCGAAATCGGTGTAGCCGTAGGCGATGGAAACTTTGTCCCAATCGCCGATGCCGATTGCGTAGGCGTTCGAAACATCGGGCACGCCATCTGCTCCAAGAGTTGCGACCGGCGGCGGATAATCCATCACGGATGCGCGATTTACAGTGCTCGCCGCAAAATTGTGTTGCAGGCCGAGAGTGTGGCCAACTTCATGCGCGGAAAGCTGGCGCAATCTTGCGAGAACCATTTGCAAGACTTTTGGATTAACCGGCTTTCCTTTTTCGAATGGGGCGAGCAGCGCTTCACCGATTAAAAAATCCTGACGATCGCGCAGCGAGCCAAGCGTGACAACGCCTTTGATAATTTCGCCGGTGCGCGGATCGTTTACCGTTGCTCCGTTGGACCAGCCGCGTTCGCCGCGATGCACCCATTGAATCACGTTGTAGCGAATGTCGAGAGTGTCCGCGCCTTCGGGCAAAACTTTTACTTGAAAAGCGTTTTTGTAACCGGCGGCGGTGAATGCTTGATTCCACCAACTCGCGCCTTCCACGAGCGCGCTGCGATATGGTTCCGGAGCGGCGTTATCAACGTAATAGACGATGGGCTCGACGGGATCGCTCATCGCTGCGGACGGATCTTTTTTCTGGAGGCGATGGCGCGAGATGAAACGCTCGCGAATCGATCCGATGTCGCCTGGAGGCGCGGCGAAATTCATGTACTCGATGCCGAAAAAGCTTGAGCGCGGATCGTAGATGCGTGGCTTGAAACCTGGCGGAGGAAGCTCGATGAAAGAATGGTGCTGGCGCAGCGTCATCGCGTCCGCTTCGGGAGTGACTTCGCGAACGAGGGGGCCGGGTTCATCGCTGGTGAAAGTGAGGGTGGCTTCGACCTCAGTATTTTTCGGAAAGTTTTTTGTGTTGGGAAGATATAGAGCGCTGCGCTGTGGATCGAGACGAAACGCGCCTTGCTGCGAGCGGCGCAGCGTGCCGATTACGTTGTGCGCATCGCGAATGAAAAAATTTGTGGCGTCAACTAGAACTGCGGTGCCATCTTCGGCAGCAACATCAAATCCCCAGAGCACGGAACTTGGAAATGAAGTGTCCACCGAGTTGCGCTCGTTGGCATCGTTGCTGATCGCGCGAAACGCGTAGTTCGGCTGAACGAGCAAAACGCGAGGGCCGGTGCGCTGGAATTTTACGATGTGTTCGCCGCCGCGCTGTCCGCGATCGAGGCCAACGTCATTTTGGCCCATGCCTGCTGCAAGGGTATCGAGGTAGAGAAATTCAGTATCCCATTTGTCGACGACGAGCCAGATTTTTCCTGTGCGCGCATCCCAATAAAATGGGAAGAGGCCGTCGAATTTTTGCATGCCCGCTGTCTTATCGGCGATGCCAGAAGGTTTCGCGGCGCCTTGCGCAGCAGGTGTGGCCTGCGGCTGAGACTTTGCGCGAGCCCACGACGAGAGTGGCGCGGCTGCGACAACGCTAATGGATACGCCGAGTGCTGCTACGAGCGCGAAATTCCGCTTCATGGTTCCTCCGGCAACGAAAATGATGACGGCAGGTTTATATCAGAGAATGAGCGGCGAAGAAACTGTGGCGTCAGAAATTACAGCGCGGACGAATGAATCAGCGGCGACAGCGGCGCGCGCGGTTGCGTGAACTGCGCGGTGCTGGTTGCCGCTGTGCTATGATTTTCAGCTAACACCCCGCGAAAATATTATGAAGAAGCTGCGCATTTCGATCGTTGAATTTCTGAACACTGCTCCGCTGGTGTGGGGATTTACCGACGGGCCCCAGAAAAACCTGTACGAACTTTCGTTCACGGTTCCATCGCTGTGCGCCGAGACGTTGCGAAAAGGCGATGCGGATATCGCGATCATTCCCGCGATTGAATATCAGCGAATCGAAAATCTGGTGATGTTGCCGGGAATGTCAGTGGCGGCAAAAGGCGAAGTGCGCAGCATTCTTGTAGTGGCGAAGAAGCCGATTGAGTTGGCGCGGCGGCTGGCGTTGGATACGAGTTCGCGAAGTTCAGTGGCTCTGGTGCAACTCTTGTGCCGAGATTATTGGGGAATTTCGCCGGAGTTTGTGCATGCCGCGCCGGATGCGGCGGCGATGCTCGCGGATGCTGATGCGGCGCTGATCATTGGAGATCCTGCGCTACGCATCGCGGTACAAATGGAACAGTTCGCGAGCAAAACACCATCGCCGAGCGGATGCTGCTCGGGACAAACGGGCGAGCAAATTGTTGCGGGAGTGGATTCTCTTTTCGTATATGACGTGGCGTATCAATGGCGCGAGATGACGGCGCTGCCGTGCGTGCTAGCGGTGTGGGCCGCGCGGCGGGAAGCGGTGACGCCTGGACTTGTTGAGGAATTTCTGGCGTCGAAAGAATTTGGTCTCGCGCACATTTCGGATATTGCTGAGGGAGCGTCGCTGAAACTGGATTTGCCGGCTCCAGCGCTGGAGAGATATTTGCGCGAGAACATCGATTTTTCGCTGGATGCGGAGAATCTGGCGGGATTGAAATTGTATTACGAGCGGTGCGCGCAAGCTGGATTGATTCCCGCGGCGAAGCCAGTGGAATTCGCGGCGGCTCCGCAGGCGGTTTCACATGGCCGCGAGTGAAATAGCGACACAGATTGGATCGCTGAAGAGATTGCGTCGCTATCCCGTAAAGGGAATGGCTGGCGAAGAATTAAGCGAAGCGTTTGTGAGCTTCGCCGGAATTACAGGCGATCGGATTTATGCGTTCAGCGATCCGGCAGGTCCCGCGGATTTTCCGTGGATGACGGCGCGGAAGTGGCGGGGAATGTTGCTGCTACAGCCACGATTTGTGGAACCGCCGCCAGCGCGGGAACGATTTGCGGATTCGGCGCTTCGCGTGGAAGTGCGCACGCCGGAGGGCGAGAGGTTTGGCGTGGACGAGCCGCGATTTCGCGAGTATCTCGAGAAGAAATTTGGGCACGCGCTGCGATTTCATTTCACCGAGCGCAGTATTCAGGATGCCCGTCCAATCTCGATTTTCGGTACGAAGACGATTGCGGCGCTTTCGGCGGAATCGGGGCGCGCACTTGAAGTGAGAAGATTCCGGTCGAACATATTGGTGGAATGGGACGACGCGACGCCATTTTTTGAGGACAAGTTAATCGGGCGGCGCGTGCGGATCGGCGAGACAGTGGAAATGATGCCGGTGAAAAAGGATGGGCGCTGCGTGATTATCACGCTCGATCCGGATACTGCTGCTGCATCACCGGAAGTACTCGATGTGGTGGCGAAAAAACATGAAGGATGCGCGGGAGTGTACGCAGTAGTGTTGCGCGAGGGCGTGATTCGACCGGGCGACGCGGTGTTTGTAGAATAGATGTTGGAAGCTGAAAGGCGGCTGCGAGATTAGCGATGGGATTAACGAAACAAGAAGCTCTGGAACTATTCGCCTCCGATGACCTGATTGGTATCGGGATGGAGGCGACTGCCGTACGGAATCGGAAAAACGATCCGCGCGTGGTGACCTACCAGATCGACCGCAACATTAATTACACGAATTTTTGCACGGAGTATTGCTCCTTCTGCGCGTTTTACCGGCCGATTGGCGCGCGCGACGGGTACGTGCTTTCGCTCGAAGACATTTACGGCAAGATCGACGAGATGCTGGAGCTGGGCGGGACGGGAGTTTTGCTCCAGGGCGGATTGCATCCGGATTTGAGGATTGAGTATTACGAGATGCTGATGCGATCGCTGAAGCGGAACTATCCGCAGGTGCATTTGCATTGTTTTTCGGCGCCGGAGATTTTGTGTATCGCGGAAGTTTCTGGAATTTCGGTGCGGGAAACGATTTCACGATTGCGAGATGCCGGACTCGATTCAATTCCGGGCGGCGGCGCGGAAATTCTGGACGATGAAATTCGCGCGCGAATTTCGCGGCTGAAATGCACGAGCGACGAATGGGAAGACATGCACCGCATCGCGCACTCGCTGGGAATGCGGACGACGGCGACGATGATGTTCGGGTGCGGAGAAGAAGCGCATCACCGCGTGAATCACCTTGAGCGTGTGCGAAGAATTCAGGAAGACACGGGCGGGTTCACATCGTTTATTCCGTGGATTTTTGCGCCGGAAAATACGGCGCTCGGGAAAAAAGTACCGGAGACCACGGCGGTGGATTATTTGAAAACACTGGCGATCAGCCGGATGTATCTGGACAACATCGATCACATTCAATCGAGCTGGCTGACTCCGGGGATCAAGGTTTGCCAGATCGGATTGCAATTTGGGGCGGATGACGTGGGCAGCATTTTAATTGAAGAAAACGTGGTGTATGCGGCGGGCGTGCGGAATCGCACGAATGAAAATGAATTGCGAAGAATTATTTCGGATGCGGGATATATGCCTGCACAGCGCGATACGCTTTATCGCGCGTATTATTTGAATCGGTAGAAAAACTTTCCTCGATTAGAAAACCTTTCGAGAATTCCAACCTTAGATTTGAGTGTGCGCGTTTATTTTGATTTGCCACAATCGGGGCAATTCCCAGGGGCTGAAGCCCAATCACGCGGGGCGGCAGTGGCGGCACGAATAAATTCGTGCCCTGACACAAATCGCTTTCTAATACGAAACTATTAGTTCGGATGGCGCGTGCCGCGACCGTGGGTAGGGCAAGCCCTACCCCTACGAAGGCGCGTGAATCGGGACGATTGCTAATTTTGGGTGATGGGGCGGATGGTGATTTCGACGTCGGAACCTTCGACTAGGTCGAGGGGCTCTGCGGGATGGAGCGCGCCATTCTTGTATCGCGCGCTCACGACGCGGGCCGAGACCGGAGCGCGTGGCGATGTCGATTTCGGCGAATCGGCTTTGCGATCTTCAGCACGCTCTTCTTTACGCTCGTCTGTGCGAACTTCTTTGCGTTCTTCTTTGCGGACTTCGCCGGTGCGATCCAGGGCGGCATTGGCTAGGGCGTCGGCGTCGGAATTGAGTTCGCGGGGAATGTGCTCGATGGCGAAGTAGGCGAAGCTGCGCGACTGGCGCATAGCGCGTTCGTGGAGCGGCTTGAGCGATTCGCTTTTTACTTTGTAGCGGCCTTCCATCTGGCGCACGAGAAGTTCGGAATCGCTGCGAACGCGCAGACGAGAAATGTTGTGCTCGGCGCAGTAATCGAGGGCGCCGATAAGCGCGAAATATTCGGCGACGTTATTTGTAGCGCGACCCAAATATTTTCCGAGCTGAAAAACAGGCGATCCATCCGGACGGCGGACCACTACTGCGTACGCAGCAGGGCCGGGATTGCCGCGCGAGGCTCCATCAACATTTGCGGTGTAAAGATCGTTGGGGTGTTCGATTTTGGGTTCGGCAAATAAGCGGCCGGGAAGAATGCGGGTGCGAGGCATCGGTCATTTTTCGTGCGATGGGGCAATTTCGTCTGCCGGTACGGCGACGACGGCATCACCTTCGTTCGCGAAAGTGGGCTCGGCGTAATAGAGGATGCGATTGCAGGTCTCGCAGGTAAATGTCTTCTCGTTGGTGGAGCGGCGCAGTTCTTGAAAAACGTGAGGGCGGATGCGAACGCCGCAGGCCAGGCAAGTTTCGGAGCGAACCGCGGCGAGGGCGATGCCGTGATGGCGCTTGCCGATGCGTTCGTATTCATTGAGAAGAACTTCTGAAATTTCCGGAATGATTTTCGAGCGTTCTGCTTCGGCTGCGGCAAGTTCGCTGGCCAGTTTTGCGCGTTGAGATTCAAGTGCGGCGCGCTCGCCTGTCGCGGCGGCTTCCGCGACTTTTACTTCCGCTTCAGCGGTCTTGATGGTGCGGTCGTATTCCTCGCCGGTAACCATGCGTTCAAGGAGACGGTCTTCCGCTTGGGCCATTTCTTTTTCAGCGTGTGCGATTTCGTGCTGCAGAGCTTTGAAGGCTTCGTTGGTTTTTACTTCGTAACTTTGATCGCGGTATTTGCGAGCCTTTTCGCGCCACTGCTCGACATCGATTTCGTATTTCTTGCGTTCTGTGAGACTGGTGGTGCGAGATTCCTGCGCGGAGGTAAGTATCGATTTCGCGGATTTGAGTCGAGCTTCAATTTCAGCGAGACGCGCGGGGATGCCGGAAAGATCCTTGCGAATCTTGAGCAGCAGCTCGTCGAGGTGTTGCAGCTCGACGAGGCGTTGCATGTTGGGATGCATGAGAAAGTTAGTTTAACACAGGGGATGAGGGGGTTTTGCGGCACCCGGAAATTCAAAAACGTAGCACCCGCTTCGCGGTCGAGCCTCGTCCTCTGAAAAACTTAGAAACGTGGAAAACCCACACGCAACTTCGGCGTGTGGGGCACCCTGCTGTGCGATACGTTGCGAATCGTATGAGTCTTTTCGGGGAGGTCATCCGTATGACAGGATGTGATCGCAGCACTTGCAACCGGGGGAAGCGGGATCGGATGGGAGGCGCACTTGGGCCTGTGGGAAGGGGCGGGTGTGGATTCCGAAGCGGCACGATTGCGGCGAGGTGAGCCGGATGCGCTGGTGGCGTTGCTGGAGAAGTACCAGCACCGGCTGTACCGGTATTTGTTGCGGATCGTGCACCAGCCGGCGACGGCTGAAGATTTGTTTCAGCAAACGTGGATCCGCGTGGCGGAAAACGCTAAGAGATTTGATCCGAACCGCGGAATAGAGCCGTGGCTTTTTTCGATTGCGCGAAATCTGGCGATTGATTATTTGCGGCGGGTGAAACCGGAAAGTCTGGATGAGACGCTGCCTTCCGGAACAGCGCGCGTGGACATGCTCGCTGACGAACAGCCCGCCGTGCTGGAAACATTGATGGTGCAGCAACGGTCGAGCCGATTGGCGGAAGCGATTGGCGAACTTTCACCGATGTACCGGGAAGTGATCACGCTCCGATTCGAGGAAGATATGAAGCTGGAAGAAATCGCGGCGCTGACGGAAATGCCGCTTTCGACGGTGAAGACAAGACTGCGGCGCGGATTGGATGCGCTGCGCGAACTGCTGGCAGCGCGGCTGCCCGGCGGCGAATTGCCCGGCAGGAGCAACGCATGAGCGAACACGATCGGATGCGAGAATTGCTGGCGTTGAGCGCGGCGGACGCACTGGACTCGGCAGAAGAACGAGAACTTGCGGAGCATTTGAAGTCTTGCGCGGAATGCGCGGCGGAAATGGAACTTTTGCGCGAGCTATCGGCTTCGCTGTACCGGCTGCCGACGCCGCAAGCTCCCGCGCAACTGGTGGAGCGAGTGCGACACCAGATGGTGGCGAGTGGATTCGCGGAGATGGAGCGGAGGCAAACGCAGCACGCAGTGGCATGGCTCGCACTTTTCGCGTGGACGATTGTTCTGGGAAGCTGGCCGGTTTTGAGACTGCTGAGCAATGAAGCGGGAAATTTTCTGAATATTCAGTTTCTTCATACCTGGTACGGATTGTTTGGAATCACGGTGGCGGGATGGCTTGCGGCAGGAACTGCCGCCGTGGTGGTCGCGTTGAGGCACAGGCAAGAACGGAGGTTCGCATGAGTTCGTGGAATGACAATCTTTCGCAAAAAGTAGAGCGAATTTCGATGGCAGGACCGAGCAGCGGAGGATTCTGGGCGAATGTGCGGATCATTCCGCCGGCGGCGAAGGTGATCGCGGCTGGTGGGAGCGCTAGGAATGGAGACGCTGCTTTATTGTGTGGCTTTCCGTCCAGAGGCGAATCCTCACAGTCCCATGCCAATCGCTTTGAAGATTTTCCTGGGAATTTTCGCACCGCTCGTTGTGGTTACGGCGATCTTGCTGGACGGGTATGTATACGCGGATGCAAAGCGGCGCGGGATGAAGTATGTGATGTGGACGCTGCTGGCGGCGCTGGTGCCGGATCTCATCGGCGTGATCCTGTACTTTCTGTTGCGCGAGCCGCTTCCAACGGCCTGTCCGAAATGCGGATACATGGCACGACGGAGCTACGCATTCTGCCCGCAATGCAGCACGGAGCTGAACCGGCTGTGCCGGTCGTGCGGGCGAAATCTGGAAGTCGGGTGGTCGGGATGCGCGTACTGTGGGACGCCGGTGGCGGGGCCTGTGGCTGGGGCGAAGAGCTAAACATCCGCAATCGAACAAAGCAAAAGCAAACTGCAGATCCCTCACCGCTAAAGCGGGTTCGGGATGACATCGTTTGTTGAACTCGCTCAATACGCAGGCTAGGCGCAGGGGGCGTGGCGATTTGGGCGCAGTAGTACTGCGCGGAAGTAGAAGGCGGCTGGGGCGCGTGGGAAAATTGGGGCATGGCAGAAGATTACGGCGTCGACACAATCGCTGAATCGCCGCGGGCGCTGCGGCCGGAAGACTTTAAGTTCGTACGCTATAACGTGGAAGAGAATGTGGTGCGGCTGACGCTGGATCGTCCCGACCACAACCTACTGAACGAAGCGATGCTGCGCGAATTGGCGGTGGGCATTGAGCGGGCAGGCGCGAATCGCGAGACCAAATTGATTGTGCTGGATGCGGCGGGAAAAATTTTCTCGGGCGGCATCGATCTTGGTGAGTATACGCAGAACCGAGTGTTTCAAGTGCTGGATGCGTTTGAGGCTGCGTTCACAACGATGCTGGAAGTTGGAAAGCCCGTGCTGGTTGTGGTGAATGGACCGGCTGTGGGCGGCGGATCTGAGTTGGCGGCGATCGGAGATATTGTGGTGGCGACTCCGAAAGCGCGATTCGCGCAGCCGGAAGTGACGATCGGAGTATTTCCTCCGCTGGCTGCTAGCGTGCTGCCGCATTTGATCGGGCCCAAGCAGGCGCTGGAGTTGGTGCTGACCGGCGCGTCGGTGACGGCTGAACGGGCGCTGGAACTTGGACTTGTAAATCGCGTGGTTCCCGAAGCGAAGTTGAAAGAGACGGTGAACACGCTGATCGAACAGATTACGGCGCAATCAGGTGCCGTACTGATGATGGCGAAACGCGCGGTGCTGGGAGGAATGGGAAAATCGCTGCGCGACGCGATGCACTTTTCGATTCAAATTTTTCTGAACGAACTTTATGGATTGGAAGATTCGCAGGAAGGGCTGCGCGCGGTGGTGGAGAAGCGCAAGCCGCAGTGGAAGAATCGGTGAGGCGTTGCTAAGGTAGGTGGAGCGTCGCGGAAGTTGATGGATCGATTGTAGGGTGGTGGGGCCTGTTACGCGCGAGGGCGGGCCTGGCCCAGGGGAACGCGAAACATGGACCTCGAGCAGGGAATTCCTCCAGAAGAACCGAAGAACGAAATTCCAGAAGAAAAAGATAGCGGCTCGCAAGGAATTTATTCGGCGGAAGAATCGCTGAACATTTTGGCTGATGAGACGCACGGCGTCGATCCAGGAACAAATGATGATGTTGCGGCGGAACAAGTTAATGCTGCGAACGAACCGACCCCTCCTGCGGATATTGCTGAACGGCGAGTTGCTTCGCGAGCGCGCAACGAAAAATTAATCAGGCGGATTCGATGGATTGCGGCTGCGGGATTCGCGGCATTTTTTGTGATGGTGTGGCTGCTGCTGCGGGCTGTGGGTCCGACGATGATGGCGGGGCGCGATCCACTGCAGGTGGTACGCGCGGAGATCGGCGCGCTGGGACGCGGCGATCTGAATACGGCTTACTCGCAACTTTCGCGGCGATATCGGGATGAGGTTCCATTTAATACGTATCACATGCTGGTGGTGTCCCACCGGCGTGTATTTCTGACGCGCAAGTACACGGTGAGCCAGGAAGAAAAGCGCGGGTCACAGATTTTTGTGGTGGCGGAACTGGAATCGGAAAATGGAACGCGGTACACGGCGCAATTTACGCTGGTGCGGGATTTGGGCCGATGGTGGATCGACGATTTACATTGGCACGCCGCGAATAAAAATTCGGTGCAGACGTAAATGCCGGGGCGTTTTGCTGCGCTGTCCGAAAATTTGCAGCTTTGACTCCGAGAGACTCGCGGCGTAGACTTCGCGAGAACATTCTACAGGCGCGGATGTTCGGGGGAAGGCCGTGAGACTCGGCCGTGGTCCCGCCACTGTAATTGGCTCGCATAAAATTGAGCGAGCCATCAACCAGGAGACCCGCCGCGCCGCCGATGCTTGCGCTCTTCGCGAGAAGGAGCGCGGGCCGAGCCCCAGTTTCTCGTGGGGCTTTTTTGTTTTGGGGAAGCGGAATTCAGAACGAAACATGACTCGCGAAAAAACAATTCGAGGGGGATTCTGTTGCGGCGCGATTGTGATTGCGGCGTTGTGCGGCCTCACGCAAATTGCGGACGCGCAACAAGCGCCTCCGCAACAAAATTCTGAGAAACAAACGGCTGAAGCCGCGCAGCAGGTGGTTATTGATGATACCGGACGGCAAGTGACATTGCCGCAGACGGTGCGGCGAATTGTGTCGCTGGCGCCTAGCGCGACGGAAATAATTTATGCGCTGGGAGCAGGCGACCGGCTGGTTGGAGATACAGACTATTGCGATTATCCCGCCGAGGCGAAGACAAAGCCTAAAGTGGGCGGCGTGATGAATCCAAATTTCGAGCAAGTGGTGGCTTTGAAGCCGGATGTAGTAGTGGCTGCGAAAGCGGGCAATCGTAAAGACACGGTGGACGCGCTGGAACGGTTGCACGTGCCGGTCTACGGGTTGGACGCACGGACGGTGGATGATGTGCTGCAATCTGTGCAACATCTGGGAGAAGTGATTGGCGCGAAGGAGCAAGGAAAGGCGCTAGTCGCGGCGCTTGCCGCGCGGCTTGACGATTTGAAGCAGAAGCTGACGGGCGTGCAGCCGGTGCGTGTTTTGTTTGTAGTGTGGCGCGAGCCGCTTATTTCGATCGGGCAGCAAACATTTATTGCCGACGCGTTGCGGCGGGCCGGCGCGGAATCAGTGATCGATGTACAACAGGATTGGCCGCATGTGAACCTGGAAGAAGTCGTTCGCCTACAGCCAGAATATCTTGTGATCGCGAGTGACGAACCAAATGAGGCGGAGACCGATCTCGCGTGGATGCGAAGCACACCGGGCTGGCGGGACCTAAAGGCCGTGCAAGAGAAAAAGCTAGCGGTGATGAGCGAGGCCGTGGATCGTCCGGTGCCGAGGCTGGTGGACGCGATTGAACAGCTCGCGCACGAGTTGCATCCCGAGGCATTCGCCGCGCCACCTCCAAAAGTGCAGAGAACAATTACCCGAAGCAGGGGTAAAGTGCAATGAGGGCGCTCACGCTGCGCCGGCTAGTGTGGATTTGTATCTCGCTGCTGATCGTTCTTTTCGCGGCGGTAATTGTGGCAATGAAAGTGGGAGCGGTACCGATCTCTGTAGTGGATCTGGCTGTGAATCTGGGCCGGGTAGTGATGGGGCGCGCTACGGAGCTGCCTTCAGAATACCGGATGATCATATTCGATTTGCGGCTCCCGCGAATCGTGCTTGCAATGATGGTGGGAGCAGCACTTTCCGTTGCGGGCGCGGGTTTTCAGGCGCTGTTGCGAAATCCGCTCGCTGATCCGTATGTGCTGGGAGTTTCAAGCGGAGCGGCGCTGGGAGCAATTCTGGCGTTGATCGCGGCACCTGCAATTCCGCTGGTAACCCCTGCGGCGGCATTCGTTGGAGCGACACTTACAATCACGACGGTATATTTTCTCGGTCGGCGAGAGGGACAACTGGACAGCACGACGCTGCTACTGGGCGGAATTATCTCGGCCTCATTTCTTTCGGCGTTGATTATTTTTTTAATGACAACACTTGCAGGGCGCGAGTTTCGGGGAATGGCCTTCTGGCTGATGGGCGATCTTTCAACGCCGATGCCAGCAAGCTTGCGATGGATTTTTGGAGTGGGGCTAGTGGTTGGCATTGGAGCGATCTACACGACGGCGGCGGACTTGAATTTGATTACGACGGGTGAGCGCGAGGCGATGCACCTCGGCGTAGACGTTACGCGCGTAAAGCTGGTGGTGTATGTGGCTGCATCGTTGCTAACAGGGCTCGCTGTTTCTGTGAGTGGCGCGATCGGCTATGTGGGGCTACTGGTACCGCACGCAATGCGGATGCTCTTTGGCTCAGATTATAGAGTGCTGATTCCAGCGTCGGTGATTGGAGGAGCGATCGCTGTGGTGATTGCAGATACGCTGGCGCGCACGGTAGTACAGCCAACGGAATTGCCGGTGGGCGCGATTTTGGCGATGGTGGGCGCACCTGTATTTATTTATTTACAAAGACGGAAATTGCCATGAGCGAGCCGGATTCGCGCGCTAGTGCGGGGGGGCGGACAGTGGAAGCGCCGCCACGACTTAACGTGGAGCAAGCGAGCTACGCATATCACGCGCGGGGACATTCGGCGCCCGTATTTACGCTGAGTGCGACTTCTTTTACGGGAGCGCAGCGCGAAATTGTGGCAATACTCGGACCAAACGCCAGTGGAAAATCCACACTGTTGAAATTGATTGCGGGCTCTCTAAAACCGCTTTCTGGGCGCGTGGAGCTTGAAGGATTTGAGATTTCGCGGCTGGATGCGCGGACGCGCGCGCAGCGTATTGCGATGGTGCATCAGGAAAGCACACTGCTATTTCCGACACGCGCTGGCGAATACGTGCTGCAAGGCAGACATCCGTATGGAAAGGCGCTGCGATTTGAAACCGAAGAAGATATTTCGATTGCAGAAAGTGCGCTGGCACAAGTGGGAGCGACGCATTTGCGCGACCGGTGGATGCACGAAATTTCAGGCGGCGAGAAGCAACGCGTGATCTTGGCGAGAGCGCTTGCGCAGCAGCCGATTTTGTTGCTGCTCGACGAGCCTACGCTTCACTTGGACATCGGCGCGCAAGTGGAGTTGATGGAACGGCTGCAGGAACTAGCAGAGGAGAGCCGCTATACCGTGATTGTGGTGACGCACGAATTGAGTCTGGCGGCGGAGTTTGCGGATCGAGTTGTGTTGATGCACAAGGGAAAATGCTTGCGGGTGGGCACGCCGGCGGAAGTGTACAGCCGCGAATTGCTTGAGCAAGTTTTCGAAGCGCCGCTCGAAGTGGATATCGGGCCGGAAGGGCGTCCGCGAGTACATTTGCGCGGCGCGAGAACTGCGATTTCGAATTGAGAGTTTGTTAAAAGGTTGAAGTGTTTTGTAAGAAGTTTCGGCAGGATTGCAGCAGCTTTGAATTTTCGGAGCGGCTCGCAGCACTGCAATCATCAACCAGCAGACTTCGCGTTCGGGAAGACGGTGAAAAGCCGTCGCCGCCGCGCGACTGTAAGGCGGCTTTACATTGGCCGCGCCACTTTCTGATTACTCGCGACTTGCGGGGACTGGTGAGCGCAATGCTCGCTGGACAGATGGGAAGGCGCTGCCGGTTGGGATGCCGCCGAGCCAGGAGACCGGCGAAGTCAGCAGCCTGATGCGTTTGTGCCCGATACGGCGCAAGCATTGGGACAACCTTCAACTCCCGCGCGAGAGGGAGAGGGGGATAAAATGAAACGATACCTGCCTGTAGTTTTTCTGCTCCTGAGTTTTAGCTGCATTGTGGAATGTTTTGTTAGTAGTGGTGCGTTCGCACAAGTTCCGGCGAAATTGACGGGTGTAGTAAGAGATCCTGCAGGACGAGCTGTGTCCGGCGCCCGAGTTGTCGCCACTGAACTACAAGCATCCGGCGGAACGACAGCCAAGTCCGCGGAAGCGACTTCGAATGACGACGGTAGATATGAACTTACGTTGCCGCTAGGAAAGTATCGCGTCGAATTGACGCGCGACGCATTCAAACGAGTGGAACGCGAAATCGATGTCTCCGCTGAACATCCGAACGAGCTCGACGTGAAGTTACAAATCGAGCCGCTCTCTGCAAGTGTCGTGGTGACTGCCCAGCCTGTGCCGATTGAGGAAGCACAGACTTCCGCGCCCGTAACGGAAATTACGCGCGAAGAAATAGATGAGAGCGAGATGATTTCGTTTCCAGACTTTCTGGCAACGATGCAAGGATTTGGCCTCGCGCGTACTGGGCCTGAAGGCGGGCAGGCGACGCTGTTTCTCGACGGCGGAGATTCCAACTACACAAAAGTGCTCATGGACGGCATCCCCGTGAACGATTCAGGCGGGTTCATGGATTTCTCAAACTTCACGCTCAACAACGTGGAAAAGATTGAAGTGGTCCACGGAGCAGAGAGCGCTATTTACGGTTCAGATGCAATGACCGGTGCGATTCAGATCTTCACGCATCAAGGCGACACGCGCACGCCAGAACTCGATCTGACGGGCGACGGAGGATCTTTTGATACAGGGCACGGCGCGGCGGAGTTCAGCGGGATGGTGGGTAAGTTCGATTACTCCGCTGCCGCGGGCTATTTTTCAACGGAGGGCCAGGGACCGAACGATGCATTTTTGAATCGGACATTTTCGGGAAACTTTGGGTACAAGTTTTCCGACACGAACACGTTGCGATTCACTTTGCAAGACGATTCCAGCTTTGCAGGAGTTCCGGGGCAGACCTTGTACGTCGCCCCCGACCTGGCTCAGGAAAGTATTCTGCATGACTTTTTCACTGGGCTTACATGGAATGCGAAGACGGGAAAACATTGGGCGTGGCACGTCGAAGGAACCGAATCGAGCCTGCACTCCATCGATAGCGACGTGCCAAATTTTGTCTCGACCAGCCAATTCAATCGCGCGTCGTTTGACGGGCAATCGAGCTATCTCTTCCAAAAAGGCGAAGTAACTGCCGGCTATTACTACGAAGTTGAGAACGGTTTTCCCGGCGCGCTGAGCGGCGAACACGCGCGTCGAAATAATCAGGCGGGATATTTCGATGGGAGATGGCAGCCGATCGCGCGGCTCACGTTGAACGCCGGTGCGCGCGCTGAAGACAACGCGAGCTTTGGTACGCGAGTAGTGCCGCGTGCGGGCGCCACGTACCTTCTGCGAGAGAAGTCAGGAGCGATTGGGACGACTCGTCTTCACGGGTTTTACGGCCAGGGAATCGATGAGCCACGGCTCGATCAATCTTTTGGCACTGATCCATGTTTTCCGGGCGATCCGAATCTTGCTCCGGAACAAAGCAAGACAGCAAGCGCGGGATTGGATCAGCAGTTCGCCGAGGGCCGTGTGCGGGTCACGGCGGATTATTTCTACAATCAGTTCCGCGATGTGATCAGCTTCGCGTTCCTCGCGCCGACAGGTGCTTGCCCGTTTGGGACAGGCACGTACTTCAATACCGATCTCGCGATCGCGAGAGGGGCGAATCTTTCGGCGGAAATGAAAATCAATCGCTGGATCAGCATCTCAGGCCACTACACTTTTGACAACAGCCGAGTGTTGCTTGCTCCGAACGCGTCTGATCCGTCTGAGATCGCGGGGAATCATCTGTTTCGGCGGCCGGTGAATTCAGGAACGATTGTGCTGAATGCCGCGTGGCGGCGCGCTGAACTGAATATCGTTGGCTACATCACCGGCCAGCGCACCGACAGCGATTTTCTCGGATTGGGATTTACGAGGAATCCGGGATATTCGCGTTTTGACGTCGCTGCATCTTACCGATTGGACCGTCACGCATCCTTATTCATCCGTGCCGGAAATGTTCTGGATCGGCAGTATCAGGACGCGCTGGGATATCCCGCGCTCGGTCGCGAAATCCGTGGCGGAGTGAAACTGAAGATCGGCGGAAGTGAAACTAAGTGAGTGAATCCGTTTTATTTTGCTGGAGCGGAGGCAAAGACAGCTGCCTCGCGCTGCATAAACTGCGTCGTGATGAGCGCTACGAGATCGCGGCGCTCATCACGACCGTCACTGAAGACTATGACCGCATCAGCATGCATGGAGTGCGGAGAGAATTACTCGAGCGGCAAGCCGCGGCGCTGGGCTTGCCGCTCGAGATGGTCTTGATTCCAACGGGATGTACGAACGAGATTTACGAAGCGCGTATGAAGAAAGTGCTTGAGTGTTACAAAGCGCGGGGCGTACAAACGGCCGCGTTTGGCGATATTTTTCTCGAAGATCTTCGCGCGTATCGCGAGAGCAATCTCGCGCGGATCGGAATGGAAGCTCTTTTTCCAATTTGGCGGCAATCGAGCGAATCGCTCGTGCGAGAATTCATAAGCCTCGGATATCGTGCATTCACCGTGTGCATTGATCCAAGATATCTTGACGAGTCGTACGCTGGCCGAGAGATTGATGAAGAGTTCCTCGCGCGATTACCCGCAGGCGTGGATCCATGCGGTGAAAACGGGGAGTTTCACAGCTTTGTTTTCGACGGTCCGGATTTCAGAGAGGCAGTCGCATGCCATACGGGTGAAGTTGTTCATCGAGACGGATTTATTTTCTGCGACCTCGTAGGCGATTCTGCAAGTGCAGCGAAAAAATGAGAACATTTGTGGCAGGGGACTCTCAGCATGGTTGATTCTGGCATACCGGAGGCGAGCCGTTTGACAGCAGAGAGTGACGGAACGTCTCCGAACACCGGTGCGCTCGACCAATGGCTCAGTGAACTTTTGACGCGCGGCGGCAGCGATCTCCTCCTGATCGCGAATGCGCCGCCTTCGATGCGCGTTAATGGAGAAGTGAAAAGCATTGAGGTGCGATTGCTGGCTGGCCCGGAAATAGAAGCCGCGGTGATGCCTGCGCTGACGCTGCACGGACTTGAGAGCTATCGCAACATAAAAATCGCCGATTCTTCTTATGCGAACGCGCTGGGTCGCTTTCGCATCAATCTGCACCGGGAACGCGGAAACGCCGCGGCTACGATTCGCGCGCTGCCTTCGAAAGTCCCCCTGTTATCAGAATTGCGCTTGCCACCGCCGGTGGAAGCGTTATCGCGGGTGCAGCGCGGTCTTGTCCTGATCGGAGGACCAGCTGGCTCCGGAAAATCGACAACGATGGCCGCGCTGGTTCACGAAATCAATCGCCGCGAAGCCCGGCACATTATCACGATCGAAGATCCTGTGGAGTACGAGCACGCAAATATAAAGAGTTTGGTGGAGCAGGTTGAAATTGGTACCGACGCACCCGACTTTCCCACTGCGTTGCGCGCGTCTTTGCGCCAAGCTCCAGATGTCATTGTGATCGGAGAAATGCGCGACCCAGAAACGATGCGAATCGCGATGGTCGCGGCGGAGACCGGGCATCTCGTGTTTTCCACCATTCACACTACTGACGTCGCTTCAACTGTATCGAGAATTGGCGATTCATTTCCTTTGGAAAGGCAGAACACGATTCGGCAAGAGATGGCGATGGCGCTCACCGCTATTCTCACGCAGGCGCTGCTGCCCACACGTCGCGGCGGATTAGTTCCCGCAGCGGAGCTGTTGATACTCAGCTACGGCGCGCGCCAGCACATCCGGCGGAACATGCTTCAACACCTGCATCAGGAAATTACCATCACTCGAAAAAAAGGCTCGCTGACGATGGAGGAATCGCTCGCGCGACTCGTGATGGATGGGCAAGTTGACCGCGAAACCGCATTTCTGCACGCTGGGCATCCGGATGATCTCGAGTCTCTTCTGAAAGCGGGCAACACATTTTGACCGCGTGCGGCGCCGGCGCATCGCACTTCGGACGTGCGCGCCAATGTTATACTCAGCAAATCCGATGAGACCCGCGACGCAACCGAATACGTCAGCTCGATCGACGCACTCGCGTCAATATGAGCCGGTGATCGGCCTAGAAGTCCACGTGCAGCTCGCGACGGCTTCCAAGATTTTCTGCTCGTGCTCCACTCGTTTCGGCGATCCGCCCAATTCAAATACTTGTCCGGTATGCCTCGGTCTCCCGGGGTCGTTGCCGATAATGAATAAGCGCGCGCTGGCGCTGGCGATTCGCGCCGCCCGGGCGTTGAAACTTGAAGTGCAACATACATCGCGATTCGCTCGAAAGAATTATTTTTATCCGGACTTGCCGAAGGGCTATCAGATTTCACAGTTCGAACTGCCTGTGGCGCTGCGCGGCTGGCTCGAAATCGAACACGGCGGGACACGCAAGCGAATCGGTATCACGCGGTTGCACCTCGAAGAAGACGCCGCGAAAGGAATGCACGAGGGCTTCCCTGAATCAGCCACGCGTACGTATATTGATTACAACCGCTGCGGCATGCCGTTGATTGAAATCGTCTCCGAACCAGACATGCGCGAGCCTGCTGAAGCGCACGCGTACCTCACCGCGCTGAAACAAGTGCTGCTTTACACGGAAGTCAGCGACTGCAATATGGAAGAAGGTTCGCTGCGATGCGACGCAAATGTGAGCGTCCGACGGCGCGGCGCAAAAGAATTCGGGCAAAAGGTGGAAGTGAAAAACTTGAATTCTTTCAGGTATCTGCAGCGCGCGCTTGAATACGAAATCCGCCGCCAAGTGGAAATGCTGGAATCGGGAAAAAAGGTTCAGCAAGAGACGCGGCTGTGGAACGTAAACTTGGGACGCACGGACCAAATGCGCTCGAAGGAATTCGCGCATGATTACCGCTATTTCCCCGAGCCAGACCTGATGCCTGTGCTTGCAACCTCCGCGATCGTGGATGAAATTGCGGCCGCAATGCCAGTGTTACCGGATGCATTGCGTGCGCGCTTTACTTCGCAGTACGGGCTTTCCCCTTACGATGCGGGAGTGCTTACTGGCTCACGCGCCCTCGCTGATTATTTTGAAGCTGTTGTCGGCGCGGGTGCACCTCCAAAACTTGCGGCGAACTGGATCGCATCGGAGCTGTTGCGCGAATTAAATAATGCGAGCGTGGAAATTTCGTCCAGTCCGATCAGTCCCGCTTCGCTCGCTGCGCTGCTCGCCGAAGTTGAGTCCGGACGGATCACCACCGCAAACGGCAAAATCGTTTTTGCGAAGATGTACGAATCCGGCAAATCCGCGGCCGAAATTATTGCTCAAGAGGGTTTTCAAACCCTTAACGACAGCGGCGAAATTGAACGGCTGTGCCGCGAAATAATCGAGAAAAATACGGACAACGCCGCAAAGTATCGGTCCGGAAATGAAGGCGTGTTCAAATTTTTCGTCGGGCAGGTAATGCGCGCAACGCGCGGGCAGGCAAATCCGCAGGCGGTAAACGATACGCTGCGGCGATTGCTGGCGGGATAAATATCTATGAGCGAAAAACCATGCGAACTTCAGATCGGCGATCTGGCCCCAGAATTCACTTTGCCGTCCGATGACGGCGGCGATGTGTCGCTTTCCGATTTTCGCGGCAAGCGCGTTGTGCTTTATTTCTTTCCCAAAGCCTTGACCCCTGGCTGAACCTCGGAAGCGTCCGAGTTTCGCGACGCAAAGAAGCAATTCGAGAAAGTGAATGTCGTAGTGCTCGGTTGCAGCGCCGATTCCGTGGAGATGCTGGAAAAGTTCAAAGAGAAATTCAAATTGAATTTTCAGCTGTTAAGCGATCCGGATTTCACGGTGATCGAAGCATACGGCGCGCGCCGGATGAAAAGTTTTCTCGGAAAATCATTTCTGGGAATCGTGAGGAGTTCTGTCCTGATCGACGCCGACGGACGAATTGAGCAATTGTGGCCAAACGCGAAATCCAAGGGCCACGCAGATCAAATCCTCGAGTCGATTCGCGAGAGCGAAGGCTCGGCTTCGTAGGAACTTCGCGCCTCAGGAAATTGGCTGGCCCGAACGTTCTCGATAAAACGCGAGCATGTCAGTCGCTCTCGCCTCGGCGCCCACAATTCGAAGCAGCGTGGTGATCTGTCCGCGGTGATAGGTGCTGTGGTTCACCAAGTGCTGCATGGTTTCCCACAAAGGATGCTGGTATAGGATTCCTTTTGTATTGCGAAACTCGATGACCCGCGCGATTTCCGCTGCTGGCAACTTCTTGATGTAGCGCTTCAGATCGGTCTCGACAGTTTGCCAGCGTGTGCGAATACTCGTCAGATCCGGATAATCTTCGGCTCTCGGAAAAGCCTCCGGTGAGCGGCCCTGCCAACGCTCGTGGTACAGCCATTCGACATCCATAATGTGCGAAAGAGTATTTCGCAGCGAACCGAAACTTCCGCCTGCCTGCTGCAAAAATTGCTCGTTTGAGACCGCGACGCATGCTTCTACTGTTCTGTGATTCGCCCAGGCGTTGTATTCAAACAGCAGGTCGATCGTTTCTTTATCCACGAATCCCCCGCGAAAATTTTAATACGCGCTAATCACCCACATGGCCAGCAAGAGTTTCTGTGCGAGGCTGCGGTTGCGGCGGACGGGATTCCGGCTCGACGCCCCGCCATCCCACCGGACGCCCCTTCACCGCTTGCGTCAGCGCCCGGAACAACACCACATACATCATCTGCCGATAATAAAATCTCTGCAAGATAAGCGGCAAGAGCAGCGACCAATCTTCAGTTTTCTCGAGCGCGAACGCGATTACACACGTGAGCAGATCAATCACCATGAACCCGAGGAAGAAAACCACTGATCGCTGCACATCGTGCGCCGTCCAGAGCAACACAATGTTTGGGCGAATAAGGCCAATCGCCCATACCGCGAGCGAAATCAAGAACAACAAATCAATAACCGGAGAAAATAAGGGCAGCAAAAACTGGTATAGAAAAATGTTCGGCAGCGCCACCCATCCCAGCGTGCCGTATTTCGCGCGTCCAAGAGTATCGCGATGTTTCCACACGGATTGCAGTGTCCCAAACGTCCAGCGAAATCGCTGCCGCACCAGCGCGTCTGCGGTCTCGGGAGCTTGCGTCCATCCCACAGCTTCTTCGTCATAGCTGATTCGCCAACCCGCGCGACGAATTGCGATCGTTAGATCAGTATCTTCCGCGACCGTGTCCGAACTGAACCCACCGGTCTCGAGAATCGCCTGCCTTCGCCATGCGCCCACCGCGCCCGGTACTACCGGAATGCAATTCAGCAAATCAAACGCGCGCTTTTCAAGATTTTGGCTTGTGATGTATTCGAGCGCCTGCCAGCGGGTAAGCCAGCGCGTGCGATTGCCCACTTTCACGTTACCGGCAACCGCGCCGGTACGTGGATCGTAGAAATCTCTCACCAACTTGGAAATCGCATTGGGAGCGATGGACGTGTCTGCATCGATCGTCACGACGACCGGGCTTGTAGTTTCGGACAGGGCGTGATCGAGCGCGACAGATTTGCCTCGATTCGGCTGATGTAGAATTCGCACACGCGCTTCCGCGCCGAAGTTTTCTTGTAGCAACTCGAGCGTCCGATCCTTCGATCCGTCGTCAACGACGACGATCTCCATATACGGATAGTCAGAGGCCAGTGCGGACGAAACCGTCTGCACAATCGCTTCTTCTTCGTTATATGCAGGAATCAGAACGCTCACCTGCGGATGGAATTCAGGGTGGGGCGGAGGGGCACGCCTCAATTTTTCCGCGAGGGCTAACAATCCAATAATCAAAGCGCGCCCACTGATTAGCAATATCCCGAGAATAAAAATGGTCGCAATTCCCCACCGCAATATCGTGAGCGTCTCAAATACAAATCCATCCGCACGTGCGGCCCAGAGTTCATCGCCAGTAACCAGAGGCATCACCTGGGCACGCGTTTGCCCAAGCAATTCTGAGACGGGAACAATCTCGTAGCCCGCCGCCCGCAGTTCATCGATTACTCGTGGAAGCGCAGCAACGGTGTGGCTGCGATCGCCGCCACCATCGTGCATCATCACGATATTTCCGCGAGTTACGTCGTTCATCACGCGTAGCACAATCACGTCGGTGGGCGGCGGTGCGCCACCGCTCGGATCGCCCCAGTCGTGCGGATCAATCCATGCTCCGACAAGCGTGTAGCCAAGCGCTTGCGGAATCGGTAGCATCGACACTTCGTCTGCGGTTTCAGGCTGGTGGTCGATTCCATATGGCGGGCGAAACAGAAGCGTCTTAACACCGATCGTGCTCTCGATCAGCCGTTCGTCGAGGTTTATATCGACGCGAAGCTGTCCGGGAGGCGTGCTCTCATCAAAGTGATGGTGTGTGTAAGTGTGGTTGCCGATTTCGTGCCCTTCATTAAATTCGCGCTTCAAAATCTGCGGCGATGCATTCGCATTCAAACCAATCACGAAAAAAGTGGCCGGCGCCTGTTTCTGCTTCAAAATATCCAGGATTTGCGGAGTCCAGCTCGGATCGGGACCGTCGTCAAAGGTGAGTGCGATCTTGTGTGGTTGAGCACCAACCTGGTCGATGCGCCATGAAAGTGGAAAGGCCGTGTATCTCTCGTCCGTAAACGTATCGGTGGCAGAATCGTAATCGAAATCGCGTGAACCTCTTTTCGGAGTATCCACGATTCGCCAGATATCACCGGCTCCTTCCAAGGTGAGATCGGGGCCCGGCGGAACACTCTGCAACTTTGCGCGCGCCGCGTCGTCAGGATGCAGCGTGTCCCAGATCGGCCAGATCGAACCATCCGCCGTGCCAAGGCGCCACAGCGCCGTACCTTGCACACCTGCGCGCTCAGCGACGCGTAACTCGTTGTAGGCGGTCAACCCATCCAGAAACCAAACTTCATGAACGTGATTGTGCTCGTCGTAATAGGAAAAATGCGGATTCAGCGAATCAGAGTCAAAATCCACTTGAGTTTCTGATTCATACGCAGTGAGCACGGCCTGCTGAAAACTGATCATCTGCGGCGGCTCGTGCGCTTTTTTCTCAGGCCAGTCGTATCCGTAGTTCGCGATTCCCACCATTACTTTTTCTGGACGCACCTGCTTGAGCACACTCTGCAAATTACGGACGTACCAATCCTGAGATGTAATAGGACCTGGATCTGAAGTCAACCAGTGCTCGCCATAATCGGTGAGCACGATCGAGTCAGCGTGCTTGCCGAAGTATGCATAGTCGTAAGCAGGATCGGCGGCGCGCAGCGTAACCATAAGCTTGAGTCCCGCACCGTGAAATTTCGTCGCCGATTCCGAAACAAATTCCTTGAAGTTCGGCTGAGCCTCATCGGGAACATCTTCAAAATCGATACAGATTCCCGCGTCGTGATTTTCTGTCACGAATTTTAATGTGTTTTCTTCAAGCTTTGCGCGCGCCTGCGGATTCGCGAGCAGTTTCTGCATCGCCGGAACTTGCAAGGCTGTGCCGTCAGAGTTGTCCAATAGTGGAATCACCGCCGGAAGTTCGGCTTGCGTTCCTTGCGGCGTCTGCACGGATTGCATCCATTGATGCATCTTATCGATGGCCATAAATCGTGTGGCGCCATCGGGATCAAGATTCGCATGAATGTGATCCGCTGAATCCACCACGCTGAGCGATCCATCCGTCGCTATCGTATGCAGTTCCGATGGAATCAAAATATCGATGTCTTTATAGTGACGCTTCAGGCTGACCAGGCTGTTGGGATCGTCGGAGACATAGAACGCTGCGCGCACGGGATCGTATTTCGCCGGCGGTTGTCCGAGCGCCGCCACTCGATGTTCGCTCCCGGGCCGCACTACTGGACGCTTAATCACACTTTTTATGGCGCGCCGAATCGGAGTTGTATCCGGTAGCAACAAACTCGGCAGCGTCACTTTTTGCAGAACTGTGACGAAAAAAGTGATCAGCAATAGCGCGACGAACGCTCCGCCAATTTCCAGCGCCCGCCGCGTAAAAAACCACCGGCGGCGTTTCTCGTCGTAGAAAATGGGCTTGTTTTGTTTCACAGCTTTCGTCCGACGTCCCTAGTCATCTATTCTAACTGAAATGGCGCACCATACTCCGAGCAGCCATCAAGCGTGTGTTCGCATTTTCTATGTGTCGCACACGGGCACGCGTGACATGTGCACCCCCACACATACGTGAAAATCAACAAACGATCGCTGTGGATGTGGATTCTACCGCTTCTGGTGGGCCTGGCTCTGCGCCTGTTCTTTGTCCATTACTTTCCGACGATAACGGGCGATGGCCCCGTTTACGAAGACCTCGCGAATAACTGGTGGTCCCACCACGTCTACGGGCTGGTTTCAGACGGCAAACTGATTCCAGTTGATATCCGTATGCCGGGGTACCCTGCGCTATTTCTTCTGGTGTCCCACTTATTTAGACGTGGCGAGCACGCATTGATGTTGGCTCAAATATTTCTGGACCTGGGCACCTGCATCATGGTCGCGGTGGTCGCTGGGAGGATAGTCCCTGGCGCTAACGATCCATTGTTAGCGGCACAACGCCGCGAACGCATCCGTATAACTGCGTTATGGCTCGCGGCGCTGTGCCCTTTCCTCGCGAACTATTGCGCCCTGGTTCTCACCGAAGTTCCTGCCACGTTTTGCATCGCCGCCGCAATGCTTGCCTTTTCGGGCGCTCTAGCAACCACTCGCGAGTCAACGTGGCGCGCTTGGTTCTGGGGCGGCTTCGCGACGGCAGCGGGCACTCTCTTCCGTCCCGAAACTCCGCTACTCCTGGTCGCACTCGCACTGGTTTGCGCTTGGCGATGGAGACGCCGCGTCGATTGGCCCCGCTTGATTCGCGCCGGGGCATTGACGTTTTGCGGCCTAATTGTCCCTCTCGCGCCGTGGGCGATACGGAATGCTGTCACGTTGCACGAGTTTCAAATTTTGGCCGCTCGTTACGCCAACGAACCAGGTGACTTCGTACCAGTAGGATTCTACGCATGGACGAAAACTTGGATGGTGGAGTATCGCTACTGCTACACAATCATCTGGAAGATCACCGAAGACCAAATCTCGCTCGACGATATTCCCAACACCGCGTATGACAACGATAACGAACGCCAGCGCGTCTCTACCTTAATCAACGCCTACAACAAAGATTGTTGTGACGCGCCTACCGCCGACTGGGATGCGCGATTTGAGACTCTGGCGCGCGAACGAACCGCAAGGCATCCGCTAAGAACTTACATCCGCATTCCTCTAGAGCGTGCATTCGTCCTGTGGTTCACGCCGAGGATTGAGGCGCTCCCTTATTCAGGAGATCTATGGCCACCGGGTGAAAAATACTCGGACGATCCTGAAAGATTTCGATATCACCATCGTGCTTTGGGTGATTGGTTTTCTTTATGCAGGAATGGCGCTTGCCGGGCTTATCAAAAGTCTTCGCATCGCGCGCGGCCAGCCACCTTCCTGCTACGCAAATCGGAAATCTGGATTCTGCTTTTCCTCGCGACGTATTGCGTCGTGCGAACGCTATATCTCTCCCGCGTGGAAACGCCCGAACCGCGCTACGTCCTGGAATGTTTCCCGGCCGTATTCGTCTTCGCCGCGATGCTTTGGATACCGTCGCCGTCTTCATTCAGTCCGCCGGCTCAGGGTGAATCGTCACTCGGAAAATCTGCGGGAATCTCTCTTTCACGCGATCTTCAAGCGTCGCGGTTACGTCGTGTACCTCTGTAATTGGCAATTCTCCGTGCATCGCGCAATGGCACGACACCACAATTTTGTTTCCAGATTGCCGCACGTGCGATTCGTGGCAATCCACGAGTTCTGAAAACTCCGGCGTCAGCGAATTGAGATACGCTTCTACAGCGCGGCCTAGGTCCTTCATCTCCGCCGCCGCGCGCCCCTGGTCTGCAATCTCTTTGCCGAGCGGCTCGATATGAATATTTACGCTTACTCCCGCACCTGCGGAGCCACCTCCTGCTCGCGCAGCCGCGATTCGCTCGATATCGTTCTCCAATTCGCTGGCCTGCTGGTGTGCCTCGCGCAGGCTGAGTTGATCGTCAACCTCAAGATGCAGCTCGACAAACAGTCGGCCCTCTAGCTCCTGCGCAGAAACCTCGTGCACTGCAAGCCCGCGATGTTGTGCGGCGGCTCGGATCGCGTCGTATAAATTTTCGTCGTCGCGCGCGCGTGGCTCCATGTGAACCATCACGTCCGCAGGCAAAATTTCCTCTACACGTCGCTCCACCGCATCGCTGATGTCATGTACTTGCTCAAAGCTTGCTGTGCGCGGAACGCTGATTGTCACGTCCACAAAATGACGGTTGCCTGCGCGGCGAAGTCGCACGCGCTCGGTGCTGAGCACTCCATCCAGCTCTGTAACCGCAGCGCTGATGCGCTCCTGCATGCCGGGCGGCGCCGCATCCACTAGCGCATCAAGTGTTCGCTTCCCTAGCCGTGAGCCCACCCAAATCACCACGCCAGCCACTCCAAGCGCTGCGATCGGATCGGCATAGCGGAGCCACGGCAAACCAAAGTGCACGCTGAGCCACACCGCGAGAATTCCCACGATGACAGTGATGGTGCTCCACACGTCTGTCGAAAAATGGAGCGCGTCCGCCTCAAGCGCCTCACTCGAGTATTTCCGGGCAACCCGATTCAAAGACCGCGCGCGAAAGATATCGATCCCAAGCGCCACGATCAGCAGCACCAGCGCAAGCAGACTCGGCGTCACGCTCACCTGAGTGAAAAATAATCGCCGAACCGCCTCATATATGATGTACACGGCAGTAATCAGCAGCAGGCCCGTCTCAACGAACGCAGAAAAGCTTTCAAATTTTCCGTGACCATACGGGTGGCCTTCGTCCGCGGGCGTATCCGATACTCGTACCGATAGATACGTTACGACCGCCGCGATAAGGTCGAGGCTGGAATGCAGCGCCTCCGAAAGCACTCCCAGACTGTGCGTCGCCACCGTCAGAAATATTTTCAGCGACACCAGCACGACGGCCGATGCGATGGACGCCAGCGCCGCAACCTTTTTTTCGTGGCTTGCTTCTGTGTTATTCATGGGAAGGCCGCCCTAGCCTAGCACGAGGAAATTCCCCAATGTGCTTCGTCCGGCTCCTTCCGCATCGTGCGGTACAATACGCGAGGACCCCGCCTTCAATTCCCGCAGGGCCGGCCAAATCAAGTGCGCAGATACTTGCTGATTGCGGCGGCGCTCGCCGCACTAGCCGTGGTGGTTGATGCATTCTTCATCGAGCCATACCGGATCGAAGTAACGCATCAGACCGTACGCCGCCGCAGTGAATTCTCCGCTTAAGATAGGACTAATTTCAGATGTTCACACGCGCGGCTTCGGCCGTCGCGAGCGAAAACTGATTTCACTTCTTGAACGCGGAACGACCTGACGTCATTTTTATCGCTGGGGATACGGTGGGAAAGGCCGGCGGCTACGCCGAAGTCTCGAATTTTCTACAGCACTTGCACGCCCCGCTTGGCGTCTGGCTCGTGCGCGGCAATTGGGAAATACCTGTCACGGTACGCAACGAGCATGGCTTCTACGCCAACACTGGCGTCCATTTTCTTTTGAACGAAGCGAAACCAATCCGTCCTGACGTTTGGCTGCTCGGTCTCGATGATCCCGCCACTGCTTCACCGCGCCCAGATCCTGCGCTCGAATCGATTCCGCCAAATGTTTTTACCATTGCCATGTTCCACGCACCCGGATATTTCGATCACATTGCGGGACGCGTTCCATTGGCTCTAGCAGGTCACACGCATGGAGGACAAATCCGAATTCCTTTTGTTCCCGTGTTCTGGCTGCCTCGCGGATCCACGGGTTTCCTGGAAGGTTGGTACGCCGAGCGCGGCTCCAAAATGTACGTCACTCGTGGGATCGGCACATCCACGATTTGGGCTCGTTTCCTCTGCAGGCCGGAAATTTCCATCATCACCTTGCTCCCTCGCTAGCACGTAACATTCTTGATTATGATGGGATTGTCTAGTCCACGAGAATGTGGCAGACTGCGCCCCTCGCTTCCGAATCAACGGAGATCAACGATGAACAGCCGCCTGGCTATTATTCTCTTGGTGTCGCTGCAAATCTTCGGTTCACATTCTGCAGCAGCACAGTCTCCGACAGCGCCGTCCGTCGATCCGCAAGCGATTTGGTCGGCCCTCGCGAAACCTGTTTTCGATCCAGTCCAAGACAGCTCAGGTCAGCAAGCTCGAAATCACTCGCGACCGCATTCGTATCACGCTCGAATCCGGATCGATCCGCTTCGCGCAACCCATAAATGGGGTCGTTACAGCAGCCGTTTTTCATGGCAGCGGTAAATTGCAAGTTTCAGCGCCCGATGCCCGCGAATCTCAACAAGCTACAACATTTTCTGAAGTCAGACGCCGTCAACTTGAAATTCAGCGAAGCCGTCTTCAGTTTCACGGACAACACCTTCGACGAAATCTCCGCAAAAGTCCAATGGTCCTCCGCGGGATCTGTCTGCCGATGATTCATACGCCTCCCGCTCGGAGCAGCGTGAGAATCTTGGATTTTCACTTCTCCCTCGTATCTTTCAGAGTGTTATGGCCAGTGAACGCTCGAAAAACACGTTATTTCTTGCTGACTTGAAAACCAACGACGACGGATGGGTCGAGGCGCAATTTGATTCTACTCAGCAGGAAGAGATTTCAGTTGGCCGCTATGCAGACATCGCGGCGGGCTATAAGAATTTCGATCGGTGGATGAGCTTTCCTGCCGGTGATCGTGCATCCTCCGACGCTTTCGCCGTGCCCTTCGCAAAAGCCGATTATGTAATTCACAGTTACGACATAAATGCCACCGCTTCAAGCGGTGCCGAACTCGCGGCAACCGCCAAAGTCATGTTCGAAGAACGCTGGCAGGGCGAGCGCGTGCTTCTGTTCAATCTCGACTCGAATCTTCGCGTCGACAAAATCGCTGACGCGCAGGGAGTCTCACTCCCCTTTTTCGAGGCCCGCGAAAGCAAAGACCGTGCTCAAAGCTATGGGGATTACGTTGCCGTCGTGCTCGGCGCATCCACGCAGCCGGGCCAGAATTCTTCCCTCACATTTCACTACGCCGGGAAGCGCGTCGTCCGCCAGGTCGGCCCGGGTAATTACTTCGCGGAAAGTTTCGGTTGGTTTCCGTCGCGAATCGCGGATGGCGGCGACGAGTTCGCCGGAAGCAGCGATTTCGATCTGCATTTCCGCTCCCCTAAGAAATTTGAGTTCATAGCAACCGGCAACAAAGTGAGCGATACGACCGACGGCAACGACCGCATCACCGAATGGAAAACCTCTGTGCCGTTGCGAACCGCAGGATTTGCCTTTGGCGATTACAAACTCTCCACAGAGAAAGTCGGCAACACGGAAGTTCAGGTATTCGCCAATCGAAGTGGCGACGACAGGTTGCAATCCATCCAAGCTTTTGCGGATGGAGAAGTAGCTGGCTACGGCCGCCCTGAAGTTGCGCTTGGCAACCTAACTCCTGCTGCGATGTCAGGCACCATCGCGACAGAGACCGGCAACGCTCTCCGCTTGTTCGAAAACTATTTCGGGCCGTATCCCTACCCGCAACTCGCGGTGACAAACATTCCCGGCGCGTACGGGCAAGGTTGGCCCGGTCTGCTTTATCTCTCAGTGTTCACGTTCCTTGATTCTACCCAGCGGCACGAGTTGGGATTCAAGGACTCACCTCGCATTACCGAATTTTTCCGTGCGCACGAAACTTCTCATCAATGGTGGGGGCACGTTGTCGGTTGGAAGAGTTATCACGACCAGTGGCTCTCGGAGGGGTTCGCCCAGTTTTCCGGCAATTTGTACGTACAAGTTCGCGACGGCCAGAAGGAATATCAACAGCGCCTCCGCGATGATCGCGGAGAATTGCTAGCTCCCGACCTGCACAACGAGCGTAATGATTCCGTGGGTCCGGTCTGGATGGGCATCCGAGATTCTTCTTCGCTGTCGCCGGGCGCTTTTGACGTCATCATCTACAACAAAGGCGGCTTCGTTCTCACGATGCTTCGCATGATGATGCGCGAGTCTTCGGCTCCCGATCCCGACTCACGCTTCAAAGCGATGCTCCACGATTTCTGCAAGACTTACGACAATAAGGCAGCATCCACCGAAGATTTCAAGGCGATCGCGGAAAAGTATATGACCAGAACGATGGACCTGGAAAATAATCACAAACTCGATTGGTTTTTTCGCGAATACGTCTACGGCACCGGCATACCGCGTTACGAATTCCATGCCGAAGTCCAGAGCACCCCTGACGGAAAATTCAAAATGGTGGGTTCATTCAAGCGTAGCGGCGTTCCTGAAAACTGGATGGATTTAGTCCCGGTGTTTGGAGAAGACAAGGGCAAGCCTGCGCCGTTGGGCCTTTTCCGCGTGACCAAATCAGACACACAATTCTCCATCCCACTCAACTCCAATCCCGGCAAATTGCAGGTCAACTCCTTCGAGGAACTTCTCGCTGAGATAAAACAGTAAGGGCGCAGAAATATTTCGAGTGACCAACTTTAACGAAACTGCGGGCAACTACAACCGCCTTTTTGCCCTCTCACCTCGTCAGAAGGCGCTTGCGTTCCATGCGCCATCGGCGGTACGCTCTCCATGTGGTTTAGGAAACAGTAGTACAAAAGTCCTATTCGCCCACCTAGCCCGTCCCAGTACCCTTGTACCGGGTCATTCTGAAATTTCGCACTAGCTTCTGAGACGGCGCATCTAATCTTAGCGAAGGAAAAACTTTTCTCTATCGGCCGGGTTTATGACGACGACCATTCTTGAACAACGCCAAACGAGTTTAAATGTGGGATTTTCATCCCCATCAGGTGCTTCCGCACCTCGGAAAAATGTCAGCCCCAAACCAGCTTTCGGGAGCAGTGGTCCCGGCGCTCGTCTGGCCCTCCTTCCGACACAAAAATCGCGCATGGGTTTTGTTGGAGTCAGCATGGGGGCTCAGCTTGTAGTCCTCGCAATAATCTTGCTGATCCCGCTCGCCTTCCCGCAAAAGTTCATGCCCAAAATGAATTTTGACGTGATGAACATCGCGGCCCCGCGCACCGAAGTACCTGTGGCGGAGAAGCCAAAGCCGGTGGCTCCGAAGCCGCGTCCGCTTCCAATCGAAGAAGCCAAGGTTCAGCCTCCCGTGCATCCGAAGATGATTGTTCCGCACGTGATTGCGCCCAAAGTTCAGCCAAAGCCAATCGAAAAAGCTGAAGCGCCTAAAATCAATGCGCCTGTTTTCGAAGCTCCGAAAGTCGATATCCCTGCGAGCCAACCCGCGCAGCCGAAGAAGCCCATCGAAACGGGCACCTTCAGCACTGGAAGTGCGGCTCCCGCCACCATTCCGAATCGGCCAGCTTCGCAAGTTCAAACCGGCGGCTTCGGCGATCCAAACGGCATGCCCGGTCCAGCCAATCCGAACAAAAAAGGCAACATCAATTCGAGCGGCCAATTCAATTTGCCATCCGGTCCTGGCTACGGGAATGGCACCGGCGGAGCCAAAGGTGCTCGCGGCACAATTTCAAGTGGAGGTTTCGGTAACGGCACAGCCATCGATCCTCCCAGTAGCGGCAAGGGCGGTTCACGCGGCACAATTCAATCAGGCGGATTCTCAACCGCGGCGGTAGACACTGACCAGCCGAAAGCGAAGCAACAGCAACAGCTATCCGCTGTGCAGCCCGTGGAGATTCTCGAGAAACCGCAACCGGATTATTCAGCTGAGGCGCGTTCTCTCAAGATTGAAGGCGAAGTTTTGTTATCTGTAGTTTTTAAAGCGAACGGTCAGATTCAGGTACTCGGAGTGACAAAAGGTTTGGGTCACGGCTTGGACGAATCGGCAATTCGCGCAGCACAGAAAATTCGCTATAAGCCCGCGCTTAGCAGCGGGCAGGCAGTGGATTTTCCCGCCACCGTCCATATCGTATTCCAATTGGCTTACTGAGGAGTGTTGAACATGCGTACCGTTAAGTTCTCGTTATTGGCGCTAGCTTTCTGCGCCATGCCAGTGCTGGCTCAGTCCCAAGACCAGCAAGCTTCACCGCAGGCCCAATCGACTGAGCAACAGGCTGCCTCCGCTGCACAGAGCGCCTCCGCTCTAGATCAAGCCGTGGATAAGATCATCGCCCGCGAGAATCTGGAGATGAACACCATCCGCCAGTATTCGCCGCTGGTCGAGACCTACATCCAAAATCTCAAGAATGACAAGCAGATGGGATGGACTCCCGATGGCGACCGTTACTTCCTCGGCCGCGCTCAGCTCGCCAAAGGCGTTCAACTCGATTCGCTCGCCGGCAATGATTCCAATCACCACGGCTTCCTTCACAACATCAGCGGCATGTTCGATTTCGGCGTCGAGTTTCTGCCCAACGGCTTCTTGCAGATGATTTATCTCGACACCAGCGGCCTCAATCGCCAGGCCTACAATTTCGATTACGTACGCCGCGAATTTCTCGGCGAAGTCCGCACCCTCGTATTTGACGTAACCCCGAATCAGAAAACCGGCAAGGGACGCTTCGTCGGCCGCATTTGGGTGGAAGACCAAAACTTCACGATCGTGCGATTTCAATGGCGCATACACCGGCAGCTCGCATTCCAACCTGTTCTTCCATTTCGATAGCTGGCGCGTAAACACCGGCCCGGCCTCTGGCTTCCCGCTTTTATCTACAGCGAAGAAACCGACATGAAGTACGCAATGGCTCGCTCACTCACCTTCAAAGCGCAGACTCGTCTCTGGGGCTACAACCTCGGCCACGCGCGCGAAGAGCAGGAGTTGAGCAAGATCATGGTCGAGTCCGCCGCTCCCATCAACGATCAGTCGGCGCAAGCAACAGACGTTTCTCCGCTACAGGCAACTCGCCAGTGGGATCGCCAAGCTGAAGACAATGTCCTGGATCGCCTCGAACGCATGGGACTGATGGCGCCTAAGGGCGACGTCGATAAGAGTCTCGAGAGCGTCGTCAATAACATTGAAGTCGTCAACAATCTCGATATCGAGCCCGAAGTTCGCTGCCGTGTGCTCATGACTTCCACTCTCGAAGCATTTCCTCTCGGCCACACCATCGTTCTTAGCCGTGGATTGGTCGATGTGCTTCCTGACGAAGCCAGCCTCGCCACTGTTCTCGCGATGGAACTAGCTCACATCACTCTCGGCCATCGCGTCGACACCCAGTATGCGTTCTTCGATCGCATCCTCTACTTCAACGAAAAACAAACCTTTGCGCATTTCGATTTCGCGCGCACCAAGGAAGAAGATATCGCGGCGCAGCAAAAGGCCGTCGAATTCCTCAAGAACCCAAATCCCGTCAACCCGTACAAAGATGCGCTCAAAACTCCTGAAATGTTCCTTGCTGAACTTCAGGCGCGCGCCAAGGAAATTCCAAACCTCATTAGCCCGAAGCTGGGTGACAATATTCTTTCCACCGATCCTCTTACCGCGGATTCCACCAAGCCTGAAGCGAATCAAATCGTCGCTCTCCCGCTCGGCGGACGCGTGAAGTTCGATCCGTGGAGCGACAAACTCGAGTTGCTCAAATCCAAGCCCGTTGGCAGCATTTCTGAACGCGAGAAAATGCCCTTCGAAGTCACTCCGTTCATGCCGTATCTCACTCGCGAAATGACTGGTGTGATGACCGGCACCACAACGAGCGCGCAGTCCAAGCAGCCCGATAAAAACGACAACAATCCCGATCACAACAAAAACTAGTTCCAGGGAGCTGCTCACCCAGCTCCGTTACAAAATCGAAATCCCCGCGAATCTCCCACGATTCGCGGGGATTTTCATTTTTTCTCCGCTCAACGTGCACTCCTCGCGCACATTTCCCAGCAGTGCTAACCTAGAGCCTTCCAAATCATCCAATCACCAGCAATGGCCACCACCGCCGCAGCCAAACCCGCAGCCGCAGCTCCGCCCGCCAAAAAGGGCCCCAACACCCCTCTCTGGCGGCTGATCCCCGAAGTGTGGCCTCTGATCCGTCCTGCGCCCCTCGTTATCGTCGGCGGATTCGGCTTGATGGTCATCAACCGTCTCGCCGGTCTCGTGCTTCCTTTCCTCACAAAATATTTCGTCGACGACGTTCTCACCAAACGCCAGATGAATTTGCTCGTCCCCATCGTCGCCACCGTCTTCGTCGCTACCGCGATCCAGGGAGCGACCTCTTACTCACTCACACAGCTTGTCTCGAAAGCTGCTCAGCGAATGATTGCCGACATGCGCCGCATGGTCCAGGCCCACGTCGGCCGCCTTCCCATCGCGTATTACGATACGAACAAAACCGGCCAGCTCGTCTCGCGCATCATGAACGACGTTGACGGCCTGCGAAATCTCATTGGCACCGGCATCATCGATTTTTGCGGCTCCATTCTCACCGCGATTCTCGCGCTCATTTTGCTCGTGCATCTGAGTCCGCAACTTACAGGCATCGCTTTCGCCGTCTTGCTTTTCTTTGGACTCGGCCTGCGAAAAGCGTTCGCGATTATTCGCCCGCTCTTCCGCGCGCGCCCGAAAATCCAAGCCGAAGTTACCGGACGTCTCACCGAATCTCTCGGCGGCGTCCGCGTCATCAAGGGCTATCACGCAGAAGAACGCGAAGAAGCCGTCTTTGCTGCCGGAGTAAAGCGCCTCCTCGACAACGTCTTGCAATCGCTGACGGCCATTTCACTCATGAGCCTTTCCTCCACGGTCTTGATGGGCATCGTCAGCGGACTCATCATGTTCTTTGGCGGACGCCAGGTCGCCGCGCACCACATGACCGTCGGCGGCTTCTTTTCCTATTCCATGTTTCTCGCGCTTCTCATCGCGCCCGTTCTACAAATCGTAAACATCGGCACGCAAGTCAATGACGCGCTCGCCGGACTCGAACGCACCCGCGATATTCTCCGCGAATCGCGTGAAGAAAATGATCCGCGCCGCATCGCCGAAATTGGTCGCATCAATGGTGAAGTCCAATTTGAAGACGTTACTTTCGCCTACGATCCCGGCAAGCCCGTTCTCAACGGAATTTCTTTCGACGCTGCGCCCGGCACCGTCTACCGCTCTCGTCGGTCCGAGCGGTGCCGGCAAATCCACCATCATCGGCCTCATCGCTGCGTTCTACACGCCTACCACTGGGCGCGTCCGCGTCGATGGAATCGATCTCTCCACCGTGAAACTCGGCAGCTATCGTTCTCAGTTGGGAGTCGTCCTGCAGGAAACTTTTCTTTTCGATGGCACCATCCGCGAAAACGTAGCTTTCTCGCGTCCCGATGCTACCGAAGAAGAAATCCTCGCCGCATGCCGCATCGCTCGCGTCGACGAATTCGCGGAAAATTTTGAATTGAAATACGACACCATCGTCGGCGAACGTGGCGTAAAACTTTCTGGAGGCCAGCGTCAGCGCCTCTCGATCGCTCGCGCGCTTCTCGCTAATCCCGCGCATCCTGATTCTCGACGAAGCCACTTCCAGCCTCGATTCGGAATCCGAAGCGCTAATTCAGCAGGGACTCGCCCAACTCCTCAAAGGCCGCACCACCTTCGTAATCGCGCATCGCCTCTCCACCATTCGCCGCGCCAATCAAATCCTGGTCGTCGAAGCAGGACGCATCGTCGAGCGCGGCACTCACGCCACTCTCTACGCCGCCGGCGGCCGCTACTTCGAGATGTACACCAAGCAGCACGGCCTGCAAGAAAATCTATTTCTCGCCCCAGGCGAAGGCGACACCGACAACTCCGACGCAGCCAACGCCGCAGCTGGCCGCGGCCCCGGCGCCTCCGAATCCGACATAGCCGCCACCATGCGCATAATCCGCGGCTCCGGAACGTAGCTCTGTCGCCCGCGGGTGCCCCGTTATCACCACTAAGCGGATTCCGTAAGATGTCAAAACGCACCGATCCCCACCGGTTCAACAACTCGCTCTAACACGACAATCCCAACCCAACGACAAATTCTCCGTGTCAACGTCGTGAGCGCCTTCGCCTTACTATGTCCCCTCTTGCTAAAATCCCCACATATTCAGGAGCCACCCATGACCCGCAAACTTCGCATCACCGCACTCACTCTCATCGCCGCAATAATTTTCTCCACCGGCTACGTAGCGGGCCAAACCACTCCCAACCATTTCGGCCAGCCAAAAACCATCCTCGCCATTTCCCTCATCAAATTCCGCCCCGGCACCTCAGACGCCCAACAGGACGAAATGATCGCAGGCCTCAAAAAAATGGCCTCACAAATTCCCGGCATTAAAAATGTCTGGACCAAACCCGCCCGCATGGAGCCCACAAATTTCGACTTCGGATTCGTAATCGAATTCATCAATCGCGACGCCGCAGACGCCTACGCTGAATCGCCAATCCACGACGCCTGGAGCCGCCGCCTCCAGCAAATCCGCGAAACCAGCCTCTCTCCCCAAATAACAAATTAGGGATTTTTCTCTGGGAGCGCCGATCTCCGTATCGGCATCTTTCGCCTTTCGATTTTTCTCTTCACATCTCATTGCCCAATCGCGAAGCGTCCTTGATATCTCCACGTCTTCGAATGTAGTCTTCTCCCATCGGTCATCACGCGCCCTGAGGTCTACATGCGAATTAAATATTTCGGTATCGCCGCAATTTTCTGCGCAACATCGTTGCTCGTCGCGCAGGATAAGCCCCAGCACGGCATCGACATCACCGACATCAATCGCGATGCCAAGCCCTGTCAGGATTTCTACGAATTCGCAAATGGCAATTGGCGCGCTCATAATCCGATTCCCGCCTCCATGGTCATCTGGAGCAAGCGCTGGGCCGCCGGCGAATCCACAAAAGATGTCCTGAAAACAATTCTCGACGAAGCCGCTGCTTCCACCACCGCCGCGCCAAAATCCACCGAGCGCCTCATCGGCGATTTCTACGGCGCCTGCATGGACGAGAAGCTAGCTGAATCGCTCGGCGTCAAGGCAATCAGCCGCGAGATGAATCTCATTCAATCCATCGGGTCGCGCGCCGATTTACAGCGAGTCATTACACAGTTGCAACAGGAAGCCGTCGACGCGCCATTCGGTTTTGGCGCGCAACAGGACCCGCATCACCCTCAGCAAATCATCGCCGGCACTGGTGCTGCAGGTCTCGGTCTCCCCGATCGCGATTTCTATTTCAATACAGACGACAAAGCCAAAGAGACGCGGCAAAAATATCTGGAGCACATCGCAAAAGTGTTTGTACTCGCAGGCTCGAGCAAAGACGCCGCATCGGCCAATGCCCAGCTTGTGATGCGCATCGAAACGTCTTACGCACAAGCCACCCTCACCAATGTCGCCCTGCGCGATCCCGCCGCCACCGATCACAAGATGAAACTCGACGAGGTGCAGGCTCTGACCCCTGATTTCAATTGGAAAGATTTTTTGAAGTCATACAACGTGGATGCAGCCGTCCCAATCAATGTCGATGAGCCGAAGTTCATGCAGGAATTTCAGCGCCAGTTGCAGCAGACTTCCATCGCCGATTGGAAAACATATTTGACCTGGCAATTGCTCGCCACCGCCTCTTCCGATCTCTCAGCGCCTTTCGTTCAGGAAGATTTCGCGTTCAATCAGCAATATCTGGAGGGCGCCACCGAAATGAAGCCGCGCTGGAAGCGCTGCGTGGAATCCACCGACGGCAATCTCGGTGAAGCCCTCGGCAAGAAATACGTCGAAAAAACTTTCTCGCCTCAAGCCAAAGCCCGCATGCAGGAAATGGTCCACAACATCCTTCTCGCGCTGCATGACGACATCACCACCATCGCCTGGATGAGTCCTGAAACCAAAAAGAAAGCCCTCGAAAAGCTTTCCACCTTCAATCCCAAAGTCGGATACCCGGATAAATGGAAAGATTACAGCGGCGTACAAATTTCGCGCGATTCGCACTGGGGAAATCTGGTCGCCACTCGGCGTTTCGCAATTGAAGATAATCTCCAACAACTCGGCAAACCGGTTGATCGCCTCCGCTGGGGAATGACCACGCCAACTTCAAACGCCTATTACAATCCGCTGCTCAACGAAATTGTTTTCCCGGCGGGAATTTTGCTGCCTCCGATGTTCGATGTGAATGCCACAGACGCAACCAACTACGGCGGCATCGGCCCCGTAATCGGCCACGAAATTTCTCACGGCTTCGATGATCAGGGCGCGAAGTACGACAGCACCGGCGAACTCAAAAACTGGTGGACTCCCGCCGACTACAAAGAATTCCAAGCCCGCGGCCAGTGCGTAGTCGATCAGTTTTCCGCATACACCGTCGATGGCGGCTTGCACGAAAACGGCAAATTAGTTTTGGGAGAAAGCATCGGCGATCTCGGCGGAGTAAAGCTCGCCTATCTCGCCTACGAACGCTCGCTGAAAGGCAAGCCGCGCCCGCCCGATCAAGATGGCTTCACGCCGGAACAACAATTTTTTATTTCCTGGGGACAATCCCGTGGCGACGAAATTCGACCCGACGCCCAGCGCCAGTTCGTCCTCACGAATCCGCATCCCGTTAGCAAATATCGCGTAATCGGCCCGCTCTCAAACTTGCCCGAATTCCAGCAAGCCTTCAACTGCAAACCCGGCGACGCCATGGTCCGCCCAACAGAGCGCCGCTGCGTAATCTGGTGATCGGCCACAACCAGGGCGGGGCTTGCCAATGCGGGTCAGCCTCTTTGCCTTTGCCCATGTAGCGCTAGGCTTCAGCCTCGCAGTCTCTAATCTTTGCCGTTGCCTCTGTCGTGCCTTTGCCGTTTCCGTCCACGGCCTGTAGGGCCGTTCGCCAAAAATTAGCCCAGGCCCCTCAGGGCCTGGGTAACCTGCCCCATTAAATAAGGTTCTTCCGGAGCGCCGTAGGTGCGTCACCAAACTCAAATTCCACCGAGCTTCACACTCGCTACCACAAATTTCTGCGTATCGCAGTCAAATCGAAACTCAACTTCACTCCAGTCTGAAAGTCCAAACATTTTCTTGTGTCGCCGATAAGTGAAGTAATAGACATTTATAGTGATCTTTAATCGTGCCCCGTCGTTCTCGATCGGAAAAATTCGAATGATCGCAAATTCCTTATGCACTTTCGCATACCGATCAATCATCCCGCGGTCGTCAAGATATTCAACGTGGAAGTCCCCTTTTTCCGTCGGCAGTCCGCGCGTAATGTTTTCGTCCTGTTCGACGAGCATGTGCCGATAATCGGTTCGGACCTGGTTGAGGATTTTGCTGTCGTCGATGCTACCCCAGGACTTTTCCATTTCAGCGATGCTGGAAAACAATGCTACCGAATAGAGGCTCTCGGTTTTCACCGGTGTTCCAGCTTGCTGCGACAAACCGGAAATGCCGCCAAAAATTAGTACCGCGCCGAATGCACTGAACCTCTGAATTCGCCCCACCGGAATTCTCCTAGGACACCCGAGGATCGCTCAATTCTGGGTATCCCGATCTTAAGAATCAACTGATTGTTGCCTTAACCTACCCTCCTCGCATTCTCCGTGTCCTCTGTGTCTCTGTGGTGAACGCTCTTGCCGTTCGACTTTTCCCCTGAGCTCTGCGCCTTTGCAGTGAGCCCGCACGCCCACAAATCCCTCGCCATTCCACCCACCGCAATGATAGGCTCCGCGCTAATTTCTTCCTGATCGTGGTCGCGGGCAGATTTCCTCCGGAGGCATAAATATGAGCACGGGAAAAACCATCGGTGCAATCGTCGCTGGCGTCATCTTGCAGTCCGCCACTTCCTATCTGATTCATCAGGTGATCCTCACGCCGGATTACATGGCCACGGCCAGTTCTTGGCGCGATCCAGCGGACATCACACATCGCATGTGGGCGATTCTGCTGGCGAACGTCATCTACGTCACCGGCGCGGTCCTCATTTATCTTCGCGGAGTTGAAAACAAACCGTGGCCGATGCAGGGTATCCGCTTTGGAATTTTACTCGCCCTCGTCACGGAGGTTTATTCTTCGATCTACTCGTGGGTTATTCTCGAGGTCCCGCACATGCTCGCCGTGAAGTGGATCTGCATGGAAGGAATTCAGTGCCTTCTGCTGGGGCTGTTGATCGCCGCGATCCTTCAACCACAAAGCGCTTCCGCGTAGGCGCCTAATTGCCCGCCGGCAACACGGAAATACTCAACGCCGAGGGATGCGCAGCGTCGTGCAGCAAAGTATTTGTCGCCGCATTTTTCTTAGTAGCATGCGCGACGTCCGTTTCTCCGGTATTTAAATTGCGATCGAACCGCGGATAGTTGCTGCTGGAAATATCCACTCGAATCCGGTGCCCCGCAAGAAACACATTGCTCGTCGCCCAAAGATCTATCGTGATTTTGTAAACTTGCCCTGCCGAAATATTCTCCGCCTTCTCCATTGAATTCCGGTAACGCATCCGCAGAATTCCATCCGTAATATTCTGCGCGAATCCATTTGGACGCAACGATCCACCAGCTTCGCCGTGAAATCGGTATCCACAGCGGAACTCTGCACAAATAATTCCACGCTCACCGGACCAGTCGCATCCAGATCGGCCGCCAGCGGTTCGCTCGTAAACACCAGCACATCGTTGCGCTTCTCGATGTCGCTCTGTTCCTTCGGACCCGCCGCAAGTTGTCCGTTGTCGCAGCACAATCCGCCGCCGCGCGTTTGCACAGGATTCGCCGGATCGTAAACGTAGTGATCCGCGGGCTCCGCTTTCGGCGTAGTGGAATTCAGGCTTCCATCACCGCCGGAACTGTTCGCCTTCCCGCCCGAGTGTAGGTACATCCTTTGCGCCTGCGCTCCCGGCGGCGGCCAGTCATCGAAGTTGCGCCACTCGTTGCGACCCATCGTAAACACGCGCACAGGCTTCTCAGATTCCATTCCGTTCTTCGCCTGCTTGAAAAGGTAGTCGTACCAGCGCAGCATCAGTCCGGTTGTGTCGTATTGCGATTGCGCACCAAAATCCACGTCCCCGATCTTTGGACCTCCGCCCGCATGTCCGCCAATCTCAATCAGCAGCCGCTGGTTCTCCTTCGCGATCTGATTCCCCGCGCCGGCTTTCAACCCCATGTAATTCTTCAGCGTGCCGCCAAGAAATATGTCGTACCACGCGCCAACGTGATACGCGGGAATATTGATGCGGCTGTAGTCCGCGTCAATCGCCCACTGCTTCCAGTAATCGTCGTAGCTCGGATGCGCAATCCAATCCTGGAAATATGGCGCGACACCTTTCGCATCGGGCGACTTGATCACTGGATAGTCCGAAACCGGCAAAGTGTTCGCCCACTCGAGCGCGTGAGCGCCGCCCACAACTTGCCGCCGCAAGGTGTCTTCCGACAAACCCGACGTCCACTCCTCATCGAACCACTGTTCCAGCGCGCCGCCCTGATACGTCCAGTTCTCGTGATAATTGCTGGCGGTGATCACCGGAAAAATTCCCGCGAGATGTGGAGGCCGGGTAATCGCCGCGAGCATCTGCGTCGCGCCAACATACGATCCGCCGAACATTCCAATCACTCCCGTTGACCAAGGTTGGTGCGCCAACCATTCAATCGTGTCGTATCCATCCTCGGATTCATGCTTGAAGGGATACCATTCGCCTTCCGACGTATATCTCCCGCGCACATCCTGCGCCACGCAAACATATCCCGCCGCCGCAATGCGCATGCACGTTCCCAGGTTGCCGGTCTTGTCGTAAGGAGTGCGTGTGAGCAGTACAGGAAACTTATCGTCGCCGCGCGGCCGGTACACATCGGCATAAAGTGTGACGCCGTCGCGCATCTTCACCGCAACATTGCGCTGCACCGTAACCGCATAAGGCGCCTGCGCCCGCGCGCTATCGGCAAACCCGCACGCGATGCACATCAACATAAGTGCAAAGCAGATGCGATGAAAGTAGTTGGAGTTCGTATCAGCGTTTACGATGCGCGGAGTCGTCATTTCCGCGCATCGTAGGCAACTCATTCTTCCAAGTCAACTACGCCGCCGCTTGCTTATCAAACCTATCCCGCAGCGCCATCCGTACCAGCATAATTGCCGCAATCCCGACTCCAACGACCGTAATCGCGGACCAGAATATAAACGCGCCATGGATGTTGGTGCCTCCCGAGATCATGTTCGGCATATCGAGCATCAAGCTGTAGGTTCGCGTAAGCCGCAGAAGGTTATCGGGAGACGCGTCGCGAAATGAGGTGACGTATGGAAAGTAGTTGCTGTAAAACAGCACGATCGAAAACACCAGCAACACCGGCGAGTAACGTCCAGTTGCGCAAAGCCACCTACGCCCCATCGAACGCGAATCGCTTCTATAGGTAATGCCAATCCACAAAAGAGCGATTAGTGTTAGCGATGCGGCAGTGATCATCAGAAGCGCAGAAGTATGAATCATCAAGCCAGTCCAAAGCGCAGTCCTCTGGTTCCAACCAGTCTGGAAGTTGTTCGCTCGTAGTGCCTGTATTTCTGAAGTAGCGCTTTGCGCTTCATACTGAGCGTAGTTGGCTTCCTCGGTGCGTCCCTGCTTTTCCAGAAGCGCTTGCAGCTTTGTGAATGATCTCTGAATCATGCCCAGAGAACTCCACCTCTCGATAGTCTCCTCGCCATCGCCGAGTTTCATCCGCTGCGCGAAGTTCGCAGCAAGCCAATACTTTTGTATGGCCGAGGAATCCCCCGCAGCTTCCAGAATTGCGCCTTCCCTCAACATCGCACTTGAGTAGAGGTGAAGTTTGAACAGGTCTGGCAATCGTGAACTGAAAACAGAGAACGTCAAATCAAGCTGGTTTAGATTGTGTTCGCGCGTTACCGCAAGGCTGAGTTCAAATCTGCGGCGAGAGTAATCATCGAACCGCGGCGCGCGAAACGCTTTGTCCATGAGTTCGGCCCACTTCGGATTGCTCTTCGCAAACGCGACAGCAGCGTCACTGAACTCATATTTTCCGCCGAAATCGCTGTACCCGTAATTCCATTTGGCGGAATCAACCAGGCGATCCGCTTGCATGAGATATACGACCGAGTTTGAGGAATCCCATTGTTGAAGACGTGCAGCGCGAGGAGCGAATTCGGCTTCGGTCAGTTGATACTCGGGCAAGTAAAAATGGTCCATCTGAAAGTAAATCCAGGTAAGACTCGGATCGAGTGATACCGCAAGATCCGCCCAGCGCAATCGATCCGACGAATCCGGCTCGAGTCGCATCGCGACGAACGCCAGCAATTTCGCATCGTGAGTGCGCTCCGCTTGCGCGCCGAGTGCTCGGAGTTCGGAGTCTGAAAGGCCCCCGCGCGAGCTTTGCCAAGTTTGAACCACAGCCGTCAATCCCTGCCGCATTCCGGGAAGAGCTAGAGAGATGATTGCCAGCAACAGGAACGCAATCGCGCCGATTCCTGGCAATTTGAGCGGGCGGCGTTCGCCGGATTTGGCGCCAAAGAGTGCGCGATTCCACCAGGCTTTTGTGAGTGACATTACTCCTCCTTGGAGCCAGCGAAGGCTCTCGCGTGCATCGGTGATATCGGTGAGTTCGGATTGCATGCCGCGGGCCCAGTCGCGCGTATCGGCGGGCCACATGCGAACGATTCCGCGGAACGCCCACGCGGCAAATCGTGTGGCGAGCGGTATGCGTGATGAATGTTTGGCGGCGCTCATGCGGATTGCACCTGCTGCAGCGCAAGTTGCAGCGCTCCCGTTGCGCGCGCGGCGGAAACCGCCTCAGCCGCGGATGCGCGCCCGCTGGATGTAAGCCGATACATGTGCCGCGGCGGACGCCCACCGGGTGGCGGAGTCTCCCACTGCGTCTCGAGCCAGCCGCGCTCTTCGAGCCGCATCAGAATCGGATACAACGTGCCCGACATGAGTCCAGTTTCGCGCGACAGCGCGTAGCCGTAGTGCCAGCTCGTCGCCTTCTTTGCCAGCACGGAAAGCAGCGCGAGAGTTTGTTTGGATGATCGAATCTTGGTGGCCATGCGTGAACTCTACCTATGTAGAGTTAGCGCAGCCCATAGTACGCGGGACAGTTTAGGTACAGGTCAGCGGCGACGAAGACGATCGCCGCGCGATGGCAAATGCGAGCTGAGATGCACGGGCAAACGGGAATTACAGTGATTGCTGCATTCCACTCGGATCGATTGAGAGTTATAAGAGTGATTGCGAGTGATTTCGAAAGTGAGTTGAAATCATGATCAAGAAAGTGAAAGGCGGTTACAAAGTTCTGTCCGAGAAAACCGGGAAGAATCTTAGGCGGTCCGTACAAGACGAAAGAAGAAGCCGCGAAGCGTTTGCGGCAGGTGGAATATTTCAAGCACAACAAGGGCTGATGTCGCTCGATTTCTTGCGCGCCTTCTCGACTTTCATGGACGCGCGGGCGGGATGCGATCGGCGCCGTGCCAAATTTGGCGAAGGTGCGCTTCGATTTCGCGTCCCGCGTCTGCGTTTCCGGCGGCGGTTTGCGCGCGAGCTAATCCTTCGAGATCTGCGGTGCGTTCCGGTGTGTGCTGCAAAGCTATTTGGAAAGCGTCGCGTGCTTGCGCAGCGTTTCCTGCTTGCAGAGACAGTTCGCCCAGTAATTCGTAAGTTGGTTTTTCAATCGGCGGCGGGCCGAATTCAAATGGCATCGCGGATTCCGTGGGTGTCAGCGCCTGCACGGATTTGATCGCTGCGCGAGATTTCCTTCCGCTGCGGTGATCATCGCTTGCAGTTCGCCATTCAAAATATTTATGCGCTGCATGAAATGCGCTCCGCCTTTTAGTCGGCGGAAAGCGCTGCGCTGGCGGCTTGCAAATCCGTAAACGCCGAGCGCGCGGCCGGCAAATCGTTGCGATGAATCGCTGCGTAACCCGTGCCGAAATCGAACGTGGTTCGCGCTTCAGCATTTCCGTTCGCGGGGAATTTCATCGCGGCGACATCGCCGTTCCAATCTTCCGAATCAATTAAATAACGCGTGCGCATTTCTGCGAACGGCCGAGCCCGGGTTTTTGCCATCAAGTATCATCCGCGCCGGATGATGGATCCGTTTGCGAAACCGTTTTTGAGCAAGCGTCAAGAGTAGCGCGTGCGCTTTGCACGCGGCCCTGCTGGAGATATCCATACTCGAGCCAGAGATTGTAATGCCCGCAAACGCGCGCGGGCTTGTGCTGCGCTTCGGCTTGTTTATTTGTGACGGCGACTGCAACTTCATTTGCGTGCACAACATCGTCCCACATTCCCATCGCGATGAAGATGTGTGATGTCATGTGCTGCGCGTGAGCGGCGTTGGGAGCGATTTTGGAATATGCGCGCGCGGCGTGAAGCCCCAATGGCGCATGAACGGGATCATCGCTCGCGTGAATGATGTAGTGGGCGACGCCGGGATGATTTGGATTCGCGTAGAAAAGATCTTCCAGAATTGCGAGGGCGCGCATGTAGACAGGAATTTCGCGGCCGTTGTGGCATGTGCCCATCAACGAGAGCGCGTAAAACGCGGCAGCATCAACATCGGCGGGATATTTCTGGTGAACAACTCGCCATCGCTTGCGAATACAGAATCGTCGCGATCGTTTTTTGTGCCATCGCCATAGAGAATTTCTATAGCGTGAAGATAATCGCGTTCGCGCGCGGTGGCCGCTTTTGCGGCGCGTGCATCGGGAGTTGCGGCAAGTCGATTCAGCGCGGCGCGGGCGGCGGGTTGATCCTGCTCATACCAAAGAGGGTGCGTGTACGTCATTGCTTCGCCCCAGTAGGCCATGGCGAAATTCGGATCGGCTTGCTGCGCTTTGCGGAATTCGGCGGCTGCGTCGTCGTATTCGAAATTGTGGAGCTGCGCGAGTCCGCGCAGAAAACTGGCTTGCGCGGATGCGGCGCCGGAATTGGCGAAATGAACTTCGCCGACATCGCCCTGCGGAGAGGATTGTGAATTCACGGCGATTGCGAAAGTGAGAGCGAAGAGGAGAGCGAGAGATTTCAGGCGCATGGCGACGATACTAGGCTTGCCGGAGTGGCGAGTCAACGGAAGGAATCGAGAAAATCAGTCGGAAATTAGCGGCAAATTGGGGTGAAATTTGGGGAAATTAAGGGTCGCTTTCGAGGGTCTGACGAACGGAACTGGCTCCGTTCATGCGAGTTAAGTATATTAATATCAATGTGTTACGGTAAATTATGCTCGGAAAAATGGCTTGATACCCCTACCCCATTGTTTTTGTAAAATGATGAAAATAATGGGGTTACCTAGTACTATTACTAAAAAGTTGTTCATTCTAAAGGAGTTAGGTGCGTTTTGGGGTTCACTGTGGGGGTTCGGACGTAGGAAGACCTGGGGGATAGGGGAAAGTCAGAACCCGCACCACTATGGAATTCGAAGGATGCGGCACCCCTGGGTCGGGCAAGCCCTGACCCCTACGGAAGCCACGTCGGACGTGCATACGGCAGCAGCCAGGAATGGCTGCTCTACAGGGTGGCTAGAGATTTGCGGTAGCGGCGGCGGAGGAAGATTACTGGGATTGAAAGGATCGCCAGCCAGACCACTAAGCCCGGGCCGTATTCGGCGAAGAAGAGGACTATACCCACTACTGTTTCGGAGGCGTTGCGATAGCCGGCTACTACGGCGTTGTGGAAGCGCGTGAGTACGGAATCGGCGGGGCCGTTTAGCTGCGCTTTGTATTCTTCGGTGAGTTGCAAATCTACGGTGGCGAAATCTACGCGGTGTTCCAGGGCTTTTTGCTCGGCTTCCATGCTTTCGATTTCGCCGCGGACGCGCGCGATTTCTTCTTCCACCTGAAGTACGTCGGAAACTTTTCCTGTGCGTTGTTGAAGGATGGCGCGGAACCGATCTTCGGTTTCGCGTGAATTCTTCAGGCGAGCGACTAGATCGGCGTGCTCTTGCGTAACTTCGTCGCCTTTTTGCGTTTCATTTTCTACGCGGCCGATTGATTTCAGATCGGCGAGCGCTGCGGAGAGTTCGTCGACTGGAATTCGCAGCGATGCCTGAACTTCGCGGGCGGAATTTTCTGGAGTGGTGACATCGAGTTGCGCGAAATAGCCGTGATGCTTCGCGAGGATCGCATCGAGCTGCGCGCGTGACGCGTCGAAATCCTTCACTTCGATGGTGAGCGATGCGACGCGCGCGATCATTGGTGCAGCAATGGAAGCTGCTGGCGCGGCGTCTGGTCGTGGTTGGGGCGAAACCGCCAAGTTCTCGGTAACAGCAGCCTCCTGCTCACGGCGGGCCAACGCTGCCTTGTCTTCCATTTCCTCCACTTCCGCGCGCTGAATTGCTCTGGCTTGCGGAGCGGCTTGCTCTGCGCGCTGCTGGGGTGTACGGGTGCCCGGTCAACTTGGAGATATTGTTTCAATCCTTGAAAACGACCTGCGGTCTTCCCGATGGAAGAAAGGCGGGACCGCAATCGCTAATGCGAATACGAGCGCTGCTGTAGCGGCTGCGGCACGAATCGTCCATTGCTTCCAATTCCAGAAGCTGGCACGGATGAAAATGCTTGGTTTCGCGGCTTTCTTGATTGAGCTGGGTTGGCTGCGAAACCCTTCAGGGAATTTTCCAGCTTTTGTGGAACCGGCTCGACTTGCCAATTCAAAAGTGAATGCGACACGGTACGAAATTTTTCCGCGAAAGTGGAGCATTCGGCGCACTGGGCCGCGTGAGCGGAAACGGATTGCGCTTCGGCGGCGGGGAGTTCGCCATCGAGAAATGCCATAAGTTCTTCGGGTGTAATTGCGTGTGTGGCGGCGTTCATGCGCGTTCCTCTGATTTTGTGAGATGCGGATTCCGTGAGCAATGTTGCGGATGATTTATGTGCCGGCGCCGCCAGCAAATCGTGGAGCGCGAGGCGCGCGCGAAAGAGTCGCGAGCGAACTGTATTGACCGGCAGAGCGAGTAGCTCGGCGATTTCGACGTAGCTTAGTTGCTCGAATTCGCGGAGGAGAAGAATTTCACGATCGATGCGATCGAGCTTGGCGATGGTTTCGCGGAGCAAAATTTCTGTGTGAGTAGCGTTGCGCGAGGCGGGCTCGTTTGAGTGCGTCGCTGTTCCGAGAAACGTAGCTCGGAATGCGGTTTTGCGGCGATGCGCACGCAGGATTTTGAAGGCGATCGCGTAAAGGTAGGTACGAAAAAGGGCGGTGGGTTGGTAACGGGAAGCCGCGCGAAGGATGGCGAGGAAAGTTTCTTGCGTGAGTTCTTCTGCCTGCGCGGGATCGGCGACGCGGCGGCGGAAGAATCCGAAGAGTGGCTGCTTGTAGCGCGCGAATAATTCGGTGAACGCATCGGCCGAGCCGTGGGAGCAAGCGAGCATCAGTTGCTCGTCAGTGGCCGTAGAGGTGGCGGCGGGTGCGGGTGTTGTCGCGACGGCGGCGTTTTCGGGTGTAGGTTCCATGGCGATTCGTTTTGTCGCCTCCGCAATTAGAACGGATGCGGTCGGCGTTTCTTGCGTGGCTCCGATTTGAGCCTTCGATATGGTAATGGCGTGAGGAGGGGAAAAGTTCCAACGGCAAAGGCAAAGGCGCCGATGCGGAGATCGGCGTTCCCGGGGGGCAAATGCTATATAGTTCGGCGGAAATAGTGGGGTGAGATTGGTGCATTACGCCGCTATCGGATGGTCTTGGTTATTTATCGTCGCGATTGTTGCCGCGGGCGTGATCGGGTCGTTTGTTAGCAGAGCGCAGACGCGGAATCGCACGGAAGCTTTGCGGATTGTGGCGGGGCAGCTTGGATTGACGTTTGAGGAAGAGGATTGGGTTCGCGGTGCGTCCGCTCCTAAGCTTGAGACACCGCTCTTTGAAGAGCGGAGCGACCAAACATTTCGGAACATTATGACCGGCAACCGCGATGGGTTGAGCGCGAGTTTTTTTGATTATTCGTACGGCGCTGGCAAGAGTTACGTCTCGCAAACATTGGCGGCATTCAGGCAGGATGCGTGGCTTCCGCAATTCGAGATGGCTCCGCAACATTCCGTTTCACTACTAGGGCGTGGAATGTTGCGCAAGAAGATCGAGTTTGAGTCGCATCCACAATTCGCGAAAAAATACCGGCTGTTGAGCACAGATGAGGAAAAAGTTCGGAAGCTGTTCACGCCGGAAATGTTGTCGTATTTCGCGGCGAATGGATCGAGCATAGATTGGAACGTTGAGGGCGCTGGAAGCACGCTTATCGTTTATCAGCGAGGAATCAATACCAAGCCGGAGAATTTTCCGGCATTTGTGACGGAAACGACTCGAGTGGCAAAGAGTTTTTTTGATTTTTCTGGATTGAAGAAACCGTTTGCGTGAACGATTGCAAATTCCGCGCGCGAGTGTTCGGATGGTTTGTGCAAGAGATTGTGTGCGGCGGCCGCGAGGGATTTCTTCGAGGTTCGGAATTCCTCGCCGGCCGGTTTAGTGCCGCGCCTACGGAGCTCCAGAATATTTTGTTGTGGACAGGTAACCCAGCGCTTCCACGCTGGGCTGACGTTTGGTTGTGTGCCTCCGGCGCTCCGAAATAAGAATTTTAGCGAAGTTTTTGATGTGACGGAATCGCTCACCGTTTTCAGCAACTCGATAGACCAGGAGTGCGGTGCATCAGCGATTTCCACATGGCTTGGAAATTTGCACAGTTGCTCGGGAGGAAACATTTTTGGTGGACTTGACGTGGGAAAGTTTTCTGGTATACTCCCAATCTGCCTAGAGTGCTGCCCAAGCAAGTGTGGGCGGACGCGTCTCTCGGATGCGTTCTAGGATTTGTCAGGGGCTGATGTAGAGTAGTTCCTTCGTTTTGAAATTAAGCGTTGGGAACTTTAGTGAGGTCAGCTACGAGCACTGGATAGAAATCAGTCGAGCTACGCGCAAAGCCGCCAAGGAATGGCGGTTTAGCCCGGCGCTCGACGCCGGGTTTTTTATTGGTAGCAGCTGAAGAAGGGCTGCACACGCCGACGTGATCGGCGCGCTTCGGTACACCGAGGCCAGAGTTCTTTGAAAACTGAATAAGCTGGCATTTGCGGCATAGACGCCTCAGTTATCCGAGGAAGAAGTGTCCGCAAAAACCGCATATTTGCACGAATCGAGCGAAGTATTTGTGGAAAGGCGAACTGCCTGAATCGAGCCAACGTAGGGCCCTTTTTACTCACGTAGAGGGGGCGAAGCGGTGGACGACCTTCCTGGAGTGACAATCAAATGAAATTTCAGAGGGCCTGGACCCCCTAAGCAGGGTCTGGGGGATTTAGGTAAGTTTTATGGTTAAGCTACTAAGAGCGTGCGGTGGATGCCTAGGCGCCAGAAGGCGATGAAGGACGTGGCAAGCTGCGAAAAGCTCCGGGGAGCTGCAAGCAAGCATTGATCCGGAGATGTCCGAATGGGGAAACCCAACCGACAACAGTCGGTTACAGCCCGCTGAATACATAGGCGGGTGTGAGCCAACCCAGGGAAGTGAACCATCTCAGTACCTGGAGGAAAATAAATCAAACAGAGATTCCGAGAGTAGCGGCGAGCGAAATCGGAACAGCCCAAACCGGGGTATTTATATCCCGGGGTTGTAGGATCGCGTAAGTAGAGTTACCAAACCGGAGAATAGACGAACCCGCTGGAAAGCGGGGCCAAAGAATGTGAAAGCCATGTAGTCGAAATTCTACCGGACTCGAAGCGATATCCTGAGTACCACGGGACACGTGAAATCCCGTGGGAAACTGGGGAGACCACTCTCCAAGGCTAAATACTCTCTGGCGACCGATAGTGAACCAGTACCGCGAGGGAAAGGTGAAAAGCACCCCTGCGAGGGGAGTGAAATAGAACCTGAAACCGCATGCTTACAAGCAGTCGGAGGGCTATGTCTCAAGCTTCGGCTTGAGAACAGCCTGACGGCGTGCCTCTTGCTTAATGAGCCGGCTAGTTATTCTCTCAGGCGAGGTTAAGCGCAAGCGAGCCGTAGCGAAAGCGAGTCCGAATAGGGCGACAAGTCTGTGGGAATAGACGCGAAGCGGGATGATCTACCCTTGGCCAGGTTGAAGGCCGCTTAACCGCGGCTGGAGGACCGAACAGGTGTAAGTTGAAAATTGCTCTGATGAGCTGAGGGTAGGGGTGAAAGGCTAATCAAATTCCGTAATTGCTCGTTCTCCCCGAAATGCCTTTAGGGGCAGCCTTGTGTGGTCTGCCACGGTGGTAGAGCACTGAATGGACTAGGGACCAATCAAGGTTACCGAATCCAATCAAACTTCGAATGCCGTGGACAGCAACACGGGAGTGAGACTGCGAGGGATAAGCTTCGTGGTCGAGAGGGAAAGAACCCAGATCGCCAGCTAAGGTCCCTAACTGTACACTAAGTGGGAAAGGAAGTGTGACCGCTCAGACAGCCAGGAGGTTGGCTTAGAAGCAGCCATCCTTTAAAGAAAGCGTAACAGCTCACTGGTCAAGCGGTCATGCACCGACAATCCAACGGGGCTAAAGTGTACGACCGAAGCTGCGAAATTCACAGAACCGAAAGGTTTTGCGATTTGGTAGGGGAGCATTGTGTGGAGTCTGAAGGCAGACCGAGAGGACTGCTGAACGCCACGCAAGAGACCCTGCCGGCATAAGTAGCGATAAATGCGATGAGAACTCGCATCGCCGAAAGTCTAAGGTTTCCTGAGGAAGGTTAATCCGCTCAGGGTTAGGCGGGTCCTAAGGTGAGGCCGAAAGGCGTAACTGATGGACAACAGGTCAACATTCCTGTCCCGCCAAATGAACGTTATCACGATGGGGTGACGCAGAAGGATAAGGGAGTCGGGTGATGGATGTCCCGATGGGTCTGTGTAAGCTGGATCTCACAGGAAAATCCGTGAGGTCATTCAACAGTGAGACAGGTCCCGAGGCCGCACGGCCGCAAAGTCTCCTATTTCACGCTGCCAGGAAAAACCTCTAAGGAGTTCGTTTGGTGCCCGTACCTCAAACCGACACAGGTAGACAAGGTGAATATCCACAGGCGCTCGAGAGAACGCTCGCTCAGGAACTAGGCACATTAGCCCCGTAACTTCGGGAGAAGGGGCGCCGCGCTAGGGTTTATAGCCCGAGGCGGCCGCAGTGAAATGCGCTCTGCAACTGTTTAACAAAAACACAGCTCTCTGCAAAGTCGAATACGACGTATAGGGGGTGACACCTGCCCGGTGCCGGAAGGTTAAAGCGAGGGCTCAAGGCCGCAAGGCCCGAAGGTCCGACCTGAAGCCCCGGTGAACGGCGGCCGTAACTATAACGGTCCTAAGGTAGCGAAATTCCTTGTCGGGTAAGTTCCGACCTGCACGAATGGTGTAATGATAGAGCGACTGTCTTGGCGAACGGCTCGGCGAATTTGTGGTTCCGGTGAAGACGCCGGATGCCCGCATCTAGACGGAAAGACCCCGTGCACCTTTACTGCACTCTGGTCATGAGTAACGGAATGTTCTGCGTAGAATAGGTGGGAGCCTTTGAGTCCCTGGTTTTGGCTGGGGAGGAGGCAACAGTGAAATACCACCCTGATCGTTCTGTCGCTCTAACTTACAGCCCGCGACGGGCTGGAGGACATGGCCAGACGGGTAGTTTGACTGGGGCGGTCGCCTCCCAAATTGTAACGGAGGCGCCCAAAGCTCGGCTCAGGTGGATTGGAAACCCACCGTGGAGTGCAAGAGCACAAGCCGGGTTAACTGCGAGACACACAGGTCGAGCAGGAGCGAAAGCTGGGTCTAGTGATCCGGTGGTTCCGCGTGGAAGGGCCATCGCTCAACGGATAAAAGGTACGCCGGGGATAACAGGCTGATCTAAGCCAAGAGTTCACATCGACGCTTAGGTTTGGCACCTCGATGTCGGCTCATCGCATCCTGGGGCTGTAGAAGGTCCCAAGGGTTAGGCTGTTCGCCTATTAAAGCGGTACGTGAGCTGGGTTCAGAACGTCGCGAGACAGTTCGGTCCCTATCTGGTGTGGGCGCAGGAGATTTGAGGGGAGCTGTCCCTAGTACGAGAGGACCGGGATGGATTGACCTCTTGTGTACGAGCTGTCGCGCCAGCGGCATAGCTCGGTAGCGAAGTCGAGAAGAGATAATCGCTGAATGCATCTAAGCGAGAAGCTCGCCCCGAGATAAGATCTCCCAATCCCGCTTCGGCGGGATAAGAAGGCCAGTCGAAGACTACGACTTTGATAGGCGGGGGGTGTAAGCGCAGCAATGCGTGAAGCTGACCCGTACTAATCGGCCGTTCGGCTTACCATAAAACTTTCCTAAATCGTCGTCCGATTCAGGCAAGTATGCATTAACGCCAGCTTATTCAGGAAATTGGAGTCGAAAGGCTAGAGGCTTGTCCTCTGGCTTTTTGACTCCGGTTTCAAAGAATATAAAAACCAAAATTTCGTGAAGATTGATTTGCGGTGTGCGAGGGCTTTTTCGGACTTGCGGATCGCGAATCGAGCTTCCAGGATTTCCTGGTGGCTATACCGCGAGGGTCACACCCGTTCCCATCCCGAACACGGAAGTTAAGCCTCGCAGGGCCGATGATACTGCACGGGTAACTGTGTGGGAACGTAGGTCACCGCCAGGGATTAAAATTAGAAAAGCCCCGACTCAGAAACGAGTCGGGGCTTTTTGTTTTTTGTAGCCACAGATTATGCGGCGAAGAAATTTATGAGGCGCGTAGCGCCTTCCGCAAAATCGGCAAGTGGCGCGATGAGACTTACCACGATGAAGCCGTCTGTTTGAAAATCGAAAAAGCTTCCTGGGTGGACTAGCACGGAATGGCGCTCGAGTAGTGCGACAGCCATATCTTCGTCGGCGAGTGTTGCTGGAACTCGAAGCACGGCGTACCAGCCGCCGGCGAGCTCAAGGCGGGAGATGTGTGGAGCGCGGGCGAGGAAAGAATCAAGTTGACGCAAATTTTCGGCGATGCGCGAGCGCAACTGCGGCTGAATTTCGCCACGGAGAGCGAGTAGATGTGGAGCGGCGATCTGCACAGGAGTTCCCGGAGAAAGATAAGTATCGGCGATGATTTCGAGGCGCTCGATCGCTGGTTTGACGAGCGCGTCCGGTCCACTAGCAACAAGCCATGCGAGTTTCATTTGCGGCAGCGCGGAGATTTTAGAGAGTCCACTCAGCGTGAAGCAGAGCGAGCGTTGTTCCACCGCAAAAGTGCGTTCCGCAGTTGTGTCAAACAGATAGTCGAGAAATACTTCGTCGGCGATGATGGCGAGATTTTTCGCGGCGCAGAGTTCCGCAAGCTCGCGCGCTTCGTGCTCACGCAGAAAAGAACCGGTGGGATTATTTGGATTCACCGTGAGAATCGCGCGCGTGCGCGGAGAAATTGCGGAGTTCAAGGAATCAAAATCAATTTGCCATCCATGATCGTAGATCAACTGGTAGGGCGCCAGGCGAACATCGTTGATATCGGCGAGGAACTGAAATAGCGGATAGCTGGGGGCGGGGACGAGAATTTCATCGCCCGCTTCGCACAAGAGCCGAAACACGTAGGAGTACGCTTCGCTGGTGCCGGACGTGAGCACAATATTTTCCGGATTCGCGCCTTGAAACCCACCGGAGTAGCCGGGCAGCGTGGAGTAATAGGCCGCAACAGCTTCGCGCGCGCTCAGTAATCCCTTGCTGTCTGGAGAATATTGAAGTGAATGCGGATCGCTGAGAGCAGCAAGTATCGCTTCACCGGGATATTCGAAGCCGCATGTTGTTGGGTTCGATGCGGTGAGATCGAAAAGTTTCCTTCCCGCGGCGCGATGCGCCTCAAGCGCTCGCGCGAAACGATTCGGTTCCAGATTCCAATTGGTGCGTTTTGCAAACACAGAATCGGAATTCTATGCGGGCATTCGAAGCCGCGCAAACCGCGCGTGGATATGGAGAGGGATTTGTCGATCAAAGAATGCGGTCGCGCAAAAAAATAAAACGCTATCGGGTTTTCTTGTCGGATTCCACTTTGCCGTCGCGAATGTAAATTACGCGCCAGGCGTGCTCGGCGATATCGGGTTCGTGCGTGACGAGAATGATCGTGTTGCCCTGCGCATGCAGGCTTTCGAAAACGCCCATAATTTCTTCGCCGGTTTTTGAATCCAGGTTACCGGTGGGCTCGTCCGCGAGCACGATCGATGGCTTGTTGACGAGAGCGCGGGCGATAGCGACGCGCTGACGCTGACCGCCGGAAAGCTCATTGGGTTTGTGATACATGCGGTCGGTGAGATCGACCTTGCTCAACGCTTCCTTTGCGCGAACCAGGCGCTCTTCAGCGGGAGTACCGTTGTAGATCAGCGGCAGCTCGACGTTGTGCAGCGCCGATGCGCGCGGCAGCAAATTAAAAGTTTGAAAGACGAAACCGATTTCTTTGTTGCGAATGTAGGCGAGCTCGTCGTCATCCAAATCGCTTACCAGCCGCCCGGCGAGCCAGTATTTTCCGCTGCTGGGCGAATCGAGGCAGCCAATCAGATTCATCAACGTGGATTTGCCGGAACCGGAAGGACCCATGATCGCGACGTATTCGCCGCGATTGATTTCGATATCAACGCCACGAAGGGCATGGACTTCCTCGGTCCCCATCATGATAAGTGCGCCACAGATTTTCGGTCTTGATGGCAAGACCCTGATCCACTAGGTCTTGGCGATAGGTTTCGGAAGCGGTTTCTACTGGCATCGTCGGCTAGGCTCCGTTCAATTTAGACGCCGCTCAGGCCGATCCCGCATCTTTTAGTTCCTTACTTTTGTTGTCTATTTTCACAGGCGAATCCGGGCGCAGGGTTCGCAGGGCCTTATAACTTCCTGTGACGATCTCGTCGCCCTCTTTCAGGCCGTCTGTGATTTCGATGTCGGTGACTCCGGAAATTCCGGTCTTCACCTGGATGAAAACTACTTTGCCGTTTCGCACGACGAACACGCCCTGGATATCGGGCTTGGTCGCATTTTCGGCGATGACGGCGGCGCTTTTGGTCGGATCGTCTGGTGCAGCTGCCAGCGTAACGCTGGAATCGCTGCCTTTTGCCGAAGCTTGTTTCGCGGCGTCTTGGAGATCCTTGCGCGAGCGCATGGTCAAAGCCTGAATCGGAATTGCGACAACACCTTCGCGTTCGGCGGTAGTTACTTTCGAAGTGCAGGAAAGTCCCGGCCTCAAACTCACCGGCGGTTGGTCGAGCGTGACCACCACTTTAAAATCGCGGGCTTCCTGGGAACCGGTAGTCGTTTGTGTTGTTGCAAGTCCAGAACTGCGAAGTACGGCTTGCGTGCCGACTTCTGTGACGATTCCGCTGAATGTCTGGCCAGGAAGAGCGTCAATTGTGACTTGAGCTTTTTGGCCCGGCCGCAGATTGATGATGTCGGTCTCGTCGACCATTGTCTCGGAGGTGACGACTGACATATCGGAAATTGTCATCAAGTAGCTGCCCGAAGAATTCTGAATTCCCGGAACAACGTCTTCGCCAACGCGCATCGCGATGTAGCTGACGACTCCATCGATCGGCGCGCGGTAAGTCGTCTTGTTCAAAACGTCTTGCATGTGAACCAACTGGCTCTTTGATTGTTCCAAGCTGAACTGGGCTTGCGCAATCTGCGCTTTTGCCTGGGCGAGGTGAGCCGTCGCAGAAGCAACTGTCGCTTCGGCCCCGTCATACGAAGACTTGTACTGATCGTACTGCTGCGCGGGGATTAACCCGTCTTTGAAGAGATCTTGACCGCGCTTCCAATTTTGGGCGGCGTTATCGAGGTTCGCCTTTTGAGTATTCAGGTCGGCCTGAGCCTGGCGGTAGGCAGCTTCGGCTGCGTCTGCAGCAGCGTGTGCGGAAGCTTGGCTGGCTGATTGCGCGGCAACGTCGGCTCGTCGGTTGAACAAGATCAACCTGCATCAACACGTCGCCCTTTTTTACGTGATTCCCTTCTTTCACGTAAATATCAGTGATTCGGCCCATGCCCTCCGCGAGGACATTGGAATACGTTCGAGGGCGAATTTCGCCGGAAGCGGTCACGACAGAGACGACTCGCTGCTTTCCGACGCGCGCCGTTTGCACGGTAACGACATCTTTGTTCGCCTGGTTAACGCTGTAGGCGACGATTCCTGCCGCGATTGCGATGCCGACGACACCAATACTGATCTTTTGCCACGTTTTCATCTTACTGTTCTGAGCCTCTTGGGGAGGAAGAATTGCCCACCCGGCCGTCCCCTTCAGTTATTACGTGTCCGCCTCTTCAAAAGTTTCCCCGCTAAACCTACGCTGCCCAGTACATAACTGCCGGACACGGAGATACCTGCGTGCCATGGAAGCGGAAGTTACATCCGGACCGTGCGGCAGGGGTAAAAGTAGCGGTTCGCCTACGGCCATTGTAACGGAATTCGGCCTGTTTTAGAAGTGCGATCGCATCCGAGTGAGGCTCTTCAGCGCGGGCCTTCGAGACGTGTGGTTTATAACAGCACATGGCAGAAAGGCGCGTATTATCTGGGCAACCCCAGAGAGAGTACGGCAAATCTAAGGGGATACAGGCGTAGGAACTCCCAGGGGAAAGGGAGAATTCCGCATTTGACGGGGTTTCACATCGGGCGATAGAATCCGGGTTCTAGAATCGGGAGGGGTGTCCATATGTACAGACTGAGCCGCTGGCTTCTTTTGAGTGGTATTTCGGCTTGTCTGCTTGTTCCGGTTCTCCACGCAAAACCCGCGCAAGAAAGCACCCAAGAGAATACAGACCCCAAGAAATCTCAGAATGGCAAAGCGCCGCTCACTCCAGCACAACAGCAGAAGTTGACGCGAGAGCAAACCAAGAAGGCCTACAAAGAACTCGAGACTCCGTACAAAAAGTGGCTGGATGAAGATGTGATTTACATCATCACGCCGGAAGAGCGCTCGGCGTTTCTGCAGCTGACGACGAATGAAGACCGGGAATCATTCATCGAACAATTTTGGCTGCGGCGCGACCCCACACCAGATACTCCGGAAAACGAATTCAAGGAAGAGCACTATCGCCGGATCGCTTACGCGAACCAAATGTTTTCATCCGGCTGGCCTGGCTGGAAAACGGATCGCGGAAGAATCTACATCATCTGGGGAAAGCCAGATGACAAGGACTCGCATCCGGCTGGCGGGCCTATCGAGCGCACGCCTGAAGAAGGCGGCGGCGAAACCTCCGCATACCCATTTGAAGACTGGCATTACAACTATCTCGAAGGCATTGGTGAAAATATAGATCTTGAGTTTGTGGATCCCAGCGGCAGCGGTGAATACCACCTCACGATGGATCCTTGCGAAAAAGACGCGCTGGCAAAGGTGCCGGGCGGCGGCATGAGCGACATGGAAGCGGAGGGAACCGCGACGCAAGCGCAGCGATCCAGCAATCCAAACGGTACCTCCTGCCCTATCTCCCAATTCAGTACCGAAAGTTTCTCCGATCCGTTCGCGAGGATGGAGCAATTTTCAAAAGTTCAGGTGGCGCCACCTGTGAAGTTCAAAGATTTATCGGCGTTGGTGAGCGCGCGCATTGTGCGCAACCAGCTTAATTTCCTGTATCACTTTGATTTCTTCCGTGTAACCGCAGACAGCATCATGGTGCCGATCACCATTCAAGTTCCGAACCGGCAGATGACTTTCAAAGAGAAGGACGACGTTCATTCCGCGGCTCTGAATATATTCGGCCGCGTGAGCACAATCGGCGGCCGCGTCGTTCAGACATTCGAAGACACAGTTTCTCGCGACTTTCCGGATTCGCTTTTTCAGCAGTATCTGACGAAAGATTCGATCTATCAAAAAATTGTGCCGCTGCGTCCCGGACTGTATCGCCTCGACGTAGTTGTGAAAGACGTACAGAGCGGAAACGTGGGCGTGGAGAATCTGCGTCTCGCCGTGCATGCTTTCAAGGATGATTCGATCGATGGCAGCACGCTTGTAATCGCGCACGACATCGAGCACGTATCACCGAAGCAAATCGGACTTGGGCAGTTCGTCATCGGCGATTCGAAGGTCACTCCGGAGCTGAAACAGGAATTTGCAGGGAACGAAAAGATGGGCGTGTACATGCAGGTTTACAACCTGAAAGTAGACGACACCACCCATAAGTCGAATGTGGTTGTGGAATACCGTGTAACGCGCGGCGATCAGGAAATTTTCAAGGAAACTGAAACTTCAGAAAAGCTCAAAGAGACCGGCGTGGAATTGACCATCGAGCGAATGATTTCTCTCGACGGAATGCAGCCGGGGAAGTATAAGATTGAGGTTACTGTGAAGGACCAGCTGGCAAACCAGACGTTCGCGCAAAACGCGGATTTCACGGTGAAGCCGGCAGCGCAGGAGCGCGCGGCAGCAGCGAAGTAGCGCGCTGGGGGAGGCCGTGATGACGAGATCCTCGCGGATCCTACTTGGTGGGATCCTGGTGCTGGGCGTCGGCCTGAGCATAGGCAGTCCTGCGCGCGCTGCGAGTGGTTTTGGTGCGCTCACCGGAATTGTGCGGGACGGCAACGCCATTCCCCAGATGGGCGCGAGCATCACGCTAATCGAAGAATCCTCAGGCGTACCGTTGCGCGCTCAGCTTTTTACCAATCAGAGAGGCACATTCGCGGATGCGCGCGTGCCTATTGGTCTTTATGAAGTTCGCGTAACTCTCGCGGGCTTCCTCCCTTCCATTCAGCGCAACGTGCAAGTCATCTCAAATCTAAATACTCTCGTTAAAGTGGAGTTGACCACGGTATTTGCTTCGCTCGATCGCCTGCGCCACGGGCCAGCCGTGAGTTCCACAAGCGCCGATGACTGGAAATGGATTGTTCGCACCTCAGCGGCGACTCGTCCCATTTTACAAATGGTTGACGGCAACACCGCCATCATCAGTAATTTGCCAGACGTCGCGCAGGAACGCCCCATTCGAGTCGAAGTGGATTTGACAAGCGGGTCGCCGAATCCCGGCTCGATCTCCAATTTGCCTGATGCTCCTTCCACCGCGATTGCATACGATCAATCCGTTGGTTCAATGGGCCGGCTGCTGCTCGCCGCCCAAATGAGTTATGGACGGGATCTATCCGCGCCGGCCGTGGCGGCGATCTGGACGCCATTGGGCGGCAACGCCGTGTCGAGCCTCACAGTCCGCCAAACTCCGCTAGGCATTGAAGGCTTCTCGTTCATCGGAGCGCGTCTCGCTCAGCGCAACTCGATCAGTTTTGGCGATAACGTAACGCTGCATTACGGCGGCGAAGTGCTCGTGGCGAGCCTTGGGCGCACGACGGAATCGTTGCGGCCCAGCGCCGATCTCGATATTCGTTTTAGTCCTGAATGGACTGCACACCTTTTGCTCGCCAGCGAACCCGATTCGCAGGCGCCGCCTTCCACCGCCGCGCTAGATGCGGCTATCGCGGAGCTTGATGCGTTTCCGGCGATGCTTGTGCGCAATGGACGTCCAGTTCTTTCGGGCGGACTGCACGAGGAACTCGGCGTGGGCCGTAAAGTTGGAAGCCGCACGACGATCGAAACCGCGGTATATCATGACCGTTCGGCAGACACCGCTGTTTTCGGACGCGGCAATGTCTCCAATCCGGATTTCCTGGAAGATCCTACATCGAATGCGTTCGCATACGACGCTGGAGTGTTCGATTCGTGGGGCACGCGCGTCGCTGTACGGCAAAAGTTGTCCAGCGATCTGATCTCGCGGTAGTCTACGCGTACGCCGGAGCGATGGTCCCCGGAGATCTCAACTTGGATGGACAAGTTCGGGATGCGCTGCAGACCCGTTACCGCCAGAGCGTGGCGATGCGCTTCTCTGGCAAAATCCAACGCACCCACACTCAATTCGGCGCTAGCTACAAGTGGATCAACGGCGGGGCGCTGACCCGTCAATATGCCTATGGCGAAGCGGCCTACGATATCGATCCGTACTTGAGCATCAGCTTCCGCCAGGACCTCCCCGGCAGTTTTTGGAACGGCCGCTGGCAAGCGCTGGCGGAAGTCCGAAATCTCCGCCAGGTCATCTGATTACTTCCACC